>JAJFFF010000010.1 GCA_021776785.1 Planctomycetota bacterium | reverse complement strand
CGTGACGGGCTGCACGCCGGAAGCTATTGGCTGAAGGTCCGGCTGGGAGACAGGATCATTGACACGCGAGTGGTTGATCTGCAGTCCGGCGAGGAGCTCGAGCTCGTCGTGCGTGACGGCACGCTGGACTGAGGACTCCCGCTGGGGGCTTCCCCTCTCGCGCAGCGGGTAACGCAGGCGCGTGCGGAAAGGACGCGGCCCTGCGGCCGCGTCCTTTATCACCGATCCTCGTTTCGCCGATCCCACCATGCCAGCCATTTGTCGGCACCAAACGGCTTTCCCGTGAAACGCTTGTGGTTGACGCGCCAATCCAAAAGGCGCAAGAGATCGGTGATGCGGCGATAGCCGTACCGGCCATACCGGCTCGCCAAGGCCACGATCGCGCCCACCAACTTGCTTTCATCCCGACGAGCTCGGGGCGCGTTGGGCTCAGAAGTTTCCCTCCGCCGCCTCCTTCAAATTGTCGATCGCCATCTCTGCCACCAGCTTCTTGAGACGAGAATTCTCTTTCTCAAGCTGCTTGAAGCGACGCGCCTGGTCTGTGCGCAACCCGCCGTACTCTTTCCGCCAGCGGTAGTACGTCTGCTCCGTGATCTGCAACTTCCTGCAGATCAACTTGATCGACTGGCCCTTCGACTGCTCCACTTCCGCTTCACGAAGCTTGCTAATAATCTGCTCCGGCGTGTGCTTTCTCTTCGACATCTCGTCCTCCCAAATGGCGCCCGGATACTCACATGCAACCCGGACTCGTTTTTGGGGGGCAGGCCAACGCCTCGCGCGAAGCGTCGCCGTTTCAGCGCGGGCTACAAACTGCGCGATCGGGGCGGTGTTGCGCCGCGAAGGGTTGTACTCTTCGCATCTCGCGGAGTGGCGTCGCGCGCGCGATCAAGGACAGCTCGCGGCGCTGACGCCCAAACGTCGCGGCCCGAAGCGCGATCCGGACGCGGCACTGAAAAAACGAAACGCGCAGCTGGAGCGCGAGATCGTACGCCTGCGCAAGAAGCTCGAGACCGCGGAAACGATCTTAGAAGTGCAGGGAAAAGTCTCACGGTTGCTGGGCTTGACCATGCCGAAGAGCGAGGACGATTCGTGAGTGTTGCCGAAGAGTTGGGAGCGCGCGTGGGCGTTGCTCCGAGCTGCCGCGCACTTGGAGTCGCGCGTGCCACGCTCTACCGGCGCCGAGCGACACGAGCACGTCCTCGGTCCCCGCAGCCTCGTCCGCGTCCGCCGCGGGCACTCGACAACGCGGAGCGTCGCGCGGTGCGCGCCGTGCTTTGCGAAAAACGATTCGTCGATCAAGCGCCGCGCGAAGTGTTCGCGACGCTGCTCGACGAGGGCCGCTACCTGTGCTCCCCGCGCACGATGTATCGAATTCTCAAAGACTCCGGTGCAGTGCGCGAGCGCCGTGATCAACTGCGTCACCCCGCGTACAAAAAGCCGGAGCTCTTAGCGACAAAGCCCAACGAGCTTTGGTCGTGGGACATCGCCAAGCTCAAGGGGCCGGCTAAGTGGTCGTACTTTCAACTCTACGTGCTGCTCGACGTCTTTAGTCGCTACGTCGTGGGCTGGACGATCGCGCCACGCGAAAGTGGTGCGATCGCGAAGCAGCTCATCGAAGAGACGTGCGCCAGGTGTGGAGCTTCCTCGTTGATCTCGGCGGCGACAGGCGAATCCATGGCGCAGGAAATGTCCCAGCCGCAGAACTTTTGCGTGATCGCGGCGACCTGCGCGTGGAAACGCCTTTGACGTACATCTCGGCCAGAGCGAGCTGCCGTTTTGGCGGTACTGAGATACGTTGCTGGTTCTGGCATTGAAGCACTCGGCCATCGAGCTTTTCTTGCACGCCGAGACCTACGAGCGCAGCGACGGGCAACGCCGCTAAAAACCCAAGTCGATCAAGATTCGCGTCGGGCGCAACTCCGGCGCCGGGGGGCTCCCCCGATGCTTATTTGTTGGTTATCGCTGACTCTCGACCGCCCTACGGTAGTCTCTGATATGTGCAGTGTTTCAGCCACGTCGGCACCAGTGGGAGACGCCAGCAGCAAGCACGACAAGGAGACGAAGAATGGCGGAAAGCATCCAGGCTTCACTCAATGACAGGCGGCTCCTGAACACACGTTCTCTGCGGACGTGCCTCCTCGTCTTGCTGGCGGGCGGAGTCGGCTGGTGCGCACGCGCTGTCGTTTCCGTTGAACCGCCGAGTGAGTTGGAGGCCGCCGCGCGGATCTGCGAGGTTTTCTCTGGCGCCGAAGAGTCGCTCGACGATCTTCGACTTCAAAACACGAAAGACGTCCTCAAACAAGCGGCGTTGCAGTTCTGGTTTCCCAGGGACGCTGAAGCGGAACTTGATCTCGGCGACTGGACATTGTCACTCTCAACTTCGATCAATGGGACCGTCTTGACGCGATTCGACATGTGGCACGACGACGAGAACGTCATTTGGTACGTGAGTTTCCGACCCGACTCGTGGCGCGCCAAGATCGCCCAGCCGCTGTTTGCTTGCGTGTCCGGATCCGGCGAAACAGGAGAGAGATACCGAAGTAGGTCAATCCGTCAGGCGGTGAAGGGCACAAAATGACGCAGCAATCTGTATCGAACTACCTAGTCTCAATCCTGTTTCTCTGTGCGATTGCTCAATCGGATGGGGACTCGACTCCTTCGCAGATCAAACTGCGTGACCCGAATGGAGATCTCATCGCGGCGGTCGTAAGCGTTCACCCTCCCCGCGGGGTCGAGGGATCCCGCAGGGCCTGACGCAGGCGCAGTTCGACCAGATGTCCCAGAAGATCAGGGCGGGTGCAGGACACCTCGGGGACGACATTGCCGTCCATGGCAGTCGGGCACAGGGAACGGCTACGGCGGCATCCGACATCGATGTCGCGATTCGAGTGTCTCCGAGGAAGTTCGACGAAGCCGTGCGGAGGGCCTTCGGGAAACCGAACCCCGGCTCGGCGAAGGAGAGAACAATGCTCCGCGCAATGGAGACGGGGAAGATCCCGGTCAGCAAGCTCGGCCTGCGATCGCTACGAAGCTCGGTTGCAAAGGACCTCGGCATGAAGGTAGACATCTCTGTGGTCCGCACCGGCGGGGCATTCGACACTGGTCCTTACATCCCCCTTGGGAGGTAACGTGGCACGCCTGTACACCGAACTCTTCGTGAATGCGCCGTCAGACCTGGGCACACTGGTTTCGAAGGTCGCTTCAGCGGTCTCCGGAACGGTCGATCTCGACACCGTGACTGGCATGGCGTGCGAAATGGACGTCCGCAAGAGCGATGACTACTCGCCGGAGATGTTGGCCCGTGACCCGTCGGACTTCATCTACTTCCCCTACACGGTGGAAATCGAGCCCGTTCGCAGCGACTTGGACCTGGAACGGTATCTCGCCGTTGTCGGCAGTGTCATGGAGTCACTCGCCCGTACCGGCATGCAGGTCGTGGCAGCTTGCGATTGGGAGAATCGTCTGCCGGGGCGTGGCCGCTTGGGACTCTGACGGTAGACGACATGATGGTTGAGTATCGAACGGCCGATCGTCACCCGCTTACGCACGCCGCGGCATCAACGATGGGTAGACGCGACCGGCAAGCCTGGCCCGGATGGTCATTTCCAGGAAGTGGAGAATCGACCGCCGCTGCGCCCGGAGGCTCTCGCACACCGTGAGCATCCGCTCCACGAAGCGCGACCCCGCGGGACTCGCCGACCCGAAGGATCCCTTGCGCCACAGCACGGCTTTGCGAATCGCGCGTTCGGCGGCGTTGTTGGTCGGCTCCAGGCCCTCGACCTTGGCGAATGTCCAGAGCGCGGCGCCGTACTCGCGGAGATCGGTCACAAGTGCGCGTGCCGGTCGCACCGGGTTGTTTACGTGGCGCCGCAGCAGGCGTTTCAATCGCCGCCGCAGTGGCACGAGCTTTCGCCGGAGCCCAAGCCTCGTGATCTCGCCCTCCCGGAAGCGATACCACTCCTTGAAGACGGCCTTCACGATCTTCTGGCCGCTGACACCGAGGCTCTTGGCCTTGCCCCCGATCTCTTCGATCCCGCGAAAGTTGCGCAGCACGTGCGCCCAGCAGAGCTGGCGTTTCTTGGTGTCGTGCGCGCGGTAGACCGAGAAGCGGTCGGTGACGAGGATGCCCCCGAAGGTGAAGAGCAGCTTGCGGAACGCCTCGCGGTTTCTGCGCGCGTCGATGCGGAAGACCTTGAGCTTCGGCGTCACCGCGCCCCAGAGCCAGGCCAGTTTGTTGGACTCGCGCCAGCTCGTCTCGTCGCAGTGGACGAAGTCGGCGCTCTGGACGGCGTCGAGCGCCTCATCGTAGGCGGCGCGTAGCGCCTTGCTCGTCCGCCGCTCCATCGCCGCGACAGTGCCCAGCGAGACGCGCGCCTTCGGTCCGAAGAGCGCGACCGCGATGTCGCGGGCCTCGCGGCGGCTCAGGCGGCAGCGTCCCGTGAGCAATGTCATGATCGCCTGGAAGCGCACGCCGGCACACCCGGCGGGAACGTCGTCGGGCAGATCCGCAGCGGTGACTTCGCCACATCGCCTACACCGGACGCGGTGCATGACGTACTCGATTACCTCGGCCGAGACGGGCGGGATGTCGACGATCTGGTGCCGGACCGGATCGTCGATCGAGTCGTCACCGCGCAGCGCCGCGTCGCAGATGCCGCAGCGATCGGGGTGGACCTCGACGCTGCGATCGACCTCCTCGGGCGGAAATAGCTGGCGCGCCTTCCCCTTGTTCCCGGGCTGGCCGCCCGGCTTGCGGCCCGTTGGCTTCTGCTTGCGCCGCTCCTTCCACGGCTTGTCGGACGACGGCGGCTTCGAGGAGGTGGACGAGTCCTGGTTGAGGCGGGCGGTGAGCTCGCGGACCTTGTCCTGGAGGACGCCGTTGTGCTCCTTCAGCCGGTTGACCTCGCGGACGAGGCTGGCGCGGTAGGCTTCGAGATGGCGAACGCGCCCGAGCAGCTCTTCGACCTGCTTCTCGAGCGACGACCGGCCCTTCGCCATACTTCATGGATCGGCCAGCGTTGCGAAGGGGCTGAACGGTTACCGGCGGTCTCATCAGTTCGTGGTTCTGGAAAAGAACGAGCAACCGTGCTTCGGTTGAGAAATGGAGGAACGCCGTGGCCGGTCGAGTTGGCAGCCGAAGAAGAACACGGACGCCTTCGACTTCTCGGAGCGCGCGGGGCGCGCGCCTATGTGACAGCCGAGGGGTCCAGCTCCGGCGCTACGCTCAAGTCTGACGCCAATGAGATTCGGCTCAGCTGCACAGAGGAGGGGTCCGTCGTTCGAGTTTCTCGGGCTGACTCCAAGGCAGGCATCGAGATGATGCTGGACAAGAACGGCGCGTCCCGTTTGATTTTCAAAGACAAGAACGGGGACCCAAAGATCTCGATTGAAGTGCGTTCTGATGGAACGCCTGTGTTTCGAGTCGGCACTGTCGACGTCCTGCCAAAAAAGTAGGTCGTTTCTGAGGAGTGCGCCCGATGATCCGGGCGCACTCCTCAACGAGGCGGGATCGAAGACAGGTCTCACGCGGCTGCCGTCGATACTCGCTGTTCTTGGCCGCGCGCGTCAGGACAGTGGAAGCGTCCTGTCGTCGTCGGGCTCAGGCGCCGGCTTGTCTCGCCGTTCCTCGGCGGTTTGGGAAAACGTCTTGTTCGTGCCAAGTAGAGTGGCCTGCTGTGTTGTGGCTTTTTCCCAGCGTCGAACAGCGACATCGACGAACGCCGGGCTGATCTCGATGGCCCGGCAGCGGCGGTGCAGTTTTTCGGCGGCGATGAGCTGCGAGCCCGAGCCGCAAAACGGCTCAAGGATCAGCGCGCCCCGCTTGGTGTGCTGTTCCATCGGAATCTCAAAGAGACGCAACGGCTTTTGAGTTGGATGCTCGTTGCCCACGAGGCGTTGCTTGCCCTCCCAGTCCGCCTCCCAGACTGTCGTTAGACCGTTTGGCAGGTAGTGGCAAGGCTTGTGACCGCGGCGCCATCCAAACAGACACGTCTCGTGCGCCCAACGGTAGTAGGAGAACGTGAGGGTGCTGGTCGGCTTGACCCAAATGATGGGCTGATGCTGGATGATCCCGAACTTGTCGAACACGCGGTGCAGCACCGGGTACTGAACGTGCGCGTGCCAGATGTAGATGCCGACTACTTCTTCGAGGTGGGGGAGTACCGTCTCAAACATGCACGAGAGAAATTCGCCTAGATCCTCGATCTCCGTCTCGCGGTATAGCGCGCTCCAGTCCTTTCCCGAGTTTTGCGGGCGATCGGCGCCGGTGTAGTTGACGCAGTAGGGCGGATCCGTAACGAGCAAGCTGGCTTTCGCTCCGTCCATTACCCGGGCAACATCATCCCCCTTCGTCGCGTCTCCGCACAAGAGCCGATGTTTTCCGAGCAGCCACAAGTCGCCCGGTCGCGTGACCGGTTGTTTAGGAGGCGCCTCGGGCCCGGAGTCTTCCGCGTCGCCGCCGTCGGGTTCGAGCTCGGCCAAGAGTTCGTCGATCTCTCCATCGGTAAACCCCACGGCGTCGAGGGAATCCTCCGCCCTCAGTTCTTGCAACAGCGGCGCTAACGCCTGCTTGTCCCACGAGGCGAATTCGGCGGTGCGATTGTCGGCGATGGAGTAGGCGGTCGCATCATGTTCGGATCCGTCGAACCACACAACTGGCACGTTTTTGAGTTCGAGGACCTTTGCCGCCTTCAGCCTTGTGTTGCCGGCGATCACCTCGCCGCCTCGCTTGACTACAAGCGGCTGGCGCCAGCCGAATCGCTTCAAAGACGCCGCGACATGGGGCACCGCTTTCGCGTTTTTCCGTGGGTTGGACGGATTGCAATGAAGCTGGTCGACCGCGACCCATTCAATGCTCAATACTTCGTGTTCGTTCATTTGTTGTAGGCCTCCAATATGAAGGCGGACACCATTTTGGACACTAGGTGTCCGCCGCGGACAGGTGCGGTCGCTCGGACCGCGCGCGCGCCATGTCGGCGTTGGCTGCGAAGAGTTCTAGTTGTGCCATTGACAGACGTTGACGATGCCGTCGACTGCGAAGGTCGCTGCGGTCCGAATGTCACAAGGGGGGATTACGCTGGATCAAAGAACCAAGAACCAAGGAGGCACAGTGTCCAACAAAACAATTAGCAGTCCGTCGGCTGACGAGAGCCGAGACGCTTACATCAACCACGAGCGATATGCACCGTTGAGGGACGTGCGATTACAAGGTCTCTCCTCCGTTCGTTGGGCGATGGAATCACTCGTTGGGTCTCAATACCCCGAGAAGTCTGTTTCCGCATTTGTCACGCTCGTCCACGCGCTGTCGCGCGCAGGCGAGACCGGTTTTCTCGATCGCGTGGGAGACAGGCTCAAGACGGCGGTCCAAAAAGCGATTCAGATGGTGAGGGATGGTGCTTCGGCGAAGGACGTCGAGGCCGAGCTGCGCAGGTCGGATGGGCACAATGCGGAAACGGCCCAAGATGAATTGTGTCGCTGGTTTCCGAGGTTCGTGCTCAACGACGTGGTGTCAGACAAGCGATTCGTCGAAGAGCACCACAAGGCAAAGCAGGCCGTGGACAAGGTGTTGTCCCCACTTTGCGCACCGCGAAAGCAGCCCGGCGCTTCTCTGCCAGAGCACGTCGAGGTGAGCTACCCGACGGACGATCTTGCCATTGTGACGCGGGGACCCCTTCGAGCGGAGGTCCGAGGCGAATCGCTGGTAAGAGTGTTCCGGCTAGTTGTTCAAGACGCGCCGCGAGATGTCTGGTGGACAGCCATCCGTGAGGGCTGGAACCAACACATTCGCCAAGTCGCGCCGACACTCGACGGTACACCAGTTGATCCCAGCTCCAAGTGGCGGCCCGCGCCTGCTAAGAGCTCACTGGTTCGATACGGGCAGAAAATCAAAGAGAAGCTTGAACTCTTGGGCTACGACTGGGACCAGAACGGCAGCGGTGCACGATATTGCCGCGAAGTTCGGGAGCTCTGATGCGAGTGACGGTCCCGTCGTAACGTTCCACGTAGTGGTTCGACGCGCCTCTCTTACTCGATGACGATCCGGCGTCCTCCGGGCGCCGGATTCGCCACATCGGCAAGAAGTCGTAGCAATTCGCTTTCGTGGCGAAGAAACTCAGCGACCAAGCGCGGGTTCGGTTGGACTCTCCGGCTTCGTGTCTCCTTTCGCACCTTGGAACCGTTTCCGGTCGTTTTTGTGAGGATGACCCGCTCCTCTTCCGGTCGCAGTTCGTCTCCCGCCGTCATCTCGTCCTGGAGTTTTTTCGCGGCAAGGTGGCGTACGCTGCGCGCGGATCGCAAACACAAAAAAGAAACACCTAAGGGCAGCAAGGGCAGCACCGGTAAAAAGGGGAAATGACATTGAAGAACTTTATGGCTTTTATTGTCGTGCTGGCACTTGTAGCAGCGATTCGCGCCGAGCAAGACGGGGAGCCCACTCTTCGCACGCGCCGCATTGAAATCATTGACAAGAACAATCGCACAAAAATGACGCTTGGGTGCGCTGATGGACATCCATTTATTGAATTGGGGAGTGGCGCGAACAAGCTCGTTTTGAAAAGCAATGACCGGTACGGCGGGATGACGATTCTGTCGGCCGAGGGCGACCCGTTGATTCAGCTGGTCGCATCGGGGAACAACGGGCCCCGGGGACTAATCTTCTACAGCTCGAATAGGCAGAAACGAGTCGAGCTCGCGGCCGCGAACGGCGGCGCGTTTCTGGCCTTGCGAGCTGCTCCCAAGGACAAGAAGCTATGCGGAGTTGAGTTGATTGCGGATCCAGGCATGGCGAACGCAACGGCCTGGCTGGGAGACGGCAAGGCACAGTTAGTGTCGAGTGCGAGCGAGGGCGATTACGTCCAGACGGAGGACGAAACGGGAGAAACCTGGAAGAGCGTTCAGAGCCGTAAGAAATGATTCTCATCCAATCACAGATGCTGACAGGGTGCCCAAGGCTGGACGGTGTTCGCTTTCCCGTTGCCATCACGGAGCTTAGCTCTGCGCGGATGGCTTCGAGCGGCTTCAGTTCCACGGACACTGTCTTGGCTATTCGATGACGATCCGGCGCCCCCCGGGCGCCGGATTCGCCACATCGGCAAGGAGTCGGAGCAGTTCGCTTTCGTGGCGAAGAAACTCGGCGACCAAGCGCGGGTCCGGTCGGACTCTCCGGTTTCGTGTCTCCTTTCGCACCCTGGAACCGTTTCCGGTCGTTTTTGTGAGGATGACCCGCTCCTCTTCCGGTCGCAGTTCGTCTCCCGCTGTCATCTCGTCCTGGAGTTTTTTCGCGGCAAGGTGGCGTACGATGCGCACGTCCTGAAGCGCCTCGGCCCAACTCGCTTGGGCCGAGGTCCGTGCGCGATCAATGACGTTTTCGTACAGCGCGAACGTCATTTTTTCGCGAAACCGCTCGCGCTGTTCAGCCCAACGCTCCGCCTTTGAACGCTTTTGGACAGTTCGCCAATCCAGCTCGTGCTTTTTTGCCAGTGCTCGCAGACTGAGGCTTGGCGCAGTGACGTATTCCCTTCGGTGTTCGTCCCACGGTATCCGTCGTCGCTTTTTCATGTCGCCCCCTTTGGGAGCCGATGTGCCGACTTGACTTTGGGCCCCTATGAATAAGCCGGACGCCATTTTGGACACGACGTGTCCGTCGCGGATACCGGTTCCGGCGGCAAGGTTAGGGATGACTGGGTGGCGGTCTAATGGCGGTCTATTGGCGGTGTTGTCGCCCCTAACTGGATAGCCGATCGGGGTGCCGATTCTGTGCCGAGCCACAGGCCGCCGCATCCAGCGGCGGCCCTTTTTTTTTCGGTGCGCGTCGAGTCGTAGTGACAGAGCCCGAGTAGGAGGCTGCGCAGCGTCGCGGAGCTGACCTTGCCCCCGATCCTGGTCCAGCCAGTGATCAAGCTGCAGCATGTTGGTGTGGCGTGTCGGGGATGGCCGGCTAGACAAGCGTGTCTGATCGTTGCGTTGTGTGTGTGGTCGCATCTCGTTGTCATCGTGCCGCCACTCGTCGAGCACGCGCCGCGGCGACCTCAAACTTCACGCGTTTTCCGTACCCCTGACGCACTCGCATCGGCTCGTGCGGAGCCCGACCGGCCGGCTCTCCGAAGCGCTAGCGCGTCCACGCCAAGTGCTCGCGCAGGTTCAATCGCTCGCGGAGGTGTGACGGCACGTTGGTCGGCCGGCGATTTCTCTCCAAGCTGATCCACGACGTGAGCTACCGACGTGAGCTACCGGCGCGATGAGTTCGCACCACAAACGAACGTGGCTCGTTCCGTACAACGTACCGCGTACCGCTACAGCGTGGCCATCTCCACGTTGCTGAAGTTGCGGCGATAGTCGCGCATGTAGCGCACCTTTCGGTCCATCGCATCGATGACGGCCTCGGTGAAGTTGACCTTTTCAAACATCTCGGCACTGCCGAATCCGCCGGGGCTGAATACGTTGATCTCCATCAGCTTGTCTCCGACGATGTCGAGTCCGACCATGAACATCCCGTCCTCGACGAGTCGCGGTCGCACGACTTCGGCGACCCGGAGCATCGTGTCGTCGATCTCGGCCCGGCGCAGCCGGCCGCCCGCGTGGATGTTGCTGCGAATGTCGTCGCCGCCCTGGACGCGGCGGAAGGCCGCGTATTTTCCCTTGTGCCGCAGTGGGCTTCCGTTCATCACGAACAGCCTTGTGTCGCCCTCGGCGGCAGCCTGCAGATATTCCTGAGCGATCACGTACCCGTCGCGCCGAATCGAATCGACGATCTGTTCGAGGTTGGGGGCGTTCTCGGCTTTCAGGATGAACACGCCCTTGCCGCCGGAACCCTGCAGCGGCTTCACGATGATCGTCCCGAGATCGTTCATGAACTCTTCGATCTTCGCGACGTCGCGCGTCACCAACGTGCGCGGACGAACGCACTCCGGGAACGTCTGGAGGTACAGCTTGTTCATGGCTTTGGCAAGCCCGGACGGATCGTTCAGGACGATCACACCGCGTCTCATGGCGAGCCGGCTGAACTCGATGCCGGCGTCCTGGGCCCACGGCGTTTGCGTCGACGGGTTGTTGCGCAGGAGCAAGAGATCAAGTTCATCGAGAGCGATCCATTTCTCGCGGGCCTTCTCGCCGTGAAGGGCGAGTAGAAACGCATCGGTCGAGGTGTACTTGCCGTCCGGGACGGCGCGCCCGCGCGCGAGGATCTTGTCCGAAGGGTCGTAGGTGAAGTTACCCGGGCTTGTGATCCAGACTTCGTGACCCCGGTTGACACAGTCGGCAGCGAGGCGGTAGGTGGTGGCTCCCACCGCGCCGCTGTTCATGACGTTGACCAGAATTGCAATCTTCATAGAGTGCAAAGGTCGACGTTGTCGAAGTTGCGACCGTAGAACTGCATGTACTGCACTTTGCGCTCGATCGCCTCGATTACGTGTCGGCTGAAGTTGACCTTTTCAAACTGCTGGGCGCTGCCGAGGCCGCCGGGGCTGAACACGTTGATCTCCATCAGCTTGTCGCCCACGATGTCGAGACCTACCAGGAACATTCCGTCCTGCACGAGTTTCGGGCGCACGATCTCAGCGATGCGAAGGACACCGGAATCGACTTCCGCGGCCGCCTTGGTTCCACCCGCGTGCACGTTGCTGCGCATGTCACCGCCGGTACGCACGCGCCGGAACGCCGCGTATTTCTTGCCCACCCGCAGCGGCCGCCCGTTCATCACGAACAGCCGCAGGTCTCCGTGTTCGGCCGCCGGAAGGTACTCCTGGGCGATCACGTAGCCGTCGCGGCTGACCGCGTCGATCATCTGGTTGAGGTTGGCGATGTCGTTTGGGCGCACAAGAAACACGCTGGCGCCGCCGGAGCCCTGGAGTGGCTTGATCACAATCGTGCCCTCCTCGCGAGCGAACCCCTTGATCTCGTCGCGGTCACGAGTGATCAGCGTTCGCGGGCGTACCTCTTCCGGGAACAACTGGAAGTACATCTTGCTCGAGGCCATGGCCAGCCCGTTCGGATCGCCGAGCACGATGACGCCGCTCTGCGTCGCGAGCCGTGCGAATTCAAGTGCGATCGTCGTCGCCCAGGGACGGTCGATCAGGTCGTCGGACGGCACGTTGCGCAGCATCACGACGTCCAGGTCATTGACGGTGATGCGTTGCTTCTGGGCCCGCTTGCTTTGCAGGTCCGCTGTGTAGGCGTCGGAGGTCGTGTACTTCGATTTAGGCACCGACGTGGCCCGGGCTCGCACTTTCCCATCCGCGTCGTAGGCCAGATCGCCCACGGAAATCACCCACACCTCGTGTCCACGGCTTAACGCCGCCTGGCCGAGCCGGCTGGTGGTGTACTTCCCCTCCTCGGTCTTTACGTCATTGACGACAAAAGCTATTCGCACGGCGCTGTTCCCTTCTGTTCCTAGAGACAGCACATGTCGACGTTGTCGAAGTTGCGGCCGTAGAACTCCATGTACTGAACCTTCCGCTCGAGCGCCTCGATGACGTAGCGGCAAAAGTTGACCTTCGTGAACTTCTGGGCGCTGCCGAGGCCGCCGGGGCTGAACACGTTGATCTCCATCAGCTTCTCGCCGACGATGTCAAGGCCGACCAGGAACATCCCGTCCTGCACCAGTTTCGGGCGCACGATCTCGGCGATGCGCAGGTCCGTCTCGGTGACCGTGGCCTCCGCCAACTTGCCGCCCGCGTGGATGTTGCTGCGCATATCGCCCGAGCTACGGTTGCGCCGGAACGCCGCGTACTTGCCTTTGACGCGCAGGGGCCGGCCGTTCATGACAAACAGGCGCATGTCGCCATCCGACGCTGCCGGCAGATACTCCTGCGCGATGACAAAGCCGTCGCGGCTGACCGCGTCGATCATCTGGTTGAGGTTGGGGAGATCGTCGGGCCGGACCAGGAACACGCTCGCGCCGCCGGACCCTTGGAGCGGCTTGAGGACGATCGTCCCGCCTTCCTCCTTGGCAAACTCCTTGATCTCGTTGTTGTCGCGCGTGATCAACGTGCGGGGTCGGACCTCTTCCGGGAAGAGCTGGAAATACATCTTGCTGGACGCCTTAGCGAGCCCGTTGGGGTCGTTCACGACGATCACGCCGTGGCGAGTTGCGAGACGGCCGAACTCCGACGCCACCGTCGCGGCCCAGGGCCGCTTCAGGAAATCGTCGGAGGGCACGTTGCGCATCATCAGCACGTCGAGCTCGCCGACTCCGATGCGCTCACGAGCACCGCTCTTACCGTGTAGGTCAGCGAGGTACGCGGCCGAGGTCTTGTACTTGGCCTTCGGGGCGAAGCTCGCCCGGGCCCGGATCTGATCATCAGGGTCGTACGCGAGGTCGCCCACGCCGATCAGGTAGGCGGTGTGGCCTCGATTGACCGCCTCCGTTGCAAGCCGCACCGTGGTGAAGCCGGCCTCTTCGGTCTTGACGTCGTTGACGACGAATCCAATTCTCATTTGGGAGCCTTCTTCTGGTTGGGTTTTGTTGTTTTGGTTCGGGTGCCGGCGACATCCAGTACGGACACTTCGCCAGACGTGATTTTCGCCAATCGATCTTGTGCGCGCGGGTCCTGCATATAACGCGGGGCGATCTGCGGCGGCTGAAGGACCTTTCGGAACAGCAACTCGCGGATGATGTCGGTGTGACGCGCCGCGAGCTTGCCCACGAACAGTACGTCCAGATCGCCGCCGTTTCGCAGGTACTTCATCACTTGGACCAAGCCGCGAAGGTAGACCGAGTCCTTGACGAACCCGCCGCCGCGGTAGATCCGCATCGCGATCGTGAACGCACTGCGCTGCGTGAACCCGTGATCCCGCTCGAGCGTGCGAAAGGTGTCGATGAAGGATGCTCCATCGATCAGTTGCTGGCTCGCAATGACCCGCGCCGCGAGTTGGCGGATGCGCGGTCGGCTTAAGCCTCCTACCAGGTACTCGGATAGGACCGCGATACCTTCCTGGAAGGGGTCGTAGCCCGCCAAGCCGGAGTAGAGCAGGCGAAACGGCTGGGCGCGACCGTTGTGGTAGGTGACCAGATGCGTGCCAACCTCGTGCTGGATAAGGGCATCGGCCCGCGCGGCGCCAACGGTGGTGTTGGGGTTGATCAGGAGCTGGCCGCGGGACACCATCACGCCGGCCACCTTCTTGGTGACGCGCACCTTCGCCGAGAATTCGGGGCAGGTGTCTCGGTAGTACGCGAACTCGGTCTCGGCGAGCGCCGCGAAAGCCGCGGCGTCGATGAGTCCAGCGGACGGCGCGTCGGCGCCGCGCTGCGGGACATGCTCCAGGATGTCGTTGGCCAGGCGCAGGAGACTCGGCTCCACCGCTCCATAGAGCTGCAGGCCGCCATAAAGGAACCGAGGCGTGTCGCGGTCGTTGAGGAGGGTGATTTTCCGCTCGAGCTCCTCCTGCTTTTCGCGGAACACCTGCTGGAGCGCCGGATCCTCGACCCGGTCGACCGGCACGCGGTACAGCTGACGCTTCAAAAGCCCCGGATCGTAGGGCGTCGGGCGGTAGTGGAACTCGGGCGTGTGTTCGAACTTGACGCGGCGGAACTCCTTCCACGCGTCGTCGGAGTTGATCGGCGTCACTTGCAGCAAGAAATCGAAGGAGCTGCTGATCTCGCTCAGCCGTTGGTCCACCTCCCAGACGGACTTGACGACGGCGCGGCGACCGAGCTCGTGGTAGTGGGGCGGCCGGTGGCTCGTTTTCGATCGCGCGAACTCGTAAAACATCGGTCGGAGGGCGCGCCCCACATCCCGGCGAAAGCTGCGCAGGAGAAGCGGCAGTACCTGGCCGGTCTTTGCGTCGCGGTAGATCGGCGGCACGCTGAGGCCGACGATGGAGCAGTTGAGCGCCGCCGCTTCGTCGCGAGTCAGGAGAGGGCGCATTCCGCGCGGCCAGTACTGCTTTCGGTAAACGATCTCCACGTCCACGCCCTGCTTCAGCACATTGATCTTGCCGAGGCGCCGCGAGAGGACTTCGGTGACGCGGGACAGCCCGGCGTTCGGCGGGACGAAGATCGAGAACTCCGGACGCACGTCGGGCACGGCGGCGTCGCTCGAGTCGCTGTCATGGCCCGCCCATATCTCGACAATCAGGAACGCTCCGAATTGACCGCCGAGCGTTTCGGCCACGCTTCGGACGAGGGCGGACACGGACTCGTGATGCGATTTCGATCCGGGGGCCACGACGTAGGAGGCCTCGCCGGCGACGAGTTGATCCGTGCCGGCGTCTCCGTCGTCCGCGGGTCGCCGATAGACGCACAGGATGGGAAGCGGCCGGTCCACGTGTAAGCGGCCCTGCTCGGGCAGCGCGCGCCGCACCGGTTGATTCGCCGCCATTCTCGCCGACACGGCGCGGATGAATGTGTCGGAGATGTTGCGGCGCGCTTTCGCCTTCGCGCTCAAGATTGCCGCAGCCGTTCCAGGACCGGTCCAACGGTTGAGTGGAGCGCGGCCTCGATGGCCTCGACCTGGCCGGGTTGAGGCTCTCCACTCCACTCGTCCATAAAGAACTTCTTGAATTCGATCGCGATGGCCACACCGGTGTCGGGGAATGTCTCGTGGATCCAGCGCGGCCAGTTGCCGCCCCGGAATTTCACGTTCTCCCGGACGTCCAATCGACCTCCGGGAAAGTCGAACGCACGAAGCGCGTCGATCAGCGCATCGACGACCGGACCCCACTTGTTGCGATCCATGGTTCCCGTTCCGATATTGACCTGGGGATTCTCCTCCGCATTTGCTTCCGGCCCGTTGGGGCCCTCGCGGCGGTGGTTGTAGGTGTGTAGGTCGTACACAACGAAATGACCGTGCCGGTCCTGGACGTCCCGCAGGAGGGCGCGCATCTCCGCGTAAAACGAGTCGTACTGCGCGAGCGACCGGTCGGCGACGTCCGCCGGCAAATCCTGCTTCCAGACGTCGAGTCCCCACGCGTCTTCGGGACGGCGGTAGACCGACTTTTCTCGCGGCCGGTTCAAGTCGACCTCGAAGCGCGTACGACGTCCGATGACGCGCGTCGGCGCCAAGGAGGTCCAGCGTCCGGTGAAAGGGTCTTCCTCGCGCAAGCGCCCCGCACCTTCCAACTTAAACAGCGCTTCAACTTCCGGGCGAGCGGCGTGTCCGTCGTGGACGGCCGTCGCGACGAGGGGACCAGCGCCTCGTTCAATCTCCAGCAGCGCATCTTCGATGGGTCTGTTTTCTCTTTTAGCTGTCACACGGTCCCTTCGTTCGCCTTGGCGACTTGGTGCGATCATTCCGCCACTCACGCTTGGCCGTGGTCGTCGCCTCGGTCGCACTTCACCTCGGTACCAGGTTTCGCTCGTACGTGCCTCACGAACTGGCGACCTGAGTCAAATTTATCCCATCACACACGGAGCCCCACCGATCGGCGTCGCGATCCTCGCGGGCGTCAGATCCCGGTAGCGTGGGGGGCTTGGGCGACCGCTAGTCTAGCATGGCACTGGCGTCGCCCGGCCGATGCGCCTTCGCGTCGGGCCGTTGGTGCCGCTTTCCAGGCCGCGTTCTAGCGTGTACAGGTTGGTTGACGGGAGCGGCATCCGCGCGCGTCCGAACGCACGGCCGTACGTCGTGTGGATGGCGTTCCGTGACACATTCCTTGACACACTCCTTGCGCATTCCTTGCGCACTCCTTGCGCAACGTCGGGAGAGGCCTGGCCCCCGGGGGTGCGCACTCGCGCTCCCCTCTTCACGCGAGTTCCCGTGACGGTGGCACTTCGAAAGAGACCCCGCCCGCGCTTTAGGACTCGTTGCTGCGCGGCGCCGAACTCGCAACACGTTACGGCGAGGGCAGTCGCTCCACTCACGGACTCATAGTCGGTTGCGCGCTGTCATTTTCGGACGGCGCGCGGCGCCCCGTTACCAGCTGCCGTTCCCGGCCCCGATGGTGATGATCCTCGTCGGCCACCGTTCCTCGGAGGGTCCGGAGGATTCGCTCATGTTCGAGTGGGCCGGTGGCAACGGCTGCCGCCCGGTCGCTCTGGCGACGTCGGATTTTGATCGCGACAGCATCCTCGCCCTCGCGATCGCCGACGGC
>JAJFFF010000009.1 GCA_021776785.1 Planctomycetota bacterium | reverse complement strand
GGGCATCTTGTGCATTCACCTGAAACGTCCTTTTGGTCAGTATTCGTTTGTGTTGGAAAACAACGAAATACCGGGCAGGAGCGACGTTTCTGGCTATTTGGGGGCGAGGCGCGACACCGAACGCGCTTGATCAGGGACTAGGGGTGCGCGCCGGTGCATCCGTGGATGGATCCGCGTTTGATGGCGCGCGCCTGTGGGCCACTCAGATGACGGGCAAGGATACGTACGTCGGGAGGATCGGATACAACTACCCGGGCGGTTCGAGCGCGCGGCCGGAGGGCATGCAGGACCGTTTTCCTGCCGACCAAACCCATGCCATGAGTGCGGCGGGCCACATCATTTTTCACAGCACGAAGTCGAGTCAAAAGGACGGTGCGATGCCCGCGGCGTTCGTTGATACGGTGTTGCCGTCGGAGCGTTTTCCGGACATGTACTACTGGCAAGCCGGCGCAGAGTCGCTGGCGCGACGGCATGGTCGCGTCCCTGCGTTCTGGTTGGATCCTTTGTTGAAGTGCGTTACGAACTTCCAAAGCAAGGCCGGCGGAGTTCAGGCGGTCGGGACGTGGTGCGGCGATGGTGGACGAATCTACTCAACCGCGATGTGCGTGCTCGCGCTGTCGGCGCGTTGGTCGGCGTCGGTGCCCGACGCGGACCCGATTCGTTTTCGCAAAACGGGAACGCGCCTCGTGCGCGTACCGGGCCATGCGCGGGTTGTGCCGACGGGCATCTATGTCGACAACGGAACGGCGTTGTCGTTTCGAGCAATCGGGGCGGTCATCGGCGCAAAAAAAACCATGAGCGTGGGACCCGGCGGGACGAAGAAGCGTATTCCCGGCGTCTCGGCGGTGACGAAGGGCGGAGTCTTGCGCTTGCTCGCACAGGTCGGAAACCAAAAACCGTTCCCCGTTACGCTGGATAAGGACACAAGCTTTTTCAAGCCCGGCCACTTGCACTTTCTCGTTAACGACACCAAGCGTAGCGACAACACCGGCTGGTTCGACGTCACGGTTACGTCGGTTCGCTAGCAGCCCGTGAAAAGCTCGCCGTGGGCTGCGAGCGCCGGGTCGCTATCTGGCGAAGGCGATCTCTGCGTCGCCCACCCTCGCCTTGATCTCGACTCCGAGCTCTCGCCGGACGACTCCATTTTCAAAGGATTGCGAGCCGCGTTGTCTCGTCGACGCCGCTACCAGAGATCCCACAGGCCCTGATGCCACACGACCAGCGCGAGCGTCGCGTTGGTGACGGCGTGCGCGACGATGCACGTTAAGAGGTCGCGCCGCCAGATCCATAGTCCGGCCATGAGCAGGCCGTACGCGATCGCGGCCGGCCACTCGATCATCGCGTGGCCGAGCGTGAAGACCAACGTCGAGACGACAACGGCAAAGCGTGTGGCGGTTCCGATCGAAACCTCGTGCACCGAACTCTTGAGCGCTTGCCCGAACGCGTCGTCGTCTTTGGCGCCACGCGCTTGGCCCCACGAGACGGCGAAGCGCAACACGAAGCTGCGCATCGCAAGTTCTTCCGCGAACGGCACGACCAGACTCGACACAGCGAGTCGCAACCAAAACGCGCGGCCACTCCACGCTTCGCCGCCCGCACCTGTAAACGGGAGTTTGAACGAAACCCAGAGGGCTGTGCCCAACACGCCCGCGACGATACCGGCGCCGATCGAGAGAGCAGGCGTCGCGGAGCCGAGCACACGGTCGGCCTGCCGCCACGCCCATACAAGGGCGACGGAAACGACGGCGATCCGCACCATGTAGTTCGCTTCGAGCCCGAGCCAGGTCTCGGGGATCGAAGCGATGCCCGCGTAGCAGACAAACGGCAGGAGGTAAGGGATCGCGAGTTTTGAGTTGTCCAAGCCGCCGTGAGATTACCGCGGCGGGGGGAGCGGAATCGCTTGGCGAATGGCGCGCCCCGGGTCCGGCGTTCCGCGGAAACGAATGTGTGTGCACTCTTCGGCGGCAAACGCGTCGTAGACCGTCACGATGTCGCTCCACATGACGTCGTTGTCGGCGTGGATTTCAAAAATCGTATGGACGCCGATTTTGCGAATCAGCGGCCGAAACGTGGCGACCTGAGACGCCGCTTGATCGCCGAGATAAAAGCGCGCCCCCTGCGGCTGGGATCGCACGCGAATCACAACCGTCGGTTTGGGATCTTCGACGGGAAATCTGCTGAATCCGTCCGCGGGCAGTTGCGCTTGCATCTTGAACGCAAGACGCTTGAGCGGAAGAGACATAAAAAAGATCAACACCAAGAACGCGATGTCGATCAGCGGCGTAAGCGCGACCCGAGCCGAAGGCGGGTCAAAAAGAAACAAACGACGAGCCATGAGCAACTCCAAAGGAGCAACAAGAGCAAGCCGACCCACGCAAACCAGAGGGACTGGTATCCCTCCATGATAGGTCATATCGAAAAGCAGACAGCGCGAAACCCGGGTTTGAGTACCTCAGACTCCGATCGTGAGGCGAAGCCGTCCGCCGGTTGAACGCGGTGAGGCCAGATTGGGCCGCATCGAGACCCGATCAGGCGTACCCGTCACTCCGCGCCTACCCAAGTTTCGACGGTCGTTCTGGGGGAGTCCACGTCGTCGGAATCAAGGAACGACGAGGAAGGCGACTCGAAGGAGTCGTCGGACGAGGAGAGACGCAGAGCCCAATGCTCGACCTCTAAAGTGGACCACCCGTTGCGCTGGCCTTGTGGAGGGAGCGGGTATCGGCAATCGAAACCCGTCAGGCGTACCCGTCACTCCGCGCCTACCCAAGTTTCGACGGTCGTTCTGGGGGAGTCCACGTCGTCGGAATCAAGGAA
>JAJFFF010000008.1 GCA_021776785.1 Planctomycetota bacterium | reverse complement strand
TTCTGGCGGCCTGCTTGCACGTTGTTGGGATGCGCATCTTGATGCGCATTTGAGATACGGAACCAGATCCGGAGATACGGAACCCTCAGGTCAATCTGTCGCCGACGCAGCAACGCTCGGTCGCGCTGAGGGCGATGCAAGACCGGACGATGCCTGACACTTTTGTACAATCGCGCCAACTGGAATGGCGCGATTCCGGCGCTCGGTTGCCGCCCGATTGACCTGGTTCGGTATCTAAAGGTGAAAAGGGCTAAGGAAGTTCTTGGAAAGGGGTACAAACGCACTCCCCGGGAGCGTCAGACTGTTTCGCGAGTTACACAGACTACCCCCAATGCTCCGGAGCCGCTTCGGGAGTTGAGTGGGTGGGAATTCATGTTTCCTGCAACGTGGCGCTCATTGTTGCGATTCGGCCGAAGAGCTGCGAGGGGGCATCGCTTGAAAACCAAGTTAGTTTGCATCACGCATCGCACAACAAGGCTGGCACATGCGATGTCGAGAAATCAAGCCCTCCGTGGAAGCACAAATACACAACACAGGTAGGAAAATGACGTCAGTGTTAAGAGCGGCATCGGCGGCACTGTTGTGTGTTTTGAGCTCCTGCGCGACGCGGGCCGCACTGTCTTGGGCGATCATCGAGCCAAACACGCCGATCGACTCTGTTTCGCGACTGCCCACTTCCGTGATCGACCGAAAAACAGGGATCGGACTACGGCTAGTCCGTCCGGGCGAGCGCACGGAGGGGAAGTTCCGGGTACTGAACCGCAAGCCGTTCTACATCGGTGTTCACGAAGTAACAGAAGCGGAGTGGTCGCGGGTGTTTCGCAATCGTGGTGGTTTCTCCCGTTCTGACCGTCTAATGACCGACGCGCAGCCGGAGCATGTCGAACAGTTCCTTCGACGTACAGGGCTTAGGTTGCCAACGCGAGCAGAGTTTGACTACGTATCCGTTCTAGTTCGTTCCCAGTCATCTCACGCACAGGGAGTCCTCGACTACGAGTGGCACAACAACCGCCAGGGATTTTGGTCTGCGTCCGTGTCTGATTTTACGACGGGAGTGCTGGGTCGTCTTCCTGAGCTTGTCGCGAACGATAAGGACACAGGAATCTCGTGCGATCAGCTGTGCCACCGCTTCTTTGCCACGCTCGGACGGCCGGGGCCGGTTGGGTTTCGGGTCGCTCGAGATCCTTAGTTGCCGAGACCCACGGCCGCTAGTCGCGTCGAACGCGGTGACAGGGTCCCCTTGAATCGAGCCATCACTTAGTGCAAACCGCGTGCATGTTTAGATGCGCAACTGATGCGCATCTCCTGGACTCTATGGAAACTATGGGCTCAGCGGACAACCCGCAGCCGTAAGTCCTTGCGGCTACACGTTAGCGCAACGGATTATGAGTCCGCTGCTCTCACCGATTGAGCTGCGGGCCCGCCTGTGCGGAAGTCTAGAACAGGGCGCGCGTCGATCGGATACCTTGGATGGTGCGATGCTGTCGATTGTCTGCTACGGGGCTGGGTTGGCCGCGCTCCTCGCGGCGTTGAATTTGTTTCTCAACGCCGACCGTCAAGCGCACGCGAACACGATCCGCGACCGGATCGCGCTCGGCGTGTTCTTCCTACTTCTTGGTCTTGCGCTCCCACAGCGGGAGCCGGCGCTAATCGTTGCGATCTGTCTTCTCGGCTGGGCCGTTTGCACGCCGCGAGTGGGCGAGTAGGGGCTGCCGAGTTCGTCCGAGTCGTCTTGATCGGCGTGGCCGCCTGGGGGATCACCTGTCGTGTGGTACCTGTTCGCATTACATCGTCGTCGCGCGATGGGCAACGGACGCTACGACCCGTCTGAGCGGAAGTAAGGAACAAGGCGATAGTTGCCGCTGTCGGTGTTTCAGCGTCTGGATTCGAATGCATTGATGATGCGCTTCTTGAGGTGCATTTGCGGGTGGGGGCCGTACCTCTTGCCGATGCAGCCCCGCACTCCGTATCAGTTATCGGAGAGGCACTCGTCGAGCGCTACGGCCGGCTTCTTGTAAGTGATCAGGCTGCCGTCGCAGCAAAGGATCTTGATCGCTTGCGCACGAATTTTTGATGGCGGCCTTGTCTTTGGCGTCGAGCGGTTGGACCTCTTTTTTCTTGTCCTTTTTGCCCCGCTTCTTTCGGGCTTCTAGGAGCACCAGCGCCGCGTGCATGCGGGCCTGCGGGTTGGGACTCCGCAAAGCGCGCACCATGTCGTGTCGCTTGGCCTTCACAAGTTCCTGGATGGCGAGGTAGCCGCGCGGGGCCTCCGCGGACTCGTAGCAGGAGGTTCCGAACTCGTAATCCTGTGTTGGATCCATGAGTAGCGCCCACGCATCGGTGACCGCCCTCGGCAATTTCCGATCGGCCGGTTCATCCTCGACGACGGCCGCCGAGTTCCTCGGCGATCGCCGCCCTCCACGTCGCGAGTCGCCCTGCGTTGCGCCACGTGAACACCATGCCCCCCGGATCGCGCGTCACGTTTGCACCCCAAGCCTTGCGGAGTTGCGCGAGACGGTTCTCGTGAAACGGGCACCAGATTTCAAGCCGGAGCTGCACGATGCGCCCTTCGCGCTCCACCAACAGCGCGCGGAACGTGACCTCCTCGACACCGACACGAGCCTCGGTGGGATGCGCGCCGAACCCGAGGTCTCGCCGTTCGAGATCCGGCTCCGGCTGGAATTGTTTCAGCCATTTCTTGGCTACTTGATTTTTAAGCGCGAGCAGTGGCTCAGGCGCTGAACTTCGGCCCAGTCTTTGGGATGAAATCGCTTCTGATCTTCCCGGTCGTCCGCGTCCGAGTCCTCGGCTTCGAGCTCGGTCACAGCGACCCCCGCCAATGCGACACCGACAAGAATCCACTTCCATCGCATGGCGCCACCGTACCGCGAACGGTCGCCCTGGCCGGGGCATGAACCCAATATTTGACAGAGTGGTCCCCAAGGAACGCCGATTCGATCCACCCCCGACTCCACGCCTGATTCACGCCTGAATCGGAGCCATGTCAATCCGTCACGGTTTTGCCGAGCAACATGCGCACACGCGTCCCGTGTGCACAAGTCCCTGAATCGCGCCAAGCGCTGTGGCGCGATTCAGGACGCGGCAGCGACGCCCGATCGACCTGGTTCCGAATCTGTTCCGAGTCTCGAATCTCCAAGAAATCTTGGGAGATCACGTTCCCGGGGAGTCACTCCCATTGGATTCATCAGCGATGGGGTCAGCGTTTGGTTTTGCGTTTGCCGATCCAGCCTCGTTGGTACAGCAGCGCCAAGATTCCCGCCACCACCAGCACCATCGCTCCGAGCAGGAAGAAGTAGGCGTTGCGGACGGTTAGTTCCGGCATAAACTCGAAGTTCATTCCGTAAATCCCGGCCATAAACGTGATGGGGACAAAAATCATCGTGACGATCGTCAGCGTCTGCATGATCTTGTTTAACTTGTGGGCGGACAATGACAGGTAGCCTGTCATCAGGTCATCGGTCAGCTCGTAGTACAGGCGCGCCAAGCTGAGTTGGCGATCGAGCTGCTCCTGCAAGTCAGTCAACTCGTGATCGAAGCCCGTCAACTGCTCCGGCGTTTGATTGCGCGCCGACGCGAACACTTGCGCGTGATACTGCACGATGCGCAGGATCTTTTTGAGGTCACCTTTTTGACGCACCAGGTTGGCCAGCAGCTCGTCGTCGGGCTGCTCCAACATCTCTTTCTCCATCTGTTCGAGCCGCGTTTCAACCGCCAGCAGAATCGGTATGAAACGGTCGGAGACGACGCGGCACAGCCTCAATGCAAGCGAAGCCGCGGAGACTTCGTGCGGGATCTTCCCATCGAGCAGTTCCTGACGGACGCGTTCGGTGCTGACCGATCGCTTCGAACAACGCGTGACTAGAAAGCGTGCACCGACAAACATCGAGAGTTGTATGGTGCCGAAGTCGATCGAGTCGGTGTCGGCGTCCAGTCCCTTCAACAGGATGAACGTGCTGTCCTTGAACGGTTCGATCTTGGGCGGATGCCGTTCGCGCAGCGCGTCTTTGATCGCAAGCGAGTGAATGCCGAAGCGCTCCGACATCAGCTTCGACTCCTGCTCCGGCGCGCCGCCGTGAAGTTCGACCCAGATCGAGCTATCGGACTGGCTGTCCCAGACGTCGATCAGCTCGGCGCCCCCCTCCGTCAACTTACGGCCCTTGGGCTCGTAGAGTATGGTGCGGATCACAAGCGCTCCCTCCTCGTCGTGTCCCGCGAATTGCGGTTCATAAAGACCATAGTATGAACGGAATCGGATCACCAGCAGCGCTTGGATGGGTCGGCCAAGCCCGTGTTTTGTTCGAACCGTCCCCTTGGCGAAACGGGATCCAAATCGTCGACGAGGCTGCGCGTTGAGTTGCGCAAGGCCGAGAAGCAAGACTGACCGCCGTTCCCGGGCCGAACCGAACCCGTAACACTGGACAGAAACGACGTGCTCGTCTTCGCGCGCCCGTCAGAAAATGGAGCCCTTCCAAAAAAGGCCAGTTGACGGGCGCGTGTCCATGACCCCTGATGATGGGCGTATGGGCAACAAGAAGAAGGGCGAACTCGGCACATTCGCCGGCGTCTTCACGCCGAGCATCCTCACGATCCTCGGGATCATCCTGTTCTTGCGACTCGGGTTCGTCGTGGGTGCCGGCGGACTTGGACGCGCGCTGCTTGTGTTGGCACTCGCGAACGTCATCTCGCTCGTCACGAGTTCGAGCATCGCGGCGATCGCGACCAATCTCAAGGTCAAGGGCGGTGGCGACTATTACGTGATCTCGCGTACGCTGGGCGTCGAGTACGGTGGCGCGCTCGGTATCGTGCTCTTCGCGGCGCAGTCGATTTCGATTGCGTTTTACGCGATCGGTTTCGGGGAAGCGTTGGCCACCGTGATCGGGAGCGATTGGGTGTTCATGCCGCGCGCGATCGCGCTGAGCGCCGTCGCAGGACTCTTCGCGCTGGCGTGGCTGGGTGCCGACGTCGCGACGAAGTTTCAGTACGTCGTCATGGCCGTGCTCGGCGCCGCGCTGGTAGCTTTTTTCGCGGGCGGGCTCGGACGGTTTAGCGGTGAAACGTTGCGCGCCAACTGGTCGGGTTCGAGCGACATTTCGTTCTGGGTGCTGTTCGCGATCTTTTTCCCGGCGGTCACCGGCTTCACGCAGGGCGTGAGCATGTCCGGCGACCTCAAGGATCCGGGCCGATCCATCCCGCGCGGCACGTTTTGCGCGGTCGGCTTTTCCATCGTCGTGTATTTCGGCGCCGCGTTCGTGTTCGCGGGCGCGATGCCGGGCGGCGCGCTCATCCGAGACTACGAGGCGATGCGTAACGTTTCGTCGTGGGCGCCACTGATCGATGCGGGGGTCATCGCCGCGACGCTTTCGTCGGCCTTAGCGTCGTTCCTCGGGGCGCCGCGGATCCTGCAATCGCTCGCCGCCGACAACGTGTTTCCCTTCCTCCGCCCGTTCGCAGCAGGACACGGCCCGTCGTCGAATCCGCGTCGCGGCGTGCTGCTTTCGCTGGCCATTGCGGTCATCACGATCGCGGCCGGCGATCTAAACGTCATCGCGCCGGTCGTCTCGATGTTTTTCCTGATCTCATACGGCCTCCTAAACTACGCCGTCTTTTTCGAGGCGCGGGCGAAGAGCCCGTCGTTTCGTCCGTCGTTTCGCTGGTTCGACGCGCGCGTCGCGTTCCTCGGTTCGCTGGCGTGCCTCGGTGCGATGCTCGCGATCCATGCCGTGGCGGGCGCGATCGCGATTGCGGCGGTCATGGCGATCCACCAATACCTGAGCCGCACCGTCGAAGTCACGCGTTGGTCCGACAGCGTGCGGTCATACCGTCTGCAGAAGTTGCGCACGACACTGTTCGGTGTCGCTGAGGATCCGCCGCACATGCGCGACTGGCGGCCGGTCATCTTGGTGTTTTCGGAGAACCGTGCGCGGCGCGCGCGCGCTCTTGCGTTCGCATCGTGGATCGAAGGCGGCAGCGGATTCACGTCGGTGATCAAAGTGATCGACCGTCCCGCAGCCCGCGCGGAGACGGTGAGAAAGGAGCTCGCGACCCTCCAGGCGGAGATCAAGGAGTCGGGATGCGAGGCGTTCGCGCGCGTCGTGCGTGTAGCGGATCTCGAGACCGGTATTCCGGTGCTGCTTGAGTCATTCGGGATCGGTCCGCTCAAAGCGAACGTGATGCTTTTGGACTGGTTTGACAACGGGTCGGCGCCGGACGAGGAGGGGCTGCGGCGGTTTGGACGCTACCTCAAGATGGCGCGCGTTGCGCACTGCAACACAGTGTTTTACGAAGGGGCGTCCGAGGACGAAGTGCGCTTGGCCGCGTTGGAGCCGAAGGCGCGCCGGATCGACATCTGGTACGGAGACGATGCAACGGGTCGGCTCATGCTGTTGCTCGCGTATCTGATGACGCGCAACGACGCGTTCGAGGAAGCGACAATCCGCGTTCTTGCCGCGCGACCGGAAGGTGTGTCCGAGGCGAAGTGGCGCGCGCGTCTCGATGAGATGCTGCAAGACGTGCGCATCGATGCAACGGTCGAGATCCCGGCGACGGCTGACGACGCCGCGGTACGCGCCGCGAGTGTCGACGCGGCGGTCGTGTTCTTACCGCTGCGCGTCATGCGCGGCAGCCCGACCTGCAATCTGACCAACGACTTAACGACTCTGGTGAAGGATCTGCCGCACACGGCGCTGGTCATGGCGTCCGAAGACATCGAACTCGACGCCGAGCCCGAAACGGGCCACAAGTCGTAGCGCGCGGTTTCGGTGTGGGCTCACGGGCACGTGGTCGGGCGCCGCATGGCGCGGCTACCGCGCGGTCGCTTCTAGGATCGCGCGATCGTTTGGCGTGAGTTCCTTTGCCTGCGCACTGTCGAGAATGCGTTGGGCGGCTTCTTTTGCAGCGGCGGGGTCGCACGACCGCAACGCGCGCATTCCGCTCATGAGGGTTCTTACGGGATGGTCTTTGCTCACGAACTCGGCCACGATGCGCCCGGCCTCTTTGGAGCCGAGCGTTCGAAGCCCGTTCAAGATGGACTCTTGGAAGACGCGTCGACGGCTTCGATAAAGCAGTCGTTCCAGGATGGGAGCGGCACGTTTCTCTTTTAACCAACCAAGCGACAAAGCGGCGCCCGAAATGAGCTTCTCGTTCTTCGCGCCCTCCAGCTCCGCCAGTAAATAGTCACGGACGTCTGGTGTATCCCCAAGCGATAGGCAGCGCATGGCGAATTGGCGCTGTGTCGGTGTGGCTTTCGCGTCCCGTGCTAACTCGAGCAGGTGCCTCTCCATCCCGGGCTCCCACGTGGCGTCCATGATGAGTAGGTAGCCGATCCGAGGGCGACGCGTTGCGCTGAGATGCGCAATCGCCGCGCGACAGCCCTCGCCCCCGTACGCACCGATGGCTCCGAGTGCGTCGCTCTGGGCGGCCGCCGTTTCCGGACTGCGCTTCTTGCTGTACTGGCGCACCGCCGACATGGCCGCTGTCACCGCCGCCAAGGCCTCGTCGCTCGCGCCGAGTCTGCGGCCGGCTTCCGCCAGCCGCTCGTCGAACGCATTCTCCGGTTGGGCAACGGGCGTTTGCACGGCCTCGTGCTTGTCGATGTCTACCGGTTCGTACCCCGTGGCGGGTGAGCGGTCCGGAGCGCGAAGCGTCCCGAGCGTTCGGTCCAGATCGGCGCGCGGTTCTTGCCGCGCTTCCCGGCGCGGAATGCGCGCGTCTTCTTGCGTCGTGCTCATGCCGACGCCGACCCCGACCGCGCCCGCGGCGATCACGATTCCGGCCATGCCCACCGTAGTTTTCGTATTCATGAGTATTCCCCATCCGGCCGCCGACCGCATCGAGTCGGCAAGCAGCCACGGTCCTGCCAGAATCGCGTGCGCGGCCCACGGCGCGACGCGTGCGCGCAGGAGTGTGAGTCCTCGGCGCGTATGTGTTTTCACGGTCGCCGCAGGACGGTCGAGGAGTCGGGCGGTTTCTTCCACGGACAATCCCTCAAGCCATCGCAGTACCAGCGCGTCGCGGTAGTTTGCCGGAAGTCGTGCGACTTCGTGCCGCAAGAGATTGCTTTCCTCTCGGCGCGCCGCCTCCGCTTGCGGGTCACCATCGCGCGCCAGTGTCTCCGCCAGCTGGAGTTCGTTTCGTGCCAGCGCTTTGCGTCGGTACGCAATGCGGATGACGGCCGTCGTCAACCACGCCTCGACCGTGACGGGCACCGCCGGGCGCCGCAACAGCGCGTGATAGGCCGCCTGCACCGAATCCTCCGCGTCCTGCGGTGCTCCGATCTTGCGTGCGATCGCGATGAGTTTGCCTCGCGTACGGCGTACGAGAGCCTCCATCGCGGCCGCATCTCCGTCGCGGTGAAATCGCCTTAGCAAATCCTCGAGCACACCTGTCTAGTACCCAAACCCCGCGACGGGTTTCAATGGCGCCCATTTTTTTGGTGCGAGACACCGCACGAAGCGCGGGTCGCCGCGCGTGAACGCGACGATGGCTTGACCGGGCGCGACCCAAACTCGCTGCCATATCGCCTACAATCATCACCGTGACGCAACAGCAGTGGTACGCCAGGGTGGAGGCGCCCGTGCTCGCGCGGCTGGCCGGCGCCTGGCTGGTTGCGTTGGCGGGACTCACGATACCGGCGGCCCTTTTCATCGTCGTGTTGCTTGCTTGCGGAGTGGGGCATCCATTCTCGTGCGCCCTTGCGTTTCCGTTTGTGTTGAGTCGTGCGGGGTTTGACCTTCTGAGCGGGAACCCGCGCGCTCGATGGACAACATGGGGACCGAGCATCGCGTTTGTTTTGTTCGCGCAGTGGACGAGGCTCAGCTTGCTGCCTCCCTACGAGAGGGCAGGCGACGTTCTGATCACGCTGGTTCTCGCCCCGGGCATCCTGGCACCCGCGATTCCCAACATCCTGTTTAGAAATCACTTTCGACCGCGCACAACGGCGGCGCAGGTCGAGGGGGCTTTTTGAGCTTGTTCGTGCTCGAAACCACAAGATGCACCATCAACGGCGAAGATCCGGTGGCGCTCTCCATTAGGCCCGATTGAACGGTCGTGCATCCCGTCTCGATCCTGCTCGGTCCGTTTGCTGCCTACGGCAACCTAGCCCAATTGGGTACGGCTAACCAGATTGTCTTTTGGGCGATCTGCCTCGTGATCGCGTGCGCCATCTGGTGTGGCGTGCGCTATCGAGATACGGGTGCATGGTTTGTGGCCGTCTTCCTCTGGATGCTCGTTGGAGGGATGGCGTTCCTCCATCGGCTCGCGCATGAAACCTGACGACGAAACTCGCGCCGGCGTCTCGTTGTGTGTGTGAAGTTCGTACTACCGTGGCGCGCGGAGGACGCGTCAAACGCTGACAAGCCCATCGGTGTTTGGGGCTGCCGCCATGGGTTTTTTGAGGATTGGCGTCGTGTGGCGGGCCCATCGTCCATGGCCTTGTCGGGCGACCGATGCGTCGCATACTTGGCGTGCGTTTGTACTTTCGGGGCGCGGTTCGGTTTTCTTTTTTCCGGACGGGTTGGGGATTCATCGAGTTGTTGAAACGGAGTCGTCGGTGACTCCGTCTCTCCTTTGAAGATGGCGCGCGACCTTGATGTGCACACCCTGCTTGCCCACAGCCGCTTTTTGCGGGGGCTGGCTCGTGATTTGTTGCACGACGAGCATCTCGCCGAGGACGTAGTCCAAGAGACATGGCTCCGAGCGATGCGCACCGGCCCGTCCAAGCCGAACTCGATGCGGGCATGGCTCGCGACCGTGACCCGCAACCTGGCGCGGGATCGGGGGCGGGCGGAACGAGCGCGGCGCTTGCGCGAACAACACGTCGCGAAGGCCGAGGCCGTGCAGCCGACGGACCGCCTTGAGGCACAACGACGTGTCGCCGCGTACGTTGCGCAACTGGGTCCGCCTTACCGCGATGTCTTAATCCTTCGTTACCTCGACGACTTATCGGTCGCCGAGATCGCGCAGCGACTCGGAGCTCCGTCCGCCACGATTCGCACACGCATGCATCGCGGCCTGGCGATGCTCCGTGCGCGCATGGACGCCGACCACGGCGGAGACCGGCGCGCTTGGGCTCTCTTCGTTTTGCCCTTGGCGAGTGCCCGGCGGGGGCCGGGCGCCCTCGCCCTACTCGGAGGAGTTCTCGTGCAAAAACTCAAGATCGCAACCGTCGCCGCGGTTGTTCTCGTGGCGTTGGGTGTCGCGCTGCTCAACACCGACGATCCGAAGCGAGCGACCCGGCGCAAGAGTGCGGCGCACGCTCCTTCGTTGCCCAAGGGCGAAGCGAAGCTGCCCGACAATCGCGAAACCAAGACGGCGGTGAACCGTTCCCTTGCCGGGCGTGTCATCGATGCCGATGGACGCCCCGTTCCCGGCGCGCAGGTCGAGGCGCGTCGCGTCGACCCGCGCCGGTGGTACGAACCGCACTCACGTCGCGTCGTGCGACCGCAAGCGGTCGTGAGCGACGAGCACGGGCGGTTCCGGCTCCAACTTGGACACCACGATGCGGTGTCGTTGCGCGCCAAGCATGAGCTGGGAGCGACGATGCGCACGGTGCGCGCTGGCACCAATGACTGCGGAGCCATGGAGCTGCGATTGGACGCAACCGGCACGGTTGTTTTGCGCGTGGTGAACGAGACGGGTGCGCCGGTCCAGGGCGCGCAGGTCCACATCGGACCACGCCTCTATAGCGACGACGGCAGCGGCTCCCGCTTGTTTCACACCGATCGAGACGGTCGTGTTACGGGCTACGGCATTCCGGTCAACCCGTGGGGCCACGGCGTGACGGTGCGCTATCCCGGGTACGCCACCGCCGCATTCGTCGCGGCGATGGTTCCGAACGCGGACTGGACGATTCGCCTTGTCCGTGCGACCACCGTCGCGTCCGCGGTGGTCGATGCGCGCGGGCAACCAGTCCCGAACGCGCGCATTCGTTGGGTTTGCGAGCGGGCGCGTCACTTCTCCGGTGAGATCTATGCCGACCGCACGGGTCGCTTCTCGATCGTCGATTTCCCTCCGCATCCGTGCATGCTGTTTGTCGATGGAGGCCAGCGCGGGCAGACCTGCGTTCGTTTCAACACGGCCCCTTACCCGACCCGAGTCACGCTCGACGAAATCAAACTTCGATCCGGCGTCGTCGTAGACACAAACGACAAACCCGTCGCAGGAGTCCAAGTCGCAGGTTTTCAAAAGGACATGGTTCTCATTCGAACTTCGTTCTCGAACGGACTCTCGAACCGCGGGTTCTACAAGCTCGCCCGGTTTGCCGTGACGGACGCCGCCGGTCGGTTTTCATTTCCCGGCCTTTCGATTCATGCCAATCACATCGCCGTCTCGCGGAAAGAACCGTTCCGCACGGTGCGCACGCTCGATCACGGCGGCTCTCTCACGATCGTTGTTGAACGGGCGCCCCTCCGGCACGGGCGCGTCGTCGATCCAAGCGGCGCCGCGGTTTCCGATGCGCGGGTTATTCGCCCGGGTGGGGCTGACTACGAGCGCTACACCGATGAGGAAGGTCGCTTCTCATTTCGTGAGGTGCCCAACAAGGACGGGTTCCAAAAAGAGATGGAGCTCGAGGCCACGAAAGCCGGCTACGCGAAGACGACACTGCGCACGGCGGATCGCACTCCGGTTGTTGTTTTGGCGCCGGTCGGCCCAACTCGCGGGCGGATCGTCGATCCGGACGGCAACCCCATCGTCGGCGCGCGCGTGGGCGCAGACCGGCGTTATGCGTTCAGCGGTACGGATGGCCGGTTCCGCCTGTGGCTCGCGGCAGGTTCTCACTCCTACTCCATCCAACGGGACGGATTCGACTCGCACTCCGCCACCGTCCCCGCGACCGGCGCGGCGCTCGACCTGGGAGAGATCACGCTTACGCCGCGGGCCACCGCGTCGCTGCGAGGACAGGTCACCAACGCCGCCGGGCAGCCCCTCGCCGGGACGGTCGTCGAAGTGAAAAGCGCCGGACCTTGGCGACGTGATCACCAGGAGCGAACGGATCGGTTCGGGCGCTTTGAGTTTCCGATGCTCTATGCGGGCCCGGCAACGATGAGGATTGCGTGCGGTTCCTATGCCGTCGTTCGAACGACGCTTGAACTTGCGGGCGATGTCGTTCTCCCGACGATCGTGCTGGATCGTGGGTACCGCGTTGTGGGAACCGTCGTGGATCACACCGGAGCTACCGTAAGCGGCGCCAAGGTTACGGCCGCATCTACGGATGGGGACGACCGCGATCGGCTGACGACAGAGACGGACCGCAACGGCCGATTTGAGTTTGGTGAACTGAACGGCCGGTTCCGCGTCTTTGCGGCCGTGACGACAAAGGGTGCGTGCCAAGCATGGGTGCGCACAGAGATCGACGATCGAGCCGGCGCGCTCGTGCTGCGCCTCGCTGCGCCGACGTTTGTTCGCGGGAGGTTGCTGGACCCGAACGGCGCTCCCCTTACCGGTATCGGCGTGGAGGCCGAAATCACCGACGTCGCGTTTCGCAACAGCCCTCTCGACCGTCCCACGGGTCGCGCCACCACCGACAAGCGCGGGCGATTCGAGATTCGCAAGCTCTGGGGCCGCCGCTGTCGCATTGAGTTCTCGCGCCACGTCACTCCGGCGGGGACGGTGCTTGCGCTTTTACCTCGCACCGATGTGGAGACCGGTATCGAACAGACATTCCAGTTTCATGAGGGCGAGTCGTTGGAAGGTCGCGTGCTCGCTCCGTCGGGGCAGCCCGCTGCGCATGCTTCGATCTCGTTGCTTGACGGCGAGCTGAATGCGGTCGAGTTGCGAGCCGACGCACGCGGACGGTTCTTTATTCGTGGACTCGCTCGATCGTCGTACCGCATCAGCGCGCACGCTCACTTCATCTCCATGGGCAAAAATGTAGGCATTCGACAGCCCGCGTGGACCGCGCAACAGCGCCCGGCCAAGCCGAGCACAAAGCCCATCACGATCCAGCTCATCGAAACGGAGCCGGTACTCCCGGGCCGATAGGTCCGCAGGCCCCCGCGCGCGCGATTCGCGAGGCAGGGAGATGTTAGCGGCCGCACGGGCGACCAATTTTTCGCGGGTTGTCTCCCTGCGATCGACCGGAGACAATCCCTTCATGCTGCGAACGCATCAGCTTGTGGATGGCTCACCCGTGTGCGCCGACGGCATCTTGCCGCCGGGCTGGATCCATGCGCAGGCGCCCGACGATGCGGTGGGCACGCGTCTCGAAACCGAACTTGGGCTGCACCCGTTGGCGTTGGAGGACGCGCTTCGGCGCAACCACCCGCCGAAGCTCGAGGAATTTGACGATTACGTCTTTTTGATCGTGCATACGCCGGATATGCAGGAGAACGAGCCGGACACGCGCAAGCTCTCGATTTTTCTGGGCAAAGATTGGATCTGTTCGATTGCGCGGCGCGAACTGGCGCCTGTCGCAGACGTCTGGGATCACCTACAACGCCAGCCCGCATTGCTGAAGGAACCCGCGCGCATCGCCTACCTTCTCATTGAGGGGTTCGCCAGCGGATTCGAAAAGGTGATCGACGGTTGCGAGGACCGGATCGCCGACCTGGAGGCGCGTGTGCTCTCCGAGCCCGATCCCGACCACATGACGGAGATCTTGCGCGAACGTCAGCAGATCTCGTTTCTCACGCGCATCATGCGCGGGCAGCGTGATATGTGCGCGGCGCTTTCGCGGTGCACGCACCGGGTCATTCCTAAGAAGGCGGCGCCGTACTGGCGGGATCTCTTCGATCATGCGAATCGCGTAACGGCGACCGTCGAGTCGGCGCGAGAGGCGCTGGCGGCGGTTCGCGACGCTCACCTCGCGGCCGCCAACAACAGGTTGAGTGAGACGATGCGCGTGTTGACGATCATCGCTACGGTCATGATGCCGCTCTCGCTGATCGCCGGCGTCTACGGGATGAACTTTCGCTCGATGCCCGGCTCCGACAGCCCGGCGGGATTTTGGCTTACGGTCGGCGCGATGTTGGCGGTAGCCAGCGGCATGCTGTGCTGGTTTAGGAAACGAAAATGGCTTTGATGCGAATCGCTGCAGCATGGTTCGCCCTTGCGATCGTTGCGCACGCGCAAAACGGTGAGTTTGAGAATCTGCGAGCGGAAGCCGAGCGCCACCGTGCCCTTGCGACGACCGACCGTCAAAAGGCGGTGGTGATCGAACAGAGGATTCCGTCCGCCGTGGAGCGGGTGACGCGACTCACCGCCGAAAAGACGCGACTCGACGCGCGCTTCAAGTTGAAGGCGGGGTCGGAGCGATCCAGCGAAGTGTTTATCGCGGCGCTGGCGCGTTACCGGCGCCAGCGCGCCGCCATCGAGAAGCGCGAGTTGCCGGCGCTGTATGAGGATCTGGGTCATTGGCAGTCCGGCCTCGCCGAAGTCATCGATCGTCAGTGGGAACTTGAAACGTCGTTAGCCGAACTCGACGAGTCCGAGAGGACCAAAGCCATGCGCGAGGTCCTGCTCGCGCTGCGCGAACGTGCCAACGCGATGGAGCAGGCGGAGCGCGCCCTGACGCAACTCGAGGGCCGGGCGCTCGAAGCGGCCAAAGCCCTCGACGAGCTCACCAGTCTTGTGCTCGGACGTAGCTACTGGCTCCGGACGGATCCGCCGCTGGGGCTCACGACCTTGCAGCGCGCCGCCTCCGAAACGCGGTCGAGCTGGACGACGCTGCGCCGCGTCTCGTGGGGAGGTGGAGCCCGCGCCGTGCTTGTCTTGGCGGCGCTGATCGGGCTCGTTGGGTTACTCGCGTGGCGATTGACCCGACACCGAAAACGTTGGGCCTACCGCGGGACGCCGTTTTGGCAGGGACTTCAGCGCACCGTTGTTTCGCTGCTGTTTGCCGTCGCTGCTCCCGTCGCTCTTTGGGTTGGTAGTTCGGCGCTCGGTCCGCTGGGGTTTGCACCGGAATGGACGCAGGCCGCAAAAACCGCACTGGAGTTGGCGGCCCTCGTTGTCGCGGTGCGCGCCATCGCATGGCGGATCTTTCGCCGCAAAGGCGTCGCCGTTGGCGAATGGGGCATGGACGAGGCCGCCGCGAGGCAGCTGCTCCGCGCCGTCCAGATCGGCACGATGGCGGCGTTTCTTTTCCTGGTCCCGGCTGAAACGCTGCGCGAGCCGCCGCTGTTGCTGTCGCAAGTGCCGAGGTTGTTATTCACCCTCTATCTCATCGGTGTCGGCATTGCTGTGATCTCGTTGCTCCCGCGCCGTGGCGCGATCATCCGCGCATGGACGGGAGGTGCCGGGCCGTTTCATCGCATCTGGTTCGTCGTCGGCCCCGCGCTCATGGCCGGCGTCGTTGGAATCGCAGCGATGCACATGATGGGGTACCGCTTGGGTGCGCGCATGTTGCTCCAAAACACGCTCGCTACGGTCGCCCTTGTGCTTGTCTTAGCCGGGCTCCACGCCGCCTTGGTCCGTTTGGTGGATCATCTCGCCGGACGCGTCCGGCGCCGCGCCTTGGAAGAGGCGGCCGGTCGTGCCGCTGCTCGCGAGCAGTCCGCGGAGGTGGTTCATCAACTCACACGCGTCGTCGTCGCCGCTGTGCTCCTCGTCGCGTTCCTCTGGTTCGCCGGCGTTTGGGGACTGGATGACGCGTTGCGGTCCGCGGCCAACGGCGTCCACCTCGCGTCGTTTAGCGGCGGCGTCGTGATCACGCTTTGGGACGTCGGGAAAGCACTGCTCTGGATCTTTGGCGGGCACTTTTTCGTGTCGAACTTGTCGGCGGCGTACTCGTATCTCGTTATGCCGTTGACGGGTAAAGACGATGCCGGCGGGCGGTTTGTCTTCATCGCACTGGCGCGGTATCTGATCCTAATCGTTTCGTACACGGCCGCCGTGCTCGCGTTGCACTTTAGTTTTGCCAGCGTCGGTTGGGCCTTTGCGGCCGCTTCGGTCGGCATCGGATTTGGCTTACAAGAAATCGTCGCCAACTTCATCAGCGGGATCATCATCTTGCTGGAGCGGCCCATTCGAATCGGGGACATCATCACCGTCGGTACGACTGGCGGGACCGTGGACAAGATCACGATTCGCGCCACGCATGTCGTGAACTGGGACCGGCAGATGATTGTCGTGCCCAACAAGCAGTTCATCACCGAAGAGGTCACGAACTGGACGCGAAACGATCACGTCATGAGACGCAAGATCACGGTCGGCGTGAAGTACGGATCCGACATCGAGAAAGTGTTTCGGGCGCTACGGGAGACCGTGGATGCCCATCCGGCGGTCGTGAAGGTGCCGGAGTCGCGCATCTGGTTTGAGAGCTTTGGCGATTCAAGTCTTAACTTTGAGATTTGGTTCTTTGCCGATATCTCTGCGGGTCGCGAGGCGCAGAGCGAACTGCGGGCGGCGATCGACGCGCGTTTTCGCGCCGATGGGATCGAGATTCCGTTCCCGCAGCGCGATCTGCATGTGCGTACGGTCGACCAGGAGATTTTGGACCAACGGAAGCCGGCTCGCGACGAGGAAGCGCCGGGCGCCGAACGCGGCGAGTGAGGCCACGGGATGGCCGGCGCCCGCCATGGTCGGAATCTGGCCGGAATCTGGTCGGAATCGAGGTCGGAATCGAGGTCGTGTGCGCGCGCCGCCGAGGTTTCGGTGTTCATGGAATGACGAGCGGCGCTACGCCACCGGCGATCATCGCTTCGATGGCCGCACGCTCGAGTTCGTTCGCTACGCCGGTCTGATCGCGAGGCAGCAGCCATGCTCGCGGTAGACCTCGTTGACCCAGCGCGAGAAACTCTCCGCCGCGAGACTCAATCTCGCGCACATCGCAGGCTGCGACGACCGAACCGTTCCGCACCCTGGGTGCCGCAGCAGAAGCGGGCACCCAGGGTTGCGCTTGAGTCGCTACGCTTTCTTGCGGCTCTGTTTCTTGAGCCACTCGGTCCAGTCGGCCGCGTTGAGGATGCCCTCCTGATTCAACAGCTTTGAGATTCCCGTGTTAAGGGAGGCTGCGGTCTTGGAGAGGTGATCTCTCTTGTCGTCGTTCTTCGCGGACTTCACCTTGGCTTCCAATGCGCCGAGCGTTTTGACCAGGCGCCGAGCAAGAGTGAGACGCGGCTTCTCGTCGAGCCAGCGATAGCCCGCCATCGCGCGACCGGCGGCCACGGAGATCTCCGTGTTGCTGTGGCCGAGCAGTTTCTCCAGCGTCTTTTGCGAGCCGGCGTCGTGGATGTTGCCGGCGGCTTCGATGGCGGCGACGTGGAGCGGCAGTTTTGTTTCCGAGACCTTCACGCCAGGGTTGAGCAACTTCGAGAGCGCCTTCGATGATCCCGCGACTTTGAGCGCGCCGAGACCTTCGATGCACGCTTGGGCGACCCCGGGCTTCTTGTTGCTGCAGCCCTTGCCGATCGCGGACACCAGCGGGGCGAGTTTCTTGTCCTTGTAGTTCTCGCGAATTTTCTTGGCGCGTTCGATGCTGGCCGCCAACGCGACCGCGTCGCCCTTCGAGACGGCGGCGTTCACCTCGGCGATGGTCGCCTTGAGGGGATCGACCTTCTTGACCTTCTTCTCGGCCGCAACGACGGTGCAAAGACAAACGAGAATGGTGAGTGCGTAACGCATGACGACTCCTTCGTGATTCCTTGTGTGGCGTTTTGCCCCACGCTGAGACTTCTTGCCCCGCAGAGCGGGCGGAGTTTCTGACTCCGGACGGATCCTTAGCGAAGCGAAGGCTTCGCTGGTGGTTGAGTTTGCAAACCTTGGGCCACGCGCTCGCGCAGCGCCAAAAACTCGTCCAGCACGACGCACGCGCGGCGTCGTTGCTCGGGGTCTTTGCCGTTGGACTTCAGCCACTCGTTCCAATAGCTGCGCGCGATGAAAACCGCACGGGGCGGCGCCGGCCATCGAGGGGGGCGCCCGCGGCGCAGCCATCCGAGCAACGCACGCACTTCGAGGCGGCACATCCGAACGAGCGTCGCGGATGGGACGGCCGCAATCTGCGGATCGACGCGGACGAGCGTCGCCAAGCCGTGGGCGATCTGATCCAGTTGACCGATCAAGTCGGCGGCGAGCCACAAACGGGTAGACTTCACGTGCGCCCCGGCGCAAGATTCGGACCACATGGAAAACCACGACGTGCTTCACCTCCAGCGGCGTGTCGCCGACGCGGAGCGATCCGCGGCGCTGGGCGCCCTCGCGGCGAACCTCGCTCACGAACTCGGCACGCCGTTGCACTCGATTGCGGGGCACTTGGATCTCATGCTGGCCGCGGAAACGCTCCCGGACGACGCGCGCCGGCGCGCCACGATCGTGTCCGGCGAGGTGCATCGACTGTGCGCCCTGTTGCAGCGCCACCTCCGGCGCTTGCGGACGCCGGCCCCGGTCGTCGTGGCGACCAACCTCAATGAAGTCGTGGCGCGCATCGTGGATGTCGTCGAGCCGTTGGTCCACCGGCAAGAAATCGAAATTCGTACGGACTTCGGCCCGGCCGCCAGCGAGCCGTTCCCGTGCGACGCGGCCCAGGTCGAACAGGTGCTCGTCAACCTCATTCGCAACGCCATGGACGCGCTGCCGGCCGGTGGGCTGCTCACGGTTTCGACGTCGGCGTCCGCGACGAGCCGGACCATCTCGGTGGCCGACAACGGAAGCGGGATCGACCCCACGATTTTGGAGCGGGTGTTCGAACCGTTTTTCACGACCAAAGAGCCGGATGTGGGAACGGGACTCGGGCTGGCGCTGTGTCGGGAGATCGCGCGCAACCACGGCGGTGACCTCGTCTTGGATTCGCAGCCGGGCCTCGGCACCGTGGTGACGCTGTCGCTATGAGGGAGCGCGTTTTGGTGGTCGAAGACGACGCCGTGGCCCGCGCGCTCTTGGCGGAAGTGTTGGAGCGCGAAGGATATGAAGTCGAAGCCGTGGGTTCGCTGGCCGCGGCGCGCGCGGCGGCGCCGGCGGCGGTCGCCGTTACGGATCTGCGGTTGGGGGACGGCGACGGCCTCCAGTTCCTGCGGGAGCTGAAGGCGCACGACACGGCGTGTCAGGTGATCGTCGTCACGGCGTTCGGGGCGTTGGAGACAGCGGTGGAGGCGATTCGCTCCGGCGCGTTTGACTACGTGAGCAAGCCGTTCGCGATGGACGAGATCTGCGTCGCGGTGCGGCGCGCGATCGAGTCGCGCCGGGCCGCGGCGACGCCGACGGTGGACGACGAACGCGACGACTCCGTCCTGATCGGGCGCTCGAAGGCAATGACCGTCGTCTTCACAGCGGTTGCGCGCCTCGCCGCCCTCAAGACGTCCGTGCTCATCCAGGGAGAAACAGGGACGGGGAAGGAGTTGGTGGCCCGCGCGATTCACGAGGCCAGCACGCGCGCGCGTGCGAACTACGTCACTGTGAACTGCGCGTCGATTCCGGAAGGCGTCCTTGAGTCCGAGCTGTTTGGCCACGTGAAGGGCGCGTTCACCGGCGCGACGGCGGATCGCGCCGGGCTGTTTGAAGCGGCGCACAAAGGCACGATTTTTCTCGATGAGATCGGCGACATGCCGCGTTCGGTTCAGGCCAAGTTGTTGCGTGTGCTCGAGTCCGGCGAAGTGCGGCCCGTTGGTTCCACCGCCGTGCTCAACGTCGATGCGCGCATCGTCGCGGCGACCCATCACGACTTGGAGGAAGCGTGCGAGGCCGGAGCGTTTCGCCGCGATCTATTCTTTCGACTCAATGCCGTGACGATCGAGCTGCCGCCGCTGCGGGAGCGCGGGGACGATGTGCTCCTCTTGGCGAAACACTTCGTACGGCAGCACGCGCGCGCTACCGAGCGCCCCGTCCCGAGCGTGTCGGAGCCGGCGCTGGCGGCGCTCGGACGCTACGCGTGGCCCGGCAACGTGAGGGAGCTCTCGCATGTCATGGAACGCGCGATGGCGCTTTCGCAGAGCGCCACGCTGGACCTGGTGGACTTCCCGCCGCGCATCGCTGCGGCCGGGACGCGGCGCCTTCCCGATGCGGTCGGGCAGCGGCTTGAGGACGTGGAACGCGCGCACATCTTGGCTGTGATCAAGAGCGTCGACGGCAACCGCACCCACGCGGCGTCGATTCTGGGCATCGATCGGAAGACGCTTTATCGCAAGCTGACGCGTTATGGCATCGAGCAAGACGAGGAGTAGCCCTTGGCTCCCAAACGCGCGGTTCTACGTAACCGGCGTCTCCGCCACATGGACGACGGCTTCGCCGCGATTGACGAGTGGGTTGGTCGTGTGACCGATCACGATGCCGCTGACCGTGGACTTGATCCGCGCCACGACGTCGCCGAATGTGTCGTGCATGTCCGCGATGTGCTGCCCCTTCTGCACGCGATCTTGGAGACCGACGTCGAGATGAACGATGCCGCTGCGGCTGGCGCGGATCCACTTCGTGCTCGTTACCTCAAGGCTGCGGCACTCGTGCTGCTTTTTGGGCGACCCCAGCATCTTGATCTCCTGCATCACGCGGATCACGCCGGCTACGCCCACGCGAATCGACGGCGGGTCGAAGCGGAGCGGTTCCCCCGCTTCGTACAGAATGATCGGTATCCCGCGTTTGCACGCGGCGCCCCGTAGCGTTCCCTTGATCGACTTCGAACGGATCATGAGCGGCGCCGAAAACGCCTGCGCGCAGCGGCGCGTTTCCGGGTCTTTGAGATCCGCGCGAATCTGCGGCATGTTGGTCCGATTGTTTGACCCCGTGTGCAAGTCGATGCCGTGCGTGCATTGCTCCACGACTTCGGTGATAAAAAGGTGTGCCAATCGCGCCGCCAGGCTGCCGCGCGCGGAGCCTGGAAAACTACGGTTGAGGTCGCGGCGGTCGGGCAGATAGCGAGACTGGTCGATGAACCCAAATACGTTCACGACCGGCGCGGCCACGATGGTTCCTTTGAGGTTTTCCACGCGCACGCGCTTGAGCACACGCCGAATAATTTCGGTGCCGTTGAGCTCGTCGCCGTGGATCGCGGCCGACAACCACAGACGCGGACCGTCTTTGCGACCGTGCAGCACCGTGACCGGCAACGAGACTTGGGTCTGCGTTACGAGCCGGGCGACCGGGATCTCCACGCGCGCGATCGATCCCGCCTTGACGGTGACGCCACTGATGACAAACGGGTCGCGCACGCTAGGCACTCACGCCGCGGCGCGTCGGGCGCTCCGCGACGCCTTTCTCTATGTACTCGACGATCTTTCCGGCCACATCGACTTCGGTGGCGCCCTCAATGCCTTCCAAGCCCGGCGACGAGTTCACTTCCATGACGACGGGACCGCGCTCGGAGCGCAAGAGATCGACGCCCGCCACCCCGAGTCCCATTTCGCGCGCCGCCTTCACGGCGAGCTCGCGTTCCGCCGGGGACAGTTTGATTTTCTTCGTCGATCCACCGCGGTGTACGTTTGAACGAAACTCGCCGGGCTGTCCGCTGCGCATCATGGCCGCGACGACTTTCCCGCCGACGACAAAGCAGCGCAGGTCGGAGCCGCCCGCCTCCTTGATGAACTCCTGCACTAAGATGTTGGCGTTGAGGCCGCGAAACGCTTCGATCACACACTCCGCGGATTTTTTGGTCTCGGTCAAAACGACACCGATGCCTTGCGTCCCTTCCAGGAGCTTCACGACCAGCGGTGCGCCACCGACGATGTTCATCAGGCCCTCGACATCTTTGGTCGAGTGCGCGAACCCCGTCACCGGCATCCCCACGCCCTTGCGCGAGAGCAGCTGCAAGCAGCGCAACTTGTCACGCGAGCGCGAAATCCCGAGCGACGAGTTGGCGGAGAACACACGGACCATTTCGAACTGACGGACGACCGCGGTGCCATAAAACGTATTGCTGGTGCCGATACGCGGAATGATGGCGTTCACGTCGTTGAGCACTTGCCCTTGGTAGATGACCTTGGGCGACTCCGTGGTGATGTCCATGTAGCACCGCAGGTAGTCGATCACTCTCACGGTGTGGCCGCGCTCCTTACACGCTTCCTTGAGGCGTCGCGTGGAGTAGAGCGAGGCATTGCGTGACAAGATCACAATATTCATAGGGGATAGTTTACTCGGCGCGCCTGCATCGCCGCCGGTTGGAAACGCACCGGAAGTCGGATTCTGTACATGCCGCTCTGCGGTGCGTGCGGCCCTAGACTCTCGGTTTCAGACGGTTAGGCGTTTTGCGCGGCTTCCCGTGACGGCCGGAAGAGCAAGAACGTCAGGTCGTCGGGTTTGTTCGGCTGGTTTTGAACCGAGCTCCGCATGCGAGTCCGGGCGTCTTTTGCCAACGTCGCCGCCGCCGTGGCGAGCGGCCCTTTGCGAACGGTCTCGATGATCTCTTCGACGTGGAGGTTGTCCCAGAGCCCGTCGCTTGCCACAACAACCGTGTCCCGCCGTGCCATGCGGATCGGAGTCGAGACTTCAATCCGCATGTCGTCTGTGCCGACAAGGTTGGACACGAGGTGGCGTTCGTCATGGTGCAGCGCCTCGCGCTCGTCCAGCACGCCTGCTTCGATCGCATAGCCGACCGGGGAGTGTGGGATCGCTTGCAGCTTGCGTCGTCCGCGCTGACCGACGATCAAGATCGAGCTGTCGCCCACGTGATACGTCCGTGCATAGCCTTCTTGGACGGTAACGATGGCGACGGTCGAGCACGCTCCGACGCCGAACTTCACGATGTCAGCGTTCGCGCGCTCCAAGGCGTCGAGGATGGTCGACCGGTCCGGGGAAGCTTTGGCGAGCGACGTGATCAGGTGATGCGCCGCCCGGTCCCCGGCCGCGGCACCGCCTGCACCGTCCGCGATGGCAAACATGCCTCTCGCGTCAATGAGCGCGGCGTCCTGATTCGCTCCGACGCGATCCGGAGCACGCTCGCTGTAGTACGCGATGGTCCCACCCCGTAGCGTGGTCACGACGGGTTCGCGCATGTCGGCGTCGAAGATGACCGTCACGGTCCACGCTTTCGAAACCGTTCGAGGGCCGGCTGGATGCGGTCCAGCGCGTTGGCCATCGCGACGGCGTCCTCGAAGCGCTTGCGGTGATCGACCCAAAGCGACCGCCGCAAAAAGTTGACGAATTCCAGCGGGACTTTCGAGCGCACGCGCGCCAGGCGTGGCGGCGGCCAGCGAAAAGGCCACGCCGGAACCTCGCCAGCCAGCATCCGGTAGATCACAAGCCCGGCGGAAAAAACGTCGGAGCGAAACGACGGTTTCCCCATGGCTTGCTCCGGCGCGATGTAGCCGACGGTCCCCGATCCCGAGGCACTCATGGTTTGCGCAGCGACGCGCGCGATCCCGAAATCGGTAAGACGCAGCACGTCGTCGAAGAGGATGAGGTTTTCCGGTTTCACGTCGCAATGGATGATGCGTTTTTCGTGCGCGTACGCGAGCGCCTCCACCAACTGACTCGCCCAGGCCAGCACTTTGCCCGTGGAGACGCGCCGGCGCAAACGCTCCGCCAGGCTCTCGTCGCCGAGGCGGAACGCAACGACAATTTGCGAGTCGTAGACTTCCGCGTTCTTGAGCGGAAGGATGTGCGGATGGTCGAGCGATGCGGCCATCCGGATTTCTTTGCGGAACTCTGCCAAGCGCGCCGGGCTCTGGAACTCCACGTGCGGAATCTTGAGTGCGACCGGTACGCCTTCGACCGTGTCCATGGCGCGATAGACGGTCGCGAATCCGCCTGCGGCGATCTTTTTTTGGACTCGGTACTTTCCGATGCGGCGCATCATGGTGACGAATTGTAGCGAGCGGACTTGTCCCGTCGTGAAATCGATAGGGCCGAGAGTTCGGGTCCGGGCGGTTGGCCCATCGCCGTAAGACGCACCATCAAATCGCAGGGGCGTGCCTTCGCACGCCCCTGCCCAGACTCTTGGTTTGTTACCCGTCGTCGTCTTCGCCGCAACCGCAACCGCAGCCGTCATCGTCACCGTCCTCTTCTTCGATCTCTTCCTCTTCAACGTCTTTCTTGAAGCAGTCTTCGATCACTTTGAGTACGGCTTCGGCCTTGGTCTTTGCGTCAAACGTGCCGACGACCTCGCCCTCGTCAAGATTGACGACAACGAACTTGCCGACCGTGTTTTTGTGGGCGCGCCAAACCCGGTGAATTCCCAGCGCATTCAAGAGCATCGTGGCTTGACGCTTTTGCGCGGGGCCGGACACGTCGGCCTGGACAAACAGGACCGGCTTGTCGGATTGCTTGGCCTGGACCTTGGCCACGGTGGCGGCGATTGCTTTGCACTCCGGCTTGGTGGGGGAGTGAAAAGACACGACCACGACGCTGGCGACCATTTGGTCGGCGACATCTTCTTTTTGGTCCTGTCCGGAAACCACAAGGGATCCGACCAACAGGGCGGGAACGACATAAGAGATAAAACGCATGACAGCCTCCTTTTCGCACTCTCCATGTGGGAGTGACCTAGGAGAACTCAATCGCAACCGGTGTGCCGAACTCGAAGATGACAGGGACCTGGCCGCCGTAGCCGGTTTCGTCCGCGGTGGGTCGCAGCGTGCGCGGCGCGCTCGGGGCACAATGCCTCGTCGCCGAACCGCGTTGCGTACCCGCTACCAACGAGAAGTGGGTCGACAGGCGATCCCCGCCGCCCCTGCGATTGGATCGTCGTTTGCTTTTTTGTGGGGAGCTCACGCGCGCTACATCTTGCAACGGCAAGATCGAGAACCGCTCACGGACCGCAAGTTCCCACCCTCCCCTACTCAGGCGCCCCGTGTAGCGAAGCCGGTTGATCGCAGCCGGCTTCTTTTTTTGGTTGTGCGCCGGAGAGATTCCAGCGACGCCAACGAGCAAGCTAGCGACGGGTGCAAAACGCCACGGCGCTGGACCGTTTCGCCCCGCGCGGCACGGCGCGGCGCGACGTCGGTTGCCGTTGACGAAGTGCTGAATCGGCCCCCCTGCCGCCGTCCGATCGTTTCGGGCGACGCGCCCGCAAGTTGGTCCAGGCTTTGCATGTTTCTTTCGTCGTTCGACCGGCAGCGTCACGGTTGGTTGCCGTGAGATCCGGTCGGGGAGACTTACGATGACTGCCAAGAGAAAACCCGCAAAAAAGAGCGCTGAATCCAAAGCAGCGAATCCGAAGCCCGCGCCGAAAAAGCGCAAGAACGCGTCCAAGTAGTCAGACGCGAAGTCGGAATGGGCGGGTCGAGTGCAACTCTCGGTCCGCCCTTCTTTCTTTCGGGTTCCAACGATCGTTTGTTCGCCACATCACGAATTCTTCTTCCGCTCCTCTGCGTGATCCTCACGGTCGGCGCGGGAACCGGCACCGAAGGCGCGGCCGTCCTCCCGGACGGCGTGGGACGGGTGCGCGAATGGGTCGTGCACTTCGATCCGGGCATGCGCGAGTTTGTGCGGGAGACGTTTGCGGATCTGCTTTTGGCCGTCCCTGCCGATGCGTCTTTTTGCGTCGTATTGGCGCAGCCCTACGACGCGGACAAGTTCAAGTCGCTCGTTGACGGAATGGGGCCGGTCCGCGGCTTCCGATTCCTGGTCGGTTCCGGCGGCGTGAGCGGGTGGGCCCGCGATCGCTACGTCTTTTTGCAGCGACACGACGGGGCGCGGGTGATCGTGCCCACGCCCGAATTTGTGGACGCGGATCGACAGGGCGACCTGCAAGTACCCGTGGCCTTAGCGCGTCTCATGCCGACGCTCAAAGTGGAACGGACGCGTCTCGACCTTGAAGGCGGCGACTTGCTGATAGGCACGAAGGTGGCGCTCGTCGGCGCGGGAACGGTGTGGCGCAACGCCTATCGTCTCGCCGCCGAACCCGGTGCGATCTTGCAGGAACTCAGTCAACTGGTCGGGCGCCGCGTGATCATGATCGGTGACGAAGATGATCTCCCGCATGAGCACATCGACATGTATCTGTCGCTTTGGAACGACCGTGAAGTCTTGCTCGGGGATCCGCGGTTGACCGCCGAGTACTTTGCGGCGCGCGAATCGCTAGGCCTTCGCGATGGCGAGGTCCGTGCGTTGGGTTCGTTCGCACGCCGCACCCAACGGGCGATGGTGGCGACGTATGAACGCGTCCGGCTGGATCTGGTCGAAGCGGGATTTCGTGTACACCGGATTCCGATCTTGCACAACGACGATGGGGACACGGTTTTGACCTGGAACAACGCCGTGATCGAACGGCAGGCCGATGGTCTGCACGCGTACATTCCACGCTACAAGATCCCACTTCTGGACGAGCAAGCGGAAGCGGCGTGGCGCGCGCGCGGCATACGCACCCATCCCATCCGCGTGGAGCACGTGATCCAGCAGGGTGGCGCAGTGCGATGCCTCACCAACGTGTTGCGCGAATCGCCGCCAACCAAAACACGGCGCGTCGATGCGGCCGCGCGCGCATCCATCCCCCGGTAGACGAGCAACGACGAGCGCTTCCCAACCGAGCGAACGATTTAGCGTGATAGGTCGAGCTTAGGTTTCTCCGGCCGCGGCTTTCTCTTTCGCGGCGCTGTTCGCCACTCGCTTCCGTTCGGCGGTCAGCGCAGCTTTCGCGTCCTTCATCTCCTTCTCCGCTTCCTTCGTTCCTCCGGCGACGCCGATCAGCGCGCCCAGGAGAAAAGACGACAAAAAGATCAGGCTGGACGTCTTATCGGACGCATGAAACGCGAACCGAGCGACCAGAGCAATGAGGCCGCCCACCACAGCGAAGAAGCCACCGGCTAGGAAACCAAAGAAAAAGACGTTGGCGGTCCACACGTTCCAATACCGCGTTTGGTCGGGGATGTAGATCTCAAGGAGCTGCGCATCCACTCGCTGCTGAATGGGCGCGTGGAGCGCGCCGGTCTCCTTTGCGAGCTTGAGCAGTTCGAGATCCGACTTGAGTTGGTCGATCTTGCGCGGAAAAAACTTGTACAGAAGCGAGGTCGCGGCCACCGCCGTTGACAGTACCGCTACGGCTAGTTTCCAGTCCCACATTCGCACTCCTCCTCGTGAGTTGTTTGACCTAATTTTGCTGCTCCATGCCTCCCAATCGATTGTAGGTGGCGGGAGGCGCCCCACTGGAGGGCTTGGTGCCGCGGGCGGCGCGTGCCCAACGGAGGCGGGGAACTTTTTTTTGGGATGTTTTGGAATGTCGGTTGCCGCATCGCTTTGGGCGGCATTTTTATTCTGGCTGTGTGCTTGCTTGTCGTTTGAGCGGCGTCGGCCGGAAAGCAAAACGCTGTAATCTTGGGGCTTTCGCGTCGACTCGCGGTCCCCGCTAGGGGGGAGGAGCCTTGAGGAACGGGTCCGTTACCGGGTCGATACAGCGCTCGCGGTGGTCGTCCCTATGCTGACTTCATGAAGCTGCTCGTCGCGCCCCTCTTGCTGTTTTTGGTTGTGCCGCTCTGGGGCGACGATGCTGCATCGTTGGAAGAGCTTCTCGCCGACCTTTCGCATTCGAACCGGCAGATTCGGCGCCAAGCGATTCTTGCCGCCGAGGGTCGGACGGAGCCGGAACTGATCAACCGCATCCTCGCTCTGGCGAAGTCCGATTCCGACTCCAACATGCGCGGGTATGCCGCAGGCGTCCTCGCCAGCTTTTCGGACAAGCGGATCTTTCCCGTCCTTTCGCAGATGGCGCAGGGCGAAGAGTACGGGGTGCGCATTCACGCGTATGTCGCGCTGGGCAAGCTTGGCGATCCGCGCGGTAAACCGATTCTTCTCGCCGGTCTCACTTCCGGTCGCGGGATTCGCGGCTACGCGGCGAAAGGACTCGGCTTGCTCGGAGATGCCGCCGGCTTCGAACCCGTCGCGCGCCTGCTCTTAGAGCACACCAGTGACCCCTACGTCGCCGAATTGGCGCCCGCTGCGCTTGAGCGCATGGACACACCCGCCGCACTCACGTTTCTCCGAAAACACTTCACCGCGCTTCCCGGCCACGCACTCGGATTCGCGGCGCGCGTGCTGGGGCGAAACCCGAACCAAGAAACGCGCGTGATGATGATGGGGATGCTGAATCAAAAAAACCGCGCGCTCCGTCTCGCGGCGATTCAGGTTCTCACCGGGCTCCAAGACAAGAAAGCTACGCGGGCGCTGCTCGCGCATTTCGCGCGCGACGAACAGGACCGGGCGCCGGTGGTGTTGGCGCTGGGCGCGATCGATGACGCGCGGGCCGTGGCGCCGCTGATCGCTGCACTTCGCGTCGAGAAAGATCTCCTCGTGAAGGTGCGTCTTATCGAAGCGCTCGGTCGGCTCGGCGACAAGGCCGCGCTCGACGTGCTCATGCCGCTGCTCGACGACACGACGCTGCTTAAACAGTCCCCGCGAATCAGCGCGGCCCGGGCCTTCCCCTGGAACACGCGCGTGCATGGCGTGGCCACTTGGGCCATCCTCACGATCCAAAACGGCGCGGAGCCGTTCCCGGTCACCGACCTGTCGAGTTTCCCCAGAGGAGATCCGCCGGAGCGGATCGCGCACGACATCGCCACGATACGCAAACGCGCGGCCAAGTAGGGTGTGTGGCTCAGGTCGTTTGACGTATGGATCCGACGACGAAGTGTTCATACACGCGCCTCGTGTACTTCGCGCGCAGCTGAAACGAGCGCCAAAGGCAAATCGCCGTCAGGCCAGCGCTGAACAGGACATGCGTGAGTTCCTGCATGTACGCGTCAAACCCAAAGATTACGAAGAAGGCGATCGCCAACGACCTGAAGAACTTCGCCGAGCCCTCCAACGCGACGGCCTCGGCATAGGGCTCGCCGCCGTTCGCGGCAAGGAATGCCGAGCACCAAGAGAGGATCCCGAAATCCTCCGTGTAGGTCACTTTCTTGGGGTCCAGCGACGCTCTCCGTTCTAGCGCCATCTCCTTCCACTTTGTTGAGAGCTCGCGGGACGTCCCCTTGTACCAGCGATCGTAGGCCCAGTCCGTGACGCTTGCACACGCGGTGAGGACATGGCCGGTCACGTACGCGCACATCAAAAATCCCAACCCCGATGCGACATTCATCTTGATGCTCGCCAAACCGTCGAGGCGTAGATAGGCGCTTGAGCCGCCGACTCTAGGCCAGAACAAAATCGTGAGCAGGGCACCGGGTGCCAGAGCAGAAAAGAACTCCGCCGTATGAATCGGAATCCCACGAACTTTCATGTCTCGCCTCCGTTTCTGTTCGAAGGATACTCGATACCGGCGCCGCGGCGGCGAGCACAACGGCGTGGCGTTGGCGCGCTTGTGAAGGCGGCGCGTTAAGATCACTTCAGCGGAGGAGACCATGATGAAAGCGCAGGCAAAGTGGATCACGGCGGTGACGGGCGTTGGCGCTGTGTTTTTGATTTCGGCGTCCGTGTTCGCGCAGGGTCTTGAGTTTCCCAAAGCGAACCCGTCCACCGAGCTCGCGCTCGGCAAGAGCTACGAGGGCGTGTCCAAGAACAAGCGTCCGTACTGGTATCGCCTGCCCGCAACGATCGACAAGAGCGCGGCGCCCGATCTCATCTTCTTGTTGCACGGCACGGGCATGAGTTTTAAGTGGGGGTTTTTCAACTACGGCGTGCATGCCGGTCACTTTCGCAAGGGCGACATTGTCGTTTCGCCCGAGAGTGAGGACTCGTCACGCGGTTTTGTGCAGGACAAGAAAGACCGCGACGAGATTGCGGGGCTCATCAAGCTGTTTCGCAAGACGTATCCAGTTCGGAACGTGTATCTGTACGGCCACAGTCAGGGCGCGTTCTTTTGCTACTACTTTGCCGGCGAGCGTCCCGAGATGATCGACGGCATCGTCGCGCACGCGGGGAATTTCTTCAAAGCGAAGACGACGAAAGGCGCGCGGGACAAAGTGGCGATCGGCATTTTGCACGGTCGCGCCGATGCGGTCGTGACGGTTGAGTGCGCGTTTATGACGGACAACGTGTATCGCTCCGCCGGCTACAAAAACGTCAAAGTGTGGGCGGTCGATGGTCTCAATGAGAAGACCGGGCACTGGCCACTTCCGTATCACGTGCAGCGCATGTTGGCGTGGTGCGACCTCGTCTCGATGAAAACCGCGGCCGACGGCCTTGCGTTGGTCAAGAGCGAGCTGGCTGTTGAAAAACCCGACATCGTGATGGTGGCGCAAGCGTCGGTTCGAGCGCGGGCGCTCGGCGCGCAGGCGATGGACGCGGTCGTAGCGGTTGCGCAGAGCAACGCGGCCGCACTTGTGGGCGCGGACACAACGTCTTACGGCCCTTGGTGCCGCCACCTCCAGCAGGCGCAGGCGGCGTTTGGCGGCTTGCCCGAGTGGGAGGCGGCGATCAAACCGATGCAGGGCTTGATCAAGAAGCACACGAAATGGGTCGAGCAGGGCATGAAGGCGATGCGCAAGGGCAACAAGAAGTCGTTTGCCGGTGGACTCAAGGCGATGACGAAGGGCTACGCGGGCCGCGGCTACGACGTCTTGGCGGCGCACATGCTGCATCGATCGAACAAACCCGGCGATCGCGTCTCCGCCAAAGAGCTGCAGGGCTACAAGGATCTGCAAACCGCGCGCAAAGCTGCCGACAAGCAGGGTCTTCAAGCGTTCCTCGATCTCACGCAGGAACCGCTCAAGACCAAAAAGTAGCGCCGACTACTATCCGCCCGAGATCGCTTGGTGGATCAGAATTTCGTCGCCCTCGCTTAGCTGAACCGCGGCGAGGCCGTCGCGTTTGACAGCGTCGCCATTGACGATGCACAGGACGTGCGGCCGGAGGTCTCCCGAGTCCAGCGTGAGGTGGTAGCGGAGCTGATGGACTTCGACGAACGCCGCCTCAAGGGCTTCGCTCAGTGTGTGGCCGCGCACTTGGAGGTGATCGCGACCCACGGCTACCTTCAACATGGAAGGGAGCCGTAGGTCGACGAGCGGCGCTTGGCTCATGACGAGACGACCGCCGCTGTGACCGAATACACGGGCGGGAGGTACGCAGCGATCGCATCCCAGCTCGCGCCTTCGTCCGCGCTCGCGAACACATGCCCGCCCTGCGTTCCGAAGTACACGCCGCAAGGTTTGAGCAGATCAGATCCCATCGCTTGGCGCAGCACGCTGACGTAGGCGTCTTTGCTCGGTAGACCCTTCGAGAGTTTCTTCCAGCTGCCGTTTTTGGTGGAACGGTACACGCGCAGTGCACCGTCCGTTGCGCGGAAGTTGTACTGCTGCGGCTCAAGCGGAATGACGTAGCACGCGTGCGGGTCGTGCGCGTTTAGGGCGAGGCCGAACCCAAAGTCGTAGGGAAGGCCCTTGTCGATGCGCTGCCACGTGTCGCCGTGGTCCGACGACTGGTAAACACCGACGTGGTTTTGCTGGAAGAGAACACCCGGCGCCGCCGGATGTACGAGGAGTTTGTGAACTCACGTCCCGACCGCGGACTCTTTCGGTGCGCCGACGTAGTCCGCCACGCACGAGTTGATCGTCTTCCAACTGGATCCGCCATCGTCACTGCGAAAAGCGCCCGCCGCCGAAATCGCGACGTACATGCGAGAGGGATCATGCGGATCCATTTGAATGCTATGCAGGCATTGACCGCCCGCACCCGGTGACCAATCCTTGCGCGTCTTGTGGTTGTTGATGCCGGCGACGGGCTCCCATGTTTGCCCGCTGTCTTCGCTCCGAAACAGCCCGGCGGGGGCCGTGCCTGCGTACAGGACCTTTTTCTTGCGTTCCGGCCCGGCCGCAAGCGACCAGATGAGCGGCGACGCGTCGATCCCGTATTGCTTCGCGAACTTCGCGGCCTTGGGATTCAGTTTCGGAAACGCGGGAGCTTGTTTCGCCGGCTTGAAGTTGTGCTTCTTGATGCTGGAGGAGAGAGTCGTGCAGCCATAGGTCATACTCGAGGCGGCGACATGGATGCGCGGCGTGCCGCGAGTATCGACAAACGCGTAGGGGACCGACCAGCCCTTCAGCAGCGGCCCCGTCACCTTCCACCGCTTGCGCCCCTTGCCTGACTCAAGCAAGAACAAACCGCGCTTGGTACCGACGCACAATATGACTCTGTCTGCCATCACCACTCCCTTGTGTTACGCCCTCTCCCCGAAGCCGCGAGGAGTCGCGCACGATCTTACCGAACAATCGCTGGCGGTTGGGAGAGTTTCAGGTGCCGTTCGCAGCATGAACCGATCGCGCGCATCGGCACCACGTCGATCTTCATCGGTCTGTGTTCGCTCGCGAACGGGGGCGCGCATTTTGGCGGTGGTGTTGCGAAATGCGCGCACGATCACGCACTCGTAAGCAGCGCCAAGTTGACGCGGATCAACGGTGCGGGCCACCGGGTCCGTTGTGCTTTCGCGAAGTCCACACAGCCACGCGTATCGGTTCGCGCAGAGCGTGGCGATGGCTTCCGTTGCGCCGCCTTCTTACGGGGTGGTTTTTGTCGGCGCAAGCCGCCCAAGCTCTGTCGGTGTCCTTTCGATCTGACAAACTCGGACACGTGCGCTCCATGCCGCGACGGGGCTCGTTGTTGCGCCGCTTTTTGACGCGAAGGCCGTGGATGCGCCCCGAAAATGCGGACGCGAGGAGCGACTAGGATCGCGATAAGCAGGTCGACGCCCGTGCGTCGAAGAGCCCGAAATCCGCTGCCACAGCGATTTTTCCGCCCTTGCGGAGCCCCGGGGTCGCCCCCATACCGATCCCCGGCCGCAATTTCGAGGCGGCGCTCGACTCGGCGAGTACAGTTTGGGCTCGGGAGTTCGGTACGCCTGGGGGTTCGTCCCCAGGGTCGATCTCCCAGAGTGTGTCTCGCCGGCGAAGCCGGGATCGAGACGAAAGGACTCCCGCATGGGAACCAAGATCTTTGTCGGAAACATGTCGTTTGATGCCACGGAGCAGGATCTCACCGATCTGTTCGGAGCCGATGGTCGTCAAATCGAACGCGTCAGCATTGTGAATGATCGCGAAACGGGCCGCCCCCGCGGCTTCGCTTTTGTCGAAATGGCGACGGATGATGACGCGGCCAAGGCGATTGAAGCTTTGGACGGTCACGAGCTGCTCGGCCGCGCCCTGCGCGTCAACGAGGCTCTCAACAAGCCCCGCAACGACCGTGGCGGTGGTGGCGGCGGCGGCGGTGGCGGCTACCGCGGACGCTAGTCGCGCGCCATCTGGCGCATAAAAGTTCGCACGAAGGCGAGTCGATTTTTCGGCTCGCCTTTTTTCGTCGACGGTCGTCGAAGCGCTTTGGAGATGGCCTGAGAATGCGCGGTCGTATCGAGGGCGAGACGGCCAGCCCGGTGCGGCTTTTTCACAGACGACCTAGCCGCCGAACTCCGCGATCCAGTGCGAGACTTTTTCGCGCGTCGTCGGCGCTTCCGGCGTCATCGCACGAACCAGTTGCAGGCATGTGCTCGATTCGATTAAGTGCGCACGTGCCGCCGCAACCAAGACTTCCGCGCAAGACTCATCCGGCGTCGTGCCCACGTCGATCATTCTTGCAACCACGGTCGCCGCTCGTTTTTTGTCGTGTAGCCGGATGGCGCAATACATCGCGCTCTGAAATGACGAGGCCGACCGGTGCCCACGATCGACGGAAATCAACATGGAGTCAAACGCGGCGCGAAACCAACGAGGCTCGTTCGTGATGGACCCCATGCTTGCCTGCGCGGCGGCGAGAAGCTGGTAGGAGTAAGGCGATGCCGGAACACGCCGTGCTAGTTTTTCGATGCGGGTGATCGTCCGGCGCAACGCGTTCGGATCCCGGCGTTGCGCGGCCATGCCGAGGAGCGTTTCCAACCCGGTCAACGTACCCCAGTCGTCGAGGTGATCTTGCGGATTCGTCAGCTTCGCGTTCTCGTGGCGCTGCACGTAGGTGGCGCCGACGCGGCGTGCGAAACCATAGGGCGTAACGGACGCAATCGGGGCGACTAAGCCGTTGGATCCGTAGCCGTGCGTGCGCATTTCGATCAGGGCACGGTCGAGGCGCTCGAATGCAGCGTGTCCGAGATGTTTTAGCGGTCGCGTTTCTCCTGGATCGGACCGTCGATCAAACAGCGCGAGCATGGTCCCGTGCTCCACGAGGCTGTACCGCCCATCGAATGCACTAAAGCACTGCCCCCAACCGTGAATCCGATGCGTGAACAAGGACTCGCTCGTGACCACGCGGCGGTCGCGCGATTGATCGAGCGGCACGCCATCGGACCGTTGCGGCAAGAGGTGGCACCAAGCCCGCAGGCTCGGCGCGATGTCGCAGACGCTGCGCGCTTCCTTGTCGATGCCGCGTCCGAGTTGTCTGGCGCGGACGATCAGCACGGCGTCGATCGTTGTGCTGAAACACAGCGGGCCGTGCGTCGGTTCGTCGTGTTCGTTCAGGCCTTCCCCGTGATCGGAGACAAGGACGACGATCGTGTCGCGGCCAAGGCCGCGCAGCATCGTCTCCAGCGCCGCATCGATACGCCGGATTTCGCCACGGTACAGATCTTGCGTTGCGGCGCTCGCTGTCGCCGGGCGCTTGTCGTCGCCTTCGAACGTGATGTGTGGTTGATGTGCGTCGAACAGGTGCACCCATGCAAAAAACGGTTTTCCGGACTTGCGGCTCGCCATCCAGCGCTGGAACCGAGCGACCTGTTCAGTCGCTCGCCTGTAGCCCGAGGACCGGCCGGAGTCATCGCTCGGCGCGTGGTAGTCGTCGAATCCTTCATCGAGCCCCGTTTCTGGCTTGAGGACGGCGCGGGCCACGAACGCGATGGTCTCGTAGTCGGCGCGCTGATACTCCTCGGCGAGCAAGGAGAACGCTCGATTCGTTCGCGGGACCGGCGCATTGACGTTGTCATGAATGCCATGACGGTGCGGCATGAGCCCGGTGAAGATACTGGCGTGCGACGGAAACGTAAGGGGAGTCACCGTGCGCGCTCCCTGGAACCATCGTGCTGTTTCTAGAAACTCATTGAGAAACGGAGTGTCGGCGTTGCCTACGGCATCGGCGCGCACCGTGTCGAGCGATACGATCACAACATTGGGTTGGATCTCGCCGGGGTCGCTTCGGAGTCGAGCGAACGCGAAGACTCCCAACGTCGCGATCGTCAATCCAATAGCCACACGATGCAAAGAGCGCGCGTTCGCCATGACAGGCTCCTTTCAATACCGCGCGTTGCGTGAGGCAACCCGCACGGGTTGTACGGTGGGTTTCCTTGCGATCGCGGAGAGTTCTTTGGCGCGCTCCCGGTCAAACAACGTCGGCGCGGCGCGCCGATGGGTAGTCCCTTACCGGCCGACGTCGCGCGGCTCGCGTCCGGAGCGAAACGAGACCAGCGTTGCCGGTCGGTCGCGACCACGCAGTGCACTTGAAGTGATCGACTCGTCCGGAGTGATAACGCACGAGCCATGCACAAGCCACGGTCGCGTGGTAACCGGCAATCGAGTTTTATTTGAGCCGGGCCAAACTTTTTTCGACAGGCAAGTGTCGGACGCCCTCGGCCTAATGTCGGGGTGGATGCGAGGGACCGATTCAGCGACACGGCCGACGCTTACGCGAAGTACAGGCCCGACTACCCGGACTCCGTTGTGCACCAGTGCGAGGCGTACGCCGCGCTGAGCAAGTCCGCTCGGATTGTCGATATCGGTTGTGGAACCGGCATCAGTTCGCGGTTGTTTGCCCGGCACGGGTATGCGGTCTTCGGGATCGATCCGAACGCCGCCATGCTGGACAAGGCGCGCGCTGCAGGCCAAGCCCAGTTCGCTCAGGGCGAGGCAGCGGCCACTGGCTTGCCGAGCGCGTCCGCCGACTTGATCATCTGCGCCCAGGCCTTGCATTGGTTCGACCTTGACGCGTGCCTGTCCGAGTGGCGGCGCGTGCTGGATGAGGCGGGCGCGTGCGCCGCATTTTGGAACCTGCGGCGCCGCGACGGTTGGCAGGCCGACTACGAAGCGCTGCTCTCGGAGTGGTCCAGCGAGTACGCCGTTGTCAAAAAAGCCGCCGACGGCGAAGAAGAGCACAGCGCCTGGGTCAAGCAGTCGCCGCAGTGCATCGACTTAGCGGAGCATTCGTGCGGCCATGAGCAGTCGCTTGATTGGCCGGGACTTCTTGGCCGTGCAAACAGCAGCAGCTACGTGATTCACGGGGTGCGCGACCGTCCCGGTTTCGAACGCGCCCTGCGCGAGCTGTTCGATCGCCATGAACGCGGCGGGCGCGTCACGTTTCGCTATCGAACCTACGTCCTCATGTGGCGCTTCGCGGCATCGAGCTAGCGTTCGGCGCTATTTCTCCACCTCGTAGACGTCGCCACTCTTCGAGATCACAACGAGCTTGCCGCCGACGTTGACAAGAAACCGCGCATCCTTGCACGCGTCTTTCTTGCCGACCAACGTCCAGGTTCCGGTCTTTGGGTTGGTCGCGTACATCGCGCCGCTCGTTTCAACGGTGAACAACGTGCCGCCGATACCGACGGCGCAGACCGTGCCTTTCCACGCGTGTTTCTTGCCGACTTGTTTCCAGGCGCCGTTCGCGGGGTCCACGCGATAGAGGCTGCCCGACTTCTCGAGGGAGTAGAGAGCATCACCGACCGGGACAAGGTACTGCGTGTTTTTGAACTCCGGCTTACCGATGCGCGTCCACTTGCCCGTTGCGGGATTGGTGACATAGAGGCCGCCGGACGCTTCGATCGAATAGAGCTTTCCGTTGAGCGTCGTGGCCGCGATCGTGTTCTTCCAGGCCCCGGCTTTGCCGATACGTTTCCAGATGCCGTTGGTGGGGCTGATGCGGTACAGCGAGCCAGACGATTCGATGGTGAGTAACGCTTCGCGAAGCGCGAGCAGATGTTTGGTTCCGACGAAGTCGGGCTTTCCAATGCGCGTGTAGGCACCGGAGGCCAAGATCGTGCGGTAGAGCGCGCCGCTGGTCTCAACGGTAATCAGAGCTCCGCCGAATCCGACGCAGGCAGTCGTGTTCTTCCAGGCGGGTTTTTTTCCGACTCGGCGCCGGTCACCCGGGGCACTGAGCGCCATCGTCGCGACGACAAGCACGACGGAGAGGGTTCGTCCGTACTTCATGGTCACTCATCTTACGGAGGAACGGCCTGCCGGTGAAGCGGTCGGCCGAAAGCCGGCCTCTGCTCAGACTGTCTCTAAGGCGTTTTCTTCGAGTAGTTCTCGAATGCGCGCGACCAGCGACGGCGATGTCTTCGGCGCGCGCGCGTCGTTGGTCTGCTCTTGGGATGTTATCAACGAGCCCGCTTCCTCGAGTAACGCTCTCAGTTTATGGCTGAGGTTCTCGGCTTGCGCGACGGCACGCAGCAACTCTTTGAACACGCCATGACGGTGAATCGAATGACGGATACCGCGATGGAGCGGGTTGTCGTGCTCGCGGCCCTTCACGATGTACTCTTGGGCGCCGGCGACGAGCAGGGATTGCGCTGTCGCCGCGTCGTCGTAGCCGGTGAGAACGATGATTGGAACGTCAGCGCAACGCTTGAGGATCGCGCTCGCCGTGGCCGAGCCGACAGAGTCGGGGAGTCCGAGATCCAGTAGCACGACGTCGATGCCGCCCTGTTCAAGACGCGTTTCCATCTCTGCGAGTGTCGTTGCGCGCTCGAGCTCCACTCCGTCGAAGAGCATGACGCGTTCAATCGTCTTCGCCTCCACATCGTTGTCTTCCACGAGGAGGACGCGTGTACGCTGAGCTAGTTGCGGACTGTTCACAGTGGCGCCACCATGTATTCAACACCGGAACGAAACCCCGTCACGCGCTCCGGATGGCAGCTCATGCTGCACGAGTTACCGTCATTCACACGTACCTTTCGACTATCCCGTTTGCGCCCAACACAGAAACATTTTCCGGTTCGTAATCTTTTCTGGCTCGCATCTGTCCCGCCTTGGTGGGTGCCGATAGAAAGACAGTTGGGAAGCACCCAGCGTTCGATCCATGAGAGAAACTCTATTTCGTGCCACACCTTGGCTGGTGTTCGCCGCGGTCGCCGTCCTTGCGATCGTCGCTTCACGGATCGAGCGGGCGAGCTACGACCGAGACATAGGCTTGCTGTTCAAGAACCACACGCGGCGCGTCGAATCCGCGATTCAGCAGCGCATGGGTTCATACGTCGACGCGCACTACAGCGGCGTCGGCTTGTTTGCCGCTTCCGATAACGTGACGGAGGACGAGTGGCGCAATTTTGTTCGCGCGATTCGGTTGGTCGAGCGGTATCCCGGTGTGAATGGATTGGGCTATGCCGTCGCCGTTTCGCACAGGAAACGCGACGAGTTCGTGGCCTCGATTCGCAAAGTAAGCGGGTCGAAGTACGACATAACGCCGAGCGGTGAGCGAGACGACTATTACGCCATCAAATTCATTGAGCCAATTGAGTCGAACCGGCCTGCGCTTGGGTTTGACATGGGCTCCGAATCGACGCGCCGCACCGCCATGGACGCGGCGCGAGATCGAGGCGTCCCGGTTTTGTCGGGACAGGTCGTGCTGGTCCAGGATGCCGCCAAGACGCCCGGCTTTCTTTTGTACGTTCCGGTCTACGACAGCGACCAGCCCGTCGTTCCCGCGGCGGACCGCCGTCGGGTACATCGGGGCTGGGTCTACGCTCCGTTTATCGCAGAGGATTTCTTCAGAGGCGTCTTGGCGCAAGACCTCGCTCAACTGCGCGCGGATGTTTCGTTCGTCATTCGGGACGCGGAGGCGGACGAGTCCATGTATGCGCACGTGCCGGACAAACGCAGCGCGGATGGCTTGAGTAGCACTTCGGAAATCGACCTGTATGGGCGAGTCTGGAACATCGAATTCGCCCCGACTCTCGCGTTCTGGCGGAAGTCGCCGCGTCGGACGGACACGCTGCTACTCACCGCCGGGCTCCTGCTTGGAGCCGCGCTATTTTTCGCCGTGTTCGTCCTGGGGGCAACGCGGCGGCGCGCCCTGGCGCTCGCGACGGAGATGACATCGGAGCTCAACGCTCAAACCACCGCGCTCAGGCGGTCCAACGAAGAGCTTGACTCGTTCGCTCACATCGCGTCGCACGATCTCAAAGAACCGCTTCGCGGCATGCACAACTATGCGAACTTCGTTGTCGAAGACTACGCCGAGCTCCTTCCAGAAAGCGGTGTGAGCATGTTGGAGACGATCGCCGCGATGGCGACGCGCATGACGGCCCTCATTGATCGCCTCCTGTACTTTTCCAAGGTCGGGCGTACCGAACTGGGCATTCGGCCTGTCGATCTGGACAAAGTTTTGACCGGTGTACTGGAAACGCTTGAGATTCGGCTGGAAGAGAAAGGTACGGCCGTGCATGTTCCCCGGCCACTTCCTGTCGTTACATGCGATATGGCGCGCGTCGTGGAGATCTTTAGCAATCTCGTCACGAACGCGATGAAGTACAACGACAAAGTAAATCCCCAGATTGAAATCGGATTCATCGACGGAGCGGTTCCGCAGTTTTACGTAAAAGACAACGGAATCGGGATACCGGAGAGCCACCACGAAGCGGTCTTCCGCATCTTTAAACGTCTCCACAAGCAGGATGCGTTCGACGGAGGAACGGGTGCGGGGCTCACGATCGCCAAAAAGATCGTCGAGCGCCACAACGGTCGGATGTGGATCGAATCGATCGTGTCCGAAGGGACGACGTTTTACTTCACGCTCGGAGGAGAGTCCGATGCGTAGCAAGAGGCACCGGGTTGTTGTCGTGGAGGACAGCGACGTCGATTTCGAGTGCTTTGTTCGCGCGATACAGGCGTTCAAAGACGAAGTCGAGGTCATGCGGTTCGTCGACGGCGGCGATGCCATCAGATATTTCCAAAAACTGGAGGAAAGCGGCGCAAAGAAACCGCGCCTGGTGCTTCTGGATCTGAACTTGCCAGGATTCGGAGGGAGCGAAGTTCTCGTCGCGATCCGGAAGCACGATCCTTTTGTGCCGATCGTTATCTTCAGCACTTCCACGCATGAATCCGACCTGCGGAACTGCATGGAGAAGGGCGCCAATGCTTACGTGGCGAAGCCGATGTCATTTGACGATCTGAAGCGAGCCGCGCGTGCCATCTGCGAGTTCTGGTTGCGCGCGAACGTACGGATCGAATCCTGAGCGATCGATCAGGCCGTCAAGAAATCACGAGGGGATACGAGGACGGGTCGCTAGCGAAGGAATTTCCACGCGAGGCCATCGTTGCTCGTGCCGGCCAATGCGGTGTCGCCGTCGATGCGACCTTTTCCGGTCTTGGCGAACGCGGCGTTGCCCGCCGGCCCTTTGGCGCCCGTGTAGCGCGCATGATGGACGGTCAAAACGTCGCCCATCTGGTTGACAAAAAACGTTCGCTTTCCGGTCTTGCCGTACTCGATGGGCCACGCGTAGCAACACCACACCAATTCCGCGCCCTTGGCATCGACCTTGTCGAGGCCCGCTTCCTCGCCGACCGGCGCGCCGTTGCCGTCCACCAAGAAGATGTGAAAGTGGTAGCCGCCGCGCGTCACAATGCCGTTCTTGACGTGGCGGAACGCCGTCGAAAGGACAGGCGGGTTGAGTAGTGCGTTACCCCGCACTTTCGCGGCGCCGGAGAGTTCTCCGAACGTGCCGTATTCGCCCACGCCGTTCTGGTTGGCATCCGCAATGCCGGTCGCTTGAAACTGAGCTTGCGCCGAAACCACGTTGCGTAGTGTCGCGATCGCTGCGGCTTCGTTCGACGCGCTGCGGGCTTTCGTGAGATCGAACCCGCTGATGCTCCACATGTCGTTTTTGTGTGCGAACACGAACACGATTTTTTTGGGTTCATCTTTCGGACCGAACTTCACTTCGGCGCGCGCCGTGTCGCCGGTCGTCTTGATCTTCAGCACTTCGGCGCCAACCGTCTGGAACATGCCTGTGGCGCGCGCGTCCCCGCTCAGCTGCGCTTGCAGCGACTTGACGATGTCGATCGCTTGCGCGCTGTCGTCTAACCCCATGCGACGCTTCATCGGCGCGAGCTCTTTGTCGATGAACGCGCGGGCGTCGCCGGTGAGTTGCTGGTACGCAGCGACGAGATCGCCCTTCTTGAGCGCCGCGACAAGGCGATCGAGCGCTGCCTGCGGCGAGTCTTCGGTCGCGTGGGCGACCCCTGTTCCGAGCAGCATGAGGACGAGGGCGACAGTATTGAAGCGAGACATAGTCTCTACTATCGGTCGATCCGCGCGGACCTTGAAACCGCGTACCCATTCGCCGCTAGGGCGACGGGGCTGGGAGGAACGCGCGCCATTGATCGCTTTCCACGGCGGCCTTCAGGTGCGCGTTGCGGGTGGTCAGGAGTTTTTCGACATAGCGGCGCAAGAAGAGGACGTTGGCGAGTTTGCCGAGCGGTCCCAGGGGCGCGTCGAAGTCGAACACGTCGCGCATGCGCGTGCCCGACGCCGTGGCCTCAAAATAGTGGTCGTGGTCGAATCGCGCGAACGCGCCCCGAACCATGGAGTCGCGAAAGTGGTGGGGCGCATCGATCGCCGTGATCGCGGCGGTCAACCGTTGCTTGATTCCGAAGTGCCGCGCTTCCCATGTCACGCTTTCGCCAAGTCCAAGGAGGCCCGACGTTTGGCCCGCCACCGCGCGTTCGCCGGTGTGGGCGAAGGACGCCACGTGAAAGTCCAGGCTGCGCGAGAGATCGAAGCACCGCTCGATCGGCGCGCGCAGAATCATTTCAAGTCGGACATGCGGCATGGGCTAGGCGAGGAGGGTGGCGATCCGGCGCCGTAGATACGGCAGCACATCGGTTTGGAACCACGGGTTTTTTGCAAGCCAGCGATTGTTGCGGGGACTCGGATGCGGCAGTGGGACTATGCGCGGTCGGTGTTCTTTCCAGGCGCGGACGGTCTCCGTCAAGTTGGATTTCGAATCAGGGAGGTGCCAGCGCATGGCGTACTGACCGATGACCAACGTCAACTTGACCTTGGTCATGCGCGCCAGCAGTTGCTCGCGCCACGCCTCCGCGCATTCGGGGCGCGGCGCCAAGTCTCCGGTCTTGCCGGTGCCGGGATAGCAAAAGCCCATCGGCAAAATCGCGATCTTGCTCGCGTCATAAAACGTCGCGGTCGAAACACCCATCCACGCGCGCAGGCGATCGCCGCTGGGGTCGTCGAAAGCAACTCCAGTTTCGAAGACGCGGCGGCCCGGGGCTTGTCCTGCGATCAGCACCTTGGCCGCCGCGCCGATCTGTACAACGGGGCGCGGTTCAACCGGCAACGGTTCTTCGCAGATGCGGCACGCGGCGACATCGCGAAGCAGTGCCGAAAGAGACGGTTTCGCCACGCGTCGATTCTAGCGTCCGCATCCACATGCTCCTCGATGTTAGTCTGGACCTATGAACCACCGAAAGCGTGCCGGCGTACTTTGGCTGATGTTGTTGGGATTCCTGTTGGGCACCAGCTCTGCGGAGGAGTCGCCTTGGGTCTACCTGTTGGTCCCCGCGCCCGCCGCGTTTGGCGACGAAGCGTTCGAGCTGCCCCGCTACGAGTTTTTTCTCGCGAGCGAGGCGCAGGTGATGCGCGATCCGAACGCCAACAGCCTCGTGATTTGTGCGCGCGAGGGCGACACCGTGCGTGGCACGGTTGCGTGGAAAGAAAACGGATCGTACGTAAGCCGTGCGTTCGACGTGGAAGTCGGGGCCAAGTTTCGCGTCAATAAAGCGCGGTTCGATCACGCTCTTGTGCGCCACTACCAAGCGCTGCTCGACCAACAGGTGCCCGGCGGTCCTCTGTTTCGTGCTCGACTGGACCGTGTCGCGAACCACGAGGATCGCGCTTGGCGTGCGCAGCGCCGACCGGAGGTGTCCGGCTACGATCTGATCAGCGGCGGCCGCGCGGTGCTCGAGAATCTTCAACTCCATCGCCATCTTCCGGAGTCCGAACGCGGTGCGCGCACGATCGCGCTGTCATCGTTGGCGGGCATCACGGTCAAGCCGTATCCGTGGAAGGTTCCGAAGACGGAGCTTGCGACGGATCGCCTGGCCGCCCTCGTTCCCGCGGACCAACACGCCGCGTTTTTTGCCTCGCCCGCGGCGCTTGCAAGCACGTTGCGATTGATTCGCGATCAGGGCACGCCGCTTCTTCGGTGGATCGAGCCGCGCGCCGAGGACCTGCACACGTTGGAGCGCTACCAGCGCCAACTGGGTTTCGATCTTGGCGGCATCGAGGGCCGGACGATTGCCGTAACGGGTTCCGATCTCTATTTCGAAGAGGGCACCGACGTCGCGATCTTGATCGAGGGCGGTTCGATCCAAAAGCTGGCGAAACCTTCGCTCGAGAAGACATCGTCGGGCACGATCGGCGCGTTCTCGTGGGTCGGCTATCGTTCGCCGTCCCGCGACGTGTCGTCGTATCGCGCTCAGGTGGGCGATGTCGCCGTGGTTTCGAACTCGCGTGCGCAGCTCCAAAACATCTTGGGCGTGGCGACCAAGAAGCGCCCGGCGCTTGTGAGCGAGGACGAGTACCTCGTGTTCCGTGCGCGCTATCCGGTTGGTCAAGACGATGCGTTTGCTCTTTTGCCGGACGCAGCCATTCGTCGTTGGTCGAGTCCGCGCTGGCGCATTGCCTCGGCGCGACGACGGGCGGCGCTCTCTGAGATTTTGGACGGCCAATGCCAAATGCTTGAAGGCAACGTGTCGTGGGACGCCAACCGCTCGCCGCACCACGAACTCCGCTACCAGGATTCGGTTACGTCGAGGCGTTACGGGTCTGTTGGATTTTTGACGCCGATCGCGGAACTTGAGTTCACGCATGTAAGCGCGAGCGAGGCCAAGCATTACGCCGCTTGGCGGGACACGTATCAGAGTTACTGGAGCACGTTCTTCGATCCCATCGCGATCCGCTTACGCAACGGCGCCGGCGGACTCGACCTGGACGTGAGTGTCATTCCGCTGATCGAAAACAGCGACTACAAGTCAATCATCGGATTCGCGGGGAAGGCCAAGATCGCGGCCGGAGCGGGCGATCGGCACTCCGAAAGTCTTTGGCACCTTCGATTCGCGTTGGACGCAGGCTCCAAACCGGCCGAGAGTCTCGGCGACTTCTTTTTTCGCGGGATCGAGCCGCGCGCGTCGACGTGGTTGGGTTCGAGCTGGTCCGTCTATGTGGATCGTTCGCCGTTTTTTGAAGAGCTGGTTCGGTCCGGCAACCCGAGAGAGTTTCTTGAGAAAAACGCCTACCGCTTCCCCGGAGCGATCCAGGTGGAAGTGAGGGACGCCGCCAAACTCGGCCAGTTCTTGACGGCGCTTCGCGCCGAAGTGATCGGGAGTTTCGGCGACAGGGTCGAGCACAGCGAGCACAAGTACGGGAAGATGTCCTATACGCGCGCCCGCATTCACGGCCCGGAGCAGTGGCATCTCGACAAACTTGCGATTTACTACGCGGTCACCAAACACGGCCTCACGTTCGCGCTGGACGAAGCGCTGATCAAGCGTGCGATTGATCGACACAACACCGAAAAAGCGAAGGCCGAGCCGACACCGCCGCTCGGCGAGCACGTCACCTTGCACGCCGATCGAGAGATGCTGGAGATTGCCGACCGCGCGGGCCAGGAGCACTCGTACTTAGCCAAAATGCGAACGCGTTGCTACCGAAACCTTCACGTCCTGAACGCGTTGCGCGCGATCGCGCCGCGGCGCGATCCGGTTGCGTACTATCGGGAGGTGTTTGGCGGCACGCTCGTGTGCCCGGCGGGCGGGAACTACGTTTGGAACCCGCGTGCCCACACGATGCAATCGACGAAGTTCGGGCACCCCGCGGACCCGCTCCGGCCGGACCTTGTTATGCCCTATCGACAGTGGCGGTCGCTTGCGGGCGGCGTCACGTTCGATGGCGAAGGCGTGCGCGCGCGCGTGAAACTAACGCGAAGCAAGTAATCACTTCGCGTGTCTTAGCCAGGCGCCCTGCAACTTGGACCACGCTTTGTCGTCCCAGTCGCCGAAGACGAGCTGCGCGGCCTGCTTGCGCACGCCGGGCGCTTTGGGTGCAAGCCGTCCGGTGATCGATTGCAGCTGAGTCGCCGACTCGGCGTTGAGCGCGGCGTCCGGTTTTAGGCCGAGTTCCTTTTCGGCCTGCGCGAGGGACTTCGTCAGGGCCGAGACGTATCGCTGAAGAAGGTCCTTGTGGGGCGATCGCGCTTTGGTCAAAAACCAGTTCACAAGCGATCCCGCGAGACGGGAACTGGAATCGCTCATCATCTTGAGGTCGGGGCCGCTCAGCCATTCGCGCATGGGCTGTGTGCGTTCGAGACGAATATGCTCGCGGATCATCTTGCGGTTGTACGGATCCATCTTCGTTTTTAGCGTCGCGCCTGCGGCTACGCCCCATCCGACGTGCCGACGGAGGCCCTCTTTGAGCCAGTACGGCGCCACCGCGCGCAGGTGGGGCGCTCGGTAAAACAGCCAGTGGTCAAAGATGCGCTTGCCCAACTCCGCGCGTTCCCACTCGCCCTTACCGCCGTACTTCACGGCGAGCACGATCCGATTGACATTCAGCGTCCCGTTGCGCGCCGTGTATGCGCTCAAGTCGCCTTCTTTCGCAAAGAGCCGCACCTGCGCGGGCGGCACTTGTCCTTGCCCTAAGAATGTGAACTCGCGGTCGAGGTACTGGCGCACGGCCTCGGCGTGTTTGAGAAGCCGCTTGGGATACTTCGGCTTGGCGTCGCTGATGAGGAGGTAGTGGGCGCCGCGATATTCCGTCCAGCCGTCGGGTCGGTCGCGGGCGTCGCTTTCCACCCACGCAGCAATGCGTTCGGTTAAGGAGGCGATCGGCTTGTCGTCGGCCGCAATCGTTGCTGCCATAAGCGCGGCTGCAACGATCGCGCGGACCGCCATTCCGGTCGTTGCTGTTCCATTCATGATTGTGCTCTCTCTTGCCTGACCCACGTATGCGTATCGCCAGTGTTACGCAACGCGTGGGATCCGTGCTCCGGCCAACCTCTAAATTTCGAGGACACGATTTTGCTACGGTGGGGCCATGACGCCCGAGCAAGCCGCCCAAGCTCAACTAGACGCCTACAACGGGCGCGACATCGAGGCGTTCCTGCGTGTTTACGATCCCGCGGTGGACGTGCGCGCGCTCCCGGACAACCGTGAAGTCGCGCTGGGCCGCGACGGGATGCGACCGATCTACACCGATCTCTTTGCGCGCGCGCCCGAACTTCATTGCGAGTTGCTATCGCGCGTGGTCAAGGAGCGCTTTGTCGTCGATCACGAACGGGTGACTGGAATCGGAGACGACCCCGTGTTCGCGGTCGCGATCTACGAGGTCATCGACGGGCTCATCCGCCGGGTGTGGTTTCTTAAGTAGCGCGCGCGCCGTCTACTTCAGGCGAGATGCGATCGCGTGCGTGGTCTTCAGAGCGCGCGGCAGGTCCACGCCGATCTGAATCGGCCACGCCGCCGTGGGGTGCGCGCGAACCTGTTTGAGTAGTCGCTTCTGCAGGGGAGACAGCCACTCGTCGGCACGAGATACGTCGGCGTTGATCCGAGCGGCCTGCGCGCGCGTCATGGGCACAAACCGGAGCGGCGTGCGGCTGAGTTGATACTTGTTGTCTTTGACCCAGCGGATGTCTTTGTCGCTGCGTCGCGCCGCAGTGGCGACAATCGACTGAGCGAGGCGCTGCTGCGCATCGTTGCGCGTAAACACCGGACTGATGCATCCCCGCTTTTTAGCGTGCTGCACCAAGGACTCGTACGTGACCACGGACGGATCAAACGTGACGCGCACGACTTCGGCGCGATCGATCCAGCCGGGCCGCGTGGCCAAGACACCGGGAAGGAGGCCGAACTCGACCTCGCCGACCCAGTATCACGTCATGCCGAACACGGCGTTCTCGGTCTTTTGTGGCGTGGCGTTGGCTTCGGCCGTGAGGAGCGCCAAGTAGCCCGGGACAGCGCGTCCGCGTTTCTTGAGCGCGGCCGTCATTTGCCGCGCCACGGCCGCCACGCTCCAGCCGGTGCGATTCGGCGCCATGCGATCGGTCGCTCCGTCGCTGGCGCGCAGGATGCGCGTCACGGGGTTGTTCCACGACGGCTCCTTGAACTTTTTGAGGATCCGCGCGTCCTCACCCTTGACGTTGTTGTAGATGCAAAGCGGTACGAACTGGTCTTCGATCGCATCGACAAGGAGCGGGTCACTCAAGACTTGAGTGCCGAAGTTGCGACACGTGCTTCAGCCGGGCACCTCTTGAAACAGCACAAAAAGGTCGCGGTCCGTTTTCTTCGCGATCGCACGCGCCTCGTCGTAGTTGCGATACCAGGAGACCGTTCCCAGTTCGACGGGGTTTTGCGAGCGCTCCGTGCGGCCCGCCCAGGCCAGTACCGTCGCTGCGCCGAGGAGAACAAGTGTGCGAACCATGGAGCAATCCTACCGCGGCGCGCGGCCCGCGTGCACGCTCGTTTCGGGGCAGAACACGGATCGATCCGCGCCGTTACTCGGCGTCGGTCTTCCGCTTTTGCCGCACAAACGTCGTGATGAATCGAAACGTCGAGAGATCGCGAGTGTTTTTGATCGCGTCGGGTTGCTTCCTGAATACGCCCTGCGCGCGCAGTTCCCGGAGTTCTTTGTAGTCGTAGCCCAGGTGATCGACGGCAAACGCCATGCGGTCGCGCTCGGACTTGAGTTTGGCCCGCACCATGCCCTGGAGATCGAAGTGGTTGGCGCTGTCCAAGATGACGCCGTGGCCGATCGTGAACCAGCCCGCCAGATTGCCCTCGCCCCAGCGCGTCGCGCATTCCGGGCTGTCGATCAGGATTTCGAAACGCTCCGGGTCGAGCATCTCGATGAGGTGGCTCCCCTCCAACATGTAGTGCGGTCGGGTCACGCCGTCGAAGACGCCTTGAATCAACGGCGACGTGGACGGAACCGGTTCCGCTTCGACGACGTCGAGGACCTGCGCTTTCGTTTTGTAGTGACGCACGATGCCCGGGAAACACTTGTGCACGGTGTGTGTAAGCGACCAGCACGACGCGAACAGCGAGCCGCCGGCGCGCACGAACCACTGGATGCGCTCGACGTCTTTCTTGTTGATCTCGCCGGGACAGTTGGCGACGAAGAGCGCGTGCGGGTGGAGGCCGATTTTTGCGACCGACGCGGCGCGCACTTCGCGGTACTCGATGCCGTAGTCCTTGAGCAGGAACTGGATGTTGTCGCCGCCGCGGCGCGTCTGCAAGACGACGACATCGAGGTCGGTATAGACGTCTTTGGGGTTTACGGCGTACCCGTATTTCTTCGCGTTCTCCGCTTCCTTTTTGGGATCGCGGAACATGAAGTTTTCGCCTGCGGTCTTCCACCATTCGCGCCACGCCTTGTGCTTGGTCGGAAAGTCTTTGCCCGAGATGTGGCGCAAGAACTCCGCCGCCGTTGCAACGACCGCGGGCTCTTTGTCGCGCAGCGCGGCGATGAGAACGGGAACCGCACGCATCTGTCGGCTCCACCCCAGTCCCGCGACGCCGGCGCCGCGTCGCCGCCAGTCTTTTTCCCCGAGCAGGGCGGCGAGAGCGTCAACGGCGCCGTCGTCGCGCAGTTTGCCGAGCGAGATGGCGGCGGCCAGTGCTACTTCCCAGCTCTCATCTTTGAGCCGATCGACGAGGAACGGACCGGCGTCCTTGAGCTTTTGTTGGCCCGCGATGACGCATGCCTCTTCGCGGACCACCCAGTGCTCGTCGTAGCGAATGCGATCGGTGATCAGCGGCGCCGCTTTCGCGCCGCGCAGGGCGACCGCCGCGCGCATGCCGTGGAAGCGAACGTTGTGTTCGGAATCGCCTTTCGCGGCATCGGACACGCGTTCGTATCCTTTGTCGTTGCCCATCGCCCCGATCGCCCAGACGCTCGCGCGGCGCACCGCAAGATCGGCGTTCGAACAGCCTCGCGCTAACACTTCTAGATACTTGTCCACGGGACCGATGCCTTGGCGTCCGAGGCGCGCGTAGAGGCGCGCGAACCGATCCTGACCCTTCGAGCCAAAGGTGTACAGCGCCGTTTCAGCGCCGCGTGTCTGGAGCTTCTTGTCGGTCTGGGCGGCGAGCAACGCGACGATCGTGGCGATGTGACGGCGTTCCATCACGTTCGAGATCGCGGGGTCCTTCATGCCTTCGATCAGTGGGGCGACGGCGCGCACGGAACCCGACGCACCCAACGCGGAGACCGCGGCGGCGCGGACGCGCACATCGTTGTCGGACAAGAGCTTTGTGAACAGCGGGACGAGGTCCTTGTTCTTGAGGTTGCCGAGTGCGCGCACCGCCTGCGCACGCACCGATCCGTCTCTGTTCTTGAGAAGTGCTTCGAGCGCTTTGCGTGCGGCATCGTGCGTGACCAGGGTCAGCGCGTCGGCGGCGACGGCGGCCGTCTTTCCGCGGGCGCGCCTTACGAAGTATTCCGTCGCGGCTTCGCCGTCAAGCTGTCCGGCGGAGACGGCGGCCGCCTGTCGGATCCGGCGCACCGGTCCTTTGAGTGCGAGTTGCACCAGCGCGCCCACCGCGGTCGGGGATCCCCGTTTGCCGAGCACGACGGCCGCGCGGTGAATGACTTCCCAGTCGTCGTCGCCGAGTGCGGCGAGCAATAATGCTTCGGCGGTTTCGTGGCCATCTTTCTCAACGAGCGCGATCGCGGCGAGTCGCTCCTCGACATCTTTGCTCGCGATTTGGGTCGATACATCAAGAAGCAGCAGCGTCAGCCAGAGCATGACGGGATCATAGCCGAACCTGCGCCGTCCGCAGGCGTCCGATCACTTGTGTTCGCCGTACCCCAGATCGTGCGGTCGCTTCACCCACTTGTCGGGATAAAACTCCAAAAACGTCGGGGCGAGCGTAACGTCGCCGCGCGCCAGCGAAAATGCGAATCCCATCGCGGTCGGCTCGGGTGACTCTTTGTTGCGTCCGTCGTTGCCCGTCCGTCCGGTACGGGTGCCGAGCGCCGCGAAGGAAAACGTTACGAACCGTTGGCTGCGCCGATTGAAACGGGCGCGTCCAAAGATCGTCGTCGTCATCGTGCGCGGGAAGTCCTCGGTCGGCGTCCAGTCGGTCTTGCCGAGCAGCCACGGGCCCTTGGCGACGGCGTGCGTCTTCCCGGTGAGCTCCAAGTCGATCGCGTCGTCGGTTGCGCGTACGACCGTAAAGCGCAGGTCGGCGCGTTCAATTTCGCCTGCTGCAAACGGTAGAGTCTGTCCGCGTACATTGTCGACTAAGTGAAACCGCGCCAAACGCGCGGCCAGTCGTTGCGGCCAATCGCGCGTTGCTCCCGGTCGCGGTGGGAGGGACGTAAGTTCTTTCACTTCGTCCCGGGTAAACCATGCGTAATCGCGGTTCCAGCGCCGGTCGCTTCCTAAGATGTCGCGCACATAGCGCATGAACACAAGGCCGCCGGTCGGATAGCTCGCCTCCCAGCGGTGTTCCGGTTCGAACGGCGTGTCCGCGGGCAGGACGTGGCGTGTGGCATCGAGTGCATCCCAGGCAACGAGCGCTCTCTTCATCATCGCGAGGATCGCTTCGCCGCTGCGCGAGTTCGCGGACGCGAGCAACGTTCCGTTGGGTGCGATCGCGTAGTAGCCCTGTCGCGTTCCGCCCTTCGCTTGATAGTGCCCTTGGCTCGCGATCTTTTGGAAAAAGCGGCACTCCGCATCCTTCCCGTTTTGAAGGCGCCACGTCTCGTCGGCCGCGCACACAAACTGTTGCGCGAGTTCGCGCACGCGCTCATCCCCCCAGACGGACCGCCGGCCCGCCACGCCGTTGTTTCACGTACACCCGAGCGGATGGCCGTTCATGACCCACAAAAGCAGCGGCTTGCGTGCGGCGGCAGCGGCGGCCATGCCCTGGTGAAAACTCGTCCTCCAGGGGATCGTCTCGTCGATGCGTTCGTCTTCGGGCGGCGTAATGCGATCGATCCAGGCGTCTAACGTGGCGCGATTGAGCACGGCGTCGTCTGCCGGTGCGGTGTGGACCGCGGTTGTGGTCACAAAAACAGCACAAAGAATGGAGATGCGCACACGGCAAGCTTATAGACCGACGCCCCTTTTCGCTACGCTGACCGCGCATGGAAACACTCGATTGGGCCGCCGTCGTCGCTTACGTCCTGTTCGCCGTCGGCGTCGGCCTGTGGTACGCCCGCCGCGCGAGCTCGGACGTGGACGAGTTTTTTCTATCCGGCCGCACGTTGCCGTGGTGGATTTCCGGGACGTCGATGATCGCAACGAGCTTCGCGTCAGACACGCCGCTCGTTGTGAGTGCGTGGGTACGCGACTACGGCATCTGGAAAAACTGGTTGTGGTGGTGCTACGCCGTGTCCGGCATGTTCATGGTGTTTTTGTTCGCGCGCTATTGGCGGGCGGGGCGCATCATGACGAAAGCGGAGCTCGTCGAGTTGCGCTACCCCGGACGCGGTGCGCGCGGGTTGCGCGGAGCTCTCGGGTTCTTACACGCGGCGATCATCAACCCGTGGATTCTGTGTTGGGTCATGCTTGCGGCGAGCAAGATCATCGGCGGCTTGTTCCAGGTCGACAAGTGGCTCGGGTTGGCCATCGCGTGCACGCTTGCGATGAGCTATTCCCTGCTCGCGGGATTTTGGGGGGTCGTCATCACCGACCTCGTCCAGTTCGTGATGGCGATGGTGGGGGCGATCGCGTTGGCCGTCATCGCGTGGCAGGCGGTCGGCGGTGCCGATGCGATTCAAACCGCAGTCGATGACGGTGTCATCGCACGCGACGTCGTGTCGATGGTGCCCGAGTTGGGGAGCAACGGCATCACGTCGGCGTTTGCTGCGTTTCTCGTGTACCTCGGCGTCGCGTGGTGGGCCGTCAAGAATTCGGACGGCGGCGCGATCGCGGTGCAGCGCATCGCTGCCAGCAGAAGCGAACGCCAGGGCATGTTGGCGAGCCTGTGGTTCCACGTTGGGCACTACGCGCTACGGCCGTGGGCGTGGATTGCCGTGGGACTTGCCTCGCTGCTGGTACTGCCGACGCTGGAGTTGAAGGCGCCCGCCGCCGGAACGGTTCAGTCCGTGAACGGCGCCACGGTCACGATGACGACCGACGCGGGCGAAACGGTCACGCTGCGATCCGATCAAACGCAACCGGATTGGGAGCCGATCGTGTTCGTGGAGCCGCAGCAAGTCGTGAAGGCCAACGAGATTGTGGCGCGCACGGACTCGGAGAGTGCGTACGTGATCATGATGAAGCGCTACCTGCCCGTGGGGTTGCTCGGATTGGTCGTCGCCTCGTTGCTCGCTGCGTTTATGTCGACGGTCGATACGCACGTCAACCTCGCCAGCTCGTACTTCGTAAACGATCTCTATCGCCGCTTTCTCAAACCCGAGGCCACCGACCGTCATTACGTGAACGTGGCGCGCGTCGTGAGCCTGGTCGTTCTGTTCGCCGGAGCGCTCGTGGCCTGGATCTCGGATTCGATCGGGGATCTGTTCCTGTTCTTCGTCGCGTTTTTGGGTGGCGTTGGCCCGGTGTATGTCATGCGCTGGTTCTGGTGGCGCGTGCAGGCTTCGACCGAGATCGTGGCCATGACCACGTCGGCCGCAACGGCGATCGCCGTGCAGGTGTGGGGCGGCGACATTTCGTGGTCGTTGGGTCCGCTCTCGCCCGGCGGTGTGATTACAGCCGAGGGGCGCCTGTGCTTGGTCGCCCTCATTTCTCTGGTCGCTTCGTTGGTGGCGGTCTGGGTGGCCCGCCGTCCCGACCCGGCCGCACTCGTCACGTTCTATCGACGGGTGCGTCCGCTCGGTGCGTGGGGCCCCGTCAAGAAGCTAGCGCCCGACGTCGTGGCGCTCGGCGACATCACGACCGTGTGCATCGGCGCCGTTTGCGGTCTCGCGCTGTGTTGGGGCGGCATGCTTGCCATCGGGTATTGGATCCTCGGCACCAACACCGCAGCGCTCGTCTGTGGTGTGATCAGCGTTGCCGGCGGATTCGGCACCGCTTGGGCCATGGGGCGCCTGGCACCGCCTGATGACGCGGTCGCAACGTAGCGAAGTAAAAAAAAAAGCGAGCGCCCGCGGGCGCTCGCTGAATTGCTTTGTTTGGCGAAGTCGCTAGCTGCCGGGCGTGACCGGCACACCGGACGTTTTTTCCGGTTCCGGTTCGTCAGGCGCCGGCTTGACAACGACCTTGCTGAGAAGAGCTTCGTTGCGTGCAATCTGCAGCGTCACGAGGCGCGCGCGAACGCGTTCCGCGTGGCCTTCCGGAATAACCTCGGGCCAGTGGTAGGCGATGTTGCCTTCAGGATCGACGATAAACGTCGAGCGTACGACGCGCCCTTGCGTGGTGTCGGCCACGGTGGATTCAACCCACGCGCCGTAGCGACGCATGGCCTGTTTTTTCGGATCGCTCAGCAGGCTCACCTGCAGTCCGTATTTTTTTGCGAACTTGCGATGGGACTCGGGCGAATCCGGGCTGATGCCGACAATCGACGACTTCAGTCGATGAAAGCGCCACAGCAGATCGGTGAACTCGGTCGCTTCGCAGACGCAACCCGGCGTGTCATCGCGCGGGTAGAAATACAAAACGGCCCACTTGCCTTTGTAGTCCGATAGCTTCGCGGTCTTCTCGTTCATGTCGAGAAGCACAAACTCTGGCGCCGACTTGCCGACGACCTTGGAGGACGCGGCGGCCGCCTCTTCCATCTTCGCGGGGTCGGGCGCGACGCGCACGGCGGTGCCCCGAGGGTTGGGGGGCAGTTTGTCACCCTCGCCGGCCGGCTGCGTCGTCACGCAGGCTGCGAGAGTTCCGATGCACGCGATGGTCAACGCGTTTTGCATGAGTTACCTCTTGGTTCCGCACGGAATAAGCCGCACGCGTACCCGCGTGCGAGCGCACAAAAACGCCGCGGTCAGGATAGCACGCACCCCGACCGCGGCGGCCGATCCGAGACGGTTAACCGCCTCGAACTACGACGGTAGGAGCGCTATTTCGCGCCTTTGGTGAACTTGATGGCGATCGTGAGCGTGATGATCAGATCGTTGTCGTCAACGCCGACCGGAGCATCGGAGTCGTACTTGTCGATGATCGACAGACGCATGTCGAGGCGCTCGCTGATCGGTGTCGAAAAGACCGACTCCCAGTAGAGACGGAATTCGCCGCCGTTGCTCAGGCTCGGGTAGATCGTGATGATCTGCGTGTACGTGAGCTGTTCCGTGATCTTCCAGACCCAGTTCACGCCGAGCTGCAAGATGCCTTCGGTGTCGTCGGTTGCGCGGAATTCCTCGTGGAGAATACCGGCGCCGATCTCGCCCCACATCTCGAAGTCTTTTTTCTTCATCAGGCGGCGCATGTAGCCGACCGTGAGTTGCGCGCGGTAGTTCAGGTTCTCTTCGTCATCGTGCTCGAGGTAGAACTCTTGGAACAACGCCGAAATCTCGTCAATGGCGCGCTCGAGACGTTGAACGAAGATGTGCTCGTTCGCGGTTTGGACGCTCTGCGACTCCGCGTAGATCGAGTTCAGCTTGAGCTTCAACGTCCACGGGTCGAACTTCTTGATTGCTTCGATGCCGAACGTAAGGGTGATGGTTTCGCTGTTGCCTTCGGTGAGCGTGAGGCCGAGCGTTCCGGTCACCGTCCACGGCGAACTGGAACCGGGTGCGGCCGCGACGATGTAGGTGTCGATGGCATCTGAAAGCGTCTCCGCCTTGGCGAGAGAGGCAATCAAAGCGAGTGCAATGAATGCGCGTGAGATCATGGATTTTCCGTTTTCAACAGGGGGGATGAACAGGTCTGCCGGCGGCATAGAAACAATCGACCGCCAGCGAAGAGCGCCTATTTTCACGATAAGACGGCCCCCCGCAAGAGAATGCGACGCGTATCGGCGGGTCGTTCATGATTTCGTGCGCCGACGCTGCGTGTGAGCACAATTCATGGTGCGTACGGGGGTTTGGAGTGGTCGTGGGTTCGGAGCACAGTTGTTGACGGGTGCAAAGCGACAGTCAACCCGTGAAAGCCTTAGCGAAGGCGGCTCCGTTCAAAAAATCACGAGGCCCAACCAGCACCCGGCTCGCTCGCATGTCCGAGGTCGAGCGAATTCACGCGTCCTTGGCGTACGCGCGCTTTCGTGATCACGCCCCGCCGTCGCCAAAGCCAAAGGCAAGAACGAGCGCCCGCCTCCTGGCACCGAAAGATCAAACGTCAAAGCTCCAACACCGTCAGGTGTTGGGCCAAGGAAAAGCATGCAGCAGCACACGCGGATCCAAAGCCAGAGGCAAGAACGAGGCCCGACTCCTGGCACCGAAAGATCGAACGTCAAAGCTCCAACACCGTCAGGTGTTGGGCAAAAAACAATAGAGGCAGTACACAGCACACGCGCGCTCAAAGCCAGAGGCAAGAACGAGCGCCCGCCTCCTGGCACCGAAAGATCGAACGTCCAGCTCCAACATCGTCAGATGTTGGGCCAAGAGACACCGATCGTCAGGTGTTGGGCCAAGGAAAAGCACGCGGCAGCAAACGCGCCTAAAAAGCCAGAGGCAAGAACGAGCGCACGACTCCTGGCACCGAAAGATCGAACGTCAAAGCTCCAACATCGTCAGATGTTGGGCCATAGACAAAGAACACCGACGCTCGTGAGCACACGCGGATCCAAAGCCAGAGGCGTCACCGAGGCCCGACTCCTGGCACCGAAAGATCGAACGTCAAAGCTCCAACACCGTCAGGTGTTGGGCCATAGATGAGCAAACGCGGATCCAAGGCCAGAGGCGTCACCGAGCGCCCGCCTCCTGGCACCGAAAGATCAAACGTCCAAGCTCCAACACCGTCAGGTGTTGGGCCATAGACAAACGACACCGATGGCCAAAAGACACGAAAGGGCGTGCGCCGAAGCGCACGCCCCATCGAAATCAATTCGTTTATTCGTAGAAGTTCGTCGCTTCCGTCTCCTGGACGGGACGCTTCAACTCGTCGGTGTTCATGATGACCGTGAAGCGGACATCGCCCGTCGCCTTGGCCTTCACGGTGAGACGCCAGGTCGCCTTCGCCTTCGGGGCGAGAGTGGCGAGCGGCTCGAACGTGATCCGACTACCATCGAGCGAACCCTTGGTTGCGCCACCGTTCGACACATACGTCATCGTGTCTTCCATCACGCAAGCGATGCGGATGTTGGTGTCGCGGGCCGAGCCCTGGTTGGTGACGCTGATCACGTAAGTGACGTTGCCGCCGACTTCGATCGGGTCCTCGACATCGACCACCTCAAGGAGGACGGCCGGAATGCCGGTGACTTTGGTCTCCCAGGAAGCCGATACAGCCTCGGCGCAGTACGCCCTGACCGTCGCGGTGTTGCGCACCGTGGCGCTACCCGCACGGATGCTGAGGTTGACCGTGCGCGTCGCGCCGGGCTTCATCGTGCCGAAGTTCCAAGTGACCACATCGCCGGTGAGCGTGCCGCCGTCGGAAGCTTTGACGAACGTCGTGCCAGCCGGGAGCGGATCGCGCAAGACGGTGTCCTTCGCGATGCCGTTGCCGGTGTTCTTGATCGTCATCTCGTAGCTGATCTGGCGGCCGATGAACGACTTCTTCGAGCCGGTCTTGGTGATCGTGAGCTGAGGCGCCGTGACGTTCGTCGTGACGCTGCCGGACTTCGCGGTCAAGCCCGTCGCCGTGGCGCTGGCTTGGTTGCTGAATGACCCGGTCTTGCTCGCTTTGGCGCGAATCGAGTAGTTCTTGCTCTGGCCGGGGGCGAGGTCACCCGCGTCGAAGCGAACCACTTTGTTGCCGCCGAGCGTGGTCATGCCGGCGGGAAGCTTGTCCTCGATCTTGACGTTTTTCGCCACGCCGGTGCCGTTGTTGGCGACCGTGAGCTTATAGACGATCGGATCGCAGATCAATGCGGCCTGCGTGCCCGACTTAACGAGCTCGAGCTTGGGCTGCGTGACCTTGACGGTCGCACAAACCACCGCGTCGTAACGAATGTCCGCGCAGTGCGCAATCGCGCCCACAGCGCTGGCCGAACCAGAAACGCGAATCTCTTTGCTCTTGCGGGGGGCGAGGTTACCGAGCACCCAACGCATGTCGTTGCCGAGCTTGTCGGGACGCGGTGAGGCGTCACGCACGTCGAGCGTACCGTCGGTAAGCTTGTCGGCGACCACAACGTTCTCAAGACTGTTGCTGGTCAGGTTCGTCACGCGAATGACGTAGTCATAGTTTTGTCCAACCGAAACTTCGGTCGGAGTGCCGCGCTCAATCAGGACCGCGCTCGTGCGCTTGTCCCCGGTCGGGTACGCGCGCTGCGACCAGACCATTCCTTCGCGGACAGTCGGCATCGTGGCCGACGTGGAGGAGCTACTCGAAGACGCGGTCGACGATTTATTCGTCGAAGACTCAGTCGTCCGCGGTGCGGGCTCCTGGTTCTCTCGCGTGTTCGAGCAACCGAGCGACACCGCCAGGGCTAAGCCCAAAGCGAGGACGCGGTTCATGGTTGCGTTCATCAACACACCTTTTTCTTGCATGGTCCGTGGCCCGTTTACACACACGCGGAAGCAACCTGGGCACGGACAGGTTTGCTGAGGTCGCTTTCCGACTTGGTTCCTAAAGGGCGATCTTAATGGCGGTTCAAGCGGGGAGTCAAGGGAACCGAGGCCTGGATGACGCCATTAGTTGATATTAAAACTCAACAAAAGGTCCAATGTGACCACAGTCGACCGTGGTTTTGAACCCGTCTCCGATGGCGCCCGCTGACGTCGTCGATGAACCCGCTTGACCGTCGCGAGACGATGAGGCGGTGAAAATCATCGTCGTCGGCGCCAGCGGGCTGGTCGGTCAAGAACTCGTCCCTGCACTTCAGAAGCGTGGCCATCAAGTCGTCGTGACGGGTCGCAGCGAGGAACGGCTCCGCAAGACGTTTCGCGACGGCGTGACTTGTTTGGAGTGGGATCCGGCTTCCGGCCCGCTTCCTGCCGGAGATGCCGACGCCGTGATTAACCTCGCCGGCGAGCCGGTGGCCAAGGGCCGCTGGACGGCCGCGAAAAAGGAACGCATTCGCGCCAGTCGGGTGAACGGCACGCGCCACGTCGTGGCCGGAATGAACGCGGCAGGCGCCGATGGACCCAAAATCTTGGTGCAGGCGTCCGCGATCGGTTGGTACGGCGACACCAAACACAACTGGGTGCATGAGGCGAGCCCGCCCGCGGACGATTTTTTGGCGGGGGTGTGCGTTGCCTGGGAAGCCGAGGCGGCCAAGGCGCGTGAGTCCGGCATCCGCGCGGCGATGGTTCGGATCGGTGTTGTCCTTGCGAAAGAGGGTGGCGCGTATCCGCTGATGACGCGACCGTTCCGGATGTTTGTCGGCGGATCGATCGGCATGGGGCGCGGTTGGTTTAGCTGGGTTCACATCCAAGACGTTGTGGGTATCTTCGTGCATTGCGTGGAGAGCGAGAGCGCGCGCGGCGTCTACAACGCGACTTCGCCGAACCCGGTCTCGAACGGCGAGTTCACGAAAGTGGTGGGCAAGGTGTTGCGTCGACCGACGATGTTTCCGGTGCCGCCGCAAGCGTTGCGCGTCATGCTCGGTGAGTTTGCGACCGTCGTCACGGCGAGCCAGCGCGTGCGTCCGCTCCGGACCATCGGCGTCGGTTATGAGTTCCAGTTTTCGACGATCGAGCCCGCCATCCGCAACTTGGAAGGCCGTGCAACCTAGAGGAGCCCGCGCTACCTTTGGATCCAGTCGAGAACCGTCGCGCGCACGTCCGCCACGGTGCGCGGGCGTTCGTCGTCGCCAAGTAGCAAGGGAGCGTCGATCTCATCCTCCGGTAGCCGCCCATGCGAACCGCGGACGAGGTTTGGATCCAACGGCACGACGTCAAACAGCGTGCGCAGGCCCATCGTTTTCTTCGTCAAGATCCACGCCAGTTTGGCCTTGCCGGCGTCCATGAACAGCTCGCACGGGTCGTATCCGGGCTTGCGATGGATATCGACGGTGCGGGCGAAGTCCGGCGCGCGCGCATCGTCGAGCCAGTACGGGTACGCAAACCAGCGGTCGGCTCGCGCAAGCGCCACGATCTCGCCGGAGCGCGCGTGATCGAGACCATGCGCCGGTTTGTCCAAGATTTGGTCGACACCATCGAGCGCGGCGACGATTTTTTCGGTTTGTTGCCTATCGCGCGGATGGCGCACATAGATGTGAGCCAATTGGTGATCACAAACAGCAAAAGCGCGTGACCGGAACGGGTCCAGCAATTCTCCGACCGGGTTGTCGATGACGTGCAAGAGCCCCGCTTCGCGCAGCGCGCGGTTGATGAGCACCGCGCCGGTCACCGGCATGATGTGGTACTCGCTCATACAAAGGACCTTGCGGTCGCCGGCGGCGTCGATGATGCGTCCGGCTTCGGTGTCCAAGTCGGCGACGGCCTGGGCGATCCGGGGGTCGTCGGGCCCGTATCGCTGCAGGTCGTAGTCCAAGTGCGGGAGGTACGCGAGCGTCAGGCGCGGGTTGCTTTCCCGCATGATTTCGATCGTGCAATCCGCGATCCAGCGCGTGGACGCGATCCCGGCGGTCGGCCCCCAGAAGTGAAAGAGCGGAAAGCGTCCGAGCTTTTGCTGCAGCGTCCGCGCGAGCTCGGGCGGCTGCGTGTAGAGGTCGGGGATCTTGCGCCCGTCGGCGGGATACGCAGGGCGTTCGGCCACGCTGATCGCGGCTTCGGTTGCCATGTTGAACCGCCAAAACAGCACCGCCGTGTCGCCGTCCACGTCCTCCCAGATCTTGCGCCCCGCCATCAAACGGTTCGAGGGGCGCCAGAACCAAACCTCGTTGAGATCGCGGAAATACCAGCCATTCGCGACGATCCCGTGGTCCCGCGGCGAGGCGCCTGTGAGGAAAGTCGCCTCGCAGGTTGAGGTCACCGCCGGCAAGGGCGGGGTCAGGGACGCAGCCGCTCCAAGCCCGCGGAGGCGGGGAGCATGCTCAAGATGCCGCCGCGTCAGGCCGACCACGTTAAGTAACAAGACGTTCGCCACGGCCCAAAGGGTATCCTTGAACTCCTAAACTCGGTGACGAACGGGGAGACGAATATGTACGGAAAAATTCAAGAGATCCTCGGCGATCAGTCGGAGCATCTACTCGGCCATCAGTGTCAGACGGTCGAGAAGCGGCACCTTCATTTGCCCGGAAGCGACTTTGTGGACCGCGTTTACGCGCACACCGATCGCAATCCGACCGTTTTGCGCAACATCCAGACGATGTATGACCACGGGCGTCTGGCGGGGACCGGCTATGTGTCGATCCTTCCGGTGGATCAGGGCATTGAGCACTCCGGCGGCGCGTCGTTTGCGCCCAACCCGATCTATTTCGATCCGGCCAACATCTGCGAGCTCGCGCTCGAAGGTGGGTGTAACGCGGTCGCGAGCACGCTCGGGGTGTTGGGTTCGGTCGCGCGTCAGTACGCGCACAAGATTCCGTTCATTTTGAAGCTCAACCACAACGAACTGCTGACGCACCCGGCCACGTTTGACCAGGTGATGTTCGGTTCGATCGAGCAAGCGTTCGAGATGGGTTGCGTCGGCGTCGGGGCGACGATCTACTGGGGTTCGGAGCACGCGGGGCGGCAGCTGCAGGAAGTTTCGATGGCGTTTGAGAAGGCCCATGAACTCGGCATGTTCACCGTGCTCTGGTGCTACCTGCGCAACCCGCTGTTTAAGGTGGACGGCACCGACTACCACGCGGCGGCCGATGTCACGGCGCAGGCCAACCATTTAGGCGTCACGCTGCAAGCCGACATCATCAAGCAAAAACTCCCGACCAACAACGGCGGATACAAAGCCATCGGCTTCGGCAAGACTCACGACAAGGTCTACTCCGAGTTGTCGTCGGATCATCCGATCGATCTTTGCCGCTACCAGGTGGTGAACTGCTACATGGGCCGGGCAGGGTTGATCAACTCCGGCGGCGCGTCGGGCAACAACGACTTACAGGACGCGTGCGCGACGGCAACGATCAACAAGCGCGCGGGCGGTTGCGGTTTGATCTCGGGGCGCAAGGCGTTCCAAAAACCGATGCCGGACGGCATCGCGTTGCTCAACACGATTCAAGACGTGTATCTCTGCAACGAAGTCACGATCGCGTAAGCGCACCCAGGCAAACAAAAGGGCCGCGCGGTTGATTCCGCGCGGCCCTTTTTCGTTCGACTGGTCGAACAGCGGCGCTAGCGCTTCTTCCAGTACTTCACCCACGCCGCTTCGAGGCCGGCGAGGTCGGTGCCATACACGTGCTGCAGCGTGGCGCTTAATGCAGTGTGATCGGTGCGTCGGATCGTGCCGGCCGCCTCCAGGAACTCCGGAAACTTCTTCTTGAGTTGCTTGGAGTCGCGTAGGAAGTCGATCAAGGCGGCCGCTTGGAGGTACGCGCTCTTGCCGTCGGTGTGCGGATTCGCGATCAGCGTGGGGATGGCAACGAAGTCGGCGAACGCCACGTGGTTGTCGCTGCGTGTTGCGCGGCGCGCCCACGACTTGCGTTGCGTGGCGGACGTGCTCATGTACTCGGCGACGCCCTCTTGCAACCACGATCCACCGCCGTCCAAGTGCAGGCGGTTCTTAAAGATCTGATGCGTCGCTTCGTGAATATGCACCGGGTCATTGGGCGACTCGTAGTACGTCGCGTAGTAGTCGAGGAACGCGTGGCCCTTGGTCGCCGCGGCTTGGGCCATGTTCATGCCCGCGTTGTGCATCGTGAACTTGATGTACTCCTCGCGCGTGCGCAGCAAAAACACGGGCATCAAACGCCGCCCCTTGACCTCGTCGAACGGGAACGTCTTCTGGATCTTTTTGTAGTACTGCTCCATCTTCTTGCTGAACAGCGTGCCGCCGCTCGAGTTGGTGAAGATGATGTAGTGTTTGGTGCGGCGAATCTTGCGTGCGCTCTTGCGCGTTTTCTCGTCACGGACCGATGCGTCCCAGCGCGCCTGAGCTTCGCGTTCGGTCCACATCGGGTTGGCCGGGTTGGCCGTAACTTCGATGCCGTCGCGGATCATCTTGAGGGCGCTCGCGCGGTCGCTCTTGGAGAGCGCCGGCTTTGCCTCGACGACCACGGAGTAGGACGCGCCTTTGTCGAGGAGCCCGGCGAGCGTCAACACTTGGCCGTCCTCGGTCGCGCCTTCCCCGATCGAGGCGTACGAAACCCACCCGAAGCGGCCCGTGACGAGTTCGCGCTGCGTCAGTTTGAACGCGCCGTCGCGCTCGCGGCGATTGGCGGCCAGCATGCGCGTTACGCCTTCCGGCTGGAAAAAGCGAAACCGCTTTCCGTTGAACACGCGCAGCTCGATGTGAACGCTGGACGCGCCGATCTCGCCGACCCATTGGCCTTTCACCTGCTCATGGTCGATGGTGCGCGCGCTTAGTCCGTCAAGCGTGAGCACGACGCCGCTGTGGCTGTCGATGGTGTCAGCGCGAGTCGCACGGGTGCTTGTCAGAAGACAAACCAACCCAACGATGCACCCGATCCGCATTCCCATTCCCTGTCCCTTCCGTAGAAGTTTCCCGCTGCGGAGCGAACACTAGCGCAGGGCAGGCGGCGGCAAAGCACGACCAGTCCCGATGTGAGACGGCGGATTGGTTCCGATTAGTCGCAACGGCGTGTGCACGTTGCGCGTTTGGTTGCGCGGGCGGCTATTGCGGCGTGTAGCCGGCGGCTTCGATGGCGCGGCGCATGGCGTTTTGGGTTGCGGACCCGCTTACGGTCGCCTGTCCCGCTTCCAGGTCCACAACAACGGCCGTAACGCCGTCGGTGCCGTGGAGTGCTTTTTCGACGCGGCGCACGCAGTTGGCGCAGTTCATGCCGGTGATCCCGATGACCGTTTCCTGACCGGATGCTGGGCTTGTGCGACGTGTGCGGCCTAAGACCTCTTCGACGAGGAACCACGCGAGGAGCGCGGTGAGGGCCACCGCCGCCGCCGTGGACCACCACGCGGTTGCGTGGACATGATCGGCGTGCGTGGGAACGGCGTCGCCTCCGATCACGCCATCAAACAGCGTCCCGAGCGCTAAGCTTCCGACGATGATCGTGACCAGATAGATCGCCAGTGTTTGTTTGCCGAGCGTCTTGTAGATCGCGCCGATCGTCGCCACGTTCGTGGCCGGGCCGGCCATCAGAAACACCAACGCCGCGCCGGCCGGCATCCCGGCGCCGACGAGCGCCGCTGCGATCGGCACGGACGCCGTCGCGCACACGTAAAGAGGCAGACTCACGACGAGCGCGACAGCTCCCGCGCCCCACGCGCCGAAGCGGGACAGGCCGGCGAGGGCGTCGTGGGGGACAAACACTGTGATCGCGGCGGAGACGACGACGCCAAAAACGAGCCACACCCAGATGCTGCGGAGGATCTCGATGCCGTGGCCGAACATCGCGGCGAGACCGTGCGCGGGGGCCGTTGCGGTTTCCGCCGGCTCCGGGGGCGGCGCTGCATCGCCGCTCCTGGCGTGTGTCCACCAGCCCGCGATCAGGCCGGTCAGCGTGGCGCTAGCGACCTTAAACAGCGCGAATGGCAATCCGAGGAACGAAGCGCTCACCAGGATCGAGTCCACACCGGTTTGCGGCGTGGAGACCAAGAACCCGACGACCGCTCCGTCCGATGCGCCGTCTTTTTTGAGGCCCAGGCCCGCCGGAATCACGCCGCACGAACAAAGCGGCATCGGAACCCCGAATGCGACGGCCTTCGCGACGCCGCCGTACCCGCGAAACTGCCGGCGAATCCAGTCTTTGGGCAAGAGCACGTGGAGGACCGCGGCGACGATCGTGCCCAGCAGCAGCCACGGCGCGAGTTCGAGGAGGACGTTCCAGATGGCGGTGAACATGGACTACCGCAGGATAAACCAGGCGCGAAAGCGCTGGCGCGACTGTGGATAACCAAGCCCAAGTGCGGGAAAAATCCCGCAAGCAAATGCCACAAAGAAAGCCCCAAAAAGCACTTACAACGCGCCAATGCGGGACCTGGTCCCGCCTTGGTGATTCGGGATAAGTCTTGTTGCTTTCTTTTTTGGGGGGGCGGCGCTGCTGCGCGGCGGTCGCTAGACCTTGAGCACAACTGCGGCTGCGGTATCACCCGCCGCGCATCCGGCGAACAGCACGTGGCCTCCGCCGTTCATCTTCGCTTCTTCGATTCCTTCGGCGATGAGGCGCGCGCCCGTCGGGCCCTGCGGGTGTCCAAAGATCAAACTGGAGCCGTTGTTGTTCATCGACTCCGCCTCGATGCCGAGCTCGCGCGCAAAGAAGATGTCGTTTACCGCAAACGGGTTGTGCGTTTTCACAACTTTGCAGTCCTGGATGCCGATGCCGGCGGCCTTGAGTGCGCGCTGGGCGGCGGGGACGACGGCTTTCGCCATAAATCCCTTCTCGACACGCGCCGTTCCGTACGAGCATACCTGCGCGGGCGTGCCGTCCGAACTCATCGCGGTGGCTTTGGCTTTGGTCGTGACCACCATGCCGGCCGAGCCGTCGGCGGGATGCGTCTGCGAGCCAAAGGTAATCGTGCCATCGGGCAGCATCGGACGGAGTTTGCTGAGCCCTTCCGGCGACGTCGCGAACACACCCTCGTCGCTTTCCAACGTGGCGATGACCTTGCGCCCCGGCTTGACTTCGTAAGGCGTAAGCATGTAGCGCTTTTGAAAACCGCTCTCGAGGCCTGCCTTGTATTGCTCGTAGCGATGTTGGGTGAGCGCGTCCATCTGTTCGCGCGTGATGCCCGCCTCCTTCGCGACGTTCTCGGCCGTCTCGATCATGGAGTTCTTCGCCCACGGATCAAAACTGAAGTTGTCCCAAACCCAATCCTCGCCGTCGCCCTTGCCGCCCGGTCCGGCCGGGTTCGGGAAATAGAGGTGAGGACCGTTGGAACATTTGTCCGCGGTGATGACGACGGTGGTTTCGTCGCTGCCGGCTTCTAGCTGCGCCGCAGCAAGAGCCAACGACGCCGCCGACGTCGCACACGCCTGGCTGACCATCGGTCCGGAAATGTCGGGGGCGCCGATCAGACCGGCGATCCACGGGCCGCCGTAAAAGATGCGCTTGCCCGGAACCGTCCAGCCGAAGACGAGACCATCTAGATCCTTGGCCTCGATGCCCGCCCGCGCGAGCCCCTTGACGGTGACGTCCGCCGCCATTTTGACGGGGTGGAGCGTTGACAGGCTGCCCTGCCACTTCGAAAACGGCGAGGACCAATAGGCCCCGGCGGGAATGTAAGCGTTGGAAAAGCGCATGTTTCTCTCCGGACCCCGCTGATCGAGGTCCAACCCGGTTGAAACGGGATTGTACGGCGTGGAAAAAGGGATCCCACAGAGTTGCTCATGGGGGTGATCCGATTGTTCCGATAGATCGATAAGTGATTGCCGTGACCAAGATCCCGTGCCCGGAGTGCGGGACCGCGAATCCGGCCGGTGTGAACCGGTGCCGCGTGTGCGGCACGATCCGTCACTTCGAGGCCCCGCCCCGTCCCGGCCCACACCGCCTGCACGTAGCGCCGACCGTGGTGCCGCGTTGCGAGCCGCACAAAGTCACGGTGCAATACCTGCTCGCCGGCATCGCGATCGCGATCTTGTTGACGTACGTTCCTGTGGCGAACTACATGGGTTGGTTTTTCGCGTCGCTCTGTCATGAAATCGGACATTGCGTCGTGGCATGGGCGGCCGGTTGTCCCGCTTTTCCCGCCATCCGTTTGGACGGCCACGCGGCGGCGAATCACCTGGGGCAGAGTAAGGCGCTGTGCGTCGGTTTGTGGTTGGTTATCGCGTTTTGCGCGTGGCACTTTCGCGACCGTCGCCGCGGCGTGTGGATCTTTGGGTTGCTTGCACTCGTGTATCCGGTGTTTGCGTTCACATCGTTGCGCGATTTGTCGTTCCTCTTGGCAGGGCAAGCGGGCGAGCTTGCGTTCGCCGGCGTGTTTTTCTGGCGCGGACTCGTCGGGGGATTCAGCGAGTCGCCGGCGGAGCGGGCGTTGTACTTGGGTTGTGCGTGCTTCTTGCTCGGTTCCAACTTGTCGCTCAACTATGGATTGATCGCCGACCCCGCCGTCCGCGAAATCTATCGCAGCAACGGGTCGTTTGGTCTGACCAACGACTACGTACGCGCGGCGCGCCAACTCGGAACGTCGCTCGAGTCGATCGCCGCGTTCATGCTCCTCGCATCGCTCACGGTTGCGCCGCTAGCATGGTGGCTATCGCGCCCACGCCGCCGCGGACACGCCCAGTCGGTTTGACCCGCCGACGCCAAGGCCATGGCGGGTGCTCCGACACTTCGCGTCGGAGCACAACTCATTGTGCGGACGATATGTCGTAGTCGTTGTGCGGGCAATAGTTCGTCGTCTTCGAGTCTCACGCAGGCACAAAGCCAGAGGCAAGAACGAGCGCCCGCCTCCTGGCACCGAAAGATCAAACGTCAAAGCTCCAACACCGTCAGGTGTTGGGCCAAGGAAAAGCACGCAGCAGCAAACGCGGATCCAAAGCCAGAGGCGTCACCGAGCGCCCGACTCCTGGCACCGAAAGATCGAACATCCAGCTCCAACATCGTCAGATGTTGGGCCAAAAAACACCGACCGTCAGGTGTTGGGCCAAGGAAAAGCACGCGGCAGCAAACGCGCCTAAAAAGCCAGAGGCAAGAACGAGCGCACGACTCCTGGCACCGAAAGATCGAACGTCAAAGCTCCAACATCGTC
>JAJFFF010000007.1 GCA_021776785.1 Planctomycetota bacterium | reverse complement strand
AGACGGGTACTCAATCGAAGAAGCTGTCGCTCATGTGTGGGATGAACCGTTGCCCGGCTCGTCCATCACAACGTTCGCGTCCATCATCGATCCGTACTTCGCTGACATCGAAGCCGAAGGACTGAAGAAACCGAGCACGATTGAGGGTGACCGTCATCGAGCACAACTTCTAGGCAAAGCACCATGGGCGAATCTCGATCTTGGCTCCTTCGGGAGACCCGAAGTCCGAATATGGATCAGCAAGCGTCTTCGCTCCGGAGCGGCCGCCGGAACCGTAAACAACGATCTCGCGGTGGCGAGTGCGATCCTTCGTCACGCGCAAGACTGCGGTTGGGCTGCCGATGACGAGTGGAATCCGTTTGCGCGCTGTCGCATTCGGCGCGTGAAGCGTAAAGAAACTGTCGCGCTCACGGTCGAGGAGTTCGGCCACTTGCTTAACGCGATCCGAGCCGTCTGCCCGGATGCGTACTCCATCTTCCTCGCGGCCGGCCAAACCGGATGGCGCGCGGGCGACCTCACGAGCCGAACATGGAACGACATCCACTGGCCACGGGAAGGGTGTCCGTACATGGAGGTTCGCGCCGCAACGGAAAAGTGCGACATGAGCAAGCGCGCGTACCTGACGCCGCAGCTACGCGACGTGCTCAGCGGCGACGGCAAGATTCGCCATCTCCCCCACTCGTTGGTCTTTCATCGCAAGCGGGGCAAGCCGTGGGACTCTCAGTCGCTCGGGCGACGCCTGCGCAAGGCGCTCAACGCTTGTACCGACGAGCAGGTCCCGAAAGCAACGCAGGAGTTAATGACGTTTCACTCGCTGCGGCACACGGCGCGTTCGATTCTGCGCGACCTCGGCTTCGACTCGTTCGCGATCTCGGCACAGCTCGGCCACAAGACCGCGGAGATGGCCGCGCACTACACGCACACGCGGCCGGAAGAGTTGGAGCGGATGGCAGCGGCGGTCGGGCGGGCAACTTCCCTAGCCAGCGCCTCTGCGTGACCCAATTCTGACGGGTACGGCCCGATCGCGTGGCGCCGCGCGGTGAACCAACGACCCCTGGTTGTCGATCCGTCGGAGCCGACCAGCCACATTCGCACCGAAAGCGCGTGGCGGCGTTGTTTGAAGGAATCCTATCACGCCGCCAACATCTGCACATTCGAGCGCAGACTGTTGCATCTGATCGCATCTCTGTCGGCGTGGTCGTCTACGGTTACAAGGCTCTAGACCCGGTGTGTCGGGCTCGGATCACGAAAAGAGGACACAATGGCGTTCAATGTATTTCTGAGTCACTGTCACGCTGACGTGGGGTGGGTCGATTACATCATCAAGGAAATCGAGTACGACGGGTTTGGTGTGTACCGATACGACAGAGATCCACAGGCTGGTGCCCTCGTGGCCGACAAGATCACGCGCGCAATCGACGCCGCCGATGTCGTCGTGGTGTTCCTCACGGAGAGTTCCGCGCGATCAACGTACGTTCAGCAAGAGATCGGTTACAGCCGCGCCCGCAAGAAACGCGTGATCCCGCTCACCGATCGCAATGGCCTCGACGCAGGACTCGCAATGCTAGACGGAACGGAATACGTACCTTTTGACTATGAGAATCCTGAGAATGCGCTCGATACCCTGATCGCGAATCTCCGCTCGCTCCAAATTGGCGCACGAAACAAGTTTTGGCTCGGTCTTGGCATTGCCGCTGGAGTGCTCCTACTTAGCAGCGCCAACGGGCAAGACGAAGCGGAGCTCTAACGGGACTGCGATCCGAGTCCGTCGCGCCTAGCCAATCGTTGAGCGAATCACGACCGGTGTTCGGATGCCGGTAGCGGGCATCGACAGGCGTGTCATACTCTGCGCCGCTGGCAACTCTTGGATCGCGGCATGCACATCGACAGATCCCGCGCCCATATCGATCAACTCTGCCACAAACGCGACCCTTTGCCGCGGAGGTACTGCAAACGCCGGGTAGTAGTCGGCAGTCTGGCCGTACGCGAGCTCGATAGTCCAGTCGCTACCCTTGATGCTCATTTCCTCACGAATCTTCGTAAAGTCCCAGAGCTTCTCGGTGATCGGATAGCGCTTGTGTTCGAACGCCCGACGGCGACCCTTGCGCGCCCTAACTGCAGGCGCATTGGGGCCTGGCCGTAACTTTGCGCTGACGTCCCGACACGACCACAAATTCGCCGCGGCCTCATGGACCGGTGGGTCCCATGCGACGACGAGCCGGACGTGCGGCATCGTCGCTTCTCTTACCCAGGTTTCGGGGACAGGGAGCGCGACCTTTACTGTGTCGGAAGGACCCTCAATGTCACCCTGCCAAACAACCAAAGCGCGTTGTCGCTTCGGCAGAGAGACATCGACACATGACGCCAAACCGCGCCCTAGTGCGCGATCTGCAAGCGTCGCAAGATCTCCGCCTAGCTCCGGTCGATTGGCTACGAGGGCCAACAGTGCTTTAACTAGCACCCCGTACGGCCTCGTTTCTCCATCACAATGTCGCGACAAGTACTGAAGGGTGGATGCGATCTCACGTGCCAATAGAGGTGCGGCGTAGGACGTTCCTGGGTGATCTTCCCAGTGTCCGTCATCGGAACACACCCAAACACCTAGTCCTGGGGAAAACGCGTACGACTCTGTCGCGTTTCCGCCAGGCGCGGAGAAGTCCGGCACCGGCGCGTTGGCAACGCCGGGTCCGATCCTCGTAAACGGACTTGGCCATTCTGGACTCGTTGCTAGAGCGCCGGCACCGATTCGGCCAGCGTATGCGCCGCAGACGATCGAGTTGAAGCCGGAAGCCCATGGGCCAAGCTGCCATCCTTCCGAAGCGAGGTGGCGCGGGTAAGGAGTCGTCGGCACGATATTTGGCGGGGAGTTCCCTGCCGCGACGACCACCAATACATCGTGGAAAAACACGAACAAATCTAGATCGCGGATCAACGCTTCCGCCTCGCGACGCGCTATGCCCGATAGCGCGCTAAGTGGACGCTTGCGATCGAAGCTCAGGTTAAACACGCGAACATCCGGGAAGGTAGCCACGATTGACCGCATAGCTTCGTTCACGCTCTTGTCGTCGATCATGACGCCGGCTCCGTCATCGAATGTGCGTAGGCGGACGTTCAAGATGCTATGCGTACCCGCGCCCGGATCCTCGATTCCCGAGTAGAAGTCCTTCTCGCCAAACACGACCCGCGACGCAACTCGCGATCCGTGGGAATTCGCAGCCATCGACGGGCTTCCCGGATCAACGTAGTTGCCGCGAATGTATGGGCTCAGAACTATGTGCCCGGTGGGGATGCCCGTATCAAAAACCGCAACGCAAGGAAGCTCCCCGGCAGGACGAATCTCGTGCGGAATCGGTGCCTTTCGAGACTTCGGTAACGCGGGACTCGCGGCAATCGAGTAGTACGGCGGATGGAGCGATTGCACCGACGGAAATTGCTCCGCAATTTGCGCTATCGTATCGCGTGGCAATTCCCCGCGTAGCCACTGCCTTCCCGAAAAATCGGAACCGCTGCCGCGCAGAGTTCCCAAATCGCCGCGCACAACCTCGAAGAGCGAGTTGAGCACCTGATCCGACTCGATGTTTGTCAGCAACGGCTGCAACTCGACGATGCAGTCTACGGAAGCGCTTTCTTCAAGTTGCGTCAACCACGCCTCGTCTACCCTCAACGAGCCGGGTACGACATCGAACCCTTGAACTGTGATCCATCGCCAACGTTCGCGTATCCCAAGCTCCGGAAGCGCCTCCGTCCGATTCACCATGTGAGTGAACGCGTCCTGCTTTGCGTGAACGATCGCGCGACCATCGTCGGTCACATCGAGGAGATCTAAGCCGAGTCGACCAAAGACGCGGGCATGCATCTCCGAGCGGTAGTCTGTTTTTTCTTCAAACGTCCCGTCGGGCGCTTTTTTTTTGTCGTTTGACCGCTTCGTCAAAGTAGGTTCGGGAAGCGCGACCATGAAGTAACGTTGCCCTTTCAGAGGGTCTCGCAGTTGCTTGACCTTCCGATCGACGTTCTTCAGGGATGTGTTGATCTTGGACCCGACGTTCGCCCAATTCGGCTCGACGTATTTTGGGTTTCCGCCGCCGCCTCCTTTCGCGAAATGGCCAAGCTCGTGCTCCTCATTCAGAAAGTAGTGTTTAGCCTTCGCGGTCTTCCGTACCTTTTTGGCCATCAGCTCATCCCGAGGTCGCGCATGACTTGCTTGCGCGCCTCGTCCTCCACGAACCGCTCAGCCTCCGCATAGTTCTTACACTTGCCGATTCTTTGCGACAGTCCGGAGCTAAATTTCAGGCCGTGCGCGCGAGCAACGTCTCTTCCAAAGCTCTTGAGATCGCTCTGCCTCGGCTCTGGTAGCTCCAGCACGAGGTCGAATCGACGCCACAGCGCTTTGTCAAGGAGATCGGGCATGTTTGTCGTCGCGACGATGACCCCCTGCGGAGTTGAGTGCTCCAGCTCTTGCATCAAAGCAATGACAATTCGATCGAGTTCTCCGACCTCCAGCGGATTGCCGCGGCTCTTTCCCAGAGCGTCGAGTTCGTCGACCAGCATTAGCGTCGGCGCACGCTCTGCAACCGCAAAAATCTCGCGAAGATGTGTCGCAGTTTGGCCAAGGTACGCCCCAATTACTGCGTCAAATCTAATCATGTGGGCCGATAGGTTCATTTCGTTCGCAAGCGCCCTTGCGGTTTTGCTCTTCCCGCACCCCGGCGGACCAAAGAGAAGTACTTTGGATCGCGCGACCAGCTTGCGCTCGGCAAGCTCTCCCCGTGCTCGCCACTCCTCAACGAATCGTACTAATTCCGCACGCGTCTCGTTGGGCAGGCGTACGTCCCTCAACTTGTCGTCCGAGTGAAGTCTCAACAAGGCGGTTTCGGTAACATTCCCCCCGAGAGGCGTCGCGCCGTTGTCGCGCGGCAGGTGGCGCCCGTGATTCAACGCCCCGCGCAGGTCTCGGGCCGCCACACGGTGGCCCTTTCGCCCTTCGGATTCGATGATCTGCTCGGCCGAGCGGTGCAGGAGTGGCCAGTCTTGCTTGGAAATTGCGGCAAAAAGCCGTACAAGGTCGTCGATTCTCGCCATTGGATCCTGAAAGGATAGCGTACCGCCACCGCCCCCCCTAGGTCACCACGTATCGTCGGCCGGAGCCGCGATTATGCGCTGGTTCTGCTGTTAGATAACCGAGGCGCGACCCACGGCGCGATTCGCGCTCGCGGCTCCGCACCAACAGCCCCCCTTTCCCCCCAAAGACGGGGCGGCTCGGTTCGTCCCAGAAAAATTGGCCCCGGGAACTATGCGCGGCGCCATCGCGGCGAGCGCACGAGCCTCAGTTACGCGTAGACGCGTGATTCGCCGTAGCGCGGGTCCGGCAGTTCGACGCCGAAGTGACCCGGTACGAGGAGGTCGAGCCCTTGCTCGACCAGGAAACAGCCGACGGCTTCCGTTGCTTCGATTGCACGACGCGGATGCCAGCCTCGACGTATGCAGTGCAGATGCCGACGTCCGATCTTCCTGCCGTTCGACTTGATCTTGATCTCGGGGATCGTGTGTTCGTTGGGCTCGGGCTTCACGCGCGCCGTGCGTAGCGCCGCAACGCTTTCGCGATGGCGTTCCTCAAGCTGGCTCTTTCGGATCTGGAGCTCCACGCGGATGACGTCGATCAGCGCACGTGGGATGCTCGGCCACCCGAACTTCTTCTGCGCCTCCAGGCCTTTTCGGTAGATCCGCAAACGATCTCCTCCAGCCACATACGTCATACCTAGCTGTCTAACTTCGTAGTACGCCGTGCCGCGGATGCCGGACCCGCGCCCGTCCGCGTCTTCGCGAAGCCATGTTCGCCTCCGCGTTATCCGACATCGCCCGCGCGGTCCAGCGCTTCGGCGCGGTTGATGTACAGACCCTTCTTCGAGGCGGCGTCGAACCATGCAAACCCCGGCCCATTGGGGTCCAGCCAGAAGTCATCGCACTCGGTGTCGGCCATCGCGGCGAAGACGTCCGCGAGAAAGCGAAAAGTCTCGCGCGTGCCCTCAATCACTGTCAAGGATCCGTCATTGATGTCGTACATCCGTAGACGCACTTTCGCCGCGTCATGCGCCTCTAGGACATCGTTCACGCGTGCCTTGTTCGACTCGGACTCCATCTCGCACACTCTATCCCAGGCCGACGCGCAACGACGGCGCACTTCAGCCAGACGCCCCCCCTCTCCGGACCAGTACGATCCTCTGTCGCCAATTCGTTTGCTAGTCGCATCTTCCACGGACCCGATGCTTGTGCTAGCTGGACCGTTCCCTGCGCATGACGCACCTCGTTGAACGCCGTCAACTGAGCACATCCGTCGCCGAAACATTCTCCGCAAGGCGGACTGGACGCTCTGCCTCCATTCTGCGCGGTCCTTCGCGGAGGGTGTCCAATTTCCGCGGCCGCCGCACGCACGGTTCGATCCCGAAGCCATCCCTCCCCGGTCTACGGCAACCGGCACGAAAAACGGCGCCAGACCAAAGATATGACGCCGCCTTATGTTCGCTCCAACATCGTCAGATGTTGGGCCATGATCATGTGGGCCCAGTTGGACTTGAACCAACGACCCCCTGGTTGTCGCTAGGATCCCGATCGCTTGGGACTGGCGTGTCGGGCGTCCGACCCGAGAATCCGTATCACCCCACGTATCACCTAGCAGCGTCCCTGTGTGGCCACACGTGGCCCACGCTGGCCCAACCAAACACAAACGGCGCCCGAGTAAAACTCGCGCGCCGTGCGTTAAATGGCGGAGAGGCAGGGATTCGAACCCTGGGTCACCTTGCGGCGACACCGGTTTTCGAAACCGGCCCGTTCGACCACTCCGGCACCTCTCCGTCTTGTTTTTTGGTCGTGTTTTGCTGTCTGTTCGCTGTCTGCAATGCGGGGGATTTCTCTCCCGAATGGCCGCGTAGTCTAACCCTTGGGGGCAAGCTTGCGCCGCCTCGGGCATCGCTCGCCCGCTCCGTATTCATTCGGCGTCTGCGCCGTGCGGCTTGATCTGCGCCGCAGTTTTCGGATTCCCTCGTCTCGCCCCGTCCGCCATGATGTCGGTCGTGACGACTCCCGCCGAAACCCCGCCCCCCACGCCGGAAGAGATCGCCGCGCAAGACGCCGCCGACGCGCTCGGACGCGAACGCGGCGGCGCGCTCTTGGGTTGGGGATTTTTGGGGCTTACGCTCGGTGTGCTCGGTGGACTCCTTGATCCTTGGAACCTCGGATTCGAGCCGTGGTTCGCGATCACGTTCGGAATGTTTCTCGTTTTCCTCGTCGGCTCCGCGCCGTTTGTGTGGCGTTTCGACGCCGCCCGCAAAGCCGGCAGCGCACTGTCACTTTACTTCTGGCTCACCGTCTTACTTACCTCGCTCGCGGTCGCTATCGGCGCCCTCGTCAAAAACGTCTTCTGAGTGGTTCTTTTGCGCTCGCCGGCAGGCAGCCGCTAACGCCCGCGGTTCACGCGCGCGATCTCTTGGTCGAGGCGTTCGATCTTGGCGCCTAAGTCCGCGATCTCGATCTGCGCCGCCGTCTTCTCCTGCGCGCTCGCGTCCTTGTCGCGGAGGATGCGCTCCTGTTTCGCCTTGCGCGCGACCAACTCGCCGCGTTGTTTCAACAACGCCTGACGCCGCGCCTCGCGCAACGTCTGCGGGCGCCGGACATCGGCACCCAACGCCTCTTCGACCTGACGCCGCACGCGCTCGAACTCCACCACCGCCTTGTTGCTGATGCGATTGGGCGGCACGCCGAACGACCGATACGCCTCTTTCGCCTCTTGCCGTTTCCCGAGCGCCAACAACGACTGCGCCACGTAGATGCGCGCCAGCGCGACCGGCTCGCGAATGCGCTCGCCCAACGGGCGGTTCGGCGGCTTGCGTTCCTCGAACTTCGAAATCCACCGATAGTTTTGCACCGCGAGATCGTGCTTGCCCTGCCGCGCCAACGCGTTGGCAAACCGCAACACAACCCACGTGCCCAACATCTCGACCGTACTCGGCTCGCGGCGGCGCCCCGCGTCCTCGGGCACCGTCGGCAGCATTGCGCGCGGCGTCGGCTCGTACCGGCCGTAGCGCTCCACCCGCCCATACGTTTGCGCCGCCGTCTCGAGCAACGCGCGCGCCCGCTCGGCGTCCTTGGCCGGCAACGCGAGTGCTCCGCGCAACGCGTACGTCATGCGCCGCGCCGCCACGGCCGGCTCCAACTTCGACTCCGGATCGATCGTCGGTCCGCGCAATCGCGCACCGGCATCGTGAAGCCGCAACGCAAACTGAAACGCGTGGGCGGCCGCGACGCTATTGCCCGCAAGCTCCTCGACGACGCCCAGGTACGCCGCGCAGCGCGGATCCGCCTCGTCGGCGCTTCGCGCACGCTCCAACACGGCGCGCGCCTTGACAAACGCCGTCCGCCGGATGTGTAGCCACGCCAACTTGAGCAGCGGCGCGGCGGTCGTGTGATCTAAATTCGCGGCCGCAAACTCCGCCTCGTAGCGCTCGTCCTCTTGACGCAAACGCCGGCACAACTCCATGCGCTTGATCCACGCACGCCGAAAACGCGGATCCGCTTTCGTCGCCGCGCGCTGCGCTTCCAACGCGGCTTTGTAGTTGCCGTCCCACTCCGCCAACAACCCGCGGTAATACGATCCCCGCGGCGTGCCCTGCGACCGCGCGATCGCGGCCTGCAAACCGGCGCGCGCACGCTTCGCCAAACGCCGCGCCTCACGCTCGAGTGCTGCCGCCTGCGCCAACTCCGCCTTGGACGGATACCGATAGTAGATGTAACGCGAGTCCTCCCACGTATCCACCGCGCGCAAGCCTTGGGCCGCGGCGTTGTTGACGCGCGCCGCGTACTCCAGCACGTGCGCGACGATCGTTAAGACATCGGGATGCGCGGGGTCGAGGTCGATCGCGCGCTCGATCTTGGCGCGGGCGTTGCGGACATCGCCGCGCCGCACATGGCACGCCGCGCGATACGCGAGCGCTTTGACATCGTTTTTGTTTTGGGCCAACGCCGCATCCAACGCGCGCTCCGCCGCTTTCAACTCGCGCCCCTCGTGCTTTGCGCGAAACGGCCGCGCTTGCGACCGCGGCTCGACGCGCTCGGTCAGCGTGACCTGGGACTCCTCGTACAAGAACGCACCCAAATCGGCGAGGTTGCCCGCCTCGTGCAGACGGCGCAGCCGGTCCTGGTAGCGCTCGTCTGCGCGGCGGCGGCGCGCCTCGACGCGCTGCACGATCTGTGTGGCGTCATCCGCCGTCGTACTCGCCGGACGCGGTCCAAGCCCCTTCGCTTTGTGGCCGTACTTTTTGGCGATCGCGAAATCGGTCTGCGCACCCGCATCGTTGTACAGATGAAGATGCGCCCCCGCGCGCGCCGCATACGCATCCGCCCAGCGATGGTTGGCCGTCAGACAAATCGTGAGGTTGCGCCGGGCCGCTTCGGGCGCCCCCAACTGCAACTCGCAAAGCGCTAAGTGATACCGCACTTCGTGGTCGTCCGGGTTGGCCTTCAACACCACGCTCAGGTCGCGATACGCGGACTTGGGCGTGCGCTTGGAGTTGGCGATCCCGCGCGCGCGCAACGTCTTGCCGAGCCGCGCGTTTTTCGGCTTCACGCGCGCGACAAACTTTTTCGCGAGCGCGCCGAACGACTTGCGCTCGGCCGCTTGCTTTTGTTTTTCTTGCGGATCGGGTTGGTTGAGTTCGATGCGCGCATACGTCGGCCATCCGTATCGACGCGACATCGCCCGCACTTCGGTTTCGTAGGCATCGCGCGTGACCGGCGGATAGATCATGCCGTCTTCGCGAAACCGTCCCTCCATCGCCACGCCGGTCGCGCGCCAAAGTTTGATGTGCTTGTCGCTGGGGCGCAGCCGCTGCGCGCGCTCTAAATGCTTGAGACCAAGCCCCAGTTTTTCGTGCAGCACGCACGCCACGCCCAACGCGAAGTGAAAGTCCGCGTTGTCGGGCTCGGCTTGCACCGCGCGCAACAAGTGTTCGACACTTTTTTGAAACCCCGCGCGTTCTAACGCGTCGAGTCCCGCGACGTACGCGTCCATCCCCTGGCCGGCGTGCACCGGCAACGCCAACGCCATCGCTACGACTATCCAACACACGATGCGCATGTGGACCTCCCTCCGTAGAGTTTAGGTCACTTCGTAGCGCGCGGGAACCGCGGGGACGGCGCGGGAGCGTCGTTTGCGGTTGTTGTTACAAGCGACGGCGCGCGTCGTGGCGCACGCGTACCGCTTCCCGACGTGCGTGCGCGCGCGAATACACAACCCATCCGACGATGGCCGCGGTCAGCGCCGCCCAGCCGAGGTGAAACCAGATCGTCATGTTGTGTCCTCCGGGGCGCACGGCCCTTGGTAAGTATCGGCATGTCCGCACGCGCCCCGAGCGAACGCGCGCTAACTCGCTATTTTTCAAGGGTTTGAGGCGACCTCGAAACCTGTCCCCCTGTTCCATACATTTGTCTGGTACGCGAGAAGAAGAACCCGACACACGAAAACAGCGACCCCGGCAAGCCACACGGCAAAGGAGAACGATCGATGCGAAGCGAAAGTGGAAACAAAAGAGGAGAGGGTGATGGGACGGACGCCGGCCGGACAGACGCGTGAGCGGATCTTTCGGTTCGTCGCGGCGCGGTTGACGCAAGGCGAGCCGCCGACGATTCGCGACGTGCAAGAGCGGTTTGGATTTCGGGCGGTCCAAACGGCGCGGGAGCACCTCGAGCGACTCGTGGACGAAGGGCGTTTGCTCAAAGAGAGCGGGCGGGCGCGCGGGTACCGGCTGCCGCCAACGAAGGGACGGGGCGGGGCTTTGCTGTCGTCGTCGGCTCGGCCTTCGCTGGCCATGCTGGTCCCGGTGTTGGGGCGTGTGCAGGCGGGCGCGCCGACGACGGCCGTCGAGGACCTGGAAGGGTATGTGCCGATGCATGCCCATCAGGCCGAGAGCGAGGATCTGTTCGGGTTGCGCGTGCGCGGCGAGAGCATGCGAGATGCGGGTATCTTGCCGGGCGACTTGGTGATTGTGCGCAAGCAAACCACCGCGCGGTCGGGCGAGATCGTGGTCGCGCTTTGGGAAGACGAAGCGACCGTGAAAACGTTGCGGCGTGTAACCCATCGCGGCAAACGCCGGCTCGAACTGCACCCGGCGAATCCGGACTTCTCCCCCATCATTCCCGCGCGGGATGCAAACGGGGAGGACTGGTGCCTGCTCGGCAAAGTGATCGAAGTGCGCCGCTTCTTTGAAGGCTCAGGACTAGAAGACGAGTCCACCGAAGGCTTCGGGTCTTAGGCGAGCACCATGCGAAAACTCCCAGCCACTCATCTCACGCTACCGTTGTCGGCTGTGCGAACGCGATCCGGCGCGCGAGCACGCGGCGTTGTCCTTGCGGCGCCGATACCGTCAGGGTCCGTCCATGCGGGCGCTAGCGATCCGGGTATTGGACCGGCTATTGGACCGGGCCCTGGAAATCCGGGCCCTGGAAGTCCAGGCCCTGGAAGTCCGGGCCCTGGAAACCCAGGTATTGGAAACCCAGGTATTGGCAACCCAGGCACAAGCGCGGCACGTTCCCTGGCTTCGCTTCCGTCGGTTCGGCGGGGCAGCGTCTACAAGCTGGGCGGATCGCAATGGAATCTCGCCAACTTAAACGGGCGGTTGGTCGAGTTGTCGGGCGCCAAAGATGCCGCGTCTTTGACGATGGCGTTTGCGTTGGTGCACGAAGCGCAGACGCTGCAAGAACCCGTCGCCTGGGTCACGTTGCGGACCGAGACGTTTTATCCGCCGGACGCGGCGGCGAGTGCGATTGATCTGGCCCAACTGGCTGTGGTGCGAGTTCCGCAACATCGCGATGTGTGTCGCGCGGCGGATCAGCTCGCGCGCTCCCAGGCGTTTGGGCTTTTGGTGTTGGACCTTTCGTCGGGCGATGAGCGGACGCTGCGGCGTTGTGTTCCGATGGCTTCGCTCTCGCGGCTCATGGGGTTGGCGCACAAGTACCACTGCGCGATAATTTTTTTGACGCACAAGGCTGAGCGCGCGCCGTCGCTTGGATCTTTGATCTCGTTGCGCGGGCAGACGACGCGGCGGCGCGTGGGTCCCGATGCGTTTGTTTGCCGGATGCAGGTCGTGCGCGACAAGCGGCGCGCGCCCGGTTGGAAACATGAGGTGAGCTGTCGTGGCCCGTCTGGCTTGCATTGATCTGCCGGCGTTCCCGCTGCAGCTTCTGTTGCGCCGCGAACGGAGTTGGGCCGGAAAACCCGCCGTCGTCGTCGAAGAGGACAAGCCGCTTGCACGCGTTCTCTGGGCGAACGAGGCGGCGCGGCGTTTTGAGATCTTGCCGGGGATGCGGTATGCCGCCGCGCTCTCGCTTTGCAGTGATCTGTTTGCCGGGACCGTCGACCCTGTAGAGATCGATCAGGCCGTGCAGTCGGTGTGCGAATTACTGCGCCGTTTTAGCCCCGACGTCGAAGCCGCCCGGCATGCGCCCGGCACATTTTGGGTGGATGCGAGCGGCTTACAACCGCTTCACCCCACACTCCTAAGTTGGGCGCGGCGCATCGATCGCACGTTGCGACACGCGCGCCTCGCTTCGCGCATCGTCGTCGGCTTTTGCCGCTTTGGGACGTTTGCGTTGGCCCGCGCCGCTTGGCAAGCCCCGCCCGCAGCCCAATCCGCCCAATCCGCCACCCAACGGACAAAACAGCAGACCAAGCAACGTCGCCGGGGCACGCAAACAGCCGGGCCGGCGAAAGCCAAGACCGCGCGCGCCCAAACAAAAACGCCCACGAAGCTCGCGGAGCCGGTCGTCATCATGTCCGCCGAAGAAGAACGCGCACAAGCCGAGCTTGTCAGTCTCGATCGACTCTCTCTTACGCCGCGCGCGCGGGATGCGTTGATGGCTCTCGGCATTGACACCGTCGCCGGTTTTTTAAAGCTTCCGCCGGCGGGGTTGCAGGAACGGTACGGCGACGAAGTGCTGGAGCTTCATCGCATCGCGCGCGGCGAGTGGGACACGCCGCTGCAGGGCGAGACTCTGGTCGAATCGATCCGGCAAGAGGCCTTACTCGACGAGCCGGAGCGCAACGTCAACCGGTTGCTTTTTTGGATCAAGCGCTTGCTCGATCCGTTGCTTGCCGGACTCGTGCGAAGGCGCGAAGCGTTGTGCGAGTTCATTTTGGAGCTGCGGCTCGATCGCCCCGGTGTCCCGGGCGGTGTGGAGTCGTGCGTCGAGCGGCTCACGCCCGCCCAACCGACTGTCGACGCGCAACAACTTCTCCCGCTCCTGTTGTTACGGCTCAACAAAATGTCGCTGCGCGGCGGCGTGGTTGAACTCGCTCTCGATGCGGTCAGCGCGCCCGCCACGACCGACCAACTCTCGCTGTTTTACGACGCGACGCGGCGGGATCGACGCGCCGCACGCCGCGCTTTTGCCCGTCTCCGCGCCGAGTTTGGCGACGAGACCGTCGTCTACGCGCAGCTCCGACCCGCGCACCTCCCGGAAGCGACGTTTTCGTGGACGCCTCTGCGATCTCTCCATGCCAAAACCGCCTCGGAAACAAACAACACATCGAAACGTCGCGCGCGCGCCCGCAAACGCATCGCCCAAGCCCTCCCCGCAGAGCTCGAGTCGCCGCGCCAACTCGCTGTGGTCACGCCGCCTCCGATGTTGATCCGGCGTTTGTATACCCGTCCGGTCGTGTTGCCGCGTCGCTTGCGGCACGAAGAAGACGGCTGGCAAGTGCGCGGTCGTGACGACGCCGCCGTCGATGAAGTGGTCGGTCCGTTTGTCGTGTCGGGTGGGTGGTGGCGCGCACTTGAAGCCGACGGCGGTGTGCATCGCGAATATCACTTCTTACATAACCAGGCCGGCGAATGGCTGTGGGCGTATTACGACCGGCCGCGTCGGCGCTGGTTTTTGCAAGGTCGTGTCGAGTGAGGGGCGACGCTTTTCGTGAAATTTCGCGGGCTTTTTTGTCGCTCTTGTTGGCATCGCTCTTGGCGTCACTTTTGGTGTCGCCACTTTTGGTGTCGCCACGTTGGGCATCCCCCCTTTGGGGATCGCTATGAGTACGACGTATGTCCCGCTCTGGTGTAAGAGCAACTTCTCATTTTTGGAAGGGGCGAGCCATCCGCAGGAACTGATCGAGACCGCCCATCGGCTGGGCTTGCCGGGGGTCGCTCTCACCGATCGTGACGGCGTGCATGGGGTCGTGCGTGCGTTTGTGCGCGCGCGCGAACTCGGCATCAATCTCATTTACGGCGCGCAGGTCACCGTCGCCTCTCCCCACCACTTCGGCGCCGACGTTTCGGGTTACGGCTATGCCCAGCCCCACCATCCGTCCGCCGCTCGCCGTCGGCAAGTTCGGCAAGCTCGGCAGCTCGACGCGTCCAGCATTTCGCGCTCGCGCTCTGGGTCCTCCGCAAGGCCCGCGGCGAGCTCGCGCCTCGTCTTGCTTGCGCAAAATCGCGCCGGGTACGGCAACCTCTGCCGACTCCTCACCGTCGGGCGCCGGCGCTCCCCGAAAGGCGAATGCTTTGTCCATTGGTCCGAGGTCGCTGAGCACAGCAGCGATCTGTTAGCGCTCTGGGGTGGCGCCGGCAGTCTGCTCACCGCGCCGCAGGATCCACAACCCATCACCGCGCTTTTACGCGAAGCGTTTGAGGATCGGCTTTATGCGATCGTCTCGCGTCACCGCCGCGCCGACGACCGCATCGCGGAAACGCGTGTGCGCGAGCGCGCCAGCAAATACGGCATCCCGCTCGTGGCCGCCAACGAAGTGCTGTACCACATCCCCGCGCGGCGGCGACTTCAAGACGTGTTGACCTGTCTGCGTTGGCGTGTCACGCTCGCCACGGCCGGCCGCCGCATCGCCCCCAACGCCGAGCACGGGTTGTTGTCGCCATACGCGTTTTCCGAACGCTTTGTCGATTTACCCGACGCCGTCGCTCGCTCCGAAGAGATCTTGGCGCGCTGCTCGTTCACTTTGGACGGGCTTCGCTATCGTTATCCGTCCGAGCGGCTTCCCAGTGGCAAGACGTCCGCCGATTGGTTGCGCGAACTTACGTGGCGCGGCGCGAGCGAACGCTATCCCGACGGCGTTCCCGACGGCGTGCGCGTGCTGTTGCGTAAAGAACTCGCGTTGATCGAGGAGCTCGAATACTGCGGCTACTTTCTCACGATGTGGGAGATCGTTCGCTTCTGCCGGCAAGAGGGCATTCTTTGTCAGGGGCGCGGGTCCGCCGCCAACTCCGCTGTCTGTTACTGCCTCCGCGTTACCGCCGTCGATCCATCTCGCATCGACCTTTTGTTTGAACGTTTCTTGTCCAAGGAACGCGCCGAGCCTCCCGACATCGACTTAGACATCATGCACGAGCGACGCGAGGAAGTGATTCAGCACGTCTACAAAAAGTACGGCCGCGAGCACGCGGCGATGGTCGCCAACGTGATCCGCTATCGCACGCGCTCCGCCGTGCGCGATGTCGGCAAAGTGTTAGGGATCGCCGAAACCGCCCTGGATCGACTCGCGAAATTGCATTCGTACAGCGAAGAAACCGGGGCGAGTGCGCTGCGTCACGCGTCGTTGGACCCCGAGTCCCCCACGGCCCGTCACTTCCTCGAGCTCACTCGCGAAATCCAAAACTTCCCGCGCCACCTTTCCATCCACCCCGGCGGTTTTTTGTTGGGGCATGAGCCCGTCTCCACGTTGGTCCCGATCGAAAACGGGTCGATGGAAAACCGCACCGTCATTCAGTGGGACAAAGAAGACGTCGAGGACGTCGGGTTGTTCAAAGTGGACCTGCTCGGCCTGGGCGCGCTGACGCAGGTGGACCGCGCGTTTACGTTAATCGAACGCCATCACAAGCACACGCATACGCTCGCGACGCTTCCCGAAAATGACAAAGCGACGTACGACATGATCTGCGCCGCCGATACCGTCGGTGTTTTTCAGATCGAGAGCCGCGCGCAGATGGCGATGTTGCCGCGCTTGCGCCCCCGCTACTTTTACGATTTGGTGGTCGAGATCAGCATCGTGCGGCCCGGCCCGATTACCGGCGGAATGGTGCATCCTTACCTGCGGCGGCGCAACGGGGAAGAGGCCGTCACGTACCCCCACGCGTGTTTGGAACCCGTGTTGAAAAAAACGCTGGGCGTGCCGCTGTTTCAAGAACAGGTCATGCGGCTCGCTGTGGTGGCGGCGGACTACACGCCCGGCGAGGCCGATCAGCTGCGACGGGACATGGCGGCGTGGACTCGCAGCGGGCGCATGGAACGCCACCGCGACCGCTTAACGCAACGCATGCAGGCCAAAGGCATCGCGCTGGAGTTTGCCGAGGCCGTGTTTAACCAGATTCGCGGGTTTGGCGAGTATGGCTTTCCCGAAAGTCACGCGGCGAGCTTTGCGTTGATTGCGTACGCGACGTCTTGGTTGAAGTGCCACTATCACGCGGCGTTTACGTGTTCGCTTTTGAACTCGCAGCCGATGGGGTTTTACAGCGCGGCCACCATTGTCGAGGACGCCAAGCGGCGCGGTGTGGTGATGATGCCCGTCGACGTCACGTGCAGCGATTGGGACTGCACGATGGAGCCCGATTCAAAAAGCCGCGACGGCTTTGCTGTGCGCATGGGGCTTCGCTACGTCAAAGGACTGCGCCAAGACGAGGGCGAACGGTTGCTCCAAGCGCGCCACCGCGGCCCGTTTCGTTCGCTGCAAGACATGGCCGCCCGCGCGCGACTTGGGTCGGGGGGCGGGCGGCGCCTCGCGTTTTGTGGCGCCTTGGACACACTGACCCCGGACCGGCGCGCCGCGCTTTGGGAAGTCGCCGGTTTAGAAGCGCATCAAAACAGCCCGCTCTTTCATGCGCCGCAACATGGCTCGGATCATTCCGAACGCTCCGAGCGCTCCGAGCGCTCCGAGCGTTCGAACTCTGACCACTCCAGCCACTCGGAAGGCTCCGGCCACCACGACCACTCTGACCACTCTGACCACTCTGACTGCTCGGACCACTCTGACTGCTCGGACCACTCGGATGTTTCGGGCGCCGGTTCGGATACTTCGAGGGGGTTCGATCCCACAGGTGTCATCGACGACAGTGTTGGGCGCGATCCCATCCCTTCGTTTCCGCCGTTGCGGGACATGGAGACGATCGCTTGGGATTACCGCGCGTCGTCGCACAGTACGCGGGACCACCCGTTGGGACCGCTGCGATCGGCTTTATCCGCGCAGGGTTGGCCGGACGCGGCCACTCTCAGCGGTTGGCCCGACGGCCAATGGGTGCGGTACGCGGGCATGGTGATCTGTCGGCAGCGGCCGGGTACGGCGGGCGGCGTCACGTTTATGACGTTGGAAGACGAGACCGGTTTTGTAAATCTCGTCATTTGGAAACAGGTGTTCGACCGCTTCCAGATCCTCGCCAAAACGGCCGGCTTTTTGGGCGTCTCCGGCAAGCTCCAGGTCCAAGACAACGTCGTCCACCTCGTCGCCCAGTCGCTATGGCGCCCCCAACTCGAAAACGAACCAATTTCCACCCAAAGCCGCGACTTTCACTAGCGCGGCGGCTTCGTGCGTGTGCACCACGCGCGTCGGCGTCGAAATTATTCGCGATCTTTTTCGTCATCTCCCTCTTGGGCGGTGTATGGAGGGGTGATACGGGAATCCTTTTGAGCTCACTTGACGTTTTGCATCCTCGCCGGCTTGTGGACGAGTGGCAGCAGCCGCTTTTTCACTTCGCGTACCGCATGCTCGGGAATGCGGCCGATGCCGCCGATGTGACCCAAGACATCTTTATCCGGGTTTTGGCGCAGCGCGATCGCTTTGATCGTTCCCGTCCGTTGCGGCCCTGGCTGTTTCGGATTGCGGCCAACACGATTCGCAACTTCTTGCGCGATCGCACGCGCCGGCGCCAACGCGAGACGCGAGCGGCTGCCGACATCGCCGGGATCGCCGGGATCGCGAACATCGCCGGCACCGCCCACACTGTCACCGCGGAATCGCTCGGGAGAGAGGACAACGACGTGGAAACTCGCGAACTCCATGCGCGCGTACTCACCGAACTCACCGCACTCGATGCCGACTCCCGCGAAGCCGTGGTTTTGCACTTCATCAACGGCCTCAACAAACGGGAAGTCGCCACCGCGCTCGACGTGCCGCGTACGACAATTCAGTCGCGCATCCAACGCGCTCTCGCAACACTGCGCCAAGCGCTCACCGGATGCGGGTTTGCGATCGCGGGACCGGCGCTCGAACTCGCCCTGCGCACCGCGCCGGCTCCCCCCTTGGGCGCTCCCTTGGTCGCCGCGTTGCAAGAACTCGCACTGTCCAGCATCCCATCAGCCGCTTCCGCTCCCGCCGCCGCGTCGCCTTCCGCTCCTACTTCGGGGCCCGCACCTACATCTGGACCGACATCGACGCCGACATCGACGCCGACATCCGGGCCGGCATCCGGGCCGGCATCCGCGCCGGCATCTGGGCCGGCATCTGGACCGACTTCCGCGCCGGCGCCTGGGCCGACATCTGGGCCAACTTCCGCGCCCACGCCCACGCCCGCGCCCGCGCCCGCATCCGCCCCGGCGTCGGGGTCGGCTGCGGCGAGCGCGACCGGCGCCACCACCAGTATCAAAACCGTTGCGGCTGCCGCGGCGGGGGGACTATGGATGACCAAAAAGACCATTCTCGGCGCGGTTGCCGTTGCCGCGCTCTCCGTTTCCGCCGGCTACTTTCTCGGATCGGATAGCGGTGCAACAAAACGCGCCGACACCGAGACGCGCGACCAGAGTGCGGCGATCGCCAAACTTCGGGCCGAAAACGATCACCTGCGCCAACGGTTGCACCAAACCTCTTTGGACCGTTCGGCGGCCGGACACACGGCAAGCGCCGGCCGCGCCGCCAAAGGGCTGGGCGAGACCGTCGACGATGAAGTCGACACGGCGCCGGATCCTGCATCTAAAGCGGGCGACATCGACTGGTCGTCGTTTTCTAAATCACTGGCCGAAAACCGCGGCGCGCTGGAACGCATGGGTGGCGACACAAAACCCGACGCCGGCGATCACGCCAACGCGATGAAAGTCATCGTCGAGTGGAGCGATGTCGTTCGGCAGGCTCGCGAGCTCTCCGACCGGCCGTTTTTCGACGACAAGATCGCGACCGGTTTTGTCGATGCGATCTTTTCGCGCACGCTCGCGCTCGACGCGCAACAGCGCCGACTGGTTCGAGACGCCACCACCGCCGCGCTCCGCAACGCCCGCAAACGCTACAACTTGGACGCGTCTTCGGCGCTTCCTTCGTTTGGCGCGCGCAACAGCGTCATTGCCGACATCTTGTCCGGCGTCAAAGGCGTGCTCACGCCCGCGCAGACCGCCTCGTTTGAAGCGATGGAGCGCACGGCGAGACACATGCTCGAAAGTGATCGCGAAGTCACCGTCATCGGCATGAATCCGGCGTCGGATGTCGCGTCGTTGGAAAAAGAAATCCTCAACGTGTGGAAGACCGCGTACGACCTAACCGAGACGGAACTTGAACTTGCGCAACCCGCCGCACGCGACTACATCGCGCGTGCGGAGGCGATCTTGCGCGAATACGACCTCTACGAAAAAGACGCCAAGGCGGTCGACGACGCCACAGACTTCGCCATCGACGAAGCGTTGCTCACGGTTCAAATCGAAATGGAGGACCGTTTTCTCGCGACGATTTCCACCGAACGTCGCGCGAAATTTCGTGACCGCATGCCTCGCGTGATCCGCATGCGCTACGGCAACGGCGTCGAGGTTTCGGTCAAAAAGGGGCCCGGATTCTGATGCGGGCCCGGCTGTGCTCAAGGGTCTAGCGCCGTAGAACCGCATGTCCAGCACGATGATGTTGCCGACCGATTCCGCGAAGGCGTCGAGGATGTTTGGCTTCGCGCCGCCCGGTTACCTGCACGACTTCGTGCATTTGGGCACCAGCCTTCGCTTACGTCCCGTTACATCCCATTTGTGCCTCCGCGCAACACGTCGCGCCGTGTCGGCGCCGGTTTCCGACTCCGGACTCGCGCGCGGACATCGGAACCTGGCTCGTTCGCCGTGGACATCATCGCCCCGGCTTTTCATCGATGGCCCACGGCAGCTCCCTAGACCCCATTTGCGTAGACGCTTAGGAGCGTGCGTTTTGGTACGCTTCGCTCGCCCTGGGGACTCGAATCGAAAGATGTGAGCGGGGCAGCGCATCGGGTCTAAGTAGGACAAAACTACATTGGGTAATCTCGACAGCGCAACCTTAGTTGCGCGATTGGAACGCACCACACCGATATTTCGGGCGACGGGTGCGACCGTAATCATCGGCGCCGGATCGCCAATTCCCGTTCCGGGTGGACAAGATCGCGTTCACCCCTACGCTCCACATCCGGCGTACTACTGGCTCACTGGTACGCGACGCTCCGGCGGCATTCTTGTGTTTCATCCTGACGACGAGTGGATCCACTTTGTCTGTCCGGTGACCAACGCCGAACGGTTATGGGAAGGCGACGTCGTCGCGCCGACCGGCATCGACGTCACCGATCTCGTCGAGTGGATCCAATCGCGCACGCACACGCGCATCGCTCTCCTCGGTTGCGAACTTCCGTCTTTGATTCACGCCAGCCTCCCCGCGCCCATCGACGGAGAACTCAGCGCGGCGCTCGCCGATCAACTCGATGCCACGCGGCGCAGAAAAGACGATACCGAGATCGCACTCATGCGCCGCGCGGTGGCCGCCACACACGCGGGCCACGCCGCGGCGCAGGAATTTATTCGACCCGGCGTCACGGAGCGCGCCATCCAGATCGTGGTCGAGTCCGCGATGTGTCAACAAGGCGCAGACGGCACCGGCTACGGGACCACCGTTGGGGCCGGTACGAACGCGGCCGTCCTCCACTCCAAACCGGGTTCGCGCGTGGTCGGCGATGACGACCTCGTGCTGATCGACGCCGGCGGAATCATCGGCGGCTACACCGCCGATGTCACCCGGATCTACGCGGCCCACGAACACCTCACCAAACGCCAACAATCGATTTATGACATCGTTTTGGCCGCAGAGGAAGAGGGCATTCGTGCGTGCAAGGTCGGCGCGGAGTGGCATGACGTGCATCGCGCCGCGGCGCACGTACTCGCACAGGGACTCATCGGCCTTGGCCTGTTGCGCGGCACCGCCGACGCCGCGCTTGAAACCGAAGCGATCGCGCTGTTTTTCCCCCACGGCATCGGCCACATGGTCGGCCTCGGCGTGCGCGACGCCGGCGGCCGTGCACTTGGCCGAGAAGCCGGGCGCCGCTCGTGCGGCGTCGCGGTACGGTGCGACTTCGCCCTGGAAGAAAACTTCATCATGAGCGTGGAGCCCGGTCTCTACTTTGTGCCCGCGATCCTCGACGACTCCGAACGCCGCCACCGCCACCGCGACATCGTGAATTGGGATGCCGTGACGCCGTGGCGTGAGGTCGGCGGCGTCCGGATCGAGGACAACGTGTTGGTCACGGCAAACGGCCCCGACAACCTCACCGCGGCGATTCCCAAGTAGGCGCGCCGGGGCGACAACTACGTCGCGACCGGTGTGTCCCTTCCCGACGCGGGGCCACCGCTGGCTACTTCGAAGCAAGGCGCGGGGCAGCCTCCCACGAGCAAGCGACGCTCGCGCGCGTCACAAACACCGCTTCCACACCGTCGGTCCGCCGGACAAACGCCAGACCTTTTTCGGGCCCCATCACAAACAGCGCGGTCGCCAACGCGTCCGCCATCGTCGCGTCCTTGGTGATCACGGTCACCGATCCTAAAAACGCAGGCGGCTCACCCGTGCGCGGATCGAGGATGTGACCGATGCGGCGGCCGGCCACGTCGCGATAGCGCACGTAGTTTCCCGAGGTCGCCAAGGCGCGATCGCGCACGGCCAACAGGCCGCGGTTGGCTTCGCGTCCGAACGGATCCGTAATCGCGATCGAGTGCGCGCCGCCCGCCGGTGCTTCGCCCGATGTCTTGATGTCGCCGCCGATGTTGACCAGGGCGCGCGGGTAACCCGCCGCGGCGAGCATTGCATGAATGCCATCGATGATATGGCCTTTCGCGAGCCCGGCGATGCCGAGCTTTATCCCGTCACGTTCAAACCGAACGCCCTCCTCGCTCAACGTTACGTGGCGGTATCCCACACGTGCGCGCGCCTGCTGGCGCTCTGTGTCCGTGGGTCCGCGTCCGGCGTTCTCCGCGCGCGCCCACATCTCGGCCCACGGTCGAAACGTGATATCGAACGCACCCTCGGTCGCCTCGGCGATGTGGAGCGCGCCGGCGAGCATGCGCCGCATCTCGGGACTCACGGGAACCACCGCACGACCGGCGCGCGCGTTGATCTTGGATATCTCGCTGTCCAGCCGCCACTCCGACCACGTGTTCCGCGCGACGTTTTGACACCACTCGCGCGCACGGGCGAGGGCGCGCCGCGCATCCGCCACTTGGTCAGCGCGATCCACCCACACCGTCACCGCGTAACGGGTTGCGAGTTCTTCGCCTTCATCATGGACCGCGAACGGCGTGCTGGAGGCGGGAGCTTCGACCGCGCGCCGGGAGGCATCCCACTGGGCCCAGCTCTTTTCGCGCTTGCCGTTGCGAAACAGGATGTAGCGCGGAACGCTGTCCACCCCGAGTTGCCGTGCGAGATCGCCCCGCTCGTCATGGACAACCACGGCGGACTCGCTGGAGGCGACGTGCACGTCGCTTTGCACAATCAACAGGAGGCGGCGGCCGGAGACTCCTTCGAACGCGGTGACGAGGTCATGCAGGCGCGGATCCTCCGCGTTAGTCGCTCCAAAAAACGCCACGATCCACTCGCCGCGCTCGATCACACGCGGCCACACCTCGTCCTCCAACCCGTCCGCGCGCGCGAGCCGCAGGACCGGCACGTCTTCGGTGCCGCGACGGGACGGCGACGAACCCACACAGGCGGTCAGCAAGAAGACCCCCAACATGAGCACGGCGCGCACGGTCATCGCGCCACGTTACCAGGTCCAGACGAGGCCCAGCTTGGCGCCAAACCCCGACAGATCGTCGTCGCGCAAGAAACCAAACGTCGTGATGCGCAGGCGGATCTCACGGCGCGGTCCGTTCACCAGCGGGAACGAAATCGTCGCGCCCGGACTGTGCATCGCAAACGACCCGAGGTCGCTGTCCCGCGTGATGAAGCGCTCGCTGGCCTGCGGTCGCTTGCGGAAGTAGCGCGCGCCGTCCTGCACGGAGAAGCGATACCACACGCGCCACCGCACATCGCGACCAAACCGCGTCTCGTAGCTGGGTTCGATCGCGGCGTGCACGACGTGCCAGTCGTCGCCGTACACGCTGGCATCGAGGCCGGCGCTTTTCCCGGTCGCCCACGAGTACCGCAGCCGTCCATTCACTTGCGCGCGGTGGCGATCGTTCGGCAGGGACTCGTCCACGTACAAACGCGGCACGCCGCCCGCGTCGTAAATCGGAACGAAGTTGTACGTCTCTTCCAAAAACCCCTTTTGGAACGTGTACTGCAGTCCGAGATAGCCCTTCCAGTCCGGTGTCAATAACTCCGTCCATCCGATCAACACGTTGTGCGTCCAACGATCGGCGGTGCCACGCTGCGACCCATCCCAAAAATCGAGCAGCAAGTGGTCGAAGCGCACGCTGTACGTAAACGAGAGCTGCGAATCGCCGTCGTTTAGTTCGCGCGTGAAACCGAGGTCCACGCCCGCCGACTGATTGTCCGACTGATGGTGGTAATAAAACCCGGGCCGCCACGTCCACGCCGATCCGCGCGGCTTGATCTCCAGCGAGGTCAACGCGTCGAGCGTCACCAGATTCGCCGACGCCGACGTCGTCGTCGCGTTCGTCACCGTGGGCGGAACGGCCAGGGACGAATCGTTGCCGATGTACGCGAGCGTGCCTTCTAAATGAAACCGCAGCCCCGGACGCAGCAAGAGATCGAGCGAACCGCGCCCCGCGTAATACTCAAACCCTTCGGCCTGAAGCGGGTGGCCCCCACGATCGCGCTGGCTAAAAAAGAACGTGTCGAGTTCGATCTTGTTGGGACGTTCCTGCGCCGACGCCGCGATGGCAGTCAAACCCAGAAACAAACCAATGCCAAGCGCGCGTCGGATCACGGCCGCTTCCGCATCACTGGCATGCGCAGCCGCCCGCTGCCGCCGCGCCGTACCCGCCAAACGAACCCTCGCGCGCGGCCTCGGTCTTGTGACGAATGAACGTAAAGCCCGCGTCGGTGTCGAACTGCATCGCCGGATCCTGCAAACGCTCGCGCTCGTAATACTGGGTTCCGGTGCATCCGCCACCGAGCATCAGCCCGCAGAGCGCCACGACGACGCCGACGACGCCGAAGCGGCGGCAAGCCGTGGGTCCACGACGCATCCCGAGTTCTCGCTTGTTCCGTCGCACTTGCATCCCGTCCCCAGTTTCGCTTGCGCCGCCGACAACGCAACCACGCTCCGTCCCAAACTGGCACGATGGGTTGGCGCGCCCTACGTGGGCTTGCGCTTGCTGGCAAAAAATTCGTGGAGCAAAGCGGCGCACTCGCCCGCGAGCAAACCGCCTTCGACGGTGAACCGATGGTTGAGCCGCGGGTCCGCACCCACTTGGTAAAGCGAACCGCACGCCCCAAATCGCTCATCCGGCGCGCCGAACACCACCCGACCGATGCGAGCGTTCACCAGCGCGCCCGCGCACATCACACACGGTTCGAGCGTCACGTAGAGCGTGGCATCTGTCAGCCGCCACGAGTCCATCGCTTCAGCGGCCTGCGTGATCGCAATCATCTCCGCATGCGCGGTCGGGTCGCGCAGCAACTCGCGTTGGTTGTGCGCCTGGCCGAGCAGCCGCCCGTTGTGAACCACAACGGCGCCCACCGGCACTTCCCCCGCCGCCATCGCCTTTTGCGCCTCGCGCAAGGCGCGACGCATCCAACGCTGGTCGGCAGCGGCCGGGGTCTCGTCTAGATGAGCTTGATCTCCTTGCGATCGCACGCGCCCGTCTCCCGCAACAAATCACAGCGCGCTTCGATGCGCATGCGGTGACTCACTGGCGTAAATCCTAAGTTGTTGGTCGATCGCGTCTGCAGCTCCAAGACCGGCTTGCCGTCAAACTCAAACACCTTGCGACAATCCACGCACACGATGTGGTCGTGCGGGTCGTGGCCGTACACGTGTTCGTACATCCGGCGGTCGTCGTCCAACGCAACTTCTTCGACCAACCCACACTCGCAAAGCAGTTGCAGTGTGCGATAGATCGTCGCTTTCGAGATCCCGTCGCCTTTCACGCGATCTTCAAGCGTCTCCGCGCTGAAGTGCTCCTCGCGCTCCATGATGCGGCGCACCAAGATTTCGCGCTGCCGCGTCACCTTGAGATCGCGCTCCTTGAGGAACTCGCGAAAGACCTCGAGCGCGCTCTGGATATGCTCGATCGACACGTCGCAGATGCTACCAGCGCACCGGCCCCAGGCCCACCGCTACCGTCCTGAAGCGACCGTCCTAAAGCGACCGTCCGTACTGGCGCGTGACCGGCCTTGGCGCCGGCGTCCCCGCGTGTCCGGTGCGGCCGAAGCGACCGCGCCCCTGGTGACTTACGAAAACAGCCCCGACAAGCCGTTACTTGCCGAGGCCGAGTGTCCCCCTGTTCCGCCGATGTCGGTTAGCGCGGGAGCTTCGCCAAAAACCGCAGGATCTCGTTGTGGACGGCGGGGTACGTGCGGATGAACAGGTGTCGCTTAAACACCGTGATCGTCACGCCCTCGTCCTCCCACGTTTCGCGCCCGGTGAACTGACGCACGAGCTCGGCCAGTTCGTCTGACGTCTCGAAGTTTTGCGTCACGACCGGCTCCGGCGCCTCGGGCGGCTCGTAGCTGCTCGGGTGGATGTTGATGTCGGGCGCGGGAAAATCGCGCAGCTGAATCAACAGATCCGAAACGTTGTAGATGCGCAGGATCGGCTTGCCGCGCGCGGCCTTTTTCGACGTGATCAGCAACACGTTGCCCTTGATCGTCAGGCCCAACTCCTGACCCTCAAGCGCCAACTTGAGCGCGTCAATGGCACGCACGTCGTTGAGCTTCAACGTGATCTCAATGGAATCGACGTCGCCGCCGTCTTTTTCGATGCGCGCCTTGTCGAGAACGATGTTGATCCCGACGGATGCGCGCATGAACTTGAGAAACGCCGGAAGCGAAACTTTTTCGAGGCTCATCGAGACACGGCGCGTCGTCAACAACGCGGCGATCGACTTCGCCTTTTTGACACGCTTGATCGTGTCCGGTTTCGGATTCGGCTTTGCTTTGGGTTTGGGCTCGGCGATGGCCGGAGCACCCAGGAGGGCGAGGGCGCCCAAGACGAGAGAGGCTACCGATATTCGTTTCATACCGATGATCTCAACGCGCGCGCGCGGCGGCTTGTTACGAGCACTTGCCGAAATGTGGCCGAGATGGCTCGGCCCCGCACTAAATCACACATCTTTCGCGATGTCGGTGCGCATCTGGCAGCCCTCGAACGAGATCTTCGAGGCGGCGGCGTACGCCTTGTCGCGGGCTCCCGCGACGGTCGCGCCCATCGCCGTGACACCGAGAACGCGCCCGCCCGCCGTGATGACCGACTCGCCCGCGTGCTCTGTAGCCGCATGAAACACCTGGAGCTCTTCGTCGATCTCCAGCGTGTCGATCCCGACGATGCGATGGCCCAACTTGGTCGGTCCGGGATAACCCTCGGACGCCATGACCACGCAGCACGCCGGCCGTTCGTCGTACTCGAGTTCGATGTTTTCGAGCGTTTCGTCGAGCACCGCTTCGAGTATGTCCACGAGGTCGGTTTGAAGGCGCATCAAAACCGGTTGCGCCTCGGGGTCGCCGAGACGGCAGTTGAATTCGATCACTTTGGGCCCGCCTTTGGTCAGCATGAGCCCGGCGTAGAGCACGCCCTTGTAGGTGCGCCCCTCGCGGTTCATCGCGTGGACGACCGGCACAAGAATCTGACCGACGACTTGGTCCATGATGTCCGAGGTCAGCGCGGTGCTCGGGCTGTACGCACCCATGCCGCCGGTGTTCGGACCCTCGTCGCCGTCGTATGCGCGCTTGTAGTCGCGCGCCGTCGGCAACACGGCGATCGTCTTGCCGTCGGTGAACGCGAGCACGCTCGCTTCTTCGCCTTGCAAGAACTCTTCGATCAAGATGCGGTTGCCGGCGTCGCCGAATTTGCGCTCGGCCATGCACGTGTCGAGCGCTTCGCACGCTTCCTGAAACGAGGCGGCGATGAACACGCCTTTGCCCGCCGCCAACCCATCGGCCTTAATGACCGTCGGGAAGTCCGCGCCTTCCAAGAACTCGCGCGCGCGCTGCGGATCCTCAAACGAACGCGCCGTCGCGGTCGGGATCATGTACTGCGTCATGATGCGCTTGGAAAAGATCTTGGATCCTTCCAGCTCCGCCGCCGAAGCGCGCGGGCCGAAGATGCGAAGACCTTCTTTTTCGAAGCGATCGACGATGCCGCGACACAACGGGTCTTCAGGACCGACAACCGTCAGGCTGATCCCCATCTCGCGCACAAAACCGACCAGGCGATCGAGATCCGTCGCGCCGATATCGACGCACTCGGCGACCGCACTAATCCCGGCGTTCCCCGGAGCGCAATAGACTTGCGACACGCGCGGCGAACGGGAAAGCTTCCAGGCGAGAGCGTGTTCGCGCCCGCCACCACCAACGACCAACACCTTCATGCCTAGCAGTGTCCCCCTAGACCGCGGAACAGGCAAGGTGCCAACGGTCGGTTTCCCCCGATGGTACGATCCCGGGCCCTCGGTCGGGGCGTAGCTGCAATGGTAGAGCGGGACCTTTGGGGGGTTCAGGTGTGGGTTCGATCCCCACCGCCCCGACCACCCGTTACGCTGACCTTGTGGATTCTGAGGGGCCCAGATTGCGGGGCTCTGCGTCTCTCCTCGTCGACGACTCTATCGAGTCGCCTTCCTCGTCGTTCCTTGATCCACACAACCTGGACTCCCTCAGAAACGACTGTCGAAACTTGGGTAGATGCGGAGTGACGGGTACGCCTGATCGGGTCTCGATTGCCGACATCCGCTCCGTCCACAAGGCCAGCGTAACGGGTGGTCCACTTTGCGCAGCGGGCGGTTAGCTCCGCGGCTCTCCTCGTCGACGACTCTATCGAGTCGCCTTCCTCGTCGTTCCTTGATCCACACAACCTGGACTCCCTCA
>JAJFFF010000057.1 GCA_021776785.1 Planctomycetota bacterium | reverse complement strand
CTCCAAGCCAGGTCGGTGGTCGGAGACGATAGGTGTGGACGAGCTGTGGAGCACCCTACGTCACGACAGGCCTCCGCTTCTTGATCGAATCTGGGCCTCAAAGCCAATCGCGGTCGGTGAGTACCCTGACCTGAACGCCTTCCTGAGCCTGCTGAATCTGCACCAGTAGCGCACGCGTCGCAGGAACACGGGACCATGTCCCACCTCTGAAGATCGTAAAGTGCCATTAGGGAGCGTGTTAGAGTTGATATGCGGCCACTACGAGTTTCAGGCACGAGCACAGAACGACCACCGGCCGCCTCACTTTTCCGTCCAACGAGTTGATCCACGGCTTGAGGAGCTAGACCGTAGGTAGCCGGTCCGATGTGGGACGGCGTTCCCGACCGGCCGACGTATCGACATGATCGGTCCGGCCACTGGGCAATCGTCAGACGAGCACAGCTGCCGAGAATTTTTTCAAACTTGGGTTTCGTTGCTGCGCGCCTCGAGGTGGCAGAGTTCGTTGACAAACTTGCGCCGTGACGGCTCCGCTGTGTTCTTCTGGACAACGTCGATCCCGGCTATGACGTGTGGAACAACGCGCACACGGCGACACTGGAGGATTTCAAGCTGAGTGACCTTGAAGCAACCGAAACTCGCTTCTCTATCACCCAGATACGTAGGCTCGAATGAAGACGGCTGATGTGAAAAGGGCCATCCTTAGCGTAGTGCGTGAGAAGGGGCCGATCGGGTGGTACGGCATCGAGCGCCGCCTGCGGGTTCCACGGACCCACTTCCAGGACGGCTACACGCTGATGACCTATCTTGAGGAGTTGATCTCCGCCGGCTCTATTGCGCGCGTCACGCTGAATGGCAAAGAACGCTTCGTTGCAGCGGACAATCCCGGACCTTTCGTTTGACATGTCTTACGATGACATGCCTTCGGGATCGAGGGCGAGCAACGGCGGCGAGTCCACTACCAATTGACTCCTCCTCGAAGTCGAGGATCGACCGGCACTACGCCCTCAGGCTCTCGGAGACCATCAGCATCCGCCCGACGAAACGCGATCCAGCGGGACTCGCCGACGGGGAAGCCGGACAGCCAGCACGCCCGTAGTTGACGACGACAGCCAGGCAGCCGCCATGCAGTGGCAGAACTGCTCGCGATCCTGCCTCGCAATCAGCCCCGTTCCGTCGGAGAGTCGTAGATCAGGACCGACCCGCACGATGTCGCTACTCGAACCGGGTATGACAGATAGCGTCTAGTCGATCGCAGCAAACGCTCCGTCGCGCTCAGCGGTTCGTGGCGATCTTCACCATGTTTTCCGGCCAAGTCTCTATAACGGTGAGACTATGAACGTGTACGCCGCGTGACCATCTTGCTGGTCTCTCTCTTCATCGCGACCCTGCTCGGGTTTGCGGTGCAGCGTCCCAAGGGGTTCGTTGCTCAGTACCCGGTTTCAGCCCGCTTCATGGGGCTTGTTGAAATCGCCTTGGCGCTCGCAATCGTTACTGGTCGCCGTCGGCGTGTGGCCATAACCGCTGCTTCGGCAATCGTGCTTTTCGGCAGCGCATACGTAGTTGTTACGGTCTACATGAAGGACCTACCGGACTGTGGTTGTTGGGGTGGCTGGGTCCAGTTGGGCCCTTGGATTCACCTGGGCCTAAACGGGGCGCTGTTGTTCGGGTTGGGGCACCTGGCCAACCGATTTCGAAGCGTCGGAGAGCTGGAATGAAGAGAGCCGGAGCCGTGGCGCTGGTCTGCTTGGGCATCGTGGTGGCTGCGATCCTCTTGTTGCAGCTCGAGCGGCGACTCGAACGATCGCGAACGCGAAACCTGCCGGTCACGCACGAATTCGACACTGCGCCGCCGGAGACCGTGCGCACTCCACTCGAAAGAGTGAATTCGGGAGATCTGGCCGGGCGGGTCCAAGATCAAAACGGTGATCCAGTCGTCGGCGCATCCTTGGCGTGGCTCGAGGCCGGCAACGATGATGTGAACGAGGCCACACTTGTCGAATCGAGAAGGTTGACAACTTCAGGCAGGTTCGGTGAGTTTCACCTGCAGTCCGATACGAAGTTTGGATTTGTGTTGTCTGTCCGTCACTCGCAGTTTGAATCACAGGAAATCGCCGTCGAGAAGCCTACAGAACCGTTGCTGGTGACGTTGCGGCGTGGAAAATCAATATCTGGCCGAATCGTTGCCGCTCTTGGTGGGGCGGGCGTGGAAGGAGTTCGAATCGTTGCGCTCGGGACTGGCGCGTCGTTGCGTTGCGCAAGTGGCGCATTCTATCCTCACGCGGGCGCCCAGATTCAATCCACCACGAGCGGAGAAGGGGGGCGATTCGAAATTGCCGGGTTGTCAGATGGCTACTACCAGCTTGAGCCCGTTGGGCCCGGAATCGTTGCCATTCCCGAAGGAAGCACACTTAACTCGCTTGTGCGTTCCCAGGGCGGCGGCAAGTCTAGAATGGCCGGTTCGAATTATCCGCGCGATCGCTCCGTGATAGTCCGGTCGGGAGAACGAGACGTGCGGGTCCAAGTTGTTCCCGCCGCCGTCGCCAGGTTCCGCGTACTCGATGATGAAACCGGTTGGGATATCCCACACGCCTTCAATGACGTTGTGCCCGAGCGCGCCGATCCATGGCCAAGAACATTGACTCCCGACGCCGGTCGAATCGTTGCGAATGGCCGGCGATTTAACGCCGACTATGTTGACGCGCGGACGCATGTGATCTTAGCCGTGCCGCGGATATGGCCCTTTGAGGGGCGTTTGGTTGCGGTGGGGTCAGTTAGAGCCGCAGGGTTTTTGGAGGCCGCCGTGCGACTCCCGATGAACCATCTCGGTAGCGGAACGACTGGCCCCAGGGACATCCGGCTGCGTCGAACCGGTCCGTTGGGTGGAGCGAGGTTTCGGCTAGTGGATGCCAAAGGTCGGGCGGTTCGGTCGTTCGCAGCGAAAGCGGTCATCCATCCAAAAAACGAGAAGCCATTCGGCATGCCGAAATTTGGATTTGGTCCTGATGGCAGTAGCCCCGTGTTCGCGTTTCCCGTCGGAGAGTACTCCGTCAAGCCATGGTCCACGTCCGGTCGTGGAACGTTCGTGGCGGCGCTGATTCGCGTGCAGGAGGCAGCCGTTACAGAAGTCCCGCTAACTCTCGATCTGGGCGTGCTGCATGTCGACGTTATCGATGAGAGCGGACGGCCTGTAGAAGGATACGGACTGAGAATCGGTAAGAGTGCATCCCCGACCAAAATGACGTTCTACAAGATTGAACGAGGGATCGGCATCGGGGGCTACTTCGCTGTACGGCCGGGCTTGGGCGAATCGAGAGGGCACACATTTCCCGGACTCGCCGCGGCGCCTTGGCGAGTCGAAGTGTACCGGGTTGGCTATGAGCCGGCCGTCGCCGAAACAGTGGTCGAACCCGGAATCGTCCAGACTTTCAAAGTCCAGATTCGGGCTAACTCCACCTGTAGGTGGGACGCCTGGGATCGTGGCGTAACAGCGCCGTTCGATACGGTGCTTGATGTAGAGCGGCGCTAGTGTTTGGTTGAGAATCGTTGCGAAGGACCAAGAGCTCGAGATCTCCGGAAGTCGTGGCAAAACGGCGGACCCGATCGCATCGAGTCGCCAGGTCAACTTTGATGGCTCCCCGGAGCATCGCGTACTGACGGAATCAGGGCAGCGGCTCTTGCAGCCAGCGTCGTAGACCCGTGACGACCCAGTTCAGCGCTGCAACAACGCCACTTCGCGGGCGAGGTTTGCGCGGCGCCAGCTTCCCAGCATCAAGAAGCCCATTTCGCCGTCTCTTTTGAGGCCGGCTACGGCCGGTAGGCGTTTGACGCGCCACTCTTTTTGGAGCGTGCCCGACGTGTCTACGTACAGCTGGACGTTTCTTAGCGTCGCCGCTTTCGTGCCGGATGCGAAGTCCGACATCGTCTTGCCCGACAACACGATCGTGATCTCGAGGTTTTCCGCTTTGGCGGTGCGCCTTACCTTCGTGATCTGTTCGTCCAGCGTTGCGTCCATCTGATCGACGAACACCACCAACCCGCTTTGCGGGGGCGCACTCACCACGCGCGGTTGGCCGTGCACGCTGTTGCGGTCCTCTTCGATCGCTGTGAGCACGTAGCGCAACGACGCTTTCGCCGTCGGCGAAACTCGTGCGGTCAGTGCCTGCTTCACGCGGTCGTACGAGCGCGCCGCGTTCCAGATCAACCACCGCTCCGCCGCGTCGCGTTTGTTGCCCGGGCCGTTGATCAACGACGCGATTGTCTGTTCCAATCGCGAACCCTTTTTTGCCTTTGTCGCGCCGTTGCGCGTCGTTTTGCGCTTGTTCGCGTTCGGGCTCTTGCGCAACACGGTCGGCGGTTTCGGAGTACGGCGCACGCGTTTGCGCTTGGGTTTTTCGACTTCGGTCTCGCGGTTTTCCGCAACAACCTTTCGTTGCGGTTCGTCTGACCCCGTCGCGAGCGCGACACCGACAACCGACAACACGGCCACCGCCAACATAGCTAAGAGTGTCTTCGGTCGTTGCTCCACGATCGTCTGAACCTGATCGCTCACGTTAAGCAGCCACTCGACCGCGCGCGTTGCCTTTGTTGAGTCGTCGTCGATCTGCAACGCGTCCGACGCGTCGATCCACTCCTCTAAGTCAACGCCTTCAAACCACTCGAGCGCGGCTTCGGATTCTTCAATGTGCGCCGGTGCTTCGAGATCGATGCCAGGCAAGTGCTGCGCGGCTTCGACGCGCAAGGCCGACAGGACACTGTCAAACTCCACCGTGTCCTGCGTTTCATCTTTGTCGTTTTGGGCGGCGCCCTGACGAAAGGCGATGCACTGCTCGACCAACTCGGGATCGAGGTGGTCGGGCCAGCGCAGCGGCTTGCCGTAGATCAGGCGAAACCCAACCGTGCTGCCCGGCTTGGTGAAGCGCGCGCGAAACTGCGTGTCGAGGCGCGCGTGCGCCGGGAAGTCGTACCAGGAGCCGCCTTTGACGACGATGGCCCCGTTGTCGCCTTCGTACCCCGTGCAGGTCATCTCCCAGACGTTGCCGCAGAGATCGACACAGCCGCTGGGGGCGTTGCCCTCGGGGAACGAGCCGACAGCCGAGGTTCCCTTCAGACCGGCGCGGACGGTGTTGCACTTGTCCGAGTCGAAACCGTCGCCCCAGGCGTACGTGCGGTGCTCGTCGAGCCCCGTCGCCATGCACCACTCGAGCTCGGACGGCAACGCGCCGCCCGCCCAGCGCGCGAACGCGAGCGCGTCGAAAAAGTCCACGCCGACGACCGGGTGGTCCGCCATGCTCTGGGGCCACACGCCGTGGGGCCAGTACAGCGGGGGGCGATGACCCGTTGCTTCGACGAACTCGGCGTAGCGTCGGTTGGTGACCGGCGCGCGATCAACCTGGAAGCCATCCACCGTAACGGCATCACGGCTAGGGGCTTGCGTACGCGGGGCCGACATCGCTTACCTAATCGACCAGCGGCGAGGCCCGGCTTGAAACCGACCGGCGCGCTCTGGCGAAGCAGCGCATCCGTTGAGACGGTATCGTCTAGATCTGAGACGCAAGCCGCGTATCGGGCTTCTATTGCATCGTTTTCGGGGTGGCCCCATGAGCATGACAGATCTCAAAAGCGCGTTCGCCTTGGTCGCCGAGCATGAGGACCAAGCAGATTTCGTCGGTCCTCGTGACGCCTCTCTTATCGAGCAGGCAGAACTCGCACTCGGCGTACGCTTTCCTCCGACCTACCGGGAGTTCTTAACCCGTCTGGGCTGTGGTGACATCGCGGGCGAAGAATTCTATGGCGTGATTCAGCCGAACTTTGAGAAGTCAGGAGTTCCGGACGCAATTTGGATGACGTTGGACACCCGGGCGACGACCCCCACGCCTAAAAGCTATGTGGTGACTGGAGCCGTCGGTGACGGAAGGCTATACGTCCTGGATACGGCGCAACGTGATCAGGACGACGAGTGTCCGGTCTTGATCTGGGAGCCTTGGCCCGACGCACGGGATCCAGAGATCGTAGCTCCTTCGTTTGGCACTTTTCTCAAAGGCTCTGTAAGCGACGCTTTGGAGGAGTAGCCCGCCGTAACAAAAAAAGCAGGCGCGCCCCCTCTTGAGGGGCGCGCCTGCTGAATTGGATTGCTAGATCGCTTAGCGGACGGCGGTTTCGCCCGGCGCCGGGACGAAGAAGCTGACCGCGGCGGTACCGAGGCCGACGCTTTCCGCGATGGCGGCGATCGGCATCAACACCTTGCGGATCGAGTTGGCGACCTGGGCGAAGCCGTGCATCGGCACCCAGAGCGTGTCGCCCGGACGAACGTAGAAGTTCGTCGAGAAGTCCGCGCGGAAGAAAAAGTCTTTTAAGTGCACGTGATAGACCTTCGTCGCACCATCGACTTCGCGGAACAAGAGCGCCCAGTTGCGCGCTGCTGTCGGGGCCGTGCCGATCGCGAGACCCAAAAGGTCCGCTACGCGCATCTGCCCACGGTAGGGGTAACGTCCCGGACGCGTGACCTCGCCGAGAACCGTGACGTTTTTGGAACCGAAGCTGTTCGCCGCGACGTACACGCGCGGGCTCTTCAGACCGAGCGAGTCCTTAAACCCACTCTTGAGTTCGGAGCGCACCTGCTCAACGGATTTACCCGTGACTTTGATGTCGCCATGACCCGGGAAGCTCACGTTGCCGTCCGGACGAACGGTGTCGGTGATGGTGCTATCGGGGTCTTCGCCCGCACCCAACAGACGAATCGTGACCACGTCACCTTCGCCCAGTAGATATTCCGGCGACGCCTGCAGCGTCTTCGCACGCGCATAAACCGCGTTTTTGTAGGCCGGGCTCGTGCAGCCGGTGATGACTGTAAGGCCCAAGACCAGGGCACCGATTCCGATGCGCATCATATTCATGTCTCCTCTTAACTCCCGCACAGGAGCACCTTGAACAGAGGGGATCCTTCCCCATCGGGAGGTGCCACCTGCTTGTTAGGGCATCGGCAACCTAGCGGTCCGATCTGAAGGAATCGTTCGATTCTGAGGCGGACCTCATGACTGATGTCTGATAATCCTTCCGTGGGCGCCCGGATCGGGGCTCGAAGGTGACCGTCATTCGATCGCGAAGCCGTAGCGGTCTGGATCGCTGAGTTTGGGGAGGAGTCGCGGCGGGAGGAGGTAAGAACGCGCGCGCAGGATCGGTGTGAAGATGCGGTAGCGGTCGCCGGCGGTGGCGTCTAAGTACTCGACTCCGCTGGAACCGCCCGTGCCCATGCGCAACCCGATCATGCGTTCGACCATGCGGGCGTGGCGGAAGCGCCACATGCGCCAGAGCTCCTCGAACTCGAGCAACGAGTCGAGCAGGCGGTTGGGCCAGTGAAGCAGCGGGAGGTGTCGATGCGCCGTGACGAACAAACACGCGGCGTGCGCGGCAGCACCGTCGCCGCTCAAGAATTCGCGGCACGACCCGCGGTACGCTTCAAAACGCTGCCGAGTCCCGGCGCGCTCTTTCTCCGAAAGCTCGTCGTTTTGGTCCTGCAGGAGAATCTGCTCGTCGACATACTTGTCAAATGACGCGAGGTAAGCTTCGATCCACCCGTCCTCGATCGGTGTGCGTTCCATCCATTGCGAAAGCACTTCGCGGAGGTTGGGTTGGGCGCGCAGCGCTCGAAAGCGCGCGACCGTTTTCTCGGGGAAGCGGCGTTCAAACGACTGGCCCTGGTACGCGTACCGTTTTTCGTCCGGCAACCCCGCCAAGATTTCCAACTCGCGAAACTGCGCCGACTGAAAACCGGACGCGTTGCCGAGTTCGTCGCGAAACGCTAAGAAATCGCCGGGGCTCATCGTCTCCAGAACGGCGAGCTGCGCGATCATGACCTTTTCGATTTCGTGGACGCGACGCAGCGACTTGCAGACGCGGGGGATGTTTGTTTCGGGAACCAAGTCGGCGCCCAACAGATCCCGCGCGAGACCGACCTCGTGGAGCAACTGCTTAAACCACAACTCGTACGCTTGGTGCACGACGATGAACAGCATCTCGTCGTGGTGCGCGAGCGGGCGGTCCTTCATGTCCTTATCCGGCGGAAGCTGCGCATTCAAGATGCGATCCAACCGGAGGTAGGACTCGTAGCGGCGATGCAGGTCGCTCATAGCTCCGGAGAGTAGCCCAACTCCTGGGCTAGGTCACGGGTTCGGCGCGGCCTTGGCGCAGGCGGTAGCGTCTTCCGCGCCAAACCACCGTATTCCCCAGCAGGGCGCGGAAAAGGCCCCACGGCTCGACAAACCAGAGGAGCGGGAGCAGCGGGATCGCGCGCGCCATCGTCGTGTCGCGGCAAAACCGGATCTCGACGACGAACGCGATCGCGGCGCGGAGCAACGTAATCGTCGCCAGCAGCGTGAACGCGACGGCCTTAAACGGGGTGAGACAACCCAAGACGAGCAGCACCAAGGGGCTCACCGAAAACAACGCGGCCGTAAAAAACCAAAGCGGCGCCGCGCTCTTGACGGTGCGCGCCCAGCGCAGCATCCAAGACGCGGTTTCACCGAGCGTTCCTCCGGGGGAGTCCAGCCGGGCGGGGCGGCGCGCCAGAGCGACACGACATCCCGCGCGGTGCAGAACTTGGCCGAACGAATAGTCGTCCGCGATGTGTTGCGCGACCGTGGCCCAGCCGCCGCTCTTTTCGAGCGCTGTGCGTGTGAGGCCGATCGTCGAGCCGGTCACGGCGCGTCCGCGCGCGAGCACGATGCTCGAAAGCCCGTCCGTGTTGACGGCGAGCGCGGCGAGGCGCGTGGGCCACGTCTTGGTGCCGACCAAGACCGGCGCCATCGAAACCGCGTCCGCGTTTTCCAGCGCGGCCGCGATGTCGCGCAAGTAAAGCGGATCGGGCCGCACGTCGTCGTCGGCCGCCACCACGATGTCGTAGCTTGCGCGCGCGACGGCGGGGACTAAGACGGCGACCTTGGGGTTGGTCGCGTCCGTGCGTTCGTTGACCCACGTGATCGCGATATCGCTGCCGGCTTGCGTCGTAGCCTGCACGGCGGCGACGGCGGCGCGCGCGGGTGGGAGTGCTGGGTCGTCGGGGCGTTCGTACGCAAACAAAACCTCAAACTCCGGGTAGTTTTGTCGCAGGGTCGCTTCGAGGTTGGCTTCCAGGCCTGGCGCGGCTCCGTACAGCGGCTTCACCAGGCTGATCGGGGGCAGGTCGCCGTTTGTCAGGCGATCCAGCCGCCCGCGGCGCGCCCAGGAGACGATCGCGACCAGCCCCAGCGCGTACCGGAGTGCCGCGCCGGCAGCGACAATCGAGACGATCCAGACGACATACGGCACGCGCTGATTATTCACGGAGACGCGTTCGTGAGAAGGGCATGGATAATAGGGGGGTGGACGACCGCGAACGACGCCTGGCGATGGTGCGCTCCCAAGTGGAGGCGCGGGGGGTCTCCGATCCCACGGTGCTCATGGCCATGCGTACGGTCCCGCGCCACGAGTTCGTTCAAAAAGACCTCTACGAGAGCGCCTACGAGGACCACGCCCTGACTCTGGGGCATGGCAGCACGATCAGCCAGCCCTACGTGGTCGCGCACATGACCGAGCTCTGCGAGCTCACGCCGTCGTGCCGTGTGCTCGAGGTCGGCACGGGGTCTGGGTACCAAGCCGCGGTCCTTGCCGAAATCGTGGAGCAGGTGTACACGATTGAAATTCACGAGCCGCTCGTGCGGCTTGCGGCCGAGCGCCTGAAGCGTCTGTGCTATCGCAACGTCACGGTTCGATTGGGTGACGGTCGCGCGGGCTGGCCCGAAGCCGCGCCGTTCGATGCGATTGTCGTGACGGCTGCCCCGGCGCACGAAGTGCCCGCCGCGCTGTTCGATCAGCTCGCGCCGGGTGGACGGTTGGTGGCGCCGGTCGGCGAGTCGCGCCAGTTCCTCGAGACGTACCGTCGCGAAGGCGATCAGGTTTCGCGAACGCGCGGCGCCGGCGTGCGGTTCGTACCGATGGTCGGCGCCGAGGACGATTCCGCTTCGGCGTGAAGGGCGCGTACGCGTTGATCAAGACGTGGGCGCTTCGCATGGCCAGCTTGGCGTGCAACCTGCTCGTTGTGCTCGCGCTCCCTTGGTGGTTGAGCGGACAGCTCGCTGTCGGTGTCGTAACCGCGACCCTATTTTTTTTGTTGATGCTTTGGCTGTGCCGCCGCGTGCCGCGACATTTTCAGGCCGCGCCAGATGTCAACGACTTGGTGGCGCGTACGTGTAAGCGCCTCGGCGTTCCCGCCCCGCGTTGGGTCGGCGCGTGCGACGGTTGGACCGCGGGGGCGGTGCGTCACGGACGAAGTTACGGACTTATTTTGGGAGTCGAAGTCGCGCGGAAAGATCTCGGTCCGATCATCGCGCACGAGGTCGCGCATCACGTTTTGGGCGATCTTTTTTGGGAGCCTTGGACCGACGGCGTGGCGCGCTGGCTGGCGCCGGTGATCACCAGAGCGCCCTTTTTTGGAGTCATTCTGTTTCCTTTTTACGTCGCTTCTGTGCCGCTCGCGCGCTGGACGGAATTGCGCGCCGATGCGTTCGCAGCGCGGCGCGATCCCGGCTACGTCCGCACGCTAGCGGAAAACGCGGATAGAATGGGGGGGCGCGAGAGCGTTCTTTACCCCTCTCCGCAGGCGCGCATGCGTCATTCGGCACGCCATTCGATGTAGCTACGTCGATCGGCTGAGCCGATCAAGACTTCGCGCACCGATGTCCGATACGGATAAGGGACGCGAGTTCGCGCCAACCGGGAGTTACACCATGTCATGCAACAGCTACTACTGCTCGAGTCAGCACTGTCGTCGGACCACCCGCCACCTCTGCGTCAAGATGCGGGAGCGCACGTTTTTTTACTGCGTCACGTGCGGACGTCGCTTGGAACTGCGCGAGGAGTTCGAGCAGGCGAAGTCGGAAACGAGTCCGATGGGCCACGACCACCACGGCGATTTACTCGCCGGCTGACTTCGATCGCTTCTTGGCGCGTCGCTCGGCGGCGCGTCGCATCCGCTTCATCGCGCCACCGAGTCCGGTGGCGCGCTTGACCTCGCGCATGGTCTCCCGCGCGAGCTCGCGCATCCGCTCGGTGCCTTCGAGAATGATCTCGTCGATCTTGCCGGTGTCCTCTTCGGCGGCACGCAGTCGCTCGCGAATCGGCGCCATGAATCGCTCCATCGCTTGGCGCAGTTCGTCTTTGACTTCCGCGTCGCCGACCTTGCCGGCGCGATAGCGCGTCTTTAGATCCTCGACGGTCGCGCGGTCGTCGTTGAATGCGTCGTGGTAGTCAAACACCGGATTGCCCTCGACGGTGCCGGGCACGTCCGCCGTGACGCGTTTGGCGTCGGTGTACATCGACCGGATCTTTTTCGCGACGGTCTTCTCGTCGTCGGACAACATGATCGCGTTGCCCGCCGATTTCGACATCTTGCCCTTGCCGTCGGTTCCAACCAGCGTCGGTACTTCGCCCAGCAACACGTCCGGCACCGGAAACACTTCGCCGTAGAGGTTGTTGAACCGGCGCGCGATCTCGCGCGTGATTTCGACATGCGCCTCGTTGTCCTTGCCGACGGGCACGAGGTGCGCGCGCGGCAGCAAGATGTCGGCGGCCTGCAACACCGGATAGCCGAACAGTCCGAACGGAACGGAGTCCTCGGGGATGTTGGCGTCGCGCGCCATGTCCTTGATGCTCGGCAGGCGGAGTAACCGGTTGAGCGACACCAGGTTGCCGAACAGCGTGTTGAGTTCGAACACCTCGGGGATCGCCGACTGCAGATAGATCGTGGACTTGTTCGGGTCGATGCCGCTCGCGATGTAGTCCAGCACCATCCCGCGCGCGTTCTCGCCGATTTTGTCGATGTCCTCTTTGCTCGGCTTGGTCGTGAGCATGTGGAGATCGGCGATGATGAGTACGGTGTCGTACTCTTCTTGCAAGCGCGCACGGTTGCGCAGCGTGCCGACGTAGTGGCCTAGGTGCAGCCGCCCGGTGGGGCGGTCGCCGGTCAGGATTCGCTTGCGCTCAGTCATCGGATTGCCGTTCTCACTGGCCCCGATGGTAGCCGAGAGGTCTACCGTCCGTCGGACGCATGCGCCAGTGCGCGCACGCGCAGCGACACCAAGACCGTGAGCAGCGCCGCGAGCGCGAACGGATAGACGCCCCACGAAATGTCCACGTCGGTGCCGCCCGGGAACGACTTGCTGACCACGACCATCAGCGCGATCACGAAGACGTCAACCATCGAGTACTTGCCGAGCGCGTTGAGCCACCCGGCGCGCACCGGTCGGCCGCGGCGAAGCGCGTCGAGCGAGTGCCGGATCGCGGCGAGCTTGGCGATCGGGAACAGTACCGAGAACACGAGGAGCACACAGCCGATCACCACGCCGTCGCCGTCCAGCAAGCTGCCGATGCCGGTCAGGATCGAGTACGTCTTCGGTTCGTCGAGCAGTCCGAGCCAGCGGCCGATTTCGCTGTGCTCGCCGAGGCGCGGCGTGACCGTCATGCACGGGGCGGCGAGGCCGATCCCGCAAAGTGCATGGCTGATCCAGTTGAGCGCGCCCAGCCCCGTCATCGCCCCGATCTCCGCGGGCTCACTTGACGATGTCGCCGAACTCCACGCCGTCGAGCGCGAGGACGCGGATGACCGCCGACACGATTCCCGGAGCGGGTTTGAGAACGCGCTGATCCGTCACGCGTAGCGTGCTCGGGTCGACGCTCCAGCGACCGATCTCGTCGTCGGATGCGACGTCCTTGTCGTAGACGACGATCTCGATCGGTGCGTTGGCGCGCACGGTGATGCGCGCGGCTTTGATACTGTCGTCGATCGAGACCGCTTCGAACAGATCGCCCACGCGGATGGCCGAGTTCGACCATTTGGCGACAAGCGTGTCCTCTTTCGTCGTGGATTCAAAGATGCGCTGCCCCTGCCAATGCACCTCGTAGTAAAGGTCGGGGCCGGAGCCGGTCGCATCCCATGCGTCGTCGTCGGCGTCTTTGGGTTCGACTTCGATCATGGCGAGCAAGACGTAGTACTGCCGCTCGGCGGTGACGGCGGGGGGGCCGGTCGGGGCCGTAGGTTTTTGCGCGGATCTTTCCTCAAGCCACGCGCGCACAGGGGCGTGAAACGGCATCGCCGCGGCCGCCACGACCGCGATCGTGGTGAGAAAGATCCAGACCCAACGCATCGACGCTGGGTATTGTCGCATTGATCGGCGTCCCGGTTATCGAACGCGGATCCAGCGTTGGCCGTCGCGCGTCGGCGCGCCACGCCGTAGCGGCGTCGAGGCGAGGTTGTCTTCCTGCGAACTCATCACGTCGGGCGGGGGCGCGTTGTCCCCGCCGTACGGGCCGGACTCACATTGGTAGAGCTCGCCCGCCGCGTCCATGGCGAACGATGCGCCTCCGCTCCGCCCGCTGTTGACGGGCCACGCGACCACGACCATGACGGACTCAGCAAGGTCGCCATCCACTTGGCGAATGCGGCGTGAGCTCTCGTGTCCGCCGATGGGGGAACCGTCGTCCGCGGGCAGATACACGCGGAAGTAGTAACCCTGGCGTACGTAGTTGCGACCTTCGCGGCGAAAGTTAGCCGAAAGAAGCTTGCGCGCGCCGGCGACGCGGCCTTCACCGGGTCGTCCCTTGCCGAGCAGGTCGTTGATGAACCCGTACTCGCCTTCGCCGTCGCGGTCGGTGTCACGCGTGACTGCCGCGCGATACGTCTCCTGGGCGACGTGGAGGCTGCGCATGGTCGAAATCGCGGCGGACTGGTTGGCGCTCAAGCGTGCCTGGTGCAGATTCGGAATGGCGATCGCCGCCATGATCAAAGCACCGCTGACGCCGCCAACGCTTCCGATGCCGCCGGTCGGTGATTTCGATTCCGAGTAGATCCCGTTTTCGTCGGCAACCGTGTAGGCGACCGTCGTCCCGAGGTCGGGCAGCTTCAAGTTCATGATCTGTTCGGTCGAGGCGGGGGCGCCCGTCATCGAGCGCGACATGCCCATCATGAACGACTGCAGCATGAGACCTAGCCCGTCGCGGTTCGCGTCGTAGCTGATCACGGCCGCCGGCGTCGGGACGTCCTTGAGCTCGTCCTCGTAGCGCTTCGCGGTTTCCGGTGAGCGCGGCTTCAGCAGGCGGCGCATCGCGTCCTGTGTGGCTGTGAGATAGAAGTAGCCATCGCGCACCGCGTAACAGATGGAGATGTCCATCGGCACATCCGCGGCCTTGACGTCGTAGGCCACGACGCGCGCGCCGTCGATGCGAACGTCGCGGCGTTGCGTCCCGGCGATTTCGTCGGGCAGGCGCGACAGCACGGCGCCCGCGCGCACGGAGTCCTGAATTTCTACGACCAAGGCGCTGCCTAACAGCTGACCCCAGATCATTTCCATCGGATCGACGGGGCGCGCGTTCAGCGGCAACGTCACAAGCGCCGCACGCGGACCAAACACGCGAAACACGTCGCGCTCTAGGTCCACCCCCTCTTTACGCATGGACGCGAGGCCGTCCTCCAGCGCTTTGATTTCCTTTTTGTTCAGCGCTTCGCGGAGCTTATCCAGCAAGCGCATCCCGTCCACGGCGAACAGTGAAAACGACTTCGCGTCAGCCGGAATACGCGTCAGGAAGCCGCGATCGACCGGGTGCTCCGACAAAAGCTTCGTCGCGAAGTCTTTGCCACCGGGCGAATCGAGAAGCGACGACGTGATGATGTCTTCGCCCTCGAAGCGAACCGATGCGCCGAGCGAGCGGATCTTGTCGAACCCGAACGACTCGATGATTCGCTTTGCGTCTTTCGGCACGTAGTGGCCGAACCGCTCCCACGCCAACCCGATGTCGACGTGAACGCGCATCGCGTCGCGCGGATCGCCGCAGCGCTTCATGACCGCCTGGAACGACGGGTTTTCTAGAATCGTGCGTTGGTCCGGCGTGGCAAGGCGTGTGATCGCTTGCGTGACCGTTTCGCGGCCCACGCCGATGAGCAGGGCGTCCCCGTGGATCGCAAACTCAATCTCGATTGCTGTCGGCTCTTTGATGACGACGCGCGAGAACGGCGTCCCCTCAACCGACCCCATCTCTACCTTGATGCCGCGCTGCTGGGCGGCCGCGTTCGCGAGGAACTTCGCGAGCTGCTCCATCTCGGTCTCGGCCCCTCGCACCGACATGGCCGCGATGCACCGTACGTCGGGCGTCTGGCCCTTCACGAACTGCATATCGATGAGCGAAAAAACGAACTCGCCGCCAAACGCTTTGAGCACACGCTTCGCTTGCGGGTTGTTTCCCATCTGCGCGGACAACGTCGCCATGCTCGCGTTGAAGTCGAGGCCGAGCTCCTTGAGTGCGGGCGCTGTGAGCAACCGGTACAAGCCGGTCTTCTTAAACCTCGTCACCATGCCCGAGATGTCGGGCAAGTGGACGGTCGCCAACGCCTTAGGCGGGATGGCACGCAGGACGTGCACCGCCGACGGGGACGACGTCAATACCGTGTCCGCCGACGCTTCAGGCGCCGCGCCGAGAGCGCTGAGCGGGACGGGAGGGGTGGGGACTCTCGTGAGATCTCCACAAGCTGCAAAGAGCAATAAGCAGACCGCGCCTGTACGAAACATGCTTCCCTATCGGGCAAACCTGCGTTTCTGCTGTAGATCTGTCTCGCTCCGGTCCCCATGCCGCACCAAAGACGCAGCAATCGGGGCGCGCTTCATTAAGTCCGGGGCGTCTCATGCCGATACGGAGTGCGGACTCCTCCTAGGTGGTGGCGTGCTGGGGAGCATGCTGCTGGGCCCTGGGAATGGCCAGGACAAGCGATTACGTGGGAAGCGACGGAAAATCAATCACGGTCATGATGCCGAAGATCGGGCGCAAAATGCTCGGTCTGCGCGATGGTTCGTTTTCGCGCATTGAGATCGACTACCACTCGCTGGCGTTTCGCGGCGAGGGCGTGACGCGCCCGGTGACCGCACCGGTGTCGATGCTCGGCACGTACCACAGCGACATGCTGTCGAATCTGTTTTTGTACGTGAAGAACAACCGGCAAAACGGCGTGCTTGGTGTCACCACGGGGCCGCTCACCAAAGTCGTGTTCTTCAAGCAAGGACGGATCGTCTTTGCGGGAAGCACCGACGCGACCGAACGCCTCGGCACAGTCTTTCGCCAGCTCGGATTCCTGACCGAGGAGCAGCTGCGCGAAGTGGAGTCGCACGACGATCCGCGGCGTTTCGGCGTCCGCTGTAAGGACAAGGGATTTATCGACTACGAACAGCTCTGGGAAGCCCTGCGCGTCCAGGTTGTTGGTATCTGCTGTTCGCTTGTTTCGTTTCCGGTCGGCGTGTACTTCTTCTTGCCGAACTGCGTACCCGGCGACAGCTTCAGCCACTTTCAAATCGAGCCCACTCAGGTTTTGTTTGAGGGCGTGCTGCGCATGGACGAGCGCAACAACCTCGCGGGCATTTCGCATGAGCCCGACAACCGGTCGCCGCTCGAAGTCCTATCGGACATGGAAAACAGCGAATAGTCGCTGGCCATCGATTCGACTCCAGCGCTCTTCGATCTCGTGTCTGATCACTCGTTCTCGCGTGTCGATGACGAATGCAACGGACGGCTAGCCTGCGTCGATTTGATGGACCGCATCCCGCGTCCACTGTTCGACATCGACAGCGAGTTGGCGCGCATCGGGTGGCGACAGATCTTTGGTTTGCACCGGGGCTCCGACCACGATATCGATGCGGCCCGGCCGCGGAATCGCGCTTCCCTTGGGCATGATCTTTTCCGTGCCGACCATCCGGAGCGGCAGGATGGGGATCTTTTGCTGGATGGCGGTGAGGAACGATCCGCGCTTGTACGTCTGCACCGTTCCGTCGGGTGAACGCGTGCCCTCCGGGTAGATCAGGACCGAGCGGCCGGCCTCAAAGTGCGTCCCAAGCTCTTTGAGCGTGCGTGCGGCTTCGCGCGGCTTGTTGGGGTCGAGCGAGATGTGTCGCGCGCGTGACATCGCCCACCCGAGAAACGGCACCTTGAAGAACAGCGGGCGCGATACGAAGCGGAGGTCGTAAGGGATTGCGGCGAATCCCGTCGGGATGTCGGTGGCGGACGCGTGGTTGGCGACGACGAGGAAGGGGCCTTCGCTCGCGGGCGGCGTCCTGCCGTGAAGGCGAATCTTGGCGCCGGCGGCCCACAGCACGATGCGCCCCCAAACGCGTGCGTAGACCGAGAAGAGCGGCGACTGCCGGTTGAAGAGCGACGTGATCGAGATCGCGAGAAAGATGGCGATCGTCGCGAGCGACGTCGGGATCCAATATTTGATCGCGCGAAAGATGACCACGTTTCGCTTACTTGGTCGAGAACTTGTCTTCGTCGTTGCGGAACAAGAAATTCAAACTGGTCAAGCTGCCGTAGCACTTCGTGACGTATTGCTGCAGATCGACTTTCTCGGTCGCCGTGAGTGTCTTGTTGGAGTTCACCTTTTGCTCGAGCACGCGCAGGCGGTCGCGAATCATCACGACCTTGTGAAAGAGCGTGTCGATGGCGAGGCGTTGCTCTTTGACGGCACCGCTTGCCGAGCGAACGACGATTTCGCCGCCCTCCCAACGTGCGGCGAGTTCCGCCGCTGCGCCGAATCCGTATTCGTCAAGTACTTCGCGCAGCGCGCGTTTGATCGGATCTTCCTGCGGCGGAGTTTCAATTTCCTTGATGCCGACTTCGTGCGAATCCACTTCGCGTAAGCCGACGCCGGGAAACGAAACGACGTAGCGTGTGCCGTTGTGATTGGCAATGCGTCCCGCGCCGAAGGTGGGGTGATCGATCCAGGCTCCAATCCGCAACATGGGGCGCTACGGTACCACGTTGACGATCACGCGTCGTTCGCGCGGGCCGTTGTCGAAGTCCACGACGACGACCTGTTGCCACGTCCCCAGCTCAAGCGTGTGTTGGTGGATCGGCACGACGAGCGACGGGCCGAGCATGGCCGCGCGGACGTGCGAGAAGCCGTTGCCATCGCCCCAGCGGGCGTTGTGTTCGTACACGCCGTCGCGCGGTGCGATCCTTTCGAACGCGTCGCGCAAGTCGGCCACGCAACCGGGCTCGTACTCGATCGTCGTGACCCCAGCCGTCGCCCCGGGGACGAAGACGTGCGCCAAGCCGGTTTCGACCTCGCTCTGCGCCACGATTTCGCGGAGCCGCGGCGTGATGTCTAAAACGTCGGTTTCGCCACGGGTCCGCAGGATGAATTGTTCGCGCGAGATCACAGCGCCCGGTATCCTACGCGCGTTCTTCGTGTAGAGGAGACACGAACCATGCGCCTTGTCCTCGCTCAGATCAATACTCGGGTTGGCGACTTTGCCGGGAATCGCGACGCGATCGTTGCGGCCGCGCGGGCGGCCTCCGGCGCTTCGTTGGTTGTGTATCCCGAGCTCGCGCTCTGTGGGTATATGCCGCGTGACTTGCTCGAGGAGGAGTCGTTTTTGGCGGCGTGTGGCGAAGCGCTCGACCAGCTGGCGCAAACGCCGGGGCTTCCGCCGCTGCTCGTGGGGGCTCCCGTGCGCGCCGACTCGTTGGGCAAGCCGCTCTTTAACGCGGCTGTGTTGATCCGGGATGGGTCGTGTCAGGCGGTCGCGAAGCAGCTGTTGCCGAGCTACGACGTGTTCGACGAGGATCGCTACTTTCGTGCGGGTGGCGCGTCGGCGCCGATCGAGATCGACGGCGTGCGGGTCGGCGTCACGATCTGCGAGGATGCGTGGGCGCTGGATGGGAACGGGCTGTACGACCGCGATCCGGTTGGCGAACTTGTCGAACTCGGCGCGGAGTTGATCGTGAACTTGAGCGCGTCTCCTTACGCGCAGGGCAAGCCGGCGTGGCGCCGCGAACTGATGACGCGCCATGTGCAGGCCCACGGCGTTCCGTTTGTGTATTGCAACTTGGTAGGTGCGAACGACCAGCTTGTGTTTGACGGTGGCTCGTTCGCGCTGAACGCGAGCGGAGAGCTGTGCGCTTGCGCGAAATTTTGTGCGACGGATCTTGTGCATGTCGATTTTGACGGGGATCTTGCCGGCGCCGCCGTGGCTCCCGACGACGACGTGCGTGACGCGCTTGTGCTCGGTATCCGGGACTATTTTGCGAAGACGGGTTTTCGAACGGCCTTGGTCGGGATGAGCGGCGGCGTCGACTCGTCGTTGGTTGCGTGTTTGGCTGCCGACGCGCTCGGGCCCGAGCACGTTATTGGCGTGGCGATGCCCGGGCCGTTCAACGCGGACTACAGCTTGGAAGACGCGCGCCTTCTGGCGGAGCGGTTGGGGCTTTCCTTCCACACGATCCCGATCGGGCGCGCGTTCGACGTCGCGCGCTCGGAGTTGCGCGCCGTCTGGGGCGATCCGGAGTTTGGGTTGCCCGAGGAAAACATGCAGGCGCGGTTGCGCGGGATGTATTTGATGGCGCTCGCCAATCGCCGGCACGCGCTTGTCCTTGTGCCCTCGAACAAGAGCGAATTCGCGATGGGGTACTGCACGCTGTATGGCGACATGGTTGGGGCGCTCGCGCCGATCAGCGACCTGTACAAGACCGAGGTGTTTGCGCTCGCGCGGCGTTATCCGATTCCGGCGCGTGTTTTGGAGCGGCCGCCGTCCGCGGAGTTAGCGCCCGATCAAAAAGACGAAGACTCGTTGCCGCCTTACCCCGTGCTCGACGCCATCTTGCGCCATCACATCGAGGGGCGGTTGACGCCGGAGCAGATTGTCGCGCGTGGTTTTGAGCGCGCTGTCGTCACCGACGTTTTGAAGCGCGTCTCGATTCAGGAGTACAAGCGTCAGCAAGCCGCGCCGGTGTTGAAGGTGACGGCGAAAGCGTTTGGGCTTGGCGGCCGGCGCTTTCCGATTGTTGAGTCGTTTTACGGGGGTGCGTTTTGAGCTTGACGCGCGTCGCCGTGCGCGTCGACTTGGTCGTGTGCGCGATCACCGCGCGCGCGTTGCGCGTGGTCTTGTGGCGTCGCGAGGAAGCGCCCGAGCTCGGTGCGTGGAGTCTGCCCGGCGGATTCGTCGCGGACGAACGCGAGTCGTTGCGCCACGCCGCCGAGCGGCTCATGGCCGAGCGCACCGGACTCACGGCATCGTTTTTGGAGCAGCTGTTTACGTTCGGCGATCCCGGCAGCGACCCGCGCGGACCGTTCGTTTCCGTCACGTACCTAGCCGTCGTCGCCGGCGCGCCCAAGCCGCGTGACTGCGAGTTCCACGACGCACGCAAAGCTCCGCGCCTCGCGTTTCACCACGGGGACGTCTTGAAGATGGGTGTCGATCGCCTTCGCACCAAGACCGAGTACTCGACGGTCCCCTTGCGATTTCTCGAAGAACCATTCACGCTCTCTGAAGTCCAAAACGTCTACGAAGTCCTACTCCAGCGCGAACTCGACAAGCGCAATTTCCGCCGCAAGTTCCTCGCGTTGGACGCGCTCGAAGAAACCAACGAGTTGCGCCGAGAGGGCGCCCACCGCCCCGCAAGGCTCTACAAAACCAGCCCCAAAAAACCCGACCTACTAAAAGAAAAAGGAATCCTATTCCCCTTCTAATGCGGCCCCCCGTCTAATGCGGTACCGGGTTCGATTTTTTCTGTCGTAAGTTGTTTTCATGAAATTGGTTATGGCGGCTAGGTGCGGCATTTGTGCCGCAAATCCAGAGCTACGAACGGTCGTCGCGGAGCTCCCGAGAACGACAGTAGCCTGTCGAATTGGGCACGATCGAGCCGCAGCCCCTTGTTTGGGCCCGCCCTGACCTCGCGCGGGCGCATTCGAGGGGCGCGCCGGAGGGGTCGCCGTCCCCGAAAGTGCGTCATCAATGCCGCACCCTGCTCTCGTAACGTCTTGTCGTGACGCCGGTTATGGAAGAAAAAATCGAACCCGGTACCGCATTAGGGGGGTTTTGTACCTTTTGGTTATGGCGCTTTCTTCTCGGGCTCGACCTTCTTTTGAGACTCTCTATATGACGCTCGCGTTTGGGATGGCGCAGCGATCCACGTGCGCACGCCTTCGGGTCGGGACCGTCATCACAACGACGGACTACCGTCAGGTGTTGGCGGTTGGCTACAACGGCAACGCGACCGGGCTTGCGAATCATTGCGACCGTGACACGCCGGGCAACTGCGGCTGCTTGCACTCCGAAGAGAACGCGGTGATCAACTGCCACGCGCGCCGCAACGTGGCGAAGCGCGTGTTCGTAACGCACCTCCCGTGCGTGATGTGCGCGAAGCGGCTGATCAACCTAGGCGGCGTCGAGCGCGTGTACTACAGCGAGGACTATCGCATCCGCGACTCCGTGGCATTGTTTGCCGACGTTGGTATCGGAGTGGAACAACTGCAGACGCCGGCGAGTGCGGCGCTGGAAGCGATGAAGTGGAATGCGGGGCCCGACGCGTAGCGCTACGGAGCGCAAACTCCCGGTGCTAACATAGCGCCATCATGAACGCGGCACCGAAAGACCAGCTCGGACGCCCGATGCGCGACCTGCGCATCTCGGTGACGGATCGCTGCAACTTTCGCTGCTCGTACTGCATGCCCGCCGAGATCTTCGGCGAGAGCTACAAGTTCTTACCCAAGCCGGACATCTTGACGTTCGAGGAAATCGAGCGCATTGCGCGCGCGGCGGTGAGATGCGGCGTCACGAAGCTGCGTTTGACCGGAGGGGAGCCGCTCCTCCGGACCGACTTGGCGCGATTGATCGAACGCCTCGCGCCGATCGAAGGCGTGAAAGATCTCAGTCTGACGACCAACGCGTATCTGCTCGCGGGCCTCGCGGGTTCCCTGAAGGACGCCGGCCTGCAGCGCGTGACGGTCAGCCTCGATAGCTTGGATGAGCCGACGTTCAAGACGATGAACGGTCGGCGTGCCGGTCTGGCGCCCGTGCTCGCGGGGATCGAAGCAGCGGAACGAGTCGGGCTAAGCCCCGTGAAAATCAATTGCGTCGTGAAACGCGGCGTCAACGATCACACGATCGTGGACCTCGCGCGTCATTTCCGCGGAACCGACACGATCGTGCGCTTCATCGAGTTCATGGACGTGGGCAACCTAAACGGCTGGCGGCTCGACGACGTCGTGTCGCAAAAAGAAATCCTGGCAAGCATCGGCGCCGAGTTCCCGCTTATCCCCGTGCCGCCGAACTACGCCGGCGAGGTGGCTACGCGTCATCGCTACACGGATGGGAAAGGTGAGATCGGCGTGATTGCATCCGTGACGAAGCCGTTTTGCGGTGCGTGTTCGCGCGCGCGCCTGAGCCCCGAAGGCAAACTCGTGACGTGCCTGTTTGCATCCGACGGCTTCGACATGCGCGCGCTCGTCCGCGACGGCAAAACCGATGACGAACTGACGCAAGCCATCCAAAAACTCTGGGGCGCGCGCGTGGATCGTTACTCGGAGCAGCGGACGGGCCAGACGCCCGGCACGCGCAAGCTCGAGATGTATCACCTCGGCGGGTAGGCGCGGCACGTCGGCGCAACAAGTACACGCGCGGGACGAGTGAGCACCCGGCGAGGACGCCGGCAGGAAAGCGCGGCGGGTGTGCGCGGGAAGTCGGCCGGCAGGAAAGCGCGGCGGGCACGCGCGCCCGATAGCGTGGTCGATGCGCGGCAGGGAAGCGTGGCCTCGTCCGCGCAGCAGTTACACGCGCCGGCAAGCGCGGGAAGTCCGCGCGCCGGCAAGCGCGGGCCGCAATCCGTGGCGGCCACGTGCGCGGCGGGGCCCGGGGGGGCGACCCGTATACTCGCCGGGGTGCGAGGGCTTCTTCTCGATCTCGACGGTGTGATGTATGACGCCGATGAACCCGTTGCGGGCGCGGTGGAGACGTTTCACTACATCCGAGAGCGCGCACTTCCGTATCTGTTTGTGACCAACGCGACGTCGCGTCCGCGCAGCGCGCTCGTGGCGAAACTCGCCGGCATGGGTGTCGAAACCGATGCGGACCACATTTTGACGCCCGCCGTGGCCGCGGCGACGTGGCTGCGCACGCAACCGGAGGGGCCGGTCGCGCTGTTTGTTCGCCCGGCCGCACGCGTCGCGTTCGAGGGGCTGGCGCGTCTGCCCGGACACGCGGAGTCCGGCGCGCGCTACGTTGTGCTGGGTGATCTCGGCGACGGATGGACGTACCCGGTTCTCAACCGCGCGTTTCGACTGTTGGACGAAGACGCGGGCGTGCGCCTCGTGGCACTCGGGATGACGCGCTACTGGCAAGCGGATGACGGCGTTTCGCTCGACGTGGCGCCGTTCGTGCGCGCGTTGGAACACGCGACCGACCGCCAAGCGATCGTCCTCGGCAAGCCGTCCCCCGACTTCTTCGCCGCGGCGCTCGATTGCCTCGGACTCGAAGCGCAACACGTAACGATGGTTGGCGATGACGTCCGCACCGACGTCAGGGCCGCGCAGGCGTGCGGACTGCGCGGTGTCTTGGTGCGCACCGGAAAGTTTCGCGCGGCCGATTTGGACAGCGGCGTTTCCCCGGACGGCGTGCTCGATTCGATCGCGGATCTACCGCGTTGGTTGGCGTAGCAAGCGCGCGAGCTGAGCGATCACGTCCGGCGACACGCGACAGCAACCCCCGACGAGGCGCGCGCCCAACTTCACCCATTGCGGCACCAGCGTCAAGAACTCCGCCGCGTCGCCCACCCAACCGGCGCCCGGCGTATAGCGTTCGCCGGCGTTTGGGTACACGACGAGCGGTTTGGACGTAACGGCGCGGATGGCCTCCAGCAACGCCGTGACGTAGCGCGGGTGGGTGCAGTTGACGCCGATCGCGCGCACGAACGGAGCTCGGTCCAAGTACGCCGCGCACTCCCGGATCGGCGTCCCGTCCGCGATGTGTTCGCCGTCGCGACACTGAAACGCGATCCACGCGTCCCGCTGAACGAGTGACGCCAGCGCGCGCGCCTCCGGCCAGGAAGGGATCGTCTCGCACGCCAACCAGTCGGGCGATGCCTTCTCCAAGATGCGCAGGCGGGGTTCGTGCCATGCGGCCAGGTCGGACTCGTCCAGTCCGTAGGCGCCCGTGTACTCCGAATGATCCGCGAGCGGAGCGCCGTACGGGCCGACCGACGCGGCCACAAAGCGTGCACCACTGTCGCGCGCCAGCTCGACGGCGAGCGAGAGCGCTTCGGCGCCGCAGTTGGCAAGCGTCGCTTGATAGCTTGCGCTAATGACGCCGTCCGCGCCCGCGGCCACGAAGGCGCGATGAACGTCCAAGATCGCACCCGGATCATCGTGCAGCAAACGCGCCGACCAGAGCGCATCGTCCAAGACGTGGCCGCGCGCCTCCAACTCCGTCGCCAGTCCGCCGTCCAACACCCGCACGTCCGCCACGCGGAGATTGTCGCATCTATGCGCCCCGTTCCAACCACGCACCGGTTACAGTCCTGACATGGATCGCGCCACGTTCACCGTCATCGTCTTTATCGTTGGTATCTGCGGCGGCCTTGCGATTTTAAATCCAAACGACGGGCCGGATTTTTCCCAGGCCACGCTGCAGCGGCGCGCGAAGGAATTGCGTCCGATCTTGGAAGCGATTCACGGCGAGGCGTTCGGCCCCGTCGAGGTGCGCCGCGTAACGCGCAAAGAAATCGCGCTCTTGATGTACGACGAGTTCTACGACATGGGGATGGCCAGCGACGGACCGCGCGGCAAAGCGTTGCGGGCGATCGCACGCAGTCAGTCACAGGCGGCGGCATCCGCTGTGCTGGGCAAGGTCGATATTCGACGCGGCACGGTCTTCATCGTGCCCGAGAATTTCGTCGAGATCGACGCCATGTTCCCGGGCGTGTATTCGGACGACATGCGCGACGCGGTCTTACTGCATGAAATGGTTCATGTTATGCAGGTTCGCGCACAGGATCTGTTTCGGTTCTACACCGCTGCTAGCGCCGGCGAAGAGTTCGTCGCCCGCGCGGCGGTCGTGGAGGGGCATGCGCAGTACCTCGCCGCGCGCGCCGCCTCCAAAGCCGGTCCCGCCATCGACAGAGCGTTCCGCCGCTTCAGCGACATTCAGAGCAAAGCGCCCAAATCCATCGACAACGCCGCTGCGCGTAGCCTTATCGAGGGGCTGCAAGCGATGTCGAGTTTCCCGTACGCGTCGGGGCGCATGTTCGTCGAGCGCGTGATTGGGCGCCTCGGTTACCGCGCCGGCGTAAAGCATCTGTTCGCGCACCCGCCCGAGAGCATCGAGGCGATCACAAGCGACGGGCTCTACATGCCCGACGTGTCCAACCTCGTGCGTGCGCACAAACGTATCCATCGTTGGCTCGGCGACACGCAGTCGGACCTGACGCACACTCGCATCTCAAGCGGGGCGCTTCCGCAGCACGTCTACCAGATCGGAGGAGGTGCGCTCCGATTGTCACTGAGCGATGATTCCGGGCTGACCGTGGCATGGGATGAAAGCCCGCGCGATGAGCCGTTCGGCACGCGGGTGCTCTCGTGCGCGCAAGCGTTGCTCGCGGGCGTGATCACGCCCGCGCCCTGGGCCGGACGGAAAGGCGACTTCGCCCTCGCCGCGTTCGTGGAAGCGTTGACGCAGCCCGACTGGGCGCTGCGGTGGCGCGCCGCACGCAACCTCGGCCGACTCTCTGATCGAGAAGGCATCCTGCCCGCGCTGCGCACGGCTCGGGGCGACGCCGACCCCCGAGTTCGCGTCGCCGCCGTTCGGTCGATGATCCGTCGGGGCGTGTTTGCGCAAGAGGACATCGCGGCCACGAAAAACGACGCGGACTGGGAGGTCCGCGCCGTCGTTGCTGCGTTTAAGAAATCAACCGCTAAAGATTGATCGCGAGCATGCGATCCAGCGCAAGCTTGCCGTCGCGCATGACATCGTCGGGCAAGATCACCTGCGGCGCGTTCTCTAGGTCGCGCACCGTGTCGTACAGGTTGTAGAGGTTGACGCGGTACATGTTGGGACAGAGCGAGCGACTCAACGTGTGAACGTTCTTGTCGGCATGCTCAAACGCCAATCGGTGGATCATGTTGATCTCGGTGCCGATCGCAAACGTGGCCCCCGCGGGCGCCTCCGCAACCTTGCGACACATTTGCGAGGTCGAACCCGCGAAGTCGGACGCGCCGATCACTTCCTGCGTGCATTCGGGGTGAGACATGACGTAGACATCAGGCCATTTTTCCCGCGCCTCGTCGATGTGCGCGGTCGTGAAGTGCGTGTGGACGTGGCAAAAGCCCTTCCACAACAACACCTTGGCGTTGCGGAACTCGTCCTCGGTGAGTCCGCCCAGCGGCTCGCGCGGATCGTAGATCAAGCTCTCGATACCCATCGAGTTCGCGACGTTGCGCCCCAGATGTTCATCGGGATAAAAGATGATCCGCTCGCCGCGCGCAAACGCCCACTCGAACACTTTGGTGGCGTTGCTCGACGTGCAGACGATACCGCCGTTGCGCCCTGTAAACGCCTTGAGGTCGGCGTCCGAATTCATGTACGTGACGGGGATCGTGGATCCGTGCAGGCCGCGTTGCTCCAGATCGCGCCAGGCTTTTTCGACGAGGGGCGCGTTGGCCATGTCGGCCATCGGGCAACCGGCGCGCGCATTCGGGTGGTACACGCGCTGACGGGGCCGCGCCAAAATGCGCGCGGACTCGACCATGAACCGAACCCCGCAAAAGATGATGATCTCGGCGTCATCTTGGTTCGCGGCGGCGCGGCAGAGCTCAAGGCTATCCCCGCGAAAATCAGCGAGTTCGACGATCTCGCGCCGCTGGTAGTGATGTCCCAAGATGACCAGCTTTTTGCCGAACTCCGCCTTGAGATGGCGCATATGTTCCACGACAGCCGCCTCGTCCATGTCGTGGGGCGTCGTGATCTTTTGCGGTCCCGTCATCATCGCGCTGGGGATCATGGGCAAGCTCCTCGCGGCGTGGCGTGGCGGTCAGCGGGCCGGAATGGAACCCCGATCCTGTCTCCGCCGCGGCCCGGCCGCAGGTTAGTGTCAAACGTACACTTATTATACCCCCTGGCCGGACGGCGGCGTAGGAAATTCGGATGCGGGAGCGTGTCTTGGGACGCGGCGCGGGGAAACACGGTTCCCGCCGGCGGCCCGCTATACTCCGACGCCATGGCCCGCGGACGCGAAAACTCTCCGTTGGAACGCCTTGTTCGCGACGGTAGTGACGAGGATGTGCAGCGCTTTTTCTTGCTGCTCCGCCACGCCGAACTCGCGGACGCCCTTGAAATCATCTCGGATGAAGCGCTGCGGATGCGCGTGATTCGGCTGATGGGCGCCGAACTCGCGTCCGACGTGTTGCGCGAGGTCGAAGACGAGCAGCGCGACGATATTTTGGAGGATCTTTCCGCCGGGGAGATCGCGGAGATTGTGCAGGAGTCGCGTTCCGATGACGCGGCGGACCTCATTGCCGCGCTTCCTCCGGAGAAAGCGGAACGCACGCTCAACAAACTCGAAGACGAAGAGCGCGAAGAACTAGAAGAGCTGCTGCAGTACGGTGAGGAAACCGCCGGCGGTATCATGCAGACCGAGGTGGTCCGTGCGCAGAGTGACGGCACGGTGGCCTCCGCGCTCCAAGCCATCCGCGACACCGACCTCAAAGATGTCGGTGAAGTCCACGAAGTCTATGTCGTGGATGCGGAAGGGCGGTTGATCGGAACCGTGAGTCCGGCGGATCTTCTCCAAGAAGATCCGAGCACGCCACTGCGCAGCGTGATCGAGCCCAACCCGGTTGCGGTTCCGGTCACGATGGACCAGGAGCAGATCGCCGTGCGTGTGCGCGAGCACAACTTGGCGGCGTTGCCTGTTGTTGATGCGTCCGGCATCTTGCTCGGCCAGATTCTCCACGATGACATCGCGGACGTCATTGCGGAGGAGGCGACCGAGGACATCGCAAAGATGGCCGGTGCCAGCGCCGACGAGGTCTACGACGACCGCATTGGCGCGGCCGTGCGTGTGCGTGCGGCGTGGTTGACGCCCGCGTTCATGGGGGCGCTCGGCACAACGACAGTGATGGTCAACGCGGACGAGGTGTTGCAAAACCACAAGGAGCTGCTGTATTTCCTGCCTGTGATTTTGGGCATGGCGGGCAACGTCGGTACCCAGAGTTCAGCACTCACCGTGCGCGCCCTCGCGCTGAAGCGCATCGAGTGGGGCAAGTCCGGCAAGTTCATCAAGCGCCAGATCCTGACCGGCGTTTCGCTCGGCGTCATTTTTGGACTCGCGCTGTTTGCGATCGCAGGATTTTCGGAGACCGAGCCCCGGTTGCCGATGGCCGTCGCGTTGTCGCTTTGGACGGCCATGTCGACCGGCGCGGTCATGGGGGTGACGGTGCCTGTGTTGATCAGCCGTTTCGGAAAGGACCCAGCGATTGCGGCCAGTCCCTTTGTGCAAACCGCGAACGATCTGACCGGGGCCGGGATCTTGATCTTCGTCGCGCGTTGGATTCTCGGCGGATAGAAAGCGCTCCCCGCCGTTTGGAGGCGACAGGGAGCGCTCCGATGCTCGCGTTCTTTGGAGTCTTGGCGAAAGGGAGGGGCGTTTTACCGCCCCTCCAGTTTACGTATCCAGTCTGCAACTCTTGGGTCTTTTCCTCCCGCCGCCTTGTACCGACGGTACATCGCGAGCGCCGCTTCGGTATCGCGGGCGCCCGTTTCTAAGACGATGGCGAGAGAGAGTATGACTTCCGTAGTGTTGGGTGCGAGGACGAGCGCAGACTCAAACGCTTTGACGGCCTGTCGTACACGGTTGAGATCCGCGGACATGTGTCCGTAGCGAATCCAACCGTCGATGTTTTCGGGTGCGAGACGCGTGATCTCTTTGTACACGCGCAACGCATCTTCGCGGCGCCCCTCGCGTTCGAGCGAGAGCCCGAGTGCGAACCGATAGGTCATCCGATCGGGTTGGCGCGCCGTGGCCCAGCGGTAATAGCGCGACGCGCGTTTAAGCTCGTTGCGCTTCTCGTAGACGAGGCCGAGGTAATAGAGATAGCCGCCGTTCTTTGTATCCAGGCGCTGCGCTCTGAGATAGCAGTCTCGCGCCAGGTCGAGGTCGGCGCGTCGCAGGGCGACGTAGCCGCGCGCCGCGTGGGCGCGGGCGAACCGCGGGTCCAATGTGAGGGCGCGTTCGATTGTGCGCTCCGCGCGATCGAATTGCGAGACCTCGGCGTAGGACTCCGCGAGAAGAACCAACGTGAGCGCGTCTGCGGGCGCGCGCTTCATGGCCGTTTCGTAGGCCTTCACGGCATCTTCTGAGCGCCCGATGGCGAACAGCACGATCCCGCGGTGAATCCAGGTCAACGGGTCACCCGGCGCCAGTTTCGTGGTTTGCGTCACCACGGTCAGCGCTTCCTTCCCGCGTTTGGTTCGCGTGAGAAGGTGAGCCAACTTGTACCGCACGCGCAACCCGTCCGGGTTGAGCTTTAGGGCGCGCCGATACGCGACCTCAGCTTCTTGCGGCTTCTTGCGCTTTTCGAGAATCCAACCGTGGATCTCGTGCGCGCGCGCGTGCTCCGGGCGGAGTTTTAAGGCGCGCAACACAGCCTTCTCGGCGTGCGAATATTTGCGCGCACGACGCAAGCCGCGTGCAAGTGCCACGTGGCCCGCGACGAACTCGGGATGCTTCCTTGTGAGCCGCTTCAGTTCGGAAACACTGCGCGCCCCTTCCAGGAGTCGCGCGTAAAGGTAATGCGCCGCGGCGGAGTCGGGGCTGTCGCGAAAGAGCTGTCGGTAGTGTTCGGTGATGGCGGCGAACGAATTGCTATCGCGGCTTAGGTCCTGATACAGAACATGAGCATCGATCGAATCGGGATGCCGCTTCACCAGTCCCGTCAACGCTTGCAACGCCTCTCTCCGTTCCCCGGCGCGCAGTTTGCGGTCCACGCCGGCAAGCGCGGAACGCACGTCGGGCGCCCCTGCATAAGCAAGGGCGCCGCAAAACAGGATCGGAAGCCAGCGACCACGCATGGTGCTTTATTCCGACAACGACTCAGCGGCCTCGCTGGCGAGACCTTGCTTCGACTCCGTGCGCGCCGCATCGGCGCACTTGTTTGCTGTGGACGTGCTGTGCGCCGCGCTCGCGCCGGTCCGCGCACGCTTTTGGGGGGCTGCCGGACCCGTCGGGCCATTGCCGCCGCCCGCACCACCAGCACCACCGGCGCCACCGGGGCCGCCCGGCGTGGGACCGCCGCCGCCCGTGCCGGGACCGGGGTTCGGGATGGGACCGCGCGGCGGGGTTCCGCCGCCTCCGCCATTGCCACCGCCCCCGTTGCCGCCGCCAGCGTTTCCGCCGCCGCCACCGCCCGGTCCGCCGCCGCCACCGGTTCCGTTACCGCCGCCCGGACGACCCTGCCCGCTGGCGTCGGGAAGCAGCGCAAAAAGTGCCGCCGCGACGATCGTGAGAAAAATACCGCTCTTGAGTTTCATAGTTGTTGTTCCTTCCACCAAACCTCTAGCGCAACGGCCGGGCCAATGGCGTGCCGAAACTGTAAGTCTTTGTAAATAATTGAGTTAGGACGGAGTCGCTGCGCTTGAGGCGACGTTTTTGTCGCCTCAAGCGGGGTTTTGTCGTCACTTTCGCCGCTCCGACGCCATCCCGTATTTGGCGAGTTTGTAGCGCAGGACTCGCTCGGGGAGACCTAGGCGGCGCGCCGCGTGGGCGCGCACGCCGCCCGCTTCGTCCAGCGCGCGGCGGATCCACGTCTTCTCCAGCGCGACGACGGCCTCGCGCATCGTGGTGGGTAAGGCGTCCTCGCCCTCGGTACGTGGCGTGAGATCGGGGAAGTCCTTGCGGCTCAACTCGGAACCTTGGCCGAGGATCAGCGCGCGCTCGAGCATGTGCTCAAGCTGGCGGACATTCCCGGGAAGCTCGTGGCAGGTTAGCGCCGCGAGCGCTCCGTCGGAGAGCGGACGCGGCGCCACGTTGTTGCGGGTCGCGACGCGCGCCAACAGGATGCGGGCGAGGACGCCGATGTCTTCGGGGCGCTCCCGTAGCGGCGGCACGCCAATCTCGATCACGCGCAATCGATACAACAGGTCGCCGCGAAATCGACCCGCCTCGACTTCTTTTTCGAGATCGCGATGCGTCGCCGCGAGCAACCGGAAGTTGGTCGCGATCGGTTGGCGCGCACCCAAGCGCAACACCTCGCGCTCCTGAAGGACGCGCAGCAACCGCACCTGAAGTGCGGGGGAGATGTCGCCGATCTCATCGAGGAAAATGGTTCCGTTGTGCGCCGCTTCAAACAGCCCGGCACGCGCCTCGTTCGCGCCGGTAAAGGCGCCCTTCTCATGACCGAACAGTTCGGACTCCAGCAGGGGTTCGGGCAGCGACGCGCAGTTGATTTTGACGAACGGTTGCGCCGCGCGTTTGCTCAACCCGTGAATGCGATCCGCGACGACTTCTTTGCCCACGCCGGACTCACCGGCAATCAAGACGGTGGCGTCCGACGGTGCCACGCGCGCCATGATTTGCACAACGCTCTGCATCGCGGCGCCCATCCCGGCGAACGGATCGTCCGGTGCCGTCGACGCAGCGGAGGGCGGAGGATTCGTCACCGGGGGCGGCGTGTCGCGGTCGCGTTCGATCTCGGCGAGCGTGGCGTCCAAGTCATCTAAGCGAATGGGTTTCGTGAGGTAGTGACGCGCACCCGCGCGCATGGCGTCGACCGCGTTGTCGATGGATCCAAACGCCGTCATGACGACGAACGGGATCGCGGTTCCGTCGGCGCGTGCGCGCCGAATGAGTTCGACGCCGTCCGCGCCCGGTAAGCACACGTCGGTGAGGACGGCGTCGAGGGCGCCGTCGGCAAGCACATCCAACGCTTCCTCGGCAGCTTCAGCTTCCTGCACCGCGTGGCCGCATTCGGTTAGATAGTCGGCCAGCAGGCGACGTTGGTTGGCTTCGTCATCGACGACGAGGAGTTGCAAGCTCATGTTGTGGTTCTCTCTTCGGGAAAGGGCCAAACGAAGTGAAAGAGGCTGCCGCCGCCGTCGCGCGGCTCGATTTCGACGGTGCCGCCGTGGGCCTGGGCGGCCGCCAGCGTCAGGGCGAGACCGAGGCCGGTTCCGCCCCGCCGGCCGCTCGCGAACGGCTCGAAGGCGTGTGCGCGTTGCGTGTCGGAGAGCCCAGCGCCGCGATCGCCCACCGTGATGCGGGCATGGGCTCCGACCGCGCGGATGCGGACCGATACGTCCCCTCCGTCCGGGGACGCCTCGCACGCGTTGCGGACGAGATTCCAAACCGCACCGCGAACGAGATCTGTGTCCGCCTCCAACGTGAGGCCATGGGGCGCGTCCACGTTCAGTCGGATGTTGCGTGCCGCGGCGACTGGCGCAGCCAGCTCGCGCAGGGTGGCCGCAAACTCGATCGCCGGAGTCGATTGCCAACGCGGCGGTCGCGGCCGCGCCGACTGTAAGACCTCTTGCACCGTGCGATCGAGGCGGGCGACCTCCTCCAAGATCGTTCCGGTGATCTGGCGAACGTTGCCGTCCCCGTTGGATCGTTGGAGTCGTTGGACGCCGAGTCCGATCGCGTTTAGCGGATTGCGGACTTCGTGCGCAACGTGGGCGGCCAAGCGACCTAAGGCCGCGAGTCGTTCGTCGCGCTCCACGCGCGCCCGCAGGCGGCGCCGCGTGTCGAGCAGGTACCAGAGGTAGGCGGCGGCGACCGTGACGAGCAAGACGAGCAGTGCGCCTTGCAGCCACGCCGAGCGGGCGTGTACCGCGAGCGCGCGCGAGACCGGCGTGCGATCGACACCCACGCGCAACGTGGCATCGCGGCCGCTCGGTAGTTTGAGGCTGGTTTCGAGGGCGAGCACGGTCTGCGGATCTGACGTCGGCGCGGGCGCCTCGAAGCAGACGTAGACGAGGCGCGGCGACGATGCGAGAGCGTTGGCTTGGCGCGTCGCGTCCGCGGCGCGGCGTGCGGCGGCAAAGCGCGCGTCATTTTGGACCAAGATCGCTGTCGCGCCGTCCGCCATCGGGCGAACGACGGCGAGCGACGGGGCGAGGCCCGCGGCCGGCACCGCCCACCGCTGTACGTGCGTCCCCTCGCGATCTCGGTGCTGCTCCATCAGTTCGCGGGCCGCGCGTTCCAAAGCCGAGGCCAACGCCGTCGTCGTAGGGTCGTCGCTGCTTCCAAGCGACGGGACGTCGCGAGCGGAGGCCAGCAGGTGGCCCTCTCGATCGAAGACGAGGACGTGCTGGAGGCCGGCCGCGCGCGCAAAGCGATCGAGGAGGCGTGGGGCCCGGGACGCGGTGTCTGACAAAAACGTCGCTTTCGCACGCACGCTCTCATCCAACGCTTGGTCCAGCGCGTCGCTCGCGGCCAGGCTCGCCTCGATGCTGGTGGCCGTCGCCTCCAGCAACGCTTGGCCGAGCTCCTGAATCAGTCCGTCCAGGTGGCGCGCCACTTGGCGATGGGTCGTCACGGCACGGGCAGTCGCCAGCAGCGCCACGCAAGCGCCCACCAGGAAGCCGACGCGCCAACTCCGTGCGCGGTGTGGGCTCAACGGAGTCGCGGCATATACGGGGTATTGGGCCTTAAGATCCGGTCGCGTGTCCTCAGTCGACAACGGTCCCCTCCGACCCAACACCTACCGAAGCACCACCTGCTTAGCCTCCATCGGAATGTTTCCGGACTTCGGTAGCGAATTCGGTGGCCGCGGTCGATATCAGTGATAGGGAATTTCAGCCATGTTGATGGAACACCAAGCGCGTAAATTTGCGAATACCTGGGTTGAGGAGCGGAAACTGGGCGTCGAGTCGGTCGCGAAGCCCGCCGTGGAGACGGAGCGATCGTGGTTGTTTTTCGTCGGCGGAGACGACGACGAAGTCGACAGCGAGACCGTCGTCTTGGCGGTCGAAAAGCTACGGGGCGGCGTGACGCGGCCGCACGGCGCGTGGCTTGAGTTCGTCGACCAAAGGTCCGCTCTCCAGCGATTCTCCCGCTGGTGGAACCGGATGAAGTATTAGGGCCTGACGACCCTGGTGGCGGCGCAGCCGGCCGGATGCAGGATCGTTGACCCGAGCGAGCGCGTCTATTCGACGCCGACGGTAACGAGGTAGAGGATCCAATCCTCGGGCGCGAGTCCGAGCAGCGCCGCTGCCTCGTCGTCGAAGTAGCCGCCGATTCCGCAGGCGCCGAGTCCGTGCTCGCGCGCCGCGACCTGGATCCGCTCGCCGATTTCGCCGGCCTCCAGCGACAGGTAGCGGTAGGCGCGTTCGCCGCACGCTTCCAACGCAGCCGCGGGGTGCGCGGCGAACACGATGGTCGCCGCCGCGTCACGCGCGATGTCTTGTCCGAGGCAAAAACGGTGGACCGCTTGCGTCGGATCCCCAAGCGACAACGGCTGCAGTGTCGCGTCGGAGCCCTCGATCTCGTACACGCCCGGCTCCAGCGTCTCGACGCGGGTCGCGACGAGAAAACTCCGAAGCCATCCCGCGTCGCGGGTTCGTGACGTGCCGCCGAACGCGAACGGCAAGAGCGCGTGGAGTTGGTCGAGCGTGATGTCCTGCGCGGTGTAGCGACGAGCGGATCGCCGGCGCACGATGTGCGTTGCGATCTCTTGGTCTAACGGGGCCGGAGGCGTCTTCCGAGGCGCGGGCGCGATCGGCGCCGGTTCAGTGCAGCACGTCGCTCGATGAAGCGCGACCGTGGCGCTCCCCCGCAAGTCCGATTCGCTCAAAAGATCCGCCTCGTCGACCGACTCCGCGACGCGCGGGGAGCGCCAGAGCGCGCGGTCGTGATGCGCGTCGTCGTCGGCCGAGCCACCGAGTGGAAGTACGGCCAGCGCGCCTTCCTGCGCCTCATCGAAGAAAAAGATCCCGTTCACGTCGTCGTCCACGAACGCGAGATGAACGCCGATGGACAGCTCATCGGCGCGCGCCGCCATCACGAGGTTGGCGAGAACGTGGCCGGAGTCGAGGAGTACGCGCCGGTAGCCACGCTCCTGGTAGCGCCACGCGCTGCGCCAATACACGCCCGTCATCACGAGCGCCAAGCTCGCGTCGTCAAACGTCGTCGCCTCGCCGCATGCCGCGCGCAACGCCGGTAGCGCATCGTCGTCCCACAGCCGAACCAGCTCGTGTTGGATCGGTTGGTAGCAATAGATGCCCGCATCAAGTCCCACGATGCCGCGCGACGCGACATATAGTTCGGTCGGGTAGAGCGCGCCCGCGGAGGGGGCCGCGCGCAGCGGTTGTTGCTTGCCGTGGCCGTACCGAATGACCCCGGTGACGCCGTTCGCGGTAAAGAGTAAACGCGAAAGTTGCGCCACCTCGGGGTGTGACATCGCGAGTTGGGGGTTGGGAGGCTGCGGCTGGCCGGGTGTTCGAAACGAGAGGTATGGCCGGAGCGGAACGCGCTGGCGCGACACGATTTCTTTAGACGGCGACGGTTGCGTCGACCAGTCCAGACCGCGACCGCGTCGCACGTTCACTTCGTCGTACTTGGTCAGGTTGTGGTAGTGGCGAGCGATCGAGTCTGTCACGCGCCGTCGACCTTGCGCGCGAATTCGATTTCGGCTCGCCCGACCCCTGTTTCGCGGCCCAGAGCGACGAGGACCTGACCGCCGTCCCACGTTAGATGCGGCGTGATCTCATCGGCCAGCGCGAGATCGATGAGACGCCGCACGAAGCGACGCGCTTCCGTGAGGTCATGAAAGCCATACGCGCGCCGCACGGCATGGCGCTCCTGTTGCCATCCCGGCAGTGCGGCCAGTGCCGCCGCCAGTTCCTCGTCTCGCATGGAGGCATTATAGGGACTGCCCCCCGAGACGCCTATCGCACCAAGATCAACGCGTGCAAGGTCGCATTCGGGCGGCGGTCCTGCGTCAGGCCGGTGTATACGAGCGTCCTTCCGTCGGCCGTTCGATGCGTCGTCGTTCCCGTTGGGTTGGGCAGCGATGTCAGCGTGACGTCGGCTGCCGCAGCAAGTCGGGATGTCGTGGTCACGACCCGCTTCGTTGTCGTTTCGTCAAACGCGAATACGCCGCGGGCCGCGACGACACCGTCCCAAAAGACGTTGACGCCAAACGCCGCGGCGCCGTTCGAGGCGGCGGTGACCGCGGCGGGCTCCAATCCGATGATAGCGCCGCCGAGTTCCGGGATGGCCAGGCCGTCTTTCCAAACGAGCTCCGTCGTACCGTCGGGCCGCGCACAAAAGATCGCGGCGCCGCTCTCGGGGTCGCCGTCAAGGACCGCGGCAAACACCACATCGTCGTGGTGCGTGGCGGCCGCGTGGAGTGCTGTAAACTGCCCGGTTGTTCCGGGCGCTGAACTTCCACACGCCGCCAGGACTTCGGTGCGCGCATCCACAAAGCGCACCAAGATCTCCGGGCGGTCGATGTCGTCTGTTGTCGCGTGCACGACGATCGCGCCGCTGGGTGTGGTCCACGCGCTACGAATGTTTTGCACGGCGCTGTTCGATTCCGGAGACCCGGGCACCGGATCGCCCGCTTGCAGGATCGTTTCGATGCGACCGTCCATCTGCAGAGCCAGCGCTTGCCGGGTGTCGCGCACGACGATCGTTGCGCCGTCGGTCGTGAAGCCCGGTGCGCAACCCGAGCACAGCGGGAACGGCGCCGCCGCTTCGTCGATCGCCAGAATCGTTCGGACGCCGCCGCGGTCCACTTCCGCCGCGATGCGGCCGTCGTTCATGAACCGCGCGCCGACAAACAATCCGGCCGGCTCGGTGGCGAGCAGGACCGGCGCGCCACCGTTTTTCGGCACACCGAACAGCGCGTGTGTCGTGGTCCCGCCGACGATCTCGGCAGGAATCAGCAGCGTCGTCTCGTTGGACTGCAGCGGCAGCCGCGGGTGTTTGATCACGCCCGATACCGAAGGGATGCGCTGGTCCTGCATGAGGACGGTTGTGACGGCCCCGTCCGGTCCGCGGCGTAAGATTCCGCATCCTAAGAGCTTGGTGTCGGTCCACTGGATGACGGCTTCGAACACGACTTCATCTTCGTTTTCGCCGAGCCACCCGGCGCCGGTGGAGACGTAGGTCGCGTTCAGGCCGGGCACCTGGGCACCCGGGAACCCGATCAGTTCACCTTCGACGGCGGGAGCTTGAAAAGTCGGGACGGGGTCCGTCGTCTCGGTGGGCGCTTCGCCAGCGTCCGCCGGTTCGCTCGGCGCGGGGGCGGTCGATCCGCCGCCGCATGCCAGCGGCAGGATCGAAATCGCGAGCATGGCCCAGAGCCGTGTCGTGCAAAGATGAATCGGGCGCGTCATTTGGTCGCTTCCGTGCGTTTGGTTAACTGGAGCCACCCAAGCTCTTCCTCAGAGTCCTGAGTCTACCCAAAATGGTCTTCGTCGCCGGTCTTCTCCTGCTTCTCGCACCGTCCAATGCTGAGACGGAGCGCATGTTGTTGGGCGACAGCCCGTTTTTTCGCCACGAGGGAATGCGGCGTGCCGTCGCGGCAGGCGACCGCGCATTGCTCCAGCGCGCCGCGATCTCCGGAAAGTGGGACGTGCGCCGCCTGGCGGCGATGGGGCTCGGCGCACACACGCCGCACGGGCTGTTGAAAGATCCGATCGCGGCGGTCCGGGCGGCGGCGGTCGAAGCGCTCGATGTCACCGCACCCGAAACGCTGCTCCTCAAACTCTTAGAGGACGAGGACGACGCCGTGCGCGCCGCGGCCGTGTGGGCCCTGCGCGCGCGCACAAACAAGACGCCGCTGCGCAAGTTGTGGCGCGATCCGTCGGCGTCGGTGCGCATGACCGCGCTCGCGGCGGGCGGCGGGCTGACCAAACTGCGCAAGTTGGCGACCGATGACAACTTGGCGGTCGCCGTGCCGTCTCTGGCGGCGCTCGGGCGCGCGGGCGGGGCCGCCGAAGCGATTCACCTGCTGCGCGCGTTGAGCAAGGCCCTCACGCGGCACGCGCGCGGCAAGCGACCGGTGCCGCTCTATCTGCAAGAGACGCCGCACGCCGACATTGCGTTGGCGCGGGCGGTCGGCGAGATGGCGCGGCGCGGCCTTGAGCCGGGCGGGCGTTCGTTGCGCACGTTGATCGCCAAGTTGGTGACGACGAGCAAGCCGAGCGCGAGCGGCCGCATCCTGCTTGCGTATGCCGTGGCCGGATCACGCGACCTTGGTTCGGCGCGATTGATCCTCGACGGGCAGGTCGGATCGATTGCGAAATCGGCGCGGTCTTCGATCTCGCTCCAGGTCGGTCTCGAAGAGGTGTTGTATGCGTTCGCGCAGGAACCGTGGCCCGAGCTCGCGCCGCTTCTTTCGGCCCACCTGCGCAACCGTTCGCCGCGCGTGCGGGCGGCCGTCGCGCTAGCGCTCACGGGGCCGGCCGCGAATAAGCCGTTAGGCGATCCCGCTCCGATGGTGCGCGTGGCCGCCTGCTCGCGGGTCGAGGACGCACTCGTGTTGGCCGAACTCGTCCGCGGCGAAGAAAACGTGAGCGTGTTGATCGCGGCCGCGCATGGGCTCGGCCGTCTGGGCGGCGACGATGCGCGCGACGGCGTGGAGCGTCTGCTGCGCCATGCCGATGCGCGCGTCCGGCATGCGGCCGTCGGCGCGACGTTGCGTGTGAGCATGAAGAGCCGCGATCGCGTCTTGCTCAACGTCGCGCTCGGTGATGTCAGCGCGACCGTGCGCGCGGCGGCCGCGGCGGTCCTCGATTTTCACGAGCGTAATGAGACGATCCTGCCGATGGCCATTCGCATGCTGGTGCACGAAGACATCGCGCGGCGGCAAAACGCGATCGCGTTGATTCATCGGCTCACCGATGCGCGCGTCGGCTTCGACCCGGCCAACCCCAAGGCCGGCGCCGCGCAGTGGCAGCAGTGGTGGGCCGCGCAGAAGAAACATCGCAAGGTGACAGGCGGGTTCCGCTACCACGTGGCGGACCTGCGCAAGCGCGGTCTCGATATCGCGTTGGTCTTGGATGCGACCGGGTCGATGGCGCCGGTGATTCAGGCCACGAAGCGCCGGCTGCAACGCCTCATCGAAACGCTGCGCGAACTTGTTCCGGATCTGCGCGTGCGCATTGTGGTCTATCGCGACGCCGGGGACGCGTTCTTAACGCTCGCGTCGCCGTTTACGCATGAGCTGCGTGTCCTTGAAGACTACCTGTCCTGTATTCCGGCGGCCGGCGGTGGTGACCAGCCGGAAGCCGTGTTGAGCGGCCTGCGGCGAGCGATCGTGAAGACGCCGTGGCGCGCGAAACCGAAACGGGTCGTGCTCTTGTTCGGCGATGCCCCGCCGCATGAACGACACATGGCGCTCCTGGAAGCGACGCTGCGTGAGTTCAAGGGGAGCGTGCATGCGGTGGACGTCGCCGGCTTCGGGATGGGGCCGCGCGGGAGTAGCAAGCCCAACGCCGCGTTTCTAAAAATCGGGAAGTGGGGCCACGGCACCGCGACGACGCTGCAAAACGAGGCCGACCTGTTGCGCGAATTGCTCGTGTTGATTCTCGGGCCGCGTTTTCGCACCGACATCGAGACGTTGTTTGGACTCTAACGAAAAAGGCCGGCGGGAGTCTAGCTCGAGCCGGCCTTTGCGTTCAAGAGATGGCGCGAGTTACTTCACGTCGTCGTTGAACTTCCAAGCGACAGCGATGTCTTTGGTCATCCCCTGCGGCATGCCGCCGTAGTCACCGGTGGCGTCGGCTTTGACGAGTGCGACGACGCCGTTGTAATCCTTGTACTTCAGCGTCATGATCTCGGTCCATTTGCCGCCGGGGACGTCGAGCTCGATCTTGAATTCGGACATGACGTACTTGCCGGTGCTTAATTTTTTGTGGGTCATCGTGAACTTGCCCTTCATGGTCATCCCCGCGTTGGTGAGTTCCACGTCGGCATGCGTCATCACGCCGTTGGCATCGAAGTACATCACGCGGTAAGGGGCTTCGATCTTTCCGGTCACGCTGATTTTCGTGCCGGTCTCGATTTTTTCGGCTTTGAACGTGCCGCCTTCTAGATCTTTGTCCCACATGTCCTTCCAGAAGCGGTCAAACATCTTGCGATCCCAACCCTGCGTGTTGAGAACCGCGGCCGCTTGACCCGCGTCGTACGTCAGCTCGCTTTTTTCGCCATCCAGTTTGTAAACGCCTTTGGTCGCCGCCGCCTGACCCATTTGCGAGACCTTAGCGGTAATGGTCGCGTGCGCTTTTTTCACGCTCGTCCAGCGGTACTCCATCTTGCGCCACGCATCGATCACGTTTTTGGAGACTTTGTCGTACGTGGTTTTAGAGGCGTGTGTTTTCTTCGTCGCCGGAATCGGCGTCGCCGGCTCTTCGTCGGCCCAAACAGAAATGCACAACACGCTCAGGGCGATCGCGCCCATCGACAGGGTTAGTTTCTTCATCGTTTTCCTTGTTCCGGTGGTTCCAGTGGTTCCGGTGGTTCCGGTGGCCGGGACCGGCCTTCTTCAAAATTGTAGGGGGTGCCTCAATTGATCTTGTGCCTATGTTGGGGCCGCGTTGCGCTGCGATCTCGGGTAATGTGTCGGCGTGCGCAAGATCATCGAGGGCTTCAAGACGGTGGATGCGCGCTGCGCGTTGGTGCTCGTGTACATGGCGGCGGCCCTCACGGTGCTGGAGTACTACTATCTCCCGCCGCGTATTCAGGCCCGTCTGGGGCCGCTGGGAAGAATCTCGCTGGAGGCGGGCATCACCTGGGCGATCGCGACCAGCGTGGCGTTCGGCTTGATTCCGCTGCTGATCGTAAAGTTCGTACACCGCGAGCCATTATCGAGCGTCGGCTACAACGCGCGCGGGTTTTGGAAGCACTCCTGGATCTATTTTGGGCTGTTTTTGTTCATGGTCCCGTTTCTGTTCTACGCCGCGTCGCAACCGGCGTTTGTAAGAACGTATCCATTCGTCGGCGCGGCGCGCAATGACTTCGCAACGTTTTGGAAGTGGGAGGCCGCATACATTCTGCAGTTCTTCGCGCTCGAATCGTTTTTCCGCGGCTACGCGCTCTTCACGCTGGAAAAAAAGATCGGGCAGCTGGCGATCTTCGTGCTCGCAGTGCCGTACTGCATGATCCACTACCACAAGCCGTGGATGGAAGCGGGCGGCGCGATCATCGCGGGCATCGCCTTGTGCGCACTCGCGTTGCGGACCAAATCGTTTTACGGCGGCGCCATGTTGCACATGCTGGTCGCCGTCACGATGGACACACTCGGCGCAAGAGCGGGCGGTCTCTTTGACTGACCCGGAGTTCACAACCCTCGATCACGTGCAGCTCGCGATGCCGCAAGGCCGAGAAGACGACGCGCGCGCGTTCTACGCGGGGCTGCTGGGCCTAAGAGAAATCGAAAAACCGGAAACGCTGCGCAAGAACGGCGGCTGCTGGTTTGTGGGCGGCACAGTACGCATCCATCTCGGCGTGGAAAAAGACTTCCGCCCCGCCCGCAAGGCGCACCCGGCGTTACGCGTGCGCGGCTACGAAGTCCTAGTGCGAGAGCTCGCGGCAGCCGGTGTAAAAGCCAAACCCGACGACCGACTCGAAGGAATTACGCGCTGTTACATCGCGGATCCATTCGGCAACAGACTCGAACTCATCCGCAACGGCGATCGCGACATGCACGACGCTTGACCCAACGACCGTAGGCGGCGCCCGTCGCGCGCGGCGTCTCCGCCACTCGGTCGATACTCGTTTGAGCTGGTACGGTTTCTCAATCGATGGAAACGCATCCGTCCGAGTCGTGGAGTCCGCCGCTCCGCAACCGTGTACGCGAAACTCTCGGTTGCATAGTCAGCCTGGTCGTTGTGCTGCTCTATTTCACGGTGCCGCTTTTTGCGCTCGCGATATATCCCTAGTTGGGCATCTCGGCAGCGGTTCTTGCGATCCGGTTTCATCTGCCTCCTGGCCCCGGTCTACTGACTGGTGCAGTCTGTCTAAGCGCGGTTTTTTTCGCGGCAGGCATCGTGTTGGCTGCGCTGTTTCGGTTTCCTCCCGCGAGACGAGCGCTAGTTCGACCGGTGAATCGGTCGGTAACAAGGCTCCGCGCCCGGGGCGTATTGCTTTTTGTCGTAGCCGAACACGTCGTAGAGCGACTTGAAGACGTTCGGCCCGGCTGAGATCTCGATGTCGTGGGGTGTGAATTGGCCGGGGTGTCCGTATCCCGACGCGTAAGTCACGCTTAGCAGCTCGCCGCGAAACGCGTTGACGTACCCTGCGAACCGCTTGGCGTGTACGTCGGGAACCAAGCCGCGCTGCAGCCATTTGTTGTGCGTCGCTACGCCGGTCGGGCAGACGCCGGTGTGGCACTTTTGCGCTTGGATGCACCCGACGGCGAGCATGGCTTCGCGCGCGATCGCGATCATGTCGGCGCCCAGCGACATCGCGACGATCGCGCGGTCGGGGAACCCGAGCTTGCCAGCGCCGATCCACGTGATGTCGTCGGTCAAACCCATCTCGTGAAAGATGCGGTACACGCGTGTAAACGCGAGCTTGTACGGAAGCGCGACGTGATCGGCAAACGTCAGCGGCGCCGCACCCGTTCCGCCTTCGCCGCCGTCGATCGCGATGAAGTCCGGACCCTGCCCCGAACGCTTCATGCGCTCCGCCAGGTCTTGGAAGAAATCCAGGTGTCCGACGGCGGACTTGATGCCGACCGGAAGTCCGGTGCGTTCGGCGATCTTCTCCACGGTTTCGATCAGCTCATCGACGTTGCAAAATTCGTGGTGCGCAGACGGGCTCAACACGTCTTCTCCGACGGGGACGCCGCGCGCCTCCGCGATCTCTTCGGTCACCTTCGCCGCCGGTAAGACGCCGCCCTTGCCGGGCTTGGCGCCTTGCGAGAGTTTGATCTCGATCATGCGGACTTGCGGCACCTCTTCGCACGTGCGAGCGAGCTTGTCGTAGTCGAGCTTGCCGTCGTCGGTGCGCGCGCCGAAGTACCCCGTACCCAGCTGCCACGTGAGGTCCGCGCCGTGGCGGTGGTGGCGCGAGATCCCGCCCTCCCCGGTGTTGTGATAGCACTCGGCCAAGACCGCGCCCTTATTGAGCGCTTCGATCGCGTTGCGACCAAGCGACCCAAAGCTCATGGCCGAGATGTTGATGATCGACGGCGGTTGATACGTGCGGGCGCGCTTGTGCGAAGCCCCGATGACTTTGGCGCACGGGATCGGGTCGCATTTGCTCTTCGTGTTGCCGGTCGAGTACGCCTTCGCGTGCCCGAACACGGCGTGCTTAATAATTGGATAGCCGATGGCGTAGACCTGATCGTCGGTGCCGAACGCGAAGTAGTTGTTCTTGCGATCCGCCGAGTGATAGATCCACTCGCGCTCCAGACGATTAAACGGCGCCTCTTCGCGGTTATGCGCGACGATGTATTGCCTTAGCTCCGGCCCGATCTCGATGAGCAGGAACCGTATGTGGCCGATGATCGGGAAGTTGCGGCGAATCGTGTTGCGGCGCTGGGTGATGTCCCAAAGCGCAACGAGTCCCAAAAAACCAAGCGTGATCCAGAGCCAGAGCATCGACTCACCCTACCCGATCTGAACGCCTCTTTTCGCCGTCCCTGCGAGCGTCTCTTTCCTGGCCGGGCCGTCGGTGCCACAATGAGGACGTGGACCCGCTGGTACGAAATCTCCTCGCGTGCGCGCTGATGACCGCCGGCAGTTTGATCCTCTTGGGGTACACAGCAGCCGTCCTGGCCGGATGGCAGCCGCCGCTTTGGTTGTTGTGGATCGGCCTCGGTATCGGGGGCGTCGGTTTTTGTTTTTGGATCCCGAGCGCGCTTCGCAAGCGGGGCGAGCCTTCGGCGCCTTCGGTTTCGTGAACAAGCGCTGCGCGTTATGGGTCGCCCTCGCGCTGTTTGCGTGGCTCGCGTCCGCGCCGGCGCAGACCGAGCCGTCCGCCCGCGAAACGCTTGACGAGTTTTTCGATGACAACTGTCTCGCGTGTCATCGCGGACGGCGCGCGAAGGGCAAGATCGACCTGACCTCGGACGCCGTTGATTGGCGCAAGGTCAAAGGTGTCCTCGAGCGGCGGACGATGCCCCCCGAAACCGAGGAGGCGCCGACCGAGACGGAGTACAAGTCCGCCATCGCCGCGCTTGCTCAAGTGAGGTCCGTCGCGCGGACGGGGCCGCCGCCGCCGGTGACGATGCGTCGCCTCAACCGCGCGGAGTACATCCACACGCTGCGCGATTTGCTCGGCGTTGATTTCGATGCGACCGCGTACTTTCCGGCCGACGAGGTCGGGCACGGGTTCGACAACATCGCCGATGTGTTGTCGATCTCGCCGGCACTGTTGGAGAAGTACGTGGACGCCGCGGAGCGCATCGCCGCGCTGGCGGTCGTCGATGAAACGCCGACCCAGCCGCGCGCCGTTCGCTACGAGGGGCGCGGGTTGCGCATCGAGGGCGGTGGGAACAAAAACGGTGGCCGCGCGTTTTTCTTTGCGAACGGGACCGCGTGGACGCCGCACGAGTTTGAGCGCAACGGCGAGTACGTGTTTGAGATTCGTGCGTACGGACAACAAGCCGGCCCCGAAGTCGTGCAGTTGGCCCTACAGCTCGATCGTCGCAACGTGCATCCGTTCGCCGTGCCCGCGGTCGAAAACAAGCCGGGCACGTATCAGTTCAAGGTGCGCGTGCAGGGCGGCGCGCGGCGCGTCGGCGTAGCGTTTTTAAACGACTACTACCAACCGCGTCATCCCGATCCGAAGCAGCGCGATCGCAATGCTGTGGTCTTGTCCCTGGCGATCGTCGGCCCGGTGGACAAACAACCGTTGCCGATTTCGCAGCGCCGCATCCTGCCGCGCCCGCCGCCCAAGACCGGGCATGCGGCGTATCTTCGCGAGGTGATGATCCCGCTCGCGGAACGGGCTTGGCGGCGCCCGCTCGAGGCCGCCGAAAAGACGCGACTGCTCCAGATGATCGACAAAGCATCGCCGCAGGGCGCGTCGGTCGAGGCGCGTGTTCGCGTTGGGATCGTCGCGTTGCTCACGTCGCCGCACTTCCTGTTTCGCTTAGAAACGCCCGACGCCCAGGGTCGCCGTCGGCGCGATCCGTTCGAGTTGGCATCTCGGCTTAGTTACTTCCTTTGGAGTTCCACGCCCGACGACGCGCTCTTGGCGCTCGCGCGATCCGGCAAGCTGGCGGAGCGCAATGTTTTGGTTTCACAGGTGCGGCGCCTGTTGCGTGATGCGCGCGCGTCGTCGCTCGCGCAACGGTTTGCGAGCCAATGGCTGCAGATCGGCCGCGTCGAAGGCGCGACGCCCGACCCGGGTCTGTTTCCCGACTTCGACGACACGCTCCGCCGGGCCATGCGCGCCGAAACCGAAATGGTCTTCGACGCGGTGTTGCGCGAGCACCGCAGCATCTGGGAACTGATCGACAACGACTTCACGTTCGTCAACGAGCCGCTCGCGAAACTGTACGGACTGCCCGGCGTGCGGGGCATGACGATGCGTCGCGTGCATCTACCGAAGGGGCGGCGCGGCGGGGTGCTCACGCACGCGAGCGTGCTGACAGCGACTTCGAATCCGACGCGCACGTCACCCGTGAAGCGCGGCAAGTGGGTGCTCGAAGTGTTGCTGGACGCGCCGCCGCCTCCGCCGCCGCCGGGCGTGGACGACATCGACGAGAGTCCGGAGGCGGTCGCGGCCGCTACGTTTAAGGAACGCCTTCAACGTCACCGCCAAGACGCCGCGTGCGCGCAGTGTCACGCGCGCATGGACACGTTGGGATTTGCGCTGGAGCACTACGACGCGATCGGACGCTGGCGGACCGCCGACGGCAAGCATCCGATCGACGCGAGCGGTGTCTTGCCGGGCGGCCAAACGATCAAGGGCGCCGCCGATTTGCGCGCCGTCGTGCGCGCCGATGCCGGTTTTCTGCGCTCGCTTGCCAAGAACATGCTCGTGTACGCGCTCGGCCGGGGCTTGCTCGAGCGCGATGAGCCCGCCCTCGAATCGCTCGTGAAGACGTTAGAAGCCACGCCCCGTTTGGACGCGCTGATTGTGGCGCTGGTCCAACTTGACGCGTTCTGGGGCGTCGCACCGAAGTAAACTGATAGAGAGCCCTATCTTGAAATCCACCAGCAAACTCAATCGCCGCACTTTTCTGCGCGGGGCCGGCGCCGCGCTGTCGCTCCCGTTTTTGGAGTCCATGGCTTGGGCCGCGCCCACGGCCCGGCCCAAGCGCACCGCGTTCCTGTTTGTGCCCAACGGCATGCACATGGAAGACTGGACGCCCAAGCAGACGGGCGCCGATTTCGAGTTGCCTTGGTTGATGGAGCCGCTCGCGCCCCTGCGGAAACAACTTCTCGTGTTGTCGGGTCTCACGCACGACAAGGGGCGCGCCAACGGCGACGGCCCCGGCGACCACGCGCGGTCTGCCGCTGTGTACTTAACCGGCGCGCAACCGTTCAAGACGGCGGGTTCCGACATCGAGGTCGGCGTCAGCGTCGATCAGTTGCTCGCGCAAGCGATCGGTCGCCGCACGAAACTCTCGTCGCTCGAAATCGGGTGCGAGTCGGCGCGGCAATCGGGCCAGTGCGACTCTGGCTATAGCTGCGCGTACTCGTCCAACATTTCGTGGCGGACACCGCACACGCCGATGCTTAAAGAAGTCGACCCCCGCCTTGTGTTTGAGCGCATGTTCGGCGGCCGTCCCGGCGAGTCCGAGGAGTCGCGCGCGCGCCGATTGGCGACGCGCAAGAGCATCCTCGATTTCGTGACCGAAGACGCGAAGCGCCTCCACAAGCGGATCGGCAAAGCGGACCGGCGCAAGATAGACGAGTACTTCGCGGGCGTGCGCGAAGTCGAACGGCGCATCGAGATGGCGGAGTCGGGGAGTTCGCCGGACCCGGCGATGAAGCGGCCCGACGGCGTCCCGCAAGCGTACGTGGATCACGTGCGATTGATGTACGACTTGTTGGCGCTTGCGTTCCAAGCGGACGCGACGCGCGTAGCCACGTTCATGCTCGCCAACGAGGGTTCGAATCGCACGTACCCGTTCATCGGCGTGCGCGACGGCCACCATCACATCTCGCATCACGGCGGCGATCGTCACAAGATCGAAGGCATTCGCAAGATCAACCGTTTCCACACCGAGCAACTCGCATACTTCTTAACCAAGATGGCGTCGATCCAAGACGGCGAAGGAAGTCTGCTCGACAACTCGACGATCGTGTTCGGCAGCGGCATCAGCGACGGCAACCGTCACAACCACGACGACCTGCCGGTGTTGATCGCAGGCGGTGGCGGGGGGGACCTGACGCCCGGACGTCACGTGAAGTTCGCGCGCAACACGCCGATGAATAACCTGTACTTATCGCTCATGCAACGAGGCGGTGTGCGTCGCACGTCGTTTGGTGACAGCACGGGCACACTGTCGGGTCTTTAGCAGCCCTAGTCTTTCGGTAAGCGCACGCCCGCGCGCTTGAGCTCCGCGTTGAACACGCGGGTGGGCTTCGATGTCGTCTGCGTGCTCCCGTGGTGCTTACCGTTTTTCCGGATGGTGATCGACAGGCACTCGTAGCAGATCACGAGGTCGTAGCGCGTCGCGCCCGCCCGAACGGTCAGCGCGTGCCGCGGGTTAAAGCATGCGGCAGCGGTACCGTCGTTGGCATCGATCCCGCGAAAGAGCGCGCCCAAGATTCGTTTCTTCCCCTCCGCATCGAGCTCGGTCGCGCCCAGGACGGCGTAGTCGTCAATGGAGGGGAGCTTGTCAAACCCGCGCTCTTCCCAGAGTTTTTCGTCCCTGCCGCGGGGTTGCGGATGGAGCGACGACAAGACAACCGGCCCCGCTTGCAGCGCCGCGACGACGTCCGGTGTGAGCGACGAATTCACTTTGGACGAAGGCCCGCTTGAGCACGCCGCAAGCCCCAGAAAAAGAGCGACGAGGGTAGGAACGAATCCGTTGCGCATGGGCCGAGAGTACCGGAGCGCGCCCGAAGTTGTGTGCACCTTGACCCGCTTTTGACTGACGGGGGACAATGCGGGGCTACGGAGGAGATACGACATGGCGAATGCGCCGACGGCGGAAGAGTTCGAAAAACTGGGGGCGTTTTGGTTGGGGCGTACGCAATCGCCGACCGGCGAAGAAACAGACGAG
>JAJFFF010000056.1 GCA_021776785.1 Planctomycetota bacterium | reverse complement strand
ACAACGCCTAAACATCAAACGCGCGACCCGAGAGCTGGGGGAAAGGGGGCCCTGTGTCATGCGATGCGGCAAGCGAACTGCGATCCGCAAAACAGCGAGCGCGCGCGGCGCTCCGCGACGACTCGCTTGTTTTAGGTCTAGTGATTGAACGGACAACGCCCCAACCACTGACCGTAACTCGAATCTTCAGGCGCGCCTCGATATCTCCGCAGTCACACTTCTCCTGTAACTCGTTGACGATCACAGCGATTTTTGAGACTACTTTCACAACTGCATCGGGCGCGCTCTGCTCAAGCCCAAGTGGGTCTACGAAATTCGTAGGGCTGCTGCCGACATACTCAAACAGATTGGCTCCGGTGATGTAGCCCATAGGATCACGTTGGTAGAATCGCCCGGTTTCAGGATCATGGTTCCGGAATCGGTAGTAGTAGTGGCCGATCTCTTCGTCGAAGTACCGGCCAGTGAACGCCCAGTGCTGACCAAGAGGATCTGCTGTTTGGGGCACTCCCAATCTTATCTTCCTCCTCTTCACTAAGACACAGAACGTGCCTCCGCCATTCCTACGCAACCTTCGTTTCATGCGAAACGAAGGCTTCCCTTGCGTGACCGTCAGCGGTTGCCGACGTCCGTGAATGTCAACGGCAACGACGGTAAGTTGACTTGCGTCGGTGTCAACCCGCAAACTTTGTCAAAATCGAGTTTGGTTGGCGGGTCGTAACTACTACGCGCAGATACGTGGCAGCGCCGGGCGTTGCGTGTGGCCGGGGGTTACGCCCGCGTTGCGCGCGCGTGTAGGTGGACTTCGTCCACGATCTCGGTCTTTACGTCGCGGAAGCCTGCTTGTTCTAAGAAGAACGTCAGCACCGTTTCGTTGTAGCCGGATTTGTGGACGTCGGAGTAGCTGCGGTTGTATCCCGGCTTGCGCGGATCGCAATCTACTTGCCATCCGAAGAGGCCCGCTGCCGCCCAGGCGGCGTCCGAACGCGGATCTTGGCGCGCCGTATCGGTCCACTTCGCGCGCATCCACTGTTCGATGTGATGATCTAGGTTCGGGACGATGATGTGGACCTTCCCGCCCGGCCCCAACGCGCGGTGCCAATCGGCGAGTGTTGTTTCGACCTCGGGGAACGTTAAGTGCTCCAACATGTGGCGCGTGTAGATCTCGCTTGCGGCTCGCGTGTAGAGCGAAATCTCCCACGCCGCGCACACCAGATCGACGGTCACCAGCGGACGATGGTCGCAACCCAAAAACCCCTCGCGCCGGTCGTCGCCGCAACCGACGTACAGCTTCGCGCCTTCGGGCACGTCTTGTTCGCCCATCTTGCGCAGCGCGGGCGCGCGACGCAGCTGGTAGCCCAATCGCTCCAAGCCCTTGTTGACCTTGTTGAGTATGCCGAGTCCCATCGCGTGTCCTTCAGTCCTAGCGCCGCGCCACCGCGAGCAAGTACTTGGCTTCGTCGCGCGCGCCGCGCTCCACCATGTCATCCTCGGTTTGACCAAACCACGTTTCGAGCGAAAACCCGGTCTCGGGCAACATCGACTCCAACTCGTCGACGGTCCAATGCTTGTGGTGAAACGGATTCACTTTGACGCCGTCCACAACCAACGGATTCGCCTCCGCGTTCGGAGACGAAACGACGAGCCGCCCGCCCGGCGCCATCAACTCAGCAAGATCGCGCAGGTAGTGCCGCGGATCCGGCATGTGCTCCAACGTCTCCAAGCTCACCGCCAACTGGAACGGTTCTTCGCCGACGTTTTGTTTCCACTCCGGCGAGTCGAGGTCGCCTTTGAGAAACGTCACCGCGGCGTTGGTCCCGTAGTGCTGGCGTGCGTGTTCGAGCGCATCCTCAGAAATGTCGACGCCGAACACCTTGCCCGCGCCCGCGTCGGCCAGGACGGCGGATCCGTAGCCGCAACCGCACGCCACGTCGAGCACGCGGTGACCGGGCTCTAACCACTCGCACGCCTTTTGGTAGCGCGCGAGATGCTTGGGGTCGATGTCAGCGAGCGTCTCGCCCATCTGACGTTCGCGCGAACCCTGCCCCGTGATCTTGCGATAGAGCGCGAGGAGCGGGGGTACACGTTTAATGAGTCGAATCAGCACAGGTTTGGCGATCAGTTCGTGATCGTCTCCTTCTCGGTTATCGGACGGCGAGCGGTCTTTCCTACATCCATCGCGAATCCTTCGCGGATGGCGCGGAAATAGAGAGGCAGAAATCGCACGGCGGCGAAGCGCACGACACCCGCGAGCGGCTTGGCAATCGTGATCACGGCGAGCGCGATGAGGCGCTGACCCCACGGCAGCCACTTGCGTGCGAAATACACTTTGCCGCGCGTCATGCATTGCAGTTGGAGCGGGCGCATGTTGCCCAAAATGGCGCCGTCGCCACGCTGGGTCCCGCCATCCATGTGGCGGAGTCGCGCTTTTGTCGTCACGCGTAGGGTTCGCCCGCGCGCGCGCACCTGACGGCAAAGGTCTAAGTCCTCGACGTAGAGAAAGTAGTTCTCGTCAAACGCGAGCCCATCGCGCAAAAGCGACGCGTCAATCAGCATGAGCGCGCCCGTGATGAACTCTGTATCAAACTCGACCGCTTTCCCATCCTTGCCCTCGGGCGCGGGCGCGTGGCCGGACGCGAGCGACCACCACGTAAACCGGCCGTTCTCGTAGTGCACGCTTTCGCCGTCCATACTCAGCACACGGCCGCCGACGATGCCGGCTTCCGGATGACGCGCCGCCGTCTCAAGGAGATGCGCGACCATTTCCGGTTCGGCTTCGGCATCCGGATTCACCAGGAGTACGTAACGCACGCGCGGGTTGGCGAGCGCACGCTCGATCCCGAGGTTGCAGCCGCCGCCAAACCCGAGGTTTTTTTCGGACACGATCAGCTCGGCGTCATCGAGCCCGCACGTAAGCACTTCGCGCGAGTCATCTTCGGATCCGTTCTCGACGACGAAGATGTTTAGCTCGGGTGCTGTGCGCGCCAAACTGTTGACGCAACCGATCGTCAGATCCGCGCTGCGATAGTTCACGATCACCGCAGCGCACTCGTCGGGGCTCGCCGGAAGAACGGGCTGGGGCGTGAACTCCGGCGCCATAGCTTGCCCTGCTTGCCATCCGCTGCTGCGCGTGAGGCCGGCCCCGATCGAACTCAGGCGCCCGCGCCACTCAAACATCAGTAAGCCAAGACCCGCAGCCACGCCACCTAGAAACACAACCACGAGCGGGTGCCAGTCGTTGGCCAGCCAAGCGGCTAAAACGACCATCGTCGCGACAACGGTCGGGGCGACGAGCGGCGCACCCGTGCGAAACGTTAGGTGCGGTCGGAGCGACAAATTGGCATGCGTCGCGGCGATCAACACCGCGAGTGCGGAGGCGGCTGCCGAGCCGGCCGCGCCAAAAAACGGGATCAACGCGATCGACAACACGATGTTGCTCGCGAGGCAAAGCGAGAGCCCGACCAGATAAGGCCGGTGGCGACGCTGCGCAAACAACATGTTGCCGTAGCGGGAGCCGACCCCGAGGATCGCGGAACCGACGAGGAGCCACCGCAACGTCCAAGCGGCGCCATGAAACGACGGGCCGAATAGGTACGCGAGCAGAGGTCCGGCGACCACGCATCCGCCCGCCGCAATCGGAATGATCGCGTACGCTGCCGCGCGTTGCGCGCGCTCCAAAGTCGCGCCCGCATCACCGCGGGACGCGGCGTGATGGATGTGTGGCTGCACGAGACGCCCAACGATCGAGACGGGCACTTCGGCGCCGACGGCCAAGCGCTTCGCCACGGTGTACAAGCCCGCCGCGGAGGCGCCGGCCAACCAACGCAACAAGATGATGTCGCTCGCGTACACGAGATTGTTCGCCAGCTGCGCGACCGAGAGCGGGCCCGCCATGCGAAGCAGCCGCCGCGCGTCGGCCGGAAGTTCGCGCGGCCCCCCGCGAATCCATGCGACGACCGGCAGCGCGTACACCAACCGGGCGCCGAGCTGCGCCACCGCATACCAGACCAGCGCCTTCACGCCGAACAGCGCCAGCCCAGCCACCAACGCGACGTGCGCCATCGTCGTGAGGCCTTCGAGTTCGACTTCGCGCCGCGTCTTCCCCAACGCGTCCGCGATCCCCTTGAGGTCGAAGACAGCGGGGAACACCAGCGCCCCGCACACGAGTAACAACGCGGGTTGCGACGCGAACGACAACACGAGCGCCGCGAACGGCACGTACAGCGCGGCCGCCAACATCAAGCGGATGCGCATGGACGCATACAGCCATTGCCGCGCTTGATCGGGCTGCGCCGCGGCTTCGCGCACCACAACCGCACGCACGCCGGAGTCCGCCAAATAGATCAACACCATGCCGAGCTGGATCGAGAACGCCAACTCGCCCAGGCCGGCCACGCCCAGCGTCCGCGCCAAGATAATCGTCGCGACCATCTGCGCCACGCGCTGCACCAACGCGCCCGCGCCGAGTGCCACGAGAGCCTCGCGCACGCCGCGGCTCACGACACACCTCGCAAGAACGGGAGTCGCGGGCTCGCGCTACGTCCCATTCGATACCCGGTCCATAAACCGCGGCACTGCCCGGATAGGAATCGGCCCAGCCCGCCCCAGCCCAGACGACCGCGGAACAGCCACGCAATCGCGCGCGCGGTTTTCGGAATCTGCATCAGCACGGGCACAAACCACAAACGAAAGCGTCCACGTTTGACGTGGCGAAATGCGAAGTACACCGTGTTCGCGACGATCGTCTTCCAGTCGCGGTCGTACCGCGAACGCCGGTGCGGACCAACGGCTTGCTCGTGATAAACCGCGGCGCCCGCTTCGTAGCGAAGCGTCAGCCCCGCGTCGTGCAGCCGCAGTTGAAAGTCCGTGTCCTCGTAGTGATAGCGGTAGTTCTCGTCGAAACCGCCCACAGCAAGCAACGCGTCGCGGCGCACAGCAAAATTGCCACCCGCAAGCGTTGCGTAGTAGCCGTCCGGGCACGCGCCGTCGCCGGCCAACGCACGCTGGCGGCCAAACCGCGTCACGGCCATCGCTTCGACCTGCGGCGAACCGTCCTCGGACAGAACGCGCCCGCCCACAGCACCCACGTCCGTTTCGCGAAACGGCGCCAGCATGTGTTGTAACCACGGAGCCTGGGGCCAAGCGTCGTCGTCGATGTAAACAACGATCGCGCCGTTTGCGTTTTGGGCGCCGACGTTGCGTTGCAAGGCGAGGTTGCGCTCGCCCGTCGCGTGCACCGCGACGCGCGGGAACCGCTCTTTTACCATCGCCATCGATGCGCCGTCGTCAGGTGCGTGAATAGTCAAGATCTCGTAACGCGCACCCGACGCCTCCGCCGAAGCGACAACCGCCGCCAAGCAGCGCGCCAACGGCTCCGCACGGCCCCACGTCGGAATGAGGATCGACACGTCTAGCGACACGCCAGCTCCTCGATGCGATGCGCAAGCCGCGCGATCCCCGCGTCGTCGGGCTGCCACCGATCCAACGCGACATGTTGGTTTTCGTACAGGTGGCCGAGGACGCATGACGCAAGCGCGGGGGCTTGCGTACGCGCCAACGCCACGTCCAACGCGCGGCCCACATCCGCCGGGGAAAGCGCGCGCTCGACGGCGCCATCCACGCCGTACACCGCGTGACCGCACACGACCACCGGGCGCCCCAAACGCAAAGCGGTAAGGCCGACGGTTGAGTTCACGGTGACCACCGCCCCCGCGGCGCGCATGCTTGCGTCCAGGTCGCGGCGACGCGTCCACGTGAACTGCGGGAACTGCTTACGCAACACCGCGTAGTCGGCGCGTCCCACATCCGCGGGATGCTCGCGCACCATGACCGGACGCGCGCCCGCCGCGTGCGCCACCGCGTCGAGCAAAGTCGCCATCGAATCGACCCACTCGCCGTGGCACAGAAGTTGGGTGTCGTCGTGAACCTGCAGCGGCACAAAGACATAACCCGGCTCCAGCTCCACCGCGTCGCCGGGCAACGCGCCCGCGTGCTCGGTGCGCCCGCGCCCCTCTTCCCAGCGACACCGCAGCGAGAACCGCGCCCAACCCGGACGCCACAACGCCTCGGCCCATTCGAGCAACGTGACGCCGGCGCGAAACCAAGCGGGCGCCGAAGGATCCGGGCCGGCCGCGACGTCGGCAAGCGCCAACGGATCGTGCGTCGCCGCCTGCGTAGCGATCACGCGCGCCGTCGCGGACGCCGCGTTCGCCCCGTCGCGATCCAACTGCACGGTCTGCGGAAACAAACCGTTCTCGGCCACGAGCACGGGCAAGTTGTGAAGACGCGCGACGTAGGCCACAGTGGCTGCACGCAATTCGTATCCGTTCCAAACGACGACCGCATCGAATTCGGGCACGTACCGATGCGCCGCGGCCAGCAGCACGCGCGCAAAGCGGCGGAGGTCGCGAACCGCCGAGATGCCGCCGGTTTTCGCGCGCAAAGCCACCGCCGCTTCGAGCTCGGGCGGCAGATCCGCCGTCGCGTCCGACCACGTCGGCCAAAGCGGAGACTCGCCGGCGCGCCGGAGAAAATACCGGTCGCGGAGGAATGGAGCGAAGTGCGTGACGACGTGGCCGCGTTCGCGCAAACGCCGCCCGGCGGGCACAAAGATCCGCTGGGCGCCGTCGTCGCAGGCCGCGATCAGAAAGCGGCGCGGGGCGGTCGAGACCGCCGCCGAAGGCGCCGAAGCCACCGCGGCCGGGGAGCTCGTCGAGCGAGTCATCTCAAGCGCCCCGCACCCGCGAGCCGATGACACCCATGAGGCCCATGGAACAAGAACTCGCAAACCTGGCGCAGAAAACGCGCACCGTTGCCGACACCGACAAGAGCGATCGGTTTCTGGCGTTTTACGAGGAGCTGTTCGCGCCGCTGCGGGATCGACCGCTGCGCATCGTCGAAGTCGGCGTCCGCGAAGGCGGCTCGCTGCTCCTGTTTGCGCGCTACTTCGAGAAGGCGCGGCTGCTCGGCATCGACATCCGCGAGCCCGGCGAGGCCCTGCGCGGACACCTGCGCGACGAAGGTCTCGACAAGCGCGTCGCGTTGCGCATCGGGTCCCAAGACGACCGCGCATTCTTGTCGGCGTCGATCCAAGAGATGTTTGGCGGCGATGAGATCGACATCGTCATCGACGACGCCAGCCACCTCTACCGACCGACGCGCGCGACGTTCGACCATCTGTTCTACAACCACCTCGTCGCGGGCGGTCTCTACCTGCTCGAGGACTGGGGTTGCGGATACTGGCCGAAGTGGCGCGACGGACATCGAAACGGGCGTCGCGGTCTCCCGCGTCTCGTCAAAGAGATGGTCGACGAGGTCGCGCGCGAAGATCGAACCAAGTTGTTTAAGGGCAAACGCGCGATGGCCGCGCAAGACGTCGAGCCCTCCTCGATCGCACGCATGACGATCGTGTCGGGCATCACGGCCCTGACCAAGGCTTGACGGAGCGGGACCCCGGCTCTTTGCGCAACGCATCTCTATCCGGTTATCGGCCAGCGGGTGCCGGCGGCCTAAACTAGATGGCTGCAAACGCCGCTATTCATGCGGGTTTGCGCCCAAATCGGCCCCGCACGGCCCGATCCGCGACTCCGGGCGCCAAAAACTGAACTTCCGTCGGCCAAAACCGCCACAATGTCGCGGGTAGCCACGGTCGCACTGTGCGGGGCGGACCGGGCGGAGTTGAGGTTTCCCATGCGTCAGATTTTGCTTTGTGGTTGGTTAGCGTTTGGCGCCATGGGATGCGGCGGAGGTGGCGGCCCGGGCATCGTCACGCTCGAAGCGCTCCTCGCATCATTTGACTTCGCGGTGGTTCGCGCGGACCTGCCCCTGACCCGGGTCGTGGCGCTCGAAAATCCGCTGACCGAAGAGGCCACGGCCGAATTGGTCGAGCCCGCCGACAACGTGTTGCTCGTTCCCACCGAGCTCCCGCAAACGGTGGAGGCGGGCGCGGAGATCGACCTGACGACGGTGCTCGAACCGCGTGCGCCGGGCGTAGTCACAGGAAGGTTCATCGTGCGCTTCACCGGCGCCACCATGATTCAAGACGTCGAGGTGACCCTCACCGCCGACGCGGAGCAGCCGCAGCTCACCGTCGCCAACGCCGCCATCACGTTCGGTGTGGTGAACGTCGGCGAGTCGGATGCGCAAGCGTTGCGCGTGACCAACGCGAGCACCGTAACGCCGGTGGAACTCACCACGCTCTCCGCGCTCCCGACGGGGTTCACGCTCACGCCCGCATTACCCCAAACGCTGCTTCCGGGGCAAACGACCGCGTTTTCGATCACCTACGAACCGGCGTTTGGCTCGGCTACGCTGGACACCACGTTCACGATCGGGCATTCGGCAAGCGCGGTTCCGCTGACGTTGACGCTGCACGCCGACGCCGCCATCTACGAAGAGATTCAGATTTTCGAGTTCGGCGACGTCGATATCGACGGGCTGGAGACTGGCTTTTTGGAAATCGATGTCGATGCGGACGCCGTCAGCATCACCATCGAGGCGAACGGGCCGGAGGGCGTGGCGATGGGGCTTGCCGAGTTCACGGGCCCGGGCACAACGGTCTTCGAAAACGAAGCGCTGACGGGGCCGCTCGTTTGGAATCCATTGCGCGACGTGTTCGTGGTCACCGCCCCGAGCAGCGACGACGACGACGTTCAGCTTGCGCCGGGTGGCGGCACGTATCGCTTCCGTCTTTCGATCGCTTCGGGTGTTCCGCCCGACACGATTGAAGTGCGCGCCATCGTCGTCCGGCGTCCGAACGCCGAGCCGGTGTCGGGGATTTTGGATCTCAACGTGTACGTGGCGGACAGCCTCGGCCTCACCGCGGAGGAAGCCGCAACCGACACACGTCTGCAAGAGATCTTGGGTGAAGCCGATCGCATTCTCGAGCAGCGGAATCTGCGCTTGGGCGACATCACGTACTACCGCTTAACCGACGCCGCTTGGGACGACGTGGAAGACGACGACGAGTTTCGCGACATGCTGGCGTCTTCGGATGTGGCGCCCGATGTTCGCCTCAACCTGTTTTTCGTCAGCACGGCGTTTGGCGGGGGCACCCTTGGCGTGGCCGCATCCGCCCCCGGGTCCGCGCAAAACGGAACGCCGGCGTCCGGCGTGATGGTTGATTTCGACTTCGGCTCAACCACGACCGCGGGCTACGTCACCGCGCACGAAATCGGCCACTACCTCGGCCTGCTTCATACCGTGGAGCAAAACGGTAGACACGACTTCATCTCCGACACGCTGGAGTGCCCGGCCGACGAAACCGACGAGGTCTGCACGTCGTTGGGCGGCAACTACATGATGCACTGGCGCATTCTCGGCATTGACACGCCGGTGATTAGCCTCGAGCAGGCGAAGCTGATGCTCGTTCATCCGCTGGTGCGCCTCGGCGACATGTCGCAACTCAGCTCGCGCCCGGCCGGCACGGGAACGCTCCCGAGCGCCCGCGCGCTTGAAGCACTCGGCGCCAACTGGTGCGGCTGCCCGAGCCACGCATCGAAGAAATCCCGCTAGCCGATTCTCGCTAAGATGGTTGCCATGAAGAGAGTCGTCTTCCTGGCGGTGGCGGTGTTCGCGCTCGTTCAAGGCGTGCGCGCGGACGAGGCCGAGACGCCCCAGATCGAGCGCATCCCGTGCAACAGTTACGACAAAAAGATCAACATCCTCGTGCCCAAGGCGTGGGCGCTGGTGGAGCAAAAACCAAAACAGGACCACTGCGAGCTGTTCGCGGTCGGCGCGATCGAAGTGGACGGGAAGCGCGAGTCGATGGAAGTCCGCATCTACTTGCTGAAGACGGCGAACAGCGCTGTGCATCAAGCGCAGATCGAGCGCGCGATGGCATTGCAGCAGGGCATGCGAACCGAACTCGTGCTTGAACCCATCCCTACGCTGGAACGCCACAACATGAACATTGTGGACTACAACCTGTACCGCCTCGTGAAGGGGCAGTGCATCTCGCTCATGCTGTCGGTCCCCGAGAAAGCGATTCCGATGATTCGCGAAGAAGCCGTGTCGATGCTGAAATCGATACGCTCCGACCATCCGCACTACCCAAAGCTGCCGCCCGGTTTCAAGTCGTCGCCACGAGACGGCGTGACGTGGCACATCCAAGAAGGAGTCCCCAAAAAGCAGCTGCGGGAGCTCTACAAGAGCGCGAAAGAACTCCGCAAGCGGTTTGCAAAGATCCACGGCAAGCAGAGAAAGCCGCATACGGACCAAGCGCCGCAGATCGTGGTGATTCACGACCCCACCACCGCCAACGCTTTGCACGCCGGCATGAAGCTGGAAGACGGACTCGGAGCGGTGCCGCATACGAGTTGGCTTGTTGTGCGTCCGAGCGAATCTCTCTTCATGCCGCGGTTCGCGTTCTTTTTCACAGACGCGCTGTTTCGTGAGCGGTACGGCACGTCTTATCCGTACTGGGCGAGCTTCGCGGAAAAGTCGTTGGCGTGGAACGAGGTCCAGTGCGAAGCGCGGCTGCCGATGGCGCCGCAGCATTTCATCGACGACACCGCCGTCGTTCCGATGACGGTCCGCAAGCTCATGGAAGACGAACTTAAGGTGGGCCGGCCGCCCGACGTCAACTACATGCACGCCAAGCTGTGGGTCGCATACTTCCACGCCGGCCCCAGCAAGTTCCGCAAGGCGTACCTCAAGTTCCTCGACGATTTCTCAAAAACCGGCGATGTCGGCACGAGCTTCAACAAACACCTCGGCGACTTCGACGAGGAAAAGCTCAAAAAACAAGTCGTCAAGTGGCGCGACAAAAAACTCACGCCGTGCGACTAGCAGTCGGAGCGCGCGCATGCGCCGATTCTCGGTAGGATGTTTCGCTATGGGGAAAATACTGACATGGGCGGTGGCGTCTCTCGCGATCGCTTTGAGCGTGCGCGCCGACGAGGGCGAGCAACAAAAAATCGAGCGCGTGCCGTGCAAGAGCACCGACGGAAAGATCACCGTTCTCGTTCCCAAAGCCTGGATGCTGGAGGTCGAGGAGCCGAACGAGGACATCTGCGGACTCAACACATTTGGCGAGCTCGAAGTCAACGGCCGGCTTGAATCGATCTGGGTCCGGGTTTACCTGCTCGGCACCGCGAACGGCGCGCTTCACCAAGCGCAGACCGAGCGCACGGTACACGTCCAGGCCGGCAATCGTGCGGAGCTCAAGCGGAAACCAGCAATCGCACTTGAGCGCTACTACAAGAAAGGCAAGAAGGAGTACGTAACCTTCAGCCTCTACCGGCTTCAAAAGGGCCAGTGCGTCACGCTGGTCATCGACGCGCCCGTCGCGATCCTCCCGGCACTTCGCGACGAGGGCCCTGCGATCTTTGCCTCGATGCGCTCCACGCACGGCCATTTCCCGACCCTGCCGCCTGTGTTCAAAGCCTCTTCCAAACATGGCATGAAGTGGCATGTCCAAGACGCGATCAAAAAAAAGCAGCTACGCCCCTACCTCAAGGTCGCCAAAGACCTGCGCAAGCGATTCGCACGGATCCACGGCAAGCGTTCGCGACCGCATGCCGATCAAGTACCGCGCGTGGTTGCCGTCAGCAACGACCCTATGGCAGTCGCCATCCACTCCAAGACGGAAATGAAAGGGGGTATCGGCTCCATTCGGCACACGGGCTGGGTGTTTGTGCGACCGATGATGAACCAGGCCTCGATCGAGCGGTACACGTCTTCGCTCACGGAGAGCCTTTACCTGGAGCGGTACGGAACGCTGCTGCCGTATTGGGCAAGCTACGGAGAAAACGTGATCGCCGTGAACGAGGCGCGCGCCGGGGCGCGGCTACCCATAGCGCCCCAGTCCTTTATCGACGAAATGGCCATCACTCCGATCGGCATGCGCAAACTGATCGAGGACGAGTTCAAGGAAACGCCGGCGCCCGATTCCAACTACGTGAGCGCAAAACTCTGGGTCGCGTTCTTCCATGCGGGCCCGGCCAAGTATCGCAAGGCCTACATCAAGTTCCTCCAAACCATGTCGGAGACCGGCGACATTGGAGCGAGCTTCGAAAAGCACTTCGGTAGCTTCAACGACGACGCGATGCGAAGCGACCTCATCACATGGCGCGACAAGAAGCTGAAAGCCGTAAAGAAGAAAAAGTGAGCCCGCGAGACCCGGGCTACTCGGGCGGCTCGGCGAGCGAGACGAACGCTTTGGCGCGCACTTGTTTGGTTGCGCCGATGCCGAACGTGGCGGATAACGCGACCGTGTCGACCGCCGACCACCGTTCCAACTGGTTCGCGTAGGCTTCGCGGATGCGCGGGTACTCCGTCGTCACGTATGTATCGCGCGCGCCCTTGACCATTTCGCCGAGCGCGTCGTCGTCCTTGTGACCCGCACGCAAGAATTCGTCGCGCTTCTTCTTGTTGAACGCGACGATGTCGAGCTTCTGGCTTGCATACGAGCGCACGCGATCAAACAGCGCTTTGCGCAGGGCTTCACCACGCACGAGCATGGCCATCGTCGCGCCATCCTTGGGCAACTCTCGAATCGCGCGCTGAACCCCAGGCTCGCTGATCATCCGCAGCTCTTCCGACTGCGCGGCTGCGACAATTTGTTGCGCCAGTTCGGGCGCGGACGAAAACAACACGTAAGGCGCGTTGTCGGGCAGCTCGCCGTACGCAGGCTTAAGCAACGTAAAATCGTCGAGCTCGGTCTGCAAGTTGGCCAGCGACCACGAACCGGAGTTGGGAACCTCGGAGTTCTTGCGCGGCTTCATGCCGAGGAAACCAAGGTTGGATGTGATCGCATCGCGCACGGTCTTGGGGCGCACGCCATCTTTCACCCGACTGATCACCGTGAAACCGATCTGCGGTTGCACCGAGTCGAAACTCGCTTCGGGTGTTCGGTAGTTGTCTTTGTCCATCTCCTTGGGGCGATGCAGGATGACTAGGTGAAGATCGCCGAGGTGCTTGGCGATCTCGCGACGCAGCAAGTCCTCCAAGCCGCGGGAGTAGCCGGACTCGCGCACCAAGTCATCGAACAACTCGCGCTCGATCGACGGCATATAGTCGAGCATCAACCCGATGATGTCTTGCGCATCCGCCTGCAACACCAACGCCGCGATCACGCGCTCGCTCGGAATGTATTTCCCGACGCCGTTCTCGCTCAGTTCCGTTTGCAAGCTGAGCTTTTCGCGCTCGTAGATGTTGATCAGGTGTTCTTTTTTGACACTCGAAAACCCGTCGGTCGGCGGATTGTTAAAGACTTCGACGCCGAGTCCGTTCTCGCGCGGACGCAACTGAATCGTCACGTCGCCGGCGAGGCGTGTCGGCAATATCTTCGTGAGGGGCCCGAGCGCGCCGCCGCGATCCAGATCGCCATGGTGCGACATGAGCTGCGAGGAGAGGCGCGGGCGCAAAAACAGCTCGATCGACTCGCCTTCGTCGGAGTTGTTTACGAACTCCGTTTCAAACCACGGGTCGGCGGGCAACGTTTCTTGGCGCCCGATCAACGGCGCCTCGATCCACTCGCGCGAATCGCTGATGATAATCACGTCGCGCACACGGCCAACGTAGATGACGTTGGGATCCTCACGCTGGATGCCCGAACGAACCTTGTCGAGTTCGGCGACGACCTCGTCGGGCAACGTGATCTTGAGGTAGAGCCCGTTCTCGACTTGGATCTTGTATCCGGGGGGCAGCGGGATGCGGTCGCGGACAAAGCTGCGCTTTAGACTCGACAAGAACCGGCCGTACCAGGCGACGCGCGCCGCGACGATGAAACTGTCCGGGCGCACGGCATTGAAGTCGTTGGTCCAAAGGCCCGCGATCGCCATTTCGCGCTCGATAAAGTCGGCTTTGGGATCGATGCGGAAGTTGAACGGAAGCTGCCCGTTAACCTCCTCGGCAAACGACTTCGCGCCGTCTTCAAGCTGATCGACGAGCTCGCCGACCCACTCCCAACCGGGCTGGTACTCAAGGTTTTTCGCGGCGGGCGATTTCAACACCCGCGCACCGGGAAATCGGGCGAAAAAGTCAACGCCGTTGCTCACCACATCCCAAAGATGGGCTTGGCGGCCCTCGAACGGGTTCACGCCCAAAACGGGCCAGACCACGATCAGGACGAGCAGCGCCACGATCAGGACTAGGATGAGGAGCCACTTGGCCAGTTTGCGGAGAAACGACATAGACGGGGCAAGGTACCACGGGAGGTCGAATCACCGAATTGGGTGGTGTGCCTTGGGTTCGTTGTCGGTTAGACGCGCTCGATCTTGCCTATCTTCCGGGTACCATACCGCGCCATGGTTGTTCGTCTCAGTCAGCGCGCCGGGCAGCTCGGCGAGTCCTTGACCCTAGCCATCAGCACGAAGGCGAAAGCGATCGCCGCGCAAGGCGAAAGAGTGCTCGCGTTCGGCGTCGGCCAGCCCGATTTTGACACGCCGGAACACATCCAGGAGGCAGCCCAAAAGGCGCTGCGCGACGGCACGGTCGCGGGCTATACGCCGGTGGCTGGAACGCCTGCGATGCGCGAGGCGGCGGCGGCGGCGCTGACCGGGACGGGCGTGGCGACGGATGCGAGCAACGTTCTCACTTCGTGCGGCGCGAAGCACTCGCTTTTTAACGCCCTCGCGGTATTGCTCGACGATGGCGACGAGGCGATCTTGCCCGCACCGTATTGGGTGTCGTATCCGTCGATGGTGCAGGCCGCCGGCGCGACCGCGGTTGTATTGGACACGCGCCCGGACGGGTGCGTGCTCACGGCCGCCGCGCTCGAAGCCGCCATCACACCCCGGACGCGCGTGCTCGTCAGCGTGAGCCCGGGCAACCCGACGGGCGTGACGCACTCGCGCGAGCAACTCCAAGCGATCGGCGAAGTGCTGAAGCGGCATCCGCGCGTGTTCGTCGTAAGCGATGAAATCTACGAGCACCTGGTGTACGGCGACACGGCCTTCACGCCTTTCGCCGTGGCGTGTCCCGATCTCGCGGATCGAATCGTCACCGTGCGCGGCGTCTCCAAGTCGTTTGCGATGACGGGCTGGCGCATCGGGTATGCGACGGGGCCGCAAGAGGTCATCAAGGCGATGTCGCGCTTTCAGTCCCACACGACATCGAACCCGACCGCGATCGCGCAAGTGGCCGCCATCGCCGCGCTCACGGGGCCGATGGAGCCGATCGAAGCGATGCGCCAAGAGTTCGACCGCCGCCGCAAGGTGATGGTTTCTCTGCTCGAAGCCATCGAAGGGTTCACCGTGTTCCCGCCGACCGGCGCGTTCTATTGCTTCCCCGACATCGCGCCCTGTCTCCAGGGCTCGACACCGATGGAATTCACGACGCGTTTGCTCGACGAGGAACGTGTGGCGACCGTGCCCGGCGAAGCGTTCGGCGCGGCCACAAACTTCCGGCTCTCGTACGCCTGCTCGATCGACGATGTCGAAGAAGGCTGCACCCGCATCCAAAACTTCGTCGAACGCAACCGCTAGCGCCCGTTGCAACAGTAGCCGGCCGGCGAGAGCGAGAGATCGGAGCCGAGATCGAGGCGCGCCCCAGAGCCCTCGTCACAAGCTAGGCGAGGATGCGCGACGAAGACATTTGGACTCGCCGCAACAACAACCCGGCGTTCGTAGCCCCCGAGGACTTTTGCAACGGGCTGCTAGGTCATCCGGTCGAGTTCTTCGCGCGCGGTGTGGGCGGTGCGTTCGTCGCGCGTCGTTCGCAGGGCGAGCTCTAAGTGCTCGCGCGCTTTCTCCGGTCGCTCCAAGCGACGCGCGTACAAGATCCCCAGGCCGAGGTGCGCTCGATCGGCGTCGCTTCCGCGCGGATAGTGGGTCACGTAGTAAGCCCATACCGCTGACGCGTCGGTGGGAAAGTTGTTTTGGTACAGCCACTCGCCGAGTCGATAGGTCGCTTCGGGTTCCGCCGGCGGATTCGGCGGTGCGATCGCTTGTTGGAACGCGTGCGCTGCATCCACCATCCGATTCTCGGAAACGGCCCGCCGAAACACTTCGCGCGGCGACTCTGTAAGAAGCGGCTGCGCGAGCGTACGGCGTGGCCCGACATAGCGCCGCGGGCGCGGTGCGGGCACCGTCCCCTTAATCAGGTTGCGCACGAATGCCAAGAGCGCGCCGGCCGCGAACCCACCGACATGCGCCCCGTAAGCAACACCGCTTTCGGCTTTCGCAAAAATCGGAATGAGATTGTCGAGCACGAGGTAAGCGCCCAGCACCCAAATCGCCGGCACGTGCACGACCGTAAAGAAGACAAACAGGAACAAGAGGACGCGCACCTGGTTGAACGGGTACCAGATCAAGTACGCGCCCAAGACGCCGGAGATCGCGCCGCTCGCGCCGACCAGGGGCGTGCCGGACTTTTGGTTCATCCAGGCGAACGCCATCGTCGCTGCGACGCCCGTCAGCAAGTAGTGCAGCAGGTACAGCACCGAACCAAACCGCGCTTCCACGTTGTCCCCAAAGATCCACAGGTACAGCATGTTGCCGGCAAGGTGCAGCAGGCCCGCGTGCAAGAACATGCATGTGAACAGCGCGAGCAGCGACGGAGACGAGGGCCGGTATCCGTAGCGCATGACCGCCACGTCGTAGCGATTCAGCGTAGCCATCGCTTGCCGCTGCGCTTCTTGGAGTTCTAACCCCTCGAACTGCGAAAGGTCGTAACGCAGCGCGATGATTTCGAGCGCGGTCTTTCGGTTCTCCGGATCGCGCAGATACTCGTCATCCACTTGCGCCTGCGTGAGCGGGAGCGAGTAGAGCAAGAATACGGCGATGTTGAGGCCCAGCAGAATCCGCGTGACCCATTGCGCCTTGGGCGGATTCGGGAAGTCCCCGAACGGAAGCAGCACGACGTCAGATTAGCAGAGGTCGGGAACTAACCCGCAGCCGCCGCCTGCGCCTTGATCTCCTCGATCAAGATGTCGCCGGCCTTGTCCGTCGGAACCGCACCCGCGCTCAAGGACGGGATCTTTTTGGTCCGCAACGCACTCGCGATCGCGTTCTCGATGATATCCGCGCCCTCGGTGTCGCCCAGGTAGTTGAGCATCGTCAAGACCGCGTTGACCGTCGCCACCGGACAGGCCTTGTTCTGGCCCTTGTACTTCGGCGCCGAACCGTGGATCGGCTCAAACATCGAAACCTTACCCGGATGAATGTTGCCCGAAGCGGCGATCCCGAGACCACCCTGCAGCATCGCACCGAGGTCGGTGATGATGTCGCCAAACAGGTTGTCGGTCACCACGACGTCGAACCAGTCGGGGTTCTTGATCATCCACATGCACGCCGCGTCGATGTAGGCGTGGTCGGTGTCGATGTCCGCGTACTCTTCGTGTACGCGCGCAAACGTCCGGGTCCAGATGTCCATGGGACGGATCGCGTTGGCCTTGTCCACGAGCGTAACGCGCTTCGCACCGTCGCGCTCGCGCGCTAGGTCAAACGCATACCGCGTGACGCGCTCGACGCCGGCGCGCGTCCACACCATGTTGCAGACGGCCACCTCATTATCGGTGTCCTTCTTCATGATGCCGCCCAACCCGGTGTACGCGCCTTCCGTGTTTTCACGGACGACCGTCATATTGAGCTGGCTCGGCGTCACGCCCTTGAGCGGGCATAGGTGCTCCGCGTAGAGCTTGATCGGCCGCAGGTTGACGTAGAGGTCGAGGCCGAACCGGATGCCCATGATGATGGCGCGCTCCAGCATGCCCGTCTCGACACGGGGGTCGCCGATGGCGCCCAGGAGGATCGCGCTGTGATCCTTCATGGCACGGACGGCGGAGTCCGGAAATGTCTCTCCGGTCTTTAAGTAGTGCTCCGCACCATAGGGATAGTGCTCAAGCTTGTACTTGAATCCGGTTAGAGCAGAGACGGTTTCGAGGACTCGTAGACCTTCACGGACCACTTCCTCGCCGATTCCATCTCCGGGAAGCACGGCGATTGTGTGCATTGGCGGACTATATCATCGGTCCAAGCGACTCGGAAACTGCGCGGCTTGCGTCCCGATTTGAGACACAACCATCGCGTGCCTACGCGAAACGCCGGCGGCTCCGGCGTGAACCGGGTCTACGGCTGCGAATCCGGCGCGGTCGAACTGCTCAGAGCATCCACCAGCCAAATCTGACGCATGATCCCCAAGAGCGCTTCCGCTTCCCCGGTTCCAGCAGCGCGATAGAAGCCGCGGTCGGGGTGATACACCTCTTGTTGCACCGTTCCCGCGTGCTCAACGCAGGAAAAGAGCCGATACCCGTGATCGCCCAAGTGCCGCCGTAAGGCCGGCGTGGCCGCGCTGCCGATTTCTTCGTCAAGCCAGCGGCGAAAACGTCGTTTCAACTCCATGGGCGCCATTATGACCGGCCCCGCACTTAGTTCCATGACGGGCAAGGTGAATTCCGAAAAGAAATGGGTCACTATGCGTTCAGTTTTTAGAACGCGTCGCGTTTTAACGACGTGTGCACGTCGCAAGCACCGAGCGCGCGTAGTCCACGCCGAGGATGCGGTAAACAGGCCACGCAAGAGCGCGCGCTAGACTTTTGAGCAACGAGTCGTGGTGGCAACGCACGATTTCATCCAGCGCGAAACCGGCTTCCATGAACAACGCACCTAACTCCTCGTAGCTAAACGGAGTGAGGTGCGTCGCCGAGCGGAGGTACTCGGTTGGGTGAAACGTATTGGGCGTCGAAACGAACAGACGTCCGCCGGGGCGCAGAATGCGTGCGGCCTGGGTCGCGAGCGCGCGGGCGTCGTGCAGCGTGAGGTGTTCGATCGTTTCGAAACAAACAACGACGTCGACGCTCGCGTCACCCAACTCGCGCAGGTCGCGCACGTCGGCGTGCACCGCCGGATCGATGTCCATCGCGAGATACGCCGCCCCCATCGGCAACTTCTTACCGAAGCGTCCCGCGGACGCACCGATATCGAGCACCGTGTGGCCCTTTTCGACATGACCCGCGGCGAAGCGGGTGGCACGCGCCACGCGACGCAAACGCCACACGGACGGCCAACGCCGCCGGACTTCTTGGCAGTGCGCGTTGTGCGCCGACCAGGACTCCTCGCGTTCTTGACTCATCCGGTGCTCTCGCCCTACGGCCCCTTCTAGGCGTCCTGCTACGTGCCCTGGAAGTCGGCTTTGCGCTTATCCAAAAACGCCCGCATGCCCTCGCGCATGTCGTCGGTCGCCGAAACCAGGCCAAACAGGTTGGCTTCGTACGCCATCGCGTCCTCATTGGAAAGCGTGCGCCCGCGGAGCGCCGCTTCCAAAGCAAACCGAATGGCGATCGGACCGTTGCGCCCGATCGTCTTCGCAAGCTTGCGCGCCTCGTCGAGCAAAGCGTCGGGCTCGTACACATGATTCACGAGTCCTAAGCGGAACGCCTCGGCCGCGTCGATCATGCGACCGGTCGTAATCAACTCGAGCGCCGGTCCCAATCCGATCACGCGCGGCAGCCGCTGCGTTCCGCCAAACCCGGGAATAATGCCAAGGGTCACTTCGGGCAGCCCCATGCGCGCATCGCTCGACGCCAAGCGGAAGTGACAGGCCAGCGCCAGCTCCAAACCGCCGCCGAGAGCGAACCCGTTGATCGCGCCGATCACCGGCTTTTCCATGCTCTCGATGATGTCGCACAGACCTTGCCCGAGGTGGCTGCGTTCTTTCGCGAGCATCGGATCTTGCTCCGCAAGCTCGGCGATGTCGGCGCCCGCCACAAACGCTGGCTTCTTGGCCGCGCCTCCGGTGAGGATCACGCAACGAAGGTCTTCGTTGATCGAAAGATCCAAGAACGCGTCTGTCAGATCGGTCAGGGTGGCGTCGTTGAGAGCGTTGAGCTTGTCGGGGCGCTGCACCTCGACAAGCGCCGTGGCGCCCTCGATCGTGACGCCGATGTTTTCGTATCCCATGGCGGGGAGCGACTTTACCACTTCTCTGATCGGCCCAGCGATTCTGGCCAAGAAGTTCCCTCAAGTCCGCGCGGCAGGCTCGTCGATAGGCCCCTGGCATGCTGGTTAAATGTGTTTGCAGCAATTGCGCCCATTCCTACTTGGGCGACGACGCGATGGGCGCTCTCTCGTGCCCTCGTTGCGGAGTATCGAACGAGAGCTCGCGGAATCCGTCCGACATCCCGGACGCCCCGGGAGGAGCGAGTCTCGGCGGCTATGACGCGTACGACGAATACGCGTACGAAGAGGGCATGTTCGCGCCGCAGACGCCGCCGCCGATGCTGGTCAACTCCGAACGGTTCGCACGCGGCCTCGTGTTCGGCGGACTCGCCACAGGCCTGGTGGGCGTCGGCATCGCCGGCGCGCTCACCGCGATCCGGTTTTCGATCCCGGCCGTGATGGCGTTGGTGCTCGCGCTTGTCGCGGGCGCAATGTGCCGCTACGGGTTCGGCGGTCGCTGCGCGAGGCGCACCAAGGGTCGCGCCGTCGTTGCCGTGTCGGTCGCGCTCGTGCTCGGCTTCGCGGGGACGTTTGTCGGCGCTTGGGTCGTCGAACGCTACACGGGCGATCGCGCCGAAGTGACGCGCGACGATTTGGATCGCGGCCTGCGCGCGCTGACGTCGGAACAAAACCGCGTGGGCGACGAAGGCACGCGTCTGCTCCTCAGCTCGCGCATCCGTGAGGTCAAGCGCCTGCAGGGGCTCAGCGATCCCGCGCTCGAAGACTACCTCTGGGAGCAGGAAGCGCAGATCAAACATGGCCTTCTCGGTTATGCCAAGTTGCGCGCGACACGTGGTCCCATTCTTCGCATGGGCGCCAACTCCAACCCGGTCGAGCTAGCCATGTGGCCGACGCTTGCGATCTTGGGCGCCGAGTTCTTGATTGCGCTTTTTGTCGCGGCCCGCGGCGTCTTACCGCGCTGATCCGCGGACGTAGTACGGACCCAAGTACAGATGGTCCAGCGCCGAGCCCTCTAGAAGCGCCAACGCGTCCTTGGGCTCACAGGCCATCGGGTCGCCCCGCTGATTCAGCGACGTGTTGAGCACCACGGGCAAACCCGTGTGTTTTTCGAACGCCTCGATGAGTCGGTAGTAACGCGGGTTTGCATGCGCCGTCACGACCTGCGGGCGTGCGGTGCCGTCCACGTGCACGACTTCGGAAAGCCGCGCGCGCCACTCCGGGTTGACGGTGAACGCGATCGTCATGAACGGAGCGGGGTGCTGGGTCCCCAGGATGCTGGCCGCAGCGCGATCGAGAATCGAGGGGCAAAACGGACGCCATGGTTCGCGCAACTTGATGCGCTCGTTGATGTGGCGGGCGGTTCCGGCGCGGCCCGGATGCCCAAGGATCGACCGGTGGCCGAGCGCGCGCGGCCCAAACTCCATGCGCCCATCAAACCACCCCACGACGTCGCCGCGACTGAGCTGCAGCGCCGCGTGTTCCGGGGCGTCGTCACGACGTTCGGCCGTTCGACCGGCGGCGCGTACGGCTTCTTGGATCGCTTCGTCACAAAACGACGGGCCGAGATAGGTGTGATGCTGCGGGCGCGGCTTGCATCCCAGCGAGGCGCTCACCCACGCGGCCGCGCCGATGGCTGTGCCCGCGTCGTTGGCGGCCGGCTGCACGAACAGTTCGTCGAGATCGTCGCGTTCTAAGAGCGTGCGGTTGAGCGCCACGTTGAGCGCGCATCCACCAGCGAACGCCAAACGGCGCGTGCGCTCCAGCACGGGTTTGAGCTCGCCGTCCAACATCGCGTGCACGGCTTGCTCCAGCACGCGCTGAGTCGTCGCGGCGATGTCGGGATACGGTGCGTCCAACCCGTCGCCTTCGCGCGGCTTTCCCAATCGTTCGACGAGCGCGGCGGTGTAACGCTTGCCGCGATGGCGCGCGCGCCGGACCGGCCACACGAACGCCGGGTTCGCGCGAAAGCGTCCGTCGTCCCCGACCCACGCCACATCCGCCAGTGTCTGTGGGCGAGCCGACCCGTAGGGCGCCATGCCCATCAGCTTGTACTCCCCGTTGTTGAAGCGCCAACCGAGAAACTCCGTCATCGCCGAATAGAAACAGCCGAGCGAGTGCGGCATGTGGTCTTCGCGCAGCGTGCGGGCGCCGTCCGCCAAACGCGATGTCACATACTCGCCGAGACCATCGCAGGTAAGCACGGCGCACTCGTCAAACCCCGACAGCAAATGCGCGGACGCCGCGTGGGCCACGTGATGCGGGACATACGACCACGGCGCCGTGATCTCCGGCAGCGCCCGTGCGACGCGATCGCGCAGTCGGTCAAAACGCGACTTCGTCTTCCACCACGTCGCCGTCGAACGCCACGGCTGGCGCGACACGGTGTTACGCCATTGACGGTTACGGTTTCCGAGCCACGTGGCCAAACTCCACGGGTAAGCGACGTGGTCCACTTGGTCCGGCGCCATACCGGCTTCGCGCAAACAGTAGCGCGCCGCGTGGACCGGCGCGTGCTTCACGGCGTGCTTTTGGCGCACGAAACGCTCTTCCTCGGCCGCCGCGACCAATGTGCCGTCCACAAACAACGCGGCTGCGGGATCGTGCTTGGGACCCGTAACGCCAAGAACGATCACGACGAACTAGTCGTCGGAGAGGCCGCTTTCGAACGCGGCTTCGGCCACCTGGTCGTCGGTGGCGCCTTGAAAGTCCGTGCCCATTTTGCGCAGCGTGTCCTGGAAGCGCAGGACGTGGTCCTGCATCGTTCCGTGGGTGGACTCGGTGCCGCCCATGAGGACGAAATCATCCCCCTTGGTCACGCGCGCGTGGCCATCCTGATCGAGTCCCAATCCCATGAGGATGCGGACGTTGCGGGAATCGCGGGGCGGTCGACGATCGGCCATGGCCGCAGAATAACACGCCCGGTGTGCCCCACAGAGCGTTCCCCGGGCGCGGCACCGAGCAACCCCTTTCGAAGTTACGTACACTTCGGCCTATGCAAGACCGTGTCTCGTTTCTCAAGGAACTCACCGAGGCGTTTGGCCCGCCGGGCTTAGAAGACGATGTCGCAGCGATTATGCGGCGACGCCTCGACGGCTTTTGCGAGATCGACCGCGACAACATCGGATCGTTCATCGCGAGCAAGAAGGGCACGGCGGATACGCCGCGTTTGATGGTCGCGGGCCACATGGACGAAGTCGGCTGGATGGTCACCGACATCGACGCAAACGGTTTTCTGCGCATCCGCCCCTTGGGTGGGTGGTGGACTCACGTCATGCTCGGTCAGCGCGTCAAGGTGCGCACGCGCAAGGGGGACTTTCTTGGCGTGATCGGTTCGAAGCCGCCGCACCTCCTCAAGCCCGACGAACGGAAAGCGGTGCAGGAGTGGACGGCGATCTTCGTGGACCTCGGCAGCGCGGAGGGATTCGACGTCGAGAAAGAGACTGGCGTGCGCCGCGGCGACTTCGTCGTCCCTCACGCGCCGTTTGAAACGATGGCCAACCCAAACCTTCACGTTGTGAAGGCGTGGGACAACCGCGTCGGGTGCGGCCTCGCGGCCGACCTCCTCTGCGAACTCAAGGGGCAGGACCATCCCAACGCCGTGTTTGGCGTGGCGACCGTCCAAGAGGAGATCGGGCTGCGCGGCGCGGGGACGGCGGCGGACAAGGTCAAGCCGGATGTCGCCATCGCTGTCGATGTCGGGCTCGCGCTGGACACGCCCGGATCGACGGGGCAGGACCGCAACCCGGAGAAGTTCGGCGGCGGCGCGTCCATCCTCCTTCTGGAAGGACGAGCGGTCGCCCACCCGCGCCTTGCTCGCTTCGTGATGAACGTCGCGGACGACGAGAAGATTCCGTATCACGTCACTTCGATCGAGGGTGGAAGTACGGACTCCGCGCGCTTTCAAATCACCGGGTCCGGAATCGCGAGCATGGCGATTTGCGTGCCCTCGCGCTACATCCATAGCCATAGTTCGATCATCGACCAGCGCGACTATCAGGCGGCGCTCGACCTGCTGGTCGCGGTTGCAAAACGCCTGGACACCAACGCCTTGCGCGAAATTGTGGGGTAACCATGAAACGGTTTTCACTTCGACCGCTCCTCTCCATCATTTTCGCGTGCGGCATCGGCTGCTCCGGCGGCGGCTCCGATCCGGATCTCTTGGCCGCTACGTTGCGCGACTGCGGCAACACGGCGCTGCTCGAGTTTCTGTCGATCTTCGAACGGCTCGGCGACGTTGTGACCGACGCGCAGGCGCCGGATCTCCCCCACGTCATCACGACGCCGACCGCGAACGCAAACGAGTTCGATTACGTGGCGACTTACGATCTGGACGCCGACGGCACACCGGAGACCGAACTCGCGGGCGTCATTTCGTTTAGCGCGCCACCGGACGAGTTGACGAACGGCGACTTCGCCGACGTCACGGTCACGCAGACGTCCAGCGAAGTCCCGGCGGCCGAGGGTTCGATTCGCGTGAACTTCGTGACGATCGGAGCCGAACTCAGCGTTTCCGGTACGGCGACGTTGGAAGGGGACGAAAACTGCGAAACCGTGCTCACGATCTCCTCGGCCTCGCCGTTGCTGATCACTTCGGGCATCACGTCCGAACTCGCCGGCGACCCTTCGTTCAACTTTGTGATCTTCCAGCTCACGGGAACGGTGGACGCCGACACGACGCGCGGTCGCGGACGGTTTCAGTCAACGATCGTGCTCAACGGCACGAACTCCCTGCGCTTTACGAACAACGCGCTCAACAATCGCCCGTTCGCGTCGGACGTCTTCGTCGAGTACCCGACCGAGGGTGAGTTCGCGGCCGCTGCTTCGTGCGCGGTCGGCGGCATCGATGGCGTGGACCGCGTTCTGCGCGGCTTTGACGCTTTGATTGTGGCGGTGCGCGTCAATGCGCCGACCGTATTTGGTCGGCCCTACACGTTTGAGCCGGTGGCCGGCGTCGCGAACACGTTCACGTTCTCCTTTGAAGACGAGGACGCGACGATCTCGGGGCAGATCGTGTTCCCCACCGATCCCGTCGGTGATCCTGTCGACGGCGTCGTCACGGTAAGCAACTGGGTGAGCTCGACGATCGGCCTTGCGGGCGGCGCGGTGGACGCGCGCAGCATTACGCCGCTCGTCCTCACGTTGGACAACGGTTCGCGAACGTCTTACTACGGCTCATCGACTCTCGTGAATCCGGTTCCGGAGTGCGCGGTGTCCGTATCGATCCCTGCCACGGATCCGCTCAGCGACGAGCGCGGCGAGATTCGAGTCGTTGTGACATCGCAACAAAACACGTTCGGCGCCACGTTCCACTTCGCGTCGGAACAGGTGACGGTAACCAACGGCGTCATCGACAACTTCCTTGTGCCCGGCGTGCTGCTCAAAGACATCGTGAGCGCCATCTTCCGCTAAGCAAAAGCCGCGTCGGCCCAACGCGGGAACCCAACGCGGGAACCCAACGCGGCCATGCGGGACCCGGCCATGCGGGACCACAATGCGGGACCAGACCCGGCCATGCGGGACCGGCCCGGCAATGCGGAACCCGGCCCGGCAATGCGGGACCAGGTTCCGGTGGATAACTCCGTAACCTGTTTTGCATTCATGGTTTATGAGGGCCCCTTGCGGGATTTCGCGCGCACTTTGGGGCCCTCAGGGGACTAATCTGGCCCAATTTGCGCGAAAAATCCCGCACGTGGCGCGCATAAGCCTTTGCGGCTACATCGCTTATGGAGTTATCCACCGGAACCTGGTCCCGCATTGGATGGATGGGTCCCGCATTGGATGGGTCCCGCATTGGATGGGTCCCGCATTGGATGGGTCCCGCGTTGGATGGGTCCCGCATTGGATTGGTCGCGTTGGTTCGTGTTTTTTGGGTCTCACCGCTTTGGTTTTTGGGCTGCGGTTTTGAGTTCTTGGTCTGTGGCTAGGGCGCGACTTAGGGTAGAGCGCAGGCACGGGGAGCCATTCCGGCCTCCCGCGAACGGAGGAGATATGAAGCGAAACTTACTGCTCTTTACCCTGTGCGCCGTCATGTCGGCGGCGTGCTCGTCGTCGGATGTGGTGACGGACCCCGAAGCCACGGCAGAGCTGCTCCTAGACTGCAGTCTCAGCGGTGTCTTGGAGATGCTGGCCACGTTCGGCCGCGTCGGCGACATCATCGACGAGGCGACAGGCGACGATCTGGATAACGTAACGATCACGCCCACCGGGACGGCGAACGAATTCACGGTGAACGCGACGTTTGATACCGATGGCGATCAAGTCGACGATGTCACGATCACCGGCACGGCGCTATTCAGCGTGGACCCGACCGGCGGCTTCGGCGTCGGCGACAGCGTGACCGTTGCGCTGACTCAAACCGGAAGCGTAGCCGCGACGTTCAACATCGTGGCGACGGCCGGCCTCGGAGACGTCGCCATCACCGGCACGGCAAACTTCCCGAGCGTGGGCGGATGCAACGTGGCGCTGACGTTCCCGGTTGCGACGCCGCTGTCCATCAGCGACGCCACGTTGCAGCAAGACCAACAACTCGCAGGGATTAATGCACTGCCGAACTTCATCGAGTTTCAGGTCCAAGGTTTCTTCAGTGTCGTCGTGATCGGAAGCGGCGCGACACTCAACAGCGACGTGACGTTGGACGGCAGCAACTCCGTCAACTTCACGAACGTATCGCTCAACGGCATCGATCTTGATCCGACTTTCATCACCCTTCCGCCGGGCGACGATCTCGCGGAATCTGCGCTGTGCATGACGCGCTCCGTCTTTGCGCTGTTCGACATCTCGGATGTTGTCTCCGACATCGCTGAAGCCTTACTCAACGGGCAAACCCAAACCGGCGGAGACCCGTTCACGGCCACAGCCGTCGTCGGCCAGGCCAATACGTTTGATGTGACGCTGATCGCTGGCTCGCGCACGTTTACTGGGCGCATCTCATACCCGGGCGATCCCACCGCCGCCGAGATCACGGGCCTCGCGACGGTCTCAACATGGCAGATATCGACAACGGTTCCGGCTGGCGGGTTCTTCTTCGGGCTCAACGGCATGAGCACAGCGACTTTTGGCGTCAATCTCGATGGGAACGACGTTATCTCGTTTTACGGAGCCGGCCTCTTCACGGAAGACGGCTGCACAACAACCGTCAGCGTTTCGCCAAACACACCGTTTGCCAACGATGCGGCGGGAACAGGATTCTTCTCGTTTAACACTTCGTTCCGAGATGCCACGGCATCGGCCGATGTGGTCGTCAACGCCGAACAGGAGAGCAGTACAGGCATCACGTTTACGAACGCGATGATCAACGACTTCCCGGTCCCGAGCGCTCTCATGGAAAACTTCGCCGCATTCCTCGACTAACGCTCCGCCGTTTGTTTTTCCAAGCGGCGGCCCAGCCATCACGGCGGGCCGCCGCTTTTTTTGTCGCGCGCGCAAGCGCGTTCATGCCGGCCCTGGGGGAGTGCGCTCTACACTCTTAGGAGCCGCGTAGTCGCGGCCAACCTCGCGCCGCGATGTGGGGCGCCCGGAAGTAGATCGATCGAGAGGATGTCTTGTGAACCGAAACTTGTTGCTCCTTGCCCTCTGCGCCGTGATGTCGGCGGCGTGCTCGTCGTCGGATGCGCTGGCCGACCCCGAAGGCACCGCCGAGCTACTGCAGGACTGCAGCCTCGAAGCGTTTTTGGCTGTGCTCGTAACGTTTGATCAAGTGGGCGACATCATCGATGAGGCCCTAGGCGACGATCAAGAAAACGTCACGCTCACACCGACCGGAACGGCCAACGAGTTCGACGTCACCGCGACGTTTGATACGGACGGCGATCGGGTTGACGACGTGACCCTGACCGGCACCGCGCTCTTCAGCGTCGATCCTGCCGGCGGCCTCAACCCCGGCGACACCGTAACGGTGGCGCTCACGCAAACGGGAAGCGTGGCCGCCACGTACAACATCGCCGCGACCTTGGGACTCGGCACCATTGCCTTGACAGGAACGGCAAACGTTCCGAATGCCGGCGGCTGTAACGCGACGTTGACGTTCCCGACCGCCACTCCGCTCGTGATCGACGACGACCGGGTTGCGGAGATGCAGTTGGCTGGAATTGAGTTCCCCAACTTCATCGATTTTCAGGTGCAAGGCGTGTTCAGCATCGTCGTCATCGGCAACGGCGCCACCCTGCGCAGCGACGTGACGTTGGACGGCAGCAATTCCGTCAACTTCACCAACGTATCGATCAACGGAATCAATCTTGATCCGGGGTTCATCCTTCTCCCGCCCGGCAGCGATGTCGCCGTCGCAGCAAACTGCCTGGCGCGGGGCATCCTCACGATGGAGCAGATCGCGGATGTCATCGGCGACGTCGCACAGTCCCTGTTCGACGGGGAACCGCTCGACAACGGCGCCGGCTTCACCGCTTCGACGGTCGAAGGCCAGCCCAACACTTTCGACATCTCCATCGCGACCAGCACGGAGACGTTTACCGGCCGGGTGACGTTCCCGTCGGATCCCAACGCGGGACCGATCACCGGCCTCGTCACGATTCCGACGTGGCAGATCACGCAATCCGTGGTCGCCGGCTTCAGTTTTAGCTTCAGTTTCACCGGCAACAGCACGGCCACGTTCGGCCTGACGTTGTCGAGCAACGACCCGGCGTCGTATTACGGCACGGGTGTATTCACAGAAGATGACTGCACGACGACGGTCGCGGTCGCCCCGAGCGCGCCGTTTGATTTCGTGGCGAACGGAACGAACCGGATCACCTTTAGCACCACGTTCGAAGACGCCACGGTCGGCGCCGACATGCTCGTGATCAACGAATCGGAATTCTTCGACATCGTTTTTGTCAACGCCCTGGTCAACGGCCTTCCCGTCCCGGGCGCATTGTTGGACAACTTCAGCAACTTCTTGCGCCGCTAAAAATACTATGGCGCCGGGGACAGCGGTTTCGCGACAAAGGCGAAGCCGCTGTTTTTTTGGGAGCACCGGTTCGCTACTCTGCCCACCCTGATCTTCGAAGTTCCGTTGGGAGAAAAAACCATGAAACGAAGTTTGTTGCTCTTCACTCTATGCGCCGCCATGTCGATGGCGTGTTCGTCTTCGGACGCGCTCGCGGATCCGGAAGGGACCGCGGAGTTGCTGCAAGATTGCAGCATCGCGGGCGCGCTTCAGTTGCTCGCGACGTTTGATCGCCTCGGGGACATCGTCGACGAGGCCAGTGGCGCCGATCAGACGAATGTGACGGCCACGCCGACCGGGACAGCGAACGAGTTCAACGTGACCGCGACATTCGACAGCAACGGCGACGATGTTGACGACATCACGCTTACCGGCACAGCGCTCTTCAGCAAAGACCCGGGGCTCGGACTCGTCCCAGGGGACACGCTCACTTTGGCGCTCACGCAGACCGGCACCGTGGCCGGCACCCTCAATTTGGTCGCCACGATCGGCGACGGCTCGGTCGACCTAACGGGCACGGCGAACTTCACCGGCCTCGGCGGGTGCAACGTCTCGCTGACGATTCCTGTCGCAACACCGCTCGTCATCGAGGGCGGCGAACTCTCGCGTGCGCGACAGTTGGCGGGATTTGAAATCGGCAACCTGATCGACTTCAACGTCCAGGGTGCGTTCAGCGGCGTGATTTCCGGAAGCGGAGCCACGTTAAGCAGCGACGTCGCGATCAGCGGACTCACGGTCAGCTTCACCAATGTTTCGATCAACGGGATTGACCTGGCACCGGCAACCGTATCACTACCGTCGCCCGGTGATCTATCGGGCGCCACGAGCTGCATGACCAATGGGTTCTTTACCATGGACGAGATGGCGGAAGCGGTGGGCAACGTCGCGCAGGCGATGCTCGACGCTGAAACCACGGTGGACGGGGATCCGTTTACTGCGACACCCGTCGTGGGTCAGGCCAACACATTTGACGTCACGATTTCGTCGCAGCGGACGTTCACGGGACGCATCACGTTCCCGGGCGACCCCACCGCCGCAGAGCTCACGGGGTTGGCGACGATTTCGTCGTGGCAGATCAGCACGAGCAGCGTCGAGGGAGGGGTCAACTTCGATCTCTCCGGTAACAGCACAGCGGTCTTTGGCGTGAACCTAGACCTCAACGACGACCTCTCGTTTTATGGCTCGGGCGTGTTCACGGAAGGCGCCTGCATGGCGACCGTTGCCGTCTCGCCGAACGCCCCGTACGCGACCCGAACCCCGTCAACGAACCGGTTTACGTTCAACTCGGCGTTCGGTGACGTCACGATCGTCGCCGACGTTGTGGTCATTGACGAACTCGAACGGTTCGACATCTTCTTTGTGAACGCAACGATCAACGATCTGGCGGTTCCGACCGAACTGCTCGGAAGACTCGCCGACTTCCTCGACTAGCTCGGTCGTCGAAAATCAACTAGCGGCGGTTCTGCGTAAGAGGCGGAACCGTCGCTTTTTTCATGAAGAGCAGCGCGAAAGACGTGTCGACCAGGCCGCCCCACGACCCAGAATCCCATTGCAACTTCATGTACCGCTCGCACCCCTCGCGGTACCAGTCGCGCGTGCCCAGATAGCGCTGATCCAACAACACGCCGACGCGCTCCAAGTTGAACAGATAGTAGTTCAGCCACGCGGTTCCGTAATACGGGTTCTCGTCCAACGTGTAGTGCTCTTCCAGCCACGCGAGCGCGTCGCGCACGGCTTTGCGCGAGCGCTCCTTATAGCCCTTGTGATACGCCGAGTTGCGCGACAAGGCAACCTGGCACAAAACAATCGAACACAGTCCGGCCGTGGTCATCGAGCCGGTCGGCCCCTGCGCGCTCGTGTACCCAAACCCGCGCGCTTTGGCGCGCTCGGTTTGCCGGCGCACGTAGCGCCCCGACCGATAGTAGCGCGCGACCTTAACGTCGGGGCCGTCGGCCTGTTGCATGCCCAAGATGAACCGCAACGCGGGGAGCCAGACTTTCGACGTCGCATAGCCGCAACGGTTCGCCGCCGCCAATCCAAACATCGCGTACTGCGTACACGAGAGATCGTAGCCCGCGTGCGGATAACGCCACACGGGACGATCCTTACGCGCTTGCGGCGAGCCCGCGCCCTGCTTGCTGACCATCCAATCGGCCAGTTGCTGCATCCACTCCTGGTCCGCTTCCGCGATCAGCTTTACGGCTTGCTTCGGCGTCGCGCCTTGCGGGAAGTAACGCGCCTCCAGCGCCATCATCAAGACCGCCACGTCATAGGTGAGCCGCGGTCTTTGCGCGCGCAGATACTGAAACGCTTTGACCATCGACGGATCGGTGCGCGGAACACCGGATTTGAGAAGCGCCAACGCCGTCAAAGCCGTCGTGCCCGGCACGGAGTTGCGATCGCGCCACGTCCCGTCCGGCCGCTGCAGCGACTTTAGGTGCGCCGCCGCACGATCGATCGACTTGTTCACCTTGCGCTTGAACGAGGCCGGGTACGCCTGCGGCGAAAACTCCTTCACGGTCGCGCGGTACTTCGACAGTTTCGCGCCGGGCAGCGCGTACAACGTGCCGCCCACCCACGCCGCACGCGAACGCAACGTCCCCGACGTCACGAGCTCCAACAACACGACGTTGGTCAGATCGGCCTCGATCTGAATCGGCGGCGCCCCGGCGAACAGCGGCGGCGTCGCGACCAACTTCTTGCCGTCGCCCATGATCGCAAACTGAACCGGTTCTTTGCCGCTATCCAAAACCCCGACGCGCACGCGCAGACGCGTGAAATTTCCGTCGACGTCAAACGCGATACGGCCGCTGCCGGGCATGCCGAGTCCGCGGTGGCGCACGCCGCCCACCCACAAACCCGGCTTGTTGCCGCTGCGGCTGCGCTGGAGCGACTTCGCGGTCGGCTTCACAAGGCGCGGCTTGAGATCGCGCAGCGGGATCGGCACGCCCTTGATCTTCGATTTGGGTTTGCCCGACGCGAGCGTCGCCAGCAAGCAAAGTCCGACCAGGAACCGCACCGCTAGTGCGCCTCCAACCAATCGTCGCCCACGCCCACATCCGCCACGATCGGCACGGCCAAATCGAGCGCGCGCTCCATCTCTTCGCACACGAGCGCTTTGACGCTCTCGACTTCGGCTGTCGGCGCCTCGAACACGAGCTCATCGTGCACCTGCAAGATCATCTTCGTCGCCAGCTTCTCGTCGATTAACCGCCGGTGAATGCGGATCATCGCGACTTTGATCAGGTCGGCGGCCGTGCCCTGGACCGGCGTGTTCTTGGCGACGTTTTCTGAGTTGGCGCGCAGCATCGGCGAACCGCTGTTGATGTCGGGAATCGAACGGCGCCGCCCCAGCAACGTCATGACGAACCCTTCGCGACGCGCCGTTTCCACAGCTTGGTTCTGGAACTCCTTGACGCCCGGAAACTCGCGGAAGTACGCCGCCAAGAACTCTCGCGCTTCGTTCATCGAAATCTTGAGATCGCTCGCCAAGCGTTGCGGCCCCATGCCGTAAAGAATGCCGAAGTTAATCGCCTTGGCGCTGCCGCGCTGATCGCGCGTGACCTCGTCGATCTTTAAGCCGAACATGCGCGACGCGGTCTCCGTGTGGATATCGCCGCCGTTTTGATACACCTCGTTCAATGCCGGATCGCCACTCAGGTGCGCCATCAACCGCAACTCGATCTGGCTGTAGTCCGCGCTGATCAGCTTGTGCCCGGGCGCGGCCACAAACGCCTTACGAATACGCCGCCCTAACTCCGTCCGAATCGGAATGTTTTGCAAGTTCGGGTCGTTGCTCGACAGCCGCCCGGTCGCGGCGACGGCTTGGTTGAAGCTGGAGTGGATCCGCCCCGTCTTCTTGTGAATCATGCCGGGTAGTGCGTCCACGTACGTGGATTGCAGCTTGGTGACTTCGCGGTACTCGAGCAATTTGGAAACGATGGGTAGATCGGCGTAGGGCTCAAGCGCTTTGGCGTCTGTTGAGTAAGAACCGTTGCGCGTCCGGCGCGGCCGCTTCTTGGATCCCTTGGCGATATCCAACTTCTCGAACAGGATGGGCCCCAGTTGCTTGGGCGATTTCAGATTAAAACGCTCGCCGGCGATCTCTTGAATCTCCTGGGCCAGATCCCACGCAATATCGGTTAGCTCGTTGCTGATTTTTTTGAGGTAGTCCGCGTCGAGGCCGACGCCGGCACGCTCCATGTCGCCGAGTACGGGCACGAGCGGCATTTCGACCTCGTCGAACAGCGGACGCAGTTCCATCTCTTCGAGCTGCGGTTCGAAAAACCGGACGAGCCGCAGCGTGCAATCGGCGTCCTCGGCTGCGTACCGCGCGAGCTTGTCCTCCTCGACATCCGCCATGCTGATCTGCGTCTTGCCCTTGCCGATCAGCTCTTCGGTCGGCATTTTTTTGATGCCGAGATGACGCAGCGCCATCGAGTCGAGGTTGTGGTTGTTGCGCCCCGGATCGAGCAGATAGCTCGCAAGCATCGTGTCGAACGTGATCCCCATCACGTCGATGCCGTTTTCTTGCAACACGGCCCGGTCGTACTTGGCGTTTTGCGCGCCCTTCTTTACGGCCGGATCTTCAAGTAACGGTTTGAGCGCGGTCGCGACTTCGTCGTTCCACGGCAGGTAGATGCCCTCGCCTTCGCGAATCGCCACGGACGCGCCGACAATCTCGGCGGAGATCGGGTCGAGCGACGTCGTTTCCGTGTCGAACACAAAAAAACCGGCGTCACGCAACTCGCCTACCAACGCTTTTAGCTCTGACCCGCCGCGCACGATCCGGTACCCGCCCGCATCCGCCTCGGCCGCCGTGCTGTCGCCGACTTCACCCAACATCTGGTTGAAGTTGAGCGCGGTGAAAAGGCGCAGCAGCGCGTCACGATCACGCGGCTGCGCCTCGTGCGGCACCATCTCCCATTCGATGGGAACATTGAGGTCGATCGTGACGAGTTCTTTCGACAGCAACGCTTGCTCGGCGAAGTCGATAAGATTTTGCGTCGTCTTGGACGGTTTTTGACTGGGCGCCATCTCCAACACGCGTTCCAACGACCCAAACTGCTGGACGAGTGCGGTCGCTTTCTTCGGGCCGACCAGCGGCACGCCGGGCACGTTGTCCGAGGTGTCGCCCATGAGCCCCAGCACGTCGATGACGCGGTCCGGACCAACACCGAACTTGTCGCGCACAGCATCGGCGTCGATCAACGACGGCCCACCGCGCGCGGCGATGTCGAGCATCTTCACGCGATCGTTCACGAGCTGCATCATGTCCTTGTCGCCGGAAACGATGCGCACGTCATAGCCGGCTTTCGCCGACCGAACGGCCGCCGTGCCGATCAAGTCGTCGGCTTCAAACCCTTCGAGCTCCAAGATCGGGATCCCGAGCGCCGTCGTGATCTCTTTGATCCAATCGAACTGATGCTTGAGTTCGGCGGGCGCTTTGTCGCGCGTGGCCTTGTAGGCCGGATAACGCTTCTTGCGAAACGTCTCGCGGCTCACATCGAATGCGACGACGATGCACTCGGGCTTGTCGTTGCGCAAAATGTCGAGCAGGGCGCGCGTGTAGCCAAACGTCGCCGACGTCTCCTCGCCCTTTTCGTTGGTGAGCGGGTTGCGCACAAACGCGAAATGGGAGCGGTAGGCCAAAGCGGTACCGTCCACGAGATAGCAAAGGCCGGGCATGGACGGCCAGAGTAGCATTCCAGCATGCGCTTTCAGGCGGTGGTTCTCGACTTTGGCAACACGCTCGTCTCTTGGAGCGAAGTCGAGTCGCGTCAGTACGTGGCGGCTTTAGAGGACGTATTCGTCGGTGTCCTCGGTCCGCAAACGGCGTTCGGGGAGCGGGCGCACGCTTGCCGGGCGGCTCTGGAAGTCGAATGCGCAGAATCGATGCGCGAGTTTACGGTGCGCGATTGGACCGAGCGGATGACCACAGACCTGGGCGCGGACACGCGGGAGCGCCTGAGCGCGGACGTGGAGCACGCCATTCGGGAGCAGTTGCCGCTTTTGTGTGCGGTGTCTGAGCGCACCCAAACGACGATCGCAAAGCTGGCCGAACGCGTGCCGGTCGGCCTACTCTCCAACTTCACAGTCGGCGAATCCATCCGCGCGGTCTTGGAGCGCGACGGCGTCACGTCCCATCTTTCCGCGCTCGAAGTCTCCGGCGACCACGGAATCCGCAAGCCGCATCCAGCACTTTTTGAAATCGTGCGCGAGCAGCTCGGCACGCCCATGGAAAAAACGTTGATGGTCGGCGACGAATTTTGGGCCGATATCTACGGCGCCTACAACGCCGGACTCCTGACGGCGCTCACCCACGAATTCGTCCAGGGCCCGAGCACAGACGAACGCGCGCCACACGTTTCCCCCGACCGTATCCTTAAGAGCCTCGATGAGCTCCTTGATTAACCCCGAATACCGGCTGATCCGCCTGAAGCGGGCGCTGCGCGACCTGTTGATGGGCCATCGCCTCTCCGCCGACCCCGAGCGGACGGGCGTCGTGTCACTCGCGGACTTCGGCAAGCAGTGCGACGCGCTCGCCGATCTGTCGGGCGAAAGCGCGGAAGGCCTGCGGATGCAACGCGGCACCGAATCGCGCTGCGCGGCTTGGGTCGCCGAGGAGGTCGAGCTGGCCGCGCGACTCGCGGCGTTGATGGAGACGCTTCCAAAAACCGCGGGGCGCATCGACCTCCAATGCACGGTGTTGGAGGAAGCGGCCGCGCGCGTCAACGCAGCCCTGGAAAACGAGATCACGCTGATGGAAGCGCCCGTGCGGCTCAGCGTGAGTTCGTTGGCGCGCGGCGAGCGCGAACTGTTCGAAGGCCTCGTGAGTTTCGAAGGCCGCATCGAAAACGTCCCCGCCGCCGAAATCGACGCCGGCCTGCTGCGCCGCGTCTTGCGGCGCGCGATCCTGGAGCACCGCGCGCGTGCCGATGAGGGTGAGGGTGACAGGGACGGTGAACAGGGCGACAACCCGTTTCGTCTCTCGGTGGATGCCCAGGGCGTCTTGCGGTTTGCCGACGACGGCGAGTTCGCGTCGCAACCCGCCCCCGTTGGCTTCTCGCGCAGTGCGAACGAACCCCCGGAAGTCAAAAAAGCCCTCGACATGCGCGAGATCGCGCCCGACGACGGCCTCCGCGACTTTTTGCTCGTGAAAGCCGTCGACGAAGCGCTGTTTGCGTACCTGCAACCGCGGTTGGCGTCTTACGAAATCGTGGAGCAGGCGCGCGCCCTCCCGCACAAGCCGGGCAAGCGGCGGATCGTCCGGCCCGAGGCCGTGCAGCGGCCCATCGAGGGTTGGGACGCCGGCGATGCGGCCCGCGGCGCCGAAAAAATCGAAGCACGGCGCGCCGGCCCGGAATGGGGAAAAATCCCGCGCGGCGCGTACGTTTTGCAGCTCTTTTTGCACGACGACCCAGAGCTCACCCGCGACCTCTTGCAACTTGGCCGCGCGCTGCGGGACATGGAAAAAGGGCGCACCGTCGGCGGCACAGAGGCGATCGCCGAGCGCGCCTTGACGGAATTGCTCGGGCTGCTGGGGTAGGCCCGTGTAGCACGACGCGCGGTGCACACGATCGGAACGCCTTTTTTTTCGCTCCGGCCCCGGGTTCTGAGCTTGCTCGGTTCTCTGCGATAGACTGACCGCGATGGCGGATTCCGACAAAAACAAGACGCCCCGAGGACTGCGCGACAAGCTTTTGGAACAGCGCATTGTGCTGTTATCCGAGCCGGTCATGCCCGACTCGTCCGAGCGCTTGGTTTCCCAGTTGCTTTACCTCAACGCCAAGGACCCAAAGGCGCCGATCCAGTTTTGGATCAACACGCCGGGCGGTTCGGTCAGCGACGGGTTTGCGATTTACGACACGATTCGATTCATCAGCGCGCCGGTCACGAGCATCTGCACGGGGATGAGCGCGTCGATGGGCACGATCCTGATGCTGGCGCCGCGCGAGAAGAAAAATCGCGTCTGCTTGCCCAACACGCGCATCATGATTCACCAGCCGTCGGGCGGCGCCCAAGGCCAGGCGTCCGACATCGAAATCAGCGCGCGCGAGATCTTAAAGCTCCGCGAGCGGCTCATCGGGATCTACGTGAGCGAGGCCGGCATCGACGCCGACCGCGTGCGCGAAGACATGGCCCGCGATTTTTGGATGACGGCCGAGGAGTGCGTGGAATACGGGCTCGTCGATCGCGTCGTCAAATCAGTCAGCGAAGTCTAGGCGCCCGCGAGCGGGTGCACTCAAGCTAACTCTTCATGCGCATAGCGTTCGTCGTTTGGTTGGCGGCGATCGTCGCCGTGCGTTGGTGGCTCTCTCGCCGCCAGGAGCGCGCGGTACAGGCGCATCGAGGCGAGGTGCCGGCGTCGTTTCGGGGCGCGATCGACCTAGCGGCCCATCAAAAAGCGGCGGACTACACGACGGCGAAGCTCAAGCTCGGACGCGTGACGTTGGTCGCGCGCGTCGCGCTGCTGTTGGCGTGGACGCTCGGCGGCGGCGTGGAATTTTTGCGCGGCGTGTGGCCGAGCGACGGCACGCTGTTTAGCGATGTGATGTTTGTGCTGACTGTCGCGCTGCTCGCGGAAGCGGTGCTCATGCCGTTTTCGATTTACGAGACGTTTCGCATCGAGCAGCGGTTTGGGTTTAACCGGCTGACGCCGGCGCTCTACATCAGCGATCTCTTGCGCTCGCTCACGTTGGGCCTGGTACTCGGCGGCGTGGTCGTCGGCGCCGCGCTCACGTTGGCGCAACGCGAGTTGTGGATCCCACTTTGGGCGGCGTGGGTCGGTTTCACGCTGCTGATGACGTGGGCCTACCCCGCGTTTATCGCACCGCTCTTCTGGACGTTTTCGCCTCTGCCGAACGGCGAGCTCAAGACGCGCCTCGACTCGTTGTTGGAGCGAACGGGATTCTCCAACGACGGGCTGTACGTGATGGACGGATCGCGACGGTCCGCGCGCGCGAACGCATACTTCACGGGCATCGGCGACAAGAAGCGCATCGTCTTGTACGACACGTTGTGCGAAACGTTGCAACCCGACGAGTTGGAAGCGGTGCTCGCGCATGAGCTCGGGCATTTCCGCTTGCACCACATCCGCATGCGGCTGATCGGCGGCGTCGTGTTTGCAGGCGGCGCGATCGCAGCACTCGCGTGGGCGCTCCAGTCGCCGAAGTTTTACGAGATGCTCGGCGTGAGCACGCCGTGGCTCCCGGCGGGGTTGCTGCTGTTCGCATGGGTAGCGCCGCTGGCGACTTTCCCGCTCAACCCGCTGTTCTCAGCATGGTCGAGAAAACACGAGTACGAAGCGGACGAATTCGCAAAAACAAACAGCGACGGCCAAGCGATGGTGAGCGCGCTGGTCAAGCTGTACGAACACAACGCGGCAACGCTGACGCCGGATCCGATCTATTCGGCGTTTTACGACTCGCACCCGCCGGCGCCGTTGCGGGTGGCGCGGCTGGAGCAAGCGAAGGCGTAGGCATGCCGGAACAAGAGCTGATCCAGTGCGAGTTCGAGAGCGAGACGCTTAGAAACCAACGCACAATCTGGATCCAGCCGAGCAAGCGCGAACCCGAAGGCGTGCTGGTCTTTTTAGACGGCGAGTACTACTTAGCGCACATCCGAGCAGCTCCGATCGTGAGCGAGCTACAAGACGAGGGAACGATCCCGCCGATGGCAGTGGCATACGTATCGTGCATCGACAACGACATCCGCTGGACAGAATCGTTTTGCAACGAAGACTTCGCGAAGTGCGTGGCAGAAGAACTACTGCCGTGGCTCGAGTCCCGATTCGCTCCCGCAGCCGAGGGAGAGAACATACTCGCAGGACTCAGCCTGACCGGATTGAGTGCAGCACACACGGCCCTGCTCTACCCAAACGCGTTCCCAAGAGTCCTATGCCAATCGGGTTCGTTTTGGTGGAACAACAACTGGCTCACAAAAAACCTACCGAGCGAGACGACGCGAAACCAAAAGTTCCGAATCACGGTCGGAAACGAAGAAACAAGAGAAGACGTCGATCACGGCAAGGGACTCATCCAAAGGGACTCGCAGACCGCGTCGAACGAACAAATGCGCGACGCGCTCTCCGCAAAGGGCCACGACGTTTCCTACAGCGCATTCCAAGGCGACCACAACATCGCATCGTGGCGGGACGATCTACCGGAAAGCCTGCGCGCGCTGTTCGCATAGCGGCGCTAACCCGAATCGAAGCGGGGCGCGAGCGCGTAAGCCCGAACCCCGCTATATCACACTATCGGCTGATGATCTTGAACTTGTAGCCTTCTAAGAACGCCCCGTTGAGAGCTGTGCTCGGCCTCGCGTCCACTTCAAAGATCAAGACCGGAACCATGCCACCACCGGGATTGGGCGGAAAGGCACGAGCTCCTGCGCCAGCGGCCATCGAGGTCAAGTATGCGCGGATCTCGTTCGCCACAGCGTGGCATGCGATGAGATCTTGCTGCACCTGGCCTGCCTGGGCGGATCCTGTTCCAAACGTTCCGGCGCCGTAGCCGGGGTGGTGCGGGTCCCATGCCGGACGGTACACCACGCGATGCACGTCTTGAATCCCGTTGTATGAGCAGGGGTCGGTCGTAATCGGGAACGTAGAGCCCGGAGGCGCGATCGGAGTGTTGATCGGAGGGAAGGCCCCGGTCAGCGTGATCGTCGGTGCAGGCAGAGTAAGACCACCGAAACACGGGTGATTGTTCAGTGCGTTGCTGAAGTGCGGGCTGTTCGGGCCCGGCGTCCAAGCAACCGCACAAAACGGTCCCTTGTCGTCGCGTCCAACTTCCACCGCATGCACGGTGTCGCCGAATCCCATCGAACCGGCGGGGTTCGTGTTGATCGCGATCGCAACGTTGAAGTTGTTCCCGTTGGGTACAAAGCCCACAGCGCCGGGCGCACCGTTGCCGATATCGAATGTCAGTTCACCGAAAGCGGTCACTGCGATGCCGGCCACCAATAGGCCGAAAATCCAAAAACGTTTCACAAGAATCTCCTTTTCGTTTTGTCCGCGACCAAATCGATCGCACAACTAAATCCACCTGCACGGGCGAACGTGCCGCCTCGCAAGAATGCTCGGTTCGCGCTGATGCGTATGCGCAATCGCACGTAACGCAATAACAGAGTGTGCTTGCGAGTTGACAATGCACACAACACGCGCCGACAACCCGTGCTAACTTTGGAATGCCGACCGGATCCGAGACCGGTCAAAATTGTTTCTGAGAGGGTTTGGGGTGATGGAGAAACTTCCGCATGAAGATCATTTGCGGCGTCTTGTTCGTCGCATTCTTTCTGATCAGCAGTTGATTGATGATGTTTTGCAAGACACATACATCGCTGCTTGGCGTAAGGCGATTGCGCCGACTGATGAGAATCGTGGTTGGCTTGTTACGACGGCGCGCAACTTTGCTTTTATGGCGCTTCGTTCTCGGGAGCGGCGCTCCAAGCATGAAGGCAAGACTCGCGACACGCGCATTTCTTCCGTCGTTGATCTCTTGAGTCGGCGTGAGTTGCGTGCGCGCGTCGAAGCGGCGATCGCATCACTCGACCCCAAGTTCGGCGAGGCGGTTCGGCTGCGCTACATCGACGACCTCCCTTTTGCCGATGTCGGCGAACGGCTCTTGATCTCTACCGAAGCGGCGCGCACACGCGTCCGGCGCGGTCTCGCTCAACTCGAGCACAAGCTTCACGCCGAAAACGGCCGTCCCGACGCGCCGTCGCTCATTCCCGGACTTTTGGGTCTTGGTGGAACACTTGCTCCGACGCCGCAGCGCCGTCCGTTCTTTGCATCGTTCGCGCTGCCCGTGCTCTTGGTTGCGACCTTGGTTGCCGTTGTGCTTCTCATATGGCGCGCGTCAACCGACCCGGAGCGGTCATCGACGACTGTGTCCGGTGGGCCTGCGGCCGATGTCACCGATGCCGGCACGACACCGCCCGCGCGAACAACCAATCCGGGCGCGCCCGTCGCGCCGCCCGCCGTCATCCGAGGGGTGGTCCGAGTCGATGGCTCGCCGTCCGATGCCGCACGCATCGAAGTATTTTCGATGCCCGACAGAGCGGCCGCCGGTTCGCAGTCTGCACTCGCCGCCACGAACACAGACACCGACGGCACGTTCCAGGTCGAAATCGAACGGCGTACGCGCGTGACGGTTCACGTGAGTGCGAAAGGATGCGCGACCACGAGCCGGCTCCTATCGATTCCCGCGATCGGAAACCCCGACGACGTAACGTTCGAACTCGAACCGGCGTACGTAATCACGGCAACGGTACAACGCGCCGACGGCACGCCTGTCGAAGGGGCGACCGTCATCGCACGTCAGGGCGTCCCGCAAAAACACGTGGTGTCACGCAAGCAGGTCAGCGACGCCAACGGGCATGTTCGTTTCGAGCTACGCGAGCCCAACTACTACGAACCACTCTCGTTTCATGTTCACGCGACCGGATTCGCGACGCTCGAACAGGATGAAAGATCTCCGCTCATCGAGCACGGAGTTCCAGTGCACGCTTGGCTCACTCTAGAGAGCGGAGCTCAACTTAAAGGACGCACGCGCGCCCCGGACGGCACGCCGCTTGGCGGCGTTACGGTACGCATCCAGATGCACGCATCCGCTGGAACTCGCTGCTCCGCCGAAACCATGTCGGACGATTCTGGCGCGTATGCGTTCGCCAACCTTCCGCCGTTCGCGGTGACTTCTGTGGAAGCGACTCCGCCGCCGTCGTCAAGCTTCGGGCCGAACTACTCTCTTTGCATCGTCCGCCTCTCAAACACAAAGACGCCAACTTTGGACGTTTCGGTGGCGGCCACCCAAGATTTCACGGGGAGCGTGGTAGATGCCTCGGATCAACCCGTACGCGGCGCGCGCGTGACACTGCTGCGTCACGCCGGGCGCGAGTTTGTCGTCGCTGATCGCGTGACCGCCGACGCGGACGGTGCATTCCGTTTCGCCCGGCTGACAGCCGGCGCCTACGCGATTGAAGCAGGCGCCAAAGGGCTTGCGCGCCGCATTGCACGCCATCGCGGGGCGCCCGACTTCACGGTCAAGAAGACACCGATCGAACATCAGATCGTCCGCGTCGAAACGTGCAGTTCGCTACTCGTTCGCATGAGCGTGCCCGACGGCACCCCGTTGTACGGACGCTCAAGCGACGATCCCGCCGAACTTCCGATTCGCGTTCACGGAAAGGGCCTTGACCGCGTCGTGTGGGTGACATGGGGCGGCTCGATTGAAGTGTTCGACCTTCCGGTGGATCGCAAGCTAGCTGTCGGGCCGATGCCCCGTTCCCAATACGATCCGCTCGGCTTCACTCTGGGAACAACGTCGGTGACGGTTCGCAAAGATAAACGGGCCGAGTGCACGCTAACGATGGGCAAGATCGAGACGTTGATCGACGTACTCGTCCTCGACCACGACGGACGCCCGGTCCGAGACGCGACCGTCGATATGTTCGAAGCGAGTACGTCGATGCGAAACCTCCGTCTTCTGGAGAGTCGCACTCCGCGCGGGTTCGCGATGCGCACGAACCGCAACGGCAGGTGCGTGATTCCTGTTTTGTCGCGTCGATTCGAACGGTGTCGCAACGGGTGGATTATCGCCGCGCGCCACTTCGATCACGTGCGAGGAGAGACTCGCGGTGAATCGCTCGCCGCGGGCGGACGGCAAGCCGTCACCGTTCAGCTTCCGCGGGGAGAGACGATCGTAGGTACGGTCGTCGGGCCCGATGGCAGCCCGTATTCGAACGCGGCGATTACCTGGGTACGCGCCGAAGACGGCCTCATCACCGTGTTCTTAGGCGGCGCCCTCTCCGCCGCCGATGGCAC
>JAJFFF010000055.1 GCA_021776785.1 Planctomycetota bacterium | reverse complement strand
TCTTCGGTCATTTCTATCTCTCCTCGAAAGCCCCGACGATGTAAGCAGCGCCAGGGCAGGGGGTATCCCAACGTCCCAACCAACCCGCCAGGGCTGAGGGAGTCTTATTCTGGTAAACCCATCCGCTAGTCTCAAGCGATTGCTCGACTAACCCGGCTTGTTTCGCCAATCGGCGGACGTGGCCCGCCGTAAACCGGAGTGCGGGCCACTCTTCCCGCAGCAGCAGCGAAAATAAAAACATCGGCGGATGGTTGCGGTTGGGCTCGACGACGACGATCGGGCCGGAAGCGACCCGCGCCATCTCTTGGAGCACAGCCACAGGATCCGGGACGTGGTGGAGCAAGCTGGCCTCGGCCACGACGTCGAATGAGTTGTCGGCAAACGGCAAACGGGCCGCGTCCCCGCGGAGACGCCGGGGCGCCGGATTCCTCAAGATCATCGCGTCGGCCCAGTCCAGCGCGGTGACGGGGTGGCCGCGGCGCGTCCAGGCGGCGCTGAGGTGGCCGGTCCCGGCTCCGACGTCGAGCACTGTCTCGCTTCCCGTCAGTCCAAGTTTGCGGCACACGCGTTCGAGTTTGGGGTCCGCAAACGCCCGCGCCGACGGAGCGTCGCCGGACTTGTAGCGCGGGTGTTTTTCCCAGTGCTTTTTTGATTCTTGCGTGCGGTCGGCGCTCATCGGCTAGCTAATGCACGCGAGCACAAACTTCAGGTAGCGACTCTCGGGGCAAGACATCCGCACGGGATGATCCGGGGCCTGTCCACCGCGCTGAAGGATGGCGACCTCGCGTCTCAGGTCGTACGCCGCGTCGCGAATCGTTCCTTCAAACAAGTCGGGCGAGACCGCGCCCGAGCAACATGACATCGCCAGCAATCCGCCGGGTTCGACCACACGCATCGCGCGCAGATGCAGATCGCGATAGACGCGTGCGGCTTTCGGTACCGAGGCTCGTGTCGGTGCAAGACGCGGCGGGTCGCAAACAACGACGTCGAACTTGCGCCCTTGTCGATGAAGATCATCGAGCACCTTGCGCGCGTCGCCGCGTTCAAATCTCACCTGTCGCCCGTTGTTGAGCATCGCGTTCTCGACCGCGAGCGCAAGCGCGGGCCCGGACGAGTCCACACCCAACACGTCGTAAGCCCCGTTGACCGCCGCATGCAGGCCGAAGCCGCCGGTGTACGTGTGTAGGTCCAATACCGTGCGGTCACGCACCAGTCGCCCGACGAGCTGACGGTTGTCGCGCTGATCCGCAAAGAACCCGGTCTTTTGTCCTACGCCGAGTCCGATGCGAAAACAAATTCCGTGTTCCAACACAGACGGCGGAGCCGCGGGAAGTTCGCCGCGCAACAATCCGGGTTGGTTCTCGAGACCCTCCGCTTCTTTCGCGCGCCGATCGACGACCTCGTGGATGGACTTCGGTCGCAGCACTTCTTCGAGCGCATCCAGAATCGACTCGCGCCGTCGGGCCATGCCCGCGGTCGAAAACTGAACGACGAGGTGGCGTGCGAACGAGTCGACGATCAACCCCGGAAGCGCGTCGCCTTCGGAATGGACCACGCGGTAGGCATCCGTCACCACCGGAATACCGAGCGTCTCCACGCGCAGATGAATCGCGTTGGCGATCCGATCCTTGAGCATCGTCGTCTCGATGGCGCTTGGGTCCTTGCGCTCAAGAATGCGCACCGCGATCGTCGCGGCGGGGCTGTAGAAGCCCCAACCGATAGTTTTTTGGGTGTCGTCCAAGACGGCTACGACATCCCCCGAGAGGGGAGTTCCCTCGATTTGCGCGATGGAATCGCGAAACACCCACGGATGGCCACGCCATAAGGGCTTGGCGCGACCACGCTTAACGACAACGTTGTGCAACGGCAACAGAGTCTAACGGGGACAACATTGCCAAGTGAAGAACTTGGGTCACACTTCTCGTGGCCTGGCGGCGATTGTCGCGGGGCCGGTCGGTCCGAAAAACGGGGTGGCGACCGCACCACGGTGCGACCGATGTCTAAGCTTCGGCCCTTAGCGGCACGAAGTCTGACCATGAAGATTACTCGTATAGCCGCGATTGTTTTGAGTGCCACGCTCCTTGGTGCGTGTGGCGCACGTACCGCCGCCATCACGATCCCCGACGAGGGCTTTGACGCGGAAGCGCCGACGCGCCGACCTTTAGCACAGTCGATTCACGCGCGACTCATTCCCTATCCCGACCTCGAGATCGCCTACGTCGCGAACGCCGCCGACGACACGTATCACTTTCGCGGCATCTTCTACACGTACTTCGATTCGAGTTGGTTTTACGCGCGCTCGCTGCGCGGCCCGTGGCGTTTCCTCGAAATGAAGCACGCGCCGTCCGAGTTGTTTCAGGTGCGCGGCACACGCCCCGCCAGCGTGGGCGCCCCCAAAGTGCGCCTCGTGTCCGGCGACTCGTAGCGCGATCCGGCCACGCCTCTTGCCCTGCGGCACGATGGCCATTTCTCAGGCGGACGCCTAGACTGCCGCGGTGGCGCGCCACCATCCGACAACGTCAGCTATGCGTGCTCTGGCGCGCCGCGATCCTAAACTCGCTGCGGCGATGCGACGTGTCGCTCCGTTCCCCGGCTACCCCGACCGGAGTGCGAGCCACTCTCACTTCCACGCACTGGCGCGCGCGATCATTTACCAGCAACTTGCCGGCGCGGCCGCGCGTACGATTCACAACCGCGTCTTAGCGCTTACGCCCGGACCGCGTTTCCCCGACGCGCCAGCGCTGCAGTCGCTGTCCGATGCGCGCTTGCGCGGGGCTGGTTTATCGCGCGGCAAACTGGCCGCGCTCCGCGATCTCTCGCAGCGCGTGATCGACGGCGAACTTCGCCTGCGTTCGATCGCGCGCTTAGAGGACGAATCGATCATCGAATGTTTGGTCGCCGTACGCGGCATCGGACGGTGGACCGCGCAGGTCTTTTTGCTCGCGCGCCTCGGACGGCTCGACGTCTTGGCGTGCGACGACCTCGGCTTGCGCGAAGGTTTGCGCCGCCTCGACGGGCTGGCGACACGGCCCACGCCGAAAGAACTCGCGGCGCGCGGCGAAGTGTGGGCACCGCTGCGTTCGGTCGCTTCGTGGGTGCTTTGGCGGCTGTGCGATGAATCCGCGTAGCGCTTGATCTCGCTACGGGCTCTTGTCTTTGGACGCTCGTTCGACCTCGACTAAGCAATCAAAAAAGATCGCGCCGTACCCCATGTCGGTCATGTCGTCGTGGGTTAGCACGTTGACGCTGAAGCCGTCGGTCGAGATCGAACGCCCTTGCGGAATCACCAACACGCCCTCGCGCACATGTTCGTCGATCTCGAGCGGGCAGGTGACTTCGCCGCGATCGTTAAAGACCCGGACGGTCGTGCGATCCGCCAAGTTGCGCCGCTTGGCCTCTTTGGGATGGATGCGCGCGGCCGTGCGCGCGCGTGATGTGATGGACTCGTCTTGGGCCCACTGCGAGAGGAAACGATCATCCGCCTTGGGCGTAATCAGCTGCAGCGGGAAGCGTTTGAAGCGCGCCGGATCGCCCTGCTCCGATTCACGGGGCGGCGCATAGAACGGAAGCGCGTCCACGCGCCACGAAATCTCAGCGGACTCGCTGCGCAACTCGATCTTGCCCGACGGCGTCCCGAACCGGTGATCGCCAAACGGCACGTGGTCCGCTTTATGGCGCGTAAACGCCTGCTTCTTGAGCCGGTTGACGCTCAGACCCGGCGGAAGGACACGGTCGATCATCTCCACGCGGTCGATCTCGAATTGCTCGGTGGGGTAGCCGAGTCTTTCCGCCACGCCGCGATAGATCTCGCGCTCGGTTCGGACCTCACCGGGGCTGTCGATGCACTGAATCTTGAGGCGCAGCACGCCGTCCCACGGTCCGGGCACGACATCGGTTTCTTCAAACATCGACTTCGCCGGCAACACGATGTGCGCGCGCCGCGCCGTATCGGTCAGGAACTGATCGATCACACAAACAAACTGCAAGCGGGTGAGCGCGTAGTGAACGGCAGACGCGAACGGCGTTTGCGCCATCGGGTTGGCGCGTTCGACGATCGCGGCGAGGACCGGCGGATCTTTCGCGCTTAAAACAACGCGTCCGAACCGCGAGCGCGGGCCGAGTTGCCGGATACGCGGCGGCGCCGGCATCTGAAACGGAAACGGACGCGTGAGGAACGCCCCTTGATGGAAATAGTCGCACCCGCCGCCGCGCACGCCAACATGCCCGGCGATCGTCGCCAGTGCCGCGACGGCGCGCACCGTTTGACCGCCGTTGCGGTAGCGCTGCGCCCCAAATCCCAAAATCACGTGCGCCGGCTTGCTCGCCGCAAACTGACGCGCGAACGCCTCGATTGTTTGCTCCGAAAGGCCGCAGATCTCTTCCGCCTTGCGCGGCGAGCAGTTGCGAATCAGCCAATGGTAGTCCTCAAACCCGTGCACGTGCTTCGCGACGAACTTGGCGTCGTGCAGTTTGTGCTCGAGAAGGACGTGTGCGACCGCGTTCGCGAAAAACCCGTCCGTTCCCGGACGCGGCGCAATGTGTTCATCGCACGCCTGCGCGGTTTTTGTGCGGATCGGATCGATGCACAGGAGTTTCACACCGGTTTTTTGCGCGTCGCGCAGGTGCGCCCATTGCTGGGGATGCGTAACCGCGGGATTTTTGCCCCAGATGATGATGAGCTTGGAGTCGGTGTAGTGCTCGGGCGGGTGGCACTCCAAGGCGCCAAACGTGAGGCGCATCGCCTCCTGTCCCGCGGAGCTGCAGAGGTCACCGTAAAACGTCGAGTACCCGCCGGTAAAGCCCAGGAGCAAGGAGCCAAACTGCGTCATGATGCCGTCGTGGCCTGTGCCGGTGTAGTAGCACATGGCGCGGGGATCGCGCTCGGCCGCCACTTCGGAAATCGCATTCGCAATTTCGTCCAGCGCGTCGTCCCACGAGATCGGCTCGAAGTCGGTCGATCCCGGGTCCCCGGTCCGGCGGAGCGGTGTCGTCAGACGTTCTTTGCTATAGATGCGCTCGATGTAACGCTGCGCAAACTGGCTGATGTGGCCGCGACTGAATCGATCTTTTGCATCCCCCTCGATGGAGATGATGCGACCGGCCTCGACCGTGACGCGCAACACGTCGCCGCCGAAACCCGCGCGCGGCGAGATGGTGAGGAAACTCTCGCGGCCGTCGCTCACGCGGCAAGACTACTCGCTGGCGCCGTCACGCGCCCGCTTCTCTTCCGCTTTGATGCGATTCCAGTGCTCATGCACCTCGTCGAGCGTCTCCGCTTTGGCGTCGCCGAACACATGCGGATGGCGGCGCACGATCTTGTCTCGGGCGCCGCGCACCACGTCGCCCAAATCGAACCAACCAGCCTCCTCAGCGATGCGCGCCGCATGGATGAGGTTGAACAGCACATCACCCAGCTCTTCCGCGATCGCGGCCGCCGCGGCGCCGCCCGGATCCGCGCCCTTGGCCGCCTCGATCGCCGCCGAGGCTTCGTCCGCCTCCTCGCGAATGTAGCGGGCCAGATCGGGCATCGTTTGCTTCCGATCCCACGGGCAGCCATCCGGCGCCCGGAGGCGCGCCATTATTTCCGCCAGTTCTACGAAGTCGTCACCGAGCATGGGCCTGCTATCGTAATCGGGTTGGACCGACCACCGCTACGTCGACCTGGGCGCTGTCTTCAAACGTCCCAACAAGACGGAAGCATTCCACAGAGCCCAAAACCGAGAGAATTGTGCTTGCGACCCTGATTTCCATCTCGCTCCTCGCCGCGCCGGACGTCGCGCCCGTCGAATTCCGCCCCGGCCAGTCGATCCAACTCGACGGCAAGCTGGACCAAGCGGAGTGGGCCGATGCGTTCCTGGTGCCGGGTGGCCTGACTCCGGACTCCCCTTACCGGGTCTTCATCAAGCGCGTCGGCGGCTACGTCGCCCTCGGCGTGGCGTCGTCGGCGCCCTACCGCGGCGAAATGCTCAGCATCGTGACGGGCGACCCGTTCGGTTCCTGGATGACCCACGTCGTGCTCGGTCTGGGAAACCCCGCGCACCCACCCATGCTCGCGCGCCGCGCGTCACCGGCCGGACTCAATCAGGCGCGGGCCATGGCGGGCATGAACCCGCCGCGCGCGTGTCGTGCGCGCGTGCGCATGGATCACGCGGACCACTGGTCCGCCGAGTACCTGATTCGCCTGTCGGCGTTTGGGATCGGGCGCGGCGACGCGCGACAGTTTCGATTTCGCCTGCTGTTGGACGTCGTACGTCCGAAGCCGAAGCTAGTGTTTGGATACCCGGCGGCGGGCGGTCTCTTCGATGTGAAGGCGACCGCACCGCTCGCGACGCCCGACCAGTTTGGTGCGAAAGAGAGATGGGCTTCCCCGTCGGCCGCGGAGTCGCTCGAGTACGACGACAACGAACTCCTCTTCCGCTTGTTTCGCGAACACTTTCGGATGATCTCCAGCAGCGAGCCCGAGGCGCTCGTGATTTCGTCCGCTGTGCGCCCGCGCGTCAACGCAAAGATTCACAAGCTGCGCAGCGCTCTCGATGCGGGCCGCAAACGCAACCCGCTGCTGCCCGCGTGGCACTACTATCTCGGGCGCCTTCTTACGGAAGCCAATCTGTTTGAGGAAGCGCGGAGCTACGTCGACTCCATTCCCGACAGCCTGCGAGACACGTATCCGTACGCGAACCTAGCGGCCGATCACTTCATTGCGACCGAGGAGTGGCAGTTAGGCCTCGATGTCTGCATGCGCAACAAGGGTGCGGCGGACTTCTTGGACAAAACCAAGCTTCTCTTGAATCTGCGCCGGTTCGCGACGGCCGAGAAAGAGGCCATCGCGAAGGACGCGAAGAAGCTCGAGCCCAACCCGCGCGTCAAATTTATCACCGCCAAGGGCGAGTTTATCGTCGAACTCTTCGAGGACGACGCGCCTCACGCGGTGAACAACTTTCTCGCGTTGGTGAACGTCAAGTACTACGACCGGCTCCGATTTCACCTGGTGATGGGGAGCAACATCGCCGCCGTCGGGGATCCGCGTACGCGGCCCGGCAGCGCGGACCGGCATGACGGGCCCGCGTGGCGCGTCAAGCCGGACCCGGGGCGAAGAGCGCCGTTGCGCGGGTACCTAACCGCCATTCCGCAACGCGGCGGCGTGTTTCACGGAAGCCAGTTTTGGATCCTCACGACGCCTCTTCTCAAGGAGGCGCGCGCGGTGGCGCCGTTCGGGCGCATCATCGAAGGTCTTTCGGTACTGGACGCGCTCGAACAAGACGACACGTTGCTCAAGATTGAAGTGATCCGGAAGAGAAACCATGAATACACCGGCCTGGAAGCTCGCCTTACTCGCTAGCGTTTTTTGCGCGGCCGGAGCCGTCGCCGAAGAGGACAAAGAAGAGCCCAACCCGGGCGAGCCTCGCTACCTTTCGATTCCGCGCACGAAAGCGCCGGTCATCGACGGGAAGTTGGACGACGCGATCTGGGCGCAGGGCGCCAGCGTGGAGTTGCTGCGCGGCAAAGACGTTCACGCGACGATCACGATGACGCAAACCGGGCGCGTCATGCACATCGGCGCGCGCGTCAAGGGTGATCCGGCAACCTTGGCGCTGCGTATCAACATCGTCGATCCCGTGACCAAGGTGGATCACGCGCTCGCGATCATTCCCTCCAATGCACCGCGTGCGCCGCTCGAGGCGTGGCGTGAATTTTTTCGCCGCGGTCCCGAACAACTTTCGGTTTCGACGGCGCGGCTGCGCTTCTCGTTTCACGACAAGGGGTGGAACGCCGAACTCGCGCTCCCTCTCGACCTCGTTGAGTTTGCGCGCGGCCAGACGACATACCGTGTGAGTTTCGAACTCTGGTACCTGCCCAAGAACAAGCCCGTGGCGGTCTATCCGGGTGAAGGGGGCCTGACGCCAGGCGTCGGATTCGAGTTGATCCGGCCGGCGGTCGACTGGGGTGCGGGCGAGCCCCGCGATGCGAATCCCCAAAAAGACCCTGCGCTTGCCCTCCTGGAGCGAATTGCCGCGGAGACCAGCAAGCGCAAGATTGGCGACCTCCCTCGTGAAGCGTTGTTGCACGCTCATCTCGGTTGGCGCGACGGCCGGCGCAAGGATGCCCCGCTGCAAGCGTTGGAGAAGGAGCTCGTGGCGTTGATGGCGGCCTATCCGGACTATGTCGGGCTCAACGCCAACCTTGCCATCGTGAAGATCGGGCGCGGTGATTTCAATGGAGCGCTGAAGTCTTTGGACGCGATGGCTGACGTCATCCCGTCGCTGGCGCACCAGCCGCGCCGCGCCATGATTCGCGTGGAGCTTCTCCGCAACGTCGGTCGGTTTGAGGAAGCGATCAAGACGATCGAAAGCCATCCCGAACTGACGGAACTGGCGGAAGCGAAGGCGGGCTTGATTGCGCTGCGGCGGATGAAGCAGGACTGGGCCCTAGCGCAGAAAATGCTCGCCGCCGACGCGACCGCGGACGACTTGCCGCGGATCAAAGTGGAGACAACGAAGGGGCCGTTTGTCATCGAGTTGTTCGAGGACGATGCGCCCAATGCCGTGGCAAGCATGATCTCGCTCGCGGCCGCGAAGTACTACGACGGGACGCGCGTGCATTGGTGCTCGGGCGGGCGGCGCGTGATGGCAGGGGATCCCAACAGCCGCGACGACGATCCAAGCAACGATGGCTACGGCGATCCCGGCTACATCCTGGAGCCTGAGCACAGCCGGCGTCAGCACTGGATCTATCGCGTGTCCCTCGTCGACAAACGCGACCAGCGTTTCTCCGAGGGCGGAACGTTCATGATCCACTTGGCGAACGCGCCGATTTTTGACGGCGCGGCGACCTGCGTCGGCATCGTTGTCGAAGGCCGCGACGTGTTGGGGCGCCTTGAGTACGGCGACGAGATCAAGTCCGTCCGCGTGCTCCGCAAGCGCGATCACGCTTACGCCGTCACCAAGCGCAAGCCGTAACGCCGGCGCACGAGAGTGTCAACGTCAGGCAGAGCCTAGTCGTCGCCGAACGAGATGCCGACGGCGCGCGCGGAGGAGACGAACCGTCCACCCGCGTTGACCATGCGTGTCTTGCCGGCGGCGTCGCTGAGCGGCGCCAGCAAGACCTTCGACTGGCGATAGGCGGTAAACGTCCCGTGTTCGCCCTGCGCCAAAGCACGAACGGCCGCCACACCCATCCGCGTTCCAAGCACACGGTCGAACGTGGACGGCATGCCCCCGCGCTGCAGGTGGGACAGCGACATGGACCGGACTTCGTGGCGCACATGACCGCGCAGCTCCTCGGCCAGCAGCGCGGCAATGCCGCCGTGCACTTGGCGCCCGCTTTGCCGCGTGCGGAGTTCATCGACGACGACTTGGCCGCCCGCGGGCTTGGCGCCTTCCGCCACGACGATCAAGGTGTACGTGCGTCCTTTTTCAGAGCGGCGAGTGATGGCGCGCACGATGCCGTCGATGGTGAACGGAATCTCCGGAATCAACGCGATGTCGGCGCCCGCCGCCATCGCGCCGTGCAGCGCAATGTGTCCGGCGTGGCGGCCCATGACCTCGGCGATCATCACGCGATGGTGCGCTTCGGCTGTAAAGATGAGACGGCTGCACGCTTCCGACACCGTCTCGACCGCGGTGTCGAAGCCAAACGTTTGGTCGGTCCCCATGACGTCGTTGTCGATCGTTTTGGGGACGCCGACGACGGGCACGCCCGTGTCGCTCAGATGCTTCGCCATGGTGAGCGAGCCGTCCCCGCCCGCTACGATGAGTCCCTCGAGGCCGATGGCGCCAATGCGTTCGACGAAAAACTCGGTGGTCCCCTGGTACCGGTTGTTGCACCCAAGGATCGAGCCTCCGCGCCACAGTAGCCCGCGGACCGACGTGTGGTCGAGTGCGACCAACCCGTCGTCGCCCTCGGCGAAACCGCCAAACCCGTCGCGAATGCCGGTCACGGCGATCCCGAACTCTTTGTGGGCGGCGAGAACAACGGCACGAATGACCGCGTTGAGACCCGGGGCGTCGCCGCCCCCAGTCAGGATTCCGATATGGCGCACAACACGAGTTGTAACCCGGGCAGATCCGATTTCGAAGCGGTCGCGGGTCGTCCGCGTATGCTCTGCGACCATGGATGCTCGTCGTTCCGCCATCACGACCTTGATTGAGGTCGAGCGCCGTCGCAGCACCGCCCGCGATGTTTGGACGGGTCCGCGCGAGCCGGCCGAAACGACCATTGTGCTCGGTGTCTTGCGTCGCCGCGCCACGTTGGATGCGATCTTGGCGGCCTATTGTTCGCGGCGCCTGCATCTGCTGAAGCCGGACACGCGGGCCGCGCTGCGTGCGGGCCTGTACGAGCTTTTGTTTATGGACGGCGCCCCGGTGTATGCCGTCGTGAACGCCGCCGTGGATACCGTGAAGGCGGCCCGGCGCATGCGCGACATCGGCATGGTGAACGCTGTGTTGCGGACGGTGACCCGCCAAGCGGCCCGGTCTGAGATCGCTCCGGACGCACCGCCGGTGATCGATCGCCACACGCTTACGCGTGACCACGTGGCGTGGCGCTTCAAGAAAGTGATCTGGCCCGACCCCGTGCGCGAGCCCACCGCGTACTTGGCCGCTCGCCTCTCCACCGCGGAGTGGATGGCGCGTCGGCGGCTCAATGAACTCGGCATGGACCGCGCGTGGCGATGCCTGGAGGCGCAAGCGCAGCCCCCTGTCATTTTGCTGCGGCCAGCCCCGGGACGTGAGGATGACGTGCAGGCGGCGTTGACCGCCGCTGGCGTCGAGTTCACATTCGATCGCATGATTTCTCTCGCGCCCAGTTCCCGCATGAGCGACGTGCTGGAAGCGTGCGGGCCCTGGATCGCAGCCCAGGACTCGGTCGCGTCGTTGGTGGCGCCGTTTCTCAATCCGATCCCCGGCGCGCGCGTGCTCGATCTTTGCGCCGCCCCCGGCGGAAAAGCCACGCACCTAGCGCAGCTCGGGGCTCACGTCACGGCGTGGGACAAAGATCCGGAGCGGCTTGAAAAAGTCGCGGAGAACGCGGCGCGGCTGCAACTCGACACGATTGTCTGTGCGGAGCCGGAGGGCGAGTACGACGCGGTTTTGGCGGATGTTCCCTGCTCCAACACCGGAGTTTTGGCGCGGCGTCCCGAAGCGCGCTGGCGGGTGAAGGAGCGGCATCTTCCGGGCATCGTGGAGCGTCAGCTCTCGATTCTCCGGCGCGCTGCGGGATTCGTGAAGCAAGGCGGGACCTTGGTTTATTCGACGTGCAGCATCGAGCCCGACGAAAATGACGGTGTTTTGGCGAGTTTTCTCCAAGACAGCGATACGTTCGCCTTAGAGGACAAACAAACGTGCTACCCCGACGATCATCAAGGAGATGGGGGCTTCATGGCGCGGCTCCGACGGGTATGATTTCGGGCCACATGTCCACGCTCCGCTTCCTCCTCCCGGCTCTGGTTCTTTTCGCGGCGTGCGAGAAGAAGAAGACGGTGCCGGCTCCTGAAACCAACCATTCGACGCCGGTGAAGACGAACACGACTCCCAAGAAGACCAACGCGCCGACGGGCGTCCCGCCCGTGTTGAAGACGATGCTCGATGCCAAGTGGCCCGCGCTCGAGGCTGAAGGCAAGAAGTTCAACGCGAAGTTTGAGGAGGCGAAGTTGGTACGCAACAACCGCGCCGCCCTGACAAAAAAGATCGAAGAAGCGCGCCTCCACTACAACAAGATGAAAGACATCTGGGCCGAGATCGCGTACTGGCCGACCGACCAGCTCGACGACGGCAAGATGAACGAGGCGACGTACAACCAGTGTGAGCGTTACTTGCTCACCAAAGAGCGGATCGTGAAGGGCTGGGACAAGAAGGCGAAAGGCCTAAAGGAACTCTCCACCGTCAAGTGAGCGCCGTCTTAGGCTACAACACCAACGGGTTCGCGCATCACGCGCTTTCAGACGCGCTCGATGTCATCGCCGAGACCGGTTACCGCTCAGTCGGGCTGACCGTTGATGTGCATCATCAACCGTACCGCGGGCTGGCCGACGACTTGGTCGCCCGCGGTTTGGTTCCGGTGATCGAAACCGGTGCGCGTTTCTTGCTCGACGCGCGCCGCAAACATTTCCCGACGCTGTTTGAGGGCGGTGCGCGTATCGACTTCTTGCGGCGATGCATTGATCTCGCCCTGGAGCTCGGTGCGTCTTGCGTGTCGCTTTGGTCCGGCGCCGGCGACGACTGGACGCCGCTTCTTACCAACCTCGAAGGCGTTTGCGAATACGCCGACGCCGCGGGCGTGGACCTCGGGTTTGAGCCGGAGCCGGGGATGTTTATTGCGACGATGGAGCAATACGACGAGCTCAAGCGTCGCTTGCCACATCCACGCCTTCGCCTAACGCTCGATGTCGGTCACGCCTACGCGTTCGAGGCCGTGGCCCCGCACGACATCATCACCAAGTACGCGACGGACTTAGTCAACGTGCATCTAGACGATCACAAGCGCGGCGTTCACGATCACTTGATGTTTGGCGAAGGTGAGATCGCGTTCGAGCCGGTGCTCGCCAGCCTCGATGCGCTGCCGCACGAAGTGCCGGCGACCGTCGAATTGTCGCGGCACAGCCACAACGCGGTGGCCGCCGCGCGCGCGTCGTTTACTTTTCTGACTTCTCGTCGGGCAGCAACAGACCCTGCATCATCTTGAGCTGCTGCCGCGCAGTCATGACCATGTTGTCTTCGAACGACTCGTAGCTTTTGTATTGCTCGGGCGTTAAGACGTCTTGGACCTGCCGCCGAATCGGCTCGAAGTTTTTTCGCATCGCGGCGTCGATGCTCGTGTCGTCCTTGAGCGCCTCTGTGAGGCGCGTCCGATCGCGCGTGAGGGAGGCGAACTGCGTGAACTGATCCGCCATCATGTCGCGGCTCGTGTAGATCTCTTTGAGGCGACCGCGCTGGTCGTCGGTGAGATCAGAAAGTCCCATCATGCCGATCTGCATGTCGGCCATCGCGCCGAGTTGTTTTTGGTAGCTCCCCTTGACCCGTTCGCGCACAGAGTGCACCTGCGCGTCGTCGAGATACGTGCCCAGCTTCCCTTCGAGCTCGGTGCTGAGATCGGACGGCATGCCCATGAACGACGCAAACGCGTTGGGGTCGAGGTCCGCGGTGCCGATCATCATGTCGACGGCGACATCCATCTGCCGATTGACGTCGGCAACGATCGCTGCCTCGATCTGCGCGACCGTCTCGGCGTCAAACCCGAGCCCCGCCAGCAGCCCTTTGACTTTTTCCTTCGCCTGCATCGACGCGAAGCCCTTCCACTGATGCCGCTGCGTGTTGATGAACTTCGCGATCGGATCGTTTTCGAGGTCGATCTTGGCCGCCGCGGTCTCCGTGGGCTTGTCTTCGTCGCCTGCCGTCGTCGCCGTCGTGTCTTGGTTGTCGGCGCCGGCGTTGTCTGAGTCCGCGCCGTTCTTATCTTGATCCACGACCGAGTGACCTGGTGTCTTGTCGGGCTCGATCATGCCGACCGGCCGTTCCTCGTCGTTTCGATCCCGCCGCGGCGCGCGTTCGGTGGGCTTCGATTGTTCCTGCATGCCGCGGCCGAACCAGCCGATCGCTGCTCCGGCGACCAAGGCGAGGATGATCGGTGCGATCTTCATGGTGTTTTCCTAGCTGAGACGCTGGCGGACCAACGCGTCGATCTCTTCGTCCGTTAGGTTGCGCTTGCTGTCTTTGGCTTTGCTAAAAATCGCATCCACCATCGACTCTTCGACGTCGAACCCGTGCGCTTCGAGCCAAAAGACGACGTTGCTCTTGCCGGACATCGGGCCGACAAGGATTCTTTGCGCGAGGCCGAACTCGTCAGCCGGTACACCGCTATACACGCGGTTGGCCAGCCAGGTGTCGTTTCTGCGCAGTGCTTTGATGACGGCGGCGGCGTGTACGCCCGTGCCGGTTTCGAACGCGTCGGAACCAAACACCGGGTACGTGGACGCGATCGGAAACCCGCATATTTTTGCGCCGTACTTCACGTAGCGACCGAGCTTCGTGAGGTCGTTTTCGATCCAGCCCATGAGCTTTAGGTTAACCATCGTGAGGTCAAGGGGCGCGTTGCCCGCACGTTCGCCAATGCCGAGTGCGGTGCCATGCAGACGATTGGCGCCCGCTTCGATCGCGGCGATGTTGTTGGCGACGCCGAGGCCGCGGTCCATGTGGCCGTGCCAATCGACTTGGACGTCACCGGTGCGGCCTTTCTCTTCGATGAGTTCGAAAATGCAACCGAGGAGGTTTTTCACACCCCACGGCGTGATGTGTCCGGTCGTGTCGCAGACTACGAGTCGCTCCGCACCCAAGTCGAGTGCTGCACCGTAAAGCGCGCGCACAATCTCGGGGGACGCGCGGACGGTGTCCTCCGTGACAAACATCGAGGGCAGGCCTTCGCTCTTGGCGAACGTGATGGCGTCCGTCACGCACTTGAGCAAGAAGTCGAGGTTCCAGCCCTCCACCTCCATGCGAATCGTGCTCGACCCGATAAACGTGGCGGCCTCGATCGGGATACCGATTTTTTGCGAGACGCGCGCGATCGGTTCAATGTCTTGCCGTATCGTCCGTGCGGCGCAGTTGGCCGACAGCGGAAGTTTGGAGTCGCGAATTTCGCGCGCGAGATGCTCGACTTGGGCCTCGACGTGCGGTCCGGCGCCCGGCAAACCGATGTTGAGAGCATGGATGCCGACGGCTGCGCAGTTGTGCATGTGCTGGACCATCTCGTCCAGCGTCGGCGTGTCGGCCGAGGGCGACTGCAGGCCGTCGCGCAGCGTTTCGTCGTTGAGTTCGATCGTCTGGGTCGGCTTTGCCGGATGCGTACCCTGAACGTTCCAGTCGTAGATCAAATCGTCGTGCTTCACGTTCTCTTTAGACTAGCAGCCCGGCGAAACCCTGACCGCCAGATAGGCGCCGATGGCGGGCCTGCGTGTAGAATCCCGCAACAATCGATTTCGGCCGAAAACCGCGCCGATTCGTTTTCCTAAGCAGCAAGAACCATGCGCGTACTGAAGTTTGGAGGCACGTCCGTCGGCAGCGCGGCCAATTTGGACCGCGTACACGCGATCGTGTCCGGCCAGGGCAAGCCATATCCGGTCGTCGTCACGTCGGCCCATGCCGGCGTCACCGACGAGCTGCTGCGCCAGGCCAAGAACGCGTCGCGCGGCAAGTACTCGTTGCGCAATCTGCGCCGGCGGCACAAGGATCTGCTCGCCGATCTTGAGGTCGAGTTCGACGTGGTGGCGCCGCTGCTGGCCGAATTGGGTGACCTGTTGCGCGGGCTTTCGTTGGTTCGCGAGCTGACGCCGCGTTCGTTGGACTTGGTGGCGTCGTTCGGCGAACGGATGGCGGTGCGAGGCATCGCTGCGTACCTGTCTCAGCGCGGCCTTCCGGCTGAAGCCGTGGATGCGTACGACCTCGGCTTGCGCACGGACTCGACGTTTCAAGCGGCCACGCCCAACGTGGCATCGTTGCGCGACGTCGGGCGCGCGCTCAAGAAAATGCGGAGGTTCGTTCCGGTCGTGACGGGGTTCATTGCTCAGGATGCCGAGGGCAACGTCACGACGCTGGGGCGATCGGGGAGCGACTTCACGGCGACGCTTTTGGGCGCGGCGATCCAAGCGGACGAAGTGCAGATCTGGACCGACGTGGATGGCGTGATGACGGCGGACCCGCGCATCGTTCCCGGTGCTCAATCGATTCCGGCGTTGTCGATCGCGGAAGCATCCGAGCTCGCGTACTACGGCGCGCGCGTGATTCATCCGGCGACGATGCTGCCCGCGATCGAAGCGAAAATTCCGGTGCGCGTGCTCAATACCGGAAGTCCAAAACATTTAGGCACGGTGATTTTGGGGACGGTGCCGCCGAGCCGGCGATCGGTCAAGTCGATCGCGTATAAGCGCGGGACGACATTGATCACGGTCGAGTCCAAGCGCATGCTGATGCAGCCGGGATTTATGGCGCGCATCTTTGAGATCTTTGCGCGCTACGACTTATCGGTCGATCTCGTGGCGACGAGTGAGGTCACGGTGTCGGTCACGGTGGACAGCGACGCCAAGCTCGACGCGGTCAAAGCCGAATTGGGTCAGTTCAGTGAGGTCACCGTCGAAGCGGAGATGGCGCAGGTGAGCATCGTGGGCGAAGGCATCCGCGACCGCGTCGGCGTAGCAGCCGAAGTGTTCGAAACACTGAAAAAGTCGCGCACGCCGGTCCGCCTGATCTCGCACGGAGGAACAAAGATCAACATCTCGTTCCTGGTGGAAGAGAAGCTCGTCAAGCGCGCCGTCCGAGCGCTGCACCGCACGTTTTTCGGGTAGCGCGGCGGCCTCCGCGGCGTACGATTCGTCCGTGCGCTTACTCGTTGTATTTCTAGCTTGTTGCGGTTTTGTCGTCCCGGTGCTCGCTGAGAAAAGCGAGGCCAAAGAGGAGCACGTCAGGGGTACGAACGTCTGGATGCAACGTCCCAAAGGGTTTACGGTCGCCCAGCGGTTCGCCGGATTTCAGGACACTGGGCGCACCGCCTCGGTGGTGGTCACCGTGCTCAAGGTCGACGTGCAGTCGATGACGAAAGGGCTAACGGACGTAAATCTCGCGCAGCGCGGCGTAGACGTGTTGAGCCGGACGGTCGATCCGGAAGGCGCGCGGTCAAACGGCCTCCTCCTGCACGTCGCGCAGACGCAGTCCGGTATCGAGTTTCGCAAGTGGATGTTTGTGTTCGGCGATGCCGGCCGCACCGTCATGGTTGCGGCGACGTACCGAGTCGTCGATCAAGACGCGCTCACAAAGCCCATGCGCGTCGCCGTGCTGAGCGCACGCTATGACGGTTCCGTCGTCGTCGATCCGGAAGCGGCTTTGAAGTTTGTTCTTGGCGTTTCCAAGTTGCTTCCGCATCGCCACGTCTTTGCGAACACGCTGTCGGTATCGCCGCGCGACTTCACGAAGAAGCCGCGCACGCCGGGCGAGCCGGTGTTCATCGTCGCGCCGAGCGTGGGCGGAGCCGTCGCGCCGGACGCGAGGCGATCGGTGTTCGAGAAACGTTTGCATCGGTCGGCGGGAGTGAACGAGCTCAAACTCGGCAAGATCACAGCAATCAAGGTCCACGCACGAGACGGCCTGGAGTGCGTAGCCGTCGGAAAGCGCAAGGAAAACCAGCAAGCGGTGGTCGTGTACCAGGCGATGCTTTTCGAAAAAGACGGCGGCTATCTGGTGGCGCAGGGAAGAACCACACCAAAAAACCGCGAGAGAGACGTAGCCGAGTTCAAGCGCCTAACAAAGACAATAAAGATCAAGAGCAAGTCCAAGTAAGCCAGCCAAGCCCGAGCCGAAGACGACCTCAAGCCGTCAAACAACGAGGCGCACGTCAACCTCGGCGCCAGCGGCGAGGACGATCACCAAAGGCATGCCAAACCGAACGAACATCAGAGTCTCAACATGGTCAGATGTTGAACCAGAAAACACAGATCGTCAGATGTTGAACCAAGAAACCCGCATCGTCAGATGTTGAACCAGAATAGAACCACACGCGCATCCGTCGCCAGCGGCGAGGACGATCACCAAAGGCATGCCAAACCGAACGAACGTCAAAGTCTCAACATCGTCAGATGTTGAACCAGAAAACACCGATCGTCA
>JAJFFF010000054.1 GCA_021776785.1 Planctomycetota bacterium | reverse complement strand
AGCAACCGCAACTCCCCCCCAATGCGGTACCGGGTTGGGGAGGGGTGTTGTTATTGGAGTTTTAGTCTTTTTGCGTGGTAGGCCCAGTTTGAGGGGTCGATTCCGAGGAGTTCGGCGGCGGCTCTTTTTTTTCCGTCGGAGCGACGGAGCGCTTCTCGGAACAGTTGGCGCTCAAACGCTTGCGTGCGACGACGTAGATCAAGGTCTTCCGACTTCGCTTCGGGAAGCTCGATGTCGGAGGGTTCGATGCGAGCGCCGCGCGAAACGATGCGCGCGCGTTCGATGACGTTGCGAAGCTCGCGCACATTGCCGGGCCATCGATGGCGATGCAGCGCGCGCGCCGCAGCCGGAGCAAGAACCGACGGCGCAGCAAAACGGGTCGCGAGCGCGTCGAGATCCTCTTCGCGGTCGCGCAACGGCGGGATCAAAACCGGAAACACGGCCAAGCGGTAGTACAGGTCGCGCCGAAACGATCCGTCTTCAACGCGCGCTTTCAAGTCTTCGTTCGTGGCTGCGACAACACGGACATCGACTTTGCGCACGGCGGTCGCGCCGAGCGCGCGCACTTCGCCGCTCTCGAGCGCGCGCAACAATTTCGCTTGTCCATCGAGAGGTAACGATCCGACCTCGTCGAGAAAGAGCGTGCCCGCTTCCGCCTCAACAAACCACCCACCGCGGTCACGTGTCGCGCCGGTGAATGCACCACGCGTGTGTCCAAACAGCTCGGCCTCGAACAAGCCGGCGGGGATGGCGGCGCAGTTGACGCGCACGAGCGGGCCGCGTCGGCGCGGGCTCTGCTCGTGAAGGTAAGCCGCAGCAAGCTCTTTGCCGGTCCCGGACTCCCCTTGCAACAAGACGGCCCCGCCCTCGCCAGCGACGTTCTCAAGCGCCGCAAGCACATCACGCATGTTGCGCGACTCCGCGACGAAATCTACGGACCGCAAACGATCGCGCTCACGCTCGATGCGAGCGCGCTCCGCCGCTTTACGAATGCGCTCCACAATGACGTCCGGATCCACCGGCTTGGTCAGAAAATCGACAGCGCCTTTGCGCATCGCAGCCACCGCGTCGCCGATCGTTCCGTGGCCGGTCAGTAGGACAACCGGAAGGCTCGCGTCACGCTCACGCAGCCGGTCCAGCAGCGCGATGCCCGACATGCCCGGCAACTTAAGATCCGCGAGTACGACATCGGCTGGCGCGGCTTCCAGCGCGTCTTCGGCCGTCGCACAGGCATCGGCCTGCATCCCCGCCGCCTCGAACAGCGCAACGAGGCTCTCCGCGACATACGGTTCGTCTTCGACAACAAGCACACGAATCATGCGAGCGGCAACTCCACCGTGAATCGCGCCCCTCTACCTGGCTCGTTGCGCACGCGCAAGTCACCGCCTGATGCCCCCACCAATCCATATGAAACGCTTAAACCGAGCCCGGTGCCGTCGCTTTTTGAAAAAAATGGATCGAAAACCCGATCCAGGTCGTCGGACGCGATGCCCGGACCGTCATCGACGACGTCAATGTGTGCGCGCGTCCCCACAGCACGCGCACTCACACCAATCGTCGGACTCACAGCCCCCGCGTTCAACAACAAGTTCAACACCACCTGCTCTAGCGTAAGCGCGGATGTGCAAACGCGCAGGCCAACTTGAACGTCAATATGAACACGCGTTCCGCGGAACGATTCCGCATACCCGGCCAGCTCCAACGCCCGCTGGCAGGACGCCTCAACGTCGGCCGCCCCACCGGGTTCGTCAGGCCGCGAAAAACGCAGCAAGTCCTGAACGATGGCACGAATACGATCAAAGCCCTCCTGGGCCTTCTCGACGTTGCCGAGCCGCAACCAATTCGCAATGCCCTCCAGCGGGTTGTTGATCTCATGGGCGACGCCAGCGGCAAGCAGGCCCAGGGACTGCAGCTTGTCCATCTGGGCGAGTTGGCGCGCGAGTCGCTCCCGCTCTTGCCCGCGCAACTGACGCTCCGAGATCAAAATCAACCCGAACGCGAGCAGCAGAACGGCCCCGCCGAGCGCCAACACGGTCGCATGCGGGCGCGCATCGACAGGAACGCCGATCGCAAACCGCTCATCGTGCGCGAGTGCGTGTCCGTCAACACTCTTTGTGGCGGCACCGAACAAGCGCGCGCCCTGCGCACGCAGCGGCGCCAGAAAAGGCTCCGCGTAGACCGTCAGTTCGATGTAAGCGCCGTCGATCCGCCACGCAAGGTAACGGACGACGCGACGGCGATCCGGCCGACGGTCCAAGCGATCGTCGTCGCGCTCCATGCCGCGCAACATCACTTGACCCGCGGGAAACGGCGGAACGATCGAAGCACCCGGCTTCATGCGCGCGGGCGGCATCGTGGCGACCATGTCGCCGAGCCGCTCGACATGCAGTACGGGTGCACCTCTTGCCGTAAACACACGCACACGCGCGATCCCCGCGAAGCGCGTCATGTGCCGCGAAATTTCGCCCGAGAGCGAACCCACTTCGTTTGGGGCGCCGGCGCGTCCTTCCAAGGCCGCGAGATGCACCGCGTGTTCGGAGAACGCCGTGAACTGCTCCTGCAATAGGTCGCGCCAGCGACGCGCACGCTCGCGCGCGACATCTTGCGCACCGGCGCGCGCAACCGCAACCAACCCCGCGAGCGTCGCCGCGACGATCCACGCGAGCAGCAAGTAGCGCCGCCACCGACTACTCATCGCTGGACTACGTGAACACTCGGACGCGCCGCAAGCTCTCCCGCGTCTGTGGTCACTCCGTCGGGCCAACGCACGGCAACGCGCGCCTTCGTCGCCCGGCCAAGTCCAAACGTCAGAGTCAACTCGCTGTGACTCAAGTACGAGCCGCCCGTCCGCACGACACGCCGCTGCGTCACGCCGTCCGCCGTCACGCGCACGATCGCCCCGATCGCGTTCCGATTCTTGCCGCTGTCGTCGAACGCGATGCGAAGCATGCGTCCGCCCTGTTTTGCGTTGCGCAAGATGAGAGGACGCCCGCCATTTGACGTAAACACAAGGTCCAAGTCGCCGTCGCCGTCGAGGTCGCCACTCGCCAGCCCACGCCCAACGATACGCCGCGCGAACGGCGCGCCCGCGTCCACGGACACATCGGCGAAACGCCGGCCTTTGAGATTGCGGAACAACTGCGGCGACTGGCGATACTGCACTTCGCGCTTGAGTTGGGTGACCGACGGCTCAATGTGTCCGTTCGCCAAAACGAGATCGCTCCAACCGTCGAGATCGACATCCGCCATCAACAGGCCGAACGTCAGCGGCAGCAGCGTCGGCGTTCCGATGCGCGCGCTCGCCGCGTCGTCTTTGAACAACACGCCGGTCGCACTCGCACGCGACACCGTGTAAAGCGACACCGGCTCCTCCGAGAAGTTGCCGATCGCGAGCGACGGGCGCCCGGTGTTGCGGTAGTCCATCGAATCACTGCCCATGCCCGCGCGCGCGACACCGTTGTCGTCATACGCGACGGCCGCTTCGACGGCGACATCCTCAAACTTGCCGCCGCCACGGTTGACAAACAAGAAGTTCTGCACCGTGTCGTTCGCGACGAACACGTCGAGCTTGCCATCGCCGTTGAAGTCGTCGAGGCAGACGGCCATCGACTTCCCCCCCACCTTCGTCGCAGCAAACCCAGACTCGCTCGTCGCATCACGAAACGATCCGTCGGGCTCTTGCAGGTAGAGACGGGGCGCGTCGCCTTCGTACAACGCGGGCCGCGGGTACGACTTTACGCCGGGCACAAGTTCCGCGTACACATCGCGCGCCGCGGTCCATCGCACATACGAAGCCACGATCAGGTCGAGGTCGCCATCTTGATCGGCGTCGAACCAAGCCGCCCCCGTCGACCACGAGGAGTGGGTAACGGTCTTACCCGCGACGACTTCGGTCCACGTGCCGCCAGACGGACCGTTGTCAACGCGCGCAAACTTCCCGCCGCCTTCGTTGCGAAAAAGATGGTTGGTCCCCAGGCAGGTGAAGTACACATCTTGGTCGCCATCCGCGTCGTAGTCGGCGACCGTGCAGCCCATCCCGTACATCGAAATGTCGAGGCCCGACCCCTTCGTCACATCGACGAAGCGCCACTCACCCTCGTTTCGGTAAAGGCGCGGCGTCGGGTTTGAGTCGTCGTGCCACGTTCGCGATTGCGCGAACAACATGTCCAAGTCTCCGTCGCCGTCAAAATCAAACAGCGCGACTCCCGACCCCATCGTTTCGGGCAAAAACTTCTTTCCGATGGCGCCACTTACATGCTGGAAGTCGACCCCGCAGCGTCGGGACATGTCCTCGAACGTCACCCCGGGGTCCACGGCGGTCGTCTCGAACGAACCGGGATCGAACACGCGCTTGGAGCTGAGCTTTTTTTGGGGCTCCTCTTTCGCGCATCCGCCGACGGCGGCCAGCAGACTAACGATGAATGTGACGGCGCTGAGCTTCATGGTTGATGTCCTCGCGGCTCTGCAAGAAAGCGCGGGCCACTTCTTCGGCGACGTCGTCGCGCTTGAAGTGTAAGAATGCCTTCTCGGCCTCTCCCGCTTCAAACTCCTTACCGAGTTGGCGGTAGATGTCGAGCCGACGCTTATGGGACTGCAAATCTTCGGGGTCGATTTTTAGGACGCGCAAGAACGCGACGAGCGAGTCCTCGTAGCGTTGGAGTTTGAATCGGACTTCGCCCAGGCGCCGCCACGCGTCGCGATCATTGGGAAAGACCTCGAGCGAGGCTTGATACGCCTTCTCGGCGCGTTCGTACTCTTCCATGCGCTCGAAGTAGCGACCCCAAAAATACGGCCGCTGCGGGTCCGTCGGCGCAACCTTGTCGACCGCGAGGAGGAAGTCACGCGCCCGCGCCGGCGTGCCACTGCGAATCCAACGACGAGCTTGGTTGCGAAAACCATCGGGCCGCTTCGGAGCCAGTCGCGCGACTTCTTTAAACGACTCCTCCGCGACATCGAACGCCCCCTGCAAGAGGCTCGCGATGCCGTGGTCGTTGAACCGCATCCAGTGTTCGTCGCTGTCGACGGGCGTAGCGACACCGCGCGTCCGCGCGACACCAAGCACGATCTCGTCCTTCGCAAGAGTGGTGACCGGAAGTGCGGCCACAGGGCCGTCCGTTTTTAAGTGCGGAAGATCGGGGACTTGGATGCCGGGTTGGCGAAACACGAAGTTTGTGTACGTACGATTGAACTTGCGCCACAACAGTCGCGCGCGAACGCGGAGCGCGCCCGCGTCCTTCGGCACCGTGATCGCGTACCGCGCCACGTCCGCGGACCCGGGACCGATCACGCGGCTAAAGGCGGGCACGTGGAACTCTTGCGGATCGCGATCCGTCGCTTCCGTCCCGTCGTGACGCACCATCACTGTGCGGTAAAAGTGCGCGCGTTTGTCGACAAAGCCGTCTTCGTCGATGCCGCCGCTGCGATACACGGTGTTGCCGTTCGCATCGGTGACCGTCACTTCGAGCCATGCTTCGTTCGAGTCCGTTGTTCCGCCGGGGAACGTGTGGCCAACTCCTTGGTTGCGAACGACGATCTCGAAGATCGTCTCTTCGCCGATCGCCACGTGTGGGCGTGCGACGTCCAGCGCGCGAACCATCGTTCCGTCGGCATACTTCAACGCGAAGATGTCCACGCGGAGTGCGCCTTCGAGCGCTTTCTCGATACGCGCAATCGTGTCGAAGTCGCCGCGCCAGAACGGGAGCGCTGTGTTCACGGCGAGGAAACGGTGCGACTTCACCTTGCCGTCGCGGGCCGCTAGGTCGCCGCGCGTTGCCTCCTCGGGCGGCATGTGGCAGTCCTGGCAACTTTTCGATTGGTCCGGAAGATAGAACGTGCGGGCGGCGTTGTGCGAAACACCGCTGTCGTGCCAGTTGTCGTACTCGTCCTGCCCGCGGATGTACCGGTAGTTGTTGACCGGCACGTCGAGCGAGACCTTGTGGCACGTTAGGCAGTACTCCGACTCGCGAAAAAACGGCTTCAGGAACATCTTCTTGTGCGCCGCCGGTTTTGACTTCAGCACTTGGTCGGACAGGAAGCGACGCCATCCGTCGCTGTGATCGTCGAACAGGTACGGCGAGGGCGACTCGTCGGCGATGTTGTAGTTGCCGTTGCCTTCCACGCCGTGGATCTTGTCGATCGCGTGGCATGCCAGACACGTCAGTCCGGCTTGGCTCTCGGGCGTCGTCGGTACGATCTCCTTGGTCATATTGCCGGCCAGCATCACCGCGGGGTCGTGGCAGCCCGCGCACCACTGCGATTTTTCGAATCCGACCTTGCGGCGCATGTTCTCGACGGCAGCTCGGTACGCGATGTTGTTAAAGCTCGAAAACCGGTGCGCCGACGTCTCCCATTGCGCCACGATGTCGGCGTGGCAGCGGACACACGTATCGGCGCCGATGCGCACGTTCGCGGCGAATCCGAGACGCTTGATGTCCTCGTTGATGCGCTCTTGATTACCGAGTTCGTCGCGCGTCACGATGCGCGACGCCAGAAATTTTCCTGAAGTCGTCGTGGTGCTTGCCGGAAAAAACGGTGAGCTCTTGTCCGGGTAATGGCGCGGCACGAACGGGATGAACGGATCGAACTTTGGCTCCGCCGCGGCGGCGAGCGGCGCGGTCTCGCTTCGCGTCGAGAGGTGGCTGGACCACATCGCCACGACGAAGATCCCAAACACGACGCCGCATCGCACCTGCATGCGGCGCGCGGGAGGAAAGTGACTCACCCATCGGTGAACGCCGTAAAAAATCGGACCGAGCACGGCAAGCGCTTGGTGCGCGTGAAACACCCACCGATGTTCGCGCGAGTTGGCCTGCGAGATGATGAACACGCCGGTTCCGAAGAGCGCGACGGCGGCGACCGTCAATCCGCTTCCGCTAAACACGGCGCTAAACCGCATGAGTTTGCGCACGCGGCGCAGGTGCCACGCCACAAAAATCGCGGTCAGCAAGAGCAACACCGACCCGCCGACCAGGTGGGCCAGCAGCATCACCTGATAAAAAATCGCTAGCGACGCCCCGCTCGCTTCGCCGTGGCTGGTGAACAGGTAGAGGGAATTCGCCAGCATGAACACGGCGAGCCACAGCACGAGCTGGAAAAAGCGCCGCTGCGCGCCGGTCAGAATGGTCGCCATGCCCCAAGCCTAGCAACCGATGCGCCGGACAAAACAGAACACTTAACCAAAGGCCACAAAACACTTTACGTCATCCGTGTTTCCATCACCACGTAACCCATACGACCTCCCGAGCAAAACCGCACAAAAAGCCCGCCAAAAAACAAAGGATGCCAACGAACCCCCAATGCGGTACCAGGTTGGAATTTTTTCTCGGTAAGTCGTTTTATATCAACATCTTACGTCACCCAGGTGCGGCATTGGAGCCGCACCATTTAACGTTTTCGGGCTGCGATGCGGCACCAATGCCGCACTTCGTCGTCGTAACCACTTGTTTTCAAGCCACTTATGCGCGCCAAAATCCAACCCGGTACCGCATAGGGGAAGTCGGGAGTTGTATTGGGTTTTTCGATTTTTCGGTTCTGCGTCTTTTTGGCGTTCGATCTAATGGCCGGTGATGTGGAGCGGTTCGTTTGTCCCGTCGCCGCCTGTTTATGAGCCCGGGCCCACCTTGTTTCTAGAGGCATTTGACTCGGCGCGCGATGTCGAAGATGCGGTCGCCCATGCGCGAGAAAACAGCGCCACGCAGGTGGTCGCGCCGGGCGGGGACGAATCGATTCTGCTCGGCGCCGGCTTTGCCGTGTGTTCCGACTGGTGGGTCGGAACGCCGGGCGAGCCGGGCTCAGGCGAAGTCCGGACGGCGCAGGAAAGTGATCTCGACCAACTCGTGGCATGGGGCGCACAACGCCGCGCCGCCTACGCGCCGATCCTCCCGGTCTTTTGGAACCCCGCGCCCGATGCGGAAGAGCGCCACCGGCCCTACCTCGCTCACCTGATCGAAAGCGACCATGCCGTCGTTCTTGTGGCACCCGACGGGTTCATCGTGGCGGAAATGCTGCGGAGCGGCGAGCGCCGGATCGACGATTTCGTCGTTAGCGGACCGAGCCACTGGGACACGACGGGGCGCGAACTTTTGCGCCATGTCGGTGGCGAGTTGACCGTGATTGGCGCAAGGCATGACGAACCCAAACGCGCCATGCTCGAAGGCGAACGGTTTCAGCCGCAGCGCAGCTGGTACACGCTTGCCCTCGCGGAGCCGCCGAGCGCGTAGCGCGGCGAGGCAGGTGGGTTTCCGCCCGACGCCTCCCCATCGAACGTATAGTGCAGCGAATGCGATGGAGCTTGCTCGCTTTCGTGTTCGCCATGCTGCTCGGAACGTCGTCGGCGCGTGCGGACGATTGGCCGTATCCGGCGGGCCAGTCGGTCCACACACTCGAAGGCAGCAAGACCGCGCTCTTGCTGCCGGAGTCGATGTCGAAAGACAAACCCGTGTCGCTCGTCATCTTGCTGCACGGCATGGGCGATAGCGGCCCCAACCTCGTCCATGTCCTGCGCGAATGGCCGGCGCACGGGTACGTGGTTTGCGCGCCGTCGGCGGCGGGTCGCGGCTGGACGCCGCCCGATCTCGTCAAAGCCAAAAAGATCGCGCAGCGTCTCCAAAAAGAGTTGCCCATCGACCCCGAGCGCATCCACGTGGCGGGCTTTTCCAACGGCGGCTGGAACGTACAAACGCTTGCGTTCGACAAAGACCTTATGCCCGTCAGCGCCACGTGGATCGCGGCCGGATTTCGCGGCGGAAGCCCGCCGAAGTGGGCCAAGAAACGATTGGGCGCCCTCGCGCTCGCGGGCGAACAGGACGGCAACATCGGCGCGGCGCGCGGCACGGTTCCCGCACTCCTCGACAAAGTCAAGTCCGTCCAGTGCCGCACACAGCCCAACCTCGGCCACAAGTGGCCCGACACGCTGACGCCCTACATGCTCTGGTGGATGGGCGCGATGGAGAACCGCTTCGTCGCCGGAGACGACAAAAACTTCGATTGGCAGCCGTCTGTCAAAGACGCTCTCGCCAACATCGAAGGCCAAAAAAAGGGCGGCGTGTTCGTCTATCTCTACACCGACGACGACCACTCGCGCCACCTGCAAAACGCGGCGTTCATGGACCCGCTCGTGCGCCACTACGGCACACAGCTCCAGGCCGTGAAGCTGCCGTTCGCCGACCACGCCGCAACGTACAAGGCCAAAAAAGGCCCCGCGATCATCGCGCTCAACGTGTCCGGCAAGGTCAAAAAGAAGATCGAGGGCAAGATCAGCGCACGCAAGGTGGCCAGCGCACTTCGCTCGGTCGCACCGAACAAGAAAAAGCCCGACTCGCGCTAGGACCCAATTCGGCACTCGACACGTCGGGTCAAAGCCAGCTCGCGGAGACGCAAACCTCTATAGTGGGTGGATGGCACCCCGACCTCTCGTACTCTGCCTTGCCCTACTGCTGGGCGGATCGGTGGTGCGCGCCAAAGAGTGGCCGTATCCGGCAGGGCAGTCCGTTCAGACGATCGAAGGCCTGAAAACCACGCTGCTGCTGCCCAAGTCGCTTTCGCACGACAAGCCTGTAGCGATCGTTCTTCTGTTGCACGACAGCGAGACGCGAGGAACGGAACTCGTTCATTTTTTCCGGGAGTGGCCTGCAAACGGTTACGTCGTTTGCGCGCCGCACTCCCGTTCGAGACATTGGAATTCCTATGGCCTCTCCACGGCAAAGAAAATTGCTCTCCGCGTAATCAAAGAACTTCCCATCGATGCAGGGCGTATCCATGTAGTGGGATGCGGCGGAGGCGGGGTAAGCACTCGCACGCTCGGTTTCGACGAGGATCTCAAGCCGCTCACTGCGACTTGGATCAGTGGCGGAGGGGGCAGCCCTGAGTTTCGAATGGGTGTGATCGTGCCGAAGTGGGCCAAGAAGCGCCTCGGTGTTCTCATACTGAAGGAACGCGAGACGCATGCTGACGCTGTGCGAAAGGCAGTGCCGGCGCTCATCGACAAAGTCAAAACTGTGCAACTCCGAGTGCAGCCTCGGTTCAGGCGCGGAGTCAAACGAGCACCCGATATGCTAACGCCCTACATGCTGTGGTGGATGGAAGCGATGGAGGGCCGCTTCGTCCCAGGTGACGACCTCAACTTCGATTGGTACAAGTCCGTCGGCAGGGCGCTCTCTAACATCGGACCGGTAAAAAACGGCGGCATCTTCGTCTACCTCTACACCGACGACGACAACTCGCGTCGTCTACAGAACTCGGTGTTCATGGATCCGCTCGTTCGACATTACGGCAATCAGCTGCGCGCAGTCAAACTTCCGTTCGCCGAACACGCAGCAGAGTTCGGAGTCAAAAAGGGCCCGGCCATCATCGCGCTCAACGGCGCGGGCAAACAGAAGAAGACGATCAAAGGCAAGATCAACGCGCGCAGGCTAGCAAGCGTACTAAGGTCGATAGCGCCCAAGAAGGGGAAGCCGGACTAGGATCCGCTACGCCAGCTCGCCCAAGCGCTGGACGTTTGTGATTTCGGCGGCCGGGACCACCAAGTGGTCGTGCTTTTTGAAGACGCCGTACTTCGCCGCGAAGCTCAGGTACTGCTCGTTTGTTTTGCCCGCCTCGCCCTCGTCGTGGTGGTCGGCGTCGAGCAACACGATCCCGTCCGGCGTCTGCGTGTCGCATCGCCCTACGTAAACGCGCGCCCCCGTCGTCTGCACAACCACAGTGATCCCGTGCAACTCGCCCTTGTCGCTGTGAAACGTACCCATCGCAGCTACTTGCAGAACTCGTCGAACGCGGTGACCAATTCAAACGCCACGCTCGGCGCGTCGCGCCCTTCGATCATGTGGCGCGGCAAGTAAAAGACCGGCTCGCCGTCCTTGAACAAAACAGCACTCGGGCTGCTCGGCGGAAATTGCGAAAACGCTTCGCGCGCGCGCGCGGTCGCGTCGGTGTGCTGGCCCGCAAAAACGGTCCCAACTCGATCCGGCTTCTGATCGTTTCCGAGCGCCATCTTGAGTCCGGGGCGCGCGGTTCCGGCGGCGCAACCGCAGACCGAATTCACAAACACCAAGGCCGTGCCCTGGTTGGAACCGAGAAACTGTTCGACCTCCTCGGCGGAGGTGAGTTCGGTGGCGCCCATTTCCACCATTTCTTGGCGCATGGGAGCAACGAGGCTGGGGTCGTAAGGCATGCCCGCATTTTAACCGCGGTCTCAAGGCGGAGCACGGTTCGATCGGTGGGCTCACCCGGGCGAAAGTGATACCTTGCGCAGATCATGTTCGACGCCGTCCCCAGCCCCGATTTCCCCGCCCAGGAGCGAGCTCAGCTTGCGTTTTGGACAGGGGAGGGCATTTTTGACCGCTCCGTCGAACAGAGCAAAGACCGACCGCGCTACGTGTTCTTCGAGGGCCCGCCGACCGCAAACGGCCTCCCGCACTGGGGAAGCGTGTTCACGCGGGTCGGCAAAGACGTGTTCTTGCGCTACAAGTCGATGTGCGGCTACTACGTTCCGCGGCGCACCGGCTGGGACACGCACGGCCTGCCCGTCGAAGTCGAGGTGCAAAAAGAACTCGGGCTGAAAGGCAAAGAAGACATCGAAAAGATGGGCCTCGAAGCGTTCTCGCGCCACTGCTTGGAATCGGTCGGGCGCTACATCGGCGAGTGGGAACGCATGTCGGAACGGATCGGGTTTTGGCTCGATCGCGACGGCTACGCAACGTACCACCGCTCGTTCGTCGAGAGCGTGTGGTGGGCCTTGTCCACGTTTTTTGAACAGGGTTTGCTGTACCAGGACTACAAGAGCGTCTGGTGGTGGCCGCAAGGGAACACGACCCTAAGCGCGGGCGAAGTCGGCGAGGGATACCGCGCGGTGGACGACCCGTCGGTGGTCGTTCGCTTCCGCCTCGACGATGGCACAGCCCTCCTCGCTTGGACGACCACGCCGTGGACGCTTCCGTCCAACTTGGCCCTCGCGGTCGCGCCCCAAGAGACGTACGCCGAAGTCCGACACGAAGGCGGCAACGTCATCTTGGCCGAAGCGCTCGTGGCCGCGGTGATCGGAGACGACGCCGAGATCGTGCGCACGTTGGCCGGTAGCGAACTTGTGGGCCGTTCCTACGAACCGCTGTATACGTTTCGCGAGCCGGAAAACGGCAAGTCGTACGAAGTTCTCGGCGCCGCGTTTGTCACGCTGGACAGCGGCACCGGCGTCGTGCACATGGCGCCCGCGTTCGGCGAAGACGACTACCGCGTCGGTAAGGAGCAGGGTCTCGCGTTTTTGCAACTCGTTGAACCCAACGGCCACATGTCGGAAGACTGCGGGGCGTTCGCCGGTCTGTTCTTCAAAGAAGCGGATAAGCCGATCATGCGCGACCTCAAGGAGCGCGGTCTCCTGTTCAAGCAGGCGACGTATCGGCACGACTACCCGTTCAGTCCGCGCGCGCCCGACGAACCGCTGCTGCAGTATGCGCGCCGCTCCTGGTTCATCCGCACGAGCGCCAAGAAGGACTCGGTCGTCAGCAACAACCAGTCCGTGACGTGGCAGCCGAGCCACATCCGCGAAGGTCGCATGGGCGATTTTTTGCGCAACAACGTCGACTGGGCGATCTCGCGGGAGCGCTGGTGGGGAACGCCGCTGCCGATCTGGAAGAACGACGAAACGGACGCGATGGAGTCCGTGGGGTCGGTCGCCGAGATCCTGCAGCGCAACCCCGACGCGTTCGCGAAGTTTTACGCGCAGCAAAAAAACGACGCGACGCTGTCGGACGACCTGATGGTGCATCGCCCGTGGATCGACGACGTGACGTGGACCAAGGACGGCGAACCGGGCGTGTACCGTCGCGTCCCCGAAGTGATCGACTGCTGGTTCGACGCCGGCTCGATGCCGTTCGCACAATGGGGCTACCCCCATCAGAACAAGGACCGGTTCGAGGAGAACTTCCCCGCCGATTTCATCACCGAAGCGATCGATCAGACGCGCGGCTGGTGGAACGCGATGCTCCAGATTTCCACGCTACTCTTCCCCGAACGCGCGACGCCGCATCCGTTCAAGAGTTGCGTTGTGCTCGGGTTCATCACCGACAAAGAGGGACGAAAGCAAAGCAAACGCCTCAAGAACTACGAGCCGCCGATGGAAGCGCTCGACAAATACAGCGCCGACGCGGTGCGATGGGCGCTGCTCGTCAATTGCGTCCCCGGCCTGAACACGAAGTTCGACGGCAGCTCCGCGAAGGAGTCCACGCGCGACCTTCTGCTCAAAGTTTGGAACGTGCTTTCGTTCTTCGTCACGTACGCGCGCATCGACAAGTGGGAACCCCACGATTCGCCGCCGGTGTTTGAACGCGCGACGCTCGATCGCTGGATCCTGGCCGAGTTAGACGACACGATCGCGGGCGTCTGCTCAGCGTTTGACGACTTGGAAGCGTACACGGCCGCGCGCCGCGTGCAGTCGTTTGTGGACGCACTTTCCAACTGGTACCTGCGCCGCAGCCGCGCCCGGTTCTGGGCGAGCGGAGACAGCACCGACAAGCACGCCGCGTTCAGTACGCTGCACGAAGTGCTCTGCGACCTCTCGCGCCTACTCGCCCCGTTCACGCCGTTCCTTGCCGAAGAGTTGTTCCAACGCGTCGTGCGTCGCCACGACACGACAGCGCCGGTCTCGGTGCATTTGGATCCGTTCCCGACACCGAGCGCGGATTGGAGCGATCCGTGGTTGCGCCAATCGATGGGCACCGTGCGCAACTTGGTGGCGCTCGGCCTGAGCGTTCGCGCGCACCATCAGCTCAAGGTGCGCCAGCCTCTTGCGGAGACGATCCTCGTTCTCCACGACCGCGCGCAGGTCGAGCCCTACTTAGAGGTCATCCGCGAAGAACTCAACGTTAAAGAGGTGCGCATCAGCGACGACCCGGCGCAGTTTGTCGAGTTTGAAATCGTCCCGAACTTCCGCGCGCTGGGGCCCAAGCTCGGCAAGCGCATGCCGCAATGCAAACAGGCGCTGGCCAACGCGAATGGCTCGGCGCTCTATCAAGCGCTCGAGACCAAAGGCGAGATCACGATCGAATTGAGCGACGGCCAGCCGGTCATGTTGTCGAAAGACGAGATCGAAGTGCGCCTCAAAGCGCGCGAGGGTTACGCCGCGGCCAGCGAAGGCGACACCGTGGTCGTTCTCGACACCCGACTGACGCCCGAGCTCGAAGCCGAAGGCTTGGCGCGCGAAGTCATCCATCACATCCAAGGCGCGCGCAAGGATCTCGATCTCGAATACGACGCGCGGATCACCATCGTGTATGAGGCGAGCGATGCCCTGGCGGCCGCGCTTGCCACGCACGGCCCGTGGATCGCCGGGGAAACGCTGACGACGACGCTGGAACCTGGCGAGGTCGAAGGGGATGCCCGGGAGGCGGATGTCGGCGGTCACTTGTTCCGTTTTCGCGTCGCCCTGTAGCCCACCGGTGGCCGCCCGGCGCAATTCGTAGCCCGCTCGCTCCCGAAATCGCCTATCATGCCGCTGGGTGCTTAGTTAGCTAAGGAGGCGGTGTGCGGTCCGTGCCTCTGTGGATTGTTGTTGTCATGTTGCTGCCCGCTTGCGGCGGGAGCTCCAGCGCTCTGCCCGTGAACCCGCCAGCCGACCCGCAGATTGATTTCGACCTCGGCGCGGACGGAAACTGGCACGCCGACCCCGTCGCGCGCGAAATCGAAGACGCATCCAACAACGGCATCGGCTACACCGGTGACATCCACCGCTTCGAACTCACCGCGCCCGCCGCGGGACGTTTGGTCATCGAGCTCACGTGGGAAGGCGAGTCTGACCTCGACTTCATTTTGGCGAGCGACCCGCAAGGGGAAGTGCGCCTTCTGGAAAGTACCGCGATTGATTTCGATCCGGAATACGAGTCGCTCCCCGTCGCGGACGAGCAAGTCATCTTCATCTTCATTGCCGGATGGCGCGGCGACGCGGCGGACTACACGCTCACGTCAACGGTGTATCCGAGCGCCGATCCGGAGTTCGCGTTGGTCGAAATGCCGGAGTTCAAGGCCGCCGTTCCTTCCAATCAATCGCTCCATTTCCGGTTCAACGTCGCGCTGGTTCCGGATCAGGAACTCGACGGCAAACTGTTCATCCTCAAAGAGGGAATCTCCGCCGAAGGCGCGTGGTGCATTCACGGCGACACGCTCGTGTTCCATCCGCGGTTGCCGACGTTCCCCGGCGACGAAGGAGGCCTGGTCGTCGGTGCGTCTTACCAGCTGGCGATTCGGCGCGCGGCGCACGGCGTGCAAGCCGTAACCGGCGAGCGATTGATCGAGGGCGCGACGATCACGTTCCCCGTCGGTCCCGCGCGCGCCGTAGATCCTGATTTGGTCCCGCGCGCTTTAGCGGTCTCGCCCGACCCGACGACGACGAGCTTTCGAAACGGCGAGACGATCACGTTTCGATTCAACACCCCGGTCGATCCGTTGACCGTGCTGCCGCTGCTCGTCGAGCGCGCGCCCGATGGCTCCGAGCGTCAGATCCCCTTTAGCTTCGTGATCGCGCAGATGGAGCCGTGCGACGAGGACACCCGCGTGCATCTCGCCTTGAGTCCCGAAGAGCCGCTCATGCCAGGCCGCACGCTGCGGATCGAGCTGCCGGGAACCGCCCGCGCCGTCGGCACGGCGCCCACCGCGCCCGGGCTAACCGGACCGGAACCCGCGCTGCCGGGCGCCGGATTCGCCGTTACCTTCGCCATCGAATAGCGGCCGGCAAAGGCGTCACGCACAACTTTCGGCTCCGCTCCAAAACGGGGTGGCCGAGCCCTTTTTCAGGGGTACGCTTCGTTCGAGAACCGAACTGTGCGGCTATTTGGAACGAAATCGATGGCGGGGTGCGTGGCGACCATGATGCGCTGCCTGCAAGACGACCGCTTCGACGATGCGGCGCGCGCGCTCGGCCAGTTTTCCGGGAGCCGCCCCTTCCCGCCGCCCGCGTCGCTCTGGCGCCTCGGACGCCGGTGCGCCAAAGCTAAAAAACTGAAGCCCGCTCGTCACGCACTCGAGATGTTTCTCAATCTCTATCCGCACCACGAAGACGGCCCTTCCGTCCGCGCCGACCTTGTCCAAGTTCTGCGCGCGCTTGGCCGCACGCGTGAAGCGCAAGCGCTTGCCGCCCCCGCGTAACTAAAGATTCTCGGAGGCGGACGGTACCCTTAACGCATGAGCGCGTTTCGCGATCTTTTCCTGCGCACGTTGGCGTGTGAACCCATCGAACGGCTGCCCGTCTGGATGATGCGGCAAGCCGGGCGCTACCTCCCGGAGTATCGAGCGACGAAGGAGAAAGCGGGCGGGTTCCTCAAGCTCTGCCAAACCCCGGACGCCGCCGTCGAAGTCACGCTGCAACCGCTGCGACGATTCGACATGGATGCCGCGATCCTGTTTAGCGACATCATGGTGCCGCTCCTGCCGGCGGTGCCCGGTCTTGATTTCGCGCCCGGCCCGCGCCTCCCCGCACCGGTCACTTCGATCGATGGGTTAGCGCCGCCGGAAGCCGTGTTGGAACTCGACTTCGTGTACGAAACGATTCGTCTCCTGCGCCGCGAGCTCACGGTGCCGCTGATCGGTTTTTGCGGGACGCCCGCGACCGTCGCGACGTACCTCGTCGAAGGCGGAAGCGCGAAGACGTTTACGGCGTTTCGCAAGATGCTGCACGCGGATCCGAAAGGAGCGCAAGCGCTTCTCGATTGGTTAGAGCAGATCATGACGCGCTACCTGCAGTGTCAGGTCGAAGCGGGCGCGCAGACCATTCAGTTGTTCGATTCCTGGGGCGGCGAACTGAGCGCCATTGATTTCGAACGCTTTTGCGCGCCGGGGATCCGCCGCATCGTCGAGTCGATCGATGTACCGGTGATCTTTTTCGGACGAGGCGGGCTGCGCGACGTCGGCGCTGACGCATACGGCGTGGACTGGAACCAAGACCTCGTGGCGGCGCGCGCGCGCGGACCGGTCCAGGGACAACTCGACCCGACGATTCTCTTCGGCCCGCCCGCCGAGGTGGCGCGTCGAACGCGCGAGATGATCGCGCCCGTCGCAGGCACCGGATACGTCGTCAACTTAGGCCACGGCATCTTGCCCCAAACGCCCATCGATTCGGTGAAGGCTTTCATCGACACCGCGCAGGGCTTCGAACTCGCATGAAAATCGCCGTTCTCGGCGCCGGAATCGCCGGGCTGACGACGGCATTTCACCTTCAAAAGAAGGGCCACGATGTGGTCGTGTACGAAGCGCGCGACCGCGTCGGCGGCAACATCTTTACCGAGCGCCACGAGGGCTGCACGGTGGAATGGGGACCCAACGGATTTTTGGACAACGAGCCCGCCGTCCTTGGCCTGGTCCAAGAGCTGGGCCTTCAAGACGAATTGGTTCGCAGCAACCCGGACGCGGCGACACGCTACATCTGGCGCGCCGGTAAGCTGCGCGCGCTTCCCACTTCCCCCCGTAGTTTTGTGTTCGGTGACTTGTTGCCGCTCGGCGCACGGCTGCGCGTGCTGGCTGAGCCTCGCTTCGCGAAACGCGAACTCACCGGCGCCGATCCGTCCGTGCACGAGTTTTTCGCACACCGGTTTGGGCCGGCGGCCGCCGACGTGTTGGCCGACGCATTCGTGACGGGTATCTGGGCCGGCGATCCGAAGCGACTCTCGTTTCGCGCTGCCTTTCCGAAGATGGCCCGCCTCAAGGGTTCGCTGTTGAAGCGCGGCGCGAGCGGCCCGGCGGGAACGCTCACGTCGTTTCGCACCGGCATGCACACGATCATCGACGCGCTTGCCGAACGCGTAACGTTGGAGCGCCACGCCCCTTGGGAATCGCTGGAGCCGCGCGCGTTCGACCGCGTCGTGTGCACAACACCCGCAGCCCGCACACCGGCGACCGGCGCCCTCAGAGATGCTCTGGCGCGCATTCCCTACGCGCCGGTGGCCGTCGTGGCGTTGGCGTTCCCGCGCGCAGACGTCAAAGCGCCGGACGGGTTCGGATTTCTCGCGCCCCACGGCCAGGGCTTGCGCATCCTGGGCGCGCTCTACGAAACGTCGATCTTTCCGGAGCGCGCGCCCGACGGTTTAGGGCTCTACCGCGTCCTGATCGGCGGCCGCCGCGACCCCGACGCACTCGCGCTCGACGACGAAGCACTCACCGATCTCGCGCTGCGCGACCTGGGACAGGCCTGGACGTCCGTTCCCACGCCGCAACACGTGTTCATTCACCGTTGGCCGCTCGGCATCGCGCAGTTCGAACAGGGACACGAGGCCTTGTTACAAACGATCCGCGCCGCGACGCCGCCGTGGTTGCGTCTCGCTGGGTCGAGTTACCAAGGAATCTCGTTCAACGCCTGTGTCGCGGAGGCCGTACACTGGTCGCCATGAGAGGCCTCGCGACGATAGGAATTTTGCTCTGCTGCGCGCTTCACGCGAGCGCGGACCCGTTCACCATACCGCCGAACTTCTTTGTGAGCGGCGAACACGCCCCCGGCTCCATGGATCGCGCGGTCGAAACGCTGGCGCTCGCCAAGGACGCGCTCCAAGAAAACCCCGGGCGGGTCGTGTTGTGGGATCGCGTGCATGACCTGCTGCAGCGATTCGGCCGCACGGCCGAACTTGAGAAGCCCTTGCGCGCGGCCTGGAAGAAACTGAACGGGGACCGCAAGGCCCTGGTCGGCGGCGTTTTAGGGCGCGTGCTCATTACCAAAGGCGACGCGGCGGGCGGCGGCGGCCGCAACATGATCGTCATCATCAACGGCAACATCGTGCCGCAGCGACGCAACTCCAAAGAGTCGATCGCGATCTACACCGAGGCGATCGAGTTGTTGGAGGCAGCGGTGCGCGCCGACCAAAAAGCGGTGCGCGCTCGACAAGACTTAGCGAACGCATTCGATCGGCGGTCGGGTGAAGGCGACGCGGCCAAGGCTAAGACCATCCGCTTAGAAGCCGCGGCGCTGCAACTGAAGAAGCGCGTGCACGTGCCGACCCACTCCAACCAGGGCAAGATCGCAATGTTGCTGCAGAGGGCGCGCGCGCTTGAGGTCGGCAATCCACCGCAACATGACGATGCGGCAAAGGCCAGGCGCGAAGCGCTCGTCCTGACGTTTTGCGAGAACACGATTCCGTTCAAGTATGACGCCACGTTATTCGAGAGCATCGCGCAGCTCGCCACGAGTAGGCAACTCCGGACAACGCTAACGCGCTACTACACCGATGGATCCAATCAGGAACGGAGCGTTCCGCCTGTGCTCAACTTGCCCTCGTGGAACAAGCGCGTGAAACTGGTGCGGCAGCTCGGCCAGCGCGACGACGAAAACTCGGTGGCCGCTCTTCTCGCGCTGCTTACGACCAATCACGCGCGCGGCCCGCTCGGCGACGACGTGGTCGCGTTGCTCAGCACCGGCGCGCGCCCGTATCTCGATCAGATGCTCCCCTCTTACCTGGCTTCGACGCTGACCAGCACCGAGTGGGCGCACCGTGTGTTCGTCCGGCGCCGCCTCGTCGAAATCGTGCGGCGGCGCAAAATCGAGGCAGCTTCGCCCGCGCTCCTCGCCGCGCTTGCGGACGACCATGACACATGGTGCCCGCTCGACGCGGCGGCGGCACTCGGCGCCATCGGCGACACGAAAGCGGTTTCCGCACTTCTTGCCGTGGCTCGTGATCCCGACGCGGACGTTTACTTTCGCCGCCAAGCGGTGCTGGCGGTGGGTGCGATCGACGTGACCACGCTCAACCGCCTGCCGGACGAGCCCCACCTCGCGTTGCACATCGCGGCGGCGCGTTACCGCTCCCAACCGGACGAGGCGTTACGCGGACGCATCCTGGGAGCGATCGGTTCAAAACACCAAACCGACGACGCCGCAAAAATCTGTGTCGATCTAGGCATCACCGATGCCTTGCCGCTCCTTGAAGCGTGGCTCGGTCGCAATCCGAAAGATCGCGTAGCGCCCGCTGTAACGGAGTCCATCCGAGCGCTACGCGAACTCTAAGGTACGGCTACAGCACATCGTCAAACGCGAAGTTGCGTTCGAAGAAGCAGCAGATTCCGACGTCGCCTTCCGCGCGGAATACTTCGTCGTCGAAGTAGTCGATATCGAGTCGGAACACATCGACCACGTTGGGATTGTCGATCCGTCCTTCGCCGTCGCCGAAGTTGACTTCGATGCCGTCGCGCGGGCGACCGGTCGATCGAAAGCGCGTCGTTAGATCGCAAAACGTCGAACCAAAGTCCGCCGTACCGTCCACGAAGTACTCGTTTAGGAACGCGTCGCTCGCGGTCGGCCGTGTCGAAGTCACGACAACGGTGAGATCGATATCGCTGTCGCGCCCCGTCTCCGGCGCATCCCCGTCGTAGCGCACTTCGTACCTCACCGTGACGGCCAGCGCCGTCGTCGTGCCGAACGAAAACGAAAGCGGATCCGAAACGGCTACGCCATCCTCTTCAATCCGGAGCGTCACGCGTCCAAATCCAAGACCTAGCCCGACGCGCTCGTCGAGCGGCAGATCGTAGGTCACGGTGAAGTTGTTTCCCGCACCCGCGGGCTCGACGATGTCTTCCGGCAAAACGCTATCGCCGACAAACGCGTTCTCCGCGACCTGAAACGCGGTCGTCATGAGATCGACGACGTCATCGGAGAGCCGACGAATTTCGCCGCCAAACAGCCCGTCGGATCCGCCATGATGACAACCCGTGAGCACGAGCAAAGCGACAACAGCGGGACGAGAAAAAAGGGTGAACCAGCGAAGCGACACATTGTCTCCTTTTCGGTACGCGGCCACAGCGGTCACGCCCGATTGCAAGCGAAGTCATGCGGGAATGCGCACGACGAAGTTCATTCTATGCACGCGCCGTGCCTCAAGCCGGACAGTCAACTGTCGAAAATGAAATTCGATGAGACAGTCCGGCACGAGCCCCTTCGCCCCGCTTTGGATCGTCGCACTGCTGCCGCTTCTGGCCGCTTGCGCGCCGGGCCCGCAGCCGGGGCGCACCCCGCGCGAAACGCTCGAACGCTTCGAGCGCTCGGTCCGCGCGCTCGAATTGGGCGACGCGTACGGTTTGCTCACACCGGCGGCCCAGTCGCAGACCGGGCTGACCGCAGAGATTCTCGACGATGCCGCGACCACGATTGAGGACAAGACGCCAGCCCTCGCGCAACGTGTGGGCGACCTTCAGTTTGTGTTCGTGCGTGAGAAACGCCACGGCGAACGCACGGTGTTAACGGTCCGCCGCCTCTTCGGCGGGCGTGACGTCGTCCAAGACATCGCCATGACGGTTCAGGACGGTCGCTGGAGCATCGCCGACCCCGTTGCGCTGATGTCGTTGCCGGTCCCGCTACGCGCGGTCGCGCCCTGTTTCACGTGAGGCTAGGCGCCCAGCGGATCGCGTGTCGATCCGCTACTTGTCCGGCTTCTTGCCGGGCGTGTCAGCCTTGCGCTTCACACTCGCCAAGATCGCGGCACTGACCGGAAAGTAGTGCTTCCACGCGGCTTGCGGCATGACCACAATCGCGCGGACACCGTCCGCCTGCGTGACCAACAACCGCGCCTTTTCACCACCGCTCTCACGCTCGGCGACGAGCGAGTCCCGCGCCTTGCCCAACCACCGAACCGACGGACCGAGCTTCGCGCCCGGAGGCCCTTCGAGCGGACCGGTACTCGCTTCGATGTGAACGACCCACGCCTGACGCCCGAGCGTCGGGCCTTCCAACGCAATACCGGCGCGTTCGAGCCGTCGCCACGACGCGGGGGCGCGCGCACGCAGCGCGGCCTCTTTGTGGTCATGCCATTTCACGGCGAGCGAGCGTTCGAGCCGGTCAAACATCCCACCCGGGAAGCGCGCGGCGGGCGCCGACATCTCGAGCACGACGAACTGATGATCGAGCGCAACGACGGTGGCTCGTGCGCGACCTTTCGCGTCGCCGTCCTGGAATCGAATCCCAAGCCGAATCGCCGGGAACGGACCAACCCGTTTTAGGGTGCGCGTGGCGACGGACCATCCCGTGCGCTCCAAAACACGCGCCGCGAGTTTGTCAGCCAGCCCCGCCAACGTCGTTGTGTTCAGCGCGCCCGCCACCTGCAGTTTGGCGTTGGGGAATCCGCCGCCGGCGCGGGGGCCCTGCGCGGAAAAAACCTCCGCGGCCTTGTCCACGCTGTGCACTTTCCACGAAGGCGGGAGCCTGTATCCGACGCCGTGCGCCTTCGACCAACTCTTGGTCGCGACCGGGGCGAGGAGGAGTGCGAGCCAGAGCGCGTGAGCCACGCCCCTAGCTTACCGCCGTCTCGGGGTTCGGCGCCGATGCCCTCGGAAAGTACACGCGGAACCGGGTTCCTTCCCCTGGGAGTGAATCGATCGCGATCCCGCCATGGGACTGATCGACGATGCGCGAAACCGTTTGCAGTCCAAGCCCATGGCCACCGTGCTTTGTCGAAAAATACGGGTCGAGCAAACACTCGCGAACGCGGGCCGGCATGCCCTCACCGTCATCCACGACTTCGAGGCACACGTAGTGCTCGCATGCTTGATCGGGTGCGAGCATCCAATCCTCTTGGGCGATGTCGCTTGCCGAAATCTGGCGCACGGACACGTTGACCGTGCCGCCGGCGGCGGCGCACGCCTCCGCCGCATTCTTCACGACGTTCACAATCACCTGCCGCAACGCGACTTCGTAGTTCAGGATGGGAAGCCAAGCGCCATCGCTCTGAATCAAGAGCCGCGCGTTCGTCCGCACGAGAATCTGCAGAAGCCGCGCCATCTCATGCACCAGATTGCTCAAGTTGACGATCGCCGGTTCTTCGGAGCGGCCGGTGGCATACGCCGAGATCTGTCGTCCGAGCACGCGTGCCGCGTCGGCGGTCGAGACAAGCTGCACGAGCCACGCACGCGCCGCGGAATCGGGTTCCAGCCGATCGAGCGCCAACCGCCCCGATCCCGTAATCGTCGTCGCCAAGTTGGAAAAGTCATGCGCGATGCCGCCCGCGGACTCGCCGAGCGTGTAGAGACGATCGGCGTGTTCGGACGCGGCCCGTGCGCGACGCTGCATGGAACGTAAGACAAAGAACGCCCCCGCCACCACGATGCAGGCGAATGAGAACGACGCCCACGTGATGATCGTCAGTGTGTTCCACGCCGCGTGGAGCGCCAAGGAGATCGAACGATTCTCGCGCCGCGTTGCGGCGACCGCACGATCCGCGGTTTCATGAAACGCCCGCGCCGCTTCGTCGAAGCCGGCGCTTTTGGGGTTAGTCGACGTAAGAGTCGCAAGGACCGCTTCCCAGTCCGCCGCAAGCGGATCCGGCAGCGGGAGCGAACCGAGTAGGACGTATCGCTCGCGCGGCGCGCGCAACCGTACGAGGGAACGGAGCCGCGTGACGCCGGAAAGGCCGATGACGTTTTGGTGGAGGCGCTCCTGCAATGTCGTCACACGCGCCCGTGTGTAGACACCGGCAACAATCGTCACGCATCCGACGAGCACGACCAGAAACATCGCAACCCGCCAGCGACGTGCTGAGCGCGGACGTTCCCATTTCATTCCAACACCTCGGGTCCCATCGTACCGGAATCGGCACCCTCCACCGTCAGCGATCACATGCAACAACTACGGGCTTAAGACCAAAAGATTGCAAACAACGCAAGCAAGCTCAAGGCCAGCACACCCCACAACGCCAGCGCACGGCGCGTCGCCCGCTTCGCTTTGTCCGACTCCCACCACGTGCGCGGACCGACGCCTTGGAGTAGAAACGTCGCCACGGCCGCAAGATTCACGCAAATGATGTTGGCGGCGGTGATCAACCCAGCACCCAACGCCTGCTCCCAGCGTCCGGCGCCGAGCGCAATGCCGGTGACCAGCAACGGCGGCAAAAGAGCGACCGCCACCATCACCCCCACCAACGCTGCCGAGAGACCTGTCGTAAACGCAAGCGCGCCCGCCGCACCCGCGGCCAAGGCCAAGATCGTGTCGGAGACCTGGGGCGTCGTCCGTGCGACGAACTCTTTGCTAAATGACGCTCCGTCGGGAACGCAGAGTCCGGCGAAGATGGCCAACGTCAATGCCAGTATGAGCCCGACGAGATTGGTTCGGACGGCGCGCCGACCGAGCTCTAGATCACCCAAGGTCGTCGCCAGCGCGAGTGCGATGTTGGGCGTCAGCAACGGCGCGATCACCATGGCGCCGACGAGCGCTGCGACGTTGTCGCGGTACAGGCCCACGCCCGCCACAATCGCGGAGAGGCAAACGGTTGCCAGAAACACCGGCGTCACCCGCGTTCCGGGAGCGATGCCTGCGAGCAATTCATCGCGCGAGACGCGCGACCGCTTTTTCTCCGGAGGGACACGCTCATCTTGCGACTCCGGACGCTCTTGCTCCGGGACTCGCGGAATCGTCGCCACAACGCGCCGGATCATGGCGCGAAACGAGGGGTACTTGGCGAAACGAAGTTCCATGGCGTCCATGACCGATTCCGCCGCGTCCGTCCGTACCAAGATGTGCACCAAGCGCCGCTCATCCATGACCGGCTCCTGCCAGGAGTCGATCGAATCGATGGACTCGAGAAACGCGTCGACTTCGGCCTGTGCGGCATCGGGAACCAAGATCTCAAGGACGCGTAGCGACAAGGCCGCATGATACCGATCACCGATGTCACTTGACGGTAGAAGGAGAGCTCGCAGACAATCACGCGATGGATCCCATAAGCATCCTCTACTTCCTTCTGGTCGGCGGCGTAGCCGGTTGGCTTGCTGGCATGATCATGAAGACGCCGAACGCCAACGTGACGCGCAACATCATCATCGGCATGATCGGCGCCCTGATCGGTGGCCTCGTGTTCCCAGCACTCGGGGTTCGTTTCTCGGGCCTGATTGGCGAGATCATCATGGCCACGGGCGGCGCCGCTATCTTGCTGTTTTTCTTAACGCGCGCGTAAGGCCGTGAGGGCGCTACCCGGCGTCGCTGTCGGTGTCGTCGCTGTCGGTGTCGTCGTCGTCGGTCTCGTCGTCGTCGGTCTCGTCGTCGTTGCCGCCGTCGGCGGCGGGCGGCGGGAGCTTGCCCTGCTTGCGCATCGCCTCCATCAGCTTGCGGATCAACTCCGGATCGTCGATGCGGCCGCCGTTTTTCTTGAGGCGCTCTGCGAGGTCGGCCGGCACCGCACCGCCCATCACGCGACTCGTGTATGGATTGAACCCATACGACGTGTGGTGAATCCGGCTGAGAAGCGCAAACCGATCGTTCGGCCACGTCGTGAAGTGATGCTGAAACACGGCGTTCGCGTCCGCCGCCTTTTTCTGCGCGCGCAGCGCGAGCCCGCGATAAAAGTGCATTTCGCCGATGCGGTTGGACTGCGGCCACTTCGCGATCGCGTCGTGTAGCGCCTTGTCGATCGCCGCTGCGTTCGCGGTCTTGTTCAACTGCCACCCGGTGTAAAACGAACCGGTCGGCTTGAGTTCGACAGAGAGGGCGACGCGATCGACGGCGAGGTCGTCCGCTAAGTCCGCCGGGATGTCTTGAATCGAATCGAAGATCGCGCGTGCTCCCTTCGAGTCCGGCCGCAACGCGTCCAAGAGCTTGAGGTGCCCCTGCCAGTAGAGCGCGCGCGCCTTGGCAACATCGGTCGAAGCAGCGGCCACCGCCTTGGCGGCGAGCCCGTGCGCCTGGTCAAAGCGGAGCAGTTCACTCGCCCGCTTGCTCGCGGCCAACCGATCGGCGCCGTCGATGACTTTTTGATCCTCGGCATCCGCAACGATGGCCGACTGAAACGCGCGCATGACGCCGACTAAGTCATAGCCGAACGCGACCTGGAGCTCACCTTTCGCATTGACGATGCACCCGTAGCGCGGGTTGATGCGATGTTTTTGCAAGAACGCCGTCGCCGCCGCGTCCCCGCCGGGCTGGACGCCTCCGCGCGGTCCCGGCTTGCCGGCGCGCGCGTTAAAATGACAGCTCACAAACTTGCGGTTCAGCGCAGCGATCAGCGATTCGTGAACGAGCGACACGGCTCGTAAAGCGTCGCCGGCCGGTCACCAACGGCCCCGGCAGTAGTCCTTGGCGCCAAGCGCATCGACACCGCCGTAAATCGGTTTGATAAACAGCAGCTTCCCTTCCGCCTGCGCCTTGACGAGCGCTTTCTCAAACGGAAGCGTGAACTCGACACGGCTCTTGTCTTCGGCCGTCGCCAACGTTGCCGAAAGGATGAGGAGAAGGGGAATGCGCATACGAAATCTCCTGGAGCCCGCACGGACGACGCACGCCGGACGTCCATTGCTCCCAAAAAAATTGGCGATGCTCGAAAACGGTCGCCCGAAGCGGGGCACGTGCAGGTCGCAAAAAAAAAAAAGCCCGCGACCGGGTGGCCGCGAGCTCTTGGTGTGTGTTGGGAACGCCGCGTTGAGCGCAGCGCTACATCATGCCGGGCATGCCCATGCCGCCCATTCCGCCCATGCCACCCATGCCGCCCATACCACCCATGCCGCCACCGTGATGGTGATGGTCGCCGCCGCCGGCCGGTTTATCCTCGGGGATATCCGCGACCATGGCTTCGGTGGTGAGGAGCAGGCTGGCCACGCTCGCCGCGTTTTCAACGGCGGAACGCACAACCTTGGTCGGGTCGATGACGCCGGCTTCGACTAAGTCTTCGAAGTTCGCCGTCAGCGCGTTGTAACCAAAGCTGCCCTTGGACTCGCGCACGCGCTGCAACACGATGCTGCCGTCCACGCCCGCGTTCTGGCTGATCATGCGCACCGGCGCTTCGAGCGCACGACGCACGATGCCGGCGCCGATGTTTTCATCGGTGCCGCCCGCGTCGAGCTTCTCTACCGCCGCGATCGAACGGATGAGAGCCGTGCCGCCACCGGGCAACACGCCTTCTTCCACCGCTGCGCGCGTGGCGTGGAGCGCATCTTCGACGCGCGCCTTTCGTTCTTTCATCTCGATCTCGGTGGCCGCGCCGACGTTGATCTGCGCGACTCCACCACTCAACTTGGCGAGACGCTCCTGGAGCTTCTCGCGGTCGTAGTCCGACGAGGTGTCGTCGATCTCGCGACGGATCTGAGCGATGCGGCCCTGAATGGCCTCGGCCGTACCGGCGCCCTCGATGACCGTGGTGTTGTCTTTGTCGATGATGACTTTCTTGGCGGAACCAAGATCGTCGATCGTGATGCTCTTTAAGTCTTTGCCGAGCGCTTCCATGATGGCGTTGCCGCCGGTCAAGGTTGCAATGTCTTCGAGCATCGCCTTGCGACGATCCCCAAATCCCGGCGCTTTCACGGCGCAGCACTTGAAGATGCCGCGCAGCTGGTTGAGCACCAACGTGGCGAGCGCTTCGCCCTCGATGTCCTCGGCCAACACGAGCAACGGACGGCTCGACTTCGCGACTGACTCCAAGAGCGGAAGCATGTCGCGAATGTTGGAGATCTTCTTTTCGTAGATCAGGACGTACGGGTTTTCGAGAACCGCTTCCATCTCTTCGCGATTGGTCGCGAAGTGCGGGCTCAGGTAACCCTTGTCGAACTGCATGCCTTCGACCCACTCGACCTCGGTCTTTAAGGTCTTACCCTCTTCGACGGTGATGACGCCGTCTTTGCCGACGCGCTCCATCGCCTCGGCGATCATGTCGCCGATCTCGGGGTCGTTGTTGGCCGCAATGGCGCCAACCTGCGCGATCTCCTTTTTACCGGTGATCTCGCGGCTTTGGCCCTTGAGCGCTTCCACAACCGTGCCCACGGCTTTGTCGATGCCGCGCTTCACAGCAACGGCGTTCGCACCGGCAGCGACGCTGCGGAGACCTTCTTCAAAGATCGCCTCGGCCATCACGGTTGCGGTGGTCGTGCCGTCGCCGGCCACGTCGGAAGTCTTGGAAGCGACTTCCTTCACCATCTGCGCGCCCATGTTTTCGTAGGGGCACTCGAGCTCGATCTCGCGGGCGACGGTGACGCCGTCCTTGGTGACCGTCGGGCTCCCGAACGACTTCGCGATCACGACGTTGCGACCGCGCGGGCCGAGCGTGACTTTGACCGTCTTGGCGAGCTTGCGCACGCCGGTGCGGATCTTGTTCCGCGCCTCTTGGTCGAAAAGAATTCGTTTTGCGCCCATCGCTATGCCTCCACGACGCCGAGGATGTCGTCCTCGCCGATGATGAGGTAATCCTCACCGCTCATTTTGACTTCGGTCCCCGCGTAGGAAGAGAAGATCACGCGGTCGCCCGCCTTGACCTGAAAGTCCTTGCGCTTGCCGTCTTTTCCGATCTCGCCTTCACCGATTGCTAAGACCTCGCCCTCGCGGGGTTTTTCTTTCGCGGTGTCCGGCAGGAAGATCCCGCCTTTCGTCTTCGACTCCGCTTCGACGCGGCGCAACAAGACGTTTTGCCCAAGCGGGCGGATGTTGGGAGTTTTCGCCATCCCGGATTTCTCCTCTGCGTAAGTGACCCGTTGGGTCGATTGACTCTGGTCGTTGGTTGTGTGTTTACGAATCGCCGGAGCGCGGATCGGCTTCTCTTTCGATGCGTGCCGAGAGCTCTCGCACCGCGCGCAGCAACCAGTCAAGCCGCGGCGGTTTGTTGAGCACCGTGTAAGCACCGGCGTCGAGAAGACGAACCAGCGTTTCCTTGTCGCGTTGTTCCGCCAAAAAGATCCCTTCGACCTTGCCCCGCACCGATGCAATCAGCTCAAACGTCTCGATTCCGGACAGGTCCGGCAACAACACGTCGAGGATTGTGATCGGCACGACCTGACTGCGCGCCAATTCGACGCGGGCCAGTTCGATCGCTTCGGCCCCGTTGCGTGCCGCCAGCGGCGCAAAGCCGTTCCCCGCCAAGGCGGTCGCAAGCCGATTTCGGCTGCGGTCGTCTCGGTCGGCGAGGAGGATGGGCCTGCTTGCTTCCGGTACCACGGGTCTTTCTGAGCGCACTAACGCCCAGGGCGTATATCCAAGTGGAGTGCCAAACAAAACGGCCGCCTGCCGGACCGTCCTAACTCGCGCAGAGAACACGGCTTGCGTGCAACCGCGACCGATTGCGCTCGGCCCGCCAGGTGCCAATTTGGCGGATCCCGCGCCTGACCCTCGACCGATCTGACAAAATGACACCCGTGTGAAACCTGGCCGCTAGCGCCGTTTACAGGGGCACAAAACCATGAAGATCCTAGCCTGCTTCCTCAGCCTGCTGGTCTTCGTCGCGTCGGCCGCGGCGGATGACATCCACCTTCGCGATGGCACTGTCTTGTCAGGCAAAGTCATCGTCGAATCCTCTCGGTACCTCGTGATGGACCGGGACCGTTCTTACGCCATAGCCAAGTCCAAAGTCGCCAAGATCGAGAAGCGCGAAAGCTTTATGGAGCTCTATGACAAGCGCCTCGCCAAGTTGGCCCCTGACGACGCCGAAGCCATCTTCGAGTTCGGCCAGTGGCTCTTGGAAAACGATTGGAAGAGCCGCGCGCGCCGTGCCTTTGAAGAGGTTGTCGCGATCGATCCCGATCACCGAGCAGCCCGTCGCGCACTTGGGTTCAAGCTGTACGAAGGCGAATGGGTTTCGCCGAGCGAACTCAACAAACGCAAGGGACTTGTGTTCGACGAAGACACAAACAAGTGGTACACGCGCCACGATCTCGCCGAGCTGCGCAAGCGCATCGAATCGGACGTGAAGTGGCGCGACGCGATCAAAAAGCGTCGGGCGGCCAACCGCAAGATCAACAAGATCATGACGGGCTTCCATACGTTCGACAGCAAAAAGCGCGACAAGGCATACGGCGAACTCTCGAAGTACGCCGAGCAACTCAACTCGCCCGAAATCCGCAAGCTCGCCGCCGACGCGAAGGCGTACTACGACGCGCGCGCTCGGTCGCTGTGCGCCCAGATGCGCGCCCGCACCGAGATCCAGGCAACGTTGACGCGCCTAAAGAAGCCGATCGAAACGTTCGAGACCGGTCTCGGCGCGGCCATCGCGCTCAACGCCGGCCAGTCGCCGGTCCGCATTCAATTGCCCGAGCTAAGCATCGTGCAGGTGCAGACGACCGCGGACATCCCGGCCGGTTGCAACAACGGCCACTAGCGCGAGCCACTAGACGAAAGAAACCTCCGGGGCGGAACGGTCTCGGCAACAAAGAGTGAACGCCCCCGGTGAAAGCCGGGGGCGTTTTCTTTTGGCCGCGCTAGGACGCGACAGGTAGCGGCGCGAGGTCCGGGGCCACGAACGTTGTCTTTGCTTCGGGCAAGATGCGCTGGCCCGGCGAATAGAAGAGCCGCAGGAAGTGCTTGCTCATGAGTTGTGGGTGCACATCGCAAAACGAACTGCTGTCCGGCGCTGGGTGCGTATCGGCGTATGCCGTCATTACCGCGTGAATGATGCGCGCCGACGCGACCGTGGTCGTTTCGTTGTAGCCGTGGAGCGGGCCATCAGGCACGTCGTTGGCGGCGTTGTATCGCTTGATGCATTCGCGCAGCCGGTCGATCCCCGCGTCCAGGCCGTGCCTCTGCAATGTCGCAAACGTCACGCGGACGTGCGCGCGATGGTTCCACTGCGCAAACGGCAGCGTGCAGGACTCAAAAGCGGCCAAAAATTCGGCGTCGGTCATGGGTAGTCTCCGGGCCCGGTGCGTGATCGTCACGACTTAGACGACGCGAGGCGTAGCCCCCTTCAGAGCGAGCTACGGCAAACCGAGGAACTCACGCCATCGTCGCCCGTTCGCGCCGCTGCTGTCTAGCTTCTTGGTTCGCTTGTTGATAAAGACTCGCGTGTTCTCAAGATCGAAAATGAACCCTAGAGCCATCCAGTGCATCAAGAAGTCTTCTAGATCTTGCGGGATGCGAACAAACTGATCGTACGTTCCCGCCCACACTTGCTTCTTCTTCGTGTGCCATCCGATACGTGAACTGATTTCAAGTACTTGGGACCACTTTCCGAAGTCGATACAGGGCCACCAATAGCCAAGACTGCACGCGCCTCCGCAAAGGCCGTGCAACGATCGGGGTAGTTCTTCCTGCACGGACAGCGGTAGTGCCCAGGTGAACGACACTTTCCGGCTCAAGCCAAGAAACACCTGACGCAGACACTCCGGATACTCAAAACCGCGTTTACGCTCCTGGGACCGCAGGAGTGCTCGCGACGCTACTTTGTCGAGCTCCTTGCGCACGCCAAAGCGTGGATGGAGTACTTCGGCGGACCGGTGGAACGCCTCAACTAGCGCGCTCATCAAACTGTCCTATGTGAGGTTCTTGTGGACGGTCGCGCGTACTACGGCAGACCCACGATCTCGCGCCAGCGTCGTCCATTCGCCCCATTGCTGTCGAGTTTCTTGGTTCGTTTGTTGATGAACAGCTTCAGCTGCTGAGGCTTGTCAATGAACCCAAGCGCGAACCAATTCACCAAGAAGTCATCTAGTTCCTGCGGGATGCGATCGTACTTCCGGTAGCCGCCTACCCACACTTCCCGCTTATCCGATTTCCAGTAGATGTGGACACTAATCGGAAACACGTTGATCCACGTTCCCGACGGCCGATCAATCGGAAACTGGCGGTAGCAAAACGTCACACCGCCACCGTCCATGCAACGAAACTTCTGAGGTAGGCTCTCATGCAACGACACGGGAAGAACCCACGTACAGAACACGGAGCGACTTACACCCAAAAACAGCTCTCTTAGACTGCGCGGGTACTCCACGCCATGCCTGCGCTCCCGTGCGCGGAGTAGCGAGTTGGAAGCTGGCGCCTCTAGTTCGTTGCTCACACCGAATCGCGGCATCAACGCCTCGGTTGACCGGTGGAAGGTGTCTATGAGATCGCTCACCTCGATTCCATCTTCGCGCCAGTTTCTCGCTGCGGCAACCCCACGCGACTACCTGAACGGTCCTTAGCTCAGCGCGCGCGGATCGACTTTTTTGAGGCCGCTACAGAAATCGCGGGCTCCGGGCCGATTCCGTATATGATAATCGTTTATCAATGAGCGTCTTGGCTGTTAGCGACCTTTTGAAGTCGTATCGGGCTCCGGATGGGACCACGACTCCGGTCATCGATATCGCGGATTTCGCGGTTTCGGCGGGCGAGCAAGTTGCTCTGCGCGGCGCCAGCGGGTCGGGCAAGACCACGCTCCTACACCTGATCGCCGGGATTTTGACGGCCGATGGCGGATCCATCGAGGTGGATGGGCGCTTCGTGACCGACGCCAGCGAAGTCACGCGCGATCGCATTCGCGCCCAGTCGATTGGCTACGTGTTTCAGACGTTTAACCTGCTCCAGGGTTACACGGCTTTAGAAAACGTGCGCTTGGGCATGATGTTCGGCACGGGCGCCAACACGGGCCGCGCGCGTGAACTTTTGACCCGCGTCGGGCTCGGCGACCGTCTCGACTATCGCCCCAGTCAGCTGTCGGTCGGTCAACAGCAACGCGTCGCCGTCGCGCGCGCGCTGGCGAACCAGCCGCCGCTCGTGTTGGCCGATGAACCGACCGGCAACCTTGATCCGCGATTGGCGGGCGAGGCGCTCACGCTGATCCGCGACCTGTGCCGCGAACAAGACGCGGCGCTGCTTTTGGTCAGCCACGACAGTTCGATCCTCGCGCAGTTCGACCGCGTCGTCGACTTAGCCGAGCTCAATCGCGCGCACCTCAACTACGAATCGACGACTCCTACGGATGCATAGTCTGTTCTTAGTCCGTCGCAGCTTGCGGCAGCACAAGCTTTCGACCGCGGTCACCGTGATCGCGACCGCGCTCGCGTGCGGACTCGTGATGGCCGTGTTCGCGCTCAGCGCCCAAACGCGCGCTGCGTTCGTCGGCGGCGACATCGGGTTTGACGCCGTGCTCGGTGCGCGCGGCAGCAAACTGCAGCTCGTTCTGAACACTGTCTTTCACTTAGAGACTTCGCCGGGCAACATCCCGTACAAACTCTACAAGACCGTGGAGGCCGACCCCGCTGTTGAACTCGCGTTGCCCTACGCGCTCGGCGACAACTACCAGGGGTTTCGCATCGTCGGCACGAGCGAACAGCTCTTTGCGTTCGAATACCAGGTCGGCAAGAAATACCGGGTCGCCGCGCCGGGGCGCGCGTTCAATTCGCGCTACGCCGAGGCCGTCATCGGAAGCGAAGTCGCCGCACGCACCGGGCTGCGCGCCGGGTCGAAGTTTTACCCGACGCACGGCACCAACCCGGACGGCATGGTGCACGAGGAAGACGAGTTCTTAGTGGTCGGTGTGATGGAACCGACGAACACGCCGTCCGACCGCGTGATCTGGATTCCGATGGAAGCGTTTTTTCGCATCGGCGGTCACGTCTTCGCCAACGACAAGGGCGAAATGTATGAGCCCAAAGATGTCGACACGATTCCGGACGAACACAAAGAGATTTCCGCCGTCATGTTGCGCTTTCGCGGGCGCGCGCCGATCACCGGCATGCGTCTGTCCCAGCGCATCAACAACTCCGGCAACGTCGCAACGCTCGCGTGGCCGCTCGACGGCGTCATGGGCGAGCTGTTCGACAAGCTCGGCTGGGTCACCAAGATCTTGGAGCTTGTCGCGTATCTCGTCGTGTTGGTTGCCGCGGGTTCGATTCTCGCGAGTCTTTACAACACGATGAACGAACGCCGTCGCGAGTTCGCCATCCTGCGGGCGCTGGGCGCGACGCGCACCACCGTGTTCGCCGCCATCATCACCGAATCCGCCGTGATCGCCGCGTTCGGCGCCGTCTTAGGCTTCGCCGTTTACTTCTTGATCCTCACGGTGGCTGCATCCGTCGTAAAAGATAGAACCGGCGTCATCGTCGATACGCTGGCGTTCAACCCAGCGCTGTGGAAAACGCCCCTTTACATGATCGGCCTCGGTGCGCTGTCGGGAATCTTGCCTGCGCTAAAGGCGTACGGCACCGACGTCGCGACCAACCTCACCCCGCAAACCTAAGAGAAAACTATGCGTCACCTTCTGCTCATCTTCGTTTCCTGTTTCGCAATCGCTGCTGTGGGTTGCGGCGACAAGAAAGACAAAGACCACGATCATGATCACGAGAAAGAGCACCACTCGCACGACGGTGATCACGATCATGATCACGACCACGACGGCGACCATGACAAAGACGGCGAGCACGAAGCACACGGCCACGCCAACGACGCCCAATACGGCGGCACGATGAACGAGATCGGCGAGCACGTCGCGTGGGTGGAAGTGCTCGTCGACAACGAAGACGCGACCCTCACCGTGTGGTTTTGGGACGCGCACGTCGAAAACCCGCTGCGCCTCAACATGAACGAAATCGTCCTCAAAACGACGATTGCGGACAAAGACGTAACGCTCAAGCTCGAAGGCCAGGCCGACGAGCTGACCGGCGAGACCGTCGGGAACACGCAGCGGTTTTTGGTCAAAGACGCGCGCCTCAAGGGGTTAGAGAGTTTGGAAGCAACGCTCACCAAAGTCGAAGCGAAGGGCAGCACGTTCCACAAGGTCGCGATTCGGTGGGCCGAGTAGGGCGGGCACGAAAATTGCCGATAAGATGGAGAGAATAGGATGCAAACCATGAGCAAGCTTGATCGACAGTCCGGAGCCGTGAACGCGCTCTTCGTGAGTGGCGTCGTGGTCGTGGCCGTCGTCGGCGGCGCGATTATGAATCGCTGCCTTAGCTGCGAAGACGGCGCGGGTGCGGTCACGATCAACCCCGAGTCCATCGGACACGGCCGTGCGCTTCGGCCTGCCGACCGCGTGAAAAACGACCCGCAACCGCTCGCGAAAAACGACACGAAGCCGGAAGGCGGAGTCGTGAACCCCGACCCGACAAGGGACGGCACGTCCGGCACCGACGGCACATCGCGGCCCAAGTTGATCCCGCTGAGCGAGGTCAAAAAAAACGCGGGCAAGCCCGGCAAGTACCTCAAGCTCTCGTTTGAAAAACTCGGCGGCTACACCTACAAGTTCCCCGAGATCGGCGCGATCGAAAACGACACGAACCAGATCCCCAAAGCGATCTGTGAAGAGTTCGACAAAAAAGAAGTCGAGATTCGCGGGTTCATCATTCCGATCCGGATGAAAGAGGACAAGATCGAAGAGTTCGTGCTGGTCGTGAACCAGCTCGCATGCTGCTTCGGCCAAGTGCCCAAGATGAACGAGTGGATCCACGTGACGATGGCCGAGGGCAAGACAGCGCCGTATGAAGCGGTCGAAGTTCCGGCCGTGGTCCGCGGCAAGATGTCGGTCGGCGAGCTGTGGGAAAACGGCATCGTGATGAGCCTGTACCGCATCGAGGGCATCGAAGTCATTCCGCCGAAGCTGCGGTAGCTTCGGCCCATCGCTGCGCCGTACGACGGCCGGCGCAGCGACCGGCGCAGCGACAGGCAACGGGCCGGCGCGGACTTCGCCAACCGGCAAACGACCGGCGGAGTCCGGACCGCCTAGCGATTACGCGAGCAGCGCGTGCGCGCGCGGCAGGTACCGGTCGAGCTCTTCGGGAATCGCTTCCGCGCGGCTCACGGTGTGACCGATCTCACGCTCGAACAGCGTGCGCAGTTCGGCGCGACCGGTCTCCATACGCTGCGCCACTTCCATGATCGGAAGATCGAGCTTCGCGGCGATTTGGGCCGGCGTCAGGGGTTGCTCCGGGCGCTCGTACGCACGCAGGAACAAAAGGTGTGCGTCCGGCGCCTGGCGACGCAGTTCATCCAAAGCGGACGCGAAAAACGCGGTCGCCCAGTCCCGGTCGAACTCGTCGTCGTCTAACGCGCTGTCTTTGCCCGCCTCTTCGAAGAAATTGGCGAGCTCTTGGCGCAAGCAATCGCGCAGCCGCATCGCTTCGTCGCCCGCACCTTCATAGCGCGCGCGGACGAGCGTGCAGATGTCATCCGCCACGTCTTCAGTGTGGCGATATCCCTCCATCCGGCGCCGAAGTTGAAACAGAATCGGCGGCCGGATGCGCCCGCGCAGCGACTGCCACGCTTCCTCGCGCGCATCCGCTCCGGTCGAAGGGTCGACAATCATCTGCCAACGGCTGGTCTGAGCCATACGCCCATTATAATCTTCGAGCTATCGAACGCATCGTTTACTTGATCGCCGACCCGCGCACCGGCACGCGCGAAACGTTGCAAAATGCCATCGAAGGAGGCGTGGGTGCGGTGCAGTTGCGCGCGAAAGGCGCTTCCGATGCCGACGTGCTCGGATGGGCGCTTGAAATGCGCGCCGTGTGCCGCGCGGCGCGCGTGTTGTTTTTGCTCAACGATCGCGCGCATCTTGTCGAACAGGCCCAAGCGGACGGCGTGCATTTGGGACAAAACGACCTACCGATCGCCGACGCGCGCGCGCTGATGGGCCCCGATCGCATCCTCGGTCTCTCCACGCACACTCGCGACGAAGTCGGGGCGGCGCGCGACGTCGACTACTTAGGGCTGGGCCCGATCTTTCCCACGGCAACCAAAAAACTCACCCACACGCCCGGTGGCGCCACACTCGTGGCCTCGATCGAAGGGGCCACCAAGCTTCCCGTCTATCCGATCGGCGGCATCACCACGCACAACGTGAGTGCGCTCGTCGCCGCGGGCGCTCGGCGCGTCGCCGTCTCGCATGCGATCTGGCGCGCTCCCGATCCGAGAGAGGCCGCCCGCCGTTTTCGCGCTCTGCTTGATGCCCGTTAGTGTGACCGGGATTTGACCGGAGCGCCGCGTGTTTGCGGGATCCTATACGGATGGTATCTACGCGCTCGCTCCTGATCCTGGGCCTTGGTCTGTTTGTTTTTGCGACTGCTGGGTTTGGCCAAGCGCCGGACTCGCCGGAGCAACCGAAATCCGACAAGGAGGCGCCGGCCGACGCGACGCCGAAAAAGACGCCCGACCTTCACAAGATCTATGTGCCTTACGAGAAACTCGAGGAGTTGCTCGGCACGGACAAAGAGCGCGTGTTGGTTCCGTACAAAGAGTTCTTAGAACTCTGGAAACTCAAGTACGGACCCAATAGCACGCCCGATCGACCGCCCGTCCCGTTTGCGGTGGACGCGGCGCGCTACGAAGGCCGCGTGCAAAACGGCATCGCGTCGTTTACCGCGACGATCGAGATCGAAGTGTTCGGCGACGGCTGGCATCGCGTCCCGTTGGGCTTCTCCAAAGTCGCGTTCGAAGAGGTGTTGGTCGACGGCAAGCCGGGCGTGTTGACGCCGGGCAAGAGCGGCTACCACCTGATCATGCGCGGACGCGGGCGCCACACGATCAAGGCACGCTTTGTCGCAGGTGTCGTGAAGGGCAAGGAGTTTGCCACGTCCGCGTTTTCGCTACCGTCCGCGCCGCTGAGCCGCATGACGTTTCGGGTACCGGGCAAGGGAACCGAGATTTCGCTCAAACCTGCGCGCGCGCACTCGACGACCGACGACGGCGACGACACGCTCCTCCTCGCGTTCTTGGGGCCGCAGAGTTCGGTGCAGTTGCGCTGGCGCTATCAGCCCGAGGTTGTCGACACCGAACCGCCGCTTCTGTTCGCCACCCAGAGTCAGCGCATCCATGTCGAGGAACGTGTGCTGCGCGGCTCCGCCGAATTCCAGTTACGCATTCTGCGCACGGCGGCCGGAACGTTTCGGTTCACCATTCCCCAAGGCGCGCAGGTCTTAGAAGTCGAGGGCGCCAAGATCCGGACCTGGAGCTTTGAAGGCGACAAGCGCGAAACGCTCAGAGTTGTGCTGCACCAACCGGTGTTGGGCAACTACACGCTGCGCATCGGATATGAACGCGCTCTCACAGTGCCGGGGGCGTTGGCGTTGCCCCCGTTTCGTTTGGCGAACGCGAGCGGCGAGAGCGGATTTGTGCGCGTGGAAAGCGCGGAGGGCGTCGGCGTACGCACTTCGACGTTGGAAAACGTGTTCCAAGAAGATCTCAGCGCACTCCCGAAGTCGCTGCAGGGCAAGGGCCGGGCGTTGGGCTTTCGCTTCCCTTCGACGCCTTACTCGTTGGGCCTTCTCACCGAGCGCATTCAACCGCTGACGACGCTGAAGAGTCGGACGCGCGTTACCGTCGAGCGGCGCACGTACGCCCTGGATGCAGCGCTGACGTTCACCGTCGAACGCGCGGGCCTGTTCTCTCTCCTCATCGAAATTCCCGACGGCATCAAGTTGACCGACATCGGAACGCCGGCGCTGGTCGATAGCTACCGCGAGCGCACCGAGGACGGCAAGCAACTGCTGGAGATCGATCTCAAGGGCCGCAAGATCGGCACGTTTGTGTTGCCGCTGCGTGGCGAGGCGGAACTCGATCTCGCGCAGGGCGAGTTGACGGCGCCGCTTGTGCGCGTCCGCAACATCGATCGGCAGGAGGGCACGATCGGCGTCTACATGGACCCGGCGATCAAGGCCGCGGCGACGACCAAAAACGTCATTCCGCTCGAGCCCGCCAAGCTGCAACGGGAAGATCGCTTCGCGGCCAGTCAGCCGCTCACGTTCGCGTGGCGCTATCGTGGCGACGGCGCCAGCGTGGAGTTCAAGGTCGAATCGCGCAAACCGAAAGTCACGTGCGATGTGCGCTACAGCTTGCAAGCTGACGAAGCGCGCGTCCGCGTCCGCGCGGACCTTGTCTACAACGTGCAGTTCAGCGGCGTCGAGAAGTTTCAGTTTCGCGTGCCCAAATCCATTGTCGAAACGCTCAAGGTGACGGGCAAAAATGTCCGCGAGAAGCCGCACGCTGACGACGCCGTCGTCGAGGGCAAACAGCCCACGACCACGTACACGGTCACGCTGCAGGGGCCGACGCTAGGCGAGGTCGTATTGACGGCCGAGTACGACGCCGTCTTTCCCGCCGCGTTAAGGGTCAACGAAAACCGGCGCGTCGCGATTCCCGCTGTGTTTCCGCTCGAAATTGAGCGCGGCAACACCTACGTCGCCGTTCGCAAGTCACCGGTCATCAAAGTGGACGGCGGCAGCACCGACTACGAACAGATTGATGCGGCCGAACTCCCCGCGTCGATCGCGGGCGACGATGTTTTTCTCGCGCTCCGTCGCTTCGACAAGCCGACCGCGTTTCCCGTCGACCTGACCAAACACGAGTACCAACCGGTCGCTGACTTAGTCGTCCGCCACACGCACCTCAAGACGGTGCTCACCGGCGAAGATCGGGCGACGACCACGGCGTTTTTCGAGGTCCTCAACAACGACCGGCAGTTCTTGGCGCTCCGCCTTCCGGAGGGACACGAAGTGTTGGAGCTGCGCGTGGCGGACAAGCCGGAAAAGCCGCGCATCGGTAAAGAGGGCGTGTTGCTCGTGCCGCTGCTGACCGGCTTGCGCAAGGATGCGACCTTCCGCGTCGCCGTTGCGTACACACACCCCGTCGACAATGGCAACGCAGTCTCACGCCGCGTGCGCTTGGTCGGCCCGCGGCTACCCGCCATCGAAGATCAGTCGGCGCCGGTGCAAGCACTGCTCACATGGAGCGTGCACCATCCCAGCGATTGGCAGGTGCGCCACTACGGCGGCAACGTCACGCCCGCGGGCGCGGACGCCGAAATCGGGAGCTGGCTCCACGTCGCCATCCGCACACTCGGCAATCTTGTGAAACCGACCGCGCGCGCCACGCCGCAACGGGACGGACGCCGGTTGGCCAAAGCAAACTTCCAAGACATCGTGCCCATGTTTCGCGAGCGCGCGAGCGTGGAAGCGCTGTTCACAAACGGAACCGGCGACGCCGAACTAGAAATCGCGTACGCCACGACGACCGCCCACGTCGTCCACATTCTCCTGGCACTCCTCGCGGCCGCCGCCGCGGTCATCATCTTGGCGCGCAGCTTTCCGCTGTGGCGCGTGGCCGGCTTGATCACCCTCGGTGTGCTCATCGTGCTCGCGTTCGTCACGCGCTCGTGGGTGCCCATCTGGAACGGCGCACTCGCCGGCGCCGTCGGAACCGCGCTGGTGTTGGCCATCGGTCGTCGCGTCAATCGGAGCAAGGCATGAAGCGCTGGATCGTTTTTCTCGTTCTCTGCGCCACGTTCGCGCGCGGAGAAGAACCCAAAGTGTGGGTGCACGCCCCCGCTGAAGATCTTCTCGCGTTGTTCCCCGAGAAGGGCGCCGGCTTTTTGATCTCGGTCGAAGAATACGACCGGCTGCGCGCGCGCGCGGCGGCGAACACAGCGAAACAAACCGATCGCCCGCCGTTGGCGGCGCATCTCGCAAGCGGCGTCGTCCAAGGCGAAATCGACGGTGATGTTTTGCGCCTAACCGGCCAGTATCTGGCCGTGGTTCATCGGGACGGAGCGACGAGCCTGCCGTTTCGCGTCCAAGGCGCGGCGGTCGAGCTGGTCACTGTCGATGGCGGCGACTACGTCGGTGGCGAGTATGTCGATGGCGCTCTGCGTTTCGGCGGCGCCGGCACGTACGACGTGACGGCGCGGTTGTCGGTCAAGCTCACCAAAAACGGGGAGCGACGGCACGCGAAGCTGCAACTTCCCGCCGCGGCGGGGCACAAGGTGGTGCTCAAACTGCCTGCATCCGTCCACGGCGAAGTAGGCCCGATCGTGCGTCAGTTCAAGTCGGGCGATGCGCCGAGCACCGTCGTCGGTTACCCGAACGAACATGGCACGTTCAGCGTGTGGCTCGAACCGCGTTCCCCGGCGCGCGAACTCTCGACCATTCTCTCGGGTTCGTTTGCGACCGAAGTCTCCATCGGCGAAGCGCGAACGGTCACAAAAACCAAGGTCGGGCTGCTCGTCCAACGCGCGTCGTTGCGCACCGTCGAGTTCTCGCTGGCGAAGGGCCAGACGATTCGCGGCGTGACCGGCAAGAAGATTCGGAGCTGGCGTGTTGTGCCGGGAGCCGTACGCGACACGCTCGCGATCGCGTTCATCGATCCCCTGCAGGGCCGTAGCATCATCACGATCGACACCGAAGCGGCGCGCGGCGACAAGAACACGGTCGATGTCGCGTTCGTGCGACTCCCGGAAGCCGTGCGCTACGAAGGTTCCGTCTCTCTGCGCACCCAACACCCGGTCCGACTCGTCGGGCTCAGCGCCGACGGCGCACGGCGCGCCGATTCCAAATCCGGCGTGCAGTACCGCGTGTGGAAGCGCGACGCGACCGTCCAAGCAACCGTCGAACGCCTGGCGGCGAAGACGCGCGCGGATACGACCGCGATGCTCGCGTTTCGCGAAGAGGGCAAGAGCCTGCGCCTGCGCATGCGCTACACGGTCGCCGGCCAACCGCTGTTCCGTTTGGAACCGACGCTGCCGAAGGGTTGGATCCTGCGGTGGCTGCGGCTGAATGGTGCCCCATTCCCCCACCGCTACTTGGACGACGGCCGCCTCGTATTGGAATTCCCGTTCGGCCTCAAGCCCGGGACGCACACGTTGGAGCTGTTGCTCGACACCGACGAAGTGGACTGGGTGCCGAATGAAGGCCAGGCGAAGTTCAGTATCAGCGGCATTCGATCCGGGCTGCCGGACGAGCGCGGCGTTCTCGTCGTTGCCTCCGACGAAGCCTTCCGCGTCCAGGCGAACGAGGTGAACGGGCTGACGTCGGTCGGCATGCCGGAGATTGAGCGCGCGGGCTTCGTCCAGAGCGCACGCATTCTCTACGGCTGGCGTTTCGACACGCCCGACTATGCGGCTCAGTTCCAGTTGGTGCGCCATCGTCCTCAGATCACAGCGACGGTTGTGGAGACGATGCTCGCGCGCGAGCGTTTGTTGAACGTGCACAACGCGATCCGCTACGACATCCAACGCGCCGGCGTGCGCGAGCTGTATGTCGTCGTGCCGAAAGGGACCGGCCCCCTGGTCGAGTTCAACGGACCCGCGATCAAGGAACGGCGCGCGCCCAAGGAAGGCGCGGAGACCGAGCGGTGGACGATCGTGTTGCAACGCCGCGTCCGCGGTGCGTACGCGCTCTCGGTCAAGTACGACAAGAAATTCGAAAAAGACACGTGGGAAACGACGGTGCCGGGGTTGCAGCTGCCCGACGTGGCCGACCGCGGGTTCGTCTTGGTATCGAGCATGGGCACGACCGCGATTGATGTGGACCGCAAGGGTCTGCGTGAAGCTGATGTCGGCGAATTGCCGAGCGAGCCGGCCACGGCCCCGCTTGAGGTGTTGGCGTACACCGGCCATCCGCATGCGATTACGATTCGCTCGCAGCGACACGACCCCGAAGCGGTCGTCCAGGCAATCGCCCTGTCGAGTCATATCTACGGCGTGTTGACCGAGGAAGGCATGTTGCGCTGTCGCGCGGAGTACCGCGTGCGCAACAATGACCAACCGTTTCTCTCGGTAGAACTACCCGCTCGCTCAAAGTTGATCGGCGTGGTCGTCGACGGTAAGCCGGCCAAGCCTTTGATCGAAGACGGCCAACTCAAGCTGGCGCTGCCGCGTTCGAAGGGACGCGAGACGCCGTTTGTTGTGGCGGTCGTGTACGAGAGCAAAATCGACGCGTTGCAGACAAGCGGCGACTTCGTGATCGCGCGCCCCGCCCTCGACATTGACGTGTTAAAGACGCGCTACTCGTTGCACCTTCCGCGCGGGATCACGATGACGGGGCACGACGGCGACCTCGTTCCGGATTCAATCGAATCGCAAAAGAGTGTCTTGCGCACGCTCGCGGACCTCGTCTTACCGCCGAAGGCGGGGGTCGATGGGTGGTTGAATGAAACCACCTTGGCGACCGGCGGGGCCGGAGGCGGCGCCCGAGGCGATGACCCGGGGGCCGGCGCCCCGCGTTCCGCGGGCGGCCCGACCAGCCCCGCGTCCGACGCCAAACCCGGCGGGCCGCGACGTGGTGCGACTCGCCCAAACATGAGGTCGCCGAATGATCCTGCGCCGCCGCCCACCCCGGAGGACGCCAGCGCTACGCGCCGCTCTGAGAAAAAGCTCTCCGACCGCGCCGACGTGAAAAGCCGCAAGAGCTTCGATAAATCTTTCGAAGTGGAAGAAGAGCCCGAAGAAGAAGTGTTCAAAGAAGACAGTGGCGACGACCACAACGCCGTCGATGGCGATGGGGACCTCGAAGAAACGGAAGACGAGGGCGCTGGCGCAGACGCCGCTAAGGAGTCATTGATTGGCACGGGGGGCGGCGCCGGCGGCGGCAAGCGCGGACGAGGCGGCCGCAAGTTCGTCGCCCAGGGCAAACGGAACACGCCCGCGAAAAAACCGAACCGCGTCGACCGTGAACGCGCGCGCGCTGAACGCGCGTTGCTCAGCCTCGACGTGCAGTTCTTAAAGCCCGACAACATCGTACGGCTCGACTCGATGGCGCCGACGGGCGCGGTCACGCTTCACTATGTGCGGACCCAACGCCGCGACCGTCAGCTGTACTTGGGCCTCGTCTTGGGCGCGGCCCTCGGCCTCGCCTTAGTCGTGGCGCGTCTGTCGCTCCTGCGCGTGTTCCCCGCCATTGTGTGCGCCATCTTGGCGCTGCACTTTGGCGGACAATCGTTCCTCCCCGGAACGCTTGCCACCGGCATGGCGCAGACATTGTTGCTCGCGCTCGGCGTAGCGGTCGCACTCAAAGCCCTCGGGCTGTTGCGCAAGATCCGGCTACCGCGTCGCGTCGGCGGCGCCGCGTTGCCGCTCGTGCTGGCCGCATTGGCATCGCAAAGCAACGCCGAAGAAGAGATCTTGGTGCCCTACCGCAAGGGCGCATCCGAAACGGTCGAACGCGTGTTCTTGCCGGCCGACCAATACCACCGCTTGCGGGCGCTCGCCGATCCGGCGCGGGCGGGCCGCACAACGGCGATTCGCAACGCGCGGTATCAAGCGGAGTTCCAAGATGGAGCGCTCACGCTGCGCGCGGAATACGAAATCCTCAAAGAGGTCGCGGAAACCGAACGCATTCCGCTCGCGCTCAAAGACGTCGCGGTGCTGAGTGCAACGCTCAACGGCAAACCCGCAACGCTCGGCATGGAGAAAGAGGGCTACGTGTTGGTCATGCAAGGCAAGGGGCAGTTTCGCCTCGTGCTGAATCTGCGCGCGCGCGTCACCCGCAAGAACGAACGCTACGAGTTCCGCGTCCCGGTGCGACCTGTCGCCGACGCGACTCTCGGCATCAAGCACAATTTAGATGCGCACACCGTCGATGCCATTTCGTTAGGCGGGCGCAAAGAGAATGCGTGGCAGATTGGTCCCGTCGGAGTCGTCGGCGCAACCTGGACGCCCAAAACCGAAGGCTACGTCGCCCGCAACGCGGAGTTGCGCGCGCAGACCGGGCTCCGCGTGTTCGTGCGCGACGGCTACACCGGTGTTTCCGCCAAAATTCACTACAACATCGCGGGCGGGTCGACCGAGACCGTTCGCGTGCGCTTAGATCCGACGCTGGCGGTACGCGCCGTGACGTGCCCCAACCTCGCGGGCTGGCGACTCGACGGCAACAACGTGTTGATCGTCGCGCTGGCGAAGCCGGCCACGCGCCAGTTCGATCTGCAACTGTTCGCCGAACGCGCCGCCACGCGCGAACGCACGGAATCGCTGCCGACCATCGAACCGCTGGATGTCGTGCGCGACGCGGGCGTCATTGCGCTCGACACGCTCGCCGACATCAAACTGGAAGTGAAAGAAACGAAAGGGCTCCTGCGCGGCCGCGCGAATCAGACGCCGGACGTCCACTTCGGCGTGCGCGAACGCGGATCGGTCCAAAGTGTGTACCGCTACGCCGTGCGCCCGTTCTCCCTGCGTTGGCAGACGACGATTGAGGAGACGCGCACTCGCGCCACGTGGAACCAGTGGCTCTACGTCGATCGCACGCGCGCGTTCTTGGACGCCACACTCACGCTGCTCGTGGAACGTGGCCCGGGCATCTACCGCGCCGTCGTCACGCTCCCCGCGGGCTACGAAGTCGTGCGGGCGACCGGAGGCGGGCTGCACGACTGGTGGGTCCGCGACGGCAAGCTCATCTTGTCGCGTCAAACGCGGCAAACCGGTTCCATGAACTACAACATCGTGCTGCGCCGCCGCGGCAAGACCGTGCAAGAGTTTCAGGCGCCCGCGCTTTCGCTGGACGGCGCGACGCGGCAGCGCGGCGACCTCAAGATCGCCCTCGACAACGGCTTGGAGATGAGCACCGGCGCTTCCAACGCGCTGCTCCCGCTCGACATCGCCAAGCTCAGCAAGCCGCGCTGGGGTCGCGTCGTGCGTGCGTACCGCTTTGTTTCCACACCGTGGCAGCTGGCGCTCGCGACGCGCGAGGAGCCACGCGAGATCGAGGCGCTTGTCGTCTCGCGCGTCGTTCCGCTCGCCGATCGGGTGCGGGTCGAAGCGTTGATCGATTTCCACGTGCGGCGCGGGCTCGTCGACGAGCTTACGTTTTTCGTTCCTGCGGCCAACGCGTCCGACGTGGTCCTCCGCGCGGACGACCTGCGCGAGGAAATCTCCACGCCGGTGGACGGTGGCTTGCAGTACACGCTTAAGCTGCGTACGCCGACACGAAGCAATGCGACCGTGACGGTTCTCTATCACGTTCCCAACGATCAGGACCTGCGCGGTCCGGAACCGAAAGGCGTGTCGCGCGTGCGCCGCTACGTCGCCGTGGAAAAAATCCCCGACGGCAGCGTCCGCATCGGCAACACGATCGATCTCGACCCGAGCGAGTTTGACGATCTACCGATCGTGCCGCCGGGCTCGACCCGCGAGTCGCTGGCGCAAGTGTTGGTCGGCAGCGGCGGTCCGTTCACGTTGCGACTCGACGTCACGCGCCACACGTTCGAAGAAGTCGCGAGCGCTGTGATCTATCGTGCCGCGGCTCAGACGGTCGTCGAACGATCCGGCTGGGTGCGCACGCTGATCTCTTACCGCGTGTACAACCGCGCCGAGCAGTTCTTGAACCTCGAGCTCCCGGCCGGCAGCAAGCTCTACAGCGTGGTCGTGGCGGGGAAGGGCGTGCGCCCGCTCGGCGACGGCGGCAGGCTGCTCATTCCCTTGCGCAAGCTGGCGCTCGGCGCGCCGACGTTTGATGTCGATGTGCTCTACGCCTATCGCGACACCAACGTCGGCAAGCGCGACAACAAGATTGCGCTGCCCAAGGTCGTGGACCTTGAGGTGCGCCGGACCACATTGGCGTTGTATCTCCCCAAGGGGTTTAGCTACGACTTCGACACAAAGATGGAAAAGGTCGAGGCCGCTGACTTGGCCGCGGGCGAGGCGACCGATCTCTACCAAGAGATCAAGGAGCTTTACGCCGTCGCGGAACGCGGCAACGAGTTGCAATCGCAACGCGCCAACTTCAACGCCAACCGCTTGCAGATGGAAGCGCGGCGGGCCATGGATCGCGTGCGTGCGTCGTCGCACGACACAGAAGCGCGCCAGCAGATCGACACGCAGATGCGTGCGCTCAAGGCGTTGGCCAGTGAAAACACGCGCAACGCTCGTGAGAGCAAGCTTGGCAAAGCGGTCGAAACCGTGGACGGACTGGAAAACCAACTTAACCCGACGAACTGGCGCACCAACCCCCGTTTTTTGTCCCGCAACCCCAACCGCGAAGCCGGCGAACAGGTGGCGAACTACGCACGCAACATCAAGCGGCTGGAACAAACTAAAAAAGTGCGCGAGGCGGAAATGCCGACGTTGGGAGCCATCGTAAAACTGGACGCGGCGACGAACGGTGTCGCGTCCGCGAGTCCCTTGCACTTCGCGTCTAAGTCGCCCGCGAACCGAAGAGCGGTTCCGAAGTTCCAAGCCGATGAACTCTTGGGCCGAAACAAAAACGCCGACGCGAAGGACTCGCGCGACAAGTCGGGACTCGACAACGGTCGTAGCTCCTACATGCGCGGACTCGGGGGCGGAACCAACTTCGAAGACTCCTTTGTGCAGGAAGGCTTGACGATGTCGATCGCGGGCCTGAAAACTTCGGTCGGACGCCTCTCGCTGCGCATCGATCTCCCGCGCGAAGGCGAGGTGTATTACTTCGCGCGCTTGGGCGCCGAGGGCGGATGCACCGTCACCGGTTCGGGTCCGGGTTGGCCGTGGGGCAAAGCCGCACTCACGATCGTGTTCGTGCTCGGCTTCATCATCGCGCTGCGCTGTCAGCCCTTGCGTTGAAAACACACGGTATCGTCGCCGTCCTTGTGGCGGCGACGATAGCCGAACGCGCGCAGGGCCGCACGCAACACGCGCCCGATGCGGTGCGTCCTCACGCGAAGGCCGCGTGTCGGCCCCGGTTCACGCGACACACCCAGCCACACCCACGGCAATAGCAAGTCGAGATGCATGCGCCGCAACGCGCGGCCCAACATGAGCTTCCACGGTCGCACCGCTTGCACAACGAAGAATCCGTCCGTTCCCAGCGATTGGTAACGAGGCATCAGGATGCGGCCATCCAGTAGCGCCGGGATCGACTTCCCGCCTTCGGTCGCTAAGACTTCGCCCTTCTTGATCTCGCGAAAGCCGACCCAGCCGTCGGGCAGTTTGAATCCCTCGCCGACCGGATGGATGTAGCGCAACTCGACGACGGCGGGCAACCCCGCGGTGGACGCGCGCAGCTGGCGCCGCAATCCGCCCAAGGCCGGCACGTCTTCGGCGCGCAGCAAGCCCGCCGCGACGAGCGCGATCCAGATGACGGCCTGATGGTGGTCATCCGCCACGGCGGCGGTGTGCTGACCGCTCTCGACGACCAGGGCATCGAACCCAAGATCGCTGAGATGCGACAGCAAAGTTCCGTTGACGGACTCCTCCAGTCCCATGACAACCGGCACCGGGATCTGGCGCGCGAAACGCTGGTTTGCCAGGGTGTCCGCCATCAACGCAAACGGTGCGGTACTCCCCGATGTGGTGTGTAGGTCGAGCGCGAACCGGCGCCCTTCGATGCCATCGATCACCGCCAGGATCTCTCGCTGCTCGCGTTGTTCGACGGAATCGGACGACGGGTCGCGCACACGCGACGCCGCGATTTGTTCGGGCGTCCACATGCGGTTGAGATCTTCCGCGATGTATCGTTTCTTGTCGGCCAGCGCGGCGAGGTTGCCCGCCACACAGATCAACTCGCCACGCAACGGGGCGTTGTTTTGGGCGAGCACGCGGCACACGGCCGCCGCCGCTTCCACGCCCGCGGGCTCGTTCCCGTGCAATCCCGCGCAAACCAGGAGAGTCGGGCCGGGACTTTGTTGCGAGTACCGACCCAAGATTCGGGAACGTTTGGGTTGATTCTCCGTCACGAGCGGCGCACGTCCCGCAGCTGCTCGTCCAACAACTTCGCCGACACCTCGATGAGATCGCGCTCGGTCAGGATCCCGACAAGTCTGCCCTGATCGACGACCGGCAGACAGCCGACACGCCGACGCCGCATGATCTCAATCGCTTCGAGCGTGGGCGTGCCCGGCGAAACACAAACGGGGTCCGCCTTCATGATTTCGCTGACCGTGACCGGTTCGCCGCGCACGCCCTTCGCCAGCAAGCGAATCAGTGTGCGATGCGAAATCAGGCCGACGAGATGACCGTCGGCGTCTTCGACAGGGACGTGGCGGATGTACTCCCAATCCATGAGATTGGCCGCGAAGTCCACTAAGTCGTCCGGCCGCACGGTGAACAGATCGCGCGTCATAAACTGCCCGACGGTCTTGTAGCTGTGACGCCAGTCCTTCATGTCCGACGCGGCCGCGAGCGTCCACGTGTGCACGGGCTGGCCGGACTTTTGCCGCGCCACGCCCGCTGACGTAAGCGCCTGACAACGCGCATGGGCGGTCCCGCGGCGATCCATCGTGGACAGCGAATCGAGCATCCACTGCGAACCGGTGCGCCCACTCTCGACACGCTCCTGCAACACGCCCAAGTACCGATCGATATCGGAGGAGTCGATGTTGCGATGCTTGAGTCCGGCGCGGGCGAGCGGGAGAAGGCGCGACAAAATCAAGTCGGCTGCCGTGCTCGATTTTCCCTTGGTCCATGAAAACTGCGCGCGCAGCCCGTGGCGCGCGGCCGCAACAAAGTTGGCCTTCGCGTCGTCGAAGTCCATCACCTTCGTGATGTCTTCGAACTCTTCAGAAAGCGCGGTCATGAGGCCGAAATAAAACGCCGCGTTGGCAACTTCATCGAGGATCGTCGGACCGGCCGGCAGCACGCGGTTCTCGATGCGGAGGTGCGCGATGCCATCTTTGGTGCCGTAGCATGCGCGGTTCCAACGGTAAACGGTTCCGTTGTGAAGATTGAGCGCGCGCAGCTTCGGTACGTCCCCCGCGGCCAACACTTCCAACGGCTTCTCATCGACGTCGCCCGCCAACACCACGCGGTAACGCGCAATGTCTTCGCGAAAGATCTCCAGCACCGATCGATCGAGCCACCGGTCCCCAAAGCTGACGCGCGGGCGCTGTCCGCGCGCGAGCGCCGTCCCGGAGCGGTCATCGACCGAGTGCTGAAACAGCGCGACGCGCGTTTCGTGCCACAGCCGGTGTTCCGCAAGCAGTGGCGAGTTGACCGCCGCCGCGAGAACGGGCGCCGTCACCGCCTGCGCCAAGTTGTAGAGCCGCGCGAATTCGTCGGGCGCCACTTGGAAGTGAATCTGGAAGCTCGTGTTGCACGCTTCCAGCATCACGTTGTCGTGCTCGACGTAGAACTCGTCGATGCCCTTGATGTTGCAGCGGAACTTCCCGCCGCGCAGATGCACCATCGCGTCGTTGAGCGCGGCGTAGCGCGGCACCGGCGTCATGTTGTTAAGCGACAGATCCGACATCTGCAACGTCGGTAGGATGCCGGTCAAGAAGATATCGGAGTCGAACTTCGCGGCGGCTTCGCGCGCCTTGTGCACAAACGCCTTGAGTGTCTCCTCAATCGTGCGCAAACAGCCGCCGCCGAATTCGTACGGCGGCAGGTTCGCCTCCAGATTGAACCGCGCCAGCTCAGTCGTGAACGCCGGGTCGTTGATCTCCGCCAACACCTCGGTCGCGATCGGGGCGGGCTCGGCGCCGGGGCCGATGAGAAACATCTCCTGTTCGGCGCCCACCCGACGAATGCCCGTTTCGAAGAGCCCTTCGTCGAGCATCTTCTCGAGCGCACTGACGTCGTCGAGAAGTGCTCGCATGAAGGCCCGACGCTGCTGCTCGTCCAAGTGTGCCGACGCTTGCGGATCGCCCATACCGGGAGGATATCAAGTTCCGGGCAGCAAGCCCCGCGCGAGTTCGGCATCGACGATTCGCGGTACTTTGTTTTGGCCGCCGAGACGCCCCCGGGACTTCATCCACGCCACAAACGTCCCCGACCGGATCAAGCGCACGACCGGCGGTCGCAACTGCCCCGCGGAGCCGCGATGCGTGGCGTAATCTTCGTTGCCGGCCGCAATCGTTGCGTCGATGGCCTGCGCGAATTCCGTCAGATCCGGCGGCGCGCCCAAAAACTCGACCAAGAACTGATGGCGGCCGCTGCTCTCCTGTGCGTCCGGGTACTCCGGCATCACCGTAAACTCCGCGACCTCGCACGCGGTGCGAAACGCCGCGTTCTCAATCGCGCGCTCCAGTTCGCCCTGACTGACGTGTTCGCCAAATGCGTTCAGGAAAAACCGACGGCGCCCGTGAAACACGAGCCGCGGGGGCGCGACGCTGGTGAACCGCACGAGGTCGCCGATCTCGTAAGCCCACAGCCCCGCGTTCGTGGTGACGGCGATGCGATACGGCACCTCGACCTCGACCTCGTGAATGCCGCACCGGCGTTCGTCGGGCCCGATGAACTCGTAGTACACGCCGCGATCCAAGATTACCGCCATGGACGGGTCGTCCCTTCGGTCCTGAATCGCCAGCATCCCCCCTTCGGTCGCCGTGTAGGTGTCGACAAACTCCACGCCGTCGCCGACCCGCCGACGAAACGTCTTGGCGTAGGGTCCAAACGCCATGCCGCCGTGAATGAACCCGCGCCAGCTCGGCCAGATATCGCGGATAGTGCGGCCGTTGATCGCTTCCACCGCGTCGAGCAGCAGCAGGGCCCAGGACGGCACGCCGAGCAACAGGCGCACATCGGTTTGTTCCAATTCTTTGGCGGCCACGGCGAGTTTTTTCTCCCAGTCGCCCAACGCCAGTGTCGCCGCCGACGGCGCGCGAAACGGCCGCACCCAGCGCGGGCTTCGCGCGGCGAGGATGCCGGTGTTGTCGCCCCACGGCATGCCGGACGGGAACGCGTCGAGCGCGACGCTGCCCCCCAAGAACGCAATCTTTCCGCGCAGCAAGGAGCGATCGTTGGTGCGCACCAAGTACGCCCACAGCGCGTCGGTACCACCCGCCATCGACGCACGGATCGACGGCTCGGTGTGCGGAAGATACTTGTTGCCGCCGGTCGTCCCCGACGTCATGGCGAAACAGGCCGGGGTGCCCGGCCACGTCTCGTCCACGCTGTAGTTTTGCGCGCGCTCAAAGTACGGCTGGTGCGATTCATAGTCGCCGAGCGGAACGCGCTCCCGAAACGCCGCGACGGAATCGATGGCGGCAAACTCGTGCGCTTTGCCGAACCGCGTGCGCGCTGCTGTTTGCACAAGGTGGAGCAGCGTGTCGCATTGCAAACGTTCCGGGTCGCGGCCCTGGCGCGCGATCGCGCGAATCCGGCGCCGCGCGAGCTTCTGAAGCAACCACCCGATCATGCGGTCAACTCGAGAAACTCGTCTTCGCTCAGCACGCGCACGCCGAGCTCCTCGGCTTTCTTGCGTTTGGACCCGGCCTTTTCGCCCGCGACGAGAATCGTGGTCTTCTTCGTGACGCTGCTACCGACCGTCGCGCCCGCACTCACCGCTCGCGCCTTCGCCGCATCGCGCGAAAGTTGTTCGAGTGTGCCCGTGAACACGATGAGTTCACCGGCAAGCGGCCCGTCCGCCGTGCGCGCCTCGATCGGTTGCGGCGCCACGCCCGCCGCTTGCAGCCGCGCCAAGACACTCCGGACCTCTTCGCGCGCCGAAAACGCCGTGAGGCTGGACGCAACTTCCGGCCCGATCTCGTCGACGGCCAACAGGTCCTCTTCGGTCGCGGCCATCACGGCGTCCAGCGTCCCGAACCGAATCGCGAGCAACTCCGCGATGCGCTCTCCGACGTGGCGGATGCCGAGCCCGTTGAGGAAACGGTCCAGCGGACGTGTCCGGCTCGCCGCGATCCCGTCGATGAGCTTTTGCGCGGACTTGAGCGCCATCCGGTCGAGCGCGGCGACCGGCTCGACTTCGAGCGCGAAGAGATCGGCCACGTCGGCCACCATGCCCTTCTCCACAAGCTGCGCAATCAGCTTCTCGCCCAACCCTTCGATGTCCATCGCACGGCGCCCCGCGAAATGTTTGAGGTGCCCCTCCAACTGCGCCGGGCAGCCGAAGTTTGGGCAGCGACTCACGACTTCTTCGGTCTCGCGCACAACCGCCGTGTTGCAAACCGGGCAGTGCGTCGGCGGCGTCCACGCGGCGCCCCCCATCGACTTCATGACCTTGACCACCTTCGGAATGACGTCGCCTGCCCGCTTCACCAACACGCGATCGCCCGGCCGAATTTGGAGGCGCTCGATCTCGTCCTCGTTGTGCAACGACGCGCGCGAAACCGTGACGCCGCCCAACTGGACCGGCTCGAGAATCGCAACGGGCGTCAGCGCGCCGGTTCGCCCGACGTTGATGATGATTTCGTTCAGCGTGGTCGTCGTCTCCTGGCTCGGAAACTTCCACGCGATCGCCCAGCGCGGCGAACGTGAGCGCGTTCCCAACTGCCGCTGCAGATCGAAGTCATCGATCTTGATGACCATGCCGTCGATCTCGAACGGCAACCCGTCGCGCGCCGAGACGAGTTCGGCGTAGCGCTGCACGACCGCCGTCGCGCCCCGTTGCAACCCCGCCTCCTTGCTCGTCATGAGCCCCCAACTCGTGCACAGGCGATAAAAATCCGCCTGCGACGTCGGGGCGGCGCCTTCGATCTCACCAAAGCTGTGCGCGAAAAACTCAAGCGGGCGCAGCGCTGTGGTTTTCGGATCGAGCATGCGCAACGAACCCGCGGCGAAGTTGCGCGGATTGGCGTACGTCTTCTCGGAACCCGCCTCGCTGAGCTTGCGGTTCAGCTCCATAAAACGTGCCTTCGACACGATGACCTCACCGCGAACGCTCAACAACGAAGGCGCGTCGCCTTGCAGCCGCAACGGCACCGAGCGAATCGTCTTCGCCTGCGCGGTTACGTCCTCGCCCGTGGACCCGTCACCACGCGTCGCCGCCGTCTCCAGGCGGCCGTCGCGATAGATCAACTCCAAGCCCGTGCCGTCGAGCTTGGATTCGACAAAAAAATCGAGAGTGTCGTCTTCGCGCTTGAGAAACGTTTTTAGCCCATCGACCCAGTCACGAAACTCTTCCTCGTCGGTGCAGTTGCTCATGGAGAGCATGCGGACGCGCCGGGTGTAGGTCGGGAGCGCGGTCAGGGTCGGCGCGCCCACGCGTTGGGACGGCGACTCCGGCGTGCACAGGGACGGATCGGCTTCCTCCAAACCAAGCAGCTCGCGAAACAGCGCGTCGTACTCGGCGTCGGCCAACGAGGGGTCGTCGAGGACGTAGTAGCGGTGATTCGCTTCCTCGAGCAGGCGGGTCAACTCGGCATGCCGTTTACGGGACATCGGCGCGTCAGTATACGAGCGCTGAAGTCGCGGTGCGAGACGCGCCGCAACCCGACCCGGTGGCGGAACCGCTTCTCTATTGCGGTTGAATCAGCATGGCGTCGCCGTAGCTGAAAAATCGATACTGGGCCGCGACCGCGTGGCGGTAGGCCGCGAGCACGCGCTCGTGCCCGCCGAACGCGCACACGAGCATCAGCAGACTGCTCTGGGTCACGTGGAAGTTTGTGAGAAGGAGATCCACCGCGCGAAACTGGAACCCGGGATAAATGAACAGGTCAGTGCTCCCGGCGCCCGGCCGGATCCCGCCGGTATGGGCGAGCGTTTCGAGAACCCGCGTGGTGGTCGTTCCGACGGCGACGATGCGCCCCTTGTGCCCCGCGATTTTCGCGGCGGCATCCGGCGCCACTTCGAATTCCTCGCGGTGCATTCTGTGGTCTTCGATCACGTCGGCCTCGACCGGCTGAAACGTGCCGTATCCCACGTGCAGCGTGACCGTCGCGATGTCAAAGCGCGCGGCGAGTGCTTTTGTGAAATGAAGGCTCGCCGTCGGCGCCGCGGCCGAGCCGGCGTGTTTGGCGAACACCGTCTGATAGCGAGCGCGATCCGCAACGCGATCCTTGCGGCGAATGTAAGGCGGAAGCGGCACGTGGCCGACTTGCTCCAACGTCGCGTCGACATCCCCGTTGGCGGACAGCCGCCACACGGCGTCCGCGTCGGGACGCTCGATCAACGTGACCTCAAGCCCCCCGTCCATGATCAGCATCTCGCCGGGGCGCAGGCGTTTGTTCGCGCGCACCAAGGCGCGGAAACAACCCGAGGGCTCCCGCCGCAAAAAGAGACATTCCACGCGACCGCCGGTCGTCCGCTTTCCGAACAGCCGCGCCGGCCGCACGCGCGTGTCGTTCACCACGAGTAAGTCGTCTGGGCGCAACAGGTTGGGGAGATCGGAAACGCTTGCATCGCGCGCTGTCGCACCGGTTAAATCCAACAGCCGCGCCGCGTCACGCGGTTCGGCAGGCTCCTGCGCAATCAAGTGCTCGGGACAGTCGAAGTGGAATTGGCTCAATCGCACGACTGAAGTATCTTAGGGCCTGTCTGAGAGATGGTCGTCGCTCCGAGGGCGCGTCGGTTCTCCGCAGGTCGAGTGCACCCGGACGCGGATGCGTCCAGCAGGGACACCACCCCGCTGTATTCAGGAGATACAGCAAGAAGTGGGCGCGAAGATCTTGCGGTGAAGCGGGCGGCCGCAAGCAGGCCAGCGCTCAGACAGGCCCTTGAACTTTCCTTCTCATGACCGTCGCCCAGGTTTTTCTTCTCGCACTCTACGTGCCCATGACGCTGCTGTTGGCTTGCTATGGCCTCCATCGCGCGCACATGGTCATTGAGTACTTGCGAACGCGGAAGGACAACCCGGTGCCGCCGCCCGATCCGGACGAGTGGCCGACCTTGCTCGTCCAGATCCCTGTGTTCAACGAACGCGCGGTCGTGCGACGAATCCTCGGCGCTGTGGCTCAGTTCGACTACCCGCGCGACAAGCTGCGCGTCCAGGTGCTCGACGACTCGACGGACGAAACCGTCGCCATCAGCGCGGATGCGTGCGCCGAACTGGCGGCGCAGGGTCTCACGATCACGCACGTGCGACGCTCGAATCGCGAGGGATATAAGGCGGGAGCCTTAGCGCACGGCCTCACGCTCGACGACTGCAAACTCGTCGCGATCTTCGACGCCGATTTCATGCCGCCGCCGGGTGTGCTCAAGGCGATGGTCCCCTACTTTGCGGACGAAAAGATCGGCCTCGTGCAAGCGCGATGGGAGCATCTAAACCTCAAGCGCAACCTTCTCACGAAGTTGCAAAGCTACTTCATCGACGGGCACTTCATTTTGGAGCACACGTACCGGCACCGCACCGGTCGTTTCTTCAACATCAACGGCACCGCCGGCATGTGGCGCCGCACGTGCATCGACGATGCGGGCGGGTGGTCGTCCACGTCGATCACCGAAGACACCGAGATTTCGTTTCGCGCGTACGTGCGCGGTTGGAAGTTCATGTACCTCCGCGATCTCACCGTGCCCGCAGAGCTACCGGCGGACATGGACGCCTACAAGAGTCAGCAACACCGCTGGGCGAAAGGTTACACCGAGGTCTTGCTCCAGCACTTCGGCATGATTTGGCGCGCACCGATCACGCGCAAGGCCAAAATCGAAGCGACGTTGATGCTGTCCAATCACTTCGCGTTCCTGCTGATGGGCGCGCTCACGATATTGCATCTGCCGCTTGTCATCGTGCGGACGCAATACGCCTCCACCGCGTTCTTGAAGATGCTCGACTTGCTCGGGCTCTCCCTCGTGGTCTTCGCGTTCTTCGCGTTTTATTTGATCAGCCAGTGGGAGGCGAAACGTCTCACATTGAGACGCGCGCTGCTCGTGCCGCTCTGCCTCGGCGTCGGCATCGCGCAGATGGTCAATTCGTCGCGCGCCGTGCTCGAAGCGCTGTTCGGACTCAAGACCGGCTTTGTCCGCACGCCCAAAGAAGGCGAAGGAACCCGCAAGTCGTACAAGGCCGCCGCGGGCCAGGGGCAAGCGCTCGCCGAAGTCGCATTCGGCATCTACCTCCTGTTCAGTTGCATCTACCTCGCGGCGCAGGGCCATTTGTGGGGCGCTCCGCTCAATTTACTCGTGTCGTTTGGCTTCCTCTACCTGGGGCTATCGACGCTGTGGAACCAATGGCGTACCCCGGCCCCAGATCCCGCTCCGCAGCCTGACGCGGCGACGACGGCGGGCGCGGCTCTCGCGGCCTCCCTACCGGCCACGGCGGCTCCGACCGAGCCGCGGCCGGAAGCGACCTAACAGCCCGTTGAAAAAGTCACATGGGCTGCGAGCGGGCCTCGAAGCCGATCTCTGCGTCGCCCATCCTCGCTGTAGCCTTGCTACAGCTGCGGTTCGATCCTTGATCTCGACTCCGATTCCACGCTCTCGCTATTCCAAGCACTTCTTCAACGGCCTGCCCAGCAGCCCATTGAAAAAGTCACATGGGCTACGAGCGGGCCTCGAAGCCGATCTCTGCGTCGCCCATCCTCGCTGTAGCGCTGCTACAGCTGCGGTTCGATCCTTGATCTCGACTCCGATTCCTCGCTCTCGCTATTCCAAGCACTTCTTCAACGGGCTGCCAGCCCGTCGAAGGCCCACGCCCGGCCCTAAAGTCCCACTAGTTTCGCGCCACAATATTTAGGGCGAGCCACCGGTTACCGATAAGGAACCGGGAAGCTGCATGGACCAACCGATGACCGGGCCTTACCACATTCTTACCGTCGACGACGAGCCGATGATCCGCGAGATTCTCCGGGAGACCCTGGAGAACGAGGGGCATCAGGTCTCGGAAGCCGAGAACGGCAAAGTCGCATGCGATCTGATCCATGGCGGCGGGTTCGATCTCATTTTGACCGACGTGAAAATGCCGGTCATGGATGGGTTCACGCTGATGAAGAACATCGGCGATCTAACGGACCAGGTGCCCGTCATCGTGATCACGTCATTTGGCGACATCGACGTCGCCGTGGACGCGATTCGATTGGGCGCCTACGACTACGTCGTCAAGCCGTTCAACATCTCGCAGGTCACCCTGTCCGTGCGGCGCGCGCTCGACCGCCGTCGCCTCTTGATCGAGAACCTCCAGTACAAGAAGAGTCTGGAGCACAAGGTCGTTGAAAAGACCATCGACCTGATTCGCAAGAACAAGAAACTCGAGCAGCAGGCGAAGTTGCTGGAAGGCTTGCTGCGCGATCTGCGCGAGTCGTATGAGGCCACGCTCGATGCGATGGTGTCCGCGATCGAATCGCGCGACTGCGAGACGAAGCACCACTGCCGTCGCGTGCAGTCCTACGCCGTCATGCTGGCCCAGCGCATCGGCGTTACGCCGGAAGAGCTCGTCGACATTTCGTACGGCGCGCTGTTGCACGACGTCGGCAAGATCGGCGTGCCGGACTCGGTCCTGCTCAAGCCGGGCAAGCTCACGGATGAAGAGTGGAAGACGATGCGTTCACACACACGCATCGGCTACAAGATGATCGCCAAAGTGAAGTTCCTCCAGGGAGCGGCGGACATCGTGCTCTACCACCACGAGCGTTGGGACGGGAAGGGCTACCCCTACGGCATCTCGGGCGAAGAGATTCCGATGGGCGCGCGCATCTTCTCGGTGATCGACACATACGACGCGATCACCTCGAAACGACCGTACAAAGAGGCGCTGCCGATCCAGCACGCGCGCGACGAAATCGCGCGCTGCGGAGGCACGCAGTTTGACCCGGACGTGGTCGCCGAGTTCTTGAAAATCAGCGACGATGAGCTGATCGCCGCGCGCGGGCGCGTCGAAGCCGCCGCGCAAGCCGCCGCCGCGCAAGAACTCCAGCCGGTTCCCTAAGTCATGCACCGTCGCATGCTGATCGTTTGGTTCGCATCGACGTTGATGCTGACCTTAGCGCCGTTTGGACCGGTCCGCGAGCCGCTACCTTTTACGTGGCTCAACCCGGCGACCCATCCACTGGGCCTCTTTGATTTCTACGCCAACATAGCGTTGTTCTTGCCGCTTGGCGTGTTCGCCGCGCGTCTTGGATTCACGATGCGCGGCGTCGTGGCCGTCGGCATGCTCTTTTCGCTCTTCATTGAGACGATGCAGGCGTACATCGTCGTGCGCAGCCCGAGCGGCTGGGACTTAGTCGCCAACACGATGGGGTCCGTGCTGGGTGTGGTGTGGAGTCAAGCGCTGCTCCACTTGTCACACCGCGTCCTGACGCGCCCCGTTCGCATCGCCCTCTTGGTCGGCGGCACCGCGTTTTCGATCTACATGACCAAAAACTACGGCGCGCGCGTCCGGTTCTTCTACATGCTGCCGTTCGTGTACGGCGTGCTCGGATCGATGGCCGCCTGCAGTTTGTTCCGCCCCCCGCACATCGCGGCGGTCCTGTGCTGGGCCGGCGTGCTGATGCTCTGCGGACCCGCCGTCGCGCCGCTGGACGGGCTGTGGTTGCTGTGCCTCACGGCCGGTGTCGTGTTGGGGACGTGGCCGTTTGAACGAAGCGCAAACGCTCCTGCGCCTTCGCCCGCACCGACGGTAGGATGAGCCCGCGCTGCCGCGCGCTCGTCCCGTGAAAAAAGCTCCCGTCATCACCACCCGGTACGCACGTCGGCTGCTTGTGGTGTGGCTGATCGCCCTTTTGGCGATCACGCTGTACCCGCTCGGGTTCTTGCACCTTCGCACGGTACCGCGCGCGTGGCTGTGGACCGCCATTCGTTCCGACGCGCTGCTCGAGTTCTTGGCGAACATCGCGTTCTTTATGCCGGTGGGGCTACTCGCACGCTCGGCGCGGCTCCCGTGGTGGCTCGCCGCCGCGGGCGGGCTCGCGCTGAGCGTCGCCATCGAGTCGAGTCAGGCTTGGATTCGCTGGCGGTTCCCGACGTTTACCGACGTCGTCGCGAACTTCGCGGGAGTCTTGCTGGGACTCGTTTTCGCGACGCCGATTCTTACGCGACGCAAACGACTGCTCACACCGGCCTCGTGCGCGCTCCTCTTTCTCGCCGGTTTGACGTTCGCGATTGCGATCGCGCGCACCGAAATTCGATTCCTCCGCTTCGGATGGTCGTTTCCGTTCGGCCTCGCCGCGGTGGGAGCTGTGCTCGCGCGCGGCTTTGCACGAGCGCGGTGGGCCATCGTCATCGCCAGCGCCGGAGCCATCGCGGTGGCGTGGGTGCAGCCCGATCCGCCGGGCCTAACGACCGTCGCAACGATTCTAGGCGGCGCAACGCTGGGCGTGTGGCCCGCGTATCAGGCCGACCGCGCGCGCGACAGCGCCTGACGAACGTACGCCCGCAGCATCTCGAACTGCTCGCTGAACGCGTGGACGTCAACGCCCGCCGGGTCCTTGAAGAAACAGGCGAGATGCGACAGCGCGCCGGACTCGTTTTGGCTCGACGAGTAGGCCGCCAAACGGGCCAGGTCGATCACGAGCGGCGCCGCGAGTGCGGAGTCACATCCCTGCCACGTGAACTGCATCGCCATCTTCGCGCCCAAGAAGCCTTCGAAGTGGATGTAGTCGAATGCGACCTTCCAGTCGTCGAGGCTCGGCACGAAATCGATATGCACGGAGCTGTGGCCCGCCTGCTCACCCAGGATCGAACGTAGCGACCGATCCTTGCTGTCGGTCTTCGCGCCCTTCGTCGCGGGGTCGCGCAACGCCGCCCCGTCCGGGTTGCCGAGCATGTTGTATCCCTCCCACGCGTGCACGCGGAGGTTGCGATGGGCGAAAAGCGGTGCGAGCGCTGTTTTGACAAGCGTCTCGCCGGTCTTGCCGTCACGGCCCGCGTACACCGAACCGCGAGCGCGAGCCAACTCGTCGAGCGCCGGCACCGACGCGCCGACGCTCGGCGTGAAATTCACATACGAATCGCCCGCGTCGAGCGCGGCGTAGGCGTACAGCATCGACGTCGGAAACACGTTGCCGCGGTCGTCATCCAACGCGCGGCGCAGCGCGGTGAGCGACTCCCACTCGGGGCACGGCGCGGGGTGCGCTTCCGTGGTTGCCACGTTGACGACCACAACCTCTTGGAGACCGTGGCGGGTGCGAAACTCGTCGATATCTTTGGCGATCGCGCGCACGGTTGCGCGCGGCCCGACCGGATCGGCGCGACGTCCTTTCAGGGTGTGAACGGGTGGCGCCGGGTAGCCCGCGCAGATCTCGTCCTGGATCGTTTCGAGTTCGTCTTTTAGATCGCGCAACAACGACTCGGAGATGACCCCGGCGCGCCGCGAGAAGTCACGGGCGGCTTCGTAGAGGGTTCGCGCGCCGGTTTCGTGACCGCCGAACACAAGTTGGTCGATGCCCGGCCATCCGAGTTCGCGAAACTCACGGAGCTCGGTAACGAGTCCGGTGCGGCCCGCGAGTCCACGGGCGATCGCACGCGCTCCGACTATCGTCAGCATGCCGACGTTGCCGCACGCACCGACCAACCAAACGCCCGTCTTACCTCTCACAATCATTTCTCCTTTGCCAGAGCTGCCCGATAGTCGCGCAAGAACTCGGCCTCGTCGGGATAGATGGCGCCCGCGTGCACGGACGCGCCGTCACGCGCGCCCTCCAGAATGCGCCGGAGCTCTTCTTCCAAGGCGCGCGCCGCTTCCGCATCGCCGGACTGTGCGGCGGCCAGTTGACGCTGCGCGCGAGCCCGGTCTTCGGGACGCGGCACGAGCGAAAGAATCGCCCGCTCCATCTCGGCCCGGTGCTCCGGCGACGCCATCCGTTTGCGATCCACGGTGGACGCGTCCGTCGGTTGCGGCAAGTTCGCCGCGGTGGTGCCGCTTGCGCCGGGCGTGGTCACGGCGACGCGCGCCAAGCGCTCCGACTCGTCGGCCGGCGCCGCGCTTGTGGGAGCGGGAAGCCAGTGCATCACGACCAGCGCGAAAACCGCGGCGGGCACCACTCGAAACACGCGAGGCAAGGGCACGGCGGGCAGCCGCGAAGGGATCGCAAGCTCGGCCGCAATGCGGTCGATCGCCGCGCCTTCCCGCGTGGCCACCGTCGCGAAGCGGCACGCCGTCGCCCACTTCGCGTCGAGGTACAAAGCAGCCTCGGCTGTCGTCACGGCGCGCCCCCGCAAGATCGCGAACACCCATCCGACGAGGGCGCCGGCGAGCGGCATCCCCCACGCAAGTTCGGGTGCCCACGACACGAGCCACCACTTGGTGACGGCCATCCACAAGATGCCCGCGCCGGTTCCGTAAAGAGCGCCCCGCGCCGCGCCTGCGCCTAAGCGCACGCGTTCCAAGCGCGCGTGCATGCGATCCACGCATCCACGCACTCGGTCTACGGCCGTGGCGCTCACTTGTCGCCCGTGGTCCCTTTTTCTTTGGCGGCGGCGGCTTTGGCTTTTTCGGCGGCGGCTTTTTCGGCTGCCGCTTTTTCGGCCGCGATGCGTTTTCTCGCCTCAAAGACTTCCTTGGGAAGGCGGAGCGGTTTGTGCACAAGCGCGCCGTCGAGTTTCTTGTCGGAAAACAAGATGGTCACGCGCGTTCCGATCGGCGGAACGCGGAGGGGAATGGCCTCGTACGCGCCGTTCTCCTCGCCGCCTTCTTCGGTGTTGTCGATGAGCGAGGTTGAGGTATTCATGATCGCGACAAGCAACCCGTCCACTTCGGCGCCAAACCACTTCTTGTGGTGCGGCGGCCCCTCGTCAATCATCTGCGAACCGGTGTAGACAAACTTGCCAGGCTTCATCACGTACTGCGTCTTGAAGTTCCAGAGCCATTCCGACATCAGCGCGCGGTGTTTCTTGCCGGCCTCGTCCGTCCATTCGGCGTAGAGATACACCGTCGGGCCCTTCGGCGGGAAGACTTCGCCGGTCTTGTTGTCCCACGAGAACACTTTGCCTGTCTTGAACCCGGCGCAGATAAACGCGTTGTTGAGGGTGATCGCAAGACCCTTGGAGAATCGGCGCGGGCGACGCCCTTCGCCTTTCCACGGACCGTTGTCCAACAAGACAACCGTCTCATGAGCTTTGGCGGGATAAACGTTGACGAGGTATTCGCACGGTCCGCCGCCGCGATACGCAACCTCACCGATGGCACGCACCAAGCCTTCCTCATAGGACATGCCAAACGACTTGAGCTTGGCCTGAAACTCATCTGACTCCGACAAGATCTTTTTGAGATCGAGCGCCGGCGCCGCGGGTTTCTGAGGCGGTTCTTGCGGGTCCTCTTCCGCGGGAAGCAACACCGCACATAGCGATAGGCATAGGATGGTTCGCAAAAGCATGGGCCTCATTCTCTCCGCAATCGGCACGCCGGACAGGATCCTTGCGTCTTATCGGGAATACGTAAGAAACGGCTGCGGGTTCTGTACAGACCGAGAACAGGCGGTGTCTACGAACCCGACAGGTCGCGCAACGCCGTCTCGACGTGGCCCCGAATCGCTGCATCGCGCAGCCACGCGCCCATCACGGACACGTAGCCCTGTACGGCACGAATATCGGGCTGGCCGTTGCCTGCCGTCGCTTTCTGCGCCCGCTGCAACACGTCCACGACCGAGCGGTCGCCAAGGCGCACCAACGCTTGCGTGGCAGCGCGCGCCAACGCACGTCCGACCGGCAGCGGTTGCTGATTTTGACGGTCGTAGATCACGGTCACATTGCCGAGGAAAACACGGTCCACGACCTGCTCCGCGATCGCCCGTCCCGCGCGCTCCGATTTCCAGCCGCCGAGTAGCGTGCACGCGCGCGCCAATGTCGGAAGAATCGTGGACCAATCGCTGTTATCGACGCGGCCGTTTTGTGCCCGCTTGTGCAGATAGTCCACGCGTAACTTAAGAAACTTCAACACGTCCCGGCTCGCCGCCGCGTCGTCGATCTCTCCCAGAGCCGCAAGCAGGTCGAGGAGCGCATCGCTATCCGATTCGATCAACAGCACGCGCCCCAACGTATCGATCTGCGCTGTCGCCTTGCGACCGCCCAACACGCGGGCGGCGTAGCGGCGCACATCCGGCGTTTGCGCTTTGAGCAACACCGAAGCGGTGCGCGCGTTCGTCTTGGGGTCCTTGTGCGCGACGAGTGCGGCGACGACCTGTTTGGCGACGCCGCCGCCGGTGCGGAGCTTTTTGAGAAGCGAGCTTAACGACGGCCCCTCTTCGTCGCCGATCCCCGTGCTCAGGTCCGGTAGGTACTTCTTCTCGTCGCGCGACGGTTTGCGCGCAAACGACGAGATCGGCCGAACCGACGGTTTCGGACGGCCCCGCCCGACCGACACCGTCCGCGGCAAAAACCACTCGAAGATCGCGTCAACGACATGGCCTGGAAAGCTGTGCCCGCGGCCCTTCAGCTCCGAATACACAAAATCCGCACCGCTTCCGGGCAGGTTGAGCATGTGCGGCCGCACGCCGCCCACACGGGTGCGGGGATCGTCGTCGCTGTGATAGACGTAAAATCCCGTTCCTGTTTTTTGCAAGCGCGAGATGCCGCGCACGCCGAACGAAGCCGCCGGCGCGACCGCCGCCCACGTTTCCGCGAGGCGGTCGCCTTGCGCCCACGTCCCGCCGCCGCCCATCGAGTGCCCGATGAGATAGATGCGAGCCTCGTCGATGTGGTAGAGGGCGCGCAACTCGTCAAGCAAGGCGTCGATCACGTCATTGTTGAGGCGTTGGCCCCAGCCGGCGCGGACAGCGTTCGGACACGCGCAGATCCAACCAAGCTTTTGGCACTGTCGTTGATAAAACGGCATCGCCTTTTCACCGCTGCCGACGACGAGCTTGCCGTCGGCCCCGCCGGCGCCTCCTCCGTGCAGTCCGATCACAAGCGGCGTGGGAATGAGCGGGTCGTAACCGGCGGGCACAAACAACGTGTACTTTGCGCCCGCTTCGAGCTTGTCCGCGCGCATCGCGAGTGGTCGATGCTCCTGATACCCCTTCGCTTGCCCCAACGAACGGCGAGCGCGGTCCAACTGCAGGCGCGTGTACGGAAAGCGGGAGTCGGTCTTGATCTCCCGCCAAACGCGCTCCGGCGTTTCGGACTTCAGATAGTCCCCTGCAAGTTTTTTCTGATCGAAAAACGATCGCTTCGGCGCGCTCGAACCGAGTTGTTTGCGCGCGGCGGCGTTGCTGTAGTCAAACCGCAGCGCCATCTCCAACGCGTACACGCGTTCTTTCTTGAGTTTGTTCGCCGCGCACCACTCCGCCACTTGGAGGCAAGCAGCACTGCGCGCCTTGCGTTCGCTGTCGCGCGCCTCGCCGTCTCCCGCGCCGTCCCGATCCTCGCCATCCTCGTCAAACGAATCAAGGCCGGAGTCGATCGCACCACCGCCATTTCCACGCACCGCCATCGCGTCGCGCAACTTGCGCTGGAACTCATGGCGCGGCGCGGGGAACGTGCGCTTGATCGATTTGACCTTGGCGCGCGGGATCTCAACGCGCCCGAGCACGGCATCGTCGAGGGTTGAATTGTAGATATTGACGACCACCTTTTGGTCGTCCTCGCTGACGATCCGCCCTTGAACTTTCTTCGAGCCCTTGACGGAAACGACGTCGCCGAGGGCGAACGCCGTCAGTAGGAGGATCCAAACGGTGCCACGCACGCCGCTAGTGTAGCCGCCGCACGCCCGATGAACCCTACGCCGTTACGAACGCAGGTCGTTTAGGGTCACCAGCGTCTCGAACGGGATGCCCTCCGCGGCGTACGCGCCGGCGGCGCCCTCCTCGCGATCGACGATGCCGAAGACTGCGATCACCTCGGCATTCCACTCCTCGCGGACGCGCTTGACGGCCTTCATGCAGGAACCGCCCGTCGTGAACGTGTCCTCGACCACGACGACTTTCGGGCGCTCCTTGTCGGGCCGCGGACCTTCCACGCACTTCTTGGTCCCGTAGCTCTTGGGCTCCTTGCGGACCAAGAAGCCGTTCATGGCGATTCCCTTGGTGCCCGCGTAGTGGAGCAGGGCGCCGACGATCGGATCCGCGCCCATCGACGGACCACCGATAGCGTCGGCACCTAGCGGCGCGATCTTTTCCCAGAGCATTGCGGCGGCGAGCTCCGCGCCCTGCGCGGTCAGCGTGAACAGCCGCCCATCGACGTACACGTCCGAAGTCGCTCCGCTCGCAAGCGTGAACTTCCCGAACTGAACAGCGCGCTCTTTTAGCGCAGTATGAAGTCGGTGCTGGCGTTTTTCGGTCATGACCGTGCAACATAACCGATGGCCACGGGAATCTACCCATGATGGACGCGCACAACCTCGCTCACCATGCTGCCGGCATTCGGGCGCTGGCCCGCCAGCTCGCGCACGACGCCGCGCGCGCGGACGATGTCGTCCAGGAGGCATGCCTCGCCGCGTTGCGCCGGCCTCCCAACAGCCGCGCGCCGCTGCGTCCTTGGTTGGTGCGCGTCGTCCGCAACCTCGCCGCGCGCGACCATCGCAGCGAAAGTCGGCGCCGGCGCCGCGAGCAAGCCGTGGCACGCAAGGAAGGTACGACCTCGACAAGCGAAGCCGTCGCCCGCGCCGAACTCTACGAGCGCTTGATGGCGCACGTCCTCGATCTCGATGAGCCGTACCGCGAAACCTTGCTTCTGCGTTACTTCGAAGGACTGGCCGTGCGCGAGGTGGCACGGCGCATGGATGTACCCGCGGGTACGGCGGCGGCTCGCATTCATCGCGGGCTCGCTCAATTGCGCGGACGCTTGGACGCGGAGTCGACACGTCCCGGCGCGTGGGCGCCGCTCTTGCTGCCTTTGGCTGCACTACCTGGAACCGCTAAGACAATGTGGATCGGAGCATTCGCCATGAGCGCTAAGAAAATCACCGTGATCGCTGTCGCTCTTGTCCTCGCGCTTACCTGGTGGGTGACGCGCGACAGTGCGACGCCGACGAAATCCGAACGCGCCGGGCGAGCAGCCGACCGCGTGGACGCGCATGACAACTCCGAGCAACGACTAGGAGGCGAGGCGCCGCTCGCCGCCATCGACCTCGACCTTGACGTACACGGCGTCGTCACGAATGCGGCGGGACACGCCGTTCCCGGTGCCATCGTCAAAACAAGTTGGCACCCATGGCAGCTCGCGGGCATCTGGTTCGGCCACCGCTTCCCGGAATCGAAAAGCGGACCGGAAGCGGTCGCGGATCCAAAGGGACGCTTCCGGATTCGGTTGCGGCGCGGCCAGCAAGTTCATCTCACGGCGTCGGCGGCGGGACACCGATCGCGAACCGTTTGCGACGTACTCGCGGGCCAAAAAGTCGCGATCGTGCTCGGAGGTGCCGTTTCCACACGAATCCGCCTCATCGACCTCAAAGGTCGGGCGATCGCGGGGTGCTCCGTGCGTCTCTCCCGCATCGATCGGTACGCGAGCGAGCGCAACTTCATCGAGCGGCGAGGAACCACCGACGGCATGGGTTGGGTTTTGTTCGCGGGCCTACCGCCGGGCGCCTGGGGGTCGCTGGACGCGGGTCTACGCAACGCGGACAACTACCCCGTACAAAACATCGCGTTTCCCCAAGAAGGTACGGCAGAGTACACGGTGCGACTCAGACGCGGACGGACCATCACCGGTGTGGTTCGCGATCCAACAGGCGCGCCCATTGCCGGCGCGCGCGTGGGCGCCAGTTGGACGATGCGGCATCACGTCCTAACGAACGCGCGCGGCGAGTTCGCGCTCCCGCACTGGTCGGGCGGCTGGAAGATCCACGCGAGCGCGCAAGGCTACAGCCGCGCGAACGCGATCGTCGGCCTGCGCCAAGTGCTGGAGCTCACGCTGGCGCGTGCCTCCCGCGCTCGAGGTCGCATTCTCGACGCGGCGCATCAACCTGTCGCGGGCGCCCTCCTCGTGGTGCAAGGCCGCGGCGGCTCCGAGATCAAAGCGCTTGAGGACACGACGACGGACGCGACCGGCGCGTTCACGTTTCAAAGCCTGGCGGCCGGGTTAGGGCACACGCTTACGATCACCGCGCCCGGTCACGGACGTACCGTCTTAGACTTCGACGCGGCGCCCGCGGGCGAACGGCGCGACCTGGGCGATCTGGTTTTGCCGCGCCCGCTCCGTATAGAAGGTCGTTTCGAAACTGAAGTGGGCGCGCCCATTGCGGACGCCTACGTCGCGCTGACCGGCCACAACACCGACCGCGCCCGGATGCGGCCCGATGCGCCTCCCTTGGATCGCGGAACCTACATGCTGGGATGCCGCACGGACCATGCCGGGCGGTTCCGATTCCCCGACCTCGCGCCCGGGAAATACGTCGTGACGGCGTACTCATTGGGCTCCAAAGACGCGGTCCGCGACGTGGAACTGCAAAACGACGAAAACTCGATCCGGCTCGTGCGTGTCGGCAGTCGAACGATTCGCGTCACCGTCGTGGACACCCATCGCGAACCGGTGTTCGGCATCAGCGTGAGTCTTGAGCTCAAGGATCAATGGAGCATTTCCACACCCACGGATGTGCGCGGTGTCGTTGAATTCGTCGTCGATCAGGAGCCGCACCGCGTCCGTCTGTTCGACATGCAGACGCGCTACGTCATCCCCCCGCCGCGTGACGTGGCGCTTGGCGAAACCGACCTCACCCTCGTCGTCGAGCCGTGCGGGAGGGTCCGCGGGATCGTGCTCGACCTCAACGGCAAACCGCTTGCGCAGGCGGCCATGCGTGTTCTGCACAACGGCACGCCGTACTCGCAGGGCCCGAGCAGCGCGTTCTCCGACACGGACGGTCGTTTCAGCTTGCTGACGCCGCAGAACGGACGGGTCGACATCATTTTGACGGGAACCGTCAACCGGATCGAGGGCGTGAACACGTCCGACCCGACGCCGTTCGGAGGCACGTTGCGCAACGTTCCCGACGGCGCGGAAGGGCTGATCCTGCAGGCGCGTCCGATTCGCAACGAACGCACGCTCAAGGCGGTCGTCCTCGACCCGGACGGTCAACCCGTGTCCGGCGCCCAGGTGTTTGTGCAACATCTCGGCAAACTCGTACCGGGCGCGAACGTCCTGACCGACAAGCGCGGTCGCGCGAACCTCACGGCATTGCCGAACGCCGACGTGGTCGTCTACGGCAAGGGCCTTCCCTCGCGTCATCCCGGCGCGGACCGTTGGCTGCGCGCTCAAGCGTGGCCCGTGCTCCCCAACGGACAGGAAGTGACGCTGCGCATCGTGCGGGCCGCGATCGTGGGCGGCCAAGTCGTCAATGCGAAACGAGAACCGATCGGGGCCTTGTTCGCGTCGTTGTACGAAGACGCCCAATTTCTCCGCGGAACGATATGCGACAAAGACGGCAAGTTTGAGTTCCGCGTGCGGGCGGACCGCAAGTTCCCGCTCCGCGTTGTCATCCAAAAGCCTGGCGTGACCGGTTTCGCCGAGTCCAAAGCCATGCCCGACAAACTTCTCGTCATCGAGTTTCCGCCGCCGGAGTGAACATCGCTCACAAAAAAAGGCGACCTCCCGCAGGAGGTCGCCTCGTTGGATTGAGTGGATCGCCTACGGCGACGTCTCGACGGGATCCGGGACCGGCTCGGGTTCCGGCGCCGTCGAGCGGAACGTGAGCTTCTCGCCCTCGGACTCGACGAAGATCGTGGAACCGTCCTCGAACTTGCCCTTGAGCAAGTCCTCGCTCAACGGATCCTCGACCAAGCGCTCGATGGCCCGACGCAGCGGACGCGCACCGAACTCGGGGTTGTAACCCTGGTCGATGATGATCTCCTTCGCACGATCCGAGAGCTCAATCTTGAAGCCCTTGGCGGCGAGACGATCGCGCACGTTGCGCAGTTCGATGTCGATGATCTGCTTGAGATCTTCCTTGTCGAGCGACTTGAAGTAGACCAAGTCGTCTACGCGGTTGATGAACTCCGGACGGAAGTGCTTCTCGATCTCTTCCTTGAGCATCGACTTCATCTGCTCGTGGGAAGAACCGTCGCCCTGCGTGCGGAAGCCTAACGACTCCTGCTTGGCGAGGCGCTCCGCGCCGATGTTGCTCGTCATGATGATGATCGTGTTCTTGAAGTCGACCTGACGACCGTACGAGTCGGTCAAGCGACCCTCCTCCATGATCTGGAGAAGCATGTTGAACGCGTCGTGGTGCGCTTTCTCGATCTCATCGAACAGCACCACGCTGTAGGGACGGCGGCGCACCTTCTCGGTGAGCTGTCCGCCCTCTTCATAGCCGACGTATCCCGGAGGCGCGCCAACCAAGCGGCTGACGTTGTGCTTCTCCATGTACTCGGACATATCGATTTGAATGAGCGCATCCTCGTCGCCGAACATGAACTTCGCCAGCGACTTGGCAAGGTGCGTCTTACCGACACCCGTCGGGCCCAAGAACACGAACGACCCCATCGGGCGCTTGGGATCTTTAAGACCCGCGCGCGCACGCCGCACCGCTTTCGCGATGGAGCGAATGGCTTCGTCCTGACTCACGACCGACTCGTGCAGGGCGTCTTCCATCTTGAGAAGACGCTCCGCCTCGCCGCTCTCCAAACGAGTCAGCGGGATGCCGGTCATGCGGGACACGGTCTCTTGAATGATGTCGCAATCAACCACGACTTCGACGTCGCGGCTTTTCTCACGCCACTCCTTGAGCACCGTTTCTTTTTGTTTGCGTAGCTTGCAGACCTGATCGCGCAACTTGGCCGCGCGTTCGAAGTCCTGGTTCGCCACGGACTCTTCCTTTTCACGATCCAGCGTCCCGACTTCTTCTTCGATCTTTTTGAGATCGGGAGGCGTCGTCATCGAGCTCAAGCGAATGCGTGCACCCGCCTCGTCCATGACATCGATCGCCTTATCCGGCAGGAAGCGGCCGGGGATGTAACGCGTCGAGAGATCGACGGACTCCAAAAGAGCCTCGTCGGTGTACGTGACGCGGTGGTGCGCCTCGTATTTGCCGCGCAAGCCCATGAGGATGGCGTAGGTCTCCTCCTTGCTGGGCGGCTCAACCACGATCTGCTGGAAACGACGCTCAAGCGCGCCGTCTTTTTCGATGTATTTGCGGTACTCGTCGAGCGTCGTCGCGCCAATGCACTGCAACTCGCCGCGCGAAAGGGCGGGCTTCAAGACGTTGCTGGCATCGATCGCGCCCTCGGCGCCACCGGCACCCACGAGCGTGTGGAGCTCGTCGATGAACAAGATGATCTTGCGGTTGCGGTTCACCTCGTTCATGACCGCTTTGATGCGCTCTTCGAACTGACCGCGGTACTTGGTGCCCGCGACCATCATGGCGAGGTCGAGCACGACGATGCGCTTGTCGCGCAAAATCTCAGGCACGTCGCCGCTCATGATGCGCTGCGCCAACCCTTCAACGATGGCGGTCTTACCCACGCCCGCCTCACCGATCAACACGGGGTTGTTCTTGGTGCGGCGCGACAGGATCTGCATCACGCGCTCGATCTCGGGCTGACGTCCGATGACCGGGTCGAGTTTGTCGTCTTTGGCGAGCTCGGTGAGATCGCGCCCGAACGCATCGAGGGCCGGCGTCTTGGACTTTGTGTTCGTGCCCGACGGCGTCGGCTCGGTGTCCTCGTCCTCGTTATGGCTGACTTCGGCGCCCAACAGCTCCAGCACCTCTTCGCGGACGTCTTCGAGACGCACGCTGAGGTTTTGCAGAACTTGGGCGGCAATGCCCTCCTGCTCACGGATCAGACCAAGCAACAGGTGCTCGGTTCCGATGTAGTTGTGGCCGAGGTTGCTGGCTTCTTCCAGCGCAAGCTCCAACACCTTCTTGGCGCGGGGCGTGAACGGGAGCTGGCCCATCGTCACCATCGTGGTGCCGTGCGACACGAGCTTCTCGATCTCTTGCCGGATCTTTTTGGGATCGACGTCGAGGTTTTTCAAGACGTCCGCGGCGACTCCGCTGCCCTCTTGGATCAATCCCAAAAGGATGTGCTCAGTCCCGATGTAATCGTGATTAAAGCGCTGCGCTTCCTGACGGGCGAGCCCCATAACTTTGCGTGCGCGATCTGTGAAGCGGTCGAACATAGCTGTCTCCCGGGCCGAGGTGGTCCACTAAGGTCTACCAGGGCCCGAAAGGAACCCTTCGCACACTCCATACCGAAGCGCCCGCCGGATTCCCTTCTCTCTAAGTGTATCGGACGATTTGGCGATGAAGCCCCGCAGATATGCCATCTGCAGCCGTTTCTCCGCCCCGGATCGAACTAGTTTGGCGCGTCCCATTTCGGTTCGGGATGTTTCGTTTTGCTGCCAAACCGGCAGAGTGTCGTCTTAGATGGGCACTTCCGCACATTTTCGAAACATCCGGCGAGCTGGAGAGCGCGCCAGCATGTCACGAAATCGTTGGATTTGCCCCCCCCAACGGATCCGACAAAGCGGACCGCAGGCTTCGATTTTTTGGCTTAGAGGCCCAAATGCTTGCGGATGAAGTCCGCGCGCGTCACATCGCGTTCGTGTGCCGTGAGGTCGCGCCGCTCCAAACGTTGGAGGTGCGCCGGCTGCGTCAGGATGAACAGTTCGTTGACGGTCGAGATGTCCACGTTGCCCAAGAGCCCGAGATTGACGCCGAGGCGCACCGCGGATAGCAGGTCCATCGTTTCTTCGGATGAGATGGAGCGGGCCGCTTGCAGCAAACCGAACGCACGCCAGATCTTGTCCTCTAAACGCAGACGCTCTTTGCCCAGGAGGTGCTCGCGGACTTCGCGCTCATACGTGACGATTTTGGGAACGACGCGGCACAACAGATCGAGAATGCGGTCCTCGGAGATACCGAGCGTCACCTGATTGCTGATCTGATAGAAGTCGCCGGACGCCTGCGTGCCTTCGCCGTAGAACCCGCGCACGGCGAGATTGATCTTGGTGACCGACGCGAACACCTTCTCGATCTGTTTTGTGAAGACGAGCGCCGGCAGATGCAGCATCACGGACGCGCGCATACCGGTGCCGACATTGGTCGGGCACGCTGTGAGGTAGCCAAACTGGTCGGAATAGGCGAACTCGAGGTCGCGATCGAGCTTGTCGTCGATCCACTGGATGTCTTGGTACGCCTCGTGGACCTGAAATCCTGCGCGGATGGCCTGAATGCGGAGGTGATCCTCCTCGTTGACCATGACCGCGAGCATCTCGCTGCGGTTAAACAACACGCCGCGACCGCCCGTGCCGCTCGCGAGTTCACGCGAAATGAGGTGCCGCTCCAAGAGAAAGCGGCTCGTCATCTCGTCGGACTCTTCCGCGAGATCGATGTACACATGGCCGTTGCGCCCCAAACCGACCTTGTCAAGGCCACCACGAATCGCATCGTGGACGGCGGCGCGCTGCTCATCGGACGCACATGTCAAAAACGGATACGCCGCCAGATTCCGGGCGAGGCGCACGCGGCTGGAAATGACGATGTCGCTCTCGGGGCCCGCGCCCCGCAGCCACTCGCCACTTTGCCCGATCAGTTCATCCAAGTTCATGACGCCGCATCCTCTCCGGCATCGGGTTCATCGCCATGCGGCGCGTCGTCGTTCGGCTCGCCGGCGGCAGGCTCTCGGACGACCGGCTCTTCGGCCGGAGGATCGGCTACAGCGCCGGACTGCGAGCGGATGCTATCGCGCAGTTCGGCGGCACGTTCGTAGTCCTCGGCTTCGATCGCGCGCTCAAGCTCGGCTTCTAGGTCGAGAACTTCTTGCCGGGTCTTGGCGCCGGCCGCGCGCGCGGGCGTCTTTCCGGCGTGCGCGGCCGCCCCATGCACTTTTTCAAGGAGCGGGACGAGCACCGGCGCGAATACGTCGTAACAAGTCGGGCAACCGAGGCGCCCCTTGGACTTGAATTCGTTGTACGCCAGTTGGCAAGACGGGCAGGTCGCCGGTACCGCTTCACTACCCGGACGCTTGGGAACGGGCCCTGCTCCGGGAACGAGAGTCGAGAGGATCGATGGAAACGCGAGCGCCATGTCCTTCTCGTGGGCGCAAGGTTCGCAGATATGCATCTCCGTCTTCTTGCCGTCCTTGATCTCGGTGAAGTGAATCTTGGCTTCGCGCTTACTGCAATACTGGCAAATTTTGGCCATCTATCTCTAAGTATCGACCGGTTCTGCGCAACGGCCAACCACAGCCGAAAAAAGACGGCAGATTCTGGAGACGATGCGCTGCTTACCGGCCGTGAATCGCGATCTTAATCCAAGACGAGCTCAGAAAAACGCTGACCGCGGGCGTCGAATCCCGGGAACTCGTCATACGAGGCGAAACCAGGACTTAAAAGTACCGTATCCCCGGGCTGAGCCAGCCGGCGCGCCGTTAAGACGGCGCCGTCGAAATCGGAGGCGAAGTGCGCCGCGGGAACCTGCTCGCAAAGTTGCCGGCCGGTTTCGCCGTATACCACCACGGCCTTGGCGCGCTGCGCCGCCGCCACGAGCGGCCCCCAAGAAAGACCTTTGTCGCGGCCTCCGGTCAACAAGATCACGCGCGCCCCGCATGCGTCAACGGCCGCCGCGGTGGCCACCGGCGTTGTCGAGACCGAGTCATCGACATACGCAACGCCGTTGTCGTCGCGAATCGTGCGCAGCCGATGCGGCAACGGCTCGACGGTGGGCAACGCGCGCTCGCAACCCGCGATGGTGGCGCCGACCGCCAGCGCGGCGTGCGCGGCCGCCGCCGCGTTGTGGCGATTATGTTGTCCCGCGAGCCGGAGCCCCCGCAACGCGATCGGTGCCGGGTGATCTCCGCCGAACCAAACAACCGGCGCGCGGGAGGCGCTGGCGAACGCACGACACACCGCATCGTTGGCGTCGAGGATGACGCACCCGGTCGCGGGCACGGCCTCCACGAGACGCCGCTTGGACGCTGCGTAGTGGTCGAAATCGGGGTGGCGGTCGAAATGGTCGCCGGACACGTTGGTCACGACCGCGGCGGCGGGCGCCCAGTCGTTGTGCTCGAGCCACGCCAACTGAAACGACGAAAGCTCAAGCACGGCGACGGTCTCGGGCGTGGTGGTTTCGTTGAGGAGCGAACGGCCGATGTTGCCGCCCAAGATCACATCGATGCCGGAATTCTCGAGCATCGCCGCGATCAACGAAACCGTCGTTGATTTCCCGTTGGTCCCGGTTACCGCCACGACGGGGCCGCGGAGGCGGCGCAGCGTAAGTCCGATCTCGGTGACGATCGTCGCGCCCGCGCTGCGCGCACGCGCCACCAACGGATTCGCAAACGGGATCGCCGGATTGACGACGACCACGTCGGCGCGATCGAAGTCCGCGGGATCATGCTTACCGAGCACGAGAGCCACGCCGAGCGCCCGGGCGGCCGCAACAGACTCCGCAAGTACGTCTTCGGAACGCAGATCCGTAACGAGTACGTCGTCTCCGCGACCCGCGAAATAAGCCGCAGCCGCCAGCCCGCCGCCGAAACGGCCCAAGCCCATCACCAGGACACGCTGACTCAACGCTCGGCCTCCCGCGCACGTTTCGCCGCTCGGGCTAACGCCGCCACTTCCGCATCGAGCGCCGCTTCGTCGCGCGGCGGATCGCGCTGCAAGACGACGTTGAGCTCGTGGTCATCGTGGACGCGATACGGGATCACGATGTCGGCGAAGAAGTCAGCGACCGGTTGTTGAAACCACGGTTTGACGAGGCGCACTTTGCGCTCCATCGGCGCATAGCCCTCTTTTTCGGCCTCCATAAGCACAACACCGTATTGGTAAAACCGCCAAGACACCGGAGAGGCGCCCACGACTTCGCCGTTGATCGAAACGATCGCGCCCGCGGGCTCGGTTCGAATCCACAACCGACGTTCGACGCATCCCGACAGCGCGACAAGCGCGAGCAAACTGATCCATCGCACGCCACCAATGTACCTTGCGCCCGTGCCGTTTTGGCACCTGACAAACCGATCGGCGTACGCTCATGCGCGCGCCGTCGCATGCACAAGCGATTCGCTAAGTGCTGTCAAATGTCACGCCAACGGGCTACCTTTTTCGGATGAGCATCGTGCTGTGCACGGAGAGAAGGAGCTAGGCGATCATCAAGCCGACGGCGACGAAGCCCACGGTGACGAAGCCTGTGGCCAAGGCGTCCAGTGTGACGAAGACGCCCGCGGTGACCAAGACTGCGCCGGAGGGCGCGCGCGGCGTCGTCGACGTCCGCGTTCGACAAGCGGTGGCCCGCTGCCTCGCCGATCTCGACATGCGCGGCGACGTCGGCGCGCCGTTTGATCGCGCAAGCGAACTGTTTTCGACGCTGGTGCCGGCGCTCTACAACGGCGATCCCGACGGCGCACGCGCTGCCGTTCTCGGTTCCGACCTCCCCACGCGTGAACTGCTCGACCTTGTGCTGCGCGCGCGCCTCGCGGTGCGTCGTCGCAAAGGACGCCCGAACGAACGAACCGAACGCGAACGTTCCGCCGACGCCGCGCTGCGCGCACTGGCGGATCGCGAAGATCCCAGTCAACCCGAAGACCTCGACCGCCGACGCGAGATCGCGACGCTCCATCGACGTTTGCTGTCGCTCCTGACGGACGGCGTCTTGACGGCGCGCCCCTGCGGAACGCTCGTACACGCCAATCGCCCCGCGCGAGAAGCTTTGGGCCTGCGTCTGCGCGAGCTCAAAGACACGCCGTTCCTCGATCTGTTTGGCGGCAAGACGGAAGGTCAAAAGATCTGGAAAGCGATCATCACGGAAGGGTCGTTGCGCTCGCGCGAGGTGGACCTCCGCGCGGTGAACGGTCGCACGTTCCCGGTGCGCATGGCCGCAGCGCGCGTCGATGGCGCCGATCCGCGCGTTCTCGTTGTGATTCGCGACCTCACCGAGATTCGCCACATTCGTTCGCGCCTGCTCGAAACCGAAAAGCTTGGCGCCATGGCCAAGATCGCCGGCTCGGTCGCGCACGAGATTCGCAACCCGCTCAACTCGCTGTTCCTCAACGCCGACATCTTGGAAGACGAACTGCGTGACAGCGGCGCCATCAACACTTCGACCGCCGAGATCTTGGGCGTGATGCGCGAAGAAATCGAGCGCCTCAACGAGATCATTAAGAACTATCTTTCGCTGAGCAAGCTCGCGAACGCGAACTTCGAGCGCTTGGACCTAAACGAAATCGTGAGCGAGTTCGCCGAAGAGGGCGAAGAAATCGCGGCGCGGCGCAACGTCACCATCGACTTGCGGCTTTGTCGCGGGGAAGCTGCGGTGCGGGCCGATCGCAACATGATTCGACGTGTCCTCGTGAACCTGGTGCAAAACGCCGTCGATTCCGCGCCGATGGGCGGTCGCGTCGTCATCGGCTCGCGACGTCTCGTTCGCAAAATTAAAGTCTGGGTGCGCGACAATGGCAAAGGGGTCGCGGATGAAGCCATCCCGCAGCTATTCCAGCCGTTTTTCTCCACCAAGGAGCGCGGCACGGGCCTAGGTTTGTACCTGAGCCGTGAGATTGTGATTGTTCACGATGGGCAAGTCGCCCTACGTTCGGTGAAACCGCGCGGCGCTGAGGCGACCGTTTTGCTACCGCGCTTGCGCGCCGACGACGAATAGATCGAATGATTTCCGAAACCACGACCGTCCTTGTCGTTGACGACGACCGCAACACGCGCGAGTCTCTCCGACGAGGGCTGAGCCGCGCGGGCTACGTGGTGCTAACCGCGGAAGATGGCTCAAAAGCGGTCCCGGTTTTACAGGAACGCGAAGTCGATCTCCTGATCACCGACTACAAGATGCCGTCGATGGACGGACTCCGCCTTGCGACCACCGCGCAGGTTGTGCGTCCTTCCGTCGCCATCATCATGATCTCGGCGTTCGCGAGCGTCGATACAGCCGTCAGCGCGATCAAGCAGGGCGTCCTGGACGTGATCGAGAAGCCGGTCAAGCTGCGCGACGTCAAGAAGGCGGCCGCACGCGCCTTGGCAACGCGCCGACTGGTCATCGAAAACCGCCGCCTACGCGCCGATCTTGAGGGCCGCGAAGAGTTGGGCCGCATCATTGGGCGCGCGCCGGCGTTTCGGGACTCGCTCTCGATGGTCGAGCAGGTCGCGCCGGTCAAATCGACCGTCTTGCTCACCGGCGACAGCGGAACCGGCAAAGAAGTGTTTGCCAACGCGATCCACCGGCTTTCGCCGCGCGTGGAAGGCCCCTTGGTGAAAGTGCACTGCGCCGCACTGGCCGACAGCTTGCTCGAAACCGAACTGTTCGGCCATGAGAAGGGCGCCTATACGGGCGCGGATCGCTCGCGCAAGGGGCGGTTTGAGCTGGCCGACGGCGGCACGATCTTTCTCGATGAGATCGGCGAGATCCCGCACACAACTCAGGTCAAGCTGCTGCGCGTGTTGCAGGAGGGCGAGTTCGAACGCGTCGGCGGTGATCGCACAATCAATGTCGATGTTCGCGTCGTCGCGGCGACCAACACCGATTTGGAACACGCGGTCGCGGAAGGTCGCTTCCGCGAGGACCTCTACTACCGGCTCAACGTCATTCGCATTCCGATTCCGCCGCTGCGGGATCGACGCACCGACATTCCGCTCCTCGTCCAGCACTTCATCGAGAAGTACACACGCCTTACCGGAAAACCGGTCAAGGGCATTGAGCCGGACGCGCTCGATCGTCTGCAAGCTGCCGACTGGCCGGGCAACGTCCGCGAACTCGAGAACGTGATCGAACGCGCGGTTGTTCTAACGGCCGGCGATCGCATTACGATCAGCGAGATTCCCGAAGCTCCCAACGGCGACGCGGCCGTCCTCGCGGAGCGCATTCCGTTCCGCGTCGGTCAATCCCTGGCCGACCTCGAACGCGATGCGATCGCGAGTACGTTGCGCGCGGTCGGCGGCGACAAGGACGCAGCCGCCAAAATCTTGGGCATCGGTGTCGCCACGCTGTATCGCCGTCTCAAAGAGATGGACGACTTGCGCACCGAAACCGAAGACGCGCCGTAGCTCGAACTGCTGTCGCACGCGCGACGACGGCGCGGCGAAATCCCGACGGAGTTTCTGCTGTCGCCGCGCCCCAACTCCCGAACCCGTCGCCCCGACAGGCTGCTCTGGCGCCTCTCCGTCCACACACGAAGAACGGGCGGCGCGCTTTTCAGCTTCGCCGCCCGAACATACTGCCTTATAAAGACTTAAGCGCGTTTACGCTATTTCTTCTTGCGAGCAGTCTTCTTGCGAGTGGCCTTCTTACGCGTGGACTTTTTCTTAGCCTTCTTGCGCGTGGCCTTCTTCTTGGTGGCCTTTTTCTTGGCCTTTTTGCGAGTCGCTTTCTTCGTCGTGGCCTTCTTCTTGGCCTTCTTGCGAGTCGCCTTCTTCTTGGTGGCCTTATTCTTGGCCTTCTTGCGAGTAGCCTTATTCTTGGTGGCCTTATTATTGGGATGCT
>JAJFFF010000053.1 GCA_021776785.1 Planctomycetota bacterium | reverse complement strand
GCCCAAACGTCAAGCCCCAGAAACCCCAAACGCCCAACGCCAGAGGCGTCAAAAAGCGCCGGACTCCTGACACCGAAAGCCCAAACGTCGAGCTCCAACATCGTCAGATGTTGGGCCAAAAAACACCGATCGTCAGATGTTGGGCCAAAGAAACAGCGCCGGACTCCTGACACCGAAAGCCCAAACGTCGAGCTCCAACATCGTCAGATGTTGGGCCAAAGAAACAGCGCCGGACTCCTGACACCGAAAGCCCGAACGTCGAGCTCCAACATCGTCAGATGTTGGGCCAAAAAACAACGTCACGGCTAGCAAAGCTAGCCGTGATAGGCGCGCGCAGCTTTGTCCTTGCGGCGCTTCAGCGGCGGCTTCACGATCATGTTGCGGCGAATGAATTTCGCGGCGACTTTGATCTTCACGGGGCGGCCATCGACCATCGCGCGGACGGTCTGCAGGTTCGGCTTAAAAGTACGGGCCGTAATACCGGTGATTTTGGTACCGACACCGCCCTTGTACTTGGCCATACCGCGGTGGGTATAGGTCCGGCCGATCGTCGTCTTTTTACCGCTCAGTGCACATACGCGGGGCATCGAAAGCTACCTCCAGGGAAGCCGGATAGATTAGTCGCCGTCGTCGCTAGCCGCAAGCTCTGCCGCGTGGCGGTCGAGCCAGGCGCGGATTTGGGCTGCCACGACAGCGGATTTTGCCGCCTCGGCCTCCTCGAGGCCCGCTTCGGCCCGCCGCAGGATGGCCCGACCGTCCTCGCCCAGCTTTCCGGTCAGCTTGGCCGATTTGCGCCACCACTCCGCCGAGTCGAGCAGATGGCGCGCGGCCGCCGCGTCGTCTCGGGACACATCCGCCATCCGGGCCCAAAGGTCACGGAGCGTGGCCGCCAGCCGCGCTTGCTGAGGCGGCTCGGTGAGCTGGTCGTGAACCGCGCCGATGCGCCCGATCACCCGCCGGAGCAGCGTGTCCCACATCGCCGCCTCCTTGTCATCGGTCTCGGACTCCTCATCGACTTGTCGCGCCACGGCGTACGCCAAGGCGGCCGTTTGTAAGGCGACCTCGAAGCCGCCGCGCGCCAGCCGCCGTTCGTAGTGGGGCAGCAAGGAGGATGCCACGCTCGTCTCGTCGTCGCGGGTCAGCAGGAGTTCACGGGGCGCGCGCATGGTGCGCATGAACTGATTGCGGATCCACGCCATTTCGCGGGCGATGTTCGCGATCTCGGTTCGCTCCGCCACCGTCGCCGCTTGGGCGAACCCCAGCCAAGGCACGGGCGAAGTCGGCAGCGCCGTGGCCTTGATCATCAGCTCCTGGGCGTCTTCCGGCTCGTCCTGGAGGCGCCGCGCCGCGAGATCGAGGTATCGGTTCGCCAGGAACGCAACTTCGTTTTGGACGGGCGTACGAACCGAATCCATGAGACTCGGGTCGTCGCGGAGGACGGCGAGTCCGCCGGCGGTGTAGGGGTGGGTCGGGTCGAGCGTGTAGGCGCGCCCCAAATAAAACGAAGCCTTGGCGGCTCGGTCCTTGTCGGTCGTGATGCCGCCCCGTTCATCGAGAAGCAGCGGCAGCCCGCGATAGTGGAAAAAGCGCACCTCCCACCAGGGGAAACAGACATACGCGATCGGCAAGATCCCCAGGATCAAAGCGGCCACGACTCCACGGCGCGGCTGCAAAACCAGGGAGCGTTGGCCGTCTTCGCCATCGCGCGCGCCCATGAGGAAGAGGCCGACACCGATCCCGAACACGAGGCCGCCCGCGTGGCCGGCGTGGTCCGAGCGCATGCCGGGGTTCGCCTTCTCCAGCCAAAACGAGAGGAGGACGTTCAACACCAAAATGACCGCGATCGTGATGGTGTTGCGCGACGTCAAGAACTCCCGCGTGGTCCGCGCGATCCGCCACTCCTCGGCGATCAGGAGCCCCATCAGCGCGGTGACGCCGCCGGAGATGCCTACGCGCGGCACCGGTTCGGTGTTGTAGAAAAAACTCGCCGCGAGCGCCGCGCAGGATCCGAGCACAATCAGCGCGACATAGAGCCGCGCCCGAAGATCCTTCGCGAGGCCGAGGCTGCCGCCCAAAACGACGAGCGACACGGCGTTAAAGGCAAAGTGCACCCACCCGGAATGGATGAACATGGTCGTCAGGATGCGCCAGTACGTCCCGTCCCACAGGTGGCGCAGCTCCAGCGCTCCCGCGGCGCGGACGCCTCTTTTGCCCGCGAGGTACGTGAAGAACGCACAAATGGCGATAAGCCAGAAGTTCGGAGAGCGAAGCCAGCGGGACACGGCGCGATACTATACGCTTCTGGTCATGCGCACGGTTTGGACTTCGATTCTGGTGTTGCTTGCGAGCTGCGGAGGGAGCGGCGGCGGCGGCGTGTCCGTCGAGGGGCAAATCGTTGTGATCGTGCCGTCCGCGGAGGCGCAACGGGCGCCGCGCGCGATCGACGCCGAACCCGATTCGGTGCTCGGCGTGCCGCTGGGCGCGGGCGCCGCGACGGGCGTTTTAGAACGCGCCGACGATATCGATGTCTTCCGGCGCTTGGCACAGCGTGACGGGCCGGTCTTCGCCGACCGCGTCGAAGGGCGCGGTGTCACTGTGTTGCTCCACGATCTTGTGCGTGGCATCGTCGCGCCCACGTTGCACCTGCGCACCGGCGACGCGTTCGACGTGATTGTGTTCGGCGCTGCGGATCGGTTTCGCGTGGAGCTGCGCCCGATCGCGGTCGACGGAGAGCCGCGCGCGTTACCGGAGCGGTATCGCGATCTCGGCGATGGCTACGAACCCAACGAGATTGTGGTGGCGCCGCGCGCCGGTTGGAACGGCGCGCGCTTGGCCCGTCACTACGGCTTGACGTGTTTGGTCGAGTCGCCGACCGCGTGCCTGTTGGAAACGCCTGCACATGAAACGCCGCGCGACGCGTTCGGCGCCGCGTGCGCGATGGCGTGCCTTTGTGCGCAGATGGAGGCCGATGGTTTCGTGCGCTACGCCGAACCGAATCTGCGCCGCCGTCTCGCGGCCGAACCCGACGACGAGCTGTTTCCCGCGCAGTGGGCCATGCAGCAGATCGGAGCGCCCGCCGCCTGGAACGTGGCGCGCGAGGCACCCGAAATCGTCGTGGCTTATGTGGACGCGGGAATCCGCCCCGACCATCCCGATCTGGCCGGCCGCATCGTCGCGGGCGGGTACGACTTTCGCGATGGCGACGACGATCCTTTGGACCCCACGCCGAACTTCTCGCACGGCACACAGGTCGCCGGCGTCTTGGCGGCGGCAACCAACAATGGCATCGGGTTGGCGGGCATGATTTGGAACGGACGCGTGCTTCCGATTCGCGCGTTCGGCACGAACGGGTTCGGCAGCGCCTTCGACATCGCCGAGGCGATTCGGTACGGCGCCGGCTTGGAGAACGTGTCCGGAACCGTTCCGTTGATGCTTCCGCGCGTGATGAACCTCTCGTTTGCGTCCACCGCGCAAACCACCGTGGAGCGCGAAGCGTGCGCGGCGGCCCAAGCGGAGGGCGTGTTCTTGGTGGCCGCGACCGGAAACGCGGGACGGCGCAACCAGTACTACCCCGCCGCGTACGACAGCGTCTTCGCCGTCGGCGCCTCCAACATCAACCGTCTCACCACGGGTTATTCCAACTCGGGGGCGTACGTTGATCTCGTGGCCCCGGGCGGGGACTTCATCCGCCTGGTGCAGGTGCTCGGCATCGACCGCGACGGCATCGCTTACCCGCTGGTCGAGGGGACGTCGTTTGCGGCGCCGCTCGTGGCGGCCACGGCGGCGCTCATGCTGACGCTGCGCGAAGCGACGCCGATCCAGCTCGGCGACATCTTGCGCAACACGGCGCAAGATATCGAAGCGCCGGGCTATGACGAGCGCAGCGGGTTCGGCATTCTCGATGCGTTCGCCGCCCTGGTGGCCGCCGCGGGTGCCGACACGCCGTTGCTCGGCCCCGGCGAACGCGTCACGATTCGCGTGTTCAAGCTTCCGGAAAACACGCTGGAAACGACACTTGAAACCTCGGAGAACAACGCGCTGGCCTTCTCCATCCAAGGTCTGGCCGCCGGTGAGTACCGTATCGTTGCAGGGACCGACCGCGACGCGGATATGGTCATCGAAGAGCCCGGCGAGATCAGCGGCGTGTACCGCGCGCCCGACGATCGCGAGGTCTTGGTCGTGGATCCGCGGACGCCGCCTACGCCCATCCAAATCATGATTCAGAAGCGGTAGCTGGACGTCGCTACAATGGTCGTCTGTGCAATCCATCCTCGCTGACGTCAACCAAGAACAGCACGCCGCCATCGTCCACGAGGGCGGTCCGCTCCTCGTCGTCGCGGGCGCGGGCTCCGGCAAGACCCGCGTCATTACGTGTCGCGTGGCGCACCTCGTCCACCAGGGCGTTGCGCCCTACGAGATCACCGCGCTCACGTTCACGAACAAAGCCGCCCGCGAAATGCGCGAGCGCGTGCAGCGGCTGGTCGCCGCTCCGGACCTGTGGGTGTGTACATTCCACAGCTTCGCGGCACGGACGCTTCGGCGCTACGCGGATCGCATTGGATACACGCGTGAGTACTCGATCTACGACACCGAGGATCGCTCCAAGCTCATCAAAGCCATCTTGAAGGAGCAGAGCCTCGACACGATTCGTCCTGGCGAAATCGTGAACGCCCTGGGTCGCATCAAGAACCGAATGGGCGGGCTCGATCTAAGCAGTAGCCGCTCCGATCAAATCGCGGACGTGATTCGGATCTACGAAAGTCGCATGCGCGAAGCGAACGCGATGGACTTTGACGATCTTCTCGTCAACCTCCAAAAGCTCCTCGACAACGATGAGGATGTGCGGCTCCGCTTGCAGCGGCGCACGCGTTGGATGCTGGTCGATGAGTATCAAGACACGAACGCGATTCAGTATCACATTTTGCGGGCGCTCGCCGGCAGCGAGCAGAACGTGTGCGCAACGGGAGATCCGGACCAGTCGATCTACCGCTGGCGTGGCGCCACGATCCGTAACATCTTGGACTTCGAAAAGGACTTTCCGGGCGCGCGTCGCATCACGTTGGATCGCAACTATCGCTCGACCCAATCCATTTTGGCGGTGGCCAACGCGGTCATCCGACACAACCGCGACCGCTACGAGAAAGACCTCAAGACCGAGAACGAAGTCGGCAAACTTGCGGCCGAAATCCGGTGCGCTGACGATGTCGAGGAGGCGCGCGCGGTGGCGCGGCAAGCGATGCGATGGATCGACGATCGTCGCCCGCCGGGCGGCATCGCTGTGTTCTATCGCACCAACGCGCAGTCGCGCGGCATCGAGCGCGCACTCACGGAGCGCGGCCTTCCCTATCGCATCGTTGGGTCGGTGGAGTTTTACAAGCGCAAGGAGGTAAAAGACCTGCTCGCGTACGTGCGGCTGGCGCGCAACCCCTCCGATATCGCTGCGTTTCGCCGCGTTTTTAATGTGCCGGCGCGCAAGCTCGGGAAGACCACCGAAGAGCGCCTGATCAACGCGGCGATTCGAGCCGGCGTGGGCCCCCGCGAGTACTTGCGCGATCGTGACGCGGTGGCGCAGTTTGGCCGCGCGCGCAAGCCGTTGCTCGCGTTTGCGGAGTTGCTCGACAAGATCGAAACGCTGGACCCGATGGAGCCGGCTGAGTTCCTAGATGAGGTGGTGACCGCAACGGCGTATCGCGCGCACCTCGGGGCGGGAACGCCGCTCGCCGAAGTCGGTCGCATCGAGAACGTGGATGAGTTGGTCAACGCGGCGGCGGAGTACGCGTTGCGCGAGCCGGGCGCGGGTGTCGACGGCTTCCTTGCGGAAAACGCGCTGGTCAGCGATCAGGACGCGCTGGACGAAACCGCCAACGCGATCTCATTGATGACCGTGCACGCGGCGAAGGGTCTTGAGTTTCCATGTGTTGTCGTCACGGGATTGGAGGAGATGGTGTTCCCGCACGCGCTTTCGATCGAAACCGAAGCGGATGTGGAGGAGGAACGCCGTCTGTTCTACGTCGCGGCGACGCGGGCCAAAGAAGAGCTCGTCTTGACGTCGGCGGCGCGCCGGTTGCGGCAGGGGCAGTATCTGCCCTCGCTGCCGTCGCGGTTTCTCGATGAGATCCCCGACGAGTTGCTCGACGTGGATGATCAAACGCGGCCCGCGCAGGACCTCTTCACGTTCGACGAGGAACCCGTGTTCGACGTGAACGGCGATGCGCACGGCCACGCCCCTGTGGCGGCCCCCTCGAGTGGGTCGGGATCGAGCGGGTTTAGCGCCGGCGATCGCGTCAAGCACCAGCACTTCGGCAGCGGGCGCGTGCTCGCCGTGCGTAAGGCGGGCGGTACGACGCGGATCACGGTTGAGTTTGATACGTCCGGGCGGCGCGAGCTCTCCATGGCGTATGCGCGCCTCGAGAGACTGCGATGACGCCTTGGACGATCGCGTTGGAGCAAAAGACCCTGCGGTTGGACGAGACGACGTTGGTGCACCGCTCCGCGTTCGACGGCACATGGCCGAGCGCTTGGCGCGTCGAATGCGGCGCGTGGGAGCCGACCCCGGCGGGCTTGGTGGGATCGATCGCGGGGGACCAACCGGCCGTGGTTTGGTGCGACGTACGTTTCCCGTTTGATCATGCGTTGTGCGTGCGCGCGACGGCCGTCGCTCCGCACACAAGCGACGCGAATGGTTTTTTTCGCGGCGCGGGACGCATCGCCGGCCCTGACGAACATCGCTGCTGGATTGCAGGCAACGCGGGGTGGTGGCAACACGACGATGGGCTGGAAAAGCATCCCGCGGGGCCGACGTGGCGCCGCCCCGGCCGACCCCTCTCCGCGACTCTCGCCGTCACATTTGCAGCCGGGGTCAGCGACGACACCGTTTTTTTATGCAAGGACGGCGCTCTCGTTGTGGCCGATCGCGATCCGGACCCGCTTCCCGCCGCGGAATTTTGCCACGTTGGACTGGGCACGTGGGACTCCAAGATCTGCTTCCATGCGTGCGAGGTCCATCGTATCTAGCGTTATGGAAGCTGAACACGCAGAGCCGCACGTGCATCCGCTGTTCGCGCAGGTCGTCCGTGACTACGCCGAGCTGGAGCCCGCCGAGAGCGACACGTGGACGCCGCTTGCCGACGACGTGGAGTTGCACCATCGCGCCGAACTTCTCAAGCACCTCACGTGGGCGGTGCGCGCGGCCGGCGTGGACGTGTCGACCACGCGCGTTCTCGATGTCGGATGCGGCAACGGCCGTTCGACGCGGATGTATGTGGACTTGGGGTGGCGCCCGGAGATGCTTGCGGGCTTGGACCTGCGCCCCGGCGCCGTCGCGCACGCGCGCTCGCGCCACCCCACGATCTCGTACGACCGCTACGACGGCGCGACGATCCCCGTCCGAAACCGCGGTGTCGGATGGGCGTCTCTTTGCACCGTGTTGTCGTCGGTGCGCGAGCCGGACGCGCGCCGCCATCTCATCGCGAGGATCGGGGAGTCGCTTGCGCCGGGCGGGTTCGTGTTTTTTTGGGATCTGTTGCGTGCGAACCCGTTCGCCGGCGGCGACCCTTTGGACCCGGCCGCGCTTTTCGCGCCGCTGACCGTGGTCTGGCGGCAAACGTGCACGATCGAAGGATTCTTTGTACGTGAAGGGCATCGGGAGAGCACGCGGACCCCGACGCACCAAGCGGTGTTGTTGCAGCGATGACGGACAAGGCGTGGCGCTACCCCTTAAGCGACATCGCGTACGGTGCGGCCGAGCGTGATGCGGTGCTGCGCGTCTTGCATTCGCGGTGGCTGACGATGGGCCCCGAAGTCGAAGCGTTCGAGAGCGAGTTCGCGCAGGCGCACAACATCGCGCACGCGGTGATGGTGACATCGGGCACCGCGGCCCTGGAGTTGGCGTTGGACGCGCTCTCGTTGCGGCCGGGCGACGAAGTGATCGTGCCCGCGCTCACGTTTGTCGCCACGGCGAACGCGGTCGTGCGTCGTGGGGGCGTTCCGATCTTTGCTGACATCGAATCGTGCGCGCGACCGTTTTTGTGCGTCGACGACGTGCGTCGGCGCCTCACGCCCCGCACGCGTGCGTTTATCGCCGTGCACTACGGTGGAGCGTGCGCCGACATTGTCGGGCTGTCCGCACTCGCGCGCGATCACGACGTGGCGTGGCTCGAGGACGCCGCGCACGTCCCGGGCGCGTCCGGTCTCGGGGCGAGCGCGGCGGCGTGCTTTAGCTTTTATGGCAACAAGAACTTGGTCACCGGCGAGGGGGGCATGATCGCCACCAACCGCGCCGACATCGCCGATCGCGTCCGCCGGCTACGCACCCACGGGCTGACGCGACGCAGTATCGACGCGGCGCGCGGAAGTGTCGATGCATACGACGTGTTGGAACACGGAACCAACGCGCGCCCCAGTGAGATCCAAGCCGCGTTGGGGCGCGCGCAGTTGTCCAAGCTGGCGGCACACACCGACCGGCGCCGCGCCGCGCGGGCGCGCTATGTCGCGCGACTTAAAGACGACGTGGTCATTCCGGCGGTCGGCCTGGAAACGGTGGCGCACCTTCAGACCGTGCTCGTCCCGGCGGAACGTCGCGACGAAGTGCGAACCGCGCTTCACGCGGCCGGTGTGCAAACGAGTGTGCACTACCCGTGCGTGCATCAGCTCGCCGCGTATGCGGGCGTTGCTCGCGCCGCGTGTCCCAACGCCGTGCGCTACGCCGCGCAGACCATCACGTTGCCGTTGCACCCGGGTCTCACGACCGACGATGTGGATACGATCTCCAACGCGTTGCGGGACGCCATAGCGCACGTGGGAGCGGGTCGATGACGGTGGCGCAAGGCCGCCGTGTTTTGGTCACCGGAGCCTGCGGGTTTATCGGGTCGCACCTCGTCGAGGCGCTGATCGCTCGCGGCGACGACGTCCGCGCGCTGGTGCATTACGATCCGCGCGGCGGGTGGGGTGACCTGGAGCGTGTGCCCGACGAAATCCACGACGTCGTGGACGTGGTGGGCGGCGACGTCCGCGACGCGGAGCAAATGAGGTCTTTGGCAGCCGGTTGCGACGTCGTGTTTCACCTCGCCGCGCTGGTCGGCGTGCCGTATTCGTTCGCCGCGCCGCAAAGTTACTTGGACACCAACGTACGCGGGACGATGAACGTTCTCGAAGCGGCGCGTGCAGCGGGCGCGGTCTTGGTGCACGCGTCCACCTCGGAAACGTATGGATCGGCCCAGGCGTGGCCGATGACCGAAGACCATCCCAGCCAGCCGCAGTCTCCGTACGCGGCGAGCAAGGTGGCGGCGGATGCGTTCGTGCATGCGTACGCGCGTTCGTTCGACGCCCCGGTCGTCACGGTGCGTCCGTTCAACACGTATGGACCTCGTCAATCCGCGCGCGCGATCATTCCAACGGTCATGCAGCAAGCGCATGCGTGCGGTCCGGTTCGGTTGGGGGCGTTGACGCCGGTGCGCGATCTCACCTACGTGACCGATACGGCGGCGGCATTTGTCGCGGCGGCGCAGACCGATGCCGCGTTCGGTCAGACGATTCACGTGGGTGCGGGGGAAGGCGTTGCGATTGGGGATCTGGCCCGCCGCATCCTGACTGTGGTCGGGAAGCCGGAGCTCGCGATCGAACACGATCCTGCGCGCGTGCGTCCGGCGCAATCCGAAGTCGACCGGTTGATTTGCGATGCGACGCGCGCGCGCGAACTTCTCGGGTGGCGCCCGCAGATCGATCTCGACACGGGCCTTCGGCAAACATGGCAGGCGTTTTTGGCGGCTCCGCCACCGCCGCGGCCCGAGAGGTACGCGCAATGAGCACGGCGATCTTGGTGGCAGGGGGGCGGGGGCGGCGTTTGGCGCCGTTGACCGACACGCGCCCGAAAGCGTTGCTCCCCGTCGGCGGGCGTCCGTTGCTGGGGCGTTGGTTGGACGCGCTCTGGACCGGCGGCTTTACCGATGTGCGGCTCGCCCTGGGCCATCGGGCGGCGGCGATCGAGCAGTTCGCGGCGGGCCGTCGCGGCGTCACGTGTCACCGCGAGCCGGAGCCGCGCGGAACGGCGGGCGTCTTGCGCGAGGTCGGCCCGCTGCGGGAAAGCGCGCTGGTGGTGTTTGCCGATATCGCGACCGACGCCGACCCGGCGCACCTGCTTTCGATCCATCGCGCGGCCGGAAACGACCTCACGTTGTTTACGGCGCCCGTAACGTCAGATATTCCGTACGGCGTGGTCGATGCGGATGCCACGGGCCGCGTGCGTGGGTTCGTCGAGAAACCGCAGCAGTCGGTCGCCGTCCATGCGGGCCTCTATGCGTGCACGCCCGCGACGCTGGAGTTCGTTCCGCCGACCGGTCGCTTCGACTTCGACGCGCTCGTCGCGCGCTTGTTGGACCGCGAACAAGACGTGCGGGCCGTCGCGTTGCCGGGGCGCTGGATCGACATCGGCACACCGGCTAACTTGGCGCGCGCCCAAGTCATGTTCGGCGACGCAGGTCGCTCCGCGGTCTGACGATGGAGCCCGCCCGCCCGCTCACCGTGCTGGTCGTGCATCCACACTTAGCGAAGGGGGACGGGACGGCGCGCTATCTCGCGGACGTGGCCGCGATGCTGGCGGCGGGCGGATGCGCGGTCACGGTCGAGAGCGCGCACAGCGAACTGGAGCTTGGCGCGTCCGTTCACGCCGTCGATTGCTTCCCTTCGTCGGAGCGCGTGGCGCCGTTCGACTTCGCGCTCGCCGCCGACGCCGACGTGCTGCGACAGACGCATCCTCGCGCCCGCCAATGGATCTACGCGGCGCTGGATTGGTATGACCAAGACATCGACCGCGAGCGATGGGCGTTGGACGCGTCCGATCTTGTCCTGCGGTTCACACCGCGCGCCGTGCACGCGCTCGAAGTACGCCACGGGTGCTCGCTTGTGCACAAGTCGCTCGCGGCCGTGTTTGTTCCGCTCGCGTTCGAACGGGCCGAGTGCGCCGCCCCGCGCCACGAGGCGTCGCCCCCAGAACTCTTGTGGGTGGGCCGGTTGCACCCGCGCAAGGACGTGGCGTTCCTCCTGCGCGCGTGGGCGCTTGTCACCGAGCCGTTTCGGGGAGTGGTGTGCGGAACCGGCCCGGAGCGATCGCGGCTCGAAGCGTCCGCCCGATCCCTTGGTTTGCACGATCGCGTGACGTTTGAAGGTTTGGTGGAAGACGTGGCGCCGTTCTATCGCCGGGCCGCGCTGTTTTGCACGGCGTCGCCATGGGAGCAGTACTCCCTCACGATTCTGGAAGCCGCGGCGTATGGCGTGCCGACGCTGGGACGTCGTCCAAACGATGTGGACGTGTTCAACTCGTGTCCCGAGCAGATCGTGTCCGGGGAAACCGGCGCGTTGTTTGAAACGCCGGCGGAGCTTGCGCGACAGATTGATGCGCTGCTGCGCGATCCCAAAAAACGACGTCGATGGGGAGACCGGGCGCGCGCCCACAAGCGCGAGTTCACAGCGCTGCGGTTTCAAGACGCGTTGCTCGCTGCTATCCGGGAACGAGCGCGCGATCGAGCAAAATAACTTTTTGCCAGATCTTGCGGCTGAGGTCGGTCGTTAGACCTTCGAGCTGATCCGACGCGTTGAGCGACACCGCATCGGTAACGTGTTGGCTGTACAGTGCCGCGATCTTGCCGATCAGCGCTAGCATCTCCGAGCAGTAGTCGAGGTACCGGTTGAGTTCGAACGCGTCGAGCCCCCGCTCCGGCGAACTTTTTGTGCGCTTGCCTTCGCGGGCGAGCAGATACACCGGGTCCTTGTCGAGCTGATGCATGTCAACCAAGTGCGCCAGGATGCGAAGTTCGTGAAGGGCGTCCATGGCGCGCGTGCGTTTCAGCTTTGTCTCAAGCGTTGTCAAAAACGCGATCGCAATTCCGATGTAAACGAGGCTCTGGATCGACGTCTGAAAAAAGCTGACAGCGTCATGCATGCCCGCGACGTTGACCTCTAGATCCACCATCCAGAGAGCGGCGCCGAGACTGAACGGGATGGCGGCAATGAGGACGCCGGTTCCGATTCGCAGCAGCGTGTGGGGCTGACGGATGGCCGCCGCGCGCCCGGCCGTGGCGAGCGCGACGCGGTGGAGGCGTTGCGCGATCTGGGGGAGTTGGCGTTGCGGAAAGCGTTCTTCGATGCGGTGCACCAACCGCTCGGTTGCGCTCACGATGCGACTAACGTTGAGGTCCAGCCCACTCATCTCGCGCTATGGTGGCGTTTGCCGGGGACGAAATTGGGCACCATGGCCTCCCCCTCGTATCGTCTAGGGATGAAGCGATTGTCTCTCCTGCTCGTGTTCTCGATGCTTGCGTTCGCGGAGAAGCCGCCCGCGCTCGACGCGCCTCTCCCGATCGATCCCGCGCTCGGCGTCCGCGGACGTCTCGAAAACGGATTCGTCTACTGGATCAAGCCCAACAAGAACCCAGAGAGCCGCGTCGAAATGCAGTTGCGCTTCGGCTCCGGTTCCCTCGACGAAGCCGACGATCAGCGTGGCTTGGCGCATTTTATCGAGCACATGGCGTTCAACGGTTCGAAGCACTTCCCGCCGGGTTCGATGGTGGAGTTTTTCGAGTCGATGGGCATGGTGTTTGGCCAACATCAGAACGCGTTCACGGGGTTTGACCAGACCGCGTATGTGATGAGTCTTCCGAACACAAACAAGGAGACGATCGAAAAGACGCTGCTGTATTTCGGCGACGTCGCGAACGGCCTGCTCTTCGAGCCAGTCGAGATCGAAAAAGAACGCGGCGTAATTATGGAGGAGAAGCGCACGCGCTCGGGTGCGCAGATGCGCATCTTGGAGCAGCTCCTCCCGGTCATCGCGCCCGGCTCGCGATTGAGCGAGCGGTTTCCGATCGGACTCGTGAAGGTGATCCAGGAAGCCAAGCGCGATCGTTTCGTTGCGTACTACAAGAAGTGGTACCGCCCCGAGAACGCGACGCTTCTGATCGCGGGTGACGTCGATCCCAAGGTTCTCGTTCCGATGATCGAAAAGACGTTCTCCGGATGGAAAGCGGCGGAGACGCCCGCGGTCCATGGAGCGCACGGGATTCCCGAAAACACCGAACTGCGCGCGGCCATCGCGAAGGACCCGGAACTCACGAGCGCGGAATTCAGCATCGGCATTTGGCAGCCGTATAAGTCGATGAAGACCATCGGCGACTTGCGCGAGTCCGTGGTGGAGCGCGCCAGCACGTGGATCCTGCGGCGTCGGCTACGCAAAGCGCTGCAGGAGGGCAAAGTCAGCTATCAGTCGGCGTCCGCGTCGGTCAGCTCGTTCATGAACTACCGCCGCTCGGTCGATGCACAATGCGGAACCGAGACGGCGAAGTGGAAAGCGGGCGCGCGCGACCTCTTGTTGCAGGTTCGCAAAGCACACCTGCACGGGTTTGCCGAGAGCGAACTGGCCGCCGCGCGCAAAGCGTTTTTGTCGCAAGCCGATCGGAGCGTACGGATGGCGCCGACGACGCGCTCCAACGTCTATCTCGCGCGCATGGCCGCGGCGGTGGGCGAAGGCCGTTTGCCGATGTCGCCCGCGCAGTCTCGCGATCTGCTCGCGAAGATCCTGCCGACGATCACCACCAAGGACGTGCATGCCGCGTTCCAGCGCAACTTCGCGTTCGACGTCGGGCTTGTCACGTTGACGATTCCGGAAAAAGAAGGCGTCACGCCGCCGAAAGAAGAGGAACTCCTCGCGTTGGTGGCGGAAGTCAAAAAGGTGGACGTCAAAAAAGACGAGATCGACGAGGGGGAAAAGGAGCTGTACGCGCCCATCCCCGAGCCGGTCAGCGTCGTCTCGCGGGTCACAGAAGAGACGACCGGGGTTACGACGCTTACGTTGGAAAACGGGGTGGTTGTCCACATCAAGACGATGGACGTGCAAAAGGACCGCGTCTCCGTCAACGTGCGGTTTAACGGCGGCGCCATAGAGGAAGACGCCAAAACGCGGGGGCTGTCGTTCGCCGCGGGCATCGCGTTGCAGCGTCAGACAGCCGCCACGGAACGGCACTCGCCGTCCGAATTGAGCGATGCGCTCACCGGCAAGCAGTTCGGCGTCAGCGGTGGGGCGGGCGAGAGCATGTTCAACGTCTCGCTGCGCGGTTCATCGCAAGAGATCGACGAAGGGTTCCGTCTGTTGCACTTGAAGTTGACAGAGGCGCGCGTCGTTCGACCGTCGTTGGAGCGTTGGCGCGCGCAGATGCTCCAGCTCGTCAAGGGAATTGAAACGCAGGTGGCCCAACAGGCGGGGCTGCGCGCCAGTCACGTGTTGACGGGCGACGACCCGCGGTTTGGGCTCCCGTCGGCGGAGCAGTTCAAGGCGCTTACCGTGAAGGACGCGCAGGCGTGGCTCGATCGCATTTTGAAGACCGCCCCGATTGAGGCCGCGATCGTTGGCGATATCACGCTGGAACGCGCCGAAGATCTCGCGCGCCGGTTCTTGGGCGCACTGCCGAAGCGATCGTTCTCGACGACGCATTTGGACGCGAAGCGCAAGGTCACGATCAACAAGGGACCGTTGATCAGCCACATCAAAGTGAAGACGATCACGCCCCAATCGATGGTGCGGCTCGGATTTCGTGGAGCGCCGCGCGGAGATCGCGTGACATCACGCCGGCTGTATCTCTTGTCGCAGATTTTGACGACGCGCCTCAACACGGTGGTGCGGGAAGAAAAAAGCCTGACCTACTCCATTCAATGCGGCTCGATTCCGTCTTCGGATTACGACGGCACGGGCAACATCTCGGCGATGTTTATGGCCGACCCGGCCAAGGTGGATGCCGCCGCGAAGATCTCGAAAGAGACGATGCTCGCGATCCTAACGACGCCTCCGACCGATGATGAGATGGCCGCCGTTCACAAAAAGATTGCGAATGTCCTCGACGAGCAATTCGAGTTGCCGACATTTTGGCTCAACGTGTTGACGTCGATGATCAGCAACGGGCGCACGGCCGAAGACATCGGAAAGCTGAAGGCGCAGTACGCGGCAATCACGCGGGACGAACTCCTGGCCGTCGCCAAGGAGTACTTCGTTGAAGATCGCTACTACGAAGTGATCGCGCGGCCGGGCTAAGACCGAGTGTGCGGTCAACCCCGGTCCGGCGCGGATCCTCGCGCCGGACCGGGGCGCACAAACCAACCGCCGGTCCGCGCTCCGCGAGCGCATCAAAACGACACGGAACAGGCCCTTACAGCGGTAGTTGGGCTATTACATCTTGTGCAGGCGGTCTTCCACGCTGTAAGATTTCCTTTACATGGCGCACCTGCTCAAACTCGACCAGAATCTGCGGATCCCGATTGAGAAGGACGCGGTTGTGCTGGGTCGCTCGCCCGCTGCGGATGTCCATGTCTCCGATCGAAAAGCGAGCTCGGCGCACTGCCGAATCGATCGCACCAAGAACGGCTATCGGGTCTCCGATTTGGAGAGCGCCAACGGTACCTGGCTAAACGGCAAGCGGATCCGGCGCCAAGCACTCAAAGCGGGCGACGTGTTGGCGATCGGGACGCTTGAGTTTCGTTTCGAGGAGCCGTTAGCGCGTCGCGCGACCGGTCGCCAGCGTCAAAAAACCGACAAGGCCTATCTGGATCTGGAGTCGTCGTTCGAGTCGTTCCTGCGCGCGTCCGGACACGATGACCGCGAAGTCGCTGCGCAAAAGCTCGGCGAAAAGTCGCGCGAGATTGCGAAGTCACTGGTCGATCCGGAAGTGCAGCGTCTGCGCAAACTCGTGTCGTGGATTCGACGGCTTACCGACGAGCGCGATCTGTCGCGCTTGCTCTCGTTGATGCTCGACAGTGTGGTCGAGTTGACGGGCGCCGAGCGCGGTTTTTTGATGCTGCTCGAGGGGCAGCAGGAGGGGCGCATTCGCGTGGCGCGCAGTTTCTCGATTGAGGATTTGCGCAAGCCGACGTTTCGTGTCGCACGGAGCGTCGCCGAGTCGGTGGCGCGCGAAGGACAACCGATTCTGAGCACCAACGCGGACGAAGATCCGCTGATTCGGAGCCACGGCGACACGGGTGCCCTGTATCTGCGGTCCGTTGTCTGCGTGCCGATTCGGATGGGCAAAAAACACCTTGGCGCGCTCTATCTGGACAACCGCTTTGAGCGGGGCGTGTTTCGCCACGAGGACTTGCCGTTTTTGATCAGCTTTGCGGATCAGGCCGCGATTGCGCTCAAAAACGCATCTCTGCATGAAGACGCGCGTAAAGCGCGCAAGGAGATCGAGGAGCTCAACAAGGCTCTGCGAGGTCGCGTGGAGCAGCAAGAAGCGGAGCTGCATGAGGTCAAAACGCTCTACGCGCGCGCGTCCGCGGAAGCGCGCACGAAGTATCAGTACGACGCGATCATCGGCGACGCGTCGGTGATGCGCGAGCTGTTTTTTCTCCTGGATCGCGTTACCGACAGTGACGTCCCCGTGTTTTTGTACGGCGAGAGCGGCTCCGGTAAGGAGCTTGCGGCGCGCGCGATTCACTTCAACGGTCCGCGCCGTCATGCGGCGTTCGTTTCCGAAAACTGCGCGGCCATTCCGGAGCCGCTTTTCGAGAGCGAACTGTTTGGCCACACGAAGGGTTCGTTCACGGGAGCGGTCGCCGACAAGAAGGGGCTGTTTCAACTCGCGGACACAGGGACGCTGTTTCTCGACGAGGTCGCGGAGATGCCGCTCGGCATGCAGGCCAAGTTGTTGCGCGTGTTGCAAGAGCGCGAAGTGCGACCGGTCGGCGGAAAGAAAACGACGCCCATCGATGTTCGGATCGTGACCGCGAGCAACAAAAATCTAGCCGAGCAAGTTCGTCGCGGCGCGTTCCGCGAAGATCTCTATCATCGCATCCACGTCATCGAGGTTCCGATCCCTGCGCTGCGACGCCGCCCCGAAGATATCCCGCTTCTGATCGATCACTTCCTGAAGGAGTTCGAGGCGAAGGGGCGAAAGGTGCCGCGGATTACGAAGGCGGCGATGTCGTTGTTACAGAGATATGAATGGCCCGGAAACGTGCGGGAGTTGGAGAATGAAATCCTGCGTGCCTGCACGCTCGCCGAGGAAGAGATAACGGCGGAAACACTCTCGGAGGCCGTGCGTGGGGCGGGCGAAGCGGCGCGCTGGCACGGCCGGTCGCTGAAAGAAGCCGTAAAAGAAGCAACCCGTGAGGTCGAGCGTTCGTTGATAACGGAGGCCCTCCGCACCGAGAAGGGCAACAAGAGTGCGGTGGCCCGGCGACTCGGAATTTCTCGTCCGACACTGGATGCGAAGATGGAGTCGCTAAAGATTCCTCGCTATCCGGCGTAAGAGATAGAGGCAATATGGCGTTTTTGAAGGTCTATTCTCAAGGCGATGAGCGAACCGTCTTTCTCGGCGATGCACCGGTCGTTGTGGGCCGGGGCGACGACACCGATGTCTTGATCAAAGACATCAAGGCGAGTCGCCGCCACTGCGTGATCGAGCCGGATGGAACGGGCTGGCGCGTGCGCGATCTCGACAGCGGCAACGGAACGCGCCTCAATGGGACCGCGATCACCTCGCATGCGCTTTCTCCCGACGATGTCGTGACGATCGGTGACGTGCGGATCCTTTTTGCCGGGGAAGCTGCCGCCGTCGTCGCCACACCCTCGCCTTCAGCGGCGAGGCCGCGCCGCTCGTCGGCCCAAAAGACGCCGCGCGCCGACGCGGCGAACGGCGACGGGTCGAACGTGTCGAACGGGACGAACGCGGCGACGATGTCGGCGAGCGCACGCGCGGAAGCGCGACGCGGTCGCGGCAACGCCAAGAGCAGTTCGACGAAACTCATCGGCGCGGTGAGCTTGATGCTCGCCGGGATCATCTTGTTTGTCGTCACGCAAAGCGGCAAGGAAGACCCGCGCGGCTCGGAAGCCGATCGTTACGACGCCCTGATGAAAGTCGAAGGCGACAAGGAGCGCATTCGCCTCAGCCGCACGTTTCTTCATGACTTCCCCGGATCGTCGTACGCCGACTCGGTGGAGAAGGCGTTAGACGGCGCGCGCGAGCGCCTGAAGTTGGCCCCCGCGGGCTATGACCCGCGCCGCGAAGTTGAAGGGTTGTCGCCGGTCGAGTCCGTGGCGCGTCTTGAGCAGCTTCAGCAGACCGCGCCCGTCAGCCGCCGGTCTTCGATTCGCCGCTTGCTCGTGGAGGTGAAAGGCAAACTCGACAAGGAGCGCTCCTCGTTTTTCCTCACGATCCGCCGCGAGTTTGATCAGCTCGTCGCGAAAGGCGAGTTCGCCCGGGCGCGCGAGCTGTGGTTTTTCCTGGCGGGCGATCCGACGTGGTCACCCATGCCGCACGCCTACCGCGACAAAGTGATCGAAGCGAACATGTTGCTGGAGAACGCGGCGTCGTCCGCGCGCAGCGACCTGTTTGAAGAGGCGTCGCGTTTGGAAGCGGCGCACGACTTTGCCGGCGCGATTGCGATGCTGCGCAAGGAGCACAGCCGATTCAAGGGCACGTCGGTCGAGCGCTCGCTGCGTGAGCGGATCCAGCTCTACAAGCGCGCCCGTCGTGACGGCGTTGAAGGCAAGCCGGTGCGTCCGCGCACGGTCGTGCGGGTCAACACCGAACGGGAGATGAAGACGCACCTCGCTCGTCTCGCGCAGCGCGACTATGCGACCGCCGTGACGAAGATGCGCACGTTGTTGGAGGGCGCGCGATCGCGCAAGGAGCGCGGTCTCAACGAGATCGAGGCGCGCCTGCGCGAATGCGAAGCGGCTCTGGCCACGCATGAGGCGACGACCGCGTTGCTGGCGGCCGGCAAACGGCCGAGTCGCGCGGTTGCCAAGAAGTGGGTCGTCTTGTCGGGTGGGCCCGACGGCGTCGTGGTGCGCATCAAAGGCAAGGAACAGGCCTACACGTGGCAAGAGGTGCCGGCGCCGCTGTATCACGCGCTCGCCGCGCAGACAACCGCGGCGCAGGGCCACCTCGGCCTAGCCGTGCTTTCTCACTCGTGGGGCTATCAGGTCGGCCTGATGAGTGCTTTGGCCGCGGGCTACGAGAGGCCGAACGAGCGCGAGGCACTCGACACGTTTGTTGCCGCGCGCATGCGGTCCGAGCCCGTACCGAAGGGCGGCTACGTTGTCGACGGCCGCGAGATTCTCACGCGCCGCGAGTTCATCCGGCGCGAAGAGCAGCGCAAGATCAAGGAGTTCGAACTTCGTCTTGCCACGGCGTTCGAGAAGATCGAGAACCACAAAGTGTTCTCCAAGCTGTCGAAGGTCCACAAGCGCAAGGAGGCCGTGGACAAAGCGCGGCAGTACGCACTGAAGCTGATCTTCGACGAGAAACGATACTTCTATCCCTATCGCGGGTCCGGCCGCATGGGGGAGTACACCAAGGTGCAGCGCGACGTTGATGCACGCGTCGCCGCCGTACGCGAGCTCTGGGATCAGCCGTCTCTCACCAAGATTGGCGAACCCCGCGATCTCATGAAGCAGATCGCGGAGTTCGAACTGGTCGCCGCGGAACTGCGCAAACGCCTCGTTCGCATCGGCGAGCGAGCCAACCGCGTGCGCCTCTTGAAGTCGTACCTCGGGAAAAAGTTCACGGTACGGACGTACTTCCGTTCGCCGTCCGAAGCGGAGTTGCTTCGCTACTCGGTCGAAGTGATGGAAGACAACAAAGTGGCGCAGGGCGACATCACCGCGGTCGAACGCGAACAGGTTCGCGTTACCAACGAGTACCGCATGATGTTTGGTCGCTGGCCGACCCGCATCATCGACAAACTCGTCCTCAGCTCCCGCGGCCACTGCAAGGAGATGGCCGAGCTCGGCTACTTCGGTCACTACAGCCCCACGCCGGGGCGACGGACGCCGTATGACCGCATGCGGCTGGCTGGGTACGACGCCGGGCGCTCCGAAAACTGCACGATGGGGCCCACGACGGCCCAGGCCGCCCACGACAGTTGGTGCGGATCGAGCGGTCATCACCGCAACCTGTTGATGGCGGCATGGACCGAGATGGGGACCGGCCATTGGGGGCGCCTCATGACCCAAAACTTCGGCGGGCCGCCGCGCCATACGCGCGCGGATCCTGTGGACGAGGATGAAGATGCAGAAGATTTGGACGGTGGATCGGTCGACGATGACGACTCCGGCGGATGGTGGGAGCCCGACGAGGACGACGAGTCCGACGAAGATGGTTGCGGCTGCGGTGAAGATGACGGCGCTAAGAAAGACGACGACTACGAGTACGGAGACGAGGACGAATAGTGCCGCATCTCACGATTGACGAACAGGGCTCGCAACGCGTCCACCAGTTGGAAGGCGACTACGCCACGATTGGACGTGCACCGAGCAACGCGATCACGTTGGACGAAGCCAAGGCGAGTAAGGAACACGCGCGACTGCAGAGCGTCGGTGCGCGCTGGAAGCTTATCGACTTGGAGTCCAAGAACGGGACGCGCGTCAACGGCGACTTCTGCAACAAAGCGTGGCTGGAGTCCGGCGACGTCATCCGCATCGGGACGACCGAACTTTCGTTCACGGGCGGCGAACGGGCCGGCGGGCGCCGTTCGATCGCGCGCGAGCAACGGCGCATGCGCGACGAGGCCGTGAAGCTCACGCCCGCTGCGGCGGCGTCGCTCGGCGACGGTCCGCCTGCCGGCGGTGTCGCCAGTGGTGAGGCGCCGCTTTCGACGCGCGAACGCGGCGAGGAGTCGGCGGGGCGCGCGTCGCGCTACCGCGATCCGGCGGACGACTGGATCAAGTGGGGTCTGATCGGAATCGGCGTCGTCGTCATCTTGGTGATCGTGAACATCATCGGCAGCAAAGCCGCGGCGGATCCACACAACGTCAAGGTCATCAAGGCGGCCAACAAGATGCTCGCCGACCGGAACTGGGAAGGCGCGATCCGATACTTGCGCGCCAACGGCGACCCAGACGGCAACGGTTACGCGGAGGTCGAACGGCGCATCCGCGAACTGCAGGAACGCAAGCCCGAGCATGAGCGCATCGTGAACTCCGAACTGGCGGCCAAGCTCGTGTCGAAGCTCGGCAACCGCATCAAGATGTATCACCGCGGGAAAGACCAACTCACGTCGCCCGAAGATGTGCTTGCGCTGGTGAAACAGCTCGAGACCGAATGCGCGGGCACCGACCACTATCGCCAAGCGCGCGAGACGTGGCCCGCGTGGTTTAGCGGCAAGGTCCCCGAGCGCGGGAGTGAACTCGTAGGCGATCGCTATCGTCGTCCGTGGGAGGCGATGGTGGAGAAGGCCGACGGGTACCGCAAGGAGGGGTATTTCCGCGAGGCCCAGGAGACCGTGCTGAAGTTCCTCTCGACGCGCGAAGCGGTCATGGACGCCGACGCCTTGGTGAAGTACCGCGCGCTCTCCGACCAGCTCGTGGACGCGTACCAGAAGTCGGCCGCGAGCCACTACTATGACGCGCGGCAACGCGCCGACCGCCTGATCCGCAACCGGCGCTATGACCAGGCGAAGGCCGCGTTCCAAGAGGTTGTGGACCGCTCCGGGATCGAGGAATACGTCCGCAAGGCACGGGCCGAGATCTTGAAGATTGAGAGCCTAAAGGCGAGCGATAAGGCGCCGCCCGAAACACCGTCTGACGGCGGTTAGCCCATCCTCGTAGCCGTTGCGCGATAAACTGTGCTCCAGGGTGCCAGCGGGTTGCGTATTTTGCCCCAGTTGGTCAAACTGACGGGGTCTAGGGAGCGCGGTCCGCCTGGCCCGTTAAGGCGCGCGCAGGGAGGTCTTGTGACAATGCTACTTGCGGCCGTTATTGGCGGCCTGGTTCTATACGTTTGGAGCGTCATCGTGTGGATGGTGCTGCCGCATCATAAGCCCGACTTCCGGCCGCTCGGTGACGCCGAAGATGGCGTCGCGAAAGCGCTCTCCGGAACCGAGCCCGGCTGGTACGTCATGCCGCACATGGACAACTTCGAGTCGATGAAGGATCCGGCGATGGATGCTCGCTATCGGGAGGGCCCGAACGCCAGCGTGATTGTGATCCCGTCCGGCCCTTGCATGCAGCCGATGGTCTTTGTGCGCAGCCTCCTGCTCAACATGGCGCAAGCGCTGGGCGCGGCGATGCTCTTGTTCGCACTCAACCCGGAATATTCGGCGACGCTTGTCGACAAGATTCTCGTGCTCGGCGGCGTGTCCGTGTTCATTCAGGCGATGCCCCCGCTGATGCAGTGGAACTGGTGGAAGTTTCCAACGCGCGGGACGCTTACCACGGTGTTCGATGGCCTCGTGGGCATGATCTTGCTCGCGATCGCGCTCCACTTTGTCCTCGCTCCGTAAGACAACTTTCTGATCACACAACGTGCTTTACAAGTATCCTCAGTCACCCGCGCGGCCGCCCAACGCGAGCGACGTTGCGACCGCGCGCCTTACGATCGCTGCGATCATGCCGGTCTACCGGCGTCCGCGCATTGTGTTGGACGCGCTTGACAGTGTGGCGTCGCAAACACGTCCCCCGGACGTGTTGATCGTCGTCGACGACGGATCTCCGGGCGCGACGCCGCGGGTCGTGCGCGAGTGGATGGAGCGCGAGCCGCGTCCGTTCGTGACCAAGCTGGTCGAAGGGCCGAACACCGGCGCCGCAGCGGCCCGCAATCGCGCCTGCGCACACGCGCGCGATTGCAACGTGTTCGCGTTCTTGGATTCCGATGACATGTGGCGCCCGCACCATCTCGCGACGTTGGAGGCGGCGCTGCTGGACAACCCGTCCGCGATCGCAGCCTCCAACGGCCAAGAGGTCGTCGGCCCGGATGGCGAGCGCGAACTCAAGGAGTTTGAGTCTTACACCGGGCCGCTCACCGAAAAACTCTTTTGCGACGGGCCGACCGGCACGTCGGCGACGGCCGTGCGCGCGGACGCGTTTTGGCGCGTGCGCGGATTCGATCCGGAAATCATGACGGGCGAGGATCTGCACCTGATGTTGCGCCTCAGCTTGTTAGGGCCTTGGATCTGCTTGCCCGGCGTGCACGTCACCTATCGCGATGCACTGCGCGACACCCATGACGAAGAAGGTTCGTTGGGTCGCAAGTACGCGGACCGCCGCGTCAAGCGTGCGTACACCCTGGACCGATTCATTTTCGAAGAAGGCGGCCGCGCCGAGATCTCCGAAACCGTATGGCGGCGCAGGCTCAGCGCGAAGTGGTACGCCGCGGGGCGCCACCTGCGCATCACAGAGCGTCCCGAGCAGGGCTTGGAGGCGTTTCGACGTTCGCTCGAACTGAGTCCGTGGAACCTGCGCGCGCGGTTGGGGCTCTGGCGCTGCCGGTTCGAAACGCCCACGACCGCGCCGAGCCGACAGCCCGACGTGAGCTAGCGCCGCCGCGCGAGACTACGCCGCCCGTCCCCAGGGTCGTACGGCTGCAGCGGGCTCGGCGCCGACGCGCAGTACCGGGCGCGCAACACGCACGTCCGCGCGTGGCCACGCCGGGTCAAACTCGCCGGGTCAAACTCGCCGGGAGGCGCTCGCTAGTAGATCTGTTTGCCGAGCGCGCTCAGCGTGAGATCCACCGCGGCTTGGCCCGTCGTGTTGCGGTCGTCGAGGATCGGGTTGGTTTCCACCACGTCCATGGACAGCATGCGCCGTGTGTCGGCGACCATTTCACAGATCAGATGCGCCTCGCGGTAGGTGAGGCCTCCGCGAACCGGCGTTCCGACGCCGGGCGCGATCGAAGGATCGAGCGAGTCCATATCAAACGACATGTGGAAGCCCTCGGTTCCGTCTTCGACGGCGTCGAGCGCCTGGCGCATGCATGCCGCGATGCCCTGATCGTCAATTTCTCGCATCGTGAATACATGAATGCCCATCTCGCGAATGCGAGCAGCCTCGCCCGCGTCCACGCTGCGCAGCCCGACGATGGCAACGTTGTGGGGGGAAATGACGGGGCACGCCTTCCCGATGCGCAAGAGCACGTCGGGGCCTTTGCCTAACAGCATCGCCAACGGCATCCCATGGACGTTGCCCGACGGGCTCGTTTCCGGCGTGTTGAGATCGGCGTGGGCGTCGACCCACAACACACCCAGCTGTGCGCCGTCGTGTTGTTGCGCGACGTGCGCGGCGGCGCCGGCGACCGACCCCATCGCCAACGAATGGTCGCCACCCAAGACGACCGGTGTCTCCCCGGCGGCGAGCACATCAAGAACGCCATCGCGCAGGGCGATGCACGTGCCGGCGATGGACTCGGCGAAACGCATGTGTTGGTCACCGACGTCGGCGCCCTCGGGTTCGACGGTGGAGACCCGTCCGTAGTCGCGGACGCGGTAGCCGAGTCGTTCGAGTCGACCCTGGATGCCGGCGAGCCGGATCGCGGACGGCCCCATGTCCGTGCCGCGGCGCCCGGCGCCGAGGTCGAACGGAACGCCCAAGATGCCAACGCCTCGATCCGCCGTTCGATCGGATGTCATGCTTGCTTGCTCCTTAGTCCTTGAGGCGCGCGGTCACGCGTCGCCCCGTTCGCGATCTCACGTAGGCCCCGGTGATGCGAGCCCACTCTTAGCGCTCGAGTTGGCGCTGCCGCGCCGAAGCCGCCGCCTGCGCGACGCCATAGGCGAACTGCCCCGCGTCGTAGCCCGGCGGCGTGGTGCCGGCAAGATACGCGTCGAGCGCGCGAAGGCGCAGGCCGGTCGGTACGGCGTTGCGATCGAGCATCGAGCCGTCGAGCTTGCCCAGATCGCGCGCGCGGCGATCCCAGTCGAGCTTGCCGCGGCGGGTCTGCCGGATCCCATCCATATCGAGGAAGACGAACTCGCCGTTTTGCCGCATCCAGACGTTGTCGCGTTTGAGGTCGCGATGGCGCAAACCCCAGTCGTGCATCCGTCGCAACGCGCGCCCCAGTTTGGTCGCCGCTTCGCGCGCACGCCGCGGCGCCATCGTCGCGAGCGCTTCGTCGATGGGACGCGCGTCCGTGATCTTTTGCATGACGAGAATTGAGCGATCGGGCAACACGCCGTCGCGCAGGACCGCCACGATTTCCGGCGTGTCCAAGCCGCGGTGGTAGAGCGCCTGCGCGGCTTCCTGCGCGCGTTCGGCACGGGTCCCGACAAAGAAATCACGAAACGGTCGCGTGGCTTTCTTTGGCAAAAACACCTTCGCGACCATGTCGCCGACTTGCAGCGTCCACGCCGTCGGGCTCTGTTTCAAGACGTGCGGGCCGGGAGCGAGGGCCTCGGCGTGCGCCACGATTTCCTCGAGCTGCGCCGCCGGTGCGTCGGTGAGCGCGTAGCCGGTGAACGGCCCGACCTTGACGCGTTCGCCGTGGCGCACGGCCCGCCGCGCGCGCGAGCCCGCCAGCCGCCGAAACGCCTGCGGCACGCGGCGAAACACTTCGTCGCGCAACGCCTCAAGGTCGTGCGGCAAAAAGCTCGAGGAGCGTCCGTACGCTCCCCAAAACAGGAGCAGGTCCGAGAGGTTGGCGTGGGTCAGAAAAAACAGCGCGAACTGCGAAAGATCGACCGCGCGCTGAGTTGGCGTGAGGTAGTCGCCGGAACGCAGCACCCACGCGTCCGCCAGGACGATCGAGCCGTCCTGTCGCACGAGAAAGTTGTTCGCGTGCGCATCGGCGTGTCGGATGCCGGCGTTTTGCAGCTTCGCCCAGATCTCGCCCACGTCCTGCGCGAGCTTGTGACGCGCCTTGCCGGTGAGCCGGTTGTTCAAAATCACGTCCTGGAGCGTGCGCGATCCCGTCTCGTCGCGCATGACGAGCAGCTGGCGGCCGTCGTCTAAGCGCGCATACGCCAACGGTTCGACGACCGGGAGCCCGCGCTGGCGGACGGCGATCGCGTTTTCCGCCTCCTTGCGTGCGTACGAGCGGAGAAAATGACGAAGCCGTTTCGGAATCATCATCTTCACGACGACGGGCTGGCCGCCGACGGTGGCGCGAAAGACGCGCCGGCCCGGCATCTCACGCAAAATCTCGCCCGGATCGACGATCCAGGACTCCGGTCGATCAGGGTCTCCTAAGAACTCCGATGACGTAACGCGAGAGTATCCAGCGATTTGCACGTTTCTGGACGAAATATACACTCCGCAGCGACATGCTGATGGCGCGCAGTGTGCTTCTTGAAGTGGTTCGGATGTTCGTTGCGGCGCTGATCGCATCGACGAGCATCGCGTTCTTTCTTCTATCCATCGCGTTTTTGAAGCGAACTCCGGGCGTGGGGCTGGGCTTTTTGCTCGATGTGTTTCCGTTGTTTTTTCCGATCGCGCTGCAGTTCACGGTGCCCTTGTCCGTGCTCGCGGGAACCGTCCTGACATTTAGCCGCATCGCGGGCGATGGCGAGCTGACGGCGATGGCGGCCAGCGGCATTCCCATGCGCGAGGTCGTGCGTCCCGTGCTGGCGTTCGCCGCGGTGGTCGCGATCGTCGCGTTCTTTCTCGCCGATATTTCCGCACCGTTTGCGGCCGCCCGGTTGCGCGCGGCCAAGAGCGACTTGCTCCAGGAGATCCAAACGTCGTTTCGCGCGGGGCTTTGCGACATCGACCTGAAGCGCGGGCGCATCTCGTTTGCGAATTACAACGCGGGTGAATTCGAGGACGTGTGTGTCGAGATCTTGCCGGACGAGAATACCGTCGAGATCTGGCGCGCGCGGCGCGGTTCGATTCGCGTCACGCCGGATGATCGCGTTGTGGTGGAACTGCGCAACGCGACCGAAGTGTTGCCGCGGGTGACGAGCCAGGGCGAAGTGGCGCTGTCGGTGGGCCATGTCGTGTTCGAACGCTCGCTCTCCGACATCGTCGGGGTGGGCGTGCGACGCCGGCAACGCACCGGCCTAACGGCGCGCGAGCTGATCTATCTCGCCGGCGCCGGCGTGGAGAAGGGCAAGGGGATCCGCATTACAAGTTTCGCGGCGGCCGAAGAGGTCGCGCGGCGCAGCGCGCTCGCCGCCGCCGCGTTCTTCTTTGCGTGGCTCGGGATTCCGCTCGGCGTGTTGACGGCGGGCGGCGGGCGCGTGCGTGCGTTTCTCGCGGGCATCGGCCCGGTGCTCCTCGGCTACTTTCCATTGATCGTGTTCGGCGCCAACATCGCGCGCAGCGGTCGGGTCCCGGCCTACCCGGCTTTGTGGCTCGCGAACGCGCTGTCGTTTCTCGTCGGTTGGCGCTTGATGAAACGGATCTCCCGACGATGAGGTTGCTCGACCGCTACCTGACGTGGACTTTTTGGCGGGTCTTTTTGGGCGCGCTCTTGATGTTCACGATCGGCGTCGTCGCGCTCGATTTCGTGGGGCGTGTGGATTATTTCATGCGCGACGAGATCATCGCGGGCACGTACGCGGAGAGTTGGTCGCGTTTCAAGATCATCGCGATGTTTTACGCCGCGTACTTACCGCTTGTGCTCAAAGAAGTGATCCCGTTCGTGTCGGTCGCCGCGAGCTTGCTGACCGTGAGTTCGGTGCTGGGCCGCAACGAAGTATTTCCGGTGGTGGCGGCGGGCGTGAGCATGCGGCGTTTGTTCGTACCGGTGTTTTTGGGCGCTGCGATCGTCAGCGTCGGCCACCTTGCGTTTCAAGAGTATGTCGTTCCGCAGCTCGGCCGCGAGCAGATCGCGTTGAAGCGATTTTTTCAGGGGTCGCGCGCGCAGGGAGCGGAGTTCATCGAGCACATTCGCGATGGGAAGGGCACGGTGACGCGGGCACGGTACTACTCGTTCGCGCACGGGACGCTGGAAGACGTGACGCTGATGCGGCCGTGGGGCGACGGCGGTTTCGAGCGGTGGGACATACCGATCGTGGCGCCGAACGCGGAGGGGGACGGGTGGATCGCGCCGGAGGGCGCGACCGTCGAGCCGGCCGGCGTGGAAACGGTCGCGCAGCCGCGACCGCCCGGCGTGGCGGTCCATCTCGGTGTGGCGCCCGCCGATGTGGAAGCGCTGGTGAGTCGTCAAGGCACCGCCGAACTCTCGTTCGGAGAGCTCAAGGCGCTGGCGGCGAAGTTTCCGGAACGTCGCCACCTGCGTGTTGACCTGCACAAGCAGTTCGCCCGTCCGCTCTCGAGCTTTGCGCTCGTCTTGTGCAGCGTGCCGGTCCTGTTGTCGGCGGGTCGGTCGGTGTTTTGGGGCAGCACGATCGGTTTTGCCATCTCGGCCGCCTATTACTTCATGGATATCTTCTTTACGTCCGCCGGCGCGCGCGGCGATCTTCCCGTCGTGTTTTGCGCGTACTTTCCGGTCGCCATGTTGCTGTCATTTGGGTTGGCGCGGCTCCTCACGTTGCGTACCTGAGGAAAGCGCGTGAGTCGGCTGTACAAGAAAAACCGCGACCTGTCCCAACCGCTGGAGCGGTTGGAGTTGGTCGTGGACGCGCCGGACGAGGGGCGATTTGATCGCTTCTTGGTGCGTCGGATTCCCTGGCGTTCGCGCGCGGGCATCCAAGAGATGATCGAATCGGGCGGCGCGTTGCTCAACGGCATCAAGCGCAAGCCCGCGACGAAGGTGCGCGCGGGGGATCGCGTTGTCGTCTCCGTGCAGCGTCCGCCGTCGGATGTGCCGATCCGAGAGCCCCAGCTGCGCGTGCTGTACGAAGACGAGTACTTGCTCGCGCTCGACAAGGAATCCGGTGTCGTCGTGCATCCGGTGGGCGTGCACCAGCAGGGAACGCTGTTGCAGACGTTGCACGCGCGGTACGGAAGCGGCGGGGCCGAGGGGGACGCGACGGGCGCGGGTCTTCCCAAGCTCGCGCATCGCCTCGATCAGTTCACGTCGGGCGTGTTGTTGGTGGCGAAACGGGACGAAGTGCGGCGCTCCTTCTCGGACATGTTGACCGCGGGCGCGGTACGCAAGGCGTATGCGACGCTCGTTCTGGGATCCGTTGACTGGGAGCGAAAATCTGTGGACGCGCCGATCGGCCCGGTTGCGGATTCGCGCATTTTGATGGCGGTGGACCAACATGCCGGCAAAAGCGCCCGGAGTGAGTTCATCGTTTCGGAGCGATTCGACTACGCCACGCATGTCGCGGTTCGCATCGGGACGGGGCGGACGCACCAGATTCGGGTGCACGCGGCCCATCTCGGCGTTCCCGTTTTGGGCGATCATCTTTACGGAGACGGTTTGGCGCCGCACGGGTTCGAGCGGTTTGTGCTGCACGCGCATGAAGTGCGGTTTGACCACCCGGTGACCGGAGCGGCCCTGCGGATCGAGGCGCCGCTGCCCGAAGCGATGGTGCAACTGATCCAGCGGATGCGCGCCGTGGGCGGCGCAGACGCGGATGCTTGACCACGCCCGTCCGGCGCGAAGTTCTGCGCCGCTGACTCTTAGTTGAGCGCATAGAATACGCATGGTGATGAACCTAGACTCCGCTTCGACCACACCGCAACAAACGCGGCCGCGCTCGGCGGGCCTTCGCGCGCAAGCCCGTCGGAGCGGTGGGCGATGGCGGGTGGCCTGGGCGATGGCGGCCTCGCTCTCTTGCTTGAGTCTGGCTACGGCCGAGCCCGACGCGAACCCGAAGGGCGACACCAAAGAAAAGAAGGCGGACACGCCTGAGGCGCGAGGGCGGGCGCTCCTGGCCGATACCGGGGAGCTGGCGTACGCGAGTTGCCTTCACTGCCACTCGATTCTGGCTCCGGAAAAGGCGCAGAAGCAAACCCCGCGCAAGCAGGCGCACACGCTGTTTGGTGCGGCGATCCGCGCGGGATGGCGCAACCGCAACACGTACGCCGATGCGGCCGAGGCCAGCCAGTTTTGCGCCAAGAAGTTCCAAGGGCGGCGGAAGGGACTCTCCGCGGCGCAGCGGTCGGATCTCTTGGCCGTCTTGAAGACACGGGTGCCCCAAGGCAAGACGACGTTGCCCAAGCGCAAGGTCGGCAAGCCGCGCGTCCACAAGGACATCGCGAAGTACGACGGCGGCGACGCCAAGCGCGGGCAAACGCGGTTTGCCAACAACTGCGCCGAATGTCATCACGACGGAGACGACTCCATCTCCTTTGCGTTGAAGCCGGGCAAGAAGCGGAAGGCGTTTATCGTGCGCAAGGTCCGCGGCTTTGACGCCAAGCGCCGTTTTCGCCCCAGCGCCATGGGGTACTACACACCCGAACGACTTTCCGATGACGCCTTGCGCGACATCTTGGCGTATCTCGGACGCTAGCTTTTGATCAGCAAAGCACGATTGAAATTTCTGCGCTCGCTGAAGCGGCGCAAGAACCGCGTCCACGAGCGCGCGCTCCTCTTGGAGGGCATCAATCTTGCGGAGGAGGCGGCCCGCAGCCAGATGTTGCGCGAGCTGTACGTCACCGAGGGGGCCGCGAAGCACCCGCGCGTCGACGCTTTGCTGGCGCAGGGCCACACCGTCGTCGGTATCGATGCGGACGTCGTCGCCGAACTTACGGACACGGAATCGCCGCCGGGCCTCTTTGCGTGGGCCGAGGATCCTTGCGGTCCGTTGGACGTCGACGCGTTGCCGCGCGAATGTTTTGTGCTCGTCGCGAACGAGGTCGCCGATCCCGGCAACATGGGCTCGCTGATCCGTACGGCGGCCGCGTTGGGGCTCGACGCGGTCGTGACCACGAAGGGTGCGGTGGATCCGACCAATTCCAAGGTCGTTCGCGCCTCGGCGGGTGCGATCTTTCGCATTCCGGTGCGGCGCGGCGACGTGGTCACGCTCAAGCAGGCCGAGTTCGTCATTCACGTGGGCGACACCGCCGGGGAGCCGCTTGACCGGCGCAAGGTCCGCCCGTGGCGCTACGCGCTCGTGCTCGGCAATGAACCGCGCGGCGTCCAGACGTCGGTGCGCGACCTCGCGGACGGCGTCATTTCGATTCCGATGTCGAACGACCTAGAGAGCCTTAACGTCGCGGTGGCGGGCGGCATCTTGATGCACGCTCTGCAGGCGATGCCGGCCTCCGACATATGACCGACTCCGCACCGCGCGCACCGCTCCTGAAGGGCGTCGTCTTACGCGACGAGGGAAGCCAGCTGGTCGTCGACGTCGGCGGCGAGGAAAGGGCTTGCTCGATCCGCAAGACGCTTCGCCGAAAAACGGGCAAGCGGCGTAAGCCGGTGGCCGTGGGAGACCGTGTCCACATCGAACAAAGCGGTGAAGGTTTTGCGATCGTGGCCGTCGAACCGCGCCAGGGCGTGCTGTCCCGCCCGGACCCGAGTCAACCGCGTCGCGAACAGCTGCTGGTCGCCAACCTCGACACAGTTTTAGTCGTCGCGGCAGCCAAACGACCCGACTTTGTGCCCAACCTGATCGACCGCTTCTTGGTCGCGGCTGAAAGTCGCGGTCTCGACATCGGGATCGTGATCAACAAGACGGATCTGGATCCGGACCGCAGCTACGCCGTGTTCACCGACACGTATCGAGAACTCGGATACGACGTGTTTGAGGTCTCGGCGACCGACGGCACCGGTGTGGAAGACGTGCGGACCTACCTTACGGACCGCACGACATCTCTCCTGGGCCACAGCGGTGTCGGCAAGAGTTCACTCGCCAACGCGCTCGACGAATCGCTCAAGATTCGGGTCGGGGACGTCCAGCAGCAGTCCGGGAAGGGTACGCACACCACGACCACCGTCTCGTTGCTCCGCTTGCCGTGGGGCGGCTATCTCGTCGATACGCCGGGCATCCGCGAGTTCGGACTGTGGAACGTAGAGATCGCAGACATCGGTCTGTGGTTTCGCGAGTTCGCGCAGCGCGCCGACGACTGCCGGTTTAATGACTGTCTGCACGAGAACGAACCGCAATGCGCCGTCACGGCGGCGGTCGCGGCGGGGGCGATCCAGCAGTGGCGGTACGACTCGTACGCCGCGCTCCTCGCGGGATTTCGCCGCGACGCGAAACCGAATTACTAACCTCACGACTCACGGCTTCACATCTCCCGCGTCTCGTTTCACTTTTGATGTCGTGTCATCGGGCATTGTGGCGACGCCGAAGTGGCCATACCGCAACAAGTCGCCGACGGTTTTGAGTTCGATGGGTTTGAGCCCACGGGTCCGCGGGGAGTTGGGCGGCACGAACGCTTGCTTAAAACCCATCGCCTTTGCTTCTTTTAGACGAAGCTCCATGCGCGCGACGGGGCGCACCTCGCCGCGCAGCCCCAGTTCACCGATCAAGACCGCGTCCTCGGGCACCGAAAAACCGAGCTGGGCGCTGAGCACAGCGGCGGCGACGGCGAGGTCGAGGCCGCGGTCTTCGACGCGGAGGCCGCCGACCACGTTGAGGAATACGTCGCGCTTGGCCACCTCCGGCGCGTAGAGCGTATCGACCAAGCCGACCATGAGTTCGGCACGCCCCGCATCCATCCCCTGCGCGCGGCGGCGCGGACTGGTCTTGTCGCGACCGACAAGCAGCGCTTGGATCTCCACACAGAACGCCCGCCGCCCCTCGACAACGGCCGCAATGAGGGAGCCCGGTCCCGTTTCGCCGCGGTTGGCCAGAAGCAACGACGACGCATCGCGCAGCTCGTGCAGACCGTCGTCGCGCATGGAGAACAGGCCAATCTCGTCGGTGGGGCCGTAGCGATTTTTGATGCCGCGCAACGCGCGCACGCTGAGATGCCGGTCACCTTCAAACAACAAGACGGCATCCACAGCATGCTCAAGAAAACGCGGACCCGCCAGCCCGCCGACCTTCGTCACCTGGCCGACCAAGATCACAACGCACTCGGTGGCGCGGGCCGCGGGCACGAGTGTCTCCGCGGCCCGCCGTACCTGCGCGGGCCCGCCAGGAACGCCATCGACATCCGGGCTGCGCATGCTCTGGACGCTGTCGACGATGACGACGCCGTAGTCTCCCTCGAGCAGCGCGGCCGCGATCGCGCCGGGATCGGTGGTGTCGAGAATCGAAACATCGTCGCCGGCGATCCCAAGCCGCCGTGCGCGCAAGGCAATCTGGCGCGGCGCCTCCTCGCCCGCCACATACAGCGCTTGCGTGCGAGGAGAACGCTTCGCGCGAGCGTCGCGGTCATTAGGCGTGGGCGTCGCCGATACGCCTGGCGACCTAGCTGGCGATCCAGCCGGCGACCCAGATGGCGACCCAGATGGCGACCCAGCCGGCGACCCAGCCGCGGGTCCAGCGAACGGCGTCGCCACGCCCGCGCGTCCGGCGACCGCCAGCAGCAGCGTCGACTTGCCGATGCCCGGTTCACCGCCGATCAAGATGGTGCTGCCGGGCACGGCGCCGCCGCCGAGAACGCGGTCGAGTTCGGCAAAGCCGGTCGCCTGCCGCGGCAACGGATCGGTCGCCACGTCGCAGAGACGCAAGCGCGGTGGGGGCGATCGATTCCCGCCTGGCCCACGCCGACCCGACGCCGATCCCACGGCCGCGCCGCTGGGCAGCTCCGTCACCGCCTCGACCTTGCCCCAAATCCCGCACCGGGTGCACCGGCCCGACCAGCGCGGCGTGCGCGCATCGCAACTTCGACAAACAAACATCACCTACTAAGACGCGCGGAGGTTACATGGCGCGCAAATGGCGCGATTCACGCGTCGCGATGGCTCAGCGTCGGACTGGTCAGCGGGCGCAACGCCCCGGCGAGATAGAGCGAACCCGTCACGAGGACCAGCCCCGCCGGCCCCGCATCCGCCCGCGCCTGAGCGAGGCTCGCACGCCACGCCGCGGGATCGTCGTCGCCCACGGACTCCGCCCGCGCCTGCCACGCCGGCGCCGCCGCGAGTTCAGCCGACGGCATGCCGCGCTTGGCGTCCACGCGCACACAGCGCACACTCGAGACAAACGGCGCCAGCACGTCCACGATGCCCGAAAGGTCCTTGTCGCGCGCCAGGGCGAACACGAGATGAGGTGCTTGCCCCGGGAAGTGGTCGCGACAACATGCCACCGTGGCGGCGATGCTGCTTACCGTGTGCGCCCCATCGAGCAGCAGCGCCGGTGACCCGTCGCGGCGTTCGCAACACCCCGGGTGTATGGTCGCCGCGATGGCCGGTTCCCACACGGCGCGCGCGACACCGCTCGCTGCCACCGCGAGCGCGGCGTTGTGTGCTTGATGTCGCCCGAGCGCTTGCAGGTGCGCGCCGTCCCACACCAAACCAGCCGCGGAGGCCGACACGTCGTCGGGAAAGGCGACGTAGCAAAACGGAGCGCCGCGTTCTTCGGCCACATGTGCGATGACCGATCCCGCTTCGGTCTCCGGATCCACACCACTCCACACGGGCACGCCGTTCCGAATCGTGGCCGCCTTTTCCGCCGCGATCAACGCAAGGGTGTCGCCCAGAATTTCGGTGTGATCGCGCGAGATCTCCGTGATGACGTTGTGCGTCGTCGGGACCGCCGTGGTCGCATCGAGCCGTCCGCCCAGTCCGACTTCCAAAACGGCGGCGTCGGTGCCCGCGCGCGCGAAATGCAAACAGGCGACCGCGAGCAACGCTTCGAAAAACGTGGTCTCGCTGTCGACCGCGGCGAGGACGCGCTCGACCGCCGTCGCGAACTCCAACTCCGTGATCTCCACGCCGTCGATCGTGATGCGTTCGGTGATGCGCTCCAGATGCGGGGATGCGTAGAGCCCCGTTTTGGCTCCGGCGGCGGTCCAGGTCCGCGCAAGATAGCGGCTCGTGGAGCCCTTGCCCTTGGTACCGGCGATCTGGGCAATCCGCGCCCCCATACGCAGATCAGGGCGGCCCAACCGAGCGAGCAACGCGCGCGGTCGCGCCAAGTCGAAGGCGCGCGGACCGTCGGCGCGCGTCCGCTCGTAGTTGGTGAGTTGGGAGAGCGCCGCGAGCGCCTCGTCGATCGTCTGGAGCGGCACGCGCGCATCATAAATCGCCCCGCCACCTCCCGGTCGCACCCGCCGCAACGATTTTGGCCGGGGGCTTATCCGTGCGCTCGAAAAGCCCACGCGTCGAGCAGGACAAGCGCTCTTCGACACGACGCGGTATAATGAACGTCTGGTAGCGCGACATCCCGCCCCGGCCGGGAGACGACATGTTCAAAGATCTCAATCAACGCCAACGGGGTGGACGGAGCCGCAAGGGCGCGCGCAATCCCTTAGCGGTTCGCGACCCGAAGGCGCGTGTCTACGCGATGCTTCTGGTCTTGCTCATGCTCATCGCGGGCATGCTGGGACTCAAGAGCTACTCGACGAACCCCGAGAACCGCGGCGGGACCAACGATGGCGCTCCGTCGGTGGAAGTGAAGAAGCGTGACGACGGCGTGATCGGCGTTCCCGTCTTGGACCGCTCGATCCTCGAAAAAATCGAGGACGGCACCAAGAACGATCGGATGTGGTGGCAAAACGATGTGATTTCGCACCTCCTTTTGGAATCGCGCGGCACGCCGGCGGTGCAGGACTTCAACTACAACTTGGTACCGCTGACGCCGGAGAACATTCCGGTAATCGCCAAAGACTCCGAGCCGTGGCGCGGGCGCTACGTTCGCTTCCGCGGCGAGTTGGAATACCTCCGCGAGGAGCCCTACGAGGAACTCTACGGCGCGAGCGAAGTCGAGATCGGCCTCGTGTACCGCGGTCGGATCAAGCTCGAGGGAAGCGAGCACCGCGTTACGTTCGTCGCGCCGATCGGCCCGAGCTGGGCGGACCCGAACGAACTCTCCGCGGCACCGCGGACCAGCCCGATCGTGGATGGCTGGGTGCGCGGACGCGGCATCTTTGTCAAAAACTTTCACGACGAGATCGGGGACGAAGCGCCGTCGGTGCTCGTGGTGGCTACCAAAATTGACCGCGACTACGCCACCGTGCCCGTGAAGACGCTGGCCGATGTGCCGTTCGACGACATCGTGGACGATCCTGCGGACGCGGACACACCGTACGGGCGCGCGATCATGTCCAAGGAGTTTCCGCGGGCGCTCTATCGGTTGGTGAAATATGCCGAACCGCGCGCCGGCGAAGCGGGCGCGGCGCTGCGCGAAAAAGAAGGTCTCAAGCCCAAGCTGTTTCCGGTGGGCAAAGAGTTCGAGGAGTTGGTCGGCAACGCCAAGGCCCATCGCGCGGAGTACTTAGGCGGGCTCGGCATCATCGCGGTCGAAGGCATTCACTACACCGCCGCGTCGATCGCGCCCAACGACGCCGGCATCACCGAGTGCATCACGGGATGGATCCAAACCGATCGTCAAAAGCTGATTCAGTTTCTGGCGCCGGCGCCTCTGGGGCATCGCCCGTGGAAAAAACGCACGCGCATTCGCTTTGCAGGTTTTTACTACAAGACCAAGCTCTACCACTCACTCGGCGGCGTCGACCGATTGGCGCCGATGATGGTGTTGACGGTGCTCGAGGAAGTGGTTTTGCCGCCGCCCGATCACACGGGTTCGTTGGTTGTGGCCGGCCTGTTTTTGCTCGGCCTCATGGTGCTCGTGTTTGTCGTCATGCGTGAAGACAAGACCAAAGAGAGCTACCGCGCGATGCGTCGCAAGCGCCGCGCCCCGATTTCGTGAACGCGCTCGCGCCGTCTCTCCGTCGCTTGGCTCCGAGTCAGGTGTTTGTGGTGGCGGATCGTCGCGTCGTCGAACTGCATGGGATGCCGGACGGTGTGCCGTCGGACGCGGCGCGCGTGCTTCTGCACGTCAATCATGCGACGAAACGGTTTGCGGTCTGGCGGTCGATTGTGGACGCGATGGTCGATGCGAAGCTGGACCGTGACGCCGTCGTCGTCGCGTACGGCGGCGGGACCGTTCTCGACGTGGCGGGGTTTGCGGCCGCGAGTTATCTACGCGGCGTGCGTTGGATCGCGGTCGCGACGACGCTGCTCGCGCAGGTGGACGCCGCGCACGGCGGGAAGACGGGCATCGACCACGAGCGCGGCAAGAATCTGGTGGGGGCGTTTCACGAACCGTCAGGCGTATGGACGCCGACCGCCGTCTTGTCGACGCTTGAGCCGCGCGAAGTTCGATGCGGCTTGGCGGAGATCATCAAGCACGGCGTCATCGCGCGTCCCGACCTCGTCGAGCGCGCAGGCCGCGACGATCCGGCAACGCTGGTCGATGATGCCAAACAGGTCAAACTCCACATCGTGAGCCAGGACCTCAAAGAGCAAGGCGTGCGGCGCTGGCTCAACCTCGGGCACACGCTTGGGCACGCGGTCGAACAAGCGAGCGGCTACGAACTCGGACACGGCGACGCGGTCGGTGTCGGACTGCGTGCCGCGTGTTTTTTGGCGGAGCGTCACTGCGGCTTTAACGACAGCGGGGCGGTGCTTGCGGCGTTGGATCGATGCGGCCACCCGGCGCGTGTCGATCTCGAAGCCGCGGCGGTGCGCGCCGCGCTACGACACGACAAAAAACGCCGCGCGGACAAGTTGCGATGGGTGCTTCCGCGCCGCCTCGGCGAAGTCGATGTGTTTGACGATGTCCCGCAAGACTTGGTCACCGCCGCCATCGCGGAGATCCTAGCGTAGCGAGAGTGAGAGATCGGCTTCGAGGCCCGCTCGCAGCCCATGTGACTCTTTCAATGGGCTGCTGGGCGGCCCGTTGAAGAAGTGCTTGGAATAGCGAGAGCGAGGAATCGGAGTCGAGATCAAGGAGCGGACCACAGGTGTAGCAGAGCTACAGCGAGGATGCGCGACACCGAGATCGGCTTCGAGGCCCGCTCGTAGCCCATGTGACTTTTTCAATGGGCTGCTGGGCAGCCCGTTGAAGAAGTGCTTGGAATAGCGAGAGCGAGGAATCGGAGTCGAGATCAAGGAGCGAACCGCAGGTGTAGCAACGCTACAGCGAGGATGCGCGACACCGAGATCGGCTTCGAGGCCCGCTCGCAGCCCATGTGACTTTTTCAATGGGCTGCTAGGTAAAGAGCGGCGCGAGCAGCTTGGCGATCGCGAGCACGGCTGCGAAGACGACGACCCACCGGATCCAGGCCGCACCCTTTTTGATCGCGAGTTGGCTCGCGATCAATGCGCCTGTCATGTTGCCCGCTGCGACCAGCAACCCTTCGCGCCAATACAGTTGGCCCGCCGCGCCGAAGATCGCGAGTGCGGGAACGGTCACGATCAACACGATCAACACTTTCGCGGCGTTTGCGCGCACCAGGTCCATGCGCATGCCGCCGGCGAGACACGCTAGGAGCAAGAACCCGACGCCGACTTGTAAAAAGCCCAACCAAAGTCCGACGCCTACGAATGCGACATCGCGTTTCCAGCCGTCGAGTTTGGGCACGAGTGTCGGGCGAAACAACGACGTCAGCGCGACCACCACGATGGCGAACGACAACACGACGCGCATGGCGGGCGCGCTCAGTCGAGTTGCGATGTACGAGCCGACGAGCCCACCGAGGACGGCGGGGACAGCGGCGCGCGTCGCCAAAACCCACGGCACGACGCGTCCGCGATGAAAGCCCCACACCGCCGACACGTTTTGCAACAGGATGGCGATGCGGTTCGTGCCGTTGGCTGCGCCCGGAAGACCGATCGCCCACTCCAGCGCGGGGATCGTGAAGATCGATCCGCCGCCCGCGAGCGTGTTGATGAACCCGCCGATGAGGCCCGCGCCGACGAGAATGACGATCTCTATTGGATCTGCTCAGGCTTTGCTTGGGAACGCAACAGATCTTGGTCAGCGACAAACTGCTCCAAGACCTTTTTGTCCTTGTCGTCGATCTGGGTGTAGCGCAAGCGGAACTTGCTCGCGCCCTCCTCGTCGTCTAGGTCCACAGCCATCACGATCTCCGCTTCCATCTCGAAGAAGCGTTCCTTCTCCAAGAACGGCTGCCGGAACTTAATCCACAGCGCGCGGCCGATCATGAGTTCATCCGGATCGATTTTGATCTTGTCCGGATCGCTCGGGTACTTAAACGTCGGGCCGTCTTCATAGATCGACAAGATCTTGGCGACCGCCATCGCGTCCGGCTCGTCCTTCAATCGGAAGAACATGGTCGTGGAGCCGAGCAGGTTTTCATCAACCGGCACGCCCTCGAACTTTTGCGTCTTCGCGCCGACATCGTTTTGGAAGTAGGCGACCGCGTCGGTGTCGGTCTCGTAGACCTTAAAGATCTGATCGATCCCGAGCGTCTTGATCGTCGTCGCGAAGAACTGCGACGGCTGACTCAACACCAACTCGCCGTCGTATTCGCGCAGCTTTTTTTGCGTCTTGATGAGGTAGCCGAGCGCCGACGAGTTGATGAATTTCAACTCGAACAAGTTGAAGACCAGCTTGTAGCCGCCCTTCTCGATGAGCGTGTCGATCTTATCGCTGACGGTGGGCAGGTTGAACGCGTCAAACTCGCCGCTGAAACCGAGAATCGTGACATCGCCTTCGCTCTTTCGATCGATCTTCATCGTCATCCTCTCGTCGTGAACCAAGGCGCCCGCGCACGCTCGCGCGAAACCGCACACGTCACGCATTCCTAGGGCTAGGAAGCGTACCATCTCAGCAAATCCCTAGAAAGGTGGGGGATTCCAAGACGGGATAGCGCTACCTTGGGAACCGATGTACCTGGTGACTGGATTCGAACCGTTCGGAGGGCTTTCGCGGAATCCGTCCGGCGAGGTGGCGCAGGCTTTGGCGGGCCCAAACGTTGCGGCCAGCGTGCTGCCCGTGGATTGGGACCGGATCGGGCCGGCCCTGGACGATCTGCTCGCCCAGGAGTGGGAGGGCGTGGTCCTCACCGGCGTGGCGATTGGCCGCTCGGTCATCAGCCTGGAGCGCGTGGCGATCAACCATCGGGACGGACGGCGTGCCGACAACCGTGGCGCGGCGCCGCCCGACCCGTCTGTCGTCGCGGGCGGCCCCGACGCGTATTTCTCGACGCTCCCCCTGGACACGCTGCTCAACCGGATGCGGGCCGCGTCGCTGCCGGTGGAGATTTCGCTGAGTGCTGGCGCGTACCTCTGCAACGCCTCGTTTTACTACGCGCGGCATGTGCTCGCGGGCCGCGGCGTGCGCGCCGGATTTGTGCATCTGCCGCCGACGCCGGATCTGGCGTTGGAGGGACAGCCGCTGGAGTTCGACCGGCAGGTGGACGCGATCGGTCTCGTACTCGACGAGCTCGGGGTGACCGCGTCAGCGTAGCGGGATCGCGGCCAGCACGTCGTCGAGAATCGAGTCGGGCGTTACGCCCTCCGCTTCGCCCTCGAAGTTGAGCGCAATGCGGTGCCGGAGGGCGGGGCCAAACAGCGCGGGAATCTCGCTGCGTTCGACGTGGGCGCGGCCTGCCATGAGCGCGCGCGCCTTCAGCCCCATGGCGATCGCCAACGCGGCACGCGGACTTGCGCCGTGACGCACGTATCGCCGCACCGACTCGGGCGCGCCCTCCCGGTCGGGGTGCGTCGCCAAGACCAAGCGCGCGATTTTTTCGCGCACGTCATCGGTCAACACGACGTCGCGCGCGGTGCGCACAAACATCGCCACCTCTTCACCGGTCGTGACGGGGTCCGCCGGGGCGTGCTCCGCGCCGGCGGACAGGCCGATGATTTTGACTAGCTCCTCCTGGCTCGGCGTGCCGACCAAGACTTTGTAGAGGAATCGGTCGAGTTGCGCTTCGGGCAGCGGGTATGTGCCCTCCATCTCCAGCGGGTTTTGCGTCGCCAGCACAAAGAACGGTCGCGGCAACGGACGGCTCGTGCCGTCTGCTGTCACCTGACGCTCTTCCATCGCCTCCAGCATGGCGGCTTGGGTCTTCGGCGTCGCGCGGTTGATCTCGTCGGCGAGGAGCAGGTTGCAAAAGACCGGGCCCTCGCGGAATCGGAACTCGCGGCCCTGTTCGCCCTCGTGCAGCACGGTGGTGCCGGTGACGTCGGCGGGCATGAGGTCCGGCGTGAACTGAATCCGCGTGAATTTTGCATCCAGCGCTTCGGCCAGTGTGCGCACGAGCATCGTTTTGCCGATGCCGGGCACGCCTTCGAGCAGCGCGTGTCCGCCCGCGATCAACGCGGTCAGCACGAGGTCGATGACGTCGCGATTGCCGATGATGCGTTCGCTCAAGCGACTTCGCAAATCGTCGACGACGCGCGCGCAGCGTTCGACCTGCGCTTCGCTGGATCCATGTGCCATGGGCTTATCTTACGAAGACGCCGCCGTGTTCTCGCAAGAACACGTCCACGTCTTTCGCCGCTTTCGCAAGGCGCTTTCGAACGGGACCGGATTCGAGGCTCGCGTTTTCCTCGGGCCATTCGTGCGAGCGGGCGGGCAGATAGCCCACGGTCGTCCCATCCAGCTTGAGCGCAAACGTGCGCCGCCGGCCCACCTGCAACACGATGGCTTGGCCGTCGTTGGTCCAAAAAAGCTGGATGTCGATCGGCACTTTTTCCGATTCTGCGACGTGGATGACATCAACGAAGCCGTCCTCGGATGCGCCGTGGGCAAACACCAGGCGCGCGCCCTCGTTCTTGGTCGGGGCGACGGTGAGGTAGGCCGTGGTCGCCGGGCCGAGCGCGCGTCGATACGCGATCGGGCGATCGCTTTGCCGCGAAGAAAACCACATGGTGGCGGCCAAAAACACCAACGTCGCCGGCCACAGAATCGCGCCGCGTTTGCTGCGCGCGAGCACCAGCAACGCGACGTGGGCGACCAGCCCGACCAACAGGTACAACGGATCGGGCGCTGGGAGACCGCCGTCGTAGTTGGTCGCAAACCAGTTGCGCACATCCGGGCTGATCTGGAGCGTCGGAAGCAGGCGCCCGTCCCCGACCCACCACACGAGCAACACGGTCGTGAGGCCGCAGAACAAAAACGCCAACGTCGCGAGCGCCTTGAGCCAGGCCGCGACATCGCGTTGCAGCGCACCGCGTACGCCCCAGGCCGTGGCGGCCGCGGCGAGAAGGATCCAGAGGATGTTCATGCTTCGATCAAAAACAGCGCACGGGTGTTGTCCGTCGCGGCCTTTGTAAGAGTGTCTAAGTCTACGCCTTTGAGGTCGGCGAGAAAACGCGCGGTGTGCGCGACGAACGACGGCTCGTTGCGCTTGCCACGTTTGGGCACCGGCGCGAGAAACGGGCTATCGGTTTCGAGCAGCAATCGATCGAGCGGGACGGTGGCGGCCACTTCGCGCATGGCGGCGGCGCTCTTATAGGTCACGTTGCCGCAAAACGAGAGGTGAAGGCCGTACTCAAGCAGAGCCTGCGCGTGCTCGGCCGTGCCCCCAAAACAATGGACGACGCCTCTGGCATAGCCGTGCGCGGTCAACAGCGGCACCAGGTCGTCTTCGGCTTCGCGGCAGTGCACGATGTACGGCAGCTGCTTCTCCTGCGCGAAGTCGAGTTGGCGCAAAAACGCGTCGGCCTGGATGTCTTTGGGTGATTTCATCCAGTAGTAATCCAGGCCGCACTCGCCGACGGCGATGGGGCGGGCCGGACCGGTTTGCGCAAACAGCGCGACGAACTCGTCCCACGCCTCTTCCCAGCCGTCTAACCCGGTGGGATGGAGCCCGGCGGCGGCGTGCACCATGGGTTCCGCTTGGGCGCGGGCGCACGCTTGCTTGGAGCCGTCGAGTCCGACGCCGACCTCGATGATCGCGAGCACGCCAGCGGCGCGGGCGCGTTCATACATCGCGGCTCGGTCGTCGTCGAACGCGTCGAAGTTGGTGTGGGCGTGGCTATCGATCATCGGCAAGGAGGGCGTTGTAACACGGGCGGCGCGATGCCTTGTAGGTACACTGCGCGCGCTGTGACACTGTGCATACGGGCCGCGCGCGTCCTTCCGGACGCAGAGACCGACATCGCCGACGGTGCGGTGGTCGTGGACGGCCCGACGATCACGTGGGTGGGGCCGGCCCAAGACGCCCCCAAGACCGACGAGGTGATCGACTTAGAAGACGCCACGTTGACTCCGGGGCTCGTCAACGCGCACCTGCATCTAGACCTGTCGCACCTGCGCGGCCGCGTGCCGTACAAGGGCGACTTCGTCGCGTGGATCGACGGGATCCGCGAGGGGTGGGCGAAGCCCGGCATGGAGGAAGCGGCAGCCGCGCTGGCGCGCCAAGCGATCGAGCGCGGCACCACGTCGTTTGGCGATATTGTGACGCCGCAAAAGTTTGACGCGATCGCGCAGGTGTGGGGCGAGAGCGGCGCGCGCGTGCGGTTGTTCGTCGAAGCGATCGGGTTTTCACCTGACGTATCGGACCGCGTGTTCAGCGACGTGTGGGAGTTAGCGGAGATGCGCGAACTCCCGCCGCTTGTACAAACCGGACTCAGTCCCCACGCGCCGTACTCGGTGTCGCCCGGATTGCTGCGCCAACTCGTGGCCGTGGCGGACGGGCACGGACGCCCGTTGGCCATTCATGTCGGCGAGACACTCGAAGAGATGGCGTTTATCCGCCACGGGATCGGACCGCTGCGCGAGATGCTCAAGCGATTCGATGCCGATGACCCAGACTTCGAGCCCTACGGCGATCTCAAGACGTTCTTGGACAGCGTCGGCATGGAACGCGCCCCGCTGCTGATCGTGCACGCCAATTACATGCGTCCGCGCCACGCCCCGGCTGGCGCGTTTGCCGTGTATTGCCCGACCGCCCACCATTTCTTCGGCCACCCCGAGCATCCGGTCCAGGAGCTGATGGAAGAAGGGGTCCGCGTGGCGCTGGGTTCGGACAGTGCGGCGTCCGGCGAGACCGTGGACCTGCTGAGCGAGACCCAGTTCCTGGGCCGCGCGCGGACCGATCTGGGCGCCAAGGCGGTTTTTCGAATGGCGACGGAGTGGGGAGCGCGGGCTCTGGCCTTAGACACCGGAGTCCTCCACGTGGGGCGCCCGGCCGACCTGGCCGCGTTCTCGGTACC
>JAJFFF010000052.1 GCA_021776785.1 Planctomycetota bacterium | reverse complement strand
AAAGCCCGCAGAGATGATTGGCTACGAGCTGACCCTCTCCCTTGCTCCCTCCATACACGGAGAAGCTCAAGACAGACGAAACACGAAATTCAAAACAGAGACTGGAAGACTGCGGCCCGTTTAGAGATGGTTCCGAATCGGCCCGGGAAGGGCCGGAATCGGCCAGGGCCCGCGATATCTCCGAGATTTCGTATCGGGGAGAGACGGCCGCGCGCTCGAATTTTTGGCCTTTTTCGCGGCACTCTCGTATCATTAACCGAACGATCGTTCGATAGAACATCGGGAGGAGAACCGCCATGGCCGCATCGACCGTCCGCAAAACCGAGCTTCCCAAGAAGTTCCACCAGGCCGTTTTGAAGTGGCGGGATGCCTACATGCCCGACTGGGGCTTTATGGAGGCGAACTGGAAGAAGTACTTCCCGCATCAGCCTGAGTTCCAGCTCTGCGCGCTCAACGACTGCAGCGTGTGCCCGCACATCGAAGTCGGGGTGGACAAGGGCAAGCCCAAGTTCACGAGTGCGTGCGAGATGAACAAGGAGCAGGCGGACCATCTGCTCAAAGCCGTCAAGGCCCAAGCGAGCACGGAGCTGGGCTCGATTCAGCAGCACCGGCTGACGTTGGCGCGCGCCGACGACGAGCAGGATCAGTTTTGGATTCTGCGGATGATGGCGGAAGAACTGCGCCACGGTTACCAGATGTTTAGCGTGCTGCTCAACGACGATTGGCGGTCGGTGACCGACACAAGCGGCGAGGATATGGTCGAGGAGGTGCTCAACATGCGCACCGGCTCCCACGTGCTCGGCGCATTCAACATCGACTTCGATTCGTTCTTGGACAACATCACGTTTTGCGCGTTCATCGATCGCGTCGGCAAGTTCCAACTCGACATGCAAAAGGTGAGCGCGTATCGCCCGATGTCGGAGAGCATGGGACCGATGCTTCGTGAAGAGGCGTTTCACCTGGCCACGGGCGTCGGCCCGCTTCGCCGCTGGGCGGCAGACTTCGGTGAGGGCAAGGGCACCGTGTCGTTCGACATGATGCAGCGAGCGATCAACAAGTGGTTCCCGCGCGCTCTCGACATGTTCGGCGACGAACGAGGCGGCGGCCGCAACGTCGCGTTCGGATTCAAACACTCCAAGAATGGCGAAGCGATGATGGCTTACGTCGAAGAGGTCGACCAACTCGTCCGCGATCTAAACGAGCGATTCCTTCGCGCCCGGTTCCCGGATCTCGACCGCGATCGAGCGCGCGAAATCTTAGACAAAAACGAGAGCTACGAAGGCGTCCACCACGACGACTTGCTCTCCTTGCCCGATGTGAAGTTTTTCCGGCGCCGCGGCCCGCACGCGTTTGAAATGCGCGATCGCGACGGCGGCGAGATCCACGACTTCGAATCGTTCCGCCAGCACATGATGGCCGTACTGCCTGAGCCGTATCCGATGGGGCGCGACTTCATGAACTACTTCACGCGGATGGAGAAGGTGGCGAACGGAACACTGACGCCCGTCGACGCGATGCGTGAGATGCCCGAGCTCAGCCGCGTGGGCGGAACCTGCGCGTGCTCGAACGCGGTCCGCTGGGTGCAACCCGAAAACGGAAACGGCGCCGCCAACAACTAGTAAAATCACTACACGAGAAGCCCGCGGGCTTCTGTGTCCCGACGCGCCCCGCCATCGTGCGGGGCGCTTTTTTTGGGGCGGGCGAGCCGCGTCCCGCGGCCTTGTTTAGTGTGCGCGCTTCTGAACCTCCTGGTGGCCCCATGCAACGAGGTCTTTGCTTGACAGGGGCGCGTTCACGCGGCAGCCGACCGAACGCGTCGCGCCGCACCGCGGCTCGATTCGTGTGACCCGCCGACAGCCGGCGGCTACGCGTCGCCGTCGAGTTCCGTCGAGACGTTCACCAACGCCACGTTGTTTGATGTGTTGCCGGCGATCATGATCTGCGTGTCGTTAAACCACGATGCGTAGGCAGGCCCCGTCAATCCCGTGGGAACCGGCTTTGTGATTTTGGACACGACCACGAGCGTCGTCGGATCGACCACGGTGATCGTGTAGGTGTTGTCGTTTTGTCCCGTCGAGACGATCGCGATGCCTTGGGGCACGAGACGCACGTCGATTCCCAACGGGCCGTCTCCCACCGCGCACGAACCGAGCACCTCAACCGTCCCGTCGAGTTCCCAACGGATCAAAGTAAGCGAATCGCTGTCGTGATTCGAAACTACGGCCAGCCGTCCCGCCGCGCGAATCAACCGCGGTCCGTTCTCGAGGTCCGCAATCTTGGTCGGCGTGACCGCGGGATCATCTCCCGTGAGCAGGTAGAGCGCACCCGGCATCCCGTCGGTCACAGCGAGTCGCTCGTCGGCGCGCTCCCGGGCGACCGTGGACAGCGCACCTCCCGCAACCGAGTTGGCGAGAATCGTCCGTGTCCAGCTCCCGGCCACTTCGTCGTAGTGAAACGAGCTCACGCCGCCGTGCGACACGATGATCTGGTGCCCGCCGCTTTTCCCGATCAGATAGCTGGCGTCGCTCACGCCCTGCTGGAACGCAAGCTGCACGAAGTTCGCCCAGCCCGCCGCGAGCAACGGTTGAAATGTCCCCGACGACGAACCGTACGTGAAGATGCCCTCTTCCGTTGTGCCGCCGGACTCATAGCGCAACGGCGCCACGCCGAAGATTCCGCTTGGGTCGTTGAACTTGTCGAACTGCACGCTGTCAGCGCCCGTCTGCGTGACAATGGACCCTGTTGTGAGGTCGACCTGCGTAAAGCCATCGGACCCAGCGACCCACGCCGACGGCCCGGTCGCGAATCCAAGATCGAACACGTTGCGAATGGACTCGAGCGCCGTCACGTTCACCGGGACCAACAAGTCCGGGAGCGTATCGTCCGGAGGCGGGTCTTTCACCAGCATGTCGATGTGTTCGACGGCCTCGTTGATCCCGAAGATCGACACCGAGGCAAAGTCCGGGTCGGGGCATGTGGCGACGAACACCTCAAGCGACACGGTTGACCCCGCGGGGACGACGACGCTCCCGCGCCTCGGGTCCGTAGGCGTGAAGGCGGGCGAATTGATCGATACTCCGGCCGGAGCCGACACGGAGAGCGAGACGTCGTCGGATTGAGACTCGTTGGTCAACTCGATCGTGCCGGCCACCCCGGCCGTCCCGACCGTGCAGCAAAGCGGCGTGGGAACGCGCACGCTGACCCCGATCTCCTCGAGAGTTCGCGGGCTGTTGGAACAGGCCGCGAGGGTCAACAAAGCAGGAATCCAAGTGGTGCGAACAAGATGCATGGGTGTTCTCCTACCCATCCCATGCGCATCGGTCGCTCGATTCGTCGCGCTTTTTTAGGTTTCGAGCAAATAGTCAAACGTCTTGCGGAACCGTTCCAGCGCGCGGCGGCGCGCCGAGTCTGCCGCTGCGTAGGAAACACCCATGTTGTCGGCCCGCTCAGCCAACGGCACGTCCTCGCTCTCCCACTGCACCATCTGGCGATCTTTCGGCGGCAAAATCGCCAGCGCGCGCACGGCAATCGTCAGCAATTCCCGGCGTTCGGCGTACGTGCGCGGACCCGTGTCGCTCGCCGTGGCCCCGTCCGCTTGGGTCAGCCGCACCAACGCCGCGGGCTTGCGGCGCAGCGCCACCCAATGGGCATAGCGCCCGGCCAAGTGCCGTCGCGCCAACTGGTACATCCACTTTAGAAAAGGCTCGCGCCCGCGGTGTTCGTACGGAGCCTCGAGCGCGCGGACGTGAATGCCCTGCACAAGATCTTCGACGCCCTCAAAGCGCAACAAGCGCCCGGCGTGCCGCCGCACAAAGACCGTCAGGTCTCCTCGATACTCGGTCAAGAGCTCGCCGAGACTCACTTGCGCCTCGCGATCACGCGGAATCCAAAGTCACCCGACATCACATGCGCTTCGAAGCCCCGCCCCGCCGAGACCTTAAACGTCTCCGGGTCCGAATGGCCCCACGACCCGCCTCCCAGCCAGCGCAGCCGACGCGGCTTGTCGTACCACGCGTCCAACCACTCGGACGCGCTCCCGCACAGGTCATAGATTCCAAAAACCGACTCGTCGATGGGATAGCTCATCACTGGAACGGGGTTGGCCGTCGGGCGTGCGTAGCAAGAGCTCACCCATCGCGGTCGAAAGTGCTCGCCGAACACATAGTACGTCCGCACGCCGCTCATGATCTTCCACTCATCGATCGTGGGGAGCGTGTAGCGAAACTTCGGATCATGGGCGGTGCGCCACGTCGCATAGGCCGTCGCGTCGTGCCACGACACGCCGAGAATCGGCCACCGCGCGTCCCAATCGTCCGGCCACGTCCACGCGCCGTCGCGTTGGATCCACAGCGGATCGTTTTGGCGTCGCCGCGGGACATGCGCGTCCCCTGCCGTCGCACGCAAAAACTCCCGATACTGCGCGGCCGTGACTTCGTGACGCATTCCCCAAAACGATGGGACGTGACCGAACTCGGTCTGCGGCACCACGTAGACGCAACCCGCTGGGCCGGCACCAAGCCGCGGCATGTCGACCACAAACTTCGGCGTCACGTTCGTTTGCGAACGCAGGTGAACGCGCACGTCCTCATGACCCGCAAGTCGAAGCAGCACGAGATATTCGTCGTCGCCGCGGTACTCCAGCGTCAGCGGGGTCACGCCCTGTCGACAGTCGCGCGTCGGAAGCAGCGGGATGCCCGTTTCCCGCCCGTTTACGGTCATCCGCGTTCCGGGCGCCACGGAGGAAGTTCCCGCGACCGGAACCGGGACGGCACGCCGTTCGTGTTTCGCTTCCCGAATGATGAACCAGTCCACGGTTGCGCCGGGAGGCCGGGTCTCAAGGGTGACCTGAAACTTCACGCGCTCCGTGGTAACCACCGCCGGATCGAGACGCGCGGCCTGCTCGCGAAAAAACACGCCCGCCATCGGATCGCCGCGCACGCGCGCTTCGTGCCACTTCTCGATGTACATCGCCGCGCGCAGTTGGTCCGCGCCGACGATTTCGGGATCGAGCCGTTCAGCGCGCCGAATGAGCCCCATGACCTCGACAAACATGTCGTCGCGCGCGCGCCAGCGCCGTTCGACCGCGATTTCATTCTGATCGAGAAGCTCGTACTCGGAATCGTTGAGATATTCGAACCGAATTCGCTCTTTGAGTCGCCCGAGCTTCGACTCCAACGCAGACGTCGCAGCAACGTGATCACGATAGTCCTGTAATCGCGCCGCCGCCTGTTCGAGCGCCGCTTGGGAGTCGCGGCGACGCACGGTTGCGTTCCACACAAACGTGCCGACGGCAAACATCAACAGCACGGCCACGGCGATCGACGCGCGCGCGCGAATCGGATGCCGTCGCCCCCAACGCCCGAGCTGACGCCAAGCGCTCGGAGGACGCGCGACCACCGGCCGATCATCGAGGAGCGCTTCCAGGTCGTCCGCAAAGGCAGCCGCCGACCCGTAGCGCCGCTGCGGGTCGCGCTCGATCGCACGCAGCAAGACGCTTTCGACTTCCACGGGCAGACCCGGCGCAAGACGACGCGGCGGAAGCGGATCGCCGGCCAACACCTCCGCGAGAATCTGCTCCAACGACTCACCGCCAAACGGTGGACACCCCGTTACGCACTCGTAAAGCGTCGCGCCCAACCCATACACGTCGGCCCGACCGTCCAGATCCGCACCCGTAAGTTGCTCCGGCGCGGCGTAGAGCGGAGACCCGGCAAACGTCGTCGTCAACGCCGCCTGGGTCGCACCGTCCGTACGAGCGATGCCAAAATCGATCAACTTCGGCGCACCGGCTTTGTCGACACGCACGTTGCTCGGCTTCACGTCGCGATGAATGACGCCTTCGCCGTGCGCGTACGCCAACGCACGCGCCAGCTGCAACCCCCACCGAACAAACTGTCTCCAGTTCGGCCGCGGGCGCTCTGCACAAACCTCGGACAGAGAGCGCCCCGGCACATACTCCATGACGAAGTAGGCCACGTCGTCTTGCTCGCCGACATCGAGCACAGACACAAGATGCGGATGGTGCAACTGCGCGGCCGCCTTCGACTCGCGCGCGAACCGGGCCATCGCCGTCTCCGAAGAGCGGAGTTCGGGGCGCATCACCTTCAAGACAACGGGGCGACCGACCGCGCGATGGCGGGCCAGATAAACTAACCCCATCCCGCCGCGATCAAGCTGGCGCACCACGTCGTACTCGCCGAACTGCTGGCGCGGCACACGCCCGCTTCCGGCGCGATGGAGCGCCTCGATGCTCGCGCGCACGTCCGGACCAATCTGCGGATATCGCGCAAAGTACGTGGCGGGTTCTTCGGCCGCTCCGGTCCGGCACGCCTCCAGATACGCGTCGAAAAGCGCATCCTCCGTCATGGCCTCGCGGGCTCCGGTACTGGTCACACCCCAAGAATAGCGTTGGATAGCCTCTTCGCGCTACTGTGCCCACTTCCGGAGACGCCCCGTTCTCCTCTGGGATACGCTTTTGGGGCCACACCGTGTCCCCGGCGCCCGATCTAGTTGGTACAGCGCGTGCATAGCACCGCCGACAATGAACGGTACGCTATCGCGTACGGAGGAAATGATGAATCGAGTATGGATTGGATTGCTCACCGCGGTGTTGATTGCCGCGTGCGGGAGCTCAAAGTCGAAAACACGTCGCGTCGATATTCGCGAAGACGACGAGATCATGGGCACGGGCCTTGAGTCGAAAGACATCGAGGACATCGCCAAGTTTGCGAAGTCCATGATCGCGCACCCGGAACTGACGGGCCCCTACGTCGAGGGCGTGCCGACGGTTGCGATTCACCCGATCGAAAACAACACGCGCTTCGACTTCGATTCCGAGCTCGTCGTGCGCCGCATCCGCCAGCAGCTTGTGGAGAACGCGTGGGGCAAAGTTCGCTTCGTCACGCGTAGCAACCGCGAAGAAGCGCTGATTGAGCGCGAGCGCTCGGGCAAACGCGGCGGCGAGTACACGTCGAGTAAGCAAGAGACGAAAACCGGCGCGGACTTTTACCTCACGGGTACGGCCGCTTCGGTGAGCAAGGTGGGACGCGGTCTCCAGTCCGACGCCATCTGGATCGACTTCGCCTTGATCGACGCCGAGAACGGCGAGATCATCTGGGAGAAGCCGTTCAAGACGAAAAAAATCGGCAAAGCCGGCGTCGTGTATCGCTAACCAACGTCCCATGCGCTGGGTTGTCTTAGTTTTGCTGGTGAGCACGACCGCGTGCCGCAGTACACCGATGTATCGCGCTCCCGTCGCAGCGACGCCGGAAGGTACATTCGCTGCGATAGAAGCCGACGGGCGCAAAGGAATCGCTCCCGAGGACGAGGCGCTATGGCGCTGCGAACTCGGGAGCGCCGCGCTCGCGATCGGCGACGAACAGTCGGCGTTTCGTGCGCTCCATGGCGCCTCGAACATCATGGGGACGCTCGAATCCACGCCCCGTGAAAATGCGCGCGCCATCTGGGGCGCCGAATCGACAAAGACGTGGAAGGGCGATCCGTACGAACGCTGCATGAACGCGCTGTACAAGGGGCTCTTGTACTGGCGACGCGGCGAACTCGACAATGCGTCGGCGTGCTTCAAACGCGGGCTCCTTGCCGACGGCTGGAGCGAGGCGGGCGAAGCGCAAGCCGATTTCGCCGCGCTTTCGTTCCTGCTCGGCTGGGTGAGCCACCATCGAGGCAAGGCCGAGCAAGCCCGGTTTAGTTTCAAAGAGGCCGCTCAATTGCAGCCGGGGAATCCGTACTTCCAAGATCCGCAACCCGAGCGCGACAACGTCTTGATCATTGTTGAGACCGGGAGCGGCCCGGAGAAGTACGCGGACGGTCTGGGCGGCAACGTGGCCCGGTTTACGCTACAGCGCCGCGCCGATGCGGCCGTGCGCGTGACCGCAGGCGGCGTGTCCGCGACAAGCGCGAAGGCCACCGACCTCTTGCATCAAGCGACGACGCGCGGCAAGCGCGTGCTCGACGGCATTCGCCGCGGCAAAGCGGTGTTTAAAGCCGGGAGCGGCGTTGCCGGCCACGTGCTCATTCACGAAGGCATCCGGCGCGACAAAGGCGGCGCGGTGGCGCTCGGCGCAGGGCTTCTCGTGTTGAGCGCGATCACACAGGCGCAAGCGGATGTGCGCCATTGGACGAGCCTCCCCCACCACGTCCAAATCATCACCCTCAGCCTTCCGCCCGGTCGCCATCAACTGCGCGTCCAAGCGCTGGACGGCTCGGGGGCGCCGCTGCCGGGTTGGGCGAAGACGTTTGACGTAACGATCACCGAGGACCCGCAGCCGCCGTTTTGGATTCGGGCGGCTGCCAACCGGCGCATCTATGCGATGCTGGATAAGACGGAGTAACGACGATGATCACAACGTTTTTGGTTTCCCTTCTCGTCATCGCCGCTCCGGAATCTCCGGAAGCGGTCGATACGGCTGGGTCGCGTCGCAAGATTTCTTACAAGAAGCGCGTCATGGTGGATCCGGACTACAAGCCGGCCCGCTCGACCGAGCAGATCAAGAAAGCACTGCGCCCGGCGCCGCGACGCATCGTGCAGGCACCGGTCGTAAGAACCGTCGAAGTGCACCGACCGCGCTACCGCACACGCCGCAGCTACTGGCCCGCGGTGACGTTCGGACTCGGCTACGCATGGGGTTGGCACGGCCGCCATCGGCATCACTACTGGGCACCTTCGCTCGGCCTCCACTGGGGTCGGGGGTATTACCGCCATCGCTACGCCCACCGTCGTTACGGCCGCTCGCGCCTCCACTTCGGTTTTCGCTACCACTAGCAGCCCGTTGAAAAACTCGCCGTGGGCCGCGAGCGCCGAGTCGCTTGTCTGGCGAAGGCGATCTCTCGCTCTCGCCTGACGACCACTCTCTCAACGGAGTGCTAGGCTTCTGCCGGAGAAAAAGGCCTGCATGCGGCCGACCGCCGCTGCGCAGGATCTTCCCGCGCCAAAAGTAGCGCGCCGCGAACCCGTCCGTAAGTTGTCGGGTTCCATGAAACACGCGATTTCCACCCTCCTCGTCGTCGCGGCGCTGACCGCGCTCGTATTCGCCCAAGACGTCGACACCGAAGCGGCCAAGGCGCTCCAATCCCGCATCGAGAAGCTCGACGAGAAAGTCGACGATCTCGAAGCCAAGCTGAAGAAAGCGACCGAAGCCGAAAAAGCCGCCGTCCAAAAAGAATTCGACGCGGTGAACGCCAACCTCAAAGACGCGCTCGCCGAGTTCAAGGACGAGATCGCCGCGATCAAAAAAGCCGGCGGCGACGCGAGTGACTTCCAAGGATATTACTCCGAAATTTCGGGGGACTACTCGGGACTGAACGCGGGCGCGGCGGTCGGCATCGTGCAGCGTTGGCTCAAGCGAGCGAAAACGTGGTTCATCGAAAACGGGCCGCGCATCCTGATCAGCGCGCTGGTTTTTCTTTTGATTCTGCTCCTGTTCCGATTCATGGCTCGCACAGCGGCGCGCGTCACGGACAAGACGTTGGAAAAGTCCAAGCTCGACGTCTCGGCGCTCCTGCGCGACTTCTTCGTCAACGTTGTGTCGAAGCTGGTGTTTTTTACCGGCCTCATCATCGCGCTGGACTACATCGGCATCGAAACGGGTCCGTTGCTCGCCGGCTTAGGCGTTGCCGGTTTCGTGATCGGCTTCGCGCTCCAGGGCACGATGTCGAACTTCGCGTCGGGCGTGATGATTCTGCTCTATCGACCGTACGACATCGGCGAGGTGATTACGGCGGCAGGCGTAACCGGTTCGGTCAAAGCGATGACATTGGTGTCGACCACGATCAAGACGCCGGACAACCAAACGCACATCGTGCCGAACAACTCGATCTGGGGCGGTGTGATCACCAACGTGACCTCGCAAGCGACGCGGCGCGTGGACCTGACGATCGGCGTGGGCTACAGCGACGACCTCGACAAGACGTCGCAGGTTCTGACCGAGGTCGTCGCGTCACACGAACTCGTCCTCAAGGATCCGGCGCCGGTGATCGAAGTCGCCGCGCTGGGCGCATCGTCGGTTGATTTCGTCGTCCGCCCGTGGACGAAGACGTCGGACTACTGGCGCGTGAAGTTCGACCTGAACAAACAAATCAAGCAGGCTCTGGACAAGGAAGGGATCTCGATCCCGTTCCCGCAACAAGACGTCCACGTGGTTTCGATGCCGGGCGCAAGCGCAGCGGGGGAATAGACGCGCGAGAAACCGCGAAATTGAGTGTTTTGAACGAGATGTCGGCTCCGGCGTGGGGCCGACATCTTTTCATCGCGGCTAGGCATTGATCCGGCCCGAAGCGATGCGTACTCTCCTTCCATGAGCGAGCTGAAGTTCCGCCCCGTAACCGACCTCGACGTCAACGTGATTGCGGAGATTGACAAGAAAATCACGGGCCAGGAGAGCATCAGCGACTGGGAGCGGCGCGTTTTTTACTACATGTCGCGTGACCCCGACGTGGCGCTCGTGGCCGAAAAAAACGGCGCGGTCGTCGGATTCATGCTCGGCGAGATTCGCTCCGGCGAATTCGGGTTAGCAGAGCCGGCAGGATGGATCGAAGTCGTCGGCGTGGACCCCGACGTCCAAGGCCAAGCGATCGGAAGAAAGATGATGGCGGAACTGATGACAAGGTTCGCGGACCGCGGCGCAAAGTCCGTAAGAACCGTCGTCGACGCCGACCGTCAGTCCAAGCTCATGGACTTCTTCGAAAAATCAGACTTCGGCACAACACCCATGCGCGTCTTACAGCGCGACCTCTAGGACCAGTCTGAGAAACAGCCGTCGCACCGCCGGCGAGCGACGGCGCCGCCGCCCTCCGTGACCCTCCTAGCTGGGCGAGCCGGGTAGCTCGTACGGTTTGCCCGCAACCGGCACCGACCAGACGTGCGGGTCCGCGTCGCTCCTGCATTGGACGACCCCCCCCAACTGATCCGGATCGCCGACCGGTTCGTCCGATCCGAAACTGCGGCTGCTCCACGCGGCCTTGACAGCATCGACGCCCCAACGCTGTGCAAGCGTGGCGCGTTTCATCCCGAAGTGCTCATACATCTCCCGTTCGGGATCCGCCAGGCGCGCCACGTACGCAAGGTTGAACGGAGCCAACTCCGCTTTGGCGCGCGCGTCGTCGCTCGCCATGTGCACGAGCAAAAGGCGCCAGCCGGACTCCTCGATCCGCGCGCGCTCGCTTGCCATCTGCTGGAGGACCGCGCGCGTTGTTCTCTTGCCGAGTGCCGGCAAGAGCACGATGCACACGGGGCCGAGTTCGACCAACGACGCGACCGTCATGTCGTCTTGCGTACGCAGCCGTTCCAGCGGCGATCCATTTTCGCCCCACGGATCCGGCGGCCGTAACCCTTCACGAAACATTACGGTTTGAGCTTGGTCGCGATCGCTTCCGGGCAGCGATTCAGCGTCATGAGCGCGTACCCGGTGCCGTAGAACTTGTGGTATCCGTACGTCGGATAGTCCCAAAACGACCCTTCCGGTTGGCGGGTCTTCAGCGTGAAACGCACGACGTGCGGCCAAAATTCCTGTTGATCCTTGGCGGGCATGCGCTCCAACACCAGCGCGCTGTATTGCTGCCCATAAAGATAGAAGTACCCGCTCACCGCATACCACGATTCATGGGGACGCGGCCGCCGCAAACCCGCCGCCGCGAACCTGTGGTTGTCCACCAACTGCCGGAGCCCGCGTCGCAGTTGCTTCTCCCCGAATTCTTTGGGAAGCAAGCGTGCTAAGGCCAGATTGCACCCGGGGTTGCGCATCGACGAGCCTTGCGGCCGGTTGATGCGGCCCGACGGTCGCCACCGCCAGTCGATCGAGTAGGCGTAGTTGCCGTCGGGCGTGCGGTACTTCTTCATCAGCCGCGCGGCGCGATCGAGCAGACGCTGCGGCACTTCGATGCCGACGTCGCGCATCTCGACCAACGCGAGCACGGCTGTCGCCGTCGTAAACGAGGTACTCCACGTCGGTTTGAATCCGGGCATCTTGAAATCGAGGTAGCCCCAACCGCCGTCGGGGCTCTGATAGATGTCGAACGCTTTGACCAGCGCCCGCATCGTCTTAACAATGTCTTCTTTGCTCGCGCCCGGTGCCTTGTTGCGGGCCGCGTGCGCCAACGCACGCGCGCCGTAACTAAAAGCCCAGATGTTGTAGAACTGCTCGGGGAACGGGCGCTTCACGCGCGCGTGTTTCACCAGCCACGCCAGCGTGCGCTTTTGCGCGGCGACGCTGGCGGCCGGCTGATACTTCGCACCCGCGAGCCCCATGTAGCAAAGCGCGGTCGAAGCGGTTTGGAATGCCTGGTGCCCACCGGGCACGTGGCACCACAGTTCGTAGGTGCGCCCGACCGTATGCACGCCGAACGAACCGTTCTTGTTTTGATGCTTCACCAAGAAATCAACGCCCGTACGAACGGCGTCTTGGACCGAGACCTTGCCGGCCGGCGGCATCGTGATCGCCAGATGCAACGCGGTTGACTTCTCTTCCGGTGCCGCCGCGAGAACACTCGCGACAAGCCCCAAGGTCACAACGATTCGGTTCACGGTTTGACGACGTACTCGCCTTCCGCGAGTCCGGCGCGTACCGCCGTGAACGTTCCGTCATTCGCGCCGATCGATACTTCCCGCAGCTCGAACGGGCCTGCAGATGTCGCGCCCACCTTGACCCAGTGCTTGCCGTCGCGCTCGACAACAAATGTACGCAGCACGCGCACGGCCTCGAGGTCCTCGGCCAAAACAATCTCGCAGTTCGCGGTCAAGCCCGGACGCAAACGCATCTCGTTTTTGGCAAGCCGCACGGAGGCCTCGAACTTTCCGCCGCGCTTCGGCAGGTACTCGATTTCTAACCGCCCGACCATCGTCCGGTCCGGCAAGAGCGTCGGTGTTACCTGCACCGCGGTGCCCGCCTTGATCTTTAAGAGATCGCTCTCGGTGAGCTCGAGGGCCGCGCGGTACGACTTGTCGCCCGCAACCGAAAAGAGCGTCGAACGAACGCGGACCGTTTGGCCAACTTTGTGTTCGCTGGACAACGGTACGTCGTCGGCAGCGCCGTGCAGCAAGATACCGCCCTGCGGAGCGCGCACGACGAACTGCGCACGATCGCGTTTCAGGTCACCCAACCGTTCGCGCTGGCGCTTGAGGTTGTGCCGCTGATGATCCAAGTCCATCGAGCGCCGCTCACGCGACATCGCCTGACTGCGGCGCGTCCGCGCCAACGAAGCCGCGGAAAATCGAGCGGCGCGCTCGTGATCCTCTTCGCGCCAGTGGTAGTACCACTTCTTCTGATACACGCGACGGCGCTCGGTGAGATCCTGCGAAGCTTTCGAACGCGCGAAGTCACGCCGCGAACGATGGATCACGATCTCTTCGGTGGCGTCCACGAGTTCGTCTTCGCCATACATGCGTTCGAGCTGCTCGAGTTCGGCCTGCTGATCCTTGACCCGGTTGCCACGTGCTTGCACGGTCAACCGCTCGGATTCGTCGTTGAATTTTTTCTCGTGCTCGCGGTAGCCCTCGAGGCGCTTGGCGCTGCGCGCCGCGTCACTCTCCGCGCGCTCCAACTGCTCCGCGTCCGATTGTCCCTGGAGTTCTTGCTTCGCCTCGGCATGACGCAACGCCAGTTCCGCGCGATCCAACGACATCTTTTCGCGCTCTAGCTGCGCGTCGATGGCTTTGGTATGCAAGCGCGCGATCACATCGCCTTTGTTGACAAACGTCCCGTTCGGCGAGACCTCCGTCAACCGAAGACCCTGGCGCGGATCAAACACGGATAGATCGAGTTGAATCTCAGCGGACTCGGCCGGCACGAGGCGGCCGGTTTTTTTGACGACCTCGCGGACCGTGCCCTTGGTGACCTTGAGGCCCACGGGCGGCGCTTCCATGGCAGCCTTGTCTCCTGCCGGCAACGTGTCCTCGGAATGGCCCACGGCCGTCGCCAGCAGGAGAGCCAAGATCAATCGGTAGCGCATGTGTGTCCTCAAGAGATACGTGTTCCCTTCGCGGAGGCGAGGAAACGGCCGGGTTCAACGGCCCGGTATCGTATCCAAAACACGGATGCGGCGGGACACAACCGTGCGGCCGTGCAACGTACGCCCATCGTGCAGACGAATCCCGAACAGGAGTCCCGTCGCCGTTTTCGGCCACCTCGGCGGGCCATCGATCACCATTTCCGCATCCGCGGCTTGGATCAAATCGGCCAAGGCGTACGATTTTTTGCCGACTTCCTTCGCGTCCAACGGCCCATGCGCGAGAACGCGGTTGAGATCATCGAGGGCGACGTACCAAGCGGAACTGAAGTCGCTTGGCACCATCGCGTCCGAGATGCCCGTGAGTTTGAGATGCCATCCTTTTGGCGCGCGTTTCACGTCCAACGAGACACCCAAGTGATCGCGCCCCCACAGCAGCGGGTCGGGCAGCGCAAAGATCGTAAGGGCGGGCGGTTGCTTCAGTTGATGCTCGGCCAACGGGAACCGCGTCTCCGGGATCCCACCGCCGCCTCGTTCCACCGCCACCAGCGTGACCACCGGTTCGCCGAGTTCGATCCGAGGGCGAACGCGATACACGCCGGGTCGCAGCAAATTGAGCGGCGCCGTAAACGGTTGCGCCACGTTCGCGCCCGCTTTCACCCACTCGACTTCGTTCGCCGTGTTGACATATTGGTGGCGGCCAAGACCGATGCCCCCACGCCCCATCACAATCCGGAACCGTCCGCCCCGCTGCGTCTTCCGTCTTGACTGACGCACCGGGAACTTGATGTCGTGACCAAAAGGGACCCAAGCTTTTTTTTGAATCACGAGACGGCCGTGGCGAAACCATCCCGCGTGCGCGCCCGTGTTGCGAATGCGATAACGCAACAGGCCGGGGCCGGCGTGCCGGTGCATCACCGTATCCACCGCGAGCAGTTCAAACTGCCCGGCGCCCGAACGGAAGATGTCGGTCAACGCGAGAATGCCGCGCTCCCCGCGCCGCGCTACGTCATCGATAACTTTTTGGCGGCGCTGACCCGACCCGCCGCGCAACAAGGAAACCTCGCGCGCGCTTACGACATCGGCCCACGCCGGATCGATCCAACCGCCGCGCAGTAAGATCGCGCGGGCCGAGCTAGAGATCTCGGGATGCGACGATTTTGTAGCGGCGACAAGTGCCGGCCAAGCATCGCCGCCCAGCGTCAGCAACCGCTTCTGCGCGCGGCGGCGCATGCGGCCCTCGGGGTGGCCCAGCAGGTCCACGAGCGAACTGTGGTCACCGCCGGCGAAGGCGCCGACTGTCAACGCGAGGACAAAAAGCAGGGCACGCACGAAGTAGACCTCTACTCAGTGTACGTATGCCAACGGATCGTGCTCGACTCGTTTTGGACGTAGACCCTACGTCCCGGTAATGGTGACGACGATCCGACGCCGATGCGGCGCTCTGCGGTGTTCACACAGATAGAGGCCCTGCCAGGTCCCCAGCGCGAGCCGCCCCCCGGTCACGGGTAGGGTCTCACTCGTGTTCGTCACGAGCGCGCGGAGATGTGCGGGCATATCGTCTGGCCCCTCGTCGGTGTGCGTGTAACGAGAATCGTTCTCCGGTGCCAGACGCTCCAGCCACCGCTCCATGTCGTGCCGCGCGGACGGGTCCGCGTTCTCCTGAATCGCCAAGCTGCAAGACGTATGGCGGCAAAACACATGGCACAGGCCGGTTTGGATACCGCTTCGCGCCGTGACGCTGCGCACGGCCGCCGTGATTTCACGAAATCCGCGTTCCTTGGTCTCGATCTCGAGCGCTTCCTGATGCTGCCGCATAGCTGTTTTTAGCAAGCCCGCACGTCACGGCTACGATTGGGACATGGTGCAAATGAGGATCTCGGCCGCCGCGCGCATGGCGGCGCTGGCGGCGTTCACTGCGTTTTGGGGACCAACCGCCTACGCCGGCGTGCCCGAAGGCTGGAATGACGCGGTCGCAAAATACGAAGCCGCGATCGCCGCGGCCTCATCCGCGGCGCAGGCGAAGCGAATCGTCTCGCCGTTTGTGAAATACCAAAAGAGCCTGCGCGCGCTGGCGCTCCAACACGGCAACGCGCCCGCCGCCGCCGGCTCCCTCGTCGGCATCGCGCGCTTTACAACCGACCCGCACGAACGCCTGCAAGCACTCGTCCGGCTGCGCGAAAACCACATGCGGTCGCGCCATTTGGGCGCGCTCCTCCCGAGCCTTGTGCGCTGGGGCGATGCGGATGCCCTGCGCACGCTGCGCGACATCATCGACCACTCATCGCACAAGGACCTCGTGGCCGCAGCCCACGCCGCGCAATACGAGATTCGGGCGATGGGCCTGGGCTCCCACGCGCCGCGCAAACTCGGGGACGACATCAAGGACCGCTTGATCGACGCCAAAGCGTTTGCGGGCCGCGCCCTGATCGTGATCGTCGCTCCGTCGGCGGCGCGCGCGAAATCCCAAACACTCGCCGCGGAAAAAGAGCTCGCGCGTTGGCCGGACGCCCCCTACCGGGTGTTTTCGGTGAGCCCGCCCAAGACGCCGGACAAGCGCTGGACCCAAACCAGCGTCGCCTTTGCCGCCCGTCGCTTCAACGCCCTAACTCGTTGCCGTGTATTCGTTTACGACAAGACACACAAGTTAGTAGCTAAGGACCCCTACCCTCAGGACCTGCGGACTCTCCTCCATAAGCTCTTCGCCGATACGACTAAGGGATAAGCCGACGGGCGCGACTGATACCAATATGATATCATTACGATAGTCCCGTAGAGGCGCCGGATCGTCCGGGCGCCAAGAGGAGATGTCATGTTGATCGAAGAACGAGTACGCGGCGCCGTGCCGGGGCTGCTGGCTTTTTTGGCCTGTCTCGGGCTGATCGGCGGCGCGATCGCGATGTTTATCAAGGCGGATGCCGTCCGCCACAACGGCGAGGTCTTCGGCATCATCGGCGCCGTCATGTTGGTCTCGGGCGTGATCTCGTTCGCAGGTCTGTTTGCGAACACGCCGAACGAAGCGCGCGTCCTCACGCTGTTTGGCCGCTACACGGGATCGGTGAAAGCAACCGGTTGGCACTGGGTCAATCCGTTCACGCTGAAGCGGCGCATCTCGTTGCGCGTCAGAAACTTCGAAACGGACCGACTCAAAATTAACGACCTAGAGGGGAACCCGATCGAGATCGCGGCGGTCGTGGTTTGGCGCGTTGTCGATACGGCGGAAGCGTGCTTTGAAGTGGATGACTACCAAAACTACGTCCACGTCCAAAGTGAGTCGGCGCTGCGCAATCTGGGCACGCACTATCCGTTCGACACCCACGAAGAGGACCAGATTTCGCTGCGCGGCAATACCGACAAGGTGGCCGATCAACTGCGCCAAGAGGTCCACGAACGCCTGACGAAAGCGGGCGTTGAAGTCGTGGAGGCGCGCATCTCGCACTTGGCGTACGCGCCGGAGATCGCGCAAGCGATGTTGCGTCGCCAACAAGCCGGCGCGATCATCGCGGCACGCCAAAAGATCGTCGAAGGCGCGGTCGGCATGGTGCAGATGGCCTTGGCTCAACTCAAGAAAGACGACATCGTAGAACTCGACGAGGAGCGCAAAGCGGCGATGGTCTCCAACCTCCTAGTCGTCTTGTGCAGCGAACACTCCACCCAGCCCGTTGTGAACACCGGTAGCCTGTACACCTAAGCGCGATTCTCGTGCCCTCCCCGAATAAATCTCCGAAAAAGTCGTTCCTGCTGCGCCTCGACCCGACGATTCACGCGGCCCTGCAGCGCTGGTCCAAGGACGAGTTGCGCAGCTTGAACGCGCATCTGGAGTACGTTTTGCGGCGAGCGCTGCGGGAAACGGGGCGCTTGCCGCGGGCTACCGACGAGCCGGACCCTCCGTCAAAAACGTGACAAACCCAAACATGCTGCCTTGACAAGGCGCACGGCCGCGTCGATTCTCTTGTCATGCGCCTCGGTGGCTTTGCGCTTTCATTTCTGGTTCTCGCGGTCGTTCAATTGCCGTGGGTTGAGTGCATCGGCCACGCGCTTCATCTGGCGAGCGAGCTCGAAACGACATCGCATACGTCGCGGGTGGCCAGCGCCACGAACGCGCACAAAGATTGCCAGCACAGTCGATCCCATCGCCGGGGCCACAGCCATCGTGCTGCCCAACACACCGCGGGCGAGACGCAAGATGACCACGAACACGTAGCGCTCTCCTGGGAGTTTCCGGCGCCGAGAAGCACCATGGTGTTTGGCGCGCCGGCAATCAACGGTCGCCACATCGACACGCCACTCGCACACGCCGCTCGTGACGAGTCCGTCAGCGACGCGACCTGGGACAAACCCGTTCCGACGGTGCCACGAACCGTCGTCTTAAGACTCTAAGACCGCGCGTTCTGCCTCCGCACACGCGTCCCCGTCTTTAGGAGTCACTCTTGTTCACACATCACACGGGGCGTGGTGGGGTCCTTCTCTGTTTGTGTCTGACCGCATGTCAGACCTATCAGGCATCCCCCCTCGCGCCTGAAACTACTCTCCAAGAAACCGTCGCCCGTCGCGCGAGCGTCGCGGCCGAGTCGCTCACGTTGTTTCACGCGGGCGGCATCATGGCCACGCACAACCCCGACGTGCGGGAAGCTCGCGCCGAGTACAACGCCACGCGCCGTTGGGCGGATGTTGCGAAACCGCTTCCCAATCCGAGTTTGTCGGTAGCGCCGACACGACTTTCGAGCGCCAGTCCGAGCACGGGCTTTGAGCTTTCGCTGGGATGGGCGCTTCCCTTGCGCGGAACGCGACGCCTGACGAATGAACGAAAGGCATTAGAAGCCGACGCGGCCAAGATTCACGTCGCCGGCGTGGAGCGCACGCACTACCTCGGATTGCGACGCGATCTGATGGCCGTGCACGCGGCGCGCGCGCGAGTCGCGGCACGTGCGCGGCTGCGCGACGAGGCGCAACGCACAACCGACGTTGTGAAACGTCTCGCCGAAGCCGGGTCGGGCACGGCACTCGATCTCCACGCGGCGCAGTTGGAACATGTGCGGCGCGAAGGAGATGTGGTGGCAGCCCAGGCCGCTACGCAAGTGAGCCTGCTTGCTTTGTCGGCGCGCCTCGGCATCGCGGTCCGCCCCTGGCAGCTCGACGAGCTCCCGCCCCTCCCGCAAAAAGTCCCGAGCGAGGCCGCGCTGCATGCGCTCTTCCTCGAGCACGACTCGCAGCTGGCGCACCGACGCGCTATGTACCGCGTGGCGGAGAAAGACGTCCGCCTCGAACTCGCGCAACAGTTTCCCGAGCTTCATCTCGGGCCGCTTCTGGAACGGGAAGGCGGCGAAAACAAGTGGGGACTCGAAATCGGCATCGAGATTCCTCTATTCGATCGCAACCAAACCGGGATCGCGGCGGCCCGCGCAACACGCGAACGGCAGCGCGCGCAGTTCGGCGAAGCGGTCGCGCGTGGCATCGACGCCATCGCGGCCGCACGACATGCCGTTCTCGCCCAGCAGCAACGTTTTCAGTTTTTGGAGACGCGTGTGGCGCCGCTCGCGCAACGCAGCGTCGATCTGGTCTCGCGCGCCTTGGAGTCCGGCCAAGCGGATGCACTCCGCCTCCTCGACGCGTTGCGCCGCCGCGGCGAAGTCGAACTGGAACGCATCGACGCCCGCGCCGCGCTGTACGGAGCCTGGGCTGACTTGGAAGCCGCGTGTGGTGCACCGCTGCTGCTCTTTCCCAATGCACCCGAGTCTCTTTCCGCTAAACCCCAAACGAACGGGGAAACGAAATGAAACAAACACTTCTCTGGGTTCTAACGAGCCTCGTTATCACCGTCATCGGCGCCGCCGCGGGATGGTTCGCCGCCGCGCAAAACCAAACGGACGCGGGTGAAGGTGACGACGGTCACGGCGCGACCGCCGCCGCCGTCGAGGAACTTTCCTCACAGACACTAAAAAACCTCGGCGTGACGGTCGGGAAGGCCGAGCTCAGCACGTACACGCGTACGCTGCGCGTGCAAGCCACCGTCATGGAAGCGCCGCTCAACTTCCATGATCTGACGGCGCCTTTAGGCGGCATCGTCACAAAAATTCACGTCACACCGGGTCAGATCGTAAAAGCCGGCGACGCGGTGGTGAGTTTGGCGCGCGCGCCCATTGCGCGCCCGGAGCTGACACTGACCGCCGACATCCTCACGTCGGTGAGTGAGAACCTACACCAGTCGGTCGCCGCCCTCCGCGATGCGACCGCGCAGCATGAAATCGCCAGCGCCGAGTTTGCGCGCATCAAAGCCATCGCCGATGCCGCCGAGGACGGGCTCCCCGTGGTGCCCAAACAAACGCTGATCGATCGCGGCTACGACCTCAAACGCGCCGCGCTGGCCAAAGCCAACGCCGAAATGGAGCTGCAACGGCACGGCCTGTCCCCCGAAGAAATCGAAGACGTGCGCCAAGGCGGTCGCGCGCCAGGCAATCGCCGCTTATGGCAGCGCGCCCTCCGCGAACACGACCTTTGGGGCGCCACGGAGACGCGCATTCACGGGGCACTCGAAGGCGACGTGCAAACGCGCCCGTGGACCATCGCCGCGATCGGCGAACTTTCCGCCGCGGGCATGGCGACCGACGCACTGGCCGACGCACTCAAGACATCGAAGCTGATGCGCCGGGAGTTCGTGTCGGTGGCCGCGCTGCTTCTTGCCGGCCACACGATCACGCACACCCGCTTGCTCGCCGACTCCGGCGCGCTCGAGCCCATCGTCACACTGCGTGCGCCCGACTCCGCTCCCGACTGGGACGTAGCGACACTCGCAGTCCGCACCGGGCAACGCCTCGAAGCCGGTGCCGCCGTCGCCGCCCTGCATGACGCGCGCGCGATGTGGCTCCGAATCGAACCCGTCGGGAACGAATCGGGCGTTGTGATCTCTGCCTTCGAAGCCAAGACGACGTTGCGCGCCGAGCCTTTGGTCGCCGACACCGGACCGATGCTTTTGGATCTCACGATTCACCGACTCGCGGCGCAACGTGACGACGACACCGGCCTCGCCACGATTGTCGCGTCGAATCAGCCGGTTGTCCGCGACGGCGCCCGCAGCTGGCGACTTCGCAAGGGGATGCGCTACTTCGTACACGTCCCGATCGCGACGTGGAACGATCGGTTCGTCCTCCCTGCGAGCGCGCTGACCGACCGCGGCCCCGACCGCGTCGTGTACGTCCCCGACGGCAAGACGTTTCGCGCCATTCCCGTCACCGTTGAGTTTCGCGATGAGACCACCGCGGTCATCGCACACGACGGCGCCATTTTTCCCGGCGATGAACTCGTCCGCACGGGCGCGTTTGCGCTCGGGCTCGCCATGCAAGCCGGCACCGGTGCGGCTGACCCGCACGCCGGACACAACCACGACTAGGAGAAGCTGTGCTCAATCGCCTCATCGGTTTCTCTCTATCCAACCGCTTAACGGTCATCTTGTTGGCGCTCGGCGTGGCCGCGTACGGCGCGTACACCGCCGGGCAGCTTCCCATCGACGTGTTGCCGGACTTAAACCGTCCGACCGTCACGATCCTCACGGAAGCGCACGGGCTCGTCCCCGAATCCGTAGAACAACTCATCACGCGTCCGATCGAGCAATCGGTCAACGGCGCGACTGCTGTTGTGCGCGTGCGCTCGACATCCGGCCTCGGCCTCAGCGTCGTCTTCGTCGAGTTCGACTGGAACGTCGACATCTATCGCTGCCGCCAGATCGTGCAGGAAAAACTGCAGCTCGCGCGCGCACAGTTGCCGCCCGGCATCGAACCCCAGATGGCTCCCATCTCGAGCATCATGGGGCAGATCCAGTTAATCGGCGTTCGCAGCGTCGAGGGGAAGACCGATCCGACCGCGATTCGCGCGTTCGTCGATCAGACGGTCAAGTTGCGCTTGCTCTCGATTCGCGGCGTGGCCCAAGTCGTCGCCATCGGCGGCGCGCAAAAGCAACTGCAAGTGATGATGGACAGCGACAAGCTGCGCGCCAATCGCGTCAGCCTCCAAGAAGTCGCACACGCCATCGAGCGCACGAACGCCAATGCGTCCGGCGGGTTTCTAAACCTCGGCCCCAAGGGTCCGCTCGTCCAGGTCACGGGGCTCGCCGAAACCGCGGCCGACATTGAACGCGGCGTGATTCGCCGCGACCAAGGACGTCCCATACTCGTGAGCGACGTCGCACGCGTGGACTTCGGTCCGGCGTCGGTGCGCACCGGCGACGCGGGCGTCAACGGCTCACGCGGCGTGATCGTGGTCGTGTTCAAACAGCCCGGCGTCGATACGACCGACCTATCGCATCGGATCGAAACCGAGCTCGAAGCGATGCGGCTCACGCTGCCGCAAGACCTCGAGATCCTGTCCGCTGTTTACCGGCAAGCGGACTTCATCGACCGAGCGATCGAGAACGTAACCGACGCGGTCATCGACGGATCCATCCTCGTCGTGATCGTGCTGTTCTTGTTTCTTCTAAACTTCCGCACGACGCTCATCACGCTCACCGCGATCCCGCTTTCGATCGGTGTCACGATCTTGGTCTTTAAGTTGGTCGGCGTTTCGATCAACACGATGACATTAGGCGGCCTGGCGGTCGCCATCGGCGCGCTGGTGGACGACGCGATCGTCGATGTCGAAAACGTGTTTCGAAGATTGCGGCAAAACCGGGCTGCAACAACGCCCTTACCCGCCCTTCAAGTCGTGTATCAAGCGTCGTGCGAAGTGCGCGGACCGATCCTGATCGGTACGCTCGTGGTCGCGGCGGTGTACTTGCCGCTGTTTGCGCTCTCCGGTATGGAAGGCAAATTGTTCTCGCCGATCGGCGTGGCGTACATCGTGAGCATCCTCGCGTCGCTGCTCGTCGCGCTCACCGTAACCCCGGTCCTGTGCTCGCTGCTGCTGCCGAACGCGTCGGCAACCGCCGCCGACGAGGGGTGGCTGGTGCGCAAGCTCAAGAGCGGCGCGGCGTGGCTCATCGGCATCAGCTTGCGCCACATTCGTGTCATCGCATCGCTGGTGTTGGCGCTCGCGATCGGCGGCGGGTTCATCCTGTACCACCGCGGGTCCGAGTTCTTGCCGCCGTTCAACGAAGGCTCGGCGCAGATCAACTTGATGCTGCCGCCGGGAACCAGTTTGGAAACGTCGGATGAGTTCGGGCGACGCCTTGAGAAGCTCATCATCGGCGTGAAGGGCATTCAAACCGCGGGGCGCCGAACCGGACGCGCCGAGGGCGACGAGCACGCCGAGGGCGTGAACATGAGCGAGATCATCGTCTCGTTCGACCCGGCATCGGGACGCACGCGCCAAGAAGTGCTCGCCGAGATCCGCGAGAAGCTCGCGGACACGTTCCCGGGAGTCGCGACTTCGGTCGAACAACCGATCGCACACCTGCTCTCGCATCTGTTGTCCGGTGTGACCGCGCAGGTCGCGATCAAAGTGTTCGGCCCCGACCTCGTCCTGCTCCGCCAAACCGCGCAGGAGATCCAATCGTCGATTCAGTCGATCGAGGGCGTGGTCGATCTCAACGTTGAGCAACAAGTGTTGGTCGAACAAGTCGAGGTGCAACCACTCCGCGACGAAATGGCGCGGCGCGGCGTCGCGATCGCCGACATCGCCGAAACCGTCGAACTGGCGCTGGAGGGCGAAGAAGTTTCGCGCCTGTACGTCGGATCGTTTGCCTATCCGATCGTCTTACGATTGGAAGCGAAAGACCGCAAGGACGTGCCCGCACTTCGCAACCTCTTGGTGCTCGACGAAGGGGGCCAGCATCACCGCCTGGGCGACATTGCCCAAGTCGGGTTGACGCGCACGCCAAACACGATCAACCGCGAAGCCGTTTCGCGGCGCATCGTCGTGAAGCACAACGTCGCGGGCCGTGCGCTCGGCGAAGTCGTGGGCGACGTGGAGCGCGCACTCAACACCGTCCGAAAAAAGCTCAAACCGGGTTACTCGATTCGCGTCAGCGGCCAGTTCGAAGCGCAGGAAAAAGCGTCGCAGGTGATCACACTGCTGTCGTTTCTTTCGCTCGGCGTGATGTTTCTTTTGATTTACTCGCACTTCCGGTCGCTGAACTTGGCGCTCCAGGCGCTCGTGGATCTTCCGATGGCGTTCATCGGCGCCACCGCGTTTTTGCTGATGACGAATCAAACGATGTCCATCGCCACGCTTGTGGGGTTGATTTCGCTGGCAGGCATCGCCGTCCGCAACAAAATCCTGCTTCTGGACCACTACCTGCACCTGATGCGGGAGGAGGGCGAGGAGTTCGGAGACGCGATGGTCGTCCGAGCCGGGCAGGAGCGTATCGTGCCCGTGTTGATGACCGCCCTGACAAGCGGCATCGCACTGGTACCGTTGGTGATGGCGCCGGGGGAGCCGGGACGCGAGCTTTTGTATCCCGTCGCCAGCGTGATCGTCGGCGGCTTAGTTTCGACAACACTGCTCGACGTCTTGATGACACCGGGCATCTTTCGAGTATTTGGACGCGCCGCCGCCGAGTCGGTCGTCGCGCAAGACACATCGCACAAAGGAGATATGAAATGATTCGATGGATCACACTCACGCTGGTGAGTCTTGCAGTCATGGGCTGCGGCAAAGACGACCATGACCACAACGGCGAGGGTTGCGGGCACGATGACCACGCGCACAACCCCAAGCACGGCGGGCACTTGATTGAGCTCGGCCAGCACGAGGGTTTCTTGGAGGTCAAAGTCGACCACAAAGCCGGCAAGGTCATGATTTGGGCGTACATGGGCGAGGAGATGAAAGACACCAAGCTCACGTCCCCGCCGACGCTCAACCTAAAGACCAAAGCGGGTCCGAAGCAGATCAAGGGCGCCGGGTCCGGGCATGCCTGGACGTTTACCGATGCGGCATTGAAGGACGAGCCGGAGGGCGCGCGCTTTGTTATCGCGATCGGCGGCAAGACGTACAACGCGAAGTGGGAAGACGATCATGATCACGACCATGCGGATCATGACGAGGACGACCATGATCATGACCACGAGGATGGCGAGGATGGCGATCACGACGACCATGACGACCATGACGAAGACGGCCATGACCACGAAGACGACGATCACAAAAAAGACGACGGCAAGTAGCAGCTAGTCGCACACAGAAAGCACGGTCGTCGGCGCCGCACGCGACGGTTCTACGAACCGAACCGAACGCGCGCCGACGACCGCCACCTTGGAGACACAAAGGCGCATCCACAAGAGCCCGATCGGTCCGAGCAACGTGCACGCTCCGACCCAGAACCAACGAGCATGCGGACACTGCACGCGCGCTTGACGCCACGCCCAATACGCACACAGCAAGCCGAGCGTGATCGAGATCCAAACGAGAAGCGGGTCCGCGCCTTCCGCAACCATCGGGTCGCGCCACGTCCTGCGCAACATCGTGTCCAGATTGCGCGGCCCGGCCGTGAACGCGGATACAACACTTGCCAGCGGTGGTTGCAAAATCGCGGTGGCGTACAGCCCGACGGCACTCCAACGGTATTGGCGCGCGGGAACCATCAACAGATCGCGAACTCGATGCGCACCGTTTGTCCACGAGTGTTCGCGAAACTTGATGGCGAGCGGACGCAGCGGCGCCTCGATGCTTCGAATCCAGCGCGTACCCTTGGAGACATGGGTTCCGAACGGCCACTCGCGATCGATGTTCCAAGGAACTCGCCAGAAGCCGGGCTCCTCGGTTGTACCAACGATCTCGTGGCTGCCAATCGCCACCATGGCGGGATCCACGAGTCGCACGTCGAAGTTCTTGACGCCCACCGGTTTCGACGTGACGAGCATCCGAATCGGACGATCCTTCACATCGCCACGCGTAAGATCGGGCCGAGTCCAATACGCTCGACCGGCTTCGCGATCGAAGTGTACGCCCACGATGTGGGTTGGATGAATAGAGGCGAACGGCTGAGGCGAGTCGACATCCTGCCCGGTCGCGCCGATCGTCGAGACGACGGCGCCCGATAGATTTCTGCAGACGAACAGTCCCCTTTCCAGCGACCAGACAAACTGTGGGTCGCGCGAAGGCCCGCGCGACGTACGGATGACACCACGCATTCGTGCGACTTCGCGCCCGTTCAATCCCGCAACCGCGAGATCGGCCTTGGCGCCACGTGTACCACCAGCGTAGCGCGGGAGATTCGCCCCAAACCACTGCCAACCGCCGCGCCGCTGGAGCAGCTGCATGAGTTCCCGCTCGGCAGACCATGTCCTCGGCGAGCCGAGTTCGCCGGCCCACGATTGAGCGCCCTGATAGTGATGCACAAAGGCGACGACGCGCCAGGCGCGTGTACACAGCGCCCAAGTTCCCAGCAGGAGAAGGAGTCCGAGGATGTGTCTCACACGTGCGCCCCAAAGAGTGTCGGCAACGATTGGCGTGCGCTGGCCGGCACACGTCGCGGACTGCGTGCGACCGACAAGAGCAGCCACGCCAACGCGACGAGCCCGAAGCACACCGCCGCTAACGCCCACACAGCGCGCTGCGACGGAGCGAACCTAAAAGCGTAGGAGGCGCAGACGAGGCCGAGCGCAAAGGCGAGCCAGCACCACAGCGGTTGCGCGCGTTGGGCCACGTACGGATCGAGCCACAGCCGCCCGCGTAGGTCGCGCCAGTTCCTTGGCCCTGCGGTGAAGTGCGACATGAGAGATCCCAACGGCGGATGGACCAACGACAGGCCGCGCAGTGCCCATCGTGCGGTGAGTGCGCGCGATGAATTGGGCGACCGCAACTCGTATTGCGTCACCTGGCCACCGGAAAACACGTGATCTTGAAAGCAAAGGTCCGTCGGATGGAGCGGCGTACGGACGCTGCGCAGGACGCCATGGGTCGCGCTGGCACGAACCACGAGAGGCTCGGCATCGGAGAGCCGCCACGGAATGCGAAACGACTCTGGCGGACGGCCAAGAAGCACAAGCTCTTTCCCGTTCCAGATGATGTTACCCCGAAGAAACTCGAGCGGACCCGAGCCTCCGATGTCGATCTTCTCGACACGATAGCGCCGAGGCTCCCCCATGGCGATTGGACGCGAATAGTCCTCTAAGACCCAGTGCAGCCGTTTTTGCTTTCGATCGAGCAGCCTCGACCGACCGATCTCTTCGACATCGCCGAACGCAACGACCTCACCGCCGGGACGGGTCTCTGCTCCGAAGCGCTGCAGCAGTTTCCCCGCCGCGTCGCGATACTCGAAGATCCCGTCCTTAAACGTCCAGGTGCCGGGCACTGCGAACATCTCCTCACCGGGCCTGTAGCGAAGCACACGGCTGCGGGCGGTCATGCGCCGCGCGATGGGCGTACGCGGAGGATCGTAGTCGGGCGACTTTCGTTGGAGCAAGCCGCCGTCGCTCTTTAGACCCGCGGCGACATCACGCCCCGGACGGTTCCCGTTAGCGGGTGCAAACTCCTGGTACTCCAGCGGGTTGCCCTTCCATTCGGGACGCCCAAAGTGAAAGCGAGCCGTCGCGGCGAGACGTCCGGTCCGTGCCCAAACGAGCGCGGTTCCGAGCAACAACACACCGAGCAACCAATCGCGAACCCTCATCACACGCGCCCCCGCGCTAGCCTCGTGATGCGCACGCCGGCGATGACGATGGCCGCGAGGGCCAGCGTCGTCGCTGCCATCGCTGTCGTACGCGCGTGCGTCCCCAGGTCGTACACCGCGACGCCGACGACCACGACCGTAGCGATTCCGAGTATGGCGCTACGCGATCCCAATCCCAACCACACGACAGACCACGCGGCAGTCGCAACCACACCGAGCACAAGAAACTCCGACCATGGAAGCGGCATGTCGGCTCGCACAACGCGCCCGTACTTCACGACCATCACCGGATCGGTCGCAACCCACTGGCCTACGGCAACAAGGATGAATGCGAACACGAAGCAAACGAGAACGGCCGCAAGAGCTTCGGCCGTGTGCATCCGCACAGCCGATACCGGACGATGGGCCCAGAACAAATCGTTACGGCGGCTGCGCGTACCGACACCGTGGACGGCGCCCGTAACAATCCCGGCGATGATCGACCAACCCGGCCCGCTTGCCAGAGTTGCGCCAATCTGCCACTGGGCAACGGCGGCAACGATGTACATCGGAATCGCGACGATCGAGAGTTCGCAAAGCGTCTTTAGGAACACGGGGATCATGCGCGCGACTCCGACGTGTAGTCCACAAAGATCTCTTCCAAGCTCAGCGGCTCGCGCTGCACTTCACGCGCCCCGAGTTCGCGGAGCTGATCCTCCAGCGCGCCGTTTCCGTCGAGCATCGTGAACGACAGCTCGTTGCGAAATTCGCGCGCATGAACCAGGCCGGGCGGGTCCGGCACATCCGGCGGCGTATCCGAAAACTGCGCGCGCACACGCGTCACGCGCTGCTTCACAACGTCGAGCGGTGCATCCACGCGCAACACACCCTGGTCGAGGATCGCCACGTGGTCGCAGACGCGCTCGACATCACCCAGCAAGTGCGACGTGAACAGCAACGTGCGGCCCTCCTCCTGGATGAGCTCAATCATCGTCTCCAAAAACTCGCGCCGGATCACAGCGTCCAGTCCCAACGCCGGGTCGTCGAGCACGACGACCTCGGGCTGCTGCGCGATTACCAGCGCCAGCGCGAGTTGCGCACGCTGCCCGCGCGAGAGCTTCGAAACGCGGTGCTTTTCCGAAATTCCAAGGCGCGCGACCTGCTCCCGGCACGCGTTCGCATCAAACGAAGCGAAACTAGCGGCCTGAAAACGGATCAAGTGGCGGACGCGCATCCAACCCACCAGCCCGTGGTTTTCGGACACAAAACCGATGCGGTTGCGCAAAGACGGCGGCATCGCATGAGAATCGTGGCCGAGGACTCGCGTCGTCCCGCGCGTCGGCTCCTGCAGCCCGAGCAAACACCGCAGCGCGGTAGATTTCCCCGCACCATTGCGACCGAGCAGAGCGAAAATCGACCCGCGAGGCACGCGCAAGTTTAACTCGTGAATCGCGCAGTGATCGCCGTAGTAGTGCGTCAGTCCGCAGAACTCGATCGGATGGGTCGAGTCGTTCATTTTTTGACCTCCACAAGGCGCAGCCGCTTGCGCAGCGACTTGTAGGCCTCGTCCACCTCACGCGGCGTTAATCCCAACGACACCGCTTCCAAGAGAGCGACTTCGAGCGCAGCGCGAAAACGCCGCCGCCGTTCGTCCGACTTAAAGACGACGCGGCGCGGCGCAACGAACGTGCCGGAACCCCGTCGCGACTCGACCACACCGTCGGCTTCCAGCTCGCGGTACGCCTTCGCGATCGTGTTTGGGTTGATCACGAGCTCGCGCGCTAGATCCCGCACGGACGGCAACTTTTCGCCGACCGCAAGTCGCCCGGTTGCGACGCCACGCACTACAAGCTGCACGATCTGTTGAAAGATCGGCCCCGCATGGGAGGGATCGACGCGCCAGCGCATGTACGATGTGTATTAGTACATCTAATACACTTGCCGTCAATCAAGAATTCACGAAGTGACTTGGACGCCCTCGGGCCACAGCACCAGCACGATCGTTTCGCCTTCGGCCCACGGTTCGTGTTCTGACGTCGGCGGCAGCCACACGAACGAGCCCGCGGGGTAGCGACCGTACTGGTCGCCGATTACGCCCTTGAGGACGACGTAGGCCTCCCCGCCGGTGTGTCGGTGCCTCGCGAACGCATCTCGGGGCGCGTCCGCCGCCACGCGGTACAGCACGAGGCCCGCTTTCCCCTCGCGGGCAAGTTTGGCGAGCTCGACGCCCTTGCCGAAATCACGCCACGTCAACGCGTCTAGGGCTGCTTCGTTGAGTTCCATTCGCACCAACGGCTGCAGCTCGTGGGTGAGAGCGCGCATCGGCTCGGTCATCGGAAGTCTCCACGGCGTCCCAGCTGAATCGCAAGGGTCACGCTTTTCTCGGCGCGCTTCACGATGAACGGAACTTCGTCACCCGGTTTGTAGCGCAGCATCACGCGGCGCAAGTCATCGAGGTTGCGGACGTCTTCGCCGGCCGCCTTGACGATCACGTCGCCTTTTTCGAGTCCGCCCCGTTTGCCTGGCGAGTTCTCGGCCGCGGACAACACGGTGACCGGAGCACGCTGCAACGTCACGCCAAGGTACGGCGCGTCGGGCGCGAGTGATTGGGCCGCGAGCCGTTCGCGTTCGCGCGCTTGTGCTTCTGCGACGCGGCGCGCTTGGAACCGCTCGATACGATCGTGCAGCCACCAACTAAACGTCGGGAGCAACAAGCCGAACGGCGATTGCGCGTCCAGCGTCACACCATCCTCGTGGCGCCGCAGCCCCGCGGCCACGCCCTTGAGATGGCGCGTGACATCCGAAATGTCGCGCAAGGCGTTGCGATCGAACCAGGCGCGCGGCCAAAAGCCCTTGTTCCAACCGTGGATCAGAGCCAACGAGGCGGGCACGTTGATGTACCCCAGCGCGATGCACTCGGTCGGCTCGCCGCCGCACACCCCGCGCAGGCTGCGACGAAACACCGGGTCGTCGCCTACAAGCGACTTCGCACCGGGCTTACCCCACTGCTCCAGCACGCGCACCAACGTCCGGGGATCGCTGGACCCAAACAGGTGGCCGCGTCCGAGGGCGACCGTCAGATGCATCGGGATTGGTGCGAGCAACTGGATGCCGCGCAACCCGTTGGGCAATGCGACGTCCTGGCTGTCGTACGACGCCCAGTTTTTCATCTGTCGGCGAAACTTCACCATCACGCTGCGCATCGCTTCTTCGTCGGTGTAGTCGGCGCCCAGCACAAAGCGCGGCAGCCCTCCCGCTTCAAGCGGCGGCATCAGCATGACCGCAATCTCGTCGCCCGGCGCGCGCAGCAGGTCCTTTTGCCAGTCGTACCCGCCCGTCGCGACGAACTTCTTCATCGCGTCTTCCATGGCCGGGAAGCTGCCGGGTGCGACGGTGTCCATGACGGACTTGAGCCGCTCGCGGAACACACGCACCTCGTGCTTTGTGCCAAGAAACATCAACGCGCCGGGCGGCGTAAACGTCGGTGAACGCATGCCAGGCGGCAACGCATCGAGGAGCGTCCAAAACCCGACCGCCTCCTTGTCGATCAATATGCCAACACTTTCGCGCAGGCCGCCATCGTGCAACTCAACCGCGCACGCCAAACTTTGCCAATGGGCGAGCCCCGCGTCCTCGGCGACTTCCACCAACGCAAGCGGCCAGAGGTTGCGAAATGTGCGCCACGTCTGGTGCGCATCCCAGTAACCGAACACGATCGGCTTGTGCGCCACGAGCAGGCGATCGCGACTCTGACGCCACCGCTTCGTCGCCGACAGGGGTACGCGCGGCTGCAAGCGCGTCAGCTCCGGATCGCTCGCCAGCACCCATCGCTTTCCGGTCCGCTCCACAAACAGCGTTTGTTGGAAGTCGACTTCGCCGAACAAGTGGTAGGACGCGAATCGAACGCGCGTCAGCTTCTTGCCGGCGACCGTCACGTCTGTTGTTTCAACCGCGAGTTCGAGCAGCGCCTTGAGGTACGCTTCGAGTTCGGGGCCTGGCTCAACGATGCACAAGAAGTCGAGCGTCACCTCGAAGCGCGGCTTTTTCCCGAACGGAACCGAGAGCATCGCGCCGACGATCTGACGAATCTGCGTCGCGCCCGCTTGCTTTGCGCCGAAGCGAATGCGCTGCACCTTGCCGTCGTTTTGCACGATGCGTACTTCGTAACCGCGCAGACCAAACGCCGCGGGACCGCGCCACAATCCGGGCATCGACATGCGCTCGAGGAGGCTCGACAACACGTTGTCGGGCTTCACGTTGAGGCGCGCGAACGTGGGCGCTAAGAACTTCTTGAGGGCGGGGTCCGCCAGGAGCTTGCCGAAGTCGAGTTCGTGCGCGCCCTCCTGTAGCGGCGTCGGATCCACCGCGACGTACGCCAGTGTCTCCGCGGGAAACACGTCGGCCGGATCCGCGTGCGCCGTCGCTCCGGTCCACAACACGACGAGGACGCCGAGCAGACTCGCGGCGTTAGACGCTGTCGGAACACCTTTCATGCGACCGGCCGCTTCCCCGCCGAATCTTCGCGCCGCCCTCTTCCTGCATCTCCCGGATCCAGCAGCGGCGAAGTGTCTCTGTTTAGACGTATCCGCGTCGGGGCTCAACCCGCGGCGAATCGGCGCGCGTTCGGTTCGACAGTCTTTGCTTAGGCAGAGCCTAGAGATCGACAACCTCGTAGCCTTCAAAGTCCGGGTGCTTCAACACGAGTCCCTCGGGCGAGCGACCGCGCCGGTGCGCTTTCGTAAACGCTTCACTTTCGGTCCACGCCGAGAACGCTGCGCGCGAAGCCCACAACGAATGTGAAATGAACATCGTCACGGCTTCGCCGCGTTGGCCGCGCAGCAGTTGAAAACTCTTGAATCCAGGCACGTCGTCCAAATGACTCTCGCGTTCGCGCCACACTGTTTCGAACTCGTCCTCGCGTCCTGGGGCAATGGAGAAGCGGTTCATCGCGATGTACATACGGTTACCTCAAGGACAGGGGGGACGAACGGGCGCGCGCCGGGGCGAGCTAGAAGATGCCGTTCGCGCCCACCAGTGTAAAGGACGCGGTGTTCGAGAACCTGATCGAAGCCCCCGGTTCCGGCCACGCGAGCGCGTCCGATGGCCGGGCCTTCGCCGCGATGACAAAACGGTGATCCGACGAAACGGGGATCGCGACGGTCCACGTCGCGATCGATTCGTACCTACGTGGGCCGATCGAACGACTCACCGCAATCGCTGCGGCCGGGCGTGCGGCGCAGAAACGCGGCGCATCCAACCTCTCGCGTGCGGTTCGTTCGCCCGCAACGAGCGGCGCTGCTTGAGCCAACGGGCGGCCGGCTCCCGCACGCTGGCACGGGTCCATGTTCGAAACAGGCCAGCCGAAGATGTGCTTCCGGGGTCACGACGGATCGACGTGGAGCGCGACGAGCGAAACGTCTTCCGCGTGGAACCATCGCGATCGGAGGGAGGCTCGATTACGACGGGCGAAATCGCACCAACAAAACCTTGTGAACCGAACCCAAACTCAAACTAGAAGCAAGCCAATCAAAGAGCCAAACCCAACAAGCGCACGAGACCAAACAAATGCGGGACCAGGTTCCTGTGGATAACCTCGCAACCTGTTATATGGCCGTTGGTTATGGAGGCGGTCTGCGGGATTTCTCGCGCAAACCCACGGCTCGATGACACCTATTACCCCCTTTTTGCGCCCAAAATCCCGCACATCGCCGCCATAACTCCAGCAGTATCAACTACTTGAAACGTTATCCACAGGAACCCGGTACCGCCTTGGGAGGCGGGTCGCGCGGGAAGCGGGTCCCGTGTTTGGCCGCACCTTGGGGCCCGCGCGATTGGGTTACTGGTTTGGGTTTTGGTTGTGCCAGCTTTGCATTGCTATTCCTGCTGCCACGCCCACGTTTAGGCTTCTGATCGAGCCGTGCTGCTGAATGAAGACCGTTTGGTCCGCGAGCGCTCTTAGTTCGCTCGGGACGCCCGGGCCTTCCTGGCCGAACACCATCACCGGGTTATGGGGCCACTTGAATTCGTGGATGGGGATCGCGTCTTTTGTCTCTTCCAAGACGACAACGCTCGCGCCTGTTTGGGCGGCGTGTTGCGCGAACTCTTCGGCGTTGCCCAGCTTTACGATCGTTTCGTAGTTATAGCTGCCCATCGCGCCGCGTAGGTCCACTTTGCGGTGGCCGTAAATCCACACCTCGCGCGCCAAAAACGCGTTGGCGGTTCGGATGATCGAACCGAGGTTGAAGTCGTAGACGACGTTGGCACAACACACAGAAAACGGAAACCGCTTCTTGTCGAGGGCGGCCTTCACTTCTTCGGGTGCATGCCCCTTGTATTCATCGCGCACAGCGAGATCGCGGCCCAAAACGTAAGCCGCGAAGTTGCGCCACACGCCCTCGAAAAACCGACGACGATCCTCGGGTGCGGTGCTCGGCAACACGTACACGTCAGCGGATCCCAGCTTCTTGCCGGTCGGACCGCTCTTGAGACGTTCGCCAAACTCCTCGTGAGCACGCTCTTTCCCGATGTACGCGACCACGTCTGCTTGCGCGACTTCATCGTCGATCGCAAAGTTCGAAAGGCCGAGTTTGGCGACAAGATCGTGAAACATATCGCCGGGGCGGGAAAGGGAACGATCGGGCAAGAACACGACACGCTTTTCGATGCCGGTCATCGGCCGCTCACTTCCGTGAGTGCGGCGAGCCGGCGCGCATGTGCCGCTTTGAGTTGGCCGCGCTGCAACCGCCAGCGCCAGTTGCCATCCTTCGCACCGGGCGTGTTCATGCGAGCACGTTGCCCCAAACCAAGCAGGTCTTGCACGGGCGCGATGGCGAGCTGAGCCGGCGAGGTCCACGCGGCGCGCACCATGTTCCACGCAAGGTCGCGCCGCGTCCCGCCCACATACGTCAGCGCACGCTCGGCGTCCGCCCTGTGCGACCGCGCCCACCCCACCGTCGTATCGTTGTCGTGCGTACCCGTGTACACAACCGTATCGCGATCAAAGGTGTGCGGCCGGTCCGCCGGGTTCGGGCCAAAGCTGAAGTGCATCACCTTCATCCCCGGCAGGCCAAACTGTCGGCGCAACGCGTGCGCCTCGTCCGTAACCAGGCCGAGATCCTCCGCAATCAGAGGCAACGCGCCAAATTCGTCACGCAACGCACTCAGCAAAACGTCGCCGGGAGCCGGCGCAAACGTCCCGCGCCGACCCGTCTTCGCCCGCGCGGCGATTTCCCACGCGCGCACCAATCCCAAGAAGTGATCCACACGCACGACGGCAACCAACGCGAGCAACCGCCGCAAACGTGCCACCCACCACGCAAAACGCGCACGCCGCATCGCGCGCCAGTCGTAGTGCGGATTGCCCCAGCGTTGCCCCTCGGCGTTGAAGTAGTCAGGCGGCACACCCGTCACGATCGACGGCTTTCCGTTGCGCTGCAATCGAAACAGCGATCGATGGGCCCATACGTCCGCACTGTCGTGCGCAACAAAGAGCGGCATGTCGCCGATCAGCTCCACGCCGCGCGCGGCGCCATACGTGCGCAATGCTCGCCAGTCGCGGTCAAACACGAACTGGCGGCGCTTGTGCCGAAGGACGGCTTCCGCGTGACGCGAGCGCGCCGCGGTGAGCGCCGAGCGCGTTCGATCACGCAAACCGATCGGCCACTCCGTCCAAGCCGCGCCGTCGTGCGCCGCGCGCAACGCGCGAAACAATGCATAGTCTTCCAGCCACGCGGCTTCCCGTTTGCAAAACGCGTCGAACTCCGCCGCATCGACGCGCGCCGTCCCGTTCGGCAGCAACGCGTCATCGCCTGCGAACGCGCTCAACGCCGCGTACGGCGAACCCCACGGATCCGGTGGGTGAAAGGGCAGCACCTGCCAGTACCTCTGGCGGGCGCGCGCGCAAAAATCAATGAAGCGACGCGCGCCGCGGCCCAAACTTCCGCCGGACGCCTCCTGGGGAAGCGACGTCACGTGAAGCAGGAGGCCGCTCGCGCGCTCCATCAAGACGTGGGTTTGTTCGTGGGCACGACCAGCGTGGCCACATCCACTTGGCGCGTGACTTCCTCACTCACCGAGTCGATGAAGAACTTCGCCTTGCCGCCGACGCCGCCGGTCCCCACCACAACTAGGTCCGCGTCATGTTGCTCGCCGGCTTCCTTGATTTGTTCGACAACGTTGCCCACGCGCACATCCGTACGCATGGACACGTCACTGCGGTTGATGCGCAGCTTGTTGAGGAACTTGGTCGCCGCCGCGCGCGCCTTGTTCAGCGTCTCGTCGCTATAGTTACCGATCGAAAACCCACCGATCACGATGGGCGAGTCTTCGATCACCATCAAGCTCACGATCTCGCCGTCTCGCCCGACGAGCTTGGCGGCCGCGTCGATCAACTCCTGGCTCTGGTCTGTGCCGTCGCAACACACAATCGCTCGGCGAAACTCGAAGTGGTCTTTGTCCGAGTGCAACGCAAGCACCGGCGCCGTCGTTTCGCCGACCAGCCCCACCGGAACACTTGCCCACATCAGTCGCTTCAGTCCGCGCTTTCGATGCGAGGAAATTACAATCAAGTCCGGGTGCGATTCGCCGACGATCAAGTCGATGCCGGAATGTACGTCCGCATCGACCTCGATCTCGATCGACACGGACTTCGGATCGAAGCCGTGCTCTTCGAGGAACTCTTTGACGTCGCTGTTGTCGAGCGTGCGGGGCACCAAGACGTGGCCGACGACGACCTTCGCGTTGTGGGACTTCGCAAGATGAAACGCGCCGCGGAGCCCGGTCAGGCTGTCGGTCTCCAGGTCGGTCATCGCCAGGATGGTTTTGATCTCCATGGCCCCAATGTTGCCGTCTCGCCCGCCCAAACGCTAGCCTCGGGTTGGGTCGGGCCGCCGGATACCCCGCCAGCGCGCGGGCGTCCACGAAAACGGAGCGCGCCCTTGCACGATCTCGCGCGCGACTGCTCGGCTCCGGTGCTAAAATGCTGGGGTTATGAGCGAGTCCGCCGAAATGACCATCGAAGTTGTCCAACCTGTCATCGACGAGATCCGTCCGTACCTCCAAGGGGATGGCGGCGACTGCGAACTCATCGGCGTTGAGGACGACGGCACGGTTCAGCTCCGATTCGTCGGTGCGTGCGGCGGCTGCCCGTCGTCGACGGCCACGCTCAAGATCGGGATCGAGAACTTCTTAAAAGAAAAGCTGCCCTGGGTCCGCGAGGTCGTCCAGGTTTTCTAGGCACGGGTGCACTTATGCCGATTGACGAAAAACTTCTCGAAATTCTCGTTTGCCCGGAGACGCATCAAAGGGTCAGCCCGGCCGAACGCAGCCTGATCGACACGCTCAATGGCAAGGTCTCCGCGGGCGCACTTCGCAATCGTCAGGGCCAGGCCGTGTCGCGCCCGATCGAAGAGGGCCTGGTTCGGGAAGACGGCGGTTGTGTGTACGTCGTTGAAGACGGGATCCCGAACATGTTGATCGAAGAAAGAATCGACCTCTAGGGTCGGTGTGTCTTCTTGGCCCAACTCCTGACGATGTTGGGCCCTGACACGCTTGGGCCCTCACGCGCTTGGACCCTGACGCTCGGGCGCTTCGGGACGAATGTCACTTCGCGAATGTCACTGCGCGGACGTTACTGCGCAGACGTCACTGCACGGATGTAACTGCACGGGCGTCGCCTGCGGCGTTAAGCCCCGGATGACTCTTCTGCAATACGCGGTGGGGGTTAGGCCTGACGATGTGGTGCCGCAGCAGGCGCGCGACTCGACTCGACTACGAGGGATCCATGTCGCATCCAGCATGGGATGCCTGGCAATCTCATTTGATTGCGCGAGCGTCTTCTCGGCCCAACGGGGCCGTCTTTGGCGCTGACGGCCGCGCGCTTCGACGCCAATCCGTTGGCGCGCACATCACGTCTAGCCGCGAGACGCGCGACTGAGCCGGCTCACGCGGGCCTCGACGGCCAACGGCTCCTGTGACGGGCTAGCGTGCCACCAGCAGAGCCCCCTCGACCACGCTCAATCAAGCGACCCGCTCGGCGTCCGGACCTCGGACGGGACCACGTAGGACGGGCGTCTGTGGGGACCCGTCGCCCGGGACCATAGCTCGAAACCCGCTCGGGACCCGGCAGTCGGGACCGGCAGTCGGGACCAGGTCTCGGTGGATAACTCTATAAATTCAGTAGGCAACGGTGTTTATGCGCGCCAGCTGCGGGACTTCTCGCGCACTTTGAGGCGGGTTTCGCGACATCAGCCTCTGATCTGCGCGAAAAATCCCGCAGCTGGCGCGCATAAGCTGTTGGATTACAACAACTTACAAAGTTATCCACCGAGACCTGGTCCCGGCTTTGGGTCCCGGCTTTGGGTCCCGGTTTTGGCCTGGTCCCGGCTTTAGGTTTTTGGTTTTGTTCCCCGATAACTTGGTGTGCGTCGTGTTTGGGGGTTTCGGGTTCTTGCCGTCTCGTTGGGGTTCCTGGCTGCTTTTGCGGCCATGGAGATCACCCTTCGGCTGACGTCACCGCCCATCGACCTAAAGACGCAGACCGGTAAGCGTGCCGGCACGCATCCGATGGCCGACTGGGCCCAAGTCGATGCCTTCGCGGCCTATCGCGGCATCCCCGGCGAGTACCTCGATCTCGGACGCAAGACAATCAACGAACACGGGTTCATCTCGACACCGCCGATCGCGGCCGAAAAAACACCGGGCACACTGCGCGTCGCGTTCTTGGGCGGTTCATCCACGGCGTGCACATCCCCCAACTTGCCCGACGACCAAACGTGGCCGTGGGTCGCCGCCGAAGAGCTGCGACGACAATGGCCCGACCGCCCCATCGAATTCATCAACGCGGGGCTCCCGGGCTACACGACATTCGAGTCATACGCGCGCCTGTGGAGCCGCCTCCGATTCTTCGAGCCCGACATTGTCGTCGTTTATCACGCATGGAACGACATGGGGTACTACCTCACGCCTCATCGCCAGTACGAGCGCCACGTCATCGACCGCAAAAAAAGCTGGTCGTTCGAGCGCCCGTTTATTCAACGCCGCATCAAACGCTACGGCATTGACAACTGGCTGGAGTGGTCGCACCTGTACTGTCGTGTTCGGCGCTGGTTCGGAGAACCGCTTCGCGGCGAGGTGGGTGCGGCACGGAGCGGGAAGGCGCTGGCCCAATCATACGGACCGCAGGGTCCTGCGATCTTGCGCGACAACCTGGAGCTGTTCGTGGCGGCGCAAGAACCGCTGGAATTTGAACTCTACGTCGTGAAGCAGGGCACGCTGATTACGGCGACACTACCGAAAAGCGCACGCGCGAAGTGCATGGTGCACTTTCACGGGATGGACTACGACGCCCACGTCCGCGCGTACGACGAAGCGTATCGGATAATCGACGAGGTCGTGCCGGCGCGGCAGATCCTCGACGCACGCTCCCTGTCCGGACAATTGAAGCACTTCGCCGACCACGTGCACCTCCGCCCGGCCGGCGCCAAGGCGTTGGGCGAGCTGCTGGCGCGCCAGATCGTCGCCGCACGCGCGCCCGACGAAGCGTCGGCCGAAGACGATCCCGCGAAGTAGGGTCGCTACTCAACGGGCCGCGACGCCACGCGCCGCTCACGATCGATCTCTAAGACCTCGCGCAAAGGCGCGTACCCGCTACCGCCGAGCCGGCCGAGCGGCCGCAGCTTGGCCGCATCAATCGTGTGGTTGTCGTCGAGAAGGCCGTCGGCAACATGGAACAACACGATGCGCCCGACGCACACGTTGCTGCCCGCAATCTCAAGGACACGATCAAGCTCGCACTCCATCGACACCAGGCACTCGCGGATGCGCGGCGGCGCCACCTTGATACTCGGCTCACGCTGCAAGCCCACTTCGTCGAATTCGCTCGTCTGCGGATCGAAGTCCACCGACGTGTGAACCATCGAGACCGCCGATGCCTCACTCACGACATTGACGACGAATTCACCCGTCGCCACGATGTTGCGCACCGTGTCCTTGGGTTCGCCGCTGCGCCGATTTCCCGCGGCGATCATCAGCGAAGGCGGGTTGCTCCCAAGCGCTTGAAAATACGAGAACGGCGCCGCGTTAGCCACGCCGTCCCGGCTGAGCGTCGAGACCCACGCAATCGGACGCGGCACGATCGCCGAAATCATGAGCCGATACGTCGCGACGCGATCGAGAGACGCAGGATCGATTTGCATGCCGATACCTTAGACCGTGGGGATAATGGCGGCCATGTTCGTGACGCCTTACGACGTGCGATTCGCCGATGTCGACAACGCGGGGATCTTTTACTACCCGCGTTTTTTCCACGCGTTTCACGTGGCCATGGAACAGTGGTGGGACAGCATCGGGCGGCCGTATCACGTCGTCATCCAAGAGGACAAGATCGGGTTCCCCGCCGTTCACATCGACTCCGACTTCAAGATCCCGGTCACGTTCGGAGATCCCGTAGACATCCACGTCGGCATCGCGCGCATCGGCACAACGTCGGTCACGATTCGCTACCGCTTCGTCAACCGCGAAACGAATAAGGTGCACTGCCAGGCCGACGTCGTGACCGCATGCGTCAACATGGACACGTTCCGCCCGACGCCTCCGCCGCCGCACATCCGCGCGGCGCTTGAGTCCATCCTGATCCGCGACGACGCCTAGGGCCAGTCGGAGAAATGCCAACGCCGCGCGACCGGAGGGCCGCGCGGCGCGCTCTACGATTCGGGGGCGGACCCCGCCGTCTATGGCTGTTAGAAGATGTTGAGCGTGTAGCCGATCGTCGTGGCGGCCGCGTCGATCGCAACATGGAACGCGTCGCCCACGCCGTCCAGCGTGAAGTCCGCATCAAACGCGAAGTTCGGGATGTCCACGCTGCCGTTGAGCCGACCGGTGATATCGGTCAGGCTGCCCGCGATGATGTCGAGGCCGACGTCCACCTGGTTGGCGACAAGGTCGAACTCGTACCCGTCGTGCCGCAGGTTGAACACGCCATCGATGGTGGCGTCCAAGTCGTCGACCGTGTTCTGGATCGACGTCACATCAAACGTTCCCGTCGCACTCAGCGACTCGTCGCCGAGGCTGCGACCGATGAAACCGAAGTCCGCATCGATCGTGACGTTGACGTCGTCGGATAGATCCGTCGTCAACGGATCGACGGGACCGCCGTCACCGGCAGACGTGAACGCAAGGTTGAAGTCGCCAACGCCGAACGGGAACGTGCCGCCGGTGACATCCAGCGAGCCCACCCAGTTGTTCTCGGCAGACGGCGCCACATACACAGCACCCTCGATCGAGGCGACGTCAATTTCGCCGCGCCCAATCAGCATGACGTACTCCGTCATGAGTTGTTGGGCTTCGATGCCGGCTTCGAAGTTATCGACCAAAGCGTCGGCTTCGACGGCGCCAAAGAGCACCAGAGCCGCCGCGCCGCAGCCGGGGGCCGCAAAGAGGGCGAGTACCAATAGTAGTTTGCTCATTCCTTAGATCTCCAACTTAGGCCTACCTCTATTCGCGACCGCGGCCAGAACGCCCTGTCTACGTCTGGGCCGCCTCTTTGATGGCGACTGCTCGATGTCGAATTCCGACACCATCGAGGCCAGGTGGCCGTTCATCTATCGGCATTTGGGTCCGTTCAGTCGCGTCCTCGTTTTGGGGCACCCCCGTAAAAATCGAGGGCGTACGAGCACCCAGGTAAGGTGGCACCGTGGACGATTCGCTGTTGATCTGCACTGCGACCGCCCTTGAAGACGGGTTGTTGCGAGCCGCGCTCGGAGAAAACGGCGGTCGCGTCGGCGGCGTTTTCGTGAGGCTTGTCCGCACTGGCGTCGGCCCGGTCCGCGCCGCCTCCGCGGTCACGCGCGCGCTCCTCGAGAGGCCAAGCGCCCGCGTCGTGATCTGCGGCGTCGGCGGCGCGTATCCCGGATCGGGTCTCCAGGTGCTGGACGTTGCGTGCGCCGCGAGCGAACAGTTCGCCGACCTGGGCGCCGAAACGCCGGACGGTTTTCTCCACGCCTCCGACCTCGGTTTTGCCGAACGCATGTATCCGCTCGAGATCGATCTTGGCGGACGGCGGGTTCCGTTTGTCACGCGCGCCACCTGCACCGGCACCGACGCCACGGCACGGTTGATGGTGAACCGCACGGGCGGCGCGGTCGAATCGATGGAGGGTGCGGCGGTCGTGGAGATCGCGCGCGAGTTTGGATCGTTGTGCGGCGAACTGCGCGGCATCTCCAACCCGGTCGGCGACCGCGATCGCGACAAGTGGCGACTGCAAGAGGCTGCGGACGCGGCGCAGCGTTCGTTGCTCGCGTGGATCGAATCGTGCTGACCATCGCCATCTCGCCGTGCCCCAACGACACGTTTGCGTTTCATCAGTTGGTTCAGAGCGGCGCGTATCACTTCGTCTTAGAAGACGTCGAAGAACTCAACCAGCGGGCGGAGCGGGGCGAAGCCGACATCACCAAGATTTCGGTCGCCGCCTACCCGCGTATCCAAGAGGACTACGCGCTCCTTTACGCCGGCGGTGCGGCGGGGTTCGGCGTGGGCCCCTTAGTCGTCGGGCGCGAACCGGGGCCCGTAGTGAGCCCGGTCGCGATCCCCGGCGAACGCACGACCGCCGCGTTGTTGTTGCGGCAACTCGGCGTGTTCGAAACCGTGCCGATGCGCTTCGACAAGATCGAAGACGCCGTGCGCACCGGCGACGTGGCGGCCGGCGTTTTGATCCACGAGGGGCGCTTCACGTTTGCAGAACGCGGTCTCTGCCAGCTCGCCGACCTGGGCGAAGTGTGGGAGGCGCGCACCAAGGCGCCGTTGCCGCTGGGCGCGATCGCCATTCGCCGCGCGCTCGGACCCGAAGTGGCGGAAGACATCGACCAAACGATTCGAGCGAGCGTCGAACAGGCCTTTCGACGTCCGGACGGGACCATCGAATATGTCCGCCAGCACGCGCAAGAGATGGAGCCGCAGGTGATTCGCCGTCACATCGAGCTCTACGTGAACGAGTACACCAAACACCTCGACAAAAGTGCGGTGGAACAGTTACTCGCTTTTGGGCGCGCCGAGGGCGTGTTCGCTGCTTCCGATCTGCCCATCTTTGCGTATTGACGGCGCGAACAAAAAAATGGACGCCTGGCATATCGCCGGGCGTCCATTTCAAAACGAACAACGCTCGCGTCTACTTCACACGCGTGTACGTGAACATTCCATGCGGGGCGAGTTCGCCGTCTTTCGTCACGAAAAACGACATGACATAGGTGTCTTTGTCTTTCCATTCGATCACCATCTTCGCGGGCCCCATCGCGCCGGTCATCATGTCCGGGTCGGTGCCCATGAACGTGATCTTCCCGTCTTCGCCTTTCACGCCGGTCGCGGTGTAGACGTGCGGGGAAAACGAGTCCATCCAAACCGACTGAAACTTCTTGAGCGCCGGGCTGTAGCCACACGTCCACTCGCCCTTCATCTCAAAACCCTCAGCCGTTCCGCTGAAGTGCGCGCGGACAAAACGACCGCCGTGCATCATTTCCGTCTTGGACGTCCCGCTCATCATGGGGCTCGACGCTTTCCATTTGCCGACGAACTTCTTGAGCTCGTTGTGATCGTCTGTGAGCTTGACCCATTCCGGCATGCCGGCGCCGGCCATCTCCTCTTCTTTTTCTTTCTCTTCGGCGACCGATACGCCGACCCAAACGCCGCTGCCGATAAGCAGGGCGACCATCCATAGTGCTGACTTACTCATTTGGTTCTCCTTCTTTAAGACCGCGCCAATCTTAACGACCAAGGGAACCGGTTGACGACATAGGCAAATGGCGCCGAAAAATCGCTGAGGTCCTCGCGATCTACGGCTGCGGGTCGGCCTTCACGAACGTCCCATGGGCGCGATCTTTCGTCACACCCGGGAACGCAAGGACCTTGTTGTGCATCGCGACATAGACGCCCGGCGCGACGATCTGCACGGCCAAGAGCGCCTCGGTCAGATTTTGCGCCGCGTCCGAAGTGCGCATGATGTAGGGCTTCATCGCACCGGTCAAGACGACCGGAACGCGCGGCACGCTCATCACCGCGACACAACGTTCGCCGGTTTGCGCGAGCCGATCGGTGCCGTGCACGATGACGACGCCGTCGTGTTCCTTCGTCATGCTCTGCGCGGTCTCTGCGATCAGCGTGTGGTCGGAGGCCGTCATCTCCAAGCTGTCCTTGTTCATCAAGGGGACGCGCACGATCTCCACGCCTTCCAACTGCAAGGTCGCGAGCATGATGTCGAGCACGCTTAGCCTGTTGTGCAACACACCCTGGAGCTCGTCGTAAGTCTTCTCGATCGTGCCGCCGGTCGAGAGGATCACAATGCGCCGCTTCATCGCCGTAGTCTACTCAGCGCCGCGACCGGCGACATCAAAAGAAGAAGCCGGAAACACATGCGGTGTCTCCGGCTTCTAACGAGCCAGCATCGAAGCTACTCAGCTCGCCTTACGTCTAAACGATATTGAGGGCGGACGGGTCCGGCGTAAACGTCGGATCCGGGAAGATCCCCGACGGATCCACGCCCAGGTGATCGAGGAGAAGCTCCGAATAGATGTCGCGGAAGTCCACCGCGAACGGGACGAAGTTCTCCGTGTCGATATCGGACTCGATGATCTCTGCCGACAATCCGCTACCCGCATCCAAGCGACCCTTTACGCGGCCGCCCATGAGCAGAAACGCGTTGCCGTGGCCGTGGTCGGTACCGAAGCTGCCGTTCTCAAACACGCGACGTCCGAACTCGGAGATGACCACAATCATGCAGTCGTTCCATTTGTTCTTGGCGACCATGTCGTTGCGGAACGCACCGACCGCGTCGTTGAGCTGCGTCATCAAGTTGGCATGACGACCGATCTCGTTGCTGTGCGTATCGAAGCCGCCGAACCCGGTGTAAAACACCTTCGTGCCGAACGACGACTGACCCTGCAGCAGTTGCGACGTGGTCTTGAGATAGTTGCCCAGAGTCGAAGTCGGATACGTGCCCGGATCGACCCATTCGGCGGTCTCACTCTGGACGCGATCAATGAGTTCGTACGCTTGCTTCGACGTGTCGAAGATCGTGAGCGTCGGGTTCCCCGGCGGCGGCACCTCCGCGCCCAACGTATCGCGCATGACCTTCTCGCGGAGCGCGTGGTCATCCGTAAACTCCGTGTCGGGGTCGACCTGGAACGAAGCCACGTTGCGCAGAATCAACGGCGCGGTCGTGGCCGAGTTGAAGTCCGGCCGTCGACCCAAACCGACGGAGATCACGCCGAGCGGTTCGGACGGGTTGGAGCAGTGCAGGTCGGCGAAGCGACCGAGCCAGCCGCGACCGTCTCCATCGCTGAAGTTGTCGCGCACGCCAAACGAGAAGATGTCTTGGCTCGTGAAGTGTGACTGGTTCGGGTTCGGGTAACTGACCTTGTTCACGATGTGGAGATCATTCTCGTCCCACATCGACTTGATGTTGCCCATGTTGTAGTGGAGCTGGAACCGACCATCGAGATCGTGGTTGGATGCGCCCACCGGACGACCACCGCCGGACCCGGCTTCATTCGCCAGGTTAATGTTGGCGCGGCGATCGACGTACGGCGAGAGGTGGCTCGGGATCACCATGTTCAGGCCATCCGCGCCGCCCAGCATGTTGATGACGACGACGAAGCGACCTGGGATGCCGGTCTGCGCCGCGCTCACACGCCGGTTCATGCTCAAGATCGGGGTAACGGCGATGGATGCCGCCCCAAGCGCCGCACCGCGAAGTACGCTGCGACGGGAGATTCTGCGTTTGCGACTCATCACTGCTCCCTAGTTGAGGTGTCCGTCATAGAACTGCGCGATCATCCAGATCAGGCCGCGCGTCTTCATCCGCAGATGGGCGTCATTGGCGGGGTCGAACGCGAACGCGACCACCGTGTCCCCTGACAACTGCGACGTAACGTAATTTATAAATTGCGTGCGCGCGTTGCCCGAAAGCTGCACGCCCAAGATCGATGCCAGGTGATCGACCAACTGCGCCGGGGAACGCTGGCCGGCGGGCGGCAACAGCGGGTCAATGTCGGCAGAGACGTCGTCGAGCGTCAAGATGGCGTCGCGCAAGAAGTTCACGCGCTCCAGCATGGACTGAGCGCCCATCCACAGCAGGCCGCTGGGCCAACCGTTCACGTCGGGCGGCTCCAAGGGGAGCTGGCCGATCTCGCCGAGCAGTATCCGGACGCGCGATGCGCTCTGCGTCACGTTCTCGCCCAGATCAATGCCCGTCGAGCGCAGGAATCCGATGGTGTAATCCACCGGGCTCTTGACCTGACTCTTCATCGCCGCCGACGAATACATGGCCTTGCTCCGCAAGATCATTTCGACAATCGGCTTTAAGTTCCACTGATTCGGACCCGGTGCGCGAAGTGCGGTCGCGAGTTCGTCAACCACGGACTCGTGCGGGGCGTCGTAGAGGAAAAACTGCGCCAGCTTGCGGCAGATAAACTCCGACGCCTCCTGCGGGCGTTCCTGAAGAGTCAGCGCGACGATGCCGCCGTCGGTGTCGCGCGAATCCGTCGTTGCCGCCGGATCGCCCTCGAGGAACGGTGCGATGTTGTCGTATCCGAAGAAACCGGTAACCCCGAAGATCGTCTTCTCTTCCGCGTCGTGCCGCGTGAGACGGTACGCAATATCGAGGAACGCGTTGGTGGTATCGGTGCGGTCGTTGAACCAGTAGAAACCGGTGAAGGCGCGCGCTGCCTCCTGGACGTCTTGCTCGGTGTATCCGACACCTTCGCCCAGCATGAACAGTTCCCAGAGCTCGCGCGCGTAGTTCTCGTTCGGGCGTCCGCGCTGCGAAACGCGGCCGTCCAACCAATCCAGCATCGCGCGGTCGCGACCCATCTCAATCAGAATCTGGCGCCAACTCCAGCCGAGTCCCGCATCGCCGTTGTTGAGCGTGTCGGTGGTCGCGAGCGTGAAGCGACGGAACGAATTGACCTGACGGTTTAGCGTCCAGCGAAACGTCGATGCCATGTCGCGTTCGCTCGTGGCAAAGTGATCGTGCAAGAAAAACGCGAGACGTTCCTGCAACGGGTTGGGGTTGTGTTGGAGAAGGTGGATCCACCACTCTTTGTTGGGGCGCGTACCCAGGTTCGTCGGCAGGACCAACCTGCCGTAAGCCTCGTCGGCCTCGACCTCAACCGCACTATCGTTCGTGAACGTGGTGAGCTGGTTAATCGTGGCCGTTAGACCCTGTGCGACCGCGGCGTTGATCACGTCCGGCGGCGCGCCAAATCCAGCACGACGGTAGAGGTGCGTCGCACGCTCGACCGTGAGCGAGTCGTTTTGACGATCCAACGAAAACTCTTGGGTATAGAGAAGGCCGCGCGTCAACGTCGACGACATGCCCTCCGGCGTCGTCACCATGATGTCGAGCGCGCCCTCGTTCGACTGGCTCGGCACGGCAAACGTCGCGGTGTTGGGATCCACCACCGTCGCCGTGATGTTGGTCGTCCCGACACGCACAACGAGCGGCGCGCGCAGGTTTTGACCGCGCACTTCCATGGTCTCGTTGCCGGCGATCGGCGCCCGGTTCTCGCCCGAAGTCGGCCCCGTCAGGGCGGCGATCGAGAGGATCACCGGCGGCGCGATGAACTGGAACACGCCGGTCAACGTCGCGGAACCAGCGCCCGGCACCGTGACCGCCACGTCCGCGGCGCCCTCGGCGCCCGCCGGGGAAACCACAACAATCGCAGTCGGCGCAATGGATTCAATTCCGGCCGCAACGCCGTTAAAAGTAGCGGTCGTTCCTGTCGCGAAATTTTGGCCGGTGATGCGCACCCGGTCGCCGCCTACCGTTGACCCAAACGGCGACGAGGGGCCCGCAGGTTGCGTTAAGACCTCAAGCGCGTTCAGTATGACTTGCAGGGTCGGGGGTGCGCCTCCGCCACCTCCGCCACCGCAAGCCGGTAGGCCAAGTAAGGCCACTGCGAGAATTGCAGTGACTCCGAATTGCCGTCGTCCACCCATCGGATTCCTCCTGTGGGTGTCGCCGTTAGACACCCACATACGTGCCTAGGCCCATCCCCTCGCGTGTCTGACGCAAGGGCCCGAGGGATGAGCGACTGGTAACTAGCTTAGCGATTATTTTGGGTACGTGGGACATCGAAGTCGGGATTGTCCAACTAAGCCGCTCTGAATCGCTGAACTTTTCGGCGACCGCGTGCAGGATGGATCGCACGACAAATCGAAAAAAGGGCGGGTCAAACGACCCGCCCGTGGCGACGTGGATGAGGCTCACAGCCTCAAAACAGGGACAGGCATCCGCTACGTCTTGAGCAGTCGGATATCGCCCGTGTTTTGATAAGACTCGGGGAAAATTGGCGCGGACGCCAGGCCGAGATGGTTGTCGATCACGTCCGCGTAGAGTTCGCGGAAGTCGTATCCAAACGCGGGTTGGTTGCGGTTGAGATCTTCCTCGTTCATGTCGCCGGTGATCTTGCCGCCGTCGACTCCGCCGCCCATCACCATGAACGCGTTGCCGTGGCCGTGATCGGTGCCGAAGCTCCCGTTCTCGAAGTTGCGACGCCCGAATTCCGAGATGACGATCACGACACAGTCATCCCACATCGAACGCGCCTGCATATCGGCGACGAACGCACCGAGGTTCACGTCGAGCTGGGACATGAGATCGGCGTGCCGGGTCAACTGACCGCTGTGCGTGTCGAAGCCGCCGAACCCGGTATAGAACACCTTCGTGCCGAACTCGTCTCGTGCGTGAAGCAGTCGCGAAACTTCCTTGAGGCGGCGGCCGAACGTGTTGTCGGCGTACGTCAGAGGATCCTGCCAACCGACAACGCCGGCTTGCACGCGATCCACTAGCTCGTGGGCTTGCTTTGACGTGTTGAAGATCGTGAGCCCGCTGCCCGATCCGGGTGCCGTCTCGGTGTCCACGATGGCGCGCGCGGTGCGCTGACGCAGCTCGTGGTCGGAACGAAAATCGGTGTCGACGTCGAAGTTGAAGTTCGGAACGCTGTCGAGAACCAACGCCTCACCGGCGTTCGCCTCGAAATCGAGGCGGCGCCCCGCACCGACAGAAACCACGCCGAGCGGTTCGACCGGGTTGGTGCAGTAGGTGTCGGCGAAACGGCCGAGCCAGCCGCGGCCGTCCCCGTTGGTGCCGATGTCGCGCACACCGTACGAGTAGATGTTTTGACTCGTAAAGTGCGACAGGTTCTCGTTGGGATACCCGACCTTTTGCACGACATGCATTTGGCCCGCATCCCACAGCCCTTTACAAGACGTCAGGTTGGGGTGCAACGCCCAACCGCCGGTGAGATCGTGCAGGCCTTCGGTGAGCGAAAGCGTCGGGCGCCGCTCGGTGTAGGGCGTCAGGTGGCTCGGAATCACGGTGTTCAGTCCATCGTTGCCGCCAAACAGATTGACGAGGACGACGAACTTTCCATTCGCCGTGGCTTCGCTGGCAGCCATCGCCGCGCGCGAGAGTCCGCGGATCGGAGTAATCGTAAGTGCCGCCGCGCCGCACATCGCGCCGCGCAGGATGCTTCGTCTTGTGACTTTTGTCATCGTTTCTGCTCCTTGCCTTACTGGCGGTGGCCGTCGTGGTATTGGGCCAGCAGATAGAGCAGGCCGCGGGTTTTCATGCGCAAGTCGCGTTCGTCGGTCGGATCGAAATCGAAGGGCACGACGACGTCGCCGGAGAGCTCCGTCGTCACATACTCGATCATGGCGGTCCGTGCGAACACGGTGAGCTCCACGCCAATGAGTCGCGCCAAGTGATCCACGATCTCGCCGGGTGAACGCTGTCCCACGGGCGGAAGGATCGGATTGATTTGTGTCGGTGTGTCGTCGAGATCGCGGACGACGTCGCGCAAGAAGTTGATGCGTTCCAACATCGCTTGGCCGCCCATCCACGCGGAACCGCGCGGCCATCCCTCGACGCCCGGGGGCTCAAGGGGTTCTTGCTGAAGCGAGTCCAGCGCGCCGCGAATACGACTCTCGGTCGCGTCGATGTCGGTGTTGCGCAGGAACTGCAGCACGAACTCGACCGGCTGCTTGATCTGCGACTTGCGCGTGTGCGCCGAAAACATCGCTTTGCTACCGATCATCGCACGCAGCACGGGACGCATGTTCCAGTCGTTGTCGCGGAGCATCTGGGCGAGTTCTTCCACCAAGGCGTCCGAAACGTCGTCGTACAAAAACGTCTCGGCAAGCTTGCGGCAGATAAACGTCGACGCCTCGACCGGGCGTTCGCGCAACGTCAAGGCGACGATGCCGCCGTCCGTGTCACGATCGTCGACGTCAATCCCGGCTCCATCTTCGTGATACGGAGACACGGAGTCGTAGCCGAAGTTGCCGGTCACGCCGAAAATGGTCTTGGGATCGGCGGCGTCGTGGCCGTTCTTTTCGTAGCGAACCGTGTCGTACTCCTGGCCCTCGACATCGACGCGGCGAAAGCCCGTGAACGCCCGCGACGCCTGAACGATGTCTTCTTGGGTGTAGCCGCGGCCCTCGCCCAACATGAACAATTCCCACAGCTCGCGCGGGAAGTTCTCGTTGGGTGCGCCGTTGCGCGAGTTGATCCCGTCGAGCCAACGCAGCATGGCACGGTCTTTACAGATCCGAATGCACAGTTCGCGCCAGTTGAAATCAAGCCCGCCCTCGCCGATCGGCTTGCCAAACGAACGGAGCAATTGAATCTGCTCGTAAATCCACCAGCGCTCGCCGCCGCCCAGCGCCGTTTGGCTGGTCGCAAAGTGGTTGTGCAGGAACCACGCGAGACGCTCTTGGAGCGTCTTCTCGTTGTTGCGCAGGAGGTGAATGTGCCACTCCTGATACGTGCGCGCATTGATCTCCGCGCTCGGCGGAGGCGTGTCTTCAAAGATCGCAAACGCGTTGCTCTCGACCGCGTTAAGCGCGGCGTCCGCGCGAATGTTGAGAAGCGAGTCGGCGATGGAAGAACCGGTACGGTTGCGCAAGGCGAGCACGCTCGTGTCCGAAGCGCCGAAGCCGGCGCGACGCAAAAGATGGCGGACTTGATCCTCACTCAGGCCGCCGGGCTGCGGAGCTAAGCTATAGCGCTGGGTGTACGTGAGCGTTTCGACAAGCGTCGCGCGCAGCCCCTCGGGGTTGCGCACGGCGACGTCCGCCACGCGCTCGGTCGGCAGATTGGGGGCGGCGCACTGCAGCGTCGTCGCATTGACAAATGTGCCGACGACTTCGATGCCGTCGATCCAAACCGTTGCGCCCGTCTTAAAGCCGGTGCCCGTCAGCTCAAGCGCGGTCCTGTCGTCCACCAACGCCAGCGACGTGCCGACGCCCGGACCGTCCAAGGCCACTACCGCCGCCAGAGTCGGCGCCACCGCGAACGTGAACGCACCCTCCAACGTCGTCTCGGCTCCATCCGGATTCACGATGCGAATGTCAACCACGCCCTCCGGCATCGGTGGCGTCGTGACCCGCAATTCGGTGGCCGACACAAACACCAACGTTGGCGCGGCGGTGGCCCCAAAATAGAACTCCGAGGCTGGGTCGAACCCGACGCCGCGGATCGTAAACACTTCGTTGCCCGTGATTTCACCGGCCGCCGTGGCTTCGAGATCGCCGCCGACGAGACCCAGAGCTGTGATCGCAAACGAAGGGCCGCTGCTACCGCCGCAGCCAACCATGGCCAGCGCCAGCACAACGCCCGCCCAGGCGCGTCTGAATGATTGCATCTCTACCTCTGCCGGGGATTTCACCCGGTCTCGTTTCAACGGCCCGTCATCCCGCAGGGGGGCCGCACGCTCTCGCGAGAAGGCTAGCCCAGTGACAAGCGATGCAAGGAGTTCCCGAGTCTCACCGCGACTTTTTCCGGACACGCCGCGCGCTTGGTAGATTGGGGAGCGCGATGCGGCTGTAGCTCAATGGTAGAGCACTGGCTTCCCAAGCCAGCTACGTGGGTCCGATTCCCATCAGCCGCTCCACACCGGGGTTCGGCGCGAGGCGCCGGGCCCCATTTTCTGATTTGTCTCAGACTGAGACGGTCGGCGCCGACACCGGGTCCGTCGGGACGGAAGTTCTTGCAACAACCGGAATCTTCAGCGTCGCGCGCGCGCCCTCGCCCGGCCCGGTTTCCAACACGAACGTGCCGCCAAAAGCCTGCGCGAGCGTACTGACAACGGCGTATCCAAACGGCGCGGCGCCGGGTTCAAAGATCATCGCGAGTTCGTGTGCGTCCAACCCCGGCCCGTCGTCAGCCACCGCGAACAACGCATGGCCGTCGATTTCGCCCATCGCGATCGTCACGTCGCCGTGTTCGGCCGGCGCTGCATCGATAGCAGCGCGGACGAGATGGCGGAGCGCGTGCCGGAGGAGCGAAGCTTCCACTTCGATGTCGGCGGTGGGCTCGGCAAAGTAGTGCACCGTCACACCGCGTGCGTCCGCATGCTCTTTTAGTTCATCGACCACGGCGCGGAGACTCGCGCGCGGATCTAATCGTTCGCGTTGCGCGCGACGATGCGCTTCCGCCTGCGTACCGTCGCGCGCCACGATCGCCTCGATGCGACGCGCGTAGCGCTCGATGCGCGCGACACCTTCGGCGTTCAGGCCATCGTGGCCCAGACGGCACTCCGCAAGCAAAAGCGACAGCGGAGACATCAGAAGTTCGGCGTCGAGCCATGCGTCCTCGGAAATCGGATCCGGCGCCGGCTGGATCCGCGTCCGCTCGTGCGACGCCGCCCGCAAGTCGTCGTACTCAAGCTGCAACACGCGATACAGCAGCACGCCGATCGCAAGGAGTGCTGTGCCTACAAAAAGAAGCTGCGCCAGCGCGGGCATCCCTACGCGTCGTCTTTCAACGCGGCGCTCGTGGCGAGCCAAGCACGCCAGTCGCCTACCGGCTCGCCGGCGATCTCCACCAACGCGGCGCGCGCGCTCGGTTCGCCCACGCCATCCAGCAACTCGACCAGCAGCTTCGCGGCCGCCCGCGTGCGCAATTGCGATAGTCCACGGATCGCGCCCGCACGCAGCGTAGCGTCGGTTCCTTTGGCATAACGAGCCAAGAACTCCACCGTGGCGGGACGCGACAACTCCAGGCCACCGAGCGCTTCCAGGGCCGCCGAGCGCACGATCACGTCTTCGTTGGGGTTGCGGGCAATCGCCGTGAGCGGCGCGCGCGCCTTTTCAATCTTCGCTTTCCCCATGAATCGCGCCGCGTCGATCCGCTCCGCACGATCCGGCGCCGCAAGCAACTCGATACGGATGTAGCGTTCGAGATGACGCTCTCTCCAAAGGCGCGTCGCATCACGAAACGCCGGTCGGTCGCGCTTGGTGAAGCGCGGGTCGCGTTGCAATAGCAACAACACGCGCGCCGCCTTCGGCCCTTCGAAGTCCTCAACCGAGGTCGCAATCGTGCCGCAGTGCGTCGCCAAGCGATGATCCGGCTCCCACGTCTTGTCGAGGATCAATTCCATCGCGTAGCGCAGCGTCGACTTCGCTCGCAGTTCGCCGAGACCGCGCAGCGCGACAAACCGATCATCCCCAATGTTTTGCGCGAACAAGTTCTCGAACCACGTCGCATCTCCGTTTTGCTTGCTCGCCCGCACCAGGTACGAGCGCGCCATAGCGCGGTAGGGATTGCGGGCATCGAGATGGCCGCGAAACACGTCGGCCGTAAGGACCGAGTCATCGTAGAAGCGCTCGAGCAACTTCAACACTTCGCCGTGCAACTCATCGTCACCGCGCCGAATGATGCCGATCAGGAACTGCTCCGCCTCCGTGGTTCCGAGACGCGCGATTTCCCGCAGCGGAGCGAGTCGCCGCTCGCGCGGCAAGATCCCGTCTTGCACGGATTTTTTGACGGAATGGAAGCGCTCCTTCAGGCTACGAAGCTCCTCCGCCGCCCGCTCATCGGGAGCCGCCGCCAGGATTCCTGTGAGGAACCCGGTTAGGAGCAAAGTCCGTAAACCCACCAAAATCGTCTTTCTCATCGACCAGCGGAGCCGCGGGAGTAAAGACCAAAGCCTTCCTCTGGCGTCATCTCACGGGCGCCGGTGGCACCTTTTCCACTCCATACAGCGCGTTTTTTCGGGGGACCCCCCGAATATTGGGGCTTTTGGAGCGCATCGACCCCCTACGACGGCGAATCGGAGGCCACCGGAGGCGCCGGACGGAGCCATCGACGCACAGCGTCAGCAAGGGCCTTGCTGCTCACCGGCTTCGTGACGAAGTCGTCCATTCCGGACGCGAGACATCGATCACGGTCGCCCTGAAGCGCGTTGGCCGTGAGGGCGATGATCGGCGTGCGCTCGTCATCGCCCTCGCGCTCCCGGATCGCGTGGGTCGCCTGATACCCATCCATCTCCGGCATCATGCAGTCCATAAAGATGACGTCGTACGCGACCCGCGCATGCGCGCTCAGCGCTTCCAATCCGTTGGCGGCGACATCGGCGCGGCACCCCAGCTTCTGGAGCATGCGCGTGGCGACGCGCTGGTTCACGATGTTGTCTTCGACGACGAGGATGCGGGCGGAGATCGTCGTCGACTCCATCGACTTCGATTCGGTCTTCTCGGTGGCCGACCCCCGCGCGCGCGCGATGGCCGCCGCCAGATGATGCTGCTTCACGGGCTTGCTGACCGTCGCGTCGATCCGCGCTTGTTTCGCCTGACGCGAATCCACACGACGTCCAAGCGGCGTCATCAAAATCACTCGGTCGGGTCGGGCCGCATCGGGCGCGCAGAGTTCCCGCGCGAGATCCAAGCCGCCCTGGCCGGGCATTACGGCGTCCAGAAACGCCATCTCGAACGGCGAGCCGGCCGCGACGGCGTCCCGCAACACGCGCTGCGCCTCAAGCGCCGAAGCAACGGTCGTTACCTTCATGCCCCAGCCCGCAAGGTGCGATTCCAGAACGAGACGCGCGGTCGCGTTGTCGTCCACGCACAGGACACGAACGCCGTCGACCGCCACCACGGGTTTTGCCGCCTCGCCCACGCCGTCGGAGGCGCAGAACCGCGCCGTAAACCAAAACTTACTGCCCGACCCGGGCTCGGATTCGATACCGACCTCGCCCTCCATCAACTCCGCAAGCTGTTTCGAAATCGCAAGGCCGAGCCCTGTTCCGCCATATCGCCGCGTGGTGGATTGATCCGCCTGGCTAAACGACTGGAACAGACGCGTCTGCGCCTCGGACGAGATACCGATCCCTGTGTCGGTCACTTCGAAACGCAGCAAGGTCGAGTCGGACTCGTCGGCCAACGCCACGGAGATAACAACCTCTCCGTGCTCGGTGAACTTCACCGCGTTGCCCGCTAGGTTCGTCAGGATCTGGCGAAGCCGGCCGGGATCGCCTCCGAGCATGTCCGGGACGTCCGGCGCCACGTGCGCGGCGATCTCGACTCCCTTCAGATGCGCCTTCTCCGCAAGCAATTCCGCCACGCCTTCCACCGCGGTGCGCAATTCGAAGTCGATGGTCTCCAGATCGAGCCGCCCCGCTTCGATCTTCGAGAAGTCGAGAATGTCGTTGATGATGCAGAGAAGGGCGTCGCCGGAGTTCTGGATCGTCTCCACGAACTCGCGCTGCTCTCGCCCCAGGGACGTATCCAGGAGCAGACCCGTCATCCCGATCACGCCGTTCATCGGCGTTCGAATTTCATGACTCATCTGCGCAAGGAATTCGCTCTTAGCATTGTTCGCGGCGACAACCTCGGCCGTCCGCACGTCGACTTTTCGCTCCATCTCCTCGTTTGCCGTTTGGAGACTCGCGACGAGAGACGCGACACTGTTCGTGAGCTGTCGCACTTCCAGAGGACCGCTTTGCTCCAACTCAAAAATGGCCCCCTCGCGTAGCGTCCGTTGCGCGCGCAACGTCAGACTTCGCAGCGGTTGAATCGTTCTCCGAACCGTCCAGCGCCACACAAGCAATACAACAACCAAGTACAGGCAACCGAGCAACCACGCGACGTGACGCAGTCTTTCACGACGCTTCGCCAGCTCCGCCCGAGCCCAATCGGCGGAGGCCTTCAAGCGGTTGCCGATGTTCTCCAAGTCGAAGACGAGTGGCTCGGTCACCTTGTCGAATTCATCAAAGATGGCGCCGACTTCCGCATTCCGGTTTTCTCCGGAAACCGACGCACCCTTCATCGCCAGCGCCTGAGCCTGAGCAACACTCTTCCCAACACGGCCCAGGTCGCCGCGCATTGGCCGCGTCAACGGATCCTTGAGAAGTTCATCGATCGTGCGTTGCACCTGATTCGCTTGATCGGACGCGGACGAAACGAGATACGTGACGTTGGAGCCCAACACCATGTCGCAGGTGAGCAACCACTGGCTGATCTGCTCGTTGAGGCGATCAACGTCTTTGAGCGTGAGCGAGCTCTCGCCGAGCAGACGCTGCTCCTTGTCGATATCGTGGTATCCACGTATCAGCCCCGTTGCGAGCGCCAGACCTCCAAACGAGCACACGACGACGAGAAGGAGAACGTGATGGCCGACGCGCACAGCTGTCTATCTTTTTGCGTGAAGCTCGCTCAGTGTAAGAACTTCGACCGCCGCGAGTTCGGTCGGACTGGCGCAGTCTTCAAACGACCCCAGGGCACGACCTTTCAGCGCCTTGAATTCCGATGGCAGCGTTTCCGCCCCCGCCGCGTTGATCGCGAGCAGCTTGCCGCTCATATCGATCCGCCACAGGATGACGGTTTTCTTGGCGCCGACCAGCCAGTCGGTCCGGACAACGATCCCGATCTGCTTCTTGTCTTTGTTGATCACACGCAAGACCGCCACGGTGGCTCGGTCAAAGACAGATCCGTTGCCAGCAAGTCGATCGCGCAACTCGTGCAGCACGTCCTGCGTGTACACCTGCTTGACCGGTTGCACCGACGCGCCCCCTTCAAACCCACGTAGCCCTTGGTCGAGCAGCCGGAGGATGCGGAGGTCGGCCTTCCAGACCGACTCGGTAACCACGATCGTCTTCATGGCACTGCGCACGAGCGCAGCTGCGAGTCCTTCTGTGCCGCGCGGCGCCTTCAACGCACTGCTCGACTTGCCAGACTTTGTGAGCAGGGCGCCGAGCTCACTTAGGTTCTTTCCGATCAGGTTGGCGCGAAACGCTTTGGTCGACAATTTCTTGCGTTGCCGGCTCCGGCACCGCTGGAAGGTGAAGTCGCGCACGCGAAGATCGAGATCGAGGGCCCACGCGATCTCCATCAGGCCCCATCGTCCCACTTCAGACCGGACGTGAATCAACCCCATCGGGCGTCCCGACTTAGCCGCCACATACAGCGTGTGTTTGCCGAGCTCGTTGAAGTGCAACCCGAACGGAAGTTGGCTCGCCACCTCGTGGCGCGCCTTGGGACCGACCGAACGCACGATCGATCGGTGCGCGTCCGCACCCGGATAGATGAGATAGATCTGGCGCACCGGATCTCGAAGCGCGCAAAACGCCTCCGATTGCGCCGCCGCGGTCGACACCACTGCGGTGAGTGCCGCAAGAGAAAAGATGAGATGTTTCATGGCCAACCCTAAAACCGGTACCGTGCTTGGAACGAAACAGCACCGTTCCGTTCGGAATTCGTAAACGTTGAGAGCGCCTGCGTGAACTGGACGCTGACCGTCCAGTGGTTGTCCACATAGAAACGTGCACCGATCGTTGCGGACGACGTGTCTTCCCAACCAGTGGCGAGGTTTTGGTGGAAGCTTCGGACCTGCGCGTACACGAGCAGATTCTCGCGAGCGTTCTGGACGTGAACTTCCCCGAACAGGTTCAAAATCTCCTGACTGAAGTCTTGGCCGACCGAAACCTCCACGAGGAAGTTCACGGGTCCGGCTTGCGCCATCGCGTCGAAACCGAGGCGCCAGCGGCGCACGATTGTCCCGACGCGTGATGCGCGCACGACGCTCGGGGGATTGAGCACCTCGCCTTGCATACAGGAAAGTCCGGCGAACCAGTTTTGATCCGCGGCGGTTCCGACACGTCCCGCCAAGACGTAGGGGCTACCGCGACTTGACCATTCGTTGCCTGTCCCGCGCGTAACCCCGAACTCATACTCCCACGTCTTTGTAACGCCATTCACCGAAGCACCCCAGTCGGCCTTTACGCCGAGGTTGGCTCCGTGTGTGTATTGGCGGAGTGTGCCGTTCGTGTTCAGCGTCTGCTCAAGACCGTACGGCACCTCAAAGTGCCCGAAGCGAAAGTTGAGATGTTGCCGTGAAGACAATCCCGTGTAGTTGAAGTTGAAGATTCGGAACACGACTTCGGTGTCGTCTCCACTCTCGAAAAAAGGCGCGGGCGGGCCCGGCGCGTTGTCCACGCGCGTTAGGTACACCTGCGCGATCAACGTGCCCCAGTCGCCTTGCGGCAACGAGAACACCTTGTAGACGTCGATGCCCGCGAACAAGACGGTCGACGCGCGTCCCGTGTTCGTTCGGGCGATGCCCCGCGCGCTGAGATCGATCGCTACGCGCAAGTTGTCTGTCATGCGCTCCCAGACGTCGCGTTCCGGAGCTTCGATGGCAGCCTCCGGAGAGGCCTCCGGCTCCTCCATGGCGCCCAGGCTTTCGAGTGAAAAGCCCTCATCGTCCGCGCGGGCCGAATTGCAAAGAAGGCCCATCGCGATGGCGACGAGCAAAGTCCCTGCGACTCGGACGCGCGTATTTCCCGTACGCGGTTCCATGTCATTTTCCCCTTCGCACCTCCTATCGGGACGATGCCGTACCGCGCTTGACAGGAACTCTTACCGGGCGTCCGCGCGGGGCCGCAGGAGGCGCCCCACGTGCGGTGATTGACACAGGAAGCGTTCCGGTGTTTCCAATCGGTGACACCCAATTCCTGAAAAGCGCGGAATTTACGCGAATTGCCCGCTCGGCACTGTTGATGCTGAGCGATAGTGGTGGTTGAATCGAGCCTCCACGTTTGTGGTACGGAAAAACCACGGAGGAAGTCCCCCATGCGAACCGCAATCCTGACTCTCATCTTGACCACGACGGCCTTGGCCAACCCCAAGGCGCAAGCCTTACTCGACAAAGGCGACTTCGAGAAAGCCATCGAAGTCGCGCAAAAAGCGGTCGAGAAAGACGCCACCGATGTCGCGTCCTGGCTTGTGCTCGCCGACGCGTGGGTAGCCGGCGGCGACCCGCACGAGGCGTGGAGCCTCGTGGAGGGCGCGTTGGAAAAAAACGCCGGGTCTGCGGCGCTTCACGTCAAGATGGGCGACGTCTTTTTGGCCGTCGCAAAAAAACTTGCGGCCGAACGGGGCGACGGCACAGCCATTCGCAGCCACTACATGGACGCGGATCGCTCGTACTCCGAGGCGCTCAAGATCGACAAGAACTCGTCCACGGCATTGTTTGGACGCGCGCGAGCGAACTACAACCTAAGCGGCGATAAACCCGAATATGGGGTCAAAGCGCAGGAATACGTCGGCAAGGCGCTGATGGCCGACCCGAAAATGGGTAAGGCGCACGCGTTTCAGGCGTACATGTTCTATGTCGCGGGCACCAACCTCCGGCGCGCGCGCAAAGAGAACGCGGCGCTCGAAAAGTATCGCGCCGCGATCGACAAGTACGCGACGTCAACGAAGCTCGATAAGTCAGACGTGATGGATTTCATCCGCTATGGACACTGCTACTTAGCGATCGGCGAAAAGACGAAGGCGAAGGAAGCGTACCTGAGCGGGCTGGCCGCCCACCCCGACAACGGCATCGCCATTTCGGGCGGGCTCAAGTATGCGTTTGGCGGAAAATGGGCGCAGGGCGTGGACGTCATGAAGGAAGCTACGACGCGCGCGCCAAAGTCGATGAACACTTGGTTTTATTACGGCTACACGCTGTACGCCAACAGCCGCTTCGAAGAGGCGCTTCCTGCGTTTTCTAAGGCGGCCGCGATTACGCCAAAGGACGCGCGCAATCACTTCTATGCCGGACACTGCCACCAGAAACTAGGCAAGATGGACAAGGCATTCGGCGCGTATCGCAAGTCACTCCAAGCGGCGCCGGACTATAAGCTGGCGGTAGACCAGTGGGCGACCAACCTCCCGCGCGACATCGACGGGCAGGAAAAGCACTTCGACGAACTACGCAAGCTCGCGCCGAACACGGGCTGGTTCCGCAACAACTACGCGCTGATTTTGCGCAACTGGGCGGAGCGGCGCGGCGCGACCAAGGACGCGCCGCCGCCCGACGCGGCACGACGGATTAAGAAGTCCGCCCAAGTGTACGAAGAGGCCGCCGCGTTGATGCCCAAGGACCCGCAGGTGCAAAGCGACACGGGACTCCTGTTCGAGTTCTACCCGGTCAACTTCGACGCGAAGAAAGCGAAGATGTACTTCACGCGCTCGCTCGACCTCAGTGACTACACGTATCGCGATGCGTTCTCCGGACTCAACCGCCTGTGTTCGCGCACCGGCGACTGGCAGACATTGGCGGACTACGCAGACGGCGTGCTCGGCGCGATGGAGCAGGGCAAGAGCCCGATCGCTCCGGTCGGCGGAGGCCAGCCGCAAGAACTTCCGAACGCGCGCGCCGGCATGATGGCGCGCGCCAAGGCCGCGCTCGCGCGTGCCAACGCCAAGCTCAAGAAAGCCGGCTAACCGACACGATTTTGAGAAGCGTCGGTCCCCTCGGGGCCGACGCTTTTTTTTGGTCACGCGGCTTGCGAGTCGGGTGCCATCCCGCGCACCTCGCGACGAAAGATCCGCGTCGTCACGCCGAGGAGCGCGACCGCGACGGGGCCGAGGATGATGCCGCCAAACCCAAACATCATGATGCCGCCCATCGTTCCGAAAAACAAAAGCAGCGGGTGCGCTTCCATGTGTTGGCCCACCAGCATCGGGCGCAAGAAGTTGTCCGCCATGCCGATGACGAGTACGCCGTACCCGACCAACGCCACGGCGCGCCCCACCTGACCGTCGGCGACCATCACCAAGGCGATCGGTAGCCAGATCAATGCGGTTCCCACCAACGGGATCAAACTCGCGAGCGCCATCGCCGCGGTCCATAACAGCGCGTTGTCCACGTTCAAAATGAACAAGATGATGAAGCCGAGTGCGCCTTGCGCGAGTGCGGTTAAAAACCCACCGCGAATCGCCGCGACGGTCGCCCCGTGGATGTCGCCGATCACGGCTTCGCGATCCGCCTCGCGCAGAGGTATGAGCTCGCGCACGACTTGCACCAGGTCGGGTCCGTCTCGAAAAAAGAAGAAGATCGAGACCATCACCGTTCCCAGCCCGACGAGCAACGACAGCAAGAACGTCAGCGCGTCGGCGGTCCAACGCGCGATCGGACCGCTTACCTTTTTGGCGACCGCGGCGAGTGCGTCGCGCCGTTCGAATTCCGGGCCCGCGGTGCCGTACACCCAGTCCAAGGTGGACTCGACCCAGCGATGCGAAATCACGTTCTTCAGGCGCGCCTCCAAATTCTCGGGGTGGAGGTTCGCGACCAATCCGGTTGCATCTTCAAACAACGCGACTGCCATCGTTCCGAACGGGCCGACGATCACGACCAACACGACGATCGACATCACCGTCGCGGACAGGTTACGCCGCCCGCCCATCCACGCTTTGAGGCGCAGGTAGGGCGCGTACGAGACGCTCGCGATCGCCGCCGCCCAAAGCATGGCCAACAGGAACGGGTGAAAGATCGCGAACGTCAGCCACACCAGCCCGACGACCGCGAGGGCGAGGAGAAGAGATATGAATACTTTGCGGTCCATCTTGGTTCGGCCATGCTATCCGAGTGGGACGTCTGCTCTATTCCTCCCTTACATCGGCACAAGGGCCTGTCAGCTACGGCACCGACGGAGAATTCGTTCGCGAAGTTCGCTTGGGCGACGTGCGCCACGACGAGGGAAGGCGGACGCCGCTGGACCGAGAGACCAAGCGCCAGCTGCAGCAATACTTCGCGGGCGAGCGCCGCACGTTCGATCTGCCCTTCGCGGTGCACGGCACGCCGTTCTCGCGTGACGTCTTGCATGCGGTCGCCAACATCGCTTTCGGCGAGACAATTTCGTACGGCGCGCTTGCCGATCTCGTCGGCCGCCCGCGCGCGGCGCGCGCTGTCGGCAACGCGGTCGGCGCCAACGATCTTCCCCTCATCATTCCCTGTCATCGCGTGCTGGCCGCCCAACGGCGACTCGGCGGGTTCGGCGGCGGAACAACTTGGAAAGAGTTCCTGCTTCGCTTGGAGAGCGTGGACTACTTACCCAACCGCTAAGGTCGGTCGGGAAATCCTGCCGGCGGCCCGCCGTATCACCGCTGGCTCTTCGCGCAGCGGCTCGCCCTCGTTGCGACGGCGTTGCTTAGACAGGCCCTGGTCGTGTTCACGGGTGGGCTAGCAACCACTCCGACGTCACGCGGTTGAATTCATCGGCCATCTCGACGCACGCGAGGTGACTTGCGTGCGGGCCCGTGAACAGGTGGTACGCCGCGCCCGGAATTGTTTTCGCCACAACCGAGCCGTACCGCGGCGGGACCTGCACATCCTGTTCGCCCGCGGTCACCAGCACCGGGCAGCGAATCGCCGCCAGCCGGTCCAGCGCATCGTGCGTCTTGTCGGCGTGAATGTGACCCAACACCCCGAGCGCCGCCGGCGGCTCCGCGAGAAACGCGGCCTCCATCCCGGCCACCACTTCCCCTTGCTCGCGCAGGAAGGTGGGGCTTGTGATCCACATCAGCGCATAGCGAATGAACGCAGCGTGATCGCCCGCGCGGATCGGGTACTCGAGCGTCTCGATCATGCGCACGAACCACTCGTCCGACTGAGCCCAGGTGCCGTGCAGTTGCGCGGTGCGCACGCGCGTCGGATGGCGGAGCGCCATCTCCTGCGCCACGGTCGAGCCGAGGCTCAGGCCGGAGATGTGCGCGCTCTCGATCCCGAGCGCATCGAGCAACTGCGCGGCGTCGTCGGCCATCGCGGCCATCGTGCACGTCGTCGGATCGTCCGGCACGGTCGAACGCCCCACGCCGCGCGAATCGAAAACGATCGTGCGCCAATGCTCCGCGTAGGCGGGTACTTGGGCGCCCCAAAAAGCGTGGCTCGCGCCGGTCCCCATCAGGAGCAAAAGGGGCTCACCGGCGCCGTGCTCCTCATAGAAGAGAGAGAGACCATTACGAAGCACGGCAAGCGGCACGGGCCGAATTCTAACGACAGGCCAAAACCAGGCCCCAAATGCGGGACCAGGCCCCGGTGGATAACTCCATAAACCATTGTAAGCGCGCTACTTATGGACGCCACGTGCGGGATTTCTCGCGCAGATTCGTTCCCAAAGGTGCCACATCACGCCCGATTTGCGCGAGAAATCCCGCACGTGGCGCGCATAACCAAAGACGTCACAAGCACTTACAACGTTATCCACCGGAACCTGGTCCCGCATTTTTTGGTTCCGCACTTGGGTTGGTCCTGCGTTTTTTTGGGTCGGCATTGGGGCACGCGACCGCCGACGCCGCCCGAGGCGGCGTCGGGCCATCGAATTGGTGCTACGCCTTTCGGGCGGCAAGGTCTCGCCGCCGCCAGGCGTCGAAACCGGCTGTCAGCGACGCAGGCCGTCGCTAAATCGCTTCCAGGGGAACCGCACGCCCGGGCACCGCGTTTGACTCACCGAGCGGTGCGGAACGACGTTGCGGGCGGGGATGTCGTACGCGGTGCGCAGACGGGCCACAAGGTCGTGAAGCGCCGTCATCTGCGCGCGCGACGGGCCGTCATCGCTGAAGTATCCGACCAAGCAGATGCCGATGCCGAACCGGTTGTAGTAATTGCTCTCGCGCCGCGGATCACCCTCGCGGGCTTTGGCGTGAGCGCCGTGGATCTGGTTTTTCCATCGGTACCCCACTTCCACCTGACCGTCGGATGTAAGCGAGCCATTTCCGATGACGAAGTGGTAGCCCATCCCGTCGAAACCGCGCTGCAGGTGAAGGCGGTGAATCGCCGCTGCCGAACCGCTGCCGGACGCCATGTGATGAACGACGATGTATTTCCAGTTCACCGGGTTGGCGTCCTGGCGCGGACGCCAACGCAGCGGCAAGCCGGAAGGCGCACGCCGCACAACGGGGGCAACCCGCGGCTTGACGACCAACGGCGGGGGCCGCTTGAGCGGCACAGCGCGGCGGGACCGGGTCGCCAGGAGCGTCCGGCGCACGAGCGCAGCGTCACCGTTGCTCAAGACATAGTCTTGGCCGCGCCACATGCACGGGTAGGTCATTTCAACGTTGCGACCGTTGACATACGCGCGCCTGGAATCCGGCACGAGCATGACGTGGTCGGGAGGGGACACCAACTTAATGAAGCCATCCGCCTCGCCTTCATAGGCGAGGTCGAGGTCCGCAGCGAGCGAGGGCACAGCGACGAGCGTGCTCGTCGGCAGTGCGGCGTGCGTCTCGGTGTTCTCAGGAACGGGAATCGTCCTGCATCCGACCACGCACAAAAATAGCGCAAACCCTGCGCGCATACTCTGACCTCCGGGAAAACTGCGAGACGGGGACAACTAGACCTAGGGGGATTAACCGTAAACCCCCCCAACGACTATGGCAACCCTACACCACAGCCCGTTGAAGAAGTCGAATAGCGAGAGCGAGGATTCGCGACGCAGAAATCGCCTTCGAGGCCCGCTCGCAGCCCATGTGACTTTTTCAGCGGGCTGTTAGCGCCGCTACCGAATCCATCGGCCACATCCCCGCAAAAGATCACCCCGCGCGTCAGTAGATGACCGCCAAGACCGTTTGGGTAAGCAGCAGTGTGTAAAGACCGGTCTGGAGAGCCAAGATAACGCGGAAAAAGAGCTCCAGCGCTTCGGTCCACTCGGTGCGCCGCGGGCGCCCGATGTGCGTGCGCAGACTGCGATTCATGAGCGGCAGGCACACGGCGAAAAACCAAGAGAGAACGCTCATCAGGCCCAAGAAACCGGCCAAAGAAATCGGCATCTCGCCCGCGACAACCAAACCAACCGCCACCAGGTGGTCCACAACCGTGAATCCCAAGCAGACGCGGAGGAGGCGGCTCGAACGCACATACGCGACGGATCGATCCGCGAGGTTATCGCCGCGGGAGGGATCGTTGATCGGCGCGTGCGGCACAACCCTCCTATTTTAGCACACCGCCATGCCCCAACTCGTTGCGCTGCAACGGCTTGAGTCAGTCGCGGAACTTGTATCCAACCCCGCGCACCGTGACGATGTAGAGCGGCTCGGTCGGATCCTCTTCGATCTTGGAACGGAGCTTGTTGATGAAGTTGTCGATCGTGCGGGCCGTGCCCTCGTAGTCGTAACCCCAGACCTTGTTGAGAATCTGATCGCGGCTCAACACGCGACCACGGTTCTCGATGAGGTAACGCAGCAGGCGAAACTCGCGGTTGGACACCTCGACCGGCCGACCGTGAACGGTGAGGGTTTGACCCGGGACGTCCACCGCGACGGGGCCGAACTCATGCACGGTCGAAGGTTCGTCAACGACCATCGTGCGCCGCAAAGCCGCCTTGATCCGCGCCGAGAGTTCGCGCGTGGAAAACGGTTTGGTCATGTAGTCGTCGGCGCCCAGATCGAGCCCCATGATCATGTCGGCCTCGAGGTCTTTCGCGCTCAAGATGATGATCGGAATGGTGCGGTCATGTTTTCGAATCGTGCGGCACACCTCGTAGCCGTTGACGCGCGGCAACATGAGATCCAGCACGATGAGATCGGGCCGCGATTCGAACACGGCCTCAAGACCACGCTCGCCATCCGCAGCTTCGATCACGTTGTAGCCCTCGAACCCGAGGCTCTTTTTCAAGCCGAGCCGAATCGCGGGATCGTCTTCGACGACGAGAATGGTCGCCTGTTTGTCACTCATGATGTCTCCGCGGAGGCCGCCGCTTTGCGTTGACGCGGCGCGGCCGGAATTTCGACGACGAACCGACTACCGCCCAGCGCGGAGTCCTCGACGTAGATGCGCCCGCCGTGGGCGCGCACGATACCGCGTACGATGGCGAGCCCCAAGCCGGTGCCCTCGACCTCTTGGGCCAACAGGTCATCGACGCGATAAAACTGTTCAAAAATCTTACGACGCTCACGGGGCGGCACGCCGCGGCCGTTGTCTTCAACCGCGAATACGACACGACCGCGCGAGGGCCCCAGCGTGACCGCTAAGCGCCGGTCCTGAGGCGGGCTGTACTTAAACGCGTTCGACATCAAGTTGGCCACAACCTCGGTGAACGCGTCGGGGTCAAACGTCGCGGCGGGCAGGTTGACCGCGACCTGGATGTCGATCGCATCGGTGGCCATACCGGTCGCGCGCCGGAAACGTTCGACTTCGCGCTCCACGAGTGGCGCGAGCGAGGCGGTCCGCCACTGAAAGGGCCGACGGCGCGCTTCCAGGCGACCGAAATCGAGCACCTGTTGAATGAGGCGCTCGAGGCGGTTGGTCTCCTGTGCAATCACGTCCAAACACTCGCGCTGCTCCTCTTCCGAGTCAACGTGGCCGTTGCGCAACATGTCGGAGAACATGCGAATCGAAGTTAGCGGGGTTTTCAGGCCGTGCGAAACGTTGCTCACGAAACCCGACTTCAGTTTTGCCAATCGCACTTCGCGCGAAACCACGCGCGCGGTGAGCACACCACCCGCCAAAATGCCAAGCACGGAAAACCCGATGATGTACCAGTACATGCGCTCGCGGCCCTGCGGCCCTTCAAGCGCGCGGCGGTTGGTCGATTCGGCGATCACGCTCCAGCCCGGTATTCCCTCCATGGCGACGGCGGGAATCGCCTCGTCACGGCGCACGGCGCGGGCGACGAGGCGCGGCGTAATCTCCGCATCCGATTCAGCGGTCGCAAACTGCAGTTGGCGACGCAGGAACGCGCCGAGCGCTAAGGAATCGACCGCGAGGAGATGCCGCTCGCCGCGTCGATAGCGCAAGTAAAACGACGGCCCGTCCACGGACACGACATTACGACGCATGCCGTTGGACCCGCGGCCAGGGATCGACGGCAATTCGCGCACAAGCACATCAAGAACACGCGCGCGCCGCTCTTGACGCTTTTGCTCGGCCGCAAACGCGTCGCGCTGGTCGCTCGCGACAGCGGACTCGACGAGATGCAGGAGGCGCGTCACTTCATGCGAAGGCGCGTACCCGCTCAAACGATTGAGAACGCAGATCCACCGAATCGTCAGCAAAGTCTCGATCGTCGGCGGCTTACGCGCGCCAACGATCGGAAGCGGCGACGCGGCCAGCAGCAACGCTAGCGAACCGCCGTCTGCGTCGCGCGCGAACGGAAACTGCTCTGCGAGCGCGAGGTCGCGATCGGACTTTTCGTCCCGCGAGATCGCACTCTTGCGAAAGTCCTGTCGCAAGCGCGCCAACGCTTCGTCCATCGCCTGCTGGTGCGGACCGAATCGCGAAGCGGGAACCCACAACAACTCGCCGCCCGCCGAACGAACGCCGCCATCCGTCGAAGCAACAAACGCATCGGTGAACAGGGGCGCATCCACGGGAGCGAGCGCATCGCGCCAGTCGGAGCGACCGTCGTCAAAGGCGGCGGTCAGTGCCGCGTCCGCGACGTCGCGCAACGCGTGCAGAGTACGGCCCGACACGTTGTGGATCAGAAACTGCCGCGCCTCCCCGTCGATGCGCCGCTGCGCTTCCTTACGCTCGCCCCGAATCGCGAGGAGTCCAAACACCGACAGGAGGATCGCCTGTAGCAGCGCCAAGAAGACGACGAGCACCACGATGCGAGTCTCGGCGGGAATGCGGCGCAGCCAGTACACCCGCCCATTCTATGGAGGCTAGCGGTCACAGGCGGGTAATCGAACGCCGTTCCCGGTGAAAAAGTCACCGTTGCGTCGCGCAACGAGCGGGCTACGTGCTCTCTTCGTCGCGATACAGAAACTGCGTGATGTGCTCCAAGCGGAACTGGCGCTCACCGCCGCCGGTCATACGCACAAGCAGGCCGTCCTTGACGCTGGCCACGTTGATCCGCCCCTCGACATCCTCGTTGCCGCAGCGGAACGAAACCTCACGGCCTTCCATGCCGCTAAATCGGTTCCACGCATTCTCGAGATCGGAAAACTCGCCGGCGGCAATCCGCTCCAACCATTTTTCGAGTTCGCGCAACGTGTAGCGCAACAAGCGCGAGCGACGCACCGGCTCCTGGTCGCGACGCTCCATACGCAGGCTCGTGGCGATCTCCTTGAGATCATCGGGGAACGCGTCCACCAGCTGATTGACGTTGACGCCGATGCCGGCGACGGCACGACGGGGCACACCGTAGTCGCGCACTTCCAGCAGCACGCCGGCGACCTTTTTGCCGCGCACCAAAATATCGTTAGGGAACTTGATGCGCGCGGGCACACCTGCAATGTCTTGAATCGAACGCGCCAATGCGGTCGCCGTCGCGATCGTCAGAACCGACGCAAACGTTTCCGGGGGCTCCAAGTCGAGTAGGAGCGAAAACAGCAAGCACTCGTGCGGCGTCGAGTGCCACGCTCGATCCTGTCGCCCACGCCCACCGGTCTGATGTTCGGCGACGACGAGCGTGCCGTGCGGACGCCCTTCGACCATCAACTCGAACGCGATGTCTTGCGTCGACGCGACCTCGTCCTTGTAATACACCTGGCAGCCGAGGCGGTCGCAGCGCAACCCCGCCTGCACCCAGTAGCCGTACAAACGATTGGGATGCGTCTCGAGGACCCAGCGCCCCTCGTAGTCTTCCGCGAACCCAAACCCGTCTTCCTCCAAGCGGCGGCGCAGAGGTAAAAGGTCTGCAGGATCCAACCCCGTTCGCTGCGCCAAGGACTCCGGGTCCAAGCCCTGCGGGTAGATGCGGAACTCGCTTAGAAAGCGCGTGAGCGATTCGGAATCATTCGCCGTCATGAGCCCGTAAGGGTATCCCAAACCTTCTCACTTCGCTGCCCTTGCAGCCGCACAAAAACAACTCACGCATCGTCACGCCGCTCCAGACGCTGTCGACGGTGGTCCAAGGCTGCGAGGTGACGCGCGCGGGTGTGACGATCGACTTCGATCTTCCCGGTGAGCAGCCGCGAGCGCGCGTCCATCGTCGTCGCCAGCGCCATGGACAGATCACGCGCACGGTGTTCGTAGTACTTGGCCAGATCTTCCAGCGGTTGGAGCGCGTGGGGGTGGATGGCGCACCGCTCCAGCAGCAGTTGTGCCGAGACGGCGTGACGCCCCGCCCGGCGCTCCAGCAACGCCAACCTCTCCAGAGCGCGCGGTAGGTGCGCATGGTTGGTCGTGCGCAATCCAAGCAGCGCCTCTTCGTAGTTTTCACGCGCCTCACGCTGCCGGCCCACCGACTCGTAAAACGAACCAAGGTTGGCGCGCACAACCGGGTGGTCCGGCTCCGCGACCGACTGCGCAAACCGGTGCGCCACAGCGGGCATGGTCAAAACATCGTAGAGGTTGTGTTCGAACACGCGCGGGATCAGCGTGCTATCGCCTTGCAAGTGATCGAAGAACGCGCGCGGACAATCCGCTCCCGGCAAGTCGTCTTGCCGCTCAAATCCAACGATTTCTTTCTCGAACGTCTGCAAGCGGCAGTTCTCGAATGCGCCGCGATACAGGCTCCGACCCACGACGCAAAGGTCGAGGTGTGAAGCGGGCAACGCCAGTTTCATCCGATGAAACACAAGACGACCGGTCAACCGCGGCGCATCGAAATGCTTCCCGTGAAACGAAACGGCAACGTCGAACCGCGCGAAGCGCTCGTTGATCATGTGAAGCAGCGCGCGCTCTTCAGTGACGTCGTCCAAAAAAAACTGCTCGACGACAAACGCATCCTTTTCGAAATACGCCGCACCAAGCAAAAACACATACGTCCCGACGCCGCCGCCGAGCGATGTGGTCTCGGTGTCAAAAAAGATCGCCCGCTTCCAGTCGAACTGTAAAAGATTTGGGTCCCGCGCGATCTCGGCTAACGGCGCAAGAGACTGCGCGGCGATCTCCGCCAGCGTGAACCGTCCATGGCGATGGGTCAACGGGAGCGCCACGCGACGGACCCAAACCTTGCCCAACACGCTGTCGGTGTGCGCTCCAGGCAACGCCACCGCGACCGCCGGCTTGGCCACCCGGACCGCGGCCGGGGCCGCTATTCGACGGAGTTTTTCGTGGAGCCGCATCCCGCGGTCATCCTACGGATCGCGGGGACGCCCTGCGTGCACCCGGCTCGACGTAAGCATGGGCGGATCAACAGGTTAGCGGGCGCGACCACTACCCCTTGGGGGTCATGACGCGCGCCCTACAAGATCCTGTCGAAGCGCGTCGAAGGCCGCCCACGCCCACGAACCCGCCCCAAAAACCCCAAGCCGCCGGGAAATGGCATGGCCGTGGGTCGCCCGCTCCGACCGGCACTGGCGCTACTCCAGCCCCGCACGCACCGTGGCCCGGACCTCGTCGAGATCGGGGCGGGCGCGATAGCGGTCCGGCAGCCAGCGGGCCCGCACCTCCCGGCTCGTGTTCAACCAAAACAGGCCCGCCCGCGCCTGGATGCGGTCCGGAAACGGCTTGGGATCGAGCATCCCAAACGCCTTGGTGGCCGCGGCCGTGGGATCGGCGATCAAGGTCACGCCGAAGCCAAGCTCGTCTTGGAGCTCTTTGAGGTCGTCGGGGTCATCGATGCAGAACGCGATGACGCGCACACCGAGCCGCGCCCAGGCATCCCGTTTGTCGGCGAGCTCCACGAGCTCGCGTACGCAGTACGGTCACCATGGACCGCGAAAAAACACGAGTAGCGTTTCGTACTCGCGCTGTGCAGCCAACTGAAACGGCGCTCCGTCGCGCACGCGCACACCGACCACGTCGGGCGCCGTCGCCCCGACCGCCGGCGCTGAGAACGCGGGCGAACCATAAGACGACAGGCTGACTAACCAAACGACATGGAACGCGACGGCCAAACCGAGGATCACCGTGACGGGGAGACGCCACCGCCCGGGCTCGCCGCGCTTCTTAAACGTGCACGTGATCGCGCCGGCCAACCCAAGCACGAGTAACGCGAGCGGTACCCACACGGGAAGGTCCGGCCACCGCATCATCAGCGGCAGATACGCGGCGACGAAGCCGCTCACCAAGAGTGCTAGGGAGCGGAGCATCGTTTTAGTATGCGGCGGGCGACTTCCTTGCCCACCGATCCGACATGCCGCGCCGGCCCAATGCACGCCGGACAACCGGCAGCGCACGCGCACGAATCCAACATCTCACGCGCGCTGTGCATGAGCTTGGGCCACAGTTCGAAGATCTTTTCCGCCAGCCCCACGCCACCCGGAACGTTATCGACCAAGAAGAGCGACGGACAATCAAACTCCGCGCTCTTGATCTCGCTCTTTTTCCGCACGTCGCCGACGCTGCAACCGAGGTAGACCGGCAACAGGTGCTGCAACAAATAGCCGACGCCGCTCCAGCCGCCCGCGAACCGCGGATCCGTGAGGCCCAGTTCCAAGGCGACGGGTTGATCCATCAGCATCCACACGGCCGTGGTGTCCATCTCTTCGGCGGGCAGCTCGATATCTCCCGCACCGACGTTTTCGCGCGTGTAAAACTTGATCTTCTTAAACACCGTCGCGATCGTCTTGACGCCGACCTCACCGCGCCACAGGCGGTAGCCGGGACCCGTCGTTTCCGCATCCGCGTGGATCACACGCACGTCGGTGTCGACCTCGACTTCCGTGAAGTAGTCCGGATTGATGCGCTTGGCGTACGCGCGGCGATCTTCGTACTCCAACCGCGTGATCAGGAACTGCTCCCCCTGGAACCCGTAGATCGCGCCCTCATGAATCTGCGTCATCGCGTCGGGTCGATCCACCTCCGCCATGACGATGTTTTTGTCCTCGTCGATCACGACGAAATAATCGATGTCGGCCGCCGACAAGCTGATGTCTTCGGCCGGATACGCTTCCGCCATCCAGTGGTAGCGCCCGCCCGCCTTGTGCAGGATGCGCGCCTCGCGCGCGAGATAATCCAGCACGTCGGTCGTGATCGGGTTGTCGCCAAACAACACGCCTTCGTCGAACGGCAGCTCAAACGCCGCACACTTCAGGTGGTTCACAAAAATGATCAGGTTGTCCGCGTCGATGACCGCGCCTTCCTGCGGACGCTCCAACACGTACTCGGGATGCGTCGCCACGTACTGATCGAGTGCTGTGGAGCGACACACCATGATCGCCAGGCTCATCGAGTTGCGCCGTCCAGCACGCCCCGCCTGCTGCATCATCGATGCAATCGTCCCCGGATAACCCGTCAACACGGCCACGTCGAGCGACCCGATATCGACGCCCAACTCCAGCGCATTGGTAGACACCACTTCGTGAATGTCCCCTTCGCGTAGGCCGCGCTCGATGGTCCGGCGCAACTTCGGCAGGTACCCGCCGCGATAAGCACAGATCGACTCGGTCGGAAACCCGCGCTCCTTGTTGCGGTCCTTGAGATATTTCGTCAACACCTCGACCATCTGACGCGAGCGCACGAAGTAAATCGACTGCACCGCACCGCCCGCAAACAGCGACGAGACGCGCCGCACTTCTTCGAGCGCGTTCGCCCGCAACCCGAGAGCGCGGTTGACAACCGGCGGGTTGTAAAGCGCGAAGTGCTTCTCGCCACGCGGCGCGCCGGACTCCGTGACCAGTTCGACGTCTACGCCCAAGAGCGCTTTGGCGTGCTCGGCCGGATTGCGAATCGTCGCGGAGCACGTAAGAAATACCGGGTCCGCGCCGTAGTGGCGCGCGATCCGCCGCAAACGGCGAAAGACGTTGGCGACGTGGCTCCCAAACACGCCCCGGTACGCGTGCAGTTCGTCCACGACGATGTATTGGAGCCCTTGGAACAGGTCCGTCCACTTGACGTGGTTGGGCAGGATGCCCGAATGGAGCATGTACGGGTTGGTGACGATGATTTCGCCGGTTTGCCGCAACACGGCGCGCGTAGAAGACGGCGTGTCCCCGTCATACGTGTACGCCGCGATCCCTTGGGGTAGCCGCTCGACAATCGCGTTGACCTCAGCGACTTGGTCCTGCGACAGCGCCTTGGTCGGAAACAGATACAACGCGCGCGCGCCCGTCTTCCGCACCATGGCGTCCAAAACGGGCAGGTTGTAGCAAAGCGTCTTCCCGGACGCCGTCGGCGTCACCACGCAGGCGTGCTTGCCCGCATGCGCCAGATCCGCGGCCTGGCGCTGATGGGTGTACAGGCGCTCAAATCGATAGTCTTGTAACGTGCGCTTTAAGTCGTTGTGCACCCAATCCGGATAGTCCGTCCACACCGGCTCCTTGGCGGGAAATGTCCGCCAAGTAACGACGTTTTCGGCGTAGCGCGGATCGGAGCGGAGGCGCTCGATCACCTCGCCGAGCGGGAGGGAGGCCTTCGGAATCGACGTCACTCAGCGATTCTGCCCTTGAGGGGGGACGCCGGGCTGCGTTTGGAAAAGGAGAGTAAGATCATTAGGCTCCGTCTGAACATGGGCCGCCTCACCGAGGCGAACCGCATGCAGGCCCATTCTCAGGCAGAGCCAGGTTCAGGAGATCCCCATGCGTCAGTGGCATTTTTGGCTCAGTCTCGTTGTTTTGACCATTCCCGGATTGGGTCAGCGTGCGCTCGCCGAGGGCGAGGAGGCGATCGCGGAGCCCGCCGAGCCCGCTGAGATCGTCGTCGAGCTCAAGAGCGCGAGCCCCACGGAGAAGGTTCGCCTGGGGTACTCAAGCCCGCGTCGCATGGCGGTCGAGATGGCCGTGCCGCGCTTTTTGTTCGAGGTCCCGAAGTTTGCCTGCGACGACCCGGCGTTTTTCCGCGTCGCGCTCGGCGAGACCGAAGGCGTTCCGTTTTACGGCGCGCTCGACAAGTCCAAAGGCGCGCTCTATCACGATCTCTTGTACTTGGACAAGAACCGCGACCTCGATCTGACCAACGATGGCGATCCGATTCCCGCACGTATTCGCACGCTGTGGACGAACGAGTCCAAACTGATCGAGTTCTTGGGCGTGTCCTTGGAGTTGCCCTACAAGATCGCCGGCAAAAACGAGAAGGAGACGTATCCGTGCGTTGTCTACTTCGTCTTGCCCGGCAGCAAAGCCGCGCCGCCGAAGCATGTCATGTTGGAGCGTGACGGGTGGCGCGAGGGTTCCCTCAAACTCGGCGACGGGGAGTTCCGGATCGCGGTCATCGACGACGACAGCGACGGTCAATTCTCGACCGGTGACAGTTGGGTGGTTCGTGCGGCCTCGGTTCCGCGCGAACAGATGCTCAGCCGCGACGCGACGCGCAAGATGATCTTCCCGTCGTGGAGCGCCGACCAGAAATGGACGGTCGAGGTGAAGGGGATCGACGCGGCCGGGCGTAAGCTCACGCTCAGCGTCACGCCGGCAAAAGAAACCGAGCGCCAGTACTTCGAAAAGATCTACAAGGCGCGACAAGATCCCGCCGAACGCGCGCGCAACCTCGATCCCATGCGACCCAAGATCGCCGCCGACAAAAAGGTCGATTGGATCGTCGGCAAAGGCGCCGACTACGCGATCGAGATTGCCGCCAAGGATCAGACGCCGAACCGCGTTCTGCTCGATTTCACGCAGCGGACCTGTCCGCATTGCCACGCGATGAACACGATGACCATGCGCGATCGCGAAGTGTTCCAACTCACCAAGCGCTTCGTCTGCGCCAAGATCGGATTCAAGCAGGGCGAGGCGGACACGGTGAAGTATCGCGTGGACGGGACGCCGACGTACGTCATCGTGGACAACCGCGGGGCCGAGATCGCGCGCCACGTCGGCTTCCTGCGCCCGACCGAGTTCGCAGCGTGGCTTAAGTCCGCGTTGCGCTAGACCCTATCTCAGAAACAGCCGCGGCGAACGGCCGCGTCATCCGCAGGAGCCTTGTGCCGCTTGCTTGTGGTCTCTCGTCGATACCGCTTCGTCGAAGTTCGATCCCTGGACGCGCCCACGTCGGCGTTCGACGTGAAATTGGTGACGAGACCGTCGGCGGCAGAGCTGCGCGCGGTCGGTGCGGTGGGCGTTCTTACGGCACTAGAGTTCGCCGCCGCAGAGTCGAAAGGCTTTCCGGTAGCGTTCGACCGCGCGCGCGTGGGCGCGTTCGGCGGCGTTGTAGTTGAGGTCAACGCGCTTCCCGATCTCTTCGATCGACATCCCTTCGCGTTTGAGCAAGACGATGCGCCGGTCGCGCGGCATCAACAAGTCGAGCGCGCGGATCGCCGCGTCCACTTGCTCGCGCCGCTGGGCAAACGTGATCGGTCCGGTGTTTTTGGTCGGCGGCTCGGCGACGGCGCCGGGGAAGGGCGTCGAGGCCTGCGCCGTCAGCCGCAGGAGCAGTCCGGGGCGACGTCGCAGCGCGGTCCAATACGCAACTCGATCGACGAGGTAGCTGTTGGCGACCGTGTGCAGCCACTTGAGAAACGCTTCGCGGTTCCTGTACTCGAATCCTTTCCCGCGCTCGATGGCGCGCAGGTGCACGCCCTGCACGAGATCCTCGCTGCTCTCGTAACGCAGCAATCGCCCCGCGCGACGCTGCAGGTAGCGATGGAGGTCGCTTCGATGTTCGTCAAGCAGCTCGGGAAGTCGCCGGCTCATTTCGCCTCCAGCGCCACGAGCCGAAACCCGTACGTGCCCGTTGCCCCGTTGGGGTCGCCGCCACTTCCATTGATCCTGAAACTGATCGGTTGCGTCGCTCCCCAGTTGCCGCCTCCCAACCGCCGGAGGTCGCGCGTCTTGTCGTAGTACTCCAGCAGCCATTCCGACACGTTGCCGGTGCAATCGAAGAGCCCGTACACGGTTTCGTCCACGGGGTATTGCAGCGACGGTTCCGCGAACGCGTGCTGATGCGATCGACATCCGTTGCAGTAACGCGGCCGGAACGATTCGCCCCACGGGTAGTCCCAACCGGTTACGCCGCCCGTCGCCAGCATCCACTGATCGTACGTCGGCAGTTGGTACGTCACCGCGCGTCCAGCCGCACGGGCACGGCGGGTTTTCCACGCGGCGAACGCCTGCGCGTCATGCCATGAGACGCCGAGGGCGGGCCAATCGGGCGCCCACGTAAACGGCAGCTCGATCGGTTCGCCCGCCCGGTAGGGCAGGTATCCGCCGGGCTTGGTGTTGCGCGAAAATCGCGGGAAGTAGATCGCGTCTTGGGAGGCGTCGATGGCGCGCCGGACTTCTGGGTCGCGGAGAAACTCGAGGTACTCCGCGATCGAGACTTCGCGCTCCATGATCCAAAACGGGGCTTGTTTGAACGTGCGCGGCACGTGCACAAACCCGTCGTGTGCGTCCGCGCGGCGCACCATCGTCATCGGCGGCGTGCGACGCATTCCCGGACGGCTGAGTGCGCGCAACGTGACGTAGCCTCGCTTCTTCGCGACCACGACATAGTGGCCCTTCTCCACCTCGGCCTTCGCGCCGGTCACGCGGGCTTGCGCCCACGCCAGGAACGGTCGCGCGGTCGGCCGCGTCGGAACATCACTCGGCAGCGTCATCGTAAGTTTCTTGCCGGCGCGCACGACGGTCGCCCGCATCCCGCCTCGCTTGGCAAGCGCCATCGGTGTTGCCAACGTCACGCCGAGCGCGGCGAGTGTCTTGCCGCGCACGAGTAGCGGTTGTCCGTCGCGTTCGAACTCGAATTCGATGTCGTCTTGGCGATCCCCGACGAACGGTGTGGGGTAGTCCTCGTCGCCGGCGCGCACGAAACGGTCGCCGCGCCGCACGGGCGCGCGCGCTTCGTCCACGAACCACACGTCTTCTAAGCCGTAACCGTTGAGCTCGACGATGAGGTCGTCCTCACGCATCGATTCGAAATCACGCAGCACGCGCAGCGCATGCGTGCCGTAGGGGACGACGGGCGTTGCGCCGCGGAACGGAACGTAGACGAGACGCGGCTCGCCATTCGGCTCGATGTCGGACTGCAACACGCAACGGAACAGATAGATTTCCGCGTCGCTTTGCGTGATCCGAATCTCAAGCGTGTGCACGCCGCCCAACTTGTCCGCGAATCGTTTTTCGTCGTCCCAACGACGGACCAACAACGCGTAGTGCTCCTCGGCGACCGTATCGCCCGCCGCCTTTGCTTCGTCCCAACGCTCCATGTAGAGCTGGGCGCGCAATCCGTTGGCTGTACGTGGCGACGCGCCGAGCGCTTCGGCGTTGCGAATCGTGTCCAACACGGCGTGATAGATGCGTTCGCGCGAACGCCGGAACTGTTCGGCGCCACGCTCCAGCTCGTTGAGGCGCCTTTCTTTCGCGCCGGCGAACCCTACGCGCGTCATATCGCGCTGCAGTTGCGCGAGCTCGACTTGCTGTAAGCGCGTGGCTTCGCGGCGTTCGCGGTACGTCGTGATTTCGTTTTGCGCGTCTTGCAGAAGGCCGCGCATGTCGCGGTGCCGTTGCACGCGCACGTAGACGAGTGAGGCGATCAACATGACGACGCCGGTTGCGATCGCGGTCGCCGCGGCGCGGTGGCGGCGACACCATCGCGTCGCCCGCGTCCGCCACGACGCGCGGCGGGCTTGGACCGGGCGATCTTCGAGCACCGCCAGCATGTCGTCCGCGAACGCGGCGGCCGTTCGGTAGCGGCGCGCGCTCTCGCGTTCGATGGCTTTGAGGATGACCGTCTCGAGGTCCCGCGACACGGCCGGGTTGAGGCGGCGCGGCGCCAGCGGGTCGTCGGACAACACGCGCTTCACGACGCCGTCCAAGCTGCCGCCCTCGAACGGAACGCGGCCGGTCAGCGCGCGATACAGCGACACGCCGAGCGCGTACACGTCGACGCGGCCATCGACGTCGTCGCGCCCCATGATCTGTTCGGGCGCCGCGTAGTGGGCGGATCCTGCGAACGTGCGCGTCAACGTTCCGGTCTGCGCGCGTGTATCGCGTGCGATCCCGAAGTCCAGTAGCAGCGGCCTGTCGTCGGGCGTGATGTGGATGTTGCTCGGCTTCACGTCGCGGTGCACGATGCCTGCGTCGTGCGCGTGCTGGAGGGCGCGCGCCAACGCGACGAACCACTCAAGCAACTGTCGCATCGGAACGGTTTCGTCCCGCGCGCGCCGTCGCTCCAGCCGTTGCTCCAATGTTTCGCCGGTGAGCAACTCCATCGCGATGTAGCGCACGCCGTTGTCTTCGCCGGAGCCGAACACGTCGACGATGTTGGGGTGGCGGAGCTTGCCGATCGCGAGCGCTTCGCGGCGAAAGCGCTTATCGACCTGCTCGGACGACGCGTATTCGGGCCGCACGAGTTTGAGGGCGACGCGGCGGCCTAACGACTCCTGGACGGCTTCGTAGACGACGCCCATGCCGCCCTCGTCGAGCGGGCGCACGAGCCGGAACTCGCCGAGGCGGGTGAACGGAACGCGTGGTTGCGGTTGCGGTACGGCGCGACGAGTCGATGCCTCGTGAAGCTGCCGTAACTGCTCAACGACGCGCGGGTCGCCCACGCCGTGGCGCGCACAGAACGCATCCGGCGACTCCACCGCGCCGCCCTCGAGACACGCGTCGATGTAGAGGTCGTACAGCTCCTCGCTCGAAGCAGAATGGCTTGGCTTTTCCGGTAACACGCTACGCCCAGCGTGGATTATCCCCCAGGCGCGGCCACGGGCGCAACCAGGCGCAAAAGAGCGGGCGCATGCGCGAAAACTCCCGCACCCAAATCACATAACCCAAGCCCCCAAAACAACCTATACGCGCCACAAGCGGGACCTGGTCCCGCTTGGTTGCCGATGTGGAGAACTTGTTTAGTTTTTTGTGGGGTTGGGGCCTGTTGGCCGTTGTTTCTGCGCCGATATGGGCTCGCGATGCGTGCCGCGCGCGATTCGCGCCGGATAAGCGCGAGTGCGGGCGCGATCCCGCACTCAACTTCTCTATCTCAAGCTCCACAAACGATTTATGCGCGCCACGGGTGGGACCTGGTCCCGCGTCGTGGTCCCGCTTCGGTCTCGACTCTTCACGGCTCGCCGACTCGCGCTTGGTCACCTACTCGTTGAGCAGTTCGTAGGCTCTGCGGAATCTGTCGAGGGCTCTGGTTCGGGCTTTTTCTGCTGCGGCTTGGCTCAGTTCGAACTGGTTGGCGAGGTCGGTTGCCGTATAGCCCTCGCGGAGCAACAAGACGATGCGGCGGTCGCGCGGCAGCAACAGGTCCAGCGCGCGGACCGCCACGTCCAGCCGTTCGCGGCGCTGCGCAAAGGTGATCGGCCCCGTCGCATCGGCAACCGGCTCGATGCCCGGCGCGCCGGTGTCGGAGCCGATGCCCGTGAGTCGCAACAGCGCGGTCGGTTTGCGGCGCAACGCCGTCCAGTAGCCGACACGATCCGCCAAGTACGACTTCGCGACGGTACGCAGCCAACCGACGAACGCGTCGTCGCCGCGATAGTCGAACCCGGCGCCACGCTCCAAGACACGGATGTGGACACCCGATACTAGATCGTCCGCGGTTTCATAACGCAAGAGCCGCCCGGCGCGATAGCGAACAAACGTACGAAGCTCCGCGTCAAACAGCTCGAGCAACGACGCCAGGTTGGGCTCCGTCACGGCCGCCTCACAAGTCGAAATCCAAACGACCCGACTACGCGCGTTTCGCCAAACCCAGCACCGAAGAGGTGAAAGGACGCGGGGCTACTGGTGCCCCAGTTTCCGCCGGCGAGAACGCGAATGCCGCGCGTCTCGTCCTCGAAGTCGGCAAGCCACTCGGACGCGTTGCCGGTCGCATCAAAGACGCCGTAGGCAGATTCGTCCACAGCGTAGCGAAACGATGGCTCGGGAAATGCGTGGCTGCGCGAGCGACAGCCGTTGCACCAACGCGGCCGAAACGTGCGGCCCCAGGCGTACTCCCAGCCAAAGCCCGACGCCGCCGCGACCATCCACTCCTGACGCGTCGGCAAATCAAAGGTCGCCCTCTCCCCGCGCAAACGCGCACGTTGCGTGGCCCACGCCGCATATGCCTTCGCGTCGCGCCAACTCACACCGAGAATCGGCCACGCCTTGGTCCAGGGCGCAGCGATCGCGACCGGCTGAGCCGGGTCGTACGACCAATAGCCTCCGGCATTGCGATTCGAGCCGTCGCGCGGAACCAGCTCGGGTTCTGTCGCGCGTGCCAAGCGTGCACGCGTCGCCGCGTCCTGCAAAAACTCCAAGTAGTCGCCGCAGTTCACCTCGCGCTCCATGATCTGAAACGCGGGCAGGTTGTCGCGCGCGGGAACATGCACGAAATTTCTCGGCGTTGCTCCGCGCCGCACCATCTGCAGGAGCGGCGTCGTCTGCGAACTGCCGCCAGTAAACGTATAGCGAAGGTCCTCGTACCCGTCGCGCCGCGCCACGAGCAAGTACGCACCCTTGGGAACATCCCACGCCGTCCCGTCCATGCGCGCATGTCGCCATCCGAGTAACGGCTGCGCGGTCGGTCGCACAACAGCACCGGCCGGCAACTCGATGTCGTGCCACGTCTCGTCACGCAGCACGCGCGCCGTCACGTTGCCTGCCGATGCGCACTCGGCCGCCGTCATCAACGTCACGCCGAGCGTCGCCAGGCTCTTACTTTTCACGACGTAACGCCGCGCCCCACGCTCGAACTCGATCTCGACATCTTCGGTTCGCTCCGACACGTCCAACGGACTCGGAAGGTCGACGTCGCCGACGCGAAGCAAGCGATCCAATCGTTGAACCGGCGCCCGCCCGCGAGCGACGAGCATGCGCTCATCCACCGCTTGCCCCTGCAGCGACACGATCAGATCGCCGTGCTCTAAATCACCGACCGGACTCACAACGCGGAGGCAACGCGCGCCGTAAGAAATCGCGGCCGCGCCGTCGCGAAACGGAACCGGAACAAGCCGCTGGCTCCCTCCCTCAGCGACGTCGGCATGACGCGCAAAGCGAAACAGATAAAGCGCCGCGTCCGCCGGCTCGACACGAACCCTGGTCCACTCCGGTTTGGCCACGGTGCGCGCGAACTGACCCGTGCGATCGTGTCGATTCACCAGCGCCTCGTAGTACTCTTGACCCGTGCGATCCCGCGCCGTTAGCGCCTCGCGGTAGCGCTCGAAATGAATCGCGGCCTTCGCGGCTTCAACGCCGGCCACCGCGGGATCCCACTCCTGAGCCGCGCGAATCAGCTCGAGCACTTCGTGATACGCCGTGTCGCGCTGTCGCTGATGGTCGGTGTACCGCTCTTCCAACGCGTCGAGGCGGCGCTCATTCTCGCGCGTAAATCCGACCGACTCCATCGCCTGCTGCAAACGCTTGAGCTCCACGCGCTCCACCCCCGTGCGCTCGCGTTGCGCGGCGTACGCTTCGATCCGTTGCAGCGCCTCGGCCATTTTCTGGACGGCTTGTTGCGCGCGGCGGTCCCGCTCGTCGCGGCGCTCCGACTCGAAATAGAGTAAGGCGCCCGCAACGACCAGGACCGATGCCACCAGGCCGGTCGCCAACGCGGGACGACGCTGCGCCCACTGGGCAACGCGGCGCACGCGCCCCGGCGGTCGCGCCAACGTCGGCCGATTTTCCAGCACCGCGTCGAGGTCGTCCGCGAACTGCGCGGCCGACGCGTACCGGCGGCCCGGTTCCTTTTCGATCGCTTTGAGCACGACGGTTTCGAGGTCGCGCGGAATCGAAGCGTTGAGCTTGCGGGGGGCAAGCGCGATCTCCGTGAGCGCACGCGCGATCACCTGATCCAAGGCGCCGCCTTCGAACGGAACGCGCCCGGTCAACGCGCGGTAGAGCGTGATCCCTAAGCCGTACACGTCAGCCCGCCCATCGATCGGCTGACCCATGACTTGTTCCGGCGCCGCGTACAGCGGCGAGCCGGCGAACGTGCGCGTCAACGTGCCCTGAACCGTTTGCGTGTCCCGCGCAATGCCGAAGTCGAGCAGCAGCACGCGGTCGTCCGGTGCAATGTGAATGTTGGACGGTTTCACGTCGCGATGAACCACGCCGTGCTGGTGTGCATGATGCAGGGCGCGTGCGAGCGTCGCGGTCCACGTCAGCAGTTGGTTCACCGGTAGCGGCGCCGCCGCTGACGACTGCAGTCGCACCTCGAGACTCTCGCCCGTCAAAAGCTCCATCGCCATGTACCGCACGCCGTCGTCTTCGCCGAGTGCGTACACCTCCACGATGTTGGGATGGCCTAGCTTCGCAATGGCGAGCGCCTCGCGTTCAAAACGCTCCGCGATTCCGGGTGACGTCGCCAACTCCGCGCGGATCACCTTGAGCGCCACGCGTCGTCCGAGCGACTCCTGCACAGCTTCGTAAACCGTGCCCATCCCGCCGGCACCGAGACGACGGATCAGCCGAAACTCGCCGAGCCGATCGAACGGAAGATCTTGCGCCGCGCGGCGCTGGCGCGCGCGCACTCGCCCCCGCGCCGCGATGCGCAGCGCCTCGAGCCGGTCCAACACAACACGATCGGTGATGCCGTACCGCGCTGCGAACGCGCGCGGCTCCTCGATGTCGTCGCCGCGAAGGCATGCGTCGAGATAACGATCGAACAGATCTTCGATTCCCGGCTGTGACTCGTCGCGATTCATGCTTTCCGCCTGCGGCAACTCTACGGCTAGGCGTGGCTGCCGTGCAAGCGCAGCCACGCGCCTACACGCAAGAACGGCATCGGTCGGTGGTTCCGGACACCCGCCGCGTCGGAATGTTCCGACGCTTTTTTCTTGTCGCGCCCTGTCCGGTTCGACGCGGCGCCGCGGTTCTTGGGTGTAGACGCGTTGGTTACGACCGCGCGCCCCTATGTCCCTGCCTTCCCTTTTCGTCATTGGAGTTTCGAATGTTTTTTTCATCCCACGTGTTACGCCGCTACGGGGCCATCGCGCTGCTTTGCGCCGGTGGCTGCCTCGGATCCAGCGACCTTGGCGTCGACGAGCCGTTGCAGTTACGACCGCCGATTGGCGAGAACGCCGTCGCCACCGCCGCCAGTACCCTCGCCGCGTTTTGCTGCGACCCCGACAAGCCACTCCCCCAAACGGTTGGCGCTGTCATCTTGAGTTTTCAGGGCGAGACGCCCACGCGCTATGCGTTTAAGTTCGACAACGACGACGGCGTGATCGTTGCCGACCCGGCTTCCGGCATCATCGAACCGTCGGAAACGACGAAGGTCATCACGATTCGTGTGACGCGCTGCGACTTTGACGTCGCAACGATTCGACTCAAGACGTTTTACGTCGGCGAAGAGGACCAAACCGCTTCGTCGCAGAGCCAGACGCTCACGGTGAACAACATCTGCGGCCCGGGCAGCATGGTCGGCGCCGGCACGATGGGCGCCATCGCGGAGGAGATCGCGACCGGCGCCGGCGACCTTGTGCGCGGCGCGGTGGTCACCGGACCAAGTGGCGTGCCCACGATGCACAGCTCGACCGAAGTCCCCGACAAGGTTCCTTCGCTTCCAGGGACCGACATCGTGCAAAGCGCGTGGACCCAAGTTGTCTTGACGCTCTCCGCCTTCCAAATTCTCTTCGAAGGCCTAGACCCTCCGAGCTTTCTTGCGGACCCCGACGCGGTCGTCTTGGAGCCGACCATCCACCGCTCGAACTTTCGCGACGAGTACGCGATCGGGTTTTTCCGCACCGACGGCGACATCCCGTTAAGCGGCTCGCGGACACTGCAGTACGCGTTCGTGTTTGATTCCATCGCGTTCAATCAGAATTTTTTGCCGATGGCCCCGTTCGATAACGACTTTTTCCGCGACACGGATCGTTGGTACACCGCGAACTACAACCCGCTCACCGGGTGGTCGTTTAGGGTCACATCGGTCAGCGGCAACGTAGCGACCGAAGTCGAGAGCAACGCGCGCGCTGTGATCTCGAAAGACGGGATCTTGATGGTGTTCCCGCTTGAGGAGTTCGGGGCGTTTTTCCCGCGCTACCGCGTGACCGCGTTCTCGCACAACGGCGACTTCGGGCTCGTCGCCCCCAACGACTGGTCCGGCGACACACAGCCCCCGGTGGACGAACCGCTGATCGACCCGTCCCCGCCTCTTACACCGCCCCAGTAACGAGAGCCCAGTAACGAGAGCTCAGTAACGAGAGCTCAAAAACGAGAACGCCGCAACGAGAAGCGGCTTCCGCGCCAGGTGCGAACTCACACACCCTCGTACCTGGCGCACTTTTGTGGAAAACCCAAAAAACACCCCCCTCATGTGCGCAGAAAATCCCGCAGCCAAATCCCATAACCCAAGAACCAAAAACAATATATGCGCGCCACAAGCGGGACCTGGTCCCGCTTTGGGGGGGTTGTGGATAAGGGGCTTGGGTTGTGGTCTTTTTTGGTTAGTTGCGGAACTGTTTGTGGCACGCGTTGCAGCTGTTTTTTACCTGGCTGAATGCCAGTTCCGTTGCTGCTTCGTTGTTAGCCCTTAGTGCTTTTTCTAGGGCTATGGCGCTTTTTTCCGAATCTTTTGCGAAGCCGATGAAGCTTGCGCCATGGGCCTTTGCTTTGGGCTCGCGCCGTAGTTCGCGGAAGTGCTCCCACAGCATGCGCGCCTCGTGCGGAGTCGAAACGTCCGGACTGTCGGGCACGCCCTTCCAGTCGTTGGCGCGGGACTGGGTGAGGTAGGTGTAACTCCGGTCCACGCCGACCATGTTGGCCTGGATGCCCTTGGGCAAAACCGTCGACGGCAGCGTTGCGGGCACCGCGTTTTTGGCGGCCGCGCTGACACCCACGAACTGCGCGATGTCGCGGTATAGCCCCTCGTACTTCGGACTCGTGCCGCTCAGTTTCATGCTCGCAACCGCATCGTCGTTGGAGATTTTGTCCACCGTAATACGCGCCACCATCGCGGCAGCCGGACCGCGATGTCGTCCGTGGTGGCAATGGATATACACCGGTCCAGCCGAACGCTCCACCGCGGCAATGATGCGCGCGGCCGCGTCGTCCGGAACACCGTCGTACCCGATCGGAATGTGAACGTAGCGCAGGCCGTGCTTTTTCGCGGCGTCCACAGCCGGCACCGCCCCATCCACGCTGAGCACCGTTGTGTATCCGAGCGCAGCGAGGTTTTCGAAGGCGACGTCGCCATGCGGCTGCGCTCCCTGTCCCACGCGATCCGACCAGCGGCGGTGGCGCTCCAGCCCGACCGGGTCGCCGGTCTCCTGGTCGTATTGGACGCCGACGACCGCGCCGTCGGCCGTGCGTACGACCCCGTCGTGGCCACCCGCGCCCGCGCCGCATCCGATTCCCAAAACAGCGCCCAAAACGGTGGCCAAAACGGTAGCCAAGGCGATCAACCCGAAGTGAGCAACGTAGCGGTAGCGATTCATGCCATCCATAAGCGCAACTCGTGTACCACAGTCCATTCATCGCCGGATCGGCGGCGAAACGTATCGAGTTCGATACGCTTGTCCCCGGTTCGTAGCATCCGCCGGGTTACACCCCGTAACTCGCCCGCCGCTAGGTCCATGGCTGCATCCATGGCTGGGCCCGCACTTGCATCCACCCGCCAGGTGCAGCGCTGGCTCCACCACGGGGGTCAGGAGGCCATTACTCGCGGAGCTTTTTGAGCTCTTCGGTGAGGACGGGCACGACCTCGAACGCGTCCCCGACGATGCCGAAGTCCGCGACCTTAAAGATCGGAGCCTCGGCGTCGGTGTTGATCGCAACGATGCATTTCGACGTGTTCATGCCGGCAAGGTGTTGAATGGCGCCGGAAATCGCGATCGCGAAGTACAGCTTGGGACTCACGGTCTTGCCCGTCTGCCCGACCTGCTCGTCATGCGGCCGCCACCCGGCGTCGACGACGGCGCGACTCGCCCCGCACACGCCGCCCACGGCCTCGGCCAAGTTCTCGATGAGGTGCCAGTTCTCCGGCCCCTTCAGCCCACGACCGCCGCTTACGATGATGTCGGCTTCGGTGAGATCGAGCTTCTCGCTCGCCAGCGCCAAGATCTCTTTCACAATCGTGCGCAGGTCGGCCTTGGACACGCCCGCGTCCACGCTCTCGACGTTTGCCGCTGCCCCGTCGCTCGCCGTCGCCGGCTCAAACACGTTCGGACGCAAAGTCACCACGACCATCGGCGTGTTGCCCGACACGTTAGCGATCGCCTTGCCCGCAAAGATCGGTTTGGTCGCCGTCACACTCGCATCGTTGAGCGCAACCGCGGTCACGTCCGCCAAAAGCGCACTGCCGGTCGACGCGGCAACCGCCGGCGCGAGGTCCTTGCCGACAACTGACGCCGCAACGAGCAACACGCGCGGCGATGAGGTCGCCACGGCTTTGCTCAACGCCGCACCGAATCCATCGACGCTGAAATGGCCGAACGCGTCGTCATCCGTGACAAGCACACGGCTCGCGCCGAGCGCCGCCACGTCATCCGCTAAACCGCTCACACCGTGGCCAATCAGCACGGCATCGACGTCGCCGCCCCCGGCCAAGCGTTTGGCCTCGCCCAACACTTCCGCCGCGGACTTCTTGAGCTTGCCCTTGGCCGTCTCGACAAAAACGCAAACCGAAGCCATCAAAGCACCTTCGCTTCCTGCCGCAGCAAACGAACTAACTCCGCCACGGCGTCCACGCCTTCGCCGACGATGCGGCCGCCCTGACGCTCCGGCGGCGGAACGATCGAATCCAACGCCATCGAACCCTCGGACGCGGGCGCATCGCGCTCATCGATCGGCTTTTTCTTCGCTTGCATGATGCCCTTGATCGACGGGTAGCGCGGCTCGGCAAGGCCACGCTGCGCGGTCACGACCGCGGGCAACGACGCCTCGACGACTTCGGTGCCCGCATCCGACTCGCGGTGCGCCAACACCTTGCCGTCCGCGATCTCGAGCTTGGTGACCAGCGAGATGACGGGGCGACCGAGCAGCTGCGCGGTCATGATCCCAACCGCGCCGTTGTCCGCATCGATCGACTGTTTGCCAAACAGCACGAGGTCGGCCTCGATCGAACCGAGAACTTCGGCAAGCGCTTTGGCAATCTCGAACGGGCCGCGCGATCCACCGCCGTCTTTTAAGTGGATCGCTTTGTCGGCACCCATCGCGAGCGCTTGGCGAATCTCTTTGCTCGCTTCGGGCAACCCGAGACAGAGCACCGTGACTTCGCCGCCGTGCTCTTCGCGAAGTTGAAGGGCGCGCTCCAACGCGATCTCGTCGTACGGCGAAATCACGTGGTCAACGCCGCTCGTTTCGATCGATTTGCCATCGGCCGCGACCTTGATTTTGGCCGCCGAGTCCGGCACGCGTTTGAGGCAGACGACGAAGTTCATGGCTGCGTATTCTCTCACGCAGCGCAAGCCTCAAGCCTCTGAACGGGACGCACCGACGTCCCATCCCGGCCCGCCCGGGCCGCTACATCTGGAAACGTTCGCCCAAGTAGACCTTGCGCACGATCGGGTCCTCGACCAGTTCGGCGGACGGGCCATCCCGCAAAATCCGCCCCTCGACGATGATGTAGCTGCGGTCGGTGATCGCGAGCGTCTCGCGGACGTTGTGGTCGGTCAAAAGCACGCTGATACCCCGATCCTTTAACCCCGCCACGATGTCTTGGATATCGGCCACCGCGATCGGGTCGACGCCGGCGAACGGCTCGTCGAGCAGCAGAAGACGGGGCTCGGTCAGGAGCGAACGCGCAATCTCGAGCCGACGCCGCTCGCCGCCGGATAGGACTTGTGCACTCCGCTTGCGCAGGTCCGTCAGCTCGAGGCCGGACAGCGCACTTTCGATCCGCTGTTTGCGCTCGGCCCGCGAGATCGGCAGGGTCTCCGCGACGGCGATTAGGTTTTGTTCGACGTTGAGGCGCCGAAAAATCGACGGCTCCTGCGCGAGGTAGCCCATCCCGACCCGCGCGCGCTGAAACATCGGGAGCTTGGTGATGTCACGGTCGTCCAAATGGACCGAACCGCCGTCGGGCCGCACCATCCCCATCGACATCTTAAAGATCGTGGTTTTGCCGGCGCCGTTGGGGCCCAAGAGCCCGACGATCTCACCCCGCTCCACCCGAAACGACGCGCCATCCACGGCCCGGCGACGGCGATAGACCTTCACGAGTTCTTGCGCTTGAAACAAACTCACTCGCGGCATTCTACGCAGCGTCGCGGCAAAACCGTCACATGTGGATAACTCGTGGAAAACCGAGCAGCCTCGGTTTACGACGTGTAAAGCGAGCCACACACCGGCGGCGGCCAAGCGTCGAGCGTGAGCGCACGTCGCCCTAATCCACTCGTGCAAAAAGCGTTAGCCGGAGGCGGGGTCCGTTCGGCCGTGCGAATTCACGCGCTCAAGACGCGAGCGGTCGCGCAGATTCGGGGGCGGCGACGACTCGCCGGTGTGCATAAGTCAGCGGATGAGCTTGACCCGGGTCGGCCCGGTGTACGCCGGCGGGACATAGATCGGCCAAAAAACGGCGAACGCTCGTCCGATCAGATGGCTCCGCGGCACAAACGGGTACTCGACGCCGGAATCGTCGTCTTCGACCTCGCCGGCCTTGAACCGACGCGTGACGCCGTTCACGTCGCGAAACACGGTCACGAGCTCCTCGTCGTCGTACGGAATCGCGATCGGATTCGGCGGAACGTTGGGCTCACTCGCGTCGCGCCCCGCCTCCCATCGGATCATCGTTCCGTCCTTGAGCTTGGCGCTGGCGATGTACCACTCGCGGCTGTCTTTGCTGGATCCCGTGTTGTCGCCGAGCACAAAAAAGTGGCCCTCAGGAATAGCCCAATGCCCGCGACGCCCGCGCGAGTCATACGAAACATCGCGCGCGATTTTTATGTCTTCGATGGTTGCTTTGACGCCGCGCGCGACGAGCTTGATGCCATTCGCGCTACCGGCCGCATCGGACCACTCGATGTCGGACGGCGGTTCGATCGGTGAGTGCGGAAACTCAATCGTGCGCGTATCGCCGTCGAGTTCAACGACAAGTTCATCGTCGACGTTGGCAAACATGACCGAAACGGACTCGCCCGCGACCAACTTGAAATCGAGATCCACGGTGTGCGGCTTCTCGCCGCCGACGATCGCCACGCTCTTGTCCGCGCCGAGCCGCAACTCGTGAGTCACGCCGTTCTCGGTGATCGCCACGACCAACTCCCCCGCGCGCTCAACATCGATGTCGAACGCCACGGACACGTCACCCACGGCGCCGGACGAAAGGTTGGAGTGGCCGCCGGTGTCGACCTTTTCGTAGCTCAGGATCTGCCGCTTGAACTTGAGCTCGGTGGCGGCGTCGCTCGCGTCCACGCGAAACGTCGCTTCTTTTTCGCGGACGGTCCAACCCGCGCCGGACTCCCAGTTTTCTAAGCCCTGAAACGAATCGGGTTGATGGGCTGGGCGCGGGTAGTACGGGATCAGCAGTTGTTCGCGCGCGCCCGCCGGTTTGCGCGCGATCTTCCACGTCTTGCCTTCGTCGCGGCTCGTCCAGATGTCGCCGCCCGCAATGCGCAGCCACTCGCCCGGAAGCCCGATCATGCGTTTGATGAAGTTTTTGGTCGCGTTGAGCGGATAGCGAAACACAACGACTTCGAAACGACGCGGGTCGCGGCGCATGTAGACGAACTTATCGACCAAGATGCGGTCGCCGTGGAGCCCGGCGAGACGCTCGTCGCCGAGCAAGGTCGGCCGCATCGAACCGGTCGGGATGCGAAACGCTTCGAGACAGAAGTGGCGAATGACCAACGCCATCGCAATCGCGACGGCGAACGCCTCGATGTTGTCTCTAAAAAAACTCGAGGACGTTCCGGCTTTGGCACTCACTTCTTCTTTTTCTCCTCGCCGCGACCGAGGACGGACAAAAACGCTTCCTGCGGGATCGACACGTTGCCGACCTGCCGCATGCGTTTCTTACCGGCCTTTTGTTTCTCGAGCAGCTTTCTCTTTCTAGTTACGTCGCCGCCGTAGCACTTGGCCGTAACGTTTTTGCGAAGCGCTCGAATCGATTCGCGGGCGATGATCTTGCCGCCGATCGCAGTCTGGAGCGCGATCTCAAACATCTGACGCGGAATCGTCTTCTGGAGGGCGCGGATGATCTCGCGTCCGCGCCGCTGGGCGATCGACCGGTGGCAAATGACGCTGAGCGCATCGACCTCGGTGCCACCGACGAGCAAGCGCAACTTGACCAGGTCGGCTTTGACAAACCCGGTGAGCTCGTAATCCATCGTGCCGTACCCGCGCGTCGCGGACTTCACGAGGTCGTAGAAATCGAACACCATTTCGGCGAGCGGAATGTCGCACACCAAAATCGTGCGCGTCTGGCTCAGGTACTCCTGCCGCACAAACGAGCCACGGCGGTCGTTCACGAGCGTCATCAGCGGACCGATCGATTCGGGCGGCGTAATCATCGACGCGCGCACCGTCGGTTCGCGCAATTCGTCGATGTGCGCCGGGTCCGGCAGTTCGGCGGGGCGCTCCACCATGATGATGTCGCCGTTGGTCTTTTTGACCTCGTACGTCACGTTCGGCGCGGTCTGAATGATCTCGACGCCCGCTTCGCGCTCCAACCGCTCCTGGATGACCTCCATGTGGAGCAGCCCCAGAAACCCGCAGCGGAATCCGAACCCGAGCGCTTCGCTCGACTCGGGGTGAAACGTAAACGACGCGTCGTTGAGCTGCAGCTTCTCGATTGATTTGCGCAGTTCGTCGAAGTCTTGGGACGAACTCGGATAGATGCCGCAAAAAACAAGCGGCTTCGGATCCTCAAAACCGGGGATCATCTCGACCGTTTCGTTTTTGGCCGGCGCGATCGTGTCGCCGATCTTCACGTGATCCAACGTCTTGAGGGCGGCGACGACGTAGCCCACACTCCCCGCCTCGATGCGGTCTGCTTTCTGCATCAGCGGCTTGAACGCGCCGACTTCGTTGACGTCGTACTCGCGGCCGCTGGACAAGAACTTAATCTTCATCCCGCGCTTGAGCTCGCCGTCGAGCACGCGCACGTACACGATCACGCCGCGGTAATCGTCATAGGTCGCGTCGTAGATCAGCGCGCGCACCGGAGCTTCGGGATCGCCCTCGGGCGGCGGAACCTGATCGACGATCGCTTGGAGGATCTCGCTGACGCCTTCGCCGGTTTTTGCCGAAACGGTCAGCATGCCGACCGGGTCGATGCCCAAGACCGCGGCGAGCTCTTCCGCCACGACGTCGGGGCGCGCGCCCGGCAGGTCGATCTTGTTCAGGACGGGGATGATCTCGAGGTTGGCCTCGACGGCCAGGTACGCGTTCGCCACGGTTTGGGCCTGCACGCCCTGCGCGCAATCCACCAGCAGCAAGGCCCCCTCGCACGCGTGGAGCGCACGTGAAACCTCGTAGTTGAAGTCGACGTGGCCCGGCGTATCGATCAGGTTGACCGTCAGATCTTGGACCGGCATCTGCACAGCGCTGGCCTTAATCGTGATCCCGCGCTCGCGCTCTAAGTCCATGGTGTCGAGCACCTGGTTGCGGAAATCGCGCTCCGTCACAACACCGGTGGCGAGGAGGAGCCGATCGGCGAGCGTGGACTTGCCATGGTCCACGTGCGCGATGATGCAGAAATTCCGTAGATGACTCAGACGCATGGAGTGCGCGGATTATAGAGGCGACCCCAGATGACGCCCCTATTCGGCCCCGCTATTCCGGCTCTATTCCGGTTCGATCTGAGTTCGGATGGCCGGATCCGCCAATTGCTCGGCCAGCGCGCGCAAAGCGACGCCGCGATGCGAGAGCGCGTTCTTTTGATCGGCGGACAGTTCGGCAAGCGTGCATCCGCTCTCGGGATGGAAAAAGATCGGGTCGTACCCGAATCCGTTCTCACCGCGCGGCGTCGCCACGATGCGGCCGTGGACACGTCCTTCGGTCGCGACGACGACTCTCTCGGTGGCCCCGGGAATCGCGATGGCTAAGCTGCACTGGAAATACGCTTCGGGCTCGTGCAGCCCCTCTTCCTGGATTCGCGCCAACACCTTCTCGAGGTTTTTTTGGTCCGTGATTTCTCGGTCGTCGCCGGGCTCGCCGGCGTAACGCGCGGAATAGATGCCGGGCTCGCCGCCAAGCGCGGGCACAACGAGGCCCGAATCGTCCGCAAGACACGGCGCACGCAAAAACGACGCGAAGATCTTGGCTTTTTTGGCGGCGTTGGCCGCGAACGTGTCGCCGTCCTCCTCGACATCGGGCAAGTTGACCGCGATCACAGCCCGGATGCCGAGCGGGTCCAAAATTTCCCGCACCTCCAAGAGCTTGTGCGAGTTTTTTGAGCCGACCAGGATCACGCTTCGAGAGCCATCTGCTGCTTCATCGTGATGGACGCGATGCCCAAGCGCGCGAGGCGCAGCATGTCTTCTAGTGCCGCGTCGTCAAACGGATCGGACTCGGCGGTGCCTTGGAGCTCGATGAACTTGTTTTCGCCGGTCATGACGACGTTGAGATCGACGTCGGCGCGCGAGTCTTCGCGATAGTCGAGGTCGAGCAGCGCGCGTCCTTCGAGCATGCCGACCGACACGGCCGCGATGCTGGTGGTGAGCGGCCACGCTTTGAGCTTGGTGGAGTGGAGCGCGTCGCACAACGCGACGTACGCGCCGGAGATGGCCGCGGTGCGCGTGCCGCCGTCGGCTTGCAAGACGTCGCAGTCGAGCCAGATCGTTTTCTCGCGGATCTTTTTGAGATCGACGATGGCGCGCATCGCGCGCCCGATCAAGCGCGAGATTTCAAGTGCGCGCGAATCCGTTTTGCCCGTGCGATCCGCGCGCGGCTTGCGCGAATTGGTCGAACCCGGCAGCATCCCGTATTCGGCAGTGACCCAACCCTTGCCTTGATTGTTGAGCCAGTGCGGGACGCCGTCTTCCACACACGCGGTGCACAAAATGCGCGTCCGCCCGTAGGAGACAAGGACAGACCCCGCAGGAGAGTCGTTGAACTTTCGCTCGAACTGGATCGGGCGCAGTTCATCGTCGCCCCGGCCGTCAAATCGCATGGGCGGGCAGTATACGCCGGTCTGTGCCGGCCCGAACAAAGCAGCGGTTACTTCGCCGGTTTTTGACGTTTTCCACGGCGGACGCCGGCGATGTAGCCGACGAGGGCCCCAACGCCGCCCACGGCCAGGAGCAAAACAACGCGCGGCATCCGAGCCGTCCAAAACAGCACGGTGGTCTCCACGCTCTGAACGTTTTGGAAGACGATGATGACCACAACCGCAATCACGACCATCGAAAGAAAGCTCTTCACGCGCGCCATGGACTCAGCTTAGCAGCGCCGAGTCGTGCTGACGCAACAACGGATCGATCGAGCTTGGCGGCCACCGTGGCGTCAGCGCAGACCGAGCCGATCCGCACAAACACATCCTGTAGAGGCATATCGATGATCGATCCAAGCCCCGCAATCACGAGCGCGAAGCCCAGGAATGCGACCGCGAGCACTCGAACAACTCTAGAGCTTGCGAACGATTTGCTCCGCGTGCGCTTCTCCACCTTCACGTCCTGACCTCGCAGTCAAACAGCTCTCCTTCAACCCGGACGCATTTTCGCGCTGGATCGCGAACCATCTCTCGGAGCCGTGCCGACCCAAAGGTGACGCTCACTTCCTCCGGCGCATCGGCGCCCGAGTCGAGGATCGAGCCGATGTAAATCCAAACTGCCCCCGCGAAGACCGCTCCCAGAACGATGAGCCCTGGCACTCGCGTCTCCCGCCGGATGAACCACCACCCGCCAAGTGCCACGCCGGCCATGCAGAGAAGCCCAGCCAGAACGACCGCTGGTCCAATCTCCATCGACAAGACCACGGTCGTGGCGACCATGGTTGCGGATGAAGCCGCGACACACCCGAGACCAACTGCCAACAGAATCATTCCGCGGCGCCACGTGCTCGGATCCCGGAGCCAGTGGCGGACCAGCGCGCACCAGGCGACCACGAAGACAACCCCAGCTAGCGATTCCATCGTTTATGTAATCCTTCCGTACCCGTCTTGGCCGGATGCTTCGGCTGATCCGGCCTGAGCGTCGGCTCCGTATCTACAAAGACGCACGCAATCGAATCATCCAAAGTACAGCACGCAGGTGAGCACGATGAGCGGTAGCGACATACTCAACACGGCCGCCTGCACGGTCCTCTTGCGATCGTCGGGCGAAAGCTTCGGCCATCGCCGGGCGAGTCGCCCGATCAGAAACCAGGCACAAAGCTGGACCGGAGGAATCCCCAGCCCAACGAACGCCGTGCGCAACGCAACACGTGCCTGCGGCTCCTCACACAAAATCCGCGGCTCTGCCTCCAGGATCGTCGTCGCCCGCGCTGCATCATCGGACGGCACTCGCATGCAAAATCGGCGAGCGGAGAACAGCCCGGAATCATCAAAGGCCGAGATGCCTTCCTCGTGGACGGTCGCGCCTATACCGTACCGAATCAGCACGCCACGGTGGTGCTCAGCATCGAGTGGACTCTCATACGCCGCAACCAAAACGTCTCCGAGCTCGGCCGACACTTGTTTCACTTGATCTCACTCAAAACCGAACTACGTCAATCGGACGCGCTGCCGCGCCGGCACGCAGTCTGTCGAAATCACATCGATCATCTCCACGCAGTCCGATTCTAAGCGCAACTCCGCCCCGTGTGCGGGCGCGACAACTCAGGCGTGCGATGGCCGCGCCACAACGACGAACGCCACGCAACTCTAAGCGCGTTCATGTCGGCGGTGGGTTGCGGGCGCTGCCGCGTCCGGTAGTAGAGGACGCTGACGGGCACGGGCGCATCATGTCGGCGCGTTCTGGCCGCTTAGCCGACTCCACGTCCACGCGAGCAGCCAAACGATCAGCACGACCGGAAACAGAACGAATGGCAAAAACAGGAGGGCGCGTTTGCCCCATCCGAGCTTTTTGTCTCCGCAGCGCTTCCACCATCGAGCCAAGAAATCGGCTTCGGCCGGCACTCCTTCGAACGGAAGGTACAGCGTGTGCGCGCCGGTTGCGGCCCCGCACTCGGCACAGTAGTGCCTGGTGCCCTCCACGGGCCGGAGGCACCGAAGACACACCGCCGTATCGAGGTGCTGATTCACACACGGAGTTTAGCGCACGACCGGTCACTCCGCCGTGGCGGGTGATCCCGTGACTACGTGTAGTCCTCGGGATCGTTCCCGTAGAGATCGAGCAACATCGATTGGGTTGGCGCGGGCCCTTCGTACATCACCCAGATAAACGCATCCTTTGGAGGGTGGCTGGGAACGGGCTCCTTGAAGTCTTCCTCGGTCAGCATGATCGCGCGTTTGGGATCTCGATCGGGGAGCTTGAGGCACGCGACGAGTCCGGTGCGACCGGGGCTCATGCTGTTCAGGGTCTTGTGGGCTTCTTCGGGCTCCCAGCAATCGTCACAATAGTGGGCCAGAATCCACGGCTCATCCATCGGGTTACTCCCTTGATCCGTGTTTCTGAGTGTCTCGCACGACGACCTGAAGGATCTCGATTTCTCCCTAGGCGTGGCGGCGGCCGAGGACTCGAAAGATCACTCGCACTTCGCCATCCCCGACGAGGCGGGCACCCGGGCTGCGACCCATGTCTTGCATGACAATGTCCTTCACGAGGCATCCGCCAATACGCGCTCCCCGATCTTCCATTTCAAACAGATCCTTCGCGGAGGTCGATATCCGCCGGTAGACGACCACCCCCCTGCCGGAGTGCTCACTAAACAGTGGCTCATGGCTCTCTTGCGGCGCAACAGCGAGCGCATTCTCCGCGCTGACGAGATCTAGAAAGACTGCCCTTAGCGTTCGGACGTCTTTGCGCATTCGCTGAAACATCACGCGGATCTGAAGTTCGCGGGTGATTTGCGGTTTCACATCACGAAAGCTCGCGGCCGTTTTTCCTGCGGACGCAGATCCTTCGAGTCGACTCCCGTGAAACGCGTAGTACTGTCGATGTTCGTCCAAGTCCGGCGTGAGCGTTTGCACGGTGAGGGCCGGATAGACCTTGACAAACGCCGCCAGGAGCCGCTCGTGACTCTCGACCGTCACCGCGGGGTGCACGGCGTAGATTAGCTCCACGTCGAGTTGGGTCGATTCGCCTAGCACACGTCTTGCCCGTGTGTGTGCAACCCGTCGAACAGAGCAGCTTCGGTAACTCTGCCTACCGTTCCGCCACTGTCACCGACGAGTCTCATTCCATCACTGTCGGTCACACGATCCCAGAGCAGTGGGGCCGTACGCCGCAACGGAACCTCGCCCACAAACCGCGCATACGCGTACCGCGAGTAGTCGCCTGTACCGATCTCCTCCGCGCTCGGCCCGAAACCGTAGCGAGTGCTTCTTAGCAATGGAGCGAGCTCTGCGATCTCGTAAACATCACCCGCCATCGCGTAGACGTCGAGCTTGCCGCTTGGCGTTTGCTTCCACGCCGACCTGGGCAAACGTACGATTGTGCCGATGACATGCTTCAGAGCCACCATGTCGGCAGCGAGTGGGCTTGGGAGCGGCAACGCCCGCGCGGCCTCGATGCGGCGTGCGATTTCCTCGGCGAGCGGCATCTCCTTGTCGTGAATATCTTGGATCACCGACTCGTGGTCGTACGCCACTCTTCTATGTTCGATTTGCCAGCTTCCGCTTTTGTTGTCTAAGACTGCGTACGCCGCGCGCTGGTCGCCGTCGAACGGAAACCCGACCGAACCGACCGACGCTACACGGCGCCCGTCCACTTCGCCTGCCGCTGGATAGTGGATGTGGCCGTGCACGATCAGGTCGGCCTGTTCATCTCCTAGCAGTTCGCGCGCCTCGTCCGGCGTGGACTGTCTGTAGTGGCCGAACGGGTCGCCTTCCATCGCCAGCACTCTTTCGACGTCTGTGGGCGAGGCGTGCACCACCGTTAGGCCTTCGACTCGATACGCGAACGGGCGCGAGCCCAACCACGCCAACCGTTCTTTGCCGAGGCGCTCGCGCGTCCAGCGAAGGATCTCTGTGTCCCGGGTTTGCAGATACCCGTCCGTATTCCCCAAGATCGTGATCGCATTCGGGATCGCGCGCACCATGTCTACCGCCTCGGCCGGGCGCGGGCCAAACAGCGCGTAGTCACCACCGCATACGATCTGGTCAAACGAGTCGTTGGCCATATCGCTCAGGACGGCGGCGAGTGCTGCTGCGTTGCCGTGAACGTCTGAAAAAACCGCGATCCGCATCGCCCCATCGTGCCATATGTCGGATTCGGAGCATCGGGGCACTTCATGCGCCATAATGCGCGTTCATGCGATTCGTCAAGATGCACGGGGCTGGCAACGACTACGTGTACGTCGATCTTTTTGACCAAGAGATCGGCGAGCCGGTTCCGCTGGCGCGGGCGGTCAGCGACCGGCGCACCGGCGTGGGCAGCGACGGGCTCATATTGCTCGGCCCGTCCGAGGTCGCGGACGTGCGCATGATCATGTTTAACGCCGACGGCAGCCGCGCGCAGATGTGCGGGAACGGCATTCGGTGCTTGGCGGTGCTCGCGCGCGACAACGGCCGCGTGCAAAACAACCCGATGCGGATCGAGACCGACGCCGGCGTAAAGTCCGCCGAGATCGTGGCGGGCGGTGTCCGCGTCGACATGGGCGCTCCCCAGCTTGCGCCGGCGAGCTTGCCCGTGTTGTTGCCCGGCGACCGCATCGTCAACCATGAGATCGAGGTCGACGGCGTTTCGCTCGCCATGACGTGTGTGTCGATGGGCAACCCGCATGCCGTCTTGTACGTGGACGATGTCGCATCGTTTGATGTCGCGCACGTCGGCCCCGCGCTCGAAACGAGCGAGCTCTTTCCCGAACGAGTGAATGTGTCGTTTGTCGAAGTCGTGGATCGAACAACCGTCCGGCAACGCACGTGGGAACGCGGCAGCGGCGAGACGCATGCATGCGGCACCGGCGCGTGCGCGGTCTGCGTCGCGGGCGTTCTCACCGGCCGGACCGACGCCTCGATGACGTCGATCGTGTTAGGCGGCCAGCTCCGCTTGGAGTGGGATGGGCACGGCCCCGTCTATAAGACCGGCCCCGCCGTCACCGTGTTTGAAGGTGAGTGGAACGATCATGGCATGTGAGACGTGCGGGTCGCACAACGTCACGCGCCGTGACGTCGAGGGCCACCTGCTATTTGAGTGCAACCTGTGCGGCGCGCTGGAAGGCGACGACCAAGCGATCGCCCGCGTGTACGATCTGCGCCGCGGCCGCGAGCGCGGGTTCGACGATGCGATTTCGCCGCTGGCGTTGGCGCTCGAAAGCGCTGAGGTCTTTCGCATCGTGCAAGCGACCGGCGGCGACCCACAAAGTAACGAAGCGCCCGCGCTCATGTTTCGGCTCACCAAAAACGACAACGCGTATATCGAGCGACTCCTGCGTTCGATCGAACTCGCCAACCGCAAGACGCGGTTGCGCTGGTTGATCGAACTCTCGTTGCAGAACTCGATCGTCTATATCTTGCGACCGCGGTTTTGGCGCCCGCCGTCCGAGATCGGCCCCGAAGACATCGAGGTGGCGATCAAAGACCTGCGCCAGCTTGCGACCCAGCTCCGCCGCGACCTAGCGCTTAGCTGGTGGCGCTAGCGCAGCCCTGAGCCGCGCCTTCGGCACGCGCGGCGTGATCCACGCAAGATACGCGGCCACATCGCCTTGGAAGTGTCGGACCAACTTGTGCGCGGTCGGAAGGGCGGCCAATCGGTACACCGGCACCGTAAGCGGGACGGGGTCCACGCGGTCGAAGCGAACGTGCGCCGTGTTGCTTGTGCGCGCGCCCGCCATCACCAACCCGCGTTCGCGCTTGCCCGCGACGGCGACGTTCCAATGTCCCCACCACACGTCGATTTTGTACTCGCCGTTGGCGTCGGTCCTGCCCTCTTTACGCAACGGCGGCAGCCCCTGCGCGCGCCGTTGTGGCGTGCGGTTGGTCGCCACCACTTCGACACCCGCGAGCGGCGCGCCGTTGTGATCGACGACGCGCCCACGCAACACCGGGTCGATACGCTCGATCCGCCAGCGCACCGTGACGTCGCGCCGCAAGCGCACCTTTCGATCGACAAACGTCTTCTCCCCTTCCATCACCGACAGGTCCGCGCTCGCGGTCCCGGTGTGATCAAATTTCGCGAGAAACGCTCGACGCCCGGCGACATGACGCCACGTCGTAAAGCGACCCTTGGCAAACCCCGACAACGTCTGCATCGCGACGATCCGATCCGGGGTGACCGCGACCGCTAGGCGGTACGCGCGCGTCTTGGGCTCTAAGAACCCAACAATCTTGGCGTGCAAACGCCCCGCGCCCTGACCCTTGGTCGTCCGCGCGGATTCGCCGGTCCCCTCGGAGGTGTCTACGGTAAGCGTGTAGTGGCCCGTCGTTTCGCGCTGCGTAAAGGTCAGCTTCGCCCAGCCCGCGGTGCGACGTGGCGGCTTGGTCGTCAGCAAGAACTCCACACGTTCGGTCTGGGTCTCGCCGCCCTTGCCGCCCGGCGGCGGCAACGACTTGGAAGAAACTTCCAAAACGCCCCGCCAGGCGCGTTCCTCCGCCAAAACGTCGGAATGCGCCTCGCCATGCGCGTTTTGGCCCAGCAGGTGGAAGACGAGTATCAGTCCGAGACACCGCACCTTCCTGGGATCGGACCATCCGTCCCTCAAGTTGAGGGTCGATGGGACGAATTGGTACGTAGCAGGCTGTCGTGGCGTTTCGTCGCAACGGCCTGGAGGACAAGGATTCATGGGATTTTGCGCGGGTTGCGGCAACGACGTAGCCGATCCGAACCAGTGCCCGATTTGCGAATCGGGGCGCGGGGGAAAACCGAGGGGACGCCGTGGCGAGACCCAAGGTCCCGAGATCCCGGACTGTCCGCGCTGCAACGACCCGTTAGCGACCCAGGATTGGGAGGGCACGCAAACGCTGTCGTGCCCGACGTGTCACGGTTCGTTTTTTCCGGGCACCCGCGGCCTGGAATCTGTACTCGATAAGCTCCGCGCGACCGTTGACCCGGTCGATGTCGAAACCGCGATGCAGGAGTTTAAGGATCGCTTCACGCGCAAGCTCCCGGATGCGGTTCGCTATAAGAAGTGCCCGGTTTGCGCGACGGTCATGACGCGGCGCGCGTATGGCACGGTCTCCGGCGTGATCATCGATTTTTGTCCCGACCACGGTTCCTGGGTGGACGAAGCGCAGTTCGCAGCGCTTGCCGAGTTCATCTGCCGCGGCGGCGACACGCTCGCGGCCGAAGTGAACAAGGTGCGCGACCGCATCCGCCCCGCGGGTGCCGGACGGCCCAGCAGCAAGTCTGTGATGGACCGCTTCTTCGGCGGCAAGTAGCGCGTCGTCTCCATCGCCGATCCTTCGCGGCGCCGTCGGGCGCCGGGCTGCCGCGTGTTGATCTCCCGTTGGAATCGGCGAAACAGATCGAACTCCAGCGGCAATAAGACGACAAGGTCCGACGGGAGGTTCGACATGGCTCGATGGATAGGGATCATCTTGATCGTTGCGGGGTTGGCGGGCGCCGAGAGCAAAACACGGCTCACGATCGCGCGCGGGAACGCGCCCACGCTTGACGGCACGCTTCAAAAACCGGAGTGGGACGGCGCCACGCGCGTCGACCTCGGCGATGGAAACGCCCTTTATTGGCGTCACGACGACAAGCACGTTTACCTCGGCCTTCAAACGACGGCGGGCATCGTCACCGTCTTCGCGCACGTCGGCAAAAAGATCTACGCGCTTCACAGTTCGGCGCGCCTCGGCACCGCGGTCTATGGGCGGGACGACGCCGCGTGGAAAAACGAGCGCGCGTTTAAATACAAGCCCGACTCCGACGCGTTTTTGAAAGCCGAAGGGTGGCGCGCGACCACAATGCAGACGGGTAAGCGTGGCCAGATGGAGTTTGTGTTGTCGCACAAGCTGCTTGGGCTCACCGCCAAGCAGCGCGCGGTCCGCGTCGCCGTCGCCGTGTTCGGCCGGCCAACGCTCGGCTGGCCGGTTGTCGCGAAAGACGTCACCGCCCACGGGCGCCTGTTGATGGGGTACACACCGGCACAACTCACGTTCGCCCCTCAGAAATGGGCTCTCATCGAGCTCTCAAAACCCAAGCCCCAAGTGAAAACTAAGCCGGGGTCTCAGCCAAGTCCCGAGCCCAAACCGAAGTCGAAGGACTAGCTAGGGTCTGTCAGAGGTCGGGGGGCCACGGGCGCGGTCTCGCGCGTCCGTTACCCCTCCGCGACTTTGACTTCTAAGACAAGACCCATCGTGCCCGCGGCGACGCCGGGGCGTTTGAGGTTTTCGTAACGCACCGCGTTGGCGCCGCCCCAGTTGCCGATCCGCACTTCGATTTCGTAGGTGCCGTCGGGCATCGCGTCGAGCGTAAACGTCCCGTCGGCGGTAACGCGCGCGCCCAGCAGTTGATCGACGGGTTCGCCATCCGGGGACGCCGTGTGCCGCGCGCGAATCCAGCAGTTGCCCACCGGGTCGCCCTTCTCGTTCACGACCTTGCCCTTGATCTGGAACGCGGGCGGCAGGTCGAGCCGGACGTCGGTGACGCTCTCGCCCGCTTTGACCTCGCGCCGATACGTCGTGATCGCGAACCCTTTTTTCTCAACGCGGATCAACAGCTTGCCGACCGGCACATTGCCGACCGTGAACTGACCCTTCTCGTTGGAGAACGCCGTTGTGCCGGCGCCGAGTGCCGCCCACCGTGCGCCGTCGGCCGGATTGTCCCCGGGGTCGCGCGCAATCGTGAGGCGCGCGGCATCGACCGCTCCGCCATCGCGCGAACGGATCACGCCTTGCAGACTCGCGGCGGGGAGCATCTTGACGTCGAGCTTCTCGACGACTTCACCCGGCTTGACGGTCCGCGAATTCGTCTGCGTCTTGTCGAAACCTTCCGCAGTCGCCTCGACCTTGATCGCGATCGGCGGCACGCCCTCGATGCGGTACTCGCCTTTCTCATTGGTGTGTCCCCAAAGATCGCGCAAGCTCATCGCCGACATCATCGCGGCCCAGCCCTGCTGCGCCGGTTGCAGACGCACGAGCACGCCGCGGAGCTTGGTGCCGTTTTCGTCTTTCACGACACCGCTGACGGTGGCGCCGCGCGTGAGTTCGACATCGCGCCGGACCTCGGGACTGTCGCCTTCTAGCTGGAAGCCGGGGAACGGTCGATCGCGCATGGCCGCATAACCGTCGCGTTCCACAATCAACGCGATGCGATCGGACACGCCGACGAAGCGATACATGCCGCTCTCGTCCGCGCGCGTCGAGCGGTTGCCCATGATGAAGTCCCAAAGCTGCACGTCCGCGCCGGGAACCGGATCGCCCGAGTCCTTGTCGGTCACCATGCCGAACAAGATCTTGCCCTTCGCCATCGGGAAGTCGCCGAGCGACACCTCGGAGTCCGGGCTCAGGCTCAGCTGCTGCAAGCGCTGCCACACGATCGGGTCCGTGCCCATCCACGCGCCCGCGCGCATGTCGGCGTAACCCTCGATGCGCACCGACACCGACTGCAGCTTGCCCGCGCCGACGCCGCCGACGCGGAAGCGGCCGAACTCGTCGGTCACGATCGCCTTGGAGAAATCGGGCATGCGTCCGCTCCCGATCGCCAGCAACACGTCGGCTTTCGCAAGCGGCTGTCCGGTCATCGCATCGATGACGCGTCCGACGACCGTGCCGGTGCCCGGCAGCTTCAAGATCAGATCCTCGTTGAGCGGCACCTGGAAGTTGCGCGACATGTTGACGCCCGCATCGGGAACCACGCTGAGCGTGTAGCGCCGCGCACCCGGCTCGACGCGAAACTCAAAGCGACCGTCGCCATCGACACGCTGCACTTCTTTCGGCCACGCGCTCATCCCCCATCCGGCCGCGTACAGCGTGACGGCAGCCTGGGTCGGGCGCCCCGTGGCGTCGAGGACATAGCCCACGACCGGATACCCGCGCGTCAGCGCCACGTTGACGGTGACGTCGGTCGCGCCGCCCACCACGAGGTCACGCTTGTAGTGGTTCGCCCAACCCTTGGCGCTCGTGCGCAAGATGAAGATGCCGGGCTCTTTCAACTTGAGCGAAAACGATCCGTCCGCGCCCGCCGTCGTGCTCGCCAAAATCGGATCGTCGCGATCCACTTCTTGCGACGCGCGCATGAAGCTAAACCCGTTGCCGCTCGGCGGATCGGTGAGCGCCACGTCGGCGTCGGCAACGGCCAAGCGACTGTCCCCCAACACGCGCCCCTTCACGAAGTAATACCGCGCGACAAACAGCTCCCCGAAATCGTGGGTGTCCCCGCTGGGCGCTTTCACGCCTTCCTTCACGAGCGTTTGCACGCGTGCGCCTTCGATGCGCAACGTAAACGATCCGATCCGCGGCAGCTGCGGAAGTGCGAACGCACCGGACGCGTCGGTCTCGCCGGCCACCGAAATCGGTCCCTCGGCGCCGTCGACCTGACCTTCCAGCGTGACGGCTAGACCGGCGCCCGCGGCGATCGGTCGCAACAACGTAACCGTCCCCTTGCTGTGGAAACCACCGTGCGTTTTGATGAGGTCCGCGAGACGCTGCGCCATCGCTTCGTCGACGCTGTCCCCCTTGCCGTTGTCCTCGGCGCGAGTGCGCTTGGCGCGGTCGTCGCTCTCGCCGGTGTTGTCGCGCCGCCCGGCACGATCACCGTTGTCGTCGCTGATCAAGAAGTAGCCCAGGACCGCAACTACGGCAATGGCCAGAGGGAGTGCCCAACGCGTCATGCACGAAAGTGTACGCTTACGGCAACGTGGATAGCAGCAACGTCGCGCTGATCACCGACCGCTTCGACGCGATGTGCGCGTTTTATGGGCCCGGTTTGGGCGGCGTACCCGGCCCGTCGTGGGGCCGGACCGGCGCCCGCGGCGCACGATTTGTGCTTTACGGGCTGCCCATTGAAATCTTGGACAACCGCGCTGAAAAAGAACCGTTCGCGCTGGGCTCACCCAACGGAAGGGTTTGGATCAGCGTGCGGCCGCCGGACGAGGCCGCGTTTCGCAAAGCCGCCGCGCTCCCTCTCGAACCGGCCGTCGCCACGTCGTGGGGGCCGCGCATCATCCGCCTCCGGGATCCCGACGGGACCCCGGTGGCGGTGATGTTTTTCTCTGCGGATTAGCGGAGGCGGTAAGACGCTTCCAACGCCTTCTTGAGGCGCGTCGCGCACTCTTCGAAGTGCGCCTTGGTGTACGTATCCTGCGCGGCAATCGACAGCGTGCCCGTCGAGTCCGCGAGGCGCTTCACGTAGTGACGCACCAACGTCTGGATCTGCGCGGGGTAATACATCTCACCCTCGAGCAGCATGAAGATGAGGTGCGAAACATACTCGCGCTGCAGGTTGCGCTTCATGTCGTCGATGGCCGGGTTGCGGTTGGTCGCATCCGCACGCTTCACCGCTTCGGCGGCGCCGCCAAAGATCGTTTTCTCCAACGCGTCAAAGATTTCCGGCGCGGTCAAGAGATCCGCATCGCCGGCCACCTTGTAACGCGCGTCGAGAACACGGCCGAGACGCGAGCTCGCCGTCAGCGAGAACAACGCCTGTGCCTGAACATTGCGGACCGCGTCCAAATACGAGAACCCGTGTCCGTTGATCAGAAGCGACAAGAAGTCGTCGCCCCAAAAATCCGGCGCGAGCTTGCGGATCAGTGCCGGATCGAACTCGAAGTAACGACCGCTCAAAATCTCTTCGCACACGAACTCGAGCGCGGCGCGCTGCTTGGCGGCGTCCACCGGCACGAGCGGATCGCGCGCGTTTTTGTCGCCGCGGTGATCGCGGTGCAGCTGTTCGCCGCCGATGAAACGGGTGGCGATGCCAGCGGCGTTGCGACCCTCCCACAACTGTAGGTTCATCGCGCGGCGCAAGCGGTTGTAACGCTCGCCCTTGTCGACGGCGCGCGCTTCCAAGTTCTTGCGCAGACGCTTCATCAGCGCAACACGTTCCTTGGCAAACTCGAGCGGATCCGAACTCATGTCCCAACGCGCCACGTACGGATCGTCCGACCACGTGTCTTCGTCGGTCGCGAAATCGAGACCCTTTTCGGCCACGCGGTCGCCGACGGTCGCTAGCACTTTCTCGTCGGTCGTGTAGCCGTACTCGATCGCCCAGTAGTCGTACGGGCCGATCGTGGTCATCGCGTAGTTGCCCTGCGGCTTGCCTTCCGGCGCCACGATGAGCGGGTTGTAGTCCATCACCGAGCCGGCAATATCGCCCGGCTTCTCGGCGGAGTTGATTTCAGAAAGCGTGCGGAACTTCGACGCCTTGAAGTTGTGACGCAGGCCGAGCGTGTGGCCGACCTCGTGCATCACCGTGTCTTTGACGAACTGCTGTAGGAGCTCTCGCGGAATTTCTCCGTCGCTCTCGGGCGCCGTCTTGAAGTGCAGTGCGCAGCAGCCGAGCTGATGGCGCACGCCCTGTCCGATACTGCAAAACGCGCGGTTCGTGCCCGGTTTCCAGTTGGGGCGAGCCGCGTCCGCGGGAACCGAATGAGCAAATTCGTCCGGCGCGGCGATGATCCCCAAGCGCGCGAACGGGTGATTTTTTAAGATCTCAACGTCGCGACGCCCAATCATGCCGACGGGGATCTGCTTGAGCTCCATTCGGTATTCTTTGAGCGTGTAGCGGACGTACTCGTCATCAAAGATGATGTCGGCGTCCAAGATTTCGCCGGTGCGCGGATCGACGCGGCTCGGGCCCATCGCAAACGCGCGCTCAGAGTAGATCCAGCGGAAGAAGTTGTAGCGGATGTCTTCGGGGTCGAGGTTTTGGAACTGGGTTTCGGTCTGCTGCCGCACCTCGACCGCGTTGTAGAAGCCGCACTTCTCGAACGCCTTGTTCCATTCGAGGATGCCTTCGCGCACCGCACGACGCAGGTGCATCGGAACGGTCTTTTCGATGTAGAAAATGATCGGCTCTTGCGGCGAGACGAGCTCGTCTTTGCCGATCTTCGCGCTCTTTTGCGGCAACAACTTCCAACGGTTGATGTAGCGCACGTAGCGCTTCTCGTCTTTGTTGTCGTCGCTGAAGTCCTTAAGCGTCGTACCGAAGTAACCGATCCGGTCGTCGGCGACGCGAGGCTTGTAGCCGCGCGACGTGAGGCCGCTAATCGAATAGCTCAGTTGGATGTACTTGCCGCTGCCGGCGCGCGGCATCTTCAAGCGGATCTCAAGGTTGCCGGGGAACGACTTGGTTCCGGTGAAGCTGGCGAGCCCCACATCCTTCGCGCGGCCTACACCGCCGAAAAACGTCGGCGCGCCGGACGCAAAGAACGAACGACCATCAATCACGTAGCCGCCGCTCGGACCCATCGAACGAATCGGATAGGTCGTGATCAAGCGATCGCGCGAAAACGTGTCGTTGATGGCTTGCTTCTTGGCGGAGTCGCCCTTGCTGACCACGATGCCGACTTCGCGCTCCAAGAGCACAAGACGCTTCCCGTGAACTTGCCAGACGAGCAGCCAGTCGTTCCACTGCCAGCCGCGCTGCGACATGCCGCCGCTGATGCTGGTGGCGAGCAGGAACGGCTTGTTGATCTGGGAGCGCGGAATCTCGACCCAGAACTTCGTGTGTTTCTTGTCTTCGATCGTGCTCCAAAATCCCTTTTGGATCACATCCATGCCCTTGTTGACCTTGGTCCAGGGCGTAATCGGCGCTTCCTGCGCCGATACGAGGGTTGAGAGCGTCAAAAACGCTCCCCATAACGCTATCCGGTTCATCTTCTCTCCTAGCCGCTAAGTTTGGCTGTGCATTGTCCCCGGGGCGGGCCAATGCGCCATCCCCCAAGATCGGTTATTCGCAATCAAGACGCCACCCCGGCGTTTCCTGTGACGAAAGGGCCGGGTACGCTCCTTTTGTGAAAACGGCGCTGGTCACCGATTCCCTGTTTTTCAACCACGAGACAGGGCCCGGGCATCCCGAGCGCGCCGCGCGGCTGCGCGCTGTCTTGGACGCGCTCCAAGACCTCGATTTGGTTCGAATTCCTGCCAGAGACGCGACTTACGACGAGATCGCACGAGCTCACGACCCCGCACACGCCCCCCACATCGCCGGGCAGCTGCGGGATGGCGCACGCCAGCTCGACAACGACACGGTCGTGGGGCCCGGCTCGCTGGAGGCGGCGCTGCGGGCGGCCGGGGCGGCGTTGGCGCTGGGCGAGGCCTGGTTAGAAGGTCATGTCGACAATGGCTTCGCCGCCGTTCGGCCCCCGGGGCATCACGCCACCCCGAGCCGCGCGATGGGGTTTTGCCTGTTTAACAACGTGGCGATCTTGGCGCGCATGCTCGCGGCGGCCGGACGCCGGGTCGCGATTTTCGACTGGGACGTCCACCACGGCAACGGCACCCAAGACATCTTTTTTAACGACGCGTCGGTCGGCTACGCGAGCGTGCATCAGGCACCGCTTTACCCCGGCACCGGCCGCGCGACCGAAGTCGGCGCGGGCAACATCTTGAATCGGCCGCTCCCCGCCGGCACACGCGGTGATGCGTACGTCGCGTTGGTGCAAGACGAGATCATTCCGTGGCTGGAGGAACGGGCGCCCGATGTCGTGTTGATCTCCGCGGGCTTCGACGCGCACACCCGCGACCCGCTCGGCGGGATGGAAGTCGAAGCGGAGCACTTCGCGCAGATGACGAAAGACCTGATGCGCTGGCCGTGTCTGAGCGTGCTTGAGGGTGGGTACGACTTGGATGGGTTGGCGGAGTCGGCGCGCGCCCATGTGATGGCGCTCACCGCCGGCGCATAACCCGCCGCGCGCGCCTTTGCGTTAAGGTGGACGAATGCGGTTGGTGGCTGGAGTCTTGCTGTGTTGCGCACTGGGGGCACACGCCGACGAGTGGGAAGATGCCATCGCGCGCGTGGATGCGCTGCAAGCCGACATCGCCGAACTCATCGAGAGCGTCACGCCGACGGTGGGCGCCGTTTCGAATTACGGCGCGGAGCTTGACATCAACACGGGCCGCGTCGCGCTCAAGCTGGCGGGCATGGGGAGTGGCGTCGTTATCTCATCGCGCGGGCTTTTTTTGACGAACGTGCACGTCATCGAAGGCGCGGGTTACTTAGACGTCGCGCTCCATGACGGCGTCTACCGCGCGAGCGTGTTTGGCGACACCGCATCCGGCGTCAAGAAGGGCGACATCGCCGTGCTGCAACTACACGGCAAAAAAAAGTTCGCGCACAGCGACTGGCGCAAAGGGCAGATGGCGCGGCTCAAACCGGGCAGCGTCGCGTTCGCCGTCGGCAACCCATATGGCCACGCGCGCGATGGCAAACCGATCGTGACCATGGGCATCATCACCGGGAAGGGGCGCGCGGCGTCCCAACGCGGCTACCTCTATCTCGACGCGATTCAAACCGACGCCGAAATCAATCCGGGCAACAGCGGCGGACCGCTTTTTGATGTGCTCGGCAACTTAGTCGGGATCAACGGCCTTGGTCGTTTTCGCAAGGACCGCAAGGGGACCGGTGTCGGGTACGCGATTCCGATCGATCAAATCCGGACGTTTTTGCGGGAGATCATTAAGAACAAAGGTGATGTCGCCTACGGCTATCACGGGCTTCGTTTCGACGCGCGCATCAAAGGCGCCTACATCGTCAGAGTGGACCCGGGATCGCCCGGGGAGAAAGAAGGACTCGCGCGTCGCGACGTCGTTTTGAAAGTGAACGGCAAAAAGGTCACGAGCCCCGCGGAGTTCGCCAACATCGCCGGCAAGCTCCCGGAGGGGACGGTGATTCGCCTGCAAGTGCGCACGGGCAAACGCAACCGCAACGTGCGCTTAAAGCTCGCGGCGGCGCCGGTCACGCTTCTCGGGAAGCGGAGTGCGCGGCGCGCGGGCGAGCACGGGCACCTCGGCTTCTGGTGGCGTTCGACGGGGCGCGGGATTTTTGTCGATCGCGTTCTCGACGGCACCGGCGCAGCGGACGCGGGCCTTCAAGAGCACGACGAGTTACTCGCGATCCACGGCGAAACGGTCACGAGCCTAAAGCGCCTCCGCAGCACGCTGGAGACGCTGGAACCGGGTGAACTCGTTGTCGTCAAAGTGGCGCGCGGTGGCGAGACGATCGAACGCGTCGTTGAGCTCTGCGACGCGGGACGGCAAGCGGGGCTCGAAGAGTGAAAACCCTCGCCTTTCTCCTTCTGGCGGCGACCGCATTCGCGAGCGAACTCACCACGTTTGAGAAAGAACTCCAACGCACGGTCCGCCGCGTGTCCCCGACGATCGTCGCGATGTACGCGACCGATGGACGCGGCCCGCGCGGAACGATGTCGGTCTTTAGCGGCGTTGTGCTCGACGCCGCCGGAACGATCCTCACCGGACAGGAGACCTTGAACCGGAAGTGGCGGCGCGAAATTTTCGCGGTCTATCCCGGCGGGAGCAGACCGGTGAAAGTCCGGATCAAGCATAAGGACGCGATTGGCTTCGCGCTGCTAGAACCCTTGGAGCGGCCCCGCCCCACGCCGCGTTCCGCGCGTGCGATCACAACCGACGCCACGCTGCCGGGAACACCGGTCGTTTTGGTCGGGGCGATCTGGGGCAACGACGGCTTCGGCGACCCGAGCGCCAGTTGGGGCACGATCTCTTCGATCGCCAAAGACGGCACGATGCGCGCCAGCACGCGCCTCAATCTCGGCACCAAGGGCGCACCGCTGTTCGACCTCAAGGGAGGCCTCGTGGGGATCGCGTTGCGCGAGCGCAACGGCGAGACGGTTGTGTTGCCGTACGAACGCGTCCGCGAAAAATACAAGTCCATCCCGAACACGCGCGCGCGCAAGCTCGGCACCGGAGTCGCCGACGCACTCACGCTGGTCGTCGAAGAGGCGGCCGCGCGCGCGCGACACGCAGTCGTCGGTGTGTTTGCGAAAGGCTTGCCGCCCGGGTCCGGCATCGTGGTCGCGCCGGGTTTTGTGCTTTGCAGTGCGCGGTCGCTGGTGACACCGGGGGCGGCGCGCGCGGCGACGCCTATTCACGTTCGTTTCGGCGCGAAGCCTCAAGCCGAAGCGACGATTGTCGCGTGGGACGCACGCCTTCGACTCGCATTGCTCAAAGTGGACACGCCCAAAGATTGCAAGCCGCTTTCGATCGCGCCCCGACCCAACCGCGGTCAGTTCGCTATCGCGATCGGCCATCCGCAACGGGTCACGGCCGGCATCATCGGGCGCCACGGCGCGCTCCGTGATCTCTATCCGGCATTCGATGCGATCCACACCGACGCGCACGTCAGCGTGGCGCACGCGGGAGGCGCGCTCGTCGATACGCGCGGTCGTCTGATCGGCATGATCATGCACATCGACGACACCGAAAAACACTCGTACCGCACGCAAAAACATCATGCCCGGTATGGCGAGAGCACCGGCCTCGGGTTTGTCATTCCGATGTCGCGGATCACGCCGCTCCTGCCCCGCATGAAAAACGGCATCCACTTCACGCGCCCGTATCTCGGTGTGAAGTCGCGCGTTCACAGCAAGGGCCTCCTCGTCGAAGCGACGCGTGGCAAGAGCCCCAGCGGCAACGCGACGCCGGCACATACCGCCGGACTCAATGCGGGCGACGTTTTGGTGAAACTCGCGGGCCGAAAGCTCGTCACGCGGCACGACTTACAGATCGCGCTGCACGAACACACCGTGGATGACGCTGTGGATCTTTCGTTTCTCCGCGACGGCCAAACGATCACAAAAACCGTGACGCTGTGTGGGCGCTAGGCTCTGGCCTCTCGGTGCCACGGCCTTTTCTCAAGCAGAGCCTAGAGAACGCGACGGCGCTTTTTCTTTTTGTCGCGCTCGAACCAGCGCAGCTTCTCGCGCGGCAGCGGTTGGGCCGGACCGTACTGATCGGGCCAGCGCGCCGACTGTTGCTGCTCCGCCGCGGCATGCAGTGCGAAGTACGGATTGAAAAGATGCGGACGCGCCAGCGCGCAAAGGTCGGCGCACCCGCTCGCCAAGATCGCGTTGATCTCGCCGTGGCGCGAGATGGCACCGACCGTGATCGTGGCGATGTCGGCCTCGAACCGAATCTGCTCCGAGAACGGAACTTGATAGCAGCGTCGATACTCGGCCTCTTCGCTCAAGTCGGTGTGCCCCGAAGACACGTCGATGATGTCGCAGCCCGCGGCTTTTAGAGCGCGCGCGAGCACGATGGAGTCCTCAATCGTTTGGCCGTCTTCGTGCCAGTCGATGGCGCTCACCCGCACCGACATCGCGCCGCTCCACGCCGCCCGCACGGCCGCAAACACTTCCATCGGGAAACGCATCCGGCTCTCGATCGCGCCGCCGTACTCGTCTTCGCGCAGGTTCGTCAGCGGCGACAGGAACGTTCCGAGCAGGTAGCCGTGCGCCATGTGCACTTCGATCAGATCAAAGCCGGCCTCGCCCGCCATCGTGGCGGCGCGTACGAAGTCGTCGCGGATCGCATCCATCCCCGCGCGATCCAACGCATGCGGCACCTGGCTGTGCGGACGATACGGCAGCGGCGACGGCGCCACGATCGGCCACTCGCCCTCGTCGAGCGGGTGGTCGATCCCGTCCCACATCAGCTTGGTCGCGCCCTTGCGCCCGGCGTGCGCGATCTGCATGCCGATCTTGGCGTCGCTCCACCGGTGCACAAAGTCCACGATGCGTTTCCACGCGGGGATGTGTTCCGGCTTGTACATGCCCGCACACCCCGGCGTGATTCGGCCGTCGCGCGAAACGTCCGTCATCTCGGTGAGCACGAGCCCCGCGCCGCCAATCGCGCGGCTGCCGAGATGCACGAGATGCCAGTCGTTCACGGTGCCGTCGTCCGCGCTGTACATACACATCGGCGAAACGACGACGCGGTTCTTAACTTCGAGCGGGCCGATCTTGAACGGCGTAAACATCGGCGGCGGCGCCGGGTCGAGATGGCCCACGCCCGCGCGCTCGGCAAACCAAGCGTTCACGCCTTCGATGTAGCCCTCGTCGCGCACATAGAGCTGGTCGTGCCCAAGGCGCTTGTTGCGCGTCATCATCGCGTACGCGAATTGCTTTGGGTCGAGATGCCGGCGGCGCTTGACCTCCTCGTACCAGACTCGGCTCTCCTCGGCCATGAGCTGCAAGCGATCGGTAAACCACATGCGCTCTTCCTGATACCACGCAAGCGCTTCGGCCTGCGAGGACGCTTCGCCGAGCGCCCAGTCGAGACAGATCGCATCCTCCATCGCCAGCTTGGTGCCGGAACCGATCGAGAAATGCGCCGTGCTCGCGGCGTCACCGACCAAAACGACATTGTCGAAATACCAGTGCTCGTTTTTGACGCGGCGGAAGTTGATCCACTCGGACTTGTTCGTGAGCAACGGATGCCCACCGAGCTTGTCCTTGAACAGCTCCTCGAAGTAACGCACGGCGTGTTCGGTGCTTCCGTCCAGGCTCGCGTTGCGCCACGTCTCCTCGTCGGTCTCGACGATGAACGTGCTCTTCTCGTCGTTGTATTGGTATGCGTGCACGGTAAAAAAGCCGTGCTCGTTTTCAGCGCACCAAAATGTGAACGCCTCGAACTTACACGTCGTGCCGAACCAGATGAACTTCGCACGGCCGTAGGTGAGCGAAGGCTTGAAGCGGTCCGCGTACTCCTCGCGCAACGTACTGTTGACGCCATCCGCACCGATCAACAGATCGGCGGAGCGGTGTGCCTCAAAATCGGTGACCTCTTCCCCGAAGTGTAAGTGCACGCCGAGCGCTTCGGCGCGGTTGTAGAGGAGCTGCAAGAGGCGCTTGCGCTCGATGCCGCAAAAACCGTGGCCTCCCGACCGCACGACTTCACCCTTGTAGTGAATGTCGACTTCGTCCCACGTAGCGTACTCGCGCGTGATCTCGTCGAGCGTCGGCGGATCCGCTTCGAGCAGATTCTCGAGCGTCGCTTCGGAAAACACGACGCCCCATCCAAAGGTGTCGTCGCGCGCGTTGCGCTCGTAGACGTGAATCTCTGTGGAAGGGTCGCGGCGCATGCGGAGGATGGAGAAATAGACCCCACCCGGGCCGCCGCCGATAACGTGAATATTCACGCCGCGCAGTCTACCTCGCACGCAGCGCGAATAAGAGCCACGAAGTGAATCGATTCGGATCGCGCACCGCTTCGCTCATCGCGTCGAACCGGCGCGCGATCTCCGAAGGCTCGACGCCCAGAAGCTCCGCCAGCGTCTCCGCGTACCCGTCACGCCAATGGCGAAACACCTCCGCCAACGCTTCGCGGTCGCCCTCCTGGTTGTGCACGAGAACGGGATCGACACCGAGCGGTGTGAGTCCGGCTTCGAGAGCGTGCCGCCAAGCGCGCCGCCCTTGGTACAGGTCGGTGCCGCGCGGCAAGAACCGCTCGGTGACCTGTGCGAAGTGGTTCTCGACCGAAAAGTCGCCGCAGTCAAAAAAGATCGCGGCGTAGTCTTCGACCAGCATGTGCACGTGCCCGCCCGGCGCAAGCACACGCTTCGCTTCACGCAGCATGGCGCGCGGGTCGGGAAGCGCCTGCAGGACGTGGCGCACGCAAACGAGATCAAACGACGCATCGGCAAACGGCAAACGCAACCCGTCGCCGCACACGACCGGTCGTTCCGCGTGGCGCAGATGCCCGGGGAAGAGATCGATACCCACCGCCAGCGAACACGAGAACTCGGTACGGAGACGCCGCAGGATCTCGCCGGTGCCGCAGGCCAAGTCCAAGACGCGGCCGAGCTCCTTACTGTCCGCACCGCGACCGTAGTGGCGGGCGATGACTTGGCGCTCGACCGGCCACACAACGCGCGCCTGGCAGTCCAGCGTGTGCACCATGGAATCGTCCTCCATGTTGCGGCGCTGCCCGCCGTAGTCCCAATCACGCGGCTCACTCACGACGTCCACTTCTCCAAAACACGACCGCCGCACCGAACAGCGCGACCACCGCACCGACGTAAAACAATCCGGTCTGCCCCAAGGCGACCGGACCCAAGAGACACGCGACCGCCACCGCGACCGGCAACCAAAGAGACCGGCGGCGTAACACGCCCGAACAAATCAAGTACGCAAGCCCCACCAAGATGCCGCAGGCACCCCCGGCAAACGACAGGCGACGCGCACGGATGTGCGCCCACATGTTGACGGTCGCGTCTCCGTACCGCGCATAGAACTCCGTCCGATCCCGCGGGTCCGCCCCCGCACTCAGACGTTCGCGCTCAAAGTTTTGCAGCGCTTGCACCCAAAGTTTGGCCTCTCGCTCTTCAGCCTGGATCACCGTGTCAGGAACAAACGTGCACTGCTTCTTGCGCGCCTGCATCGTTTTGCCGAACGCGCCGTCTTTCGGGCGAGCGCGATGCGCGCGATGAAACGCGCGATACGCCAAGTCGGCCTGGCCGTCTTTGAGCAACGCATCGCCCAAGCGAACCCACAGCTCCGGCGTCGCGCCGTTTTTTTCGATCAACGTGCACAGGTCGCCGACATCGGCGGTCCACACGGCGACGCGCTTGCTCGGGTACTGCGCCCGATACTCCGCGGAATGCTGCAAATACTTTCCCGAAACGGTTTCGGCCGGGCCGAGAAGGAAGAGCACGCATAGCATCGCCACGGGCGACGAATTCTAACCGGCCCCTTCGAGAATCACGCGCGCGGCGTGGGCGCTTCCGCAGCAGCGGAGCTTTCGTGAGCGGCGGGCGCGGACTGGGTCACGTCGATGACCACGACGGAAGATCGGCGACGCGCGATCAGGAAGGCGAGCACACTGGCTGCCGCCACGGCGGCGAGAACCGGCATTGGATCGCGCGTCTCGGCAAACACCGGCGCGGCCATGGCGCACACGGCTAGCACTCCGAAAGCGACCTGCCCGACGCGACTGACGCGCAACGTGATCAGGCCGGCAAGAGCAACGCCGAGCAGCGCGGCCGTGCGCAGGTTCAGCCACGGCGTGGTCACCAACGCGTTCGAGACGTCGGGGAGTAGCGTGCGAATCAGCAAGACGAGCACGAGAAATCGCGCGTGCGTGCGCAGCGGCGTGCGCCACGGCGCGGGCACCTGCAACAGCCAGAGCGGAAGCAACGCAAGCATGCTCAGCGGCCCAAGCGGGCCCGGCAAGACGAGTTGCAGCGCGCCAAACGTCAGCACCGCGACCAGCAGCGCGAACAGCTCGCGCAGCGCGCGGTGGTTCCAGGCCAGCCCAATCTGCAACGACGTGGCGGCGACGATCAACCACAGTTCCGCCGACGCTTGCGGCGAGACGACGAGCGCCCAGATGCCCGCGGCGCCGGCCGCGCAAGCAGCGCCGGCATACGCGAAGTCGCTGCGCACCGCGCGTCCGATCGCGCCGAACGCAAGACCGAGCACCGCCCACGCCCACGCCGTGATCTCGATGGGCAGCCAGAGCGCGAGCCCGTGCAGCGTCGTTCCGTACGCCATCGCGGCGAGCAGGCCTGTGATCAGAGTCGTGCGCGGGCCGCGAGCGCGCACCGAGTACAGGAGCGTCGCGACGACGGCGGCCACAAACGAAAGTGTCGGAGACAGGCCGTGGCGCGCGAGAACCGCGACGCTCGCGACGAGCACGAGCGAGCCGGCCGCGCGCAGATACGCATCAAACGTCATGCGCGCATAGACCGCGAGCAAGAACGCGATCGCTAAACCGACGGCCGCGAGTGTCGCGCCCGCAAAGCCAAGCGGGAGCGCGGACAGCACCAAGATGACCGCGCCGGCCTTCATGGCGCCGCGCAAGACATCCGCTGTGCGGGGCAACTTGCTGGCAACAAACGCGCAGATCGTCGCGACGGCGAAGAGCCCCGTCGCCGCGATGTACGCCGACCCTTCGTAGAGTCCGTGTGCCGTCCATCCGGCGAAGCAAAACGACAACACGGCGAGCACAAAGGTCGCGCCGCTCGCCCGGCGGTGCAGGAACGGTGCCGCCAACGACTGGCCGAGGTAGAGCACGACGTGGATCGCGGCCATGAGCGCAGCGAGGTCGCCTCGCGCTTGCACCATGATCGGCACGGTCAAGATCGCGCCCAACACGCTGGGCTGGAGACGCCGCAGACGCAGGGATGCCCACGCCGTTCCCGCGTTGATGGCGAGTGCGTAAGACATCAGCACCAGGCTCGACGGAAGTGCGAACCACGCGGGCAAGAGCAGCGCGAACGGCAGGCCGAGAAAGATCGCGAGCGGCTGCTGCGTGCTCTGGATGATCAGGGACCCGACCAACGACGTCGCCAAAAAGATTGGGGCGGCCGCGATCAGGTCGGGTGCTTGCGCGCCCACGACGATCACCGCCAGCGCGTGCATCAACAAGACGGCGAGGCCGCCTAGTGCGGCGCGCACCATCTGCGGCGCCGCCTTCCACGAGATCGCGACCGCGCCAAGAAACGCCGCTCCGCAACCGGTGCCCAGCGCTTCGCGCGAGGTCGCGCCGCCGGCATACAGCGCCGCGCCAACCGCGCCGACCATCACCGCGCCGTTTAACAGACCGACCGCAACATCCACAGCCCCGCTGCGCGACGAAACGAGATCCACAGCGACGGCGGCTTCGAGATCGACCGGCGCATCCGACTCGCCGGGACTCTCTGCCTCCCAGCGCACAACCTTGTCGGGTGCGACGGCCACCGGCGCGGGCGCGACCACTTCGGCGGCGACGGCCAGGGCCTCTTCGGACGCGGCGCCCAGGGCCGCATCGCTTAGCGCTTGCTCTGCCGCGCGAGGTTCCGGCGCCGTTTCCTCGACGGCCCTCGCGGGCTGATGCGCGGCGACTTGATCGTCCACGACTTCGACGGCCCGCTGCTCCGGCGCGGCGTCCGGCGCGGTGTCCGGAGTCGAAACAGCCGCGGTCGAGGCGTCGAGCGTTTGGGCCAGCGGTGTCTCAGGCTCCGGTTGTGCCGGCTGCTGGGCCGACTGCTGGGCCGGCTGCCCCGCATCGCCGCGCAACCGCTTCATCGCAGCCGCCGCGGACGCGATCGCCGACGCCGACGACGACGTGACGCGCGCTTCCTTCACCTCCCCGGCGACCGGCGCGGCGGCGGCGGGTTTGGAAGCGGGCGTCGTCTTGGTCTCGGGAGCGGGTGAAGAAATCGCGACCGGTTCGGGCGCCTCGCGGTTCGGGCGAGCCGCCGGCGCCACGGCGACGCGCGCCGGCGCGGGCGCGGGCGCGGGCGCGGACGGCGGTTCGGGCGCGGGCTCGGCGGCCTTCTCGCTGCGCCCCGAGATGCCAAACATCTCGAGCGCTTTTCCGAGCGCGCGCTTGTGACTCTCGCTGCTGCGCGAGCGGTGCGTGTTGTCCACCGGCGCGTCGGGGACGAGACCGAGCATGCCGAGCGCCTTGCTGACGGACTGCGAGTGGCGCGACGTGGACGCGCGCACCGTTTCCGGTCCGAACGTGTCCGCCCGCATGACTCCGTCCGCGCTGTCGATCTGCTCAGCGACCGTTTGGGGACGCTCTTCCTCCACCGGCGAGGTCGCCGGCCCGGCGTGGGCGAGGTGCTCTTCGAAACGTCGCTCCAAGTCCCGCGCGCGATGTTGCCACCCCATCGCTTCTTGCAGCTGCGACTCCAGGGTTGCCACGCGCCCGAGCAGGCCATCGAGCTGGTCCTTGAGCTGCCGCATGGAAAGGCGCGGCGGCGGCGACGGCTGCGGCTCCGTCGTATCCTTGTCGGCGCCCGGTTTCCGACGAGAGTTTTTCCGCTTGGTGTTCGACATGGAGCGCCGCAGTCTTTTCGGCCAACGACGCCCCGAGCCCTAAGTCGCGCCCACAAAACCGGCCACGATTCCGGGACGATTCGACGCGGTCTCACAATGAGACACGGGAGCCGGCAGCCACAACGGTGGCGGCGCGGTGGCTACGGCTCGTAGCGCTTGAAGATGGTGACGATGTTTTGGCCGCCGAAACCGAAGCTGTTGTTCATCGCGTAAGCGACATCGGCGGCGCGCGCCTCGTTGGGCACATAGTCCAAGTGGCAAGCGGGGTCGGGATGCTCGTAGTTGATCGTCGGCGGAATGATCCCCTCTTCGATCGCGCGCACGCACGCAATCGCCTCCACCGCTCCCGCCGCGGCGATCAGGTGGCCAATCATCGACTTGATCGACGAGACCGGGGGCGGCGTGTCGCCGAAAATGCGACTGATGGCCGCGCTCTCCTGGGCGTCGTTTTGAGCCGTCGACGTCCCGTGCGCGTTGATGTAGCCAATCGCTTCGCGCGCGATGCCGGCCGACGCCAACGCCACGCGCATCGCCTGCTCCGCGCCACGTCCTTCCGGGTGCGGATCCGTCGTGCGATAGCTGTCGGCCGTGTTGCCGTAGCCGACGAGCTCGGCGTGAATCGTCGCGCCGCGCGCCTTCGCGTGCTCCAGCTCCTCCAACACTAAGACGCCAGAACCCTCGCCCAAAATGAACCCGTCGCGCTTGCGATCAAAAGGACGCGACGCGCGCTGCGGTTCGTCGTTGCGAGTCGAAAGCGCACCCAACGTCGAGTAGCCCGTCACGCTCATGAGATCGACCTGGCTGTGTGTTCCGCCCGCCAACATCGCATCGGCGTCGCCGTATCGCAGCGCCCAATACGCTTCGCCGAGCGCATGGTTGCCGGCCGCGCAGGCCGTGATGCACACGCTGTTTGGACCACGCAGCTTGAGCGCGCGCGCGAGGTGGGTCGCGGACTGGTAGTACCGCTCTTCCAAGTTGCGATACTGCGAAATCGTTTGCGGAGCTGTCTCCAAGAATCGCCCGTAGTGAAAGCCGCCATCCTCTCGCGCGGCTTTGAGCGGCTCGACGAGTCGACCGACACTGACGATGCCTTTGCCGGACCCAAGGTAGACACCGATGCGATCACGGTTCACATCGGCGCGATCCAGGCCGGAGGACGTGAACGCCTCCCGGCCCGCAATCAAAGCAAACCGCGTGTGAATGCCAAGCTCCGGATAGACCTCGTCCTCGGGCACTTCCGGAAGCGGGACGATCTCCCCCGCGATGTGCGTCCCCAACGTCGATGTCTCGAACCGCGTGATGCGGCGCACGCCGGACTCACCGCGCACCATGCGCTCCCAGTTGCGCGCAACGCCTTGGCCGAGGGGAGTAATCATCCCCATCCCGGTCACGACAACACGCCGCTCGGAGTTCACCTACGCATCCCCTTGATACTCACGCAGCACGATGGACGCGTTCTGCCCGCCAAAACCGAACGAGTTGGAGATCACGGTCTTGACGTCCACTTCGCGCGCGGTGTTCGGCACGTAGTCGAGATCGAGCTCCGGATCCGGGTCGTCGAGATTGATCGTGGGCGGCACCACGTTGTCGCGAATCGCGAGCAAACCGACGACCGCTTCCAACGCACCCGCCGCACCGATGAGGTGACCGATCATCGACTTAATCGACGACATCGGCGTCTTGGCCGCGTGTTCGCCAAACAGGCGCTTCACGGCAACGGTTTCCATCTTGTCGTTGAGCAACGTGGACGTGCCGTGCGCGGAGATGTAGTCGATTTCTTGGGGCGCCACGTTCGCATCGCGTAGCGCCGCCTCCATGGCTTGGAATGCGCCGCGACCTTCCGGCTCCGGCTTGGTGACCGCGAATGCGTCGAACGACGATCCGTAACCGATCACCTCGCCGTGGATCGTCGCCCCGCGCGCTTTCGCATGTTCTTCGGACTCAAGCACCAAACACGCCGCGCCTTCACCCAACACAAAGCCGTCGCGGCCTCGGTCGAACGGGCGGCTAATCGCTGCGGGCGCGCGGTCAGCGATCGAAACGGCGCCGAGCAGCGAGTACGAAACAAACGACAGCGGGTCGATGCGCGAATCGGCGCCGCCCGTGACGATCACGTCGGCATCGCCGCGCTCGACAATGCGGGCCGCCTCGCCCATCGCTTGCGTCGCTGCGCTACACGCCGTCACGATCGTGTTGTTCGGTCCCTGCGCGTTGTGAATGATCGAGATGTGGGCCGCAACCATGTTCGGAAGATGCTTGAGAAGCCACAGCGGGAACAGGTAGTTCTTGCCGACCTCACCGAACTTGTGGAGATCGAACTCGCCCGCGTCGTCGAGGCTGCGCATGACCGCCTCGCCGATCTCCTCGACATCGGTCGGCACAATCCCGGAACCCATCACAACGCCGAAACGCTCCGGATCCGGCGGCGTTTCTTTGAGTCCGGCATGCTGCATGGCCATCTGCGATGCGGCCACACCGAACCGGATGTTGCTCCCCATGATCTTGAGCGACTTACGATTCGGCACAAAGTCGCGCGGATTGAAGTCACGGATCTCGGCGGCGACCTGGACCGGGAACCCGCCAGGGTCGAAGCTCTCGACTTTGCGCACGCCGGAACGCCCGGCGCACAGCGCACTCCAAAATGATTCGGTGTCGTTGCCGTTCGGCGCAAGCACACCCATTCCGGTCACTACAACGCGACGTTTCATGCTTCCTCCAGCGACGGCATCTTGAGTGCGCGCATCAACTGTTCGCGACGTTGCGCACGTTCCGGATCGGGCGGCGGCGCAAGCTCACTCGGCAAGAACACGATCATGAACTCGGCCTCGCCGACGACCGTCTCCCCGACCGACGCGCGCCCCTGGCACATCGTTCCATCAGGACGCACCTGAACCGCATCGACAGAAAGTTCGATGCGGTCGCCGGCGCGCGCGCTGTGCGGAAACTCCGCGCGGTTCACTTTGCCGAGCACGCTCATCGTGCCCTCCGGCGCACCGGTCCGCGCCAACACGCCACCGGTTTGCAAAAGCGCTTCCAGGACCAGCGCCGGCGGATAGGTTTCGAGCTCGCGGAGAAAGGGCTCTCCGTTGGTCACGCACTTCACCGCCCGCGCTCGCACACCCTTACTAAGCTCCAAGAAGCGATCGATGAGGATGTAACGCATGCGCGGCGGCCAACGTGGCTCGGCCCCTGCGACCTTCGTTAGGCCGCAACCTTGGTCTTGACGTAGTTGACGAGCAGCCCAACCGTGAACAGCTCGGGCACCTTGATGACTTTGGGATCGGATTCAAACGAAGCGACGTCGGCGTAGGGCATCTTCTCTTTTAGATAGGCCAGGCCGTCAGATGTGACGACACCGTCGCTGACATAGCGCTCGTCTTGAAAGATCTTTGTCGGAAAAAGGTCATCCTTCTCGATCTTGATCCCAAACGACTTTTCAAGCTGAAACGTGATGTCTAGGTAGTCAATCGATTCCGCTTCGAGATCGCGCGATAGCACGCTCTCGAGCTTTACGTCCTCTTCGTCTTGGCCCAGGGCATCGGCCACACACGAGATGACTTTCGAAACGATCTCGTTTTCTTCCATCGTCAGACTCCAAATTTGGCGGACGGGCCAACGTAAGGCGGACTAGTAAGTGCGTCAACTTTGGGGGCTATCGCACGCCCCGCCGGAATCCTGGCTTGCTACCGATTGCTACGAGTGCAGATTCTACGGGCTGGCACTCCGTTGAAAAGGCTCCGCGCAAAAAGCCCTTACAACGGCGATCCTCTACCGAAAACACGGCGTTTTTCACGCGACCGCGCGACCGACCTGTGGAATTAAGACCCGGCGGGCGGCGTGTCAAACAGCACGAGCGCGAATCGAAGCCGACCTACGCCCACCCCATCGACTTCGGCCTTCCCCTTAAACCAGAGGGCGCCGTCGTCATCCTTGTCGAAGTCAGCCTCCAGGCGCAAGACCTCGCCGGGCACCGCGAATCGGTTGAAACGCATGCCCTTGACGCTGCGTAAGACCCAATCCGCGCGCCCTGTCTTTTGCTGGAGGCAGTGGCGGGCCGACTGGACCAAGCCCTCCAAGATCATCGCCCCCGGGAGCACCGGCATGCCCGGGAAGTGGTCGCGAAAAAACTCCTCGTTAAGCGAGAGAGCCTTGATCGCCACGACTCGCTGGCCGGGATCACACTCCAAAACGCGATCAATAAAGTCGTACACGGTGGCGCTGTCTTGTTCGCCGCCCGCACTCACGGGCGGCGTCCATGCTTAGGTGCTAGTGATGGTGGACGTTTTTCACGCAGCGAAAACCAATCGCTTCGCACTTGTCCTTGGGATGAGCCTCAAGACGGAAATCGAGACGAAGCATCGCGGCCGGGTCGTTGTAAGAGCCGCCGCGCACAACTTTGTACTCGCCTTCTTTGCCAAACAGCGACGTCGTCCATTCCCACACGTTGCCCGCGCTATCGAGCACGCCGAAGGGAGAGACGTTCCGCATCGACGCACCAACGGCGACGGGCGCCGCAAGTTTCGCGTCGAGCCCGAACCGCGCATCCGATGCGCCCGGCGGGTCGTTGCCCCACGGATACGGACGCCCGTCGGTTCCGCGCGCCGCTTTCTCCCACTGCCGTTCGGACGGGATCTCTTTGCCCGCCCACTTTGCGTATTGCTGCGCGTCTCCGAGCGAAACACCCACGACCGGCTGATCCGGCGCCGTGAGGCGCTCGTCTTCCGCGTAGCGCGGCAAGCGGTAGCCGGTCTCGGCCACGAACTTCATGTACTGGCGGTTTGTGATCGGAAGCTTGTCTACGTAGAACGTGTCCAAGAACACGTCTTTTTCATCCGGGCCAAACTTAAACACGCCAGCGGGCACGAGCACCATGCCGTCAACCATTTCCAGGTCGGCAATGAATGCTTCCGCGGCCTCACGACGCGCGGCTTCCTTCTCCGCTTTTTGACGCTCTTCTTCTTCCGCAGCTGACGTGATCTGACTCGCGGCCACCTTGGCGGCCTGAGCGTCCGCCTCGGCCTCCGCTTCACTTTCCGCGACGGCAGCGGCCGCTGCGGCCGCTTCGTCCTCGGTTTCCGGCGGTTCTGACGCAATGCGTTCCGCTTCCGCGGCAGCGAGTACGGCTTCGGCTTCGGCGGCGGCTTCGGCGCGCGCGGCGTCGGCAGCGGCCTCGATCTCCGACATCGTCGTCACCGTCTCCGCCATCGACTCGACCGGCGGCTCCGGTTCCGGTTCGGGCGGTTCGGCGACGGCGGTGGCGGTCACCGACGGAGTCGGCTCGCGCTCGGCTTCGGCCTCGGCCTCGGCCTGCGCTTCCGCGGCCTTACCCGAATCGACTTCTTCGATCTCGATGCCCTCGTCCTTGTAGTACATCGCGATGTCTTCAAGGCGGTCTTCGACGGCAGCCCAGTCGGTTTCACCGGTCACCTTCCGATAGAACATGAAGATGCGTCGCGCGCGTTCAAACAAGGCCGCTTGTTGATCGGGAAACTCAAACGCCCGTTCAAACAAAAGGATGCCAAGGTAGACCTGATCCTGACGGTTCCGGTTACCAATTCCTGAGTAAAACTCATCGAGTGTTTCGACCGCCTGCTCATCGGTGATGGAGTGGTCATACTTGTCCGAACCGTCAATGTGACGGGTCCACACGTACTCGTGAATCCTCTTGATTTCGTCTTTCACTCGGGTCTCGTAACTCGCTCTTCTGAACTCGATCGGGCGCACCGCAGCGCCACCGCGCTCCACGTTTCAGGAGCGCGCCTTTGCGCCGTCGGTAGCTAACTGTCAAATCTATCCATCCCCAGCCCAGAACGAGACACGCCGTGGCGTACCCTCCCTGTGCTAGGGCGAACTGCGAAGGGTAAAGCCTGAAGCGCCTCACCGATACAAAAACGCGCCGAGAAAAACGCAGCGCGTGACGCGCGGCGTGACCGCTTGCGCCTCCCGAACGCACGCACGCCTGGGTGAAATCTCGGTGAAACTACGTCGTGTCCGAACGCGGACGCCCCCCGGGCGCCGGCGGACGGGACCAAAGCGGGCCCGCGTCGAGATGAGTCGAGAACCAGTACAAACACTCAAACGCGCGGCGCCCGCAACTCCTGGGGCCGCCCGCTGGACCCAAAAAAACAACCCTCAAATCAGCCGTAACTGCTTGCTATGTAGTCCGTTACCCGCTCTAGGACGTGTTTTTACCGCCCCGGCGGCCGCGGGCGGCGTCTTAAGAGGTGCGTGACCCGTTCCGCGAACCATTTTTTCTCCCAAGCGGATGCCGACGAAGCTCTCCGGTTGATTTCAGCGCTGATGCAATCCGTCACGCGCCGCTATCGCCGGGTGCGGGCGGGCGTATGGGCGCTGGAGCATCTGCGGGGGGCACGGGAGCAGGGGCTGCCGATCAGCGCCCAGCTGGTCGCGCGCAAAGACGTCGAAGTGGCCGTAAATCTGCGCCGGGTTCGACGCTTGGTGACCGCGATCGAGGATCGCGGCGGGCGCGTGGTCGGCTTCGAGCCGGGTCGGGTCGAGTTTCCCGCGGCGGAGTTGGGCCCCGATGGGTTCTCCTACTTCTGCTGGCAACTCGGCGAGCCGCGGATCCTTTACCGGCGATCGGTCGGCGAGGAGTTCCACGCGCGCCAACCGCTGCAGGCCGGTTAATCATGCCCTTTTGTCCATGGTTCATGGACCCTGACTTTTTCAACCGGCTGCTAGAATCTGGGGTTCGCCATCTACTTCGACGAAAGGCCGGTCGTGGAACATCTGCTCCCTAAATCCACTCTTGCGCTGCGCGAGCGCGCCCGCGAGGTCGCGCGCAAGTTCGTGCTGCCCAATGCTTGGAAGTACGACCGTCTGCAGGAGTACCCGTGGGAGATCAAGCAGGCCCTGGCCGACGCCGGGCTGATGAAAGTTTGGATCCCCAAGGAGTACGGCGGCGAGGGCGGCGGCGTCTTGGACCTCTGCGTTGTCGTCGAAGAGCTGTCGCGTTGTTGCGGCGGCACCGGCGTCTTGTTCGCCGTGAACGCGCTCGGTTCGTTCCCGATCCTGATTGCGGGCACAGACGAACAAAAGCAAAAGCATCTCCCGCCGATTGCCACCGGTGAAAAACTAATCGCGTTTGGCCTGTCGGAGAAAAACGCAGGCTCGGACGCGGGCGGCATTCAGTGCCGCGCCGAACCCGACGGTGAGGGCGGCTACGTCATCAACGGCGAAAAGAAGTGGAACACGAATGGTCCCGCCGCCGACTTGAACACGATCTTTGCGGTCACCGATCCGGCGAGCAAGAGTAGGCGCCTTTCAGCTTTCCTCCTTGAGAAAGAGATGGAGGGCTACAAGGTCGGTTACATCGAAGACAAGATGGGTATCCGCTGCGTGCCCGTCGGTGAGCTCGAGTTCAACAATTGTCGCGTGGGTACGGAGCATCTTCTCGGCGGTAAGCCGGGACTCGGCTTCAAGCACGCGATGATGACGTTGGACCGCGCGCGCCCCGGCGTGGCGGCGCAAGCGATGGGCCTCGCCCAGGGTGCGTTGGATTTCGCACTCGTCTACGCGACGCAGCGGCAGCAGTTCGGCAAGCCCATCTCTTCGTTTCAGATGGTGCAGAAGATGCTCGCGGACATGGCCACCAAAGTCGAAGCGGCACGCGCCCTGATCTACTCGGCCGCCAAAGCCGTGGACGCCGGCGCCACCAACCTCACGAAGTACGCCGCGATGTGTAAGTTCTACGCGACCGATGTCGCGATGGAAGTGACCACCAACGCGGTTCAGGTGTTTGGCGGTTACGGCTACATGCGCGACTACCCGGTTGAGAAATACATGCGTGACGCCAAGATCACTCAGATCTATGAAGGAACGAACCAGATTCAACGCCTTGTCGTCGCGCGCAACCTCATTAAAGAGGCCGCGGAGCTGAGCGACTTGGCTGAATACATTCCGATCCCGGAGCACCTCCGGTGAGAAAAGAACTCGCCATGCGAACCATGTTTCTTGCATGCGTCGCCGTTACAGCGGCAACGCTCACGGGCTGCCAGTCGGCGCCCGCGAAGCAGGGCCGTTTTTCCAACAGAATATTTGAGGACCTGCCGACGCCGAAAGACGCCGTCTATCGCGACAACGACTGGGAGTCGTTTTCGTACCAAGGCGACACCTGGCGGTCGGGCCGGTTCCACTTCACGTACCGCGGCAGCGAAGAACGCGCCGTTGCGTTTTTCACACGAACCATGACGGACCCGACGTACGGCTGGACGCTCGAAAACGAAGACCGTCGCAGCGTGGGCTCGTCCAAACTCATTTTCAGCAAGAGCGGGGATCGGTGCACGGTTGACATCGACGCCAGTGCCCGCTCCGGCCGCGAAGACGCCCAACTCCAAATCTATATCCGGGTTAACCACCGCCGGTAATTCAAGTAACAGGTAAATCAAGATGGCCGACGCCACTCAATCCCCCATTCCCCTCCCCGATCCGGATAAGGTCAAGTCCAAGGTGGACGGATTCCTGGAGAAGGTTTCCTCCAACAAGCGCAAATACGTCGGGATCGGCATCGTCCTGCTCATCGTCGTTGCCGCCGGCGTGGCCCTGGCCAACTGGAACTCCGCGCCCGAAACGCCGCCGCTCACGCGCCTCTGGGCTCGAGCGCAAATCGCGCGCGTTAAGTTGCGCACCGACCAGTCCGCCGCGGCCGAAATCGCGGAGATCGAAGCGGCGCTCGGCGACCTAGAAACGGCCGACGACGAAGGCATCGCCAAGTGGATACTCGCCAACCTTCACTACCGTGAAGCTTCGACCGCGGAGAAATACGACTACGAGCAGCGCAAGCCGCACCTTGAAAAGGCCATGGCCTACCTCGAGGATCTCAGCAAGGCGAAGTACGACCAGGTGATCGTCGCGCGCACAAAGTGGTTTAACGCATCGCGCGCGCTCAGTCCGGTTGACTCGCTCAAGGCGCAACTCGCAGCGGACATCGAATACGAAAAAGCCAACGTCGCTTCCGAGCCTAAGCCCGACGGTACGACCGTCGCCGTCTTGCGCACGAGCGACGGTGACGTGTTTTTGCACTTCTACACCAAGCTCGCGCCGGTCCACGTCGCGAACTTCATGAAGCTCGCGCAAAACGGCGTCTACAACGGAACGGCCTTTCACTACATCGCGGGCGGCAACAAGGAGCCGGTCGGTGTTCGTGGCGGCGACCCCTACACGTTCTTTTTCAACAACCCGCTGAAGACCGATCACATCTTGCGCTGGGGTCGTGGAACGATGGGCTACCAACTGCAGCCCGAAGCGTCGCGCTTCCGCGTGAATCATCGGCCCGGCATTGTGAGCAGCATGCGCAATCCGGGTGCGGACTGGAGCAGTGCGTGCCGCTTCCAGATCATGATCAAGCCCGATCGCAAACTGGATCGCGTACAGACTCCGTTCGCGAAAGTTGTGGAAGGTTTCGACGTGATCGAACGCGCCGGCAAGCGGAAGACGGTTTCCGAGCACGGTCCCTTCCAAAACGACCCGGAGTTGTCCGGACTAAACCAGCGCGACTTAGTTGTCGAGCCGACGATCATTCACAAAGTGATCCTCTACAAAAACGACAAGGCGCTTGAGCACTCGTTCCCGCTCACGGAACAGGAAAAAACCATCACCTCGCTCAAGGGCGCGCCCGCCCAAGCGTTGGCGGAAGACGTGATTCACGGCAAGCGACTTCTGCGCGCCGTGGACGCGCCCGGCGAACCGCGCATCGGGCTGGACATCCCCTACCCCGACGACGTCGACACAAAAACAGTTGCGCCCAAGGGTGAGTACAAGCCGGTCTGGCGACCGGAAGATACGAACTCCTCGGGCGGCGGCGGCGACGAAAAGGCCGGCGGCGACGACGAGAAAACGCCGGGCGACGGCGCGGACGGCGACGGTTGCGATTCGGGCTGCGGAGACGGCTGTGGCGGCGAATCTGGATGCGGTGGCGATGAGGACGACGACGGTTGCGGCGCAGGTTGCGGAGATGGATGCGGAGACGGCTCCGAAAAAGACGACGGCTAACCCTCGCGTCGTTGGATCAAAAGGCCTCCGCGTTGACGAGACGCGGAGGCCTTTTTTTTTGGCCCGCGTTTCAGAGGTAACCAACCCGCCTTCACGGCGCCGCACGCGCGCGCCAGACAACACGAACACGATCGGCGACGTTAATCCACCCGTTCCGCGCCCCGGTTCCGCGTTCCCTGCTCTTGCGACAGGGCCCTGTCATCTGTAGCGCGCGCCAATCCGACAAACGCGACCGCCCACGGGACGGCGAAGCCTGGCGGAGCCCGTTCGCCGGGCCACGCACCACGAGGCGATCCACCGCCGGGCACGCACCACAAGGCCACACACTGCAAGGCATCCGCCACAAGGCACGCACCGCAAGGCGATCCACCGCCGGGCCATACAGACCGGGCAACGCACAACGCACAGCGCACAACGCACAGCGGGCAGCGGGCAGCGGGCAGCGGGCAGGGCAGCCGGAGACCCCCACCCCCTTACCACGGCACGAACGCGCGCCTCCCGCATGCGACTCTTACATCGCGCGCTAACCTCTTTTGTGTCTACGAGTTACGGCTGAATCCAGACTCGCCGCGGAGCTTCTCCAGGAGGCGCTGAAACTCGTCGCTCGAGTAGTACTCGATCTGAATGCGACCCTTCCCCCGCTTGTCGATGATCTTTACTTTGGTGCCGAGCAGCGCACGCAGCTCATCTTCGAGCGCCATGACTTGCGGTGTCTTGCGCGGACTCGTCCGCCGCGTCGGGGGTGCGTCTTTGTCCTGCCGCACAAGCGACTCGGTTGCTCGGACCGAGAGCTCGTCGCGAACAATTTTCTCAGCGACGCGCAACTGATCGGCGTCGTCGGCCAGGCCGAGGAGTGCACGCGCGTGACCCATCGAAAGGGCGCGCTGCCGCACCAACTCACGCACCTCTTCCGGCAAGCCGAGAAGACGGATCATGTTGCTGACCGACGATCGGTCCAGGCCCAAGCGCTTCGCCACCTCTTCGTGAGTCTGTCCGAGTTGTTGCGAGAGGCGGCGGTACGCCTGCGCCTTATCGATCGGATTGAGATCGGTGCGCTGCACGTTCTCGACGAGCGCGAGGACCAACGCCTGCTCGTCGTCGTAGCGACGCACAATCGCCGGGATCTCGTCGAGTCCTGCGAGCTTGGCGGCGCGCCAGCGGCGCTCACCGGCCACAATTTCATACCCAGCACCGCCCGGCCGAACGATGATCGGCTGCAAAAGGCCGTTTTGTTCGATCGAGCTCGCCAATTCTTGGAGTTCTTTGCTCGCAAACTCCTGTCGAGGCTGAAATCGACCCGGTTCGACCTGCCCTAGCGCAATTTTTCGAACTTCTTCGCCGTCAACAGGCCTTGCTTGGCCCAATAACGAGTCGAGGCCCCGTCCAAGCTTCCGTTCCGCCATAGTGAACTCCTACATCTCGTGCTGGTATTGGAATTGTCCTACTGTACCCGGGATAACGGACCGGCCAACCCCGTTCCGGCGAGCGGTAACGAGGCCCAATCCTACCGTGCCCGGATGCGTCGCCAAGACCGAGGTAAAACGGGGATTCGCGAATCGAGCCTCCCCGAGCCCCAGAGCCCCAGGGCCCCAGGGCTTTCGAGCCTCCGCGGAGCGCGAAGCTGCACGGCGCCACGTCACCGCCCGGACAGCGCGGCAACGCGGCCGCATGAACGGTACGGCGGCTTCGACCCTCCTCGACCTGGAGGAATCCAGCGCTCCAGCCACTAGATTCGCCCCACCTTGATCGCACTGTTCCACGTGGAACCATGAGCCGAGCCGACACCCGGGGCGATCAAGCACGTCCGCAGTTGCGCCGTCCACGACACGAGGGAGTTCGGAACACGTTCCACGTGGAACATCACCCGGGCTGCGGCGCGGCTCGCTCCGGAGGATCCAGCACATGGGGGTCTATTCCGATTGTCCTGCGATATCTAGTAGTCCCACTCTCCCCGCTCCCCAAGGCGACGATAGGGCAGCCAGGCCCTACAATCCAGCATCCATGTGGGCTCTCGTCCAAACTACATTTCGCGAATGCTGGCGCCGCCCCCTCCCGATTGTCTTGGTCGTCGCGGTGGGGGTGCTGGGCGTGATCTCACGGGTTTTCGCCATGTTTTCGTTCGGTGACGACGAGGCCGCGGCGACGCATCTCGTTATCTCGTCGGTATTTTTGGCCGGAATCGCCCACGCGGCGATCGTCGGCGCCGCGCTCATCCGCAAGGACTACGAGCGAGGGACCATGGGGCTGCTCCTGGCCCAGCCGCTCAACCGTACGCGCTACCTGCTGGGCCGTTTCTTCGGCGTTTCGGCGGCGGTGACGGTGCTCGCGGTGTTTGTCGCTTTGGTCAGCGCCGCGCTCCTCTACCTGCCGATTGGGCCGACCGTGACGCCGGCGCTCACCCCGCTCATCGCCGGTGTCGCCCGCGCGCTTGCGATGATCGTTTTGCTCCACGCTGTCGCGTTATTTAGTTCTGCTGTTGCATCAAGGGTGTTTGCGCCGATCTTGGTACTTGGCGTCTTCGTCGCGGGTAGCGTCGCGGGACGACAAGCGTACTTGCCGGACTTCGCAGTGTTTGGCCTTGAGGCTGGAGGGTCTCCTGCTATCGGAACTCTATTCCTTTACACGGGACTGTTCGCGTTGTTCTTCTTGTCGCTCGGTTTTCTGGCGCTATCGTTACGCGCACCTACGCGACGCGAGGGCTAAGACTTGCGCTACGGCATTTTCGGCGACATCCACGGCAACCTTCACGCCCTCGAGGCAGTGCTCACCGCTTACGAAAGTGAGTCTATCGACTCGTATTTGTGCACAGGTGACCTGGTCGGGTACGGCGCGTATCCAAAGCAGTGCATGGATCGCTGCCGCGAGCTCTGCGACGAAATCGTCGCGGGCAATCACGACTTCGCAGTGTGCGGCAAACTCAACCTCGAGTTTTTCAACTCCTATGCAAAGTCCGCCGTCGTGTGGACGCAAAACGCGCTCGCGGACGAGGACCTGGAATATCTCCGCGCGATGCCGCTGGTGCGCGTGATTGATCCGCTTGTAACTCTCTCGCATGCCACTATTTATGATCCGCATGCGTTTGATTACATCCAAACGCAATATGACGCGCATCTAAGTCTGCAGGAGATGGAGTCGCAGTGCGGCTTTGTCGGGCACAGCCACATCCCGATCGTCTTCTACCTCATGAATGGCATCGTGAGCTGGACGATGGAGACCGAGATCAGCGTCGCGGACAAAGAGAAGGTCTTAGTGAACGTCGGCAGCGTCGGCCAGCCGCGCGACGAAAACCCCGACGCTGCGTTCGCCGTCTACGACACCGACGCGCAGACCATCTCGATCAAGCGCGTCCCTTATGACATCGAGGCTGCCATCGCCGCGATCGACAAGGAGGGTCTTCCCAAGATCCTCGGACAGCGGCTCCGCCTCGGAAAGTGACCGTTTGTCGCAATAAATAAGGCGACAGTGCGGGCTACGGGGGCGGCGGCGAACCAGAAGTGGGCTCAGCCCTACACGAATTCGGCGGAGATTCCGTCCGCGAGGCGCCAGCCGCGGCGCGCTAACCGCAATCGATCGGTGTCGGTGATCAAGTCGCCCGCCACAAGTTTGTCGATGGTTTGTTGAAAGAGCGCACGAGTGGAGATTCCGTAGCGCGCATCGACCTCCGCAAGATCGACGCCGTGTTGCGTGCGCAACCCCAACACGACCATTTCGCGCGCGGCGTCTTCGGTCGTTAGCGCTTCGCGCTCGACGACCGCGTGGCCATGCTCGCCAACGCTTGTCGCGTAGCGGGCGAGGCCGCGCTCGTTGCTGAGCCGTTCGCCGTCGAGGTAGCTCACCGCGCCCGCGCCGAACCCGGCGTACGGTCGGTTGCGCCAATACCCGAGGTTGTGTTTGCACTCATACCCCGCCGGCGCGAAGTTCGATATCTCGTAGCGCTTGTACCCCGCGTGGTCGAGACGACGGTGGGTGAGACGAAACATGGCGAGCTCAAGCCCCTCGTCGATGGAACGCATCCGTCCCGCGCGACGCTTGGTGAAAAACTCGGTGCCCGGCTCGAACGTTAGGGCGTAACACGAGAGATGATCGGGCGCCCACGAAACAGCGCGCGCCAGAGTCTCGTTCCACTCGCGCAGCGTCATTTTTGGCACCGCGTAGATGAAGTCCAGATTCACTTCCGGAATCCCGCCGTCGCGCGCCCAGGCGTACGCCTCCTCGATGTCACGGGCGGCGTGCACGCGCCCCAACGTGGCGAGGTGGTGATCGAAAAACGACTGCGCGCCCAGGCTTAGGCGCGTGACGCCACGCTCCTTAAGCACTGCAATTTTTTCCCGCGTGAGCGAGCCGGGGTTGGCCTCGACCGTGAACTCGCGCGTCGGGTCGGGTTGAATCCGACCCAAGATGTCGTCTAAGTAACGCGCCAGCGTATCCGGCTCCACGACGGTGGGTGTGCCGCCCCCGAGAAAAAGGGTGGGGGGGTTACGCGGTACGCCGCGCTGATCCATCTCGCGTGCGAGCGCGGAAAGGTAGCCGTCCACGTCGCGCCCGGCCACGCGGTACGAGTTAAAGTCGCAGTACGGACACTTCGTTTCGCAAAACGGAATGTGTACGTAGAGCGACGGCTCGGCTTGTTGCTGTCGATGGATCGCGGCAACCGCAGACCGATCGTTGTCGAGACGACGCGGCGTCACTTGCAGAGATCTTTCGCTTGTTCGATCGTCGTAAAGATCCCCATGGGCTGGGGGTTAAACCCCTTCCACTCGGGCGGAAGTTCTCCCAAGAGCTCCGCGGCGGCGCGCCCGGCCGCGCGGCGCACGGCGTCGGGCGCGCCGCGCTCCAACGAGGTGCCCTTGGGAAGATGTTTCTGCAGCAGCTTGAGCGCCTTCGTCGCTTTTTGCGTTTGCGCCAGCGCGATCGCGGCGCGCGTGTTCGGCGTGTGCCGAATCACCGCAAGGGCAACCAGGGGCTTTAAGTCTTGGCGCGGCAACGACGCGTTGAGCGCGCGTTGCGCCTGTTGAATCAACGCGAACGCCGCGTACTCGTCGCGCAGGTACGCTTGGTACGCCGCGGGCTTCATGTTGCCGCGTTCGTCCGCCCAGTCTCGTTGCGCAAGCGGATGCGTGCCGGCCGTGCGCGTGAGCGCGCGCGCCGTTCCACCGGTAACCAGCGCCGCAAGCGCGGGGGCGCCCTTCTCTTTGCCGCGCAGCACAGCGAACGCGGGTTCGCCGCGCTCGAGTAGAAAGCAGACATCGCAATCCCAAATCGTGAGCGAAACGCGCTGAAACGACCGTTTCTCGATGCGATGGCGCAGCGGCGTCGTCTTGCGCCACACGGTGCGTTTGTCCAACCCGCGCAAAGGCTTGGGATCGCCCGCACGCGGCGTCACTTCCACCGCGTTGATTTCGACCGCGCCCTTGCGCGCCGCGATGCGAAAGGTTTCAGAGAGCGCGCCGCTCCAGGCGACGGGCTTTCCGTCCAACGACGCACCGCTCTTGGTGACCTGCAGCAAGCGGTCGCCAGGACCGCGCTCAATGACGAGTTCGGGGCCGCGCGACGACGAGAGCGGTTCGGCCGCTTCGTGAAACGAAACGACAAGCGCACCGCCTTTGTGGCGAAATCGAATGGTCACGGACTCGCAGCCGCCGGGCTCGAGGCCGCGCGCGACAATCCAGCCGTCGCGGCCCAGCTTGAGGGCGCCGCGCTTGGGAACACCGGCGGTGCCGACATACCAGCGCGCCGAATCGAGCGGGGCATCAAACGAGTCGTAAGAAGGCGCCGCACAAGTCAAAAAAAGAAAGAGCGCAGCCATCGCCCCAGCATACCGCCAACCCGAGCAACCCGGCCGCAATGCAAGCCCACACGCAATCGAACGACGAGGGGAGACGAAGAGCCCAGCAATCAGCGCGCGACCGATGGAAACACGAATGCTCTAACGTCAGCGGGGTGTGGCTTGGGAGAAGCGGGAAGGCACGCGCGAACCAAGTCCAACACGCGCGTCACAACAACACGCAAAAATCACGACAAGCGCTTCTGGGGGAGTCCAGGTTGTCGAGATCGAGGAACGAAGAGGAAGGGGTCGACGAGGAGAGACGAAGAGCTCGGCAACCTGGGCCCCCCAGAACCCAAGCCACGCCCCGCTGGCGTTAGAAGGTGGAAGAACTCATGATTCGATGGAGCCGGCGCAGCGCCTCAGCCTCGATCTGGCGCACACGCTCACGCGTGAGCCCGATCCGCTTGCCGATTTCTTTGAGCGTCATCGGCTCCTTGATCTCGGCGTCGAGTCCAAAGCGCAAACGTAGGATCATCGCTTCGCGTTCGGAAACGCCATCCAGCAACTCATCGATCTTGTCGAGATCGTAGCGCCGGAAAAACAACTCCTCGGGACGCTGCATCGATTCATCGACGATTGTCTCGTGGGCGGTCGGCATAGCATCGAGGCTCACCGTTCCGCTTCCGGTCTTCTCGGCCTTCAGCGCACGCTTCAGCACGCGCATGTTGTCTGGATCGATGTCGAGGCCCTTGGCCAGCTCTTCCAAGGTCGGCTTGCGACCCAGGTCCTGCTCGAGTTCGACTTTCTTGTGGCGCAGGCGCGTAATCACTTCGACTAGGTAAGACGGGATGCGCACCGTCTTCACCGTGTTGACGAGCGCGCGCCGGATGCCTTGCTTGATCCACCACGTTGCGTACGTGGAAAACCGCGTCTCTTCGGCGGGATCGAACTTCTCGACAGCGCGCATCAATCCGATGTTGCCCTCTTCGATGAGGTCCATCAGCGTGAGCCCGCGGCCGGAGTAGTTCTTTGCGATCGACACGACCAAGCGGAGATTCGCCCGGATCATGTGCTCGCGCGCCTCGAGATCACCATCGTGAATCCGATACGCCAGCTCCTTCTCCTCATCCGCTGTGAGGAGCGAAACTCGGTTGATCTCGCGCAGATACGCGTTCAACGACGCTCGGTCTTCGATGGTGCTACCCTCCCGTTGTTTGGTCCCCGAGACGGCAACAGCCACCGCGGGTACCTCCGCTAGGTTCCTTTTTTCGGAAGAGGACCCATGAGCCTTGAGCGCGTCCCCAAAGAACGCGAGATTTCAGCTCTCGAGCAATCGCCGATAAGCCGCTTCATAGCGGCCAATCCATATGGATCGGTCGAAATGCTCCACGGCGCGTAGTCGGGCCGCTGCGGCCATCGCACGGTAGGCTTTTTGGTCCTGGAGGAGCTCGATGGCGCGCGAAGCCAGGAGGTCCGCGTGGTCCGGGTCCCCCAAAATGCCGCTGATTCCGTCCTCGACGACTTCCGGCAGCCCGCCGACGTTGCTCGCGACGGGGGGAACCCCACAGGCCATGGCCTCCAGCGCGGCCAAACCAAAGCTTTCTTGCGCGGACGGCAGCAAAAATAGATCGGCACACGGCAATATCTGCTCGATGGCGCGCCGCTGGCCCAGCGCATGAACGCGATCGCCGACGCCGAGCTCGCGAGCGAGCGCTTCGGCCCCCGCCAGCTCGGGCCCGTCGCCGACCAACCAAAGTCGGGACGGCATCGCCGCGGCCACTTGCGCAAAGATTTTGACGACGACGTCCGGGCGCTTCACCGGCCGAAAATTCGAAACGTGCAAGAGAACCTTCTCGCCCTCCTGCGCGAAGTGCGCCCGCGTCTCCTCGCACGGTCGCGGGCGGTAGCGCTCGGTGTCGACGAAGTTGTAGATCACTTCGATGTCGCACGCCATGCACAGGGCCCGCGTTTGCGCGGCGAGATCGTTCGAGACCGCCGTTACGCCATCGGACTTGCGAATGCCGTAACGCGTCGCCGGCAAGTAGCTCTTGTCCTGACCAACGAGCGTGACGTCGGTTCCGTGCAGCGTCGTGAGCACCTTGACGCCGTTGCCGAGCATTTCCCGCGCCAGCACCGCCGAGACCGCATGCGGCACCGCGTAGTGCGCATGCAAAATCTCGACGCCGTACGTCTCGACAACTTCCACTAACTTCGACGCGAGCGCCAAGTCGTAGGGCGGGTAGCGAAACAGCGGGTACGCCGTAACTTCCACTTCGTGGAAAAAAACGTTGGGCAAAAACTTCTCGCCGGCGAGCCGCTGCGGCGACTGATAGGACAAGAAGTGAATTTCGTGACCGCGCTCGGCAAGTGCGAGGCCCAGCTCCGTCGCAATTACGCCGGAGCCGCCGTACGTGGGGTAGCAAGCGATCGCGATCTTCACCGCCACACACTACCAACGGAACGCGCGGATGGGGATCAATCGACGTCGCGCCGCTGCTGGCATAGCGCCTTGATCGGATCGACGAGCGCCGGCGGCCCATCCATCGCGAACGGCTCCGCGTACAGCGCCCCGACGCCACTTCCATGATGACGCCAATACGCTTTAAGGTCGTCGTCGTAGTCCGGTGCGCTGATCGGCGTCTTCGGGCCCGTGTCGTCGCGCCGCGTGAACTGGCTCTCGTAGCACGCGATCGCGGCCAGCTTTTGTTCGACGTGATCGGTGATGTCCACCACAAAGCTCGGCACAAACCACGGGTGGCGCGAGTACCGAATCACGCGCGCCACGCGGTGCGGCTCGCCTTCGGCGTCGTAGTTCTTGAGCGCGGCGAGAAAGCTCGCGCGCGCCACCAAATGCGCGCACGCCGCGTGGTCGGGATGGTGGTCATCGGGGCTCATCGAAACGACGAGAGCGGGGCGCCAACGACGCAGCCTTTCCACGATGGCGCGCACCGCGCTTTCCGTCACCGCAACGCGTGTGTCTGGAAGCTCAAGGCACTCGCGCGCCGTGGCGCCGAGCAACTCGGCGGCCGCCTTGGCTTCCTTCCGGCGCGTTTCCTTGGTGCCGCGCGAACCTTTCTCGCCGGCGGTGAGGTCCAAGATCCCAAACCGATAGCCGCGCGCGCGCAGCGACAACAGAAGTCCCGCGCACCCGAGCTCGACATCGTCGGGGTGCGCCCCGATCGCTAACACGTCCACGTTCACAGCATCACCATGGTGTGGCCGAATTCGTAGGGGTCAAACATCTGTTGTAAGTCTCGCGCCAACGAGACGCCATGGCGCGCCATGTAGGGAAACAGCGAGTGCGTCCGTTCCTGCAAGCCACCGCGCGGCAAGAGGTCGCCGAGAATGCGTTCGTATTGACGCTTGCCCGTGCCCGCCGCCTCCGCGCGCGCATCGTCCAACCGCGTCGCGAGCTTGTCCAAGTCGCCGCCCATCCGCTCAACCGTCTTGCGAAAAGGCTTCGCCGTGTTCGGCGGGAGGTCAAGCGAGCCATCGTCAAGGCCCGCGCGCAACTGCGCCGCCTCAACGGCAAGCGCGCGCAAACGTTCCGCCACGGGGTCCTTGCTGGACGTCTCGGCCCGGGCGCTGCGACCGCGGACGACGTCTTCCAAATCGATCCCCAACTTCGCGGCGGCTTTCGCGGTTCCGGCTTCGACCAACGTGGCGCCATCGCGCGGCATCACGGCTGGCATCGGCACATCGAACAGCTCGTGGGCGGCGCGCAGTTGCGACCAGTATTGAATCTCGGACGGGCCGCAGACCGCGGCCAGCACGGGCAACGCGGCGTTCTGGACGAGCACGCGACTCACGACATCGGTGGACCACGCTTCGGGAACCGGCGCACCGCGCGCCAGGCGCGTGCGGCGCTTGGTGGCGTCGAACAAATAGCTGCCCGCAACCGGCGCGAGCCGCCGGTCAAACCCGGTATCGCGGGCAAGGATTTTGTCGAGCGCTTCGGATTCTTTCGCAATGCGTTGCGCAAGCGGGCGCATCGGATCGCGCAAGACGCGCGGCTCCAAGTACACAACTTCGGGCGCCAACCGCGCCAGGTTGCGCACATGCCACCGCGCCACACTCGCTTCCGGCGTCACAAGATCCCACGCGGCTTGCGCCGTTTCGGTATCCGGCAACACCGCGCGAACGTCCTCAAGGAACGGGTCGATCGCCGCGGCGCGATCGAATTCGATGTCGGCGATTGCGGTGCCTTGCGCCACGGCGCCATCGATCCGGAAACGCTGGCCCTTCCAAAAGAATCGATTTACCTCGTCCCAATCGTGGTCTTCGCTTTCAACCCAAAACACCGGGACCACGGGGACGCCGAGCTCGTCCTCCAACACCCGCGCGAGGTTGATCACGGTGAACAGCTTGTACGTTGTGTACGCCGGCCCATAGAGAAGGCCGACCTGTTGACCGCTCACGACGCAGAATCCGTCGCGCAATTTTTCGACACCGGCGACGCTTCCGCCGACCGACTCGTTGTATGTGCGCAGCGGTTCGGTGAGGTCGACGGCCGTGCGCGCCTGCGTTAACGGAGCCAACGCGCGCGGGTCCCGGTAGTCGTGCGCGAACAGCCCTAACGCGCGCTCCGGTTCGCACAGGTAAGCGTGCGCCAAGTCGTTTCCCGGATGCAACCGGGAAAACGGGATGGTTACCCGCTCCACGCTTTTTGCGCGACGACGATGCACCGCGGCGCGTCCGTCGTGAAGTCGCGTCCGTCGAAGTCGCCATACGTTGCGACGACGTTCATGCCCGCATCGCGCATCATCTGCACGAGGTCGTGGTGATGGTAGAGCCGCACCGACTCGGTGTACGTCAAGGTGACGCCCTCATCTTCGATGACGACGTCCTTCAGTACGCGCCCATCTTCGATGCGGCGCTTAGCGGAGAAGCGCTTGCCGTCCCGCTCCTCTTCGCTTTCGGGAACGAGGTGGCGCTGCACCGCGACCGCGTTCAAAAAGTCGAGGAGGTAGGCCCCGCCCGGACGCAACGCGTGCGCGATGCCGTCCAAGGTTGCGCGATTGCCGTCGTCATCGAAATAGCCAAACGACGTGAAAAACGAGGTCGCCGCGTCGAACTCAGGCCCAAACGGCAAGTCGCGCATGTCCGCGCGGACGCAGGCGGTGGATTCGGCGGCCACGTGCAGCAGGTCGCGACTCAAGTCGACGCCGACGACGCGGTGGCCCAACGCTTCCAACGCGCGCGCATGACGACCGCCACCGCAGGCGACATCGAGCACAAACGAGTGGTCCGGTAGGCCCATCGCCTGGGCAGCGAACGCAGCTTCTTCCGCCGCAGCGTCTTCGCCACGACGGTAGTACACGTCGAGATATTCCTTACGGAATGCGGTCTCGTACCACTTCACTTGCGCGCCCTTTCGATCATCCCATGTGCCGTGCGCGCCGCGTCGCGAATCGCGGCGCGGCGGGCGGGCCAACCTTGACCCTCGCCAGCATAGAGGATTGCGCGGGAAGAGTTCACCACCGCTTTGCCGCCGTTGGAAAAGAAGGGCGTTAGATCGGTCCCGCCCTGGGCGCCAAACCCCGGCACGAGGAACAGCGTGTCGGGCAACGCCGCGCGCAGGCGCGCCCCCGTCGCTGCGTCGGTGGCGCCGACCACGGCGCCGAGGGCGGGATCGGCGGCGATCGCCGGGACGAGGTCGGCTTCCATCTTGTCTTGAAACAATGCCGCCTGCGCGTTCGACGTCCGGAGCAGCAAAAACAGGCCGCGATCGTGCTCGCGGGCCGTCGCCGCAAACGGCTCAATCGTGTCGAGGCCCAAAAACGGGTTCACCGTGAGCGCATCCGCCGCCAAGGGGCCATCCGCTAGGTAGGCCTGGGCATAGAGCGCCGCGGTCGATCCGATGTCGCCACGCTTGGCGTCCATGATCACCGGAACGTTGAGCTGCGCGATTTCACGCAATACCACCTCGAGTTCGGCGAGGCCCGCGGCTCCCGCGACCTCGAAAAACGCGATGTTGGGCTTAAAGCAGGCTGCGAATTCATGGGTCTGCTCAACGACCGCCAGGCAAAAGTCCAGTCGACTCATCCCGTCGGGCAGCCGGGAGGCCACGGGGTCGAGCCCAATACAAAGGGCGGACGCGCGCGCGGTCAGTCTTTCGCTCCAACTCACTGTGCTTTGCTCCATCTGGCGGCGGATTCTAAGAAATTGTGCAAGAGGACGTTCCCGTCCGGGCTGAGATACGACTCTGGGTGGAACTGCACGCCGTAGAGCGGGCGCTCCTTGTGCTGGATCGCCATCGGTTCAGCGGTTTCGTCGATTTCGGCGGTCACCGTAAAACAGGCCGGGATCGAGTGCGCGATGAGCGAGTGGTAGCGCGCCGCGGTCAGCGGTTGGGGCAATCCCGCAAAAAGGCCCTCGCCCTGATGCCGGATCGGCGACGTTTTGCCGTGCCGAACGCGGGCGGCCCGCCCGACCGTGCCGCCAAACGCCTCCACCAGGCACTGATGCCCCAAGCACACGCCCAGCAGCGGGACGCGCGACGTTCGACACACCTCCGTGGAGATCCCTGCTTTTTTCGGGGTGCACGGCCCGGGAGAAACCACGATCGCGTCCGCGTTTTTCTGCAGGGCGGCGGCGGCGCTCAAAACGTCGTTGCGGACGACCTCAACGCGGGCGTCCAGCTCGCGCAGAGCCTGCACGAGGTTGTAGGCAAAGCTGTCGTAATTATCGATCAACAGGACGTGCACAGACGTTATTGGAACAGGTCCAAGAGCTGATCGACCTCCTCTTTCGAGTTGAAATAGTGGCAGGCGACCCGCAGCATGCCCCCGCGCGCCGCGACGATAATCTTGCGGCCGGCAAGCGCGGTCGCTACGTTTTCGGCGTCATCGAGGCGCAGGCTGACGATGCCCGATTCTTCGCCGGGGTCGGGGTCGCAGCCGAGCTCGATCCCCCGCGCTGTGGCCCCGGCGCGCAATTGGGCGGTCCTTTCGAGGATGCGCTCCGAAATCGTCGCCAGGCCCACCTCTTCGATGAGCTCCAGGGCGGCGTTGAGGCCGTAGATCCCGCCGGTATTGGGCGTTCCATCCTGGTAGCGACGCGCCGAGGCCGCCGGCGCCAGGTCATAGGTCAAAAAATCCGTCGGGTGCCGAACCGACAACCAAGACGGCCGGGTCGGGGCGATGCGCTCGCGGGCGTGGCGGCTGACATAGAGAATGCCGGCCCCTTCCGGGGCGCAGAGCCACTTGTGGCCGTCGGCCGCGAGCGCGTCGATGCCGCATGCCGACACGTCGACGGGAAACGCGCCGAGACCCTGGATCGCGTCCACGCAAAAAAGGGCGCCGCAGCTCCGCGTGACGGCGCCGATGGCCGCAAGATCGACCCGCTGGCCGCTCAGCCAATCGACAAAGCTGACGGAAATCGCAACGGTTCGATCGTCCACGCGTGCCGCGATGTCGTCGGCGAGCAGTTTTCCGGCTCGCTTTTTCACTTGGCGCACCTCGACGCCGCGCAGCGCAAGCCAGGGATAGACGTTGGCGGGGAACTCCGCGTCGGGAATGACGACGTTGTCGCCGGGACGCGCGCGCAAGCCCCGCGCCACCGTCGTGATCCCCGCGGACGTGTTCGCCACGAGCGCGATTTCGTCGGCGGACGCGCCGATCAAGTTCGCCGCCCGGCCACGGCAGGTTTCGTACGTATCCCACCAACGGTCGTCATGGACCGCGCCATGCTGCAACTGATCGTTGCTTAGTCGGCGCATCGCATTGCGAGCGCGCGTGGAAAGCGGGGCCACAGCTGCGCTATTGAAGTACCGGTAGCGCGCTGTTATCGGAAACAGGCGCGCCACGTCTACCTGTACTTTCACCGTGGCTCTATTATGGCTAGAGAACCCCCATGAATCGTGTCTACCTCGATGCCAACGCAACCACGCCGCTCGATGCGCGCGTGAAGGAACAGATGAGCGTGTGGCTCGACTGCGGCAACGCGTCCTCGCCCCACGCCGAAGGACGCGCCGCGCGCGACGCGATTGATCGTGCGCGCGAACAAGTCGCCGCTTTAATCGGAGCGCACGAACGTGAGATCGTTTTCACATCGGGTGCTACCGAAGCCAACGCGCTCGCGTTGCTCGGGTCCATGCGGGCGACAAAGGCGAACTCAACATTTTGCAGCGCCATCGAGCATCCGTCGGTTCTGCGCACGCTGGAAGCCGTCCGCAACGCCGCCAAACTGACCGTGGGGGCCGTTGACGGACACGGCACGCTCGTCGAACTTCCCGACGGACACGCCCTTGTCTCCGTCATGTACGCCAACAACGAAACGGGTGTCGTGCAGAACGTGCCCGCCCTCGCGGAGCGCGTTCACGGCTACGGCGGGATCCTTCATTGCGACGCCGTGCAAGCTTGCGGGAAGCTGCCCGTTGACGTTGCGGCGCTGGGCGTGGACCTGCTTACGCTGAGTGCGCACAAGATGCACGGACCCAAGGGCGTGGGTGCTTTGTACGCGAAACGCGGCACGCCGATGGAGCCGCTGTTTTTCGGCGGGGAGCACGAGCGCGGCATGCGCGCCGGAACCGAAAACGTCGCCGCCATTGTTGGACTTGGCGCCGCTGCGGAACTTGCGAGCGTCGAGTTGTCGGAACGCAACGCGCTTTGGACGCGACTCCACGCCGAACTTGTCGGATCCGTGCGTGCGCAAATCGACGGCGCGCACTTTCATCTCGCGCCAACGCAACTCCCCAACACGTTGAGCATGCGGTTCGATGATGCAGAAGGCGAGGCCGTGTTGCTCGGTCTTGACCTTGAAGGCGTTGCGGTCGCCACGGGCAGCGCGTGCTCGTCGGGCGCCGCGGAACCGTCGCATGTCTTACGCGCGATCGGACTCAGCGAGCGCGAAGTCGAGCAAAGCATTCGCGTGAGCTTTCACGCGCAAAACACAAGCGAAGACGTGACGCGGGCAGTAGCCGCTATGTGCAAAGTAGTCAAGGGCCTGCGTGCACTTTCTGGTTCGTCGAACGCGCTCTGATCCGGTTGACCTTGCGCACTTGTTCTCCTACGATGCGACTCGACGCGGTGAGGGTCGCTGTTGAAGAAGAGAAGTTGATTCTCGTGGTCGGATGCAATCGAGATTGGGAGGTCTCGATCGTCACGAACCGGGCCAATGCGCTTGGGTCGTTTCCGCCCGTTGCGGGATGATTGGGCCGAGAGCCAAACGCGGGTGTAGGTGCACCCCGCCAACGATGCTGCAAGCGGCGGCAAGGCGGGTGTAGCGTTCCTGTTCCGGGCGGCGCGAGGCCGAGAAAGCAAGTGCCAGGCCCGGCCCGGTGCGGAGGTTTTTGGATGTCGGACGGTCCCGGCAACAAGTGGGCAGACGTATCGACGATCTTGCGTCGTGCCATCCCGCGCCAACAGTTCGAAACCTGGTTTCGCGGAATGCGGCTGGTGTCGCTGGATCGTGAGCGGGCCGAGCTGACCGTCCCCAATAACTTCTTGCGCGAGTGGATCTACCGCAAGTACTTCGGCGTCTTGCGGCGCGCGCTGCGCGAGGTTTCCGGCGGCGAGCCCGAGGTGGAGATTTCGATCACCGCCGATCTCGCGGCACCCGGGCGCTCCCGGACACAAGCGGGCACGGATTCGGAAGGCGCGGAGGGCCCGCAAGCGGCTCAAGCCGGGCCCGGCGACGCCCCTTCGGCGCACCACGACGGGTCGTCCACGCCTCATGCACCGCCGGGCCCCGGCTCGGCAGGATCGGGCGCCGTGGATCGCGACCGTTTCACCGGCGAACGGCGGCCGCGGCGTGAGCAGGACCCGCGAGCGCGCTCCCAGCCCGGTTTTTTGGGAGGTCCCCGCAACAGCGGGCCCTACGGCCAGCGCCCGCAGCCCTTTGGCGAAAGCGATGTCGTCCTCAACCCGCACTACATCTTCGATAACTTCGTGCCGGGGCCGAGCAACAACTTCGGATACGCCGCTGCCGTGGCGGTCGCGGACAGTCCGGGCAAGTCCTACAACCCGCTGTTCCTCCACGGTTCGGTCGGGCTCGGCAAAACGCACCTCCTCCAGGCCGTCTGCCACCAGCTCATGGAGCGGCGCCCGGGCATGCGGATCCTCTACCTGTCGTGCGAGACGTTTACGAATCACTTCGTGGCGGCGGTCGCCAACGGCGAGCTCGACTCGTTTCGCTACCGCTATCGCCACGTTGACGTGCTCCTGATCGACGACATTCACTTCCTGGCGAACCGGGAGCGCACGCAGGAAGAGTTCTTCCACACGTTCAACACGCTCTACAACGCCAACAAGCAGATCATCTTGTCGTCGGACTCGAATCCGGCGGAGATTCCGACGATCGAAGAGCGCCTTGTCTCCCGCTTCAAGTGGGGCATCGTGGCGCGCATCGATCTTCCGGTTTACGAAACACGCGTCGCGATCATCACTCGCAAGGTGAAGATGCACGGCGTTTGCTTCTCCGACGAGGTGATTCACTACCTCGCTGAAAACATCCGCTCCAATATCCGCGAGCTGGAGGGGGCGGTGAACAAGATCGCCGGGATGGCGCAGATCTATCAGCGGCCCATCGAGATGACGATGGCCCGCGACGCCATTCGCGACCTCATCAAGCCGTCCACGTACCGCGTGTCCGTCGACAACATCATTCGCCTCGTCGCCGAGCACTTCGGCGTCCCCGTGCGAGACCTCATGGGCAAACGTCGCACCAAGTCCATCGCGTACCCGCGTCAGGTCTGCATGTTTTTGGCGCGCCGCCTCACCTCTCACTCGCTGGAAGAGATCGGCGGGTACTTCGGCGGACGCGACCACACGACCGTGATGTACGCGTACGACAAGATCCGCAAAGAGGTGCAGGCCGACCCCGACGTCGCCCAGCGCCTCGAGCAACTCTCCACCAAACTAAAGGCGCCCTAAGGGCTATGAGTGGAGTTGCAGCGCACTCTTTGCTCATGCGGCACTCCCCTCGTGCGCGCTTTTTTGCGCGGCGCGAACTTGTGGAGAACTCGCGCAGATCATGTCCACGCCCCCTGCACGCATTTCGTGCAGACCGCCTATGGCGCCAGGGGCCGTGGACAACTCCTATGGATTTCCACGCTCGCTCTCAGACATCGAGCCGTTCGTGGAGAACTTGCGCGGCCCTATCTCCCTTTGGCGAAGTGGGTTGCGCGCAGCGTCGCGGACTTGTCCACAAAAGGACGTCCCTCTGACGTTGATGATGAGAAATATATAAAAGAAGAGAGTAGGTAAGGACATGCGATTCCAAGCACAACGCGCGCGTCTCGCCGAGGTCGCGGCATTGGTCGGACAGGCCGTTTCGGGCAAGAGCACCAAGAAAATCTTCGAGTGCTTACGCATCGTCGCGAAGGACCAGGAGCTCGAGATCTCCGGTACCGATCTCGAAGTTGCGATCCGGTATCGCATCCAGGACAACATCGAAGTGTCCGAGCCCGGCGAGGTCGTGGTTCCGGCACACCTTCTCGCGAACGTGTTGCGTGAAATCGGTGACGAGACCGTCACGATGGAGCATGCGCGTCAAAAGCTGACACTCAAAACCGACGGCGGCTTGTTTGAATTGGAGTGCGAGGACCCTTCGCAGTACCCCGACATTCCGGAGTTTCCTGTCGCCGCTGCGCTCAAGGTGGGAAGCAACGACGTGCGCGCACTCGTTCGCAAGACCGTCTTCGCCGCAGGACGAGAGGCCGCACGCTTCGTTCTAAACGGCGTTCGGATTCTGGCGTCGTCAGACTCCGTTAGGTTCGTCGCTACCGATGGGCGGCGTCTGGCGACCCTCTCGCGGCCTGCTATGCGGGACGCGTCGGTGGACGGACCCCCGGACGCCGAGGTAACCGCGATCGTCGGCGTAAAAGGCCTGCAGCACTTCGACCGCGTGGCGGCGGAGACCGAGGGTGAGATGGACCTCGCCCTGGCCGATCGATTCGTATCGCTGCGTTCCGCGCACGCCGAGGTGGTGGTGCGCGTGATGGAGGGGACGTTCCCCGAAGTCGATCAGATCATTCCCGATCAATGCAAGGGCGAGGCGCAGATCCCGGTCGGTGTCTTGGCGTCGCGCCTCCGCCAGGTGCGTCAATTCGCCTCGGTGGAATCGCAGGCGATCGTCATGCAGTTCTCCAGCGGGGAGCTCTCGCTCTCGGCAGCGGGTGGTGACGGCCGTGCGGAGGTCCGTTTGGGCGTCGACTACGAGGGGGATGATCTCAAGATTGGGTTCAATCCCGCCTTTCTGCTCGATTCCCTCAAAGTGGTCGATTCGGAGAGCATTCAGTTTGGGTTCAACAACGCGAATGCCGCGGCGCGCATCAGTGACGGCTCGGGATTTTTGTACGTCATCATGCCCGTGTTGGTGGACTAACAGCGGTAACCGAATGGCGCAGCGAAGGCGGCGGTTGGACCCCTCAGCCCTCAAGGATCTGGTTCCCTCGATCCTGAAGGAGATTCGTGGCCCCCGCGGCGATAAGGTCGATCGCGTCCGCCGCGTTTGGGGCGAGATCGTCGGGGAGGCGATGGCGAAGCGCACTCGCGTTCTGGGCGTGGGGCAGGGTTTTTTGCAGATTGCGGTCGCTTCCGCCGCGATCAAGCACGACCTCGTCACGTTTCGGGCCGAAGAGGTCTTGGCGCAGCTCCGGGAAAGGCTTCCGGAGTGGCGGCTGCAAGGGGTTCGGTACCGCGTCGGGGCGGTTTCCTGAACGGGCTTCGAACATAGGAAAAACCCTCGAAATCGGTTAAAATCGACCAGTTCGGGCCACGCAACAGCCCGGCGAATTTTGAGGGCCTTTGGGGTCCTTTGGAAGGCCACTTTTGCGGCCGACGTTTTCCCTTGTTGCGCACCCTGCATGAGCGAACAAAAGCCCGATCCGTCCCAATACTCCGCAGCGCAGATTCAGGTCCTGGAAGGCCTGGAGCACGTTCGCAAGCGGCCCGCGATGTACATCGGCGACACCGGGGCCGGGGGGTTGCACCACCTCGTCTACGAGGTCGTGGATAACTCCGTGGACGAGGCGCTTGCCGGCCACTGCACCGAGATCTCCGTCAAGATTCACGCCGACGGCTCCGTCGGCGTTCTCGACAACGGACGCGGCATTCCCGTCGGGATCCAAAAGGACCTGGGTATTCCCGCGGTGACCGTAGTCATGACCAAGCTCAACGCCGGCGGGAAGTTCGACCGCGACGCGTACAAAGTTTCGGGCGGCCTGCACGGAGTTGGCGTGTCCTGCGTGAACGCGCTCTCCAGCCGTCTGGTCTGTGAAGTGTTCACCGACGGTCATCACTATCGCCAGACGTTTGAACGCGGCCAGATGAGCACCGAACTCCTGACGCTCGGCAAGTCCGACAAGCAGGGCACGCGCGTGCACTTCACGCCGGACGCCTCGATCTTTTCCACCGTCGAATTTCAGTACGACATCTTGGCGAAGCGGTTGCGCGAGCTTGCGTTCCTCAATCGCGGACTCAGCATTCACATTCGCGACGAACGCGGCGAAACCGACAAGGAAGAGTCGTTTTTCTACGAGGGCGGCCTCCGCGAGTTCATTTTGGAGCTCAACCGCGGACGCGAGAGCGTGCACGACGACGTGCTGCACCTCGAAGGCACGGCCAACAATATCGAAGTCGAGGTCGCGTTCCAGTACACCCAGTCGTATGACGAGCGCATCCTCACGTACTGCAACAACATCAACACGCGTGAGGGCGGAACGCACCTTGTGGGATTTAAGACCGCACTAACGCGAACGCTAAACATCTACGCCAAGCGCGAAGATCTCCTAAAGAAGAACCAGGCGCCGAGCGGGGACGATTTCCGCGAAGGCATCACGGCGGTTCTGAGCGTCAAGGTTCCGGAACCGCAGTTCGAGGGCCAGACGAAGATGAAGCTCGGCAACTCGGACGTGCAGTCCGTTGTGGAGCAAGTCGTCGGCGCGACGATCTCGCGTTATCTCGAAGAGAACCCGAAGACCGCCCGTTCGCTCGTGGACAAGGCCGTCAACGCTCACGCCGCGCGTGAAGCGGCGCGGCACGCGCGTGATCTCGTGCGGCGCAAGAGCGCGCTGAGCGGCGGCGGGCTGCCCGGCAAACTTGCCGACTGCACGAGCCGCAACCGCGGCGAGACCGAGCTGTACTTAGTCGAGGGTGATTCCGCGGGCGGGTCCGCCAAGCAGGGGCGCGATCGCGGTTTCCAGGCGATCCTGCCGTTGCGCGGAAAGATTTTGAACGTGGAGAAAGCGCGCATCGACAAGATGCTCGCCCACGAGGAAATTCGAACCATCATCACCGCGCTCGGCACCGGGATCGGTGTGGATGAGTTCGACATGGAGAAGCTGCGCTACGGCAAGATCATCATCATGACGGATGCGGACGTTGACGGTTCGCACATTCGCACGCTGCTCATGACGTTTTTCTTCCGGCACATGCCGCTCCTGATTGAACAGGGTCGGATCTATGTCGCGCAGCCGCCGCTTTACCTACTGAAGAAGGGGAAGCGCGAAAAATACATCTACGACGAGGCCGCGCTCGCGACCGAACTCACCGGGCTCGGCGTTGCGGGTAGCCGACTCGAAGTGCCCGGCCAAGCGGGTGCGGTGTTTGAGGGCGAGTCGTTGAAGTCGCTGCTCGTGACCGCAACGCGCCTCGATCTCGTGGCGCGCGGCCTGGAGCGGCGCGGAACCAACCTGGCGAGTTATCTGGAACGCGCCGACGAGGACAACGCATCGTTACCGGTTGTGCGCACGGTGGCTCGCCTTCCCGGCGCGGCGGTCGAGGAGCGTTGGTGGCGCGAAGAGCAGCGTCTTGGCATCGCCGCGTACGAGGAAGAGCTGGCCGCGAAGTTGGACCGTGAGTTGAAAACAGCCCAGGGAGACGACTCCTCCATCGAAATCGAAGAGGCGGACCTCGTCATCTACGACGTGGTTGAGGGGCTCGAGTTGTCGCGTCTTGCGGCCACGTTGCGCGACTCCGGAATTGGCGTCCGGCAACTCCTCACCGGCGACCACGCGGGCTTTTTGTTCGTGCGGAAAAACGGACAGGAAGTGCCCGCCCCGTCGCTCCGCGCCGTCTTGGAAACGGTGCGGAAGATGGGCCAAGAGGGGCTCACGTTGCAGCGCTACAAGGGGCTTGGCGAAATGAACGCGGGCCAATTGTGGGAGACCACGATGGAGCCGGGCACGCGCACGCTTTTGCGCGTCCGTCTCGAGGACGCGGTACGGGCTGACGAGATGTTTTCGATTCTCATGGGCAGCAGCGTGGAGGATCGTCGCGCGTTCATCGAGAAGCACGCGCTAGAAGTCAGCGACCTAGACATCTAAGGGGCCAGCCTGAAAAAAACGCGTCGCACCGCGGTCGATGAACCGTTCCGCCGACGAGCGAAGGCGGGCCATTTCTCAAACAGGCCTTGGGCGGAATGGCTTTTGGCCCGAATCCGCCCGAAATCGACCCGTGGCGCGTCGAAGGTGGGCGGCGTCTTTTCGCCACCTAAGTTGTTTTGATAACCGGGCTTAGGGCTTGCGCGCCGTAGATCGCGACGACTCAAGCTTCCCTGCCAAAACGCCGATGAGTCCTTGACTCACCATGACGCATTATCAGCGGCTCAAAAACAAGCGCCTCGGGGACGTGTTGGTCGACGAAGGCTTGGCCACCAAAGAATCCGTCATTACCGCGTTACAGGCGCAGCAGGCGTCTGGGCGTTTGATGTCGGAGTCCTTGCTGGAGGCGCGCGAACTGTCGGACTACGACCTGGCGCGCGTGTTGGTCGAACAGTACCAGGCCCCGTTCATCGACTTGGGCTCCTACACGCTGCACAAGGACCTCATCGACGAGTTCCCTGCTGAGCTCTTGCGGCGCGCGCGTGTGATTCCGCTGGATCGATTCGGTAGCCAAGTGTGTTTCGCGTGCCAAGAGATCCCGCCTGCTGACGTTGTGGAAGAGCTGAAGAAGGGTACGACCGGCGGCGTGTATCTCTACGTGGCGAGTGCCTACGAGATTGGGCACAAGCTCGACGAGTACGCACCGGAAGAGAAGCTGGCCGAGGGTGCGCCGGTCTTCGGCGACATCGGCGAGGACACGGGCTGGACCGATATCTTCGATTCGGCCGACAAAGAGGTCGCGAGCGACCTCAAAAAAGACGAGTCGTAACGCCCGCGCGCTACTTGCCGCCGGCAACGCCCTCGCACTCTTCGCCATCGACCGGCGGCGTCCACTCCGCGGGCGGCTCGTCCTCGATTTTTAGATCCCGGTCCATGCGATGGGTCTCGTCGGCGATGCCGCGCTTGAACTCCGAGATGGTCTTCCCGACCTTGCGCGCAACCTCGGGCAAACGTCCGCCAAAAACGACGATCGCGACGAACGCGAGGACCAGGAGTTCTCCGGTGGATAGGTTGAACGGCATGGGAAAAAGCTCAGGAGCCGCTAGCATTCTAGCGCCCGGGCCTCACGGCGCTCTATTTCCCTGGTTTGCGGCGCTCAAATACTTCGATCTCGGACGCGCGCTTGAGATCGACTCCGTCGGGTAAGACGAGGAACACAACCTTTCCGAAGCGAACCGCGCGCGGCCAGCCGGCGGCCGTAACGCGCGCTTGCTCGCGCAAAATCACCTGCTTTGTTCCAACGTCGTAGTCGAGGCGCTTGGCGGTGACGTGGGCGGCTCGGTCCCCAAAGCTGCGCAGTTCGACGCCGCGGTCTCCGCGCAGGCGCCGCGGCTGCCTTTTTTCGTCGAGTTCAACGAAAATGCGGCCGGCGCGCCCGGCCAGACGCTTCGCGCCGGCCGCGGTTGCACCGATCAACGCGCCGCCTTTTTCAATGCGCAGCGTCGAGCCGGCGAAGTGCGCGCGGCCCTCAAACGTCGCGCGCCACTCCGCGATCTCGTTGTCTTTGGTGCGGTAGACAAGTGTCGCCCGCCCTTCCGTTTCGATCGTCTGCACGTCCCCGTCCCGAACGGTCGCGCGCAAGGCGGGCGCGGCGAAAGAAATCGCATCCGCTTGCATCGCCCGCGCCGGCGTTCCGCGCAGCTCGATGACGTTTTTGTCGCCGCGATACATCAGCATGTCGCCGCGAAACGATCGGCCGTCGGGACCGCGCGCCAACACGTTGCCCCGCGCCTCGACGCGCGACGGGCGCTGCGCCTCCTCGTCCATGATGCCCTCGAGTTTTTCACACGAGATCGTCCATGCGCCCGCCTTGCTCTGGGCGGTTTCGGCGACGACGTCGCCGTCGGCGGAAAAGGAACCTCCCTCGTTCCAGACAATCTTTCGCGCGCGGATCGAACTTTTGTCGTCGCGCGCGAGCGAGGCGGGCGCTCCGGTCAGCGTAAGCCGCTTGCCCTTGAGAGCGAGCAGCTCGCCGCGCAGCGTTCCTTGGGGCGCCTCGACGGAGACGTCGGTTTCGGCCTCAAGCTCGACGAGGTTGCCCCCGACGAGCGCGGCGCGCAACGAGCGGCACTCCATGGATGCCTTGTCGGCGATGCGAATCGACACGTCGCGAATCATCTGCACGTCGAGGCGATTTTTTTGGCGACGAATGGTGAGCGGCGCGCGGCATGTCACGACGACATCGCCGCGGACCGCCGTTCCGAGTGGGCCGAGGTCGCCGTCGGCGCGATAGGTCACCTTCTTTTTCCCGATGACGCGGATGTGAACATCGTCGCGCGCGGGCGCTTCCAGCTCTAAGCGCTCGGCCTCGAGTTCGAGTTCGGGCGTGCGCATGAAGACGTTGTGGAACAGCTCGACGCGCTTGCCCTCGGGCATCGCGACGATGGTTTTAGCGCGGAGCACGCCGCCGCCTCGCACGTCATCGATCTCGACCCCGTCTGTGAGGCGGAGGCGTTGTACGGTCTTGCCGTCGGCGTCGATTTCAACGCGCCCGGCTTTGATCTCGATCTCTCTTTCGCCCAAACCGAGTGCCGCGATTTCGCCCCGCCACGTTGCGTGCACCGGCCCGGCGGCGACGAGTCGGTGTCGTGAAACGATGCGAACGCGGGGTAAGCGCGCGACCTTGAGGCCGCGTCCGACATCGCCCGCGAGGGTGAGTAAGACGTCACCTTCCACCGTCGCGTGCTGTAGCTCGTATCTCTTGTCGCGCTTGGAGAACCGTGCATGCAGCGTGGATCCGCGGAGCGAGCCCGTCTCGTGCGTGACCTCGACATCGCCCAAAACCTCCACGTCCAACGGGTCGCCGTCCGCGACTTGGCGCAGATGGGCGGGCCCGCCGGCGGTGGCGCGCAACGTCGGCGTGCTGACTCGGATGTCTTTGCGCAGTGTCGCGCTGCGCAGGTCCATCTGCGCGTCGAAGCCCCGGCCCGTGAGCTCAAGATCCTTGTCCGGTTGCCGCAGCGTAACAACGCCATCGCTCGAGACGCGTTTGCTTTCCACGTCAAGCCGCACCCACTCGGTCTCGGCGAGCACGTTCCCCTGGGGGTCCAACGCGCGCACCCGGCCCGTGAGCGTGATCGACTTGGGGGCCTGCGCGCCGCCGCGCAACAGCGCGGCTAAGTCCGCGCTGACATAGGGTGCGCGAAACATTGCGCGCAGTTGCGGCTTTCCGTCTTTGGGTGCATCGAAGACGGCGCAAGAAACATCTTCAAGCCGGGGCTGACCATCGCCGCGACCGACGCGCTGCAGTCGAATGTAGTAGCGCACGTGGCCCTCGTGCATCACGCGCAACACAACGTCCTCGAGCGCGCGCAGCGAACCGGAGAAGAGCTGGTTGCCGAATTCGTCGCGCAGCTCACTGCCGTTGAGGATCGCCGCCGGCAAGGCTTGCGTGTCTTGCCCGGGCAGGTCGGGGGCGGCCTCTTCGCGCTGTCCCCACGACCAGAGCCCGTACGACGACGCGCTCAGAAACACCAAGAAGAGAAGCGTTGTCTTCACATTCGGTAGCGGTCGAGCACCGCTTCCCAGCGACCAAGTTCCCGCAGCAACCGCTCGCACAGTTCACGTACGGCGCCGCGGCCTCCCGGCGCTTTCGACACCCAGTCGGCGGCGGCACAGACCTCGGGGCGCGCCGTAGCGGGGGCGGCGCCGAGCCCGCAGAGACGAAGCGGAGCGAGGTCGACGAGGTCGTCGCCCATGTATGCCACTTCTTCCGCGGTGAGGTCGAGCTTCGTCATAAGTTCGGTGAACGCGGTCGCCTTGTCGGTGCTCCCTTCGACGACGTGCTTGATGCCGAGTTCTTGTGCGCGGCGTTTCACGACCGGGTCGGCGCGGCCGGAAAGGAGGGCCACGGTGACGCCTTGCTCCATCAGCCAGCGCAAGCCGAGTCCGTCGGCGGCACAAAACGACTTCGTCACGTCACCGTTTGGGTGCAACGTCAAAACGCCGTCGGTCAAAACGCCGTCGACATCGAGGACGAGCGCGCGAATGGGTTTCATCGTGTCTCCTGAAAGCCGGCGCGCAATAGGTCTTGGACGTCGAGCAGGCCGCGGTAGCAACCGTTCTCGTCCACGACCGGAAGCTCGTCAAAGTTGTTTTCGTTCATAAGGTTCCAGGCGATCGCGGCGAGCGCGTTCTCGCGAATGGTGAGCGGTTGTGCCGTCATCGTCTTATCGATGGGCTCTTGCAAAAAGCCCGGGCGCGTCAGCGAGAGGCGGCGGACATCACCGTCCGTGAGCAGCCCGCGCAAAACGCCCGCTTCGTCGACGACCGCGAGTGCGCCGGGCCGCCGTCCCGTGCCGCCGGAGTTCACGAGCGCGTCGTTGGTCGAAAGCCCGCAGCGCGCGGGCGGTGCGCTTTCCCGCTCGCTCATGACTTCGTGAACGCGCATCAATGAACGGCCGAGCGCCCCGCCCGGGTGAAACCGTGCGTACTCTTCACGCGTAAAGTTGCGGCGCTTCGCGACGGTCATCGCGAGCGCGTCGCCGAGGGCCAGTTGTGCGGTCGTCGATGTGGTGGGCGCGAGACCGATGGGACACGCTTCGGGAAGCGCGCCCAAGCGCAACACGCAATCGGAGTGGCGGCCGAGTGACGACTCCGGGTCGCGGGTGATGCCGATGAGCTTGGCGCCGATGCTCTTGATCTCGGGCACCAAGCGCCGGATTTCTTCGGCTTGCCCGGAGTTTGAAAGCGCAATCACGACATCGCTTTTCCCGACGCGGCCCAGATCGCCGTGCAGGGCTTCGGCGGGGTGGAGATGAAACGACGGCGTGCCGGTCGAGGCCAAGGTCGCGCTGAGTTTTTGCGCAATCAGTCCCGACTTGCCCATGCCGGTCGTGATGACGTTGCCCGCGCAGGCGACGACAAGGTCCACGGCGAGCGTGAAACTTCGATCGATTAAGGGCCCGAGCGATGCGACGGCTGCCGCTTCGAGCCGCAGGACTTCTCGTCCGTACGCGATGTCGTCTTGTTGAGGCATCGTCGTCCCTCCTAGCCGCGGGGCGTGCCGGCTCCCATCAGGTTTTGCATCACCAATAGGATCGCAAGGATGGCGGCGATTCTGTATCCGAAATGAAACGCCGCCATCGTGGCGACCACTCCGACCGCGATCGAGACCTTCCGCACCGCCGCCATCGCGCGGCCCGCGCCCCGGCTGGGGGTGAGGACCGCGAGCAACGCCTGCCCGCCGTCCAGCGGATAAATCGGGAGCAGATTGGCGAGATTGACGACAAGGTTGAAGAGGAAAAAGAACGAGACCCAGCCGTAGGCGATCTCCGATTCGAGGGGGGCGAACCTCAAGATGAGCCATGCAATGCCGGCGAGAACGAGCCCGAAGGCAGGGCCGGCGAGCGAAATCAGGAGCTGCGCGCGCGGGTTCGTGCCGCCGCCGAGGCGCGGGTAGACGCAGAGGCCGCCGAATGCCCACAAGATCACGCGGCACGGCATAGCCAAGAGGCGCTTTACGGCAAACACGTGACCGAATTCGTGGATGAGAATCGAGACGATGAACGTGAACGCGATCATGGCGCCCTCGCCGACCGTTCCTCTCATCATGAACAGCACATAGGCGAGCATGAAGAGGAAGTCGATTCCTGCTTCGATGTCGGTCTGAAAGATGCGGCCCAAAAAGTAAGTTCGTCTCATCGTATTGTCGTTCACTCGCGAGGGAATTCGCGCCCGGAGTGGACTCGAGTTCGCGCCGCTATTTTGCCCTGTCATTGTCCGACGCGGTGCAAACGAAACGTATCGATGGGCCGTCTCGCCATCGCCGTCCGTAAATCCCCTCGGGTCCGGTCTTTTTTGGAGCGTATACTGCGCCTAGCGTGACTCAAGGTGCGGACTATCGAGTTGATCTCGACATCTACAACGGTCCTTTGGACCTCCTGCTCTACCTCATCCGGGAGCGGGAGATGGACATTCAAGACATCGCGATCGCCGAGATCACGGACCAGTTCCTCGCTCATATCGAGGTTGTGCGTCAGATCGACGTCGAGCGCGCCGGTGACTTCTTATTGGTCGCCGCCACGCTGATGCTGATCAAGAGCCGCACGCTCCTGCCCCGCCCCGAGGAGGAAGAGGACCCCAACGAGGAGATCGACCCGCGCACCGATCTCGTGCGGCAGCTGCTGGAGTACAAGCAGTTCAAGGACAGTGCGCACCAACTCGAGCACGCGCAGGCGGAGCATGCGTTGCGTTTTCGGAGTGGCCTCAGGCCGCCGAAGCCCGACGCGCCGGATGCCGGTAAGTTGCTGGCCGATGTCGGTGTGGACGACCTGCTGCTCGCGTTCGAGCGCATGATGCGCGAGACGCTGGCGGACGTCGATCACCAGGTGTTTGGCGAGGTGTTGCCGCTGCGGCAGGTCGAAACCGTCGTGACCGCGAATCTGACCGGTGCCGGCGGGGAAGTGTTTTTTCGCGACCTGTTTTGGGAGCGCAAAGACCGCTTCTACATCGTGTCGGTTTTTCTGTGCCTCCTCGAAATGTTGCGGCGGCAGCGCATCGAGCTTGATGCCGGCGAAGACGTCCGCGACTTGCGCGTTCGATTGTGCACCCCGGCCGATGCGTCGCCCGGCATCCCGGAAGTGCCGGAATCTTCGTCCGCGACAGAAGTTGCCGGCGCATCGCCGCGTCGCACGCCGATGGCGTCGCCCGGCGCGTTTGGCGTTACGGTGACCGCCGACGGCGTTTCGGACGTGCCGCGTCCATGGAGCCCGCCGCCCCCCAGCGCGCCTCCCTTGCCTGGGGATGGCGACGAGGAGCCTAAGTCGCGACTCCCGTGAACACCGTCTTTTTCGGTTCCGGTTCGTTCGCGCTCGCGAGCTTTACGGCGCTCTGTGAGGCGGAGCGAGCTCCTTGCCTCGTGGTGACGCAGCCGCCGCGGCGACGCCGTCGGCGCGGCAAGCTTGAGCCGACGCTGGTTCACACCGCGGCCAAAGAGCGTGGCATCGAAGTCGCGACACCGCCCAAGGTGAACACGCCGGAGTCGCTTGAGCGTTTGGCGGTCGCGGAGGCGGACTTGTTTTTGGTGGCGGAGTACGGGCAGATTCTCTCGCGCCAGCTGCTTGCGATTCCGCGCCTTGGAACGCTCAACGTGCATGGCTCGTTGTTGCCTCGTTGGCGCGGCGCCATTCCGGTGATCGCGGCGCTGCTTGCCGGGGACGAAGCGACCGGCGTCACGATTCAGCGCACCGTATTCGAACTTGATGCGGGGCCGATGCTGCTCAAGCGCGAAGTGGCGATCGGTGCGCGCGAGGATCGCGGTTCGTTGTTCGCACGCTTGGCGACTTTGGGCGGTTCGATGTTGGTCGAAGTGGTGCAGCGTTTCGCGGCCGGCGACCCACCGGCCGAAGTCAACCAGGACGAAACGCAAGCGACGTTTTGCAAGCGCCTTCGCGGCGACGACACTTGGCTCGATTGGACGGAGCCCGCGGCCGCGCTCGAGCGCAAGGTGCGTGCCCTGGCGCCGCAGCCGGGCGCAAAAACTCAGCTCTTGCGGGAGGACGGAATCGGCATCGAGGTCGGCACGTCCGAGCTCGCGACGGACGTCGCGCTGGCCGCCGCGGAGCCGGGCCACGTTGTGGCGGTGGCGAGCGATTCGTTCGACGTGGCTGCCGGAGAAGGTGCGCTGCGCGTGTTGTCGCTTAAGCCCGCGGGTCGCAAGATGATGACGGCGAGCGCATTTCTAAACGGCTATCGATTGCGCCCCGGCGAGCGTTTCGGTCCACGCCCGGCGCGCTGAGGCTTGCGCTCCCGCGCCAAACCTACGTTACGCGCCGATCCTACGCTCCGCGCCGAACCTACGCTACGCGCCGAACCCTACGCTACGCGACTGGGCTGCGCGTCGTGTTCGGGTGTTGCGCCAACGGCCTGCGGCACGCCGATCGGTCCCGCGATGGTTCCCCCGCCCCGTGCCTTGAGCGCACTCTCGTTGGCGATCACGGCATCCAGTGCGTCCTTGGGGCAAAGGATCATGCGGAGGTTGCCGGCGAGCGTTTGGCGCTGCGCCTCGGTAAGGTCATACACCCATGCGGGCGGCGCGGTGACGACGTCGTCGCGGTGAGGGATAGAGGAATCGTTCATGCTTAGAAGTCGCAAGGGCGTGGGGTAAAACGCACGTCTTACCCTAACATCTTGTATATGCGACACGGGAGCCTTCTTGTCGGTTTTGTCGTCTTGGCCGCGATAGGTTGTCGCGGTCCGCGACCGGTGCACCCGTTCCGTCTCGAAGGGTTCCCGGGCGCGCCGATCGAGCCGGGCTTGTTTGAGCCGAAGGCGGGCGCGCGCTGGGTGTTTGCCGACGGCGAGCGCGAACTGGTGTTGGAGCTCACGGCTCGCGAAGGCGCCCTGGTGTTGACCGGCGGCAAAGAGGGCCGTCCGGTGGTCTTGCGCGTCAACGAACCATTTGTTGAGCTCGTGTTCGAGGGGCAGGTGATCGACCGGCCATTCAAGCGCTCGGGGCGCGTCGGCGATCGGTGGAAGGTCGATCAGGCCCGCTACACGGTGTTTGGCTACGACGAAATCGACGTGCTCGGTAAAACGGAGCGCGCGCTCGTCGTGGCGATCGACCGCGACAAGACTCGCGACCTCTATTGGTTCGCGGCGCCTTACGGGTGGGTCCGCATCCGGACGGAGCGCCAGGGAAGTGTCGTGCGGGATGCGCGTTTGACCTCGTTTGAGCCCGGATCGTAGCGTCCGACTCCGGTCGTGTTTCGCGCGGCCGGCGGGCTCGACGACGGAGCGGCTTTTGGAGCGCGCCGCCGGAATCGAGGATTGCACCGCTCCTCACGTTGACGACGGCCGCGCGTCGGGGTAGAAACAGCGGTTCCCATGAAAATCAAGACCCGGAACTCCAACGTTAAGCGCCGCCGCCTTGGCTTTCGTGCACGCATGAAAACCAAGACGGGCCGCAAGATGGTCAATCGCCGCCGCCGGTTACGCGGGACCTTTCCGTAGCCAATTGTGGGACCAAACGAATCACGCTGATTTTTTGGTTTCAATTAGGCCCCACTAGGTTCTTTCGTATACTCGGGAGATCGTGTGGGATGACGGCCTGCTCCACGGGCGCTATGAACTTGTTCGTGAATTGGGCTCCGGCGCCTCCGGAGCTCTCTACCAAGTTCGCGATCAGCAGCGTGATGATGCGCTGCTGGCGCTAAAACTGCTGCGCGCCCGAGCTCCCGACCCCGAGCTCGTTCCTCTCTTTCGCAACGAGTTCGTCGTGTTGTCCGACGTCTCGCACCCCAACATCGTGGCGGTGCAGGAATTCGGCGTGGCCCCGACCGGCGATCCGTTTTTCACGATGGAGTACGTGCCCGGCGAGTCCTGCCGGAGCTACGTGACCGAAGACAGGCTGTCCTCGGACGACTATCTCGATTTCACGGCCAAGATCCTCTCCGCGCTCGCGCACGTTCACGCGACCGGACTGATTCATCGCGACGTCAAGCCGGAAAACATCATCATGCGCCGCGGTGCGCAGGGGATCGATCCGGTCCTGGTCGATTTCGGCCTCGCGATGACGGCGGGCGCACAGCGTTCCGGGGAGGCGTCGGGAACGTTGCCGTACATCGCGCCCGAGGTGTTAGCGGGTGGTCGCGCGAGCCCGGCGTCCGACCTGTTTTCGCTGGGGATGGTGCTGTTCGACCTGGCGACGGGCCGGCACGTGGCCGAGTTTCGCGAGTTGCTTGCGCAGCCGGAGCGCATGCTCGCGCCGGCGCGTGTGCGCAAATCATTGCGCTCGCGCGCGCGCAGCGGCGTACCGCGTGGGTTTGAAGACGTCGTGACGCGCCTGATCGCGCCGACGCCGGCGGAACGCTTCCGTGCCGCGCCGGACGCGCTGCGGGCGCTGGTGGATCACTACGGCAACGCCTACGCGGGTGGCGCCCTCGAAATCGTGACCAAGCCGGTCCTCGGCGAGGCGCCTCTCGTCGGACGCGACCCGATGATCAAGTCGCTGATCAGTCGCATTCTCGCGTTGAGCGAAGGCCGTTTACTTGCGCCGGTCGCCATCGTGGCGGGAACACCGGGCGCTGGCGTGTCGCGTTTGCTCGCGACCGTCCGCAACCGCGCGTCGGTCTTGGATTGCCCGACGGCATCTGGTAGTTCGTTGCGGGAGTTGGCCGAGAGCGTTGCGATGCTCGGGCCGTTTGACCGTTCGTCACTTGGCGGCACGGCTGCCGACGCTGTGTTCTGGATCGATACCGCGCTGCACGAGATGGCGGGCAAACAGACCCCCGCCCTGTTTTTGGACAACGTGCACGCGTTCGCCGAGGAAGACGTGACGGCGCTGCGCGAGTGGGTGAGTGCGGTCGAAGCGCGACCAGGTCACGCGCGGTTCATGTTGATGTGCGGTGGTCGGAACGAGGGCGACAGTCCGGGCACGCAGTTTCTCAAGACCGCGGGCGCGTCCGTCCCGATCGAGTTGCGCGACCTCGCGCCGCTCCGGCAACCCGACATTCGCCGCGCGCTCGCCATCGTGTTGGGTCAAGCGCGTGTGCCCGCCGAGATCGTGCAGGAGTTGTTGAAGGCGAGCGGTGGAAACCCGCGCGCGCTTAACGAGCTCCTGCACCTGTTGGTGGACGAGGGCGTGTTGGACCTGTCGGGAGTGACGCCGGAGCTCGACACCGAGCGCCTGCAGTCCATGCGTCTGCCGCGCAGCATCAAGGACCTCGCGCGGAGGCGCTTGCGCAAGCTCCCCGCAAAAGTGGCGCAAGCTGCGGCACGCCTGGCGATGGTTCCGTTTGCGGTTCCCGACCACGCCGCGCGCATCGTGTTGGGCAAGGCCATGCGGCCGTTGCTCGAAGAAGGTCTGGTGCAGCGCTCGCGCGGGCGCATTTCGTTTGCGAACGAGGCTTCGCGCGCAGCTGCGGATTCGTTGCAAGGGGACGCACGCATCGTGTCTCTACGCGCGCTGGCGGGGGAGCTGGAGGAGACCTTTGCGCCGGCGGCGGCGGCGCTCCTATTGGATGCGGGCGACCATGTGCGGGCGGTCGATATCGGGATCAACGCGGCGCGGGCGTGGGTCAAGCGCGGCGAGAGCGAACAGGCGTGCGGGCTGCTGGAGCGCATCCATGAAATTGCTCCGCGCACCGAGGTCAAGCGCGAGCTGTTTGAAGTAATGCGCCGCATCGGCCGCGCGTCGGACGCGATCGAGCTCGGCGAAAACCTGCTCGACTTGGAACGATCGCCCGAGTTCGCGCTCCACCTTGCCGCCGCATTGCGGGCGGTGGATCGAGATGCGGAAGCGCTCGCTGTGCTGCGCCTCTTCGATGAGCAAACCGACGGCGAGATCGCCGCGCGGATCACGAATTTGAAATCGGACCTGCTGCGCAGAGCGCGGCTGTATGACGAGGCCCTCTTGGCTTCGCGGCGCGCCGAGGAGGCGGCCGGAAGCGAGTTGGGTTTGGGCGGCCGGATCGCGGGTACGCGCTCCCGCATCTACACGGAGCAAGGGCGCCATCAGGAAGCAGCCGATCTGCGGCGCCGCGCGCTGAGTGCGCCGGCCGACACCATGGTGTTTAGCGTGCGCGAGTCGATTCGGAGGGCCGAGGGATCGGACTACCGACGACTGGGCGACATGCGCCGCGCCCTCCGTCTTTTGCGGGAGTCCCAGCGCCGCGTGCGGGCCGAAGGCGGGGCTGTGTGGGCGGCGCACGCGAGCTTTTCGATTGGGGGGATCTTTTTCGAGTGCGGGCGGCCGCGCCGCGCCGAAATGGAGTTCCGGCGCACGAGAGAGCTCTATCAACGAGGTGGTAGTAAGACGGTTGTGGCGCAGGCATTGGCGGCGGAAGCGCGGGCGCTCATGATGGCGGGGCGTCCGGCGGAGGCCGAAGCGCGGCTCCTGCGGGCCGAAGGAATTCCGGGCATCGCGGATGTGGGCCTCGCGCGTTCCGAGCTCGAACAAGCACGCGCATGGATGCGCTTTCTTGCGGGCGACGAGGCGGGCGCGTTCGATCAACTCAAGTCCGTTCTCGACGAGCGAACGGCGCCGCCCGAACGGGGCCCGGTGGTCTTGGAACTCGCGCACATGGCGCAGTGGATGAGCGTTGATCTGGCGGAGACGTGGTGGCGCCTCAGCCTGGCCGAAAACTGGCCATACCGTCGCGCGTACGCGATCCCGCTCATTCGCGTCGGCTTGGCCCGCGTCGCGGCGGCGCGGGGCGCATGGAACAAGGCGGAGCAGCTGCTCGATCGGCGCGACTACCCGATTCACATCTACAAGACTTCGATGCGGGCGCAGGTTGCGCTGCTGCGCGCCGGCATCGCCCTGAGCCGCAGCGAGCCCGGCGCGGTGAGTCGGTACTTGGAAGAGGCCGTTGCCGTTGTGAATCACTGCGGCGACATGCCGATGCGCGCCCGCGTTTACTCGTCGGTGGCATCGTTCCTCGACGAAGGCGAGCTCCAGCGCTTCTTGCGGCACCCGACCGCGTATTCGTCCGGCATGTTGCTCGAAGCCGCGCGAGACGTTTGGACACTTTTTGGAAATCAAGACATGCTGCGCAAAGTCGATCTTCATCTCGCGGAACTTCCGCAGGCCGGGTCCGGCGGTTTAGCTGGTCCCGAAGCCGAGCGCCTCGTCAAGGTGCTCCACATCACGCGCGAACTCAATCGCGAGTTCGATCGAGATCGGTTGCTGTCGCTCATTTTGGATCGCGCGATCGAACTCACACAAGCCGAGCGCGGTTTCGTGATTTTGCTGGAGGAGGGTCGCGAGCAAGTGCGCATCGCCCGCAACATCGATCGCGAGACCGTTTCCGAGCCCGAACGCAAAATGTCGTCGCAAATCATGCGGGAGGTGATCGCGACGGGGCGCATCGTGCGAACCGACGACGCCGAAGCGGATCAGCGGTTCGAGGAGTATCTGTCGGTTCGGAACATGCACTTGAAATCGATCATTGCGGTTCCGTTCCGAGCGGAAGGGCGGACGCTCGGCGCGCTCTACCTAGACAACCGTTTTCGGGCCGGCAACTTTTCGGATGCCGACGAGCGTTTGCTCGAACTGTTCGCGCACCAGGCCGTCGCCGCGATCGACAAATCCGAGCTGATCCGCGAACTCAAGAGTAAGCAGGCGGAGCTGGAAGATCACGACAAGAACCAGCGCGCCGAGCTGCGCAACCGCAGTCGTGAACTCAAGGTCGCGCGCAGCGAGCTCAAGCAGCATCGCAACGCGCGCGGCTGGGGATTTGAGCGTATCGTTTCGCGCAGCGTCGCCATGCAGGGCGTCACGCGCGAAGCGAAACGCTATGCGCCGTCCGATCTCTCCGTTCTGGTCGTGGGCGAGAATGGGACCGGCAAGGAGCTCTTAGCCCGAGCGATTCACTACGAAAGTGCCCGCCAGTCGATGCCGTTTTTGGCCGTGAACTGCGCCGCGTTCCCGCAGGGCATGTTGGAGGCGGAGCTGTTTGGTCACGTCCGCGGATCATTCACCGGCGCGGATCGGGATCGCGCGGGCCTGTTCGAAGAGGCTGATGGCGGCACGTTGTTTCTCGATGAGATCGCGGACATGCCGATTTCGATGCAGGCCAAACTGCTCCGCACGCTGGAGCACGGCGAGATCAAACGCATCGGCGAGTCGAAAGTGCGCACCGTCGACGTGCGCGTCATCGCGGCGACCAACGCCGACCTCGAACTGTATCGCCGCAACGGCCGGGTTCGCGAGGACTTGTACCAACGTCTCAACGGCGTGGTGTTACGCATTCCGCCGCTGCGCGAACGTCTCGACGACGTCGAGCCCTTGGCCTATTCCTTTGTGGAGGCAGAAGCGCGCCGCCAGGCGCGGCCGGACTTGACGATCTCCAACGAAGCGATCGCGCGGCTGGAATCGTTCTCTTGGACCGGCAACGTGCGCGAACTTAGAAACGTCATCGCCCGGGCCGTCGTCACGTGCTCCAAAGACACGATCCGTCCCGAGGACATCAAGTTTGATGCGCGCGGCATGGAAGGCCTGCCGGGCCTCACGACGGACAAGGCCGACCTGATCCTGTCCGAGGTTGAAAATGCCGGATACGAGATCAACACTCGTCAGGAGGGTGCGCTTTCAAGAGTCCTGACCAAAGGCAAGATCTCGTTTGGCGAGTACATGCAGATCTTTCGCGTTTCAAAGTCCACAACGGCTCGCGATCTGGAGACGCTAGTTTCGGAGGGACTTCTGGAAAAGCGGGGGAAAACCCGTGCAGTGGTCTACCTCGTGGGCCACAAACTCCAAGAACTCGCCAAGAAAATTGGCGGGAAATGACGCCAATGGGAAGAAAAGGGACAAAACGGCTCCAATAGGTTCGCTTTGATGCGAGTGTAACCCATTTAAGAGCAACAGGTTAGCGCCGGGTCTCCAATGTGAGACACCGAGTCGCGCATGGTAGTTGCGGGTGTCCGGCTGAGTGATTCCATCAGTTCAGCCAAGGAAAGGACACACGGGAACCATGCAATTGAAAAACGGAATGGGTAGGGCGCTGCGCGCCATGATGGCGCTGGCACTGGTAACGGGCATCGTCTGGGCGGCAGAGACACAGACGGTCACGACGCCGGGCGGAAACGGCTTCGTCGTCGTCGCGGTCATCACGCCGGGTGGCGGCGGGGCCGACGTCTTAGGGCCCGGGGAGATCGAGGATGACTTTGAGTTTTCCGTCAGGTTTGACCCGACGGGAAGCACGGTGTCGATCAACGACGGACCCGGAGTGACGTGCGACCTAAACGCCACGTACACCGTTAAGTTTGCCTGCTACAAGGTGGCGGGAACTTGGCTGGTCGATACGACGGTTCGCTGCAGCAGCGGCGCGTTGGTCGCTTCGGGTACGGGCCACGTGATGGCCGATGCTCCGGCCACGGCGACGGCCACCGCTGACGCGGTGTTTAGCCTCACGGCACAGTAGGAATCATCCACATGAGTGGAGGCGGGCGGACCCTCGGGTTCGCCCGTTTCCCATTTGTGGGCTGCTCGGACGGCAGCGCTGATTCGATGCCACAAGAAGGCGGCGCGAAGATCGGGCGGTGAAGCGGCCCGTCCGAATGCAGGCCCCTTCGCCGGCCGGCCCCTAGAGCGACGCGAATAGCGCGGCCGCGCAGAGCGGGGCCAAGGCGAGTTGGGCGTACATCAGATACCACGTCGGGTGCGGTTTGCCCGGGCGCGGCAGGGGCGTCTTGATCAAAAGAACGGCCGCGACTAAACCGATGCTCGCCAAGCCGCCGCCTAAGGCGCCCCACGCGGTCACGCCGCCGGGCAGCCAACCCACGGCGGCCGCCACGGGATAGAGCGCAAAGGGGATCACAAGGAACGGGGCGACAAACCACGCCGCCCACTTGGGGCCGTAGAGGATGGGCAGTGTCCGGCATCCCGTGGCCTGGTCGCCTTCGATGTCGCCGAAGTCTTTCGTCGTCGACGCGCCGAAAATGTAAAACCACGCGAGGCCGCCCAAGACCCATGCTTCGGCGCGAAACAGGCCACCGCCGACAGCCCATCCGGCGATCACCATCCCGAGCCCGCGCGGTGTCGCGATGGTCGCGTTCGCCAAAAACGGGATGCGCTTGGTGCGCGCCGGCGGCAACGAGTACGCCGCCGTAATCGGGATCGTCACGATGATGCAGAGAAAGTAGGCGATGCCGGCGAACCAACCCAGCGCCAGAGCCGCCAAGCCGGTGATCGTCGAAAAGCGGCGCGCTGCCTTAAGGCTGATCGTGCCCGCGGGGATCGGACGCTCCGGGCGGTTGATCCGGTCGGTCTCGATGTCGGCGACCTGATTGAGTGCGTTGCTTCCCGCTGTTGCGAAGAGCGCGCTGACCAGGGCGGCGGTCAGCGGCCACGGGTTGGCGGGCCAGCCGCCGTATGCGCAAAGCGCCCAACCGAACACGCTCGTCAGCGGGGCGGGCAGCGTGGCGGGGCGGGCGAGGGCGAAGTAAGCGCGAACGGCGGACAAGACAAACAAGCTATCAGCGGGCGGCAGGAACGCGCGCCGTCGCCGCGGCGTCGGTGCGACCTACTCGCGGCGCGATTTTTGGAAGCGTTCGCGGATCAGGTTGATCACCAGGCGATGCATCCCGACGAGGCCCTGGCGGTTGCCGTCTTTTTGATAGAAGTGGCCCATCAGGTGTACGACGCGACCGCGGTCTTCGAATTCGAAGGCGATCGGGCTCGCACCATAGCGACGATCCATCTCGCGGCTCTCGACGAGGACGTGCGCGTCGCGACTTTTGAGCTTGAAGAACTTGCTCGCTTCCTCGAGCCACCAGCGCGAGCGGACGCGTTTGGTGAACACGCCGACGAGCAGCGGACTGGACCGAACCGCCGAGACTTCGACGGTGGTGTCGACTTGGTGCTTGCGAACCCTCGCCACTTCTACGATGTGCGGCCACGCCATCGTGATGTAGGGATCGAGAGCCCAGTCGCTGGTCACAACCCAGCCGCCGCGCTTCACGAAGCTCTTGATCTTCGCGACCAGCTTGGCTCGTTTGGCCTGCGGCGGTTGGTGCCCGCAGTTGATGCAGAGGAGCTTCGCCGCGGGGTAGTTTTTGACGAGGAGGCGGTCGCGCGTCGTGCCCGTAAACGCGATGCCATATTCGCGCAGTACTTTCTCCATCGAATCGAACTCGCCTTCGACAACGACGATCTGGTTCTTGGAGATGCCGCGCGGGATCCCGCCGCGGCCGAGTTGCTTGCGAATGATGTCGGCGGCGCCTTCATGCTCCGTCGCGAGGTCGCGGCGGTTGACCGTTTCCGCTGCGCCGGTCGTTTTCGACTTGCGCGGGAGCGCTTGACTCAGGCGGGTCAGGGTGGGCGTGGAGCGGTTGAGCCCGGTGATGGGGGTGACGGTCTCGTCGCTCGGCTCACCCTCCGCCGGTCGCGCCGCGTCTTCGGGCGAACCCGACTCGAGCTCCTTTTCCATCTCCGCCAGCATCTCGTCTTCCGGCGCCAAGTCCTCCATGTTGATGTCGGGTAACTCCTCGCCCTCTTCGGGGGCGGGGGCGGAGTCGCCGACGCTGCTCTCGATCGGCAAGAAAACGGTGAACTCGGTCTTTTGGAAGGCGAGCGAGTTCAGGATCAAGAGCCCGATGATGTGGGCGACGAGCGAGATCCCGTACCACGGCGCCTTCGCGAGCATCTCGCGGATCTCGCGCCCGAAATCGGGTCCCGCGTCCGGATTCGGGATCGGGGCCGCGACCTGGGCCGCCATCGCCGCGGCGGGGGCCGACGGTGCCGATCCAGCGAGCGCGGACTTGGTCCTGGCGCGCTGTGCGACGGATTCCTGGCCGCACGAGAGGATTTTGATCTTGGTCTTACCGACCTGGAACGTCGCGCCGGGCGCCAAGCGGGCGCGCCGCACGGCCTTGCCGTGGATCTGGGTGCCCGCCTCGCTGCCGAGATCCACCAAGACCACGCGGTTTTCATCGATCCGGAGGAGGCAGTGGGTCAGGGCGACGCTTTGGTCTTCGAGGTAGAGCCCTACGCCCTCGCGGCGACCGACGAGGATCTCGGATTCTCCCGATTCGAATCGAGATTCACCGCTCGGAGTTTGAATGACAAGCCGGAGCATGGCGCCCTGCTTAGAATACGGCCCTGCTGAGGCGCTTGCACCAGCATTCCATTGTCACAAATCCCAAGATGTCTCTCCTCGCACGCCTCCTCCAAGTCCTCGGCAAAGGTCCCCGACCGCAACGGCTGCAGGCCTGGCTCGGTGTGGCGTTGTTGTTGGGCGCGTTTGTGTGGCTGCTCTTAAACCTGTGGACCATATTGCTCCTGATTGCCGGAGGCATTACCGGCGTTATTTTGATCGCGCGTTCGTTGCGCGGTGCGCCGCCGTCGTCCTCTGCTTGACGTCGTTGCTCAGCGCGCAGCCGGCAGAGACGCTGCGTGGACGAGAGTGCACGGTGGTCTACGCACCCGGTACGCGCGCGATGGCCGAGCGGATCGCGGACGAGTTTTCGCGACGGCGCGCGTTGGCCGGAACGTGGCTCGGCATTCGAAACCATCGACCGGTGACCATCCACGTGGTCGCGGACTACGACGGGATGGTGCAGCAGGCGCCCGGAGCGCCGGAGTGGGCCACGGCCGTCTGTCGGCGCGACGACGTCATGGTCTTTCGATTCGACCGCGTCGATCGCAGCCTGAATGACAGGCTCCTGCTTGTATTGAGTCACGAGGTCACGCACCAGTTACTTACGCATCTCGGTGGCCTTCCGCTCCCGCGTTGGTTTGAAGAGGGACTTTGTGTTCACCACGCCGGCGTTGCCTATCTCGAACTCGACACCACGCTGCCGCGGCTCGGGGCGGCGCGTCGCTTGCCGACCATGGAACAAGCCAACGGCTATTTCTTGTCGGACGGACGCCGCGCGGCGATCGCCTACCGCTTCGGGCATGCGGCGGTGCAGCGCATGGAGCGCGAATACGGCCTCGAAGCCATCCGGCACCTGCTCACGCGCGTGAGTGAGGGCGTGCCCTTTGAGTCGGCGTTTTACGACGCGACCAGCGTCAATCTCGGTGAGTTCGAGCGCGACCTACACCGTGAGCTCACTCCGTTCCTTCCGTATTTTCTCTACATCATCGCGAGTGACTTGGGCTCGTCGCTGTTTGCGTTCGGCGGGCTGCTTGTGTTTTTTGCGTACCTGCGCCAGCGCTTTCGTCGCAAGCGCGAGCTCGACGCGATGGACCGAGCCGCCGCGGGCTACGACTCCGTCAACTCTTGAATCCGAGCCATCAGCTGCTTGGTGAATTCGATCTCGCCTTCGCGGTCGGCGTTTCCCGCGTACGTCATCGGCCGACCAAAACTCACTTCGACGGGTCGGAGACGCAGTCTCGGTTGCACCCTAGAGTAGGTGTGGATGGCGCCGCGGATGCCGACGGGCACCACGCGCGCGCCCGTGCGCCGGGCAAGTCGCGCCACGCCCCGTTGGCCCTCGCCGATCGTCCCGTCGACGGTGATCTCGCCCTCGGGAAACAAACAGATGGTGCGTCCTTCCAGCAGCGCATCGCGCGCCGCGCGCAACCCGGCGACGCTCGGGCCCTTTTCGCGCACGACGCGGGCGCCAGCCGCGCGGAAGTACCAGTTCAGGAGCGGCAGGTCGTAGTACAGCTCCGTCATCAGGAACGTGATCGGGAACGGGTAGTACGCCTGTTGCACCATCGGCGCGTCAATCCACGACTGATGGTTGGGCGCCAAAATCACACCCTGCGCGAACGGGCGCGGCCGCGATCCGCGTATGCGGAGGCGAAACATGACGCGCAGGATCGGGAGCAGGATCAAACTCTGGCCGTAAAAAAACCAGCGCTTGAGTGTTTCGCTCAACGACGATGCCGCCGGTCCTTGCGGTTGAGGTTCCGGCGGCATCGTGGTTTTCGTTTGGGTCGCCAGGCCGCGGGCGACCCGGCGGACCGAAGACGCGGTCTTTGGGCTAGGAGTCCGACTTCGTAATGGCTTCGTAGCGAGCCTTGTTGGCCTTCCACGTGGCCTTGGCCCGCGCGGCGCTAGAGCTTCCCCGATGGCGTGAACCGCACTCGGAAAGAAGACGCATGCCGCCCACCAGCAACTCGTCGCTACGTTCTTGGTCTGCGGGTGTGCCGTTGAGCCGGCCGCTCATGTCGATAAGCACTTGGCCCGCGTTGAGCAGGGCGCTGGCCGCCACGGCCGAGCGCGGATAGAGACACACGACCCGCATGTACGGGAAACGCGCCTCTTCGAGCTTGCCCTGGGCGTAGAGACAATCGCCGAGCGTCGCGTAGAGCTCCGCGAGCGTGTTGTCGGTGGGGCCGTCGATCCTGGTCGCCTTGCGCAGCAACGTCTCCGCTTCCGGGAAGCGGTCTTTTTTGCCGGCGCGATAGATCGCTTGGCCCTGCAGCGTGAGCGCGAGGACATGCGCGTTTTCGAGATATTGCTTGCCCGCCGTCGCGGTCACGACCTGGCTCGCTTCGCGTTCCGCCTTGCCGAAAGCGCTCTCAGCGATCGCCACGCGCACGAGACCGAGCCGAGCGCGCTGTTTCCAGTCGTCGGTGATGGACGGCAGCGCCGCGATGGCTTCATAGCGTTTGCGCGCCGGGCCGTATTCTTTTTTCTGTGTGTGCAGGAGTCCGAGGATGCGAAACACCTCCGGAGTAAAGACCGAAGGCGAAGCAGCCGGCCACGCCTTGTAGTGTTTCGTTGCCGACGTGTACTTGCCGGCCGCCAAGAGACACTGACCGATCTGGTAGTTGGCGTTGTCGCGATGGACGGACGCGAATTCTTTGTTCGCGACGACGTCTTTAAAGATGGCGATCGCGCGAGCCAGGTTTCCGACACCCATTTCGTCAAAGCCGTCCAGCAGCTCATCGGGACTTGTCGTCGGGATGATGCGGACGATGCTCTCATGCGCGTACGTTTTGCCGGTTCGGTCGCGGGCTTTCGCCTTGAGGACGAGACCGGTGTAGTTGTTCTCCGTGATGACGCCGGTCGAATGATCACGAAACGCGTCGACGTTCTTCGGAGTGATCTCGATCTCTTCGTCGTCGACCTTGATCTTGGACTTGATCCCCTTGAGGGCCAGCTTCCCGTTGCGTTCGCGGACGATCAAAACATCGGCGGCGGCGTCTTGCGCGAACAGGGAGCCAACCAGCACGAGTGCGAGGCTCAACGGGGCGAGTTTGGACAGCATCTTCTCTCCTTGCATGTGGAACTACCCATTGTAACGCGGGAGCCAGGGGCCCGCCAAACGGCGTTTCCCGACCGCTTTGGCTACCTGTTCGAACGTTCGGCACGACTTCGGGTTCGATCGAGCCAAGCCCAAAGGCCCGCGCCGAGTCCGGCGCCCACCACGTCGGCCAGCCAATCCCAACTGTCGGCGAAGCGCCCCGGCGTGTAGCTTTGCCACGTCTCGTCGAGCCCGCCCCAAAGCGCTCCCCAGAGCGCCCCTGCGATCAGAGCGCGTCGGATCGGCGCCCACCGCGCCGCGTACGCGGCCAAAAAGCCGGAAAGCCCGTACATTCCACCGTGAACGAGCTTGTCGAAGCGGGCCAGCCACCAGTCCTGAGCCGGCAAATCGTCCGGCCGGCGCGAGCCCAGCCACAGCAAAAAAACCGCCCACGAAAGGGCGAGCGCCCAGCGTCCGCGGCGTGATCTCAAGCTGATGGCCCAATCCGTCGAAAAGAAAAGCCGTCGGTCACGACCAAGTAAGGAGGGTTCGTGACCAATTAACGGTCTCCACGTCCCAGTCTCCTTACCTTGACCAATTGGGCGACGACCGACAGGGCAATCTCCCCCGCGGAGAGAGCTCCAAGGTCTAACCCGATGGGGGCGTGGAGCCTTTGAACGTCGATCGATTCCTCGGTCAAAGCTTCCTTGATCTTTTGCGCCTTGCGCCGCGATGCCAGCATCCCGACATAGCGCGCGGGCGAGGCCAGCGCGGCCCGGACGCAGTCACGGTCCAGGCCGTGGCCGCGCGTCATCACGACGATGAAGTCGTCTGGGCCCGGGTCGGCCGCCTTTAGTCCTTCGAGCAGGTGGCCCTCGTGGACTTGTTCAGAAAACGGGCGAATGCGCGCGGCGTGGTCGGGGCGATCGTCGATGGCTGTGACCGGAAGGCCGGCCGCCTGGGCGATGCGGGCCACCGCGAGTCCCACGTGGCCGCTTCCGATGACGATGCAGCGGGGCGCGACGATGGGCTCGACGAACACGCCGTCTTCTAGATACGGATCTTCGGTTTTGAGGTAGGGCTCGGCGGCGGCGCCGAGCAGGAGTTCGCGTTCGACGCGATCGCCGATGCGCGCAATCAACGCCGCGCGCCGACCGCTTTCGGTCGCCTCGTTGGTCGTGTCGAGCCACGGGGCGGGCCACGCGAGCTTCTCAATAAGGATGTGGACGGTTCCGCCGCAGATGAGTCCGCCCTCGTCGGCCATGTCGTCGTCGAGCGTGAACTTCAAAATCGTGGCGGGGTCTCCGGCCAGCACCGCTTGCGCGGTTTTTTCGACGGTGGCTTCGACGTGGCCGCCGCCGACAGTTCCGCTCACGCGGCCGTCCACGCCCACCGCCATTTTCATGGCCGGCTCGGCCGGGCTCGACCCTTCGGTTTTGACCACCGTCGCCAACGCCGTGGGCTCGTTGCGACGTGCGCGCTCGGAGAGGACTTGAAACACACTCATGCGAGCTCCTCGACGAAAATTTTGCCGTCGCCGATGCGGCCCGTGCGGGCGGCGGTCGCTACGCCTTCCAGGACGGGTTCCAGCGCTTCGGCCTCGACGGCGCATTCCACGCGCACTTTGGGAAGAAACGTGATCGTTCGCCCGGCGTCGCGATAGCGCTCCAGGTGCCCTTTTTGACGCCCGTAGCCGCGCGCTTGGGTGAGTGTGATGCACGTGGCGCCCGCCGCTCGCAGCGCGCGCACGACGGCATCCACCTTGAACGGCTTCACCACAATCACCAGTCGCTTCATCGCGGAGTCCCCGTCATCCGTCGACATCCACGAGCGCGATTCCGTTTTGCGCGAGCAGCGCCGCGGTCACCCCGCGCCCGCTTGTCAGACCGCGCGTCGTGTGAACGTGCGCGCATCCGCACGACGGCGACCGCGCCGTCAAGAACGCAGTCGTGCATCCATGCTCTTGCGCCGCCGCGAGCGCACCGCGGGCGCCGGCGACAAACTCCTCGGTGACGTCCGCACCGTCTTCGGTCACGACGCGCGCGGCTCCGGCGAGCACGTCCGCGCCGGTCGGGGCGTCGACGGCGTCTGGCGCGGCTTCGATCTTGGCCGCGGGGCGGGGCGTCCCGAGTCCGCCGGCCTCCTCCGGGCAAAACAGCACCGGCTCCAAGCCCTCTCGCTCAAGGGCGGCGACGAGCGTCGGGTGGTTTTTGTCCGCACCGTCATAGCGACACTTTCGGCCGGCGAGGCACGCGGAAACCAGCACTGCAGGCATGCAGATAGATTACCCTCAATCCATGCGAATCCGCCTTGTCGCCGTCGTGGGAAGTGGTTCTAAGTTGTCGCCCGACCAGGAGGCCGCGGCTGAGGAGTTGGGCGCTGAACTCATCCGCGCCGGATTTGGCGTCGCGTGCGGCGGCCTTGGAGGCGTGATGGCGGCCGTGGCGCGAGGCGCTCACAACGCGCGCGGTGACACGGCGACCCCGCCGGTCGTGGGGCTGCTACCAAGCTACGACCCAAAGGATGGCAACCCGCACTTAGACATCGTGATTCCGACCGGCATGGGCCACGCGCGCAACGTGCTTGTGGCGGCCGCGGGCGAGGTCGTGATCTGCGTCGGTGGCGCGATGGGGGCGATGTCGGAAATGGCCATCGCGCGCAAGATCGGCCGACCCGTGCTGGCGTTGGCAGGAAGCGGCGGGGCCGCGAAAGTGATGACCAAGGCGGTTCAGACGGTGACGCCGGTCGAATCGCCGCAGGCGGCGGTCGCGCTGGTCAAGGAACTGCTGGCTCAGCCGAAAACATAGATGTGGCGCGCAAGAAACTAGGGGCAGAGCGCAAGCGCCGACGCTGGGTCCGGTGGGCCGTCGCCGGCGGGGTTTTGGCCGTTTGGCTGACGGTGAGCCAGCTCGTCGTGCGCCGCCAGATTCAAGGCGTCTTGTCCGAGACGTTTTTGGGCGAAGCGCGCGTGTCGTTTGCACTGCTTTGGCCCGACCTCGATGCGACCGCGTTCGGTGTGCGCGTGAAGGGCGAGACGTTTGAACTTCATGCGTCGCGCATGCGCGTGGACCTCAAACTCTTGGGCCTCTTCGGCGACGATCCGGTCGAAGGCGTGGAAATCACGGGGCTGCGTGCCACGGTTCACGAGGGCCAGCCCGTCGCGTTTTTCCGCGAACCGCATGAGGCGCGTGAGAGCGCCGGCGCGCACGAGGCCGACCTCGATCCGCTCCAACTCCCGCCGATGCAACTCCGTTCGCCCACGGTGGTCATCGCGGGCGAGAGAGACGTGACGGTGTTTTCTGCGGGCGACGTCTCCTTGGTGCAGGTGGGCGACCGCACGTTTCAGATCGAAGCGAGCGCCGGCGAGTTGGGTGCGATTCCATTCGACAAGATGACGACGCGGCTTATCCCGCGTGCGGGACACGTCCTGCTCAACGATCTCAAGGTGCACGCGTTCAACGGCGTGCTCGGTGGGATCATCGACGTCGACACCGGCCGCGCGGGCGCCATCAACGGCGATCTTGAGCTGCATTTCGTCGAAGTCGAACGGGTTTGGCGGACGTTTGACTTGGACTACGCCGAGAAGCGTCGCGGTGATCTGTCGGGGCGCATTGTGTTTGAAGGCGACGGGACGTCGTTTGATTCTCTAAAAGGCACGGGCGAACTCCAACTCAAACGCGCGCGCTTCTTCTCGCCCCTCAGCTTCAAGGTGCTCATGATGATGAAAGTTCCGGCGGCCGAGGAGTCGATGTTGACCCGCGGCGCGATGAAGTTTTCGTTCGAGCGCTCTTTGGTCTACGTGGAGAAGGGCCGCTTCGACGCGCGCGGGTTCGACCTCGCCGTGCAGGGCATCGTTGGGCTGAACGGTCGCGCGGATCTTGAGATCGTCCATGCTGGAACGACGGTCTCGGTCTCCGGCGACCTCGCGGAGCCGCGCATCAAGGTGTTGCCGTTTAACGGCGTGACGGCGCCGTTCGACCGTATGTTTCGCGAGCGCGTGAAGGGGCCGTGATGCGGCGTGAGGCGATAGCAATGGCGGCGCGACGGGCTTGCTTGCTCGTGTGTGCGCTGGCGACCGCGTGCACAAGCGGATACCGCGACCCCGGCGACAGCGAGAAGGTGCACGCCGCCGTGTCCGACCGAAACGTCGCGACGCGGGTGCGCATCGTGTTGGGCGAGGACCCTGAAACCGCGCCCTACGACGCGATTCGCGTGTCGTGTTCGCAGGGCGTTGTGTTGTTGCAAGGCATCGTCGATCGACCGCGCGTGAAGGCGCGCGCGCAGGACTTAGCGCGCGGATGCGAAGGCGCCAAGTCGGTGGACAACCGCATCACCGTTCGAAGCTCCAGCGACTGACGTCGGTCACCAGCCACACGCCGTCGCGCTCCTCAAACGTCACCTTCAGGAGAATCGTTCCTTTTTGGCCGCGCGTGGTGACGTCGATGCGCAACAGCGGCACAAAGATCGCGTCGCCGCGCCAGATCGTCTCAAAATTGCCGAGCGTGACCTTCTTGACGGTGTTTGGGCCCACGAGACGGCGCACCTGCGACTGGATGAAGCGCCGCGAGTACGAGCCTGTGCAGTCTTCGGCGAACACGTCCAAGATCTCCGCCACCGCTGCTTCACCGCCTTGCTCGGCGAGCTGCGCCAGGTGCTCAATCTTTTTCTCGACGATGTCGCGGTCGTCGGAGGAAAACCATTGGATCACCAAGAACACGCCGACGACGAGGCCCACGCAAACAAGGATAGTGCGACCCATGATCGGAGTATACTCGCGCCCTTGGCCTTCACTCGCTCCCAGCGCATCATCGCTTCCGCCATCGATTCGACGTGCCGCATCCTGTTTGGTTTCACGGTGCGTCATCTTCGCCATGATTGCCGCGTCGTGAGCGAAGGGCCGCTCGATGACTTGTTGCGCGACGGCACGCAGATGATCTTGTCGCTGTGGCACCAAGACGTCGTTCCATTCTTTCACTACATGGCGGCAACGTCTTGTCTCGAGCATCGCAACAAATTCGCGATGCTCGCGAGCCAAAGCTACGACGGGGAGCTCACGGAGCGGGTCGTGGGCCCGTGGGGCTTTCGGTTCTTGCGCGGTTCGCGCGGGAAGAAGGGCGCGCGGGCGGCATTGCGCGGCTTGCGACGCGCTCTCAAAGACGGGGAGCGCATCATCGTCGTCGCCGACGGACCGGAGCCGCCGGCTCAATACTTTCAGCCCGGCCCGGTGTTTTTGGCGCGGACCACAGGGGTGCCGCTCTATGTCGTGCGGACGTGGGGGCGCCCTCAGTGGATCCTGCGGCGCACGCGCTACCGCATGGTAATCCCGCGGCCGCGTAGCGTCCTCGGTGTCTTTTCGAGTGGTCCGATCGATGTGTCGGGGGACTTCGAGGGTGCGCGCGCACGCGCGGAAGCGGCGTTGGCGCAACTGTGCGTCCGCGCCGAAGAAAAGTTGTACGGAAACAAACCCGCGCGCGGAATTCGGATTGCGGATCGAACTCGTCATATCGAGACTCGGGTCCGCCTCCTATAATCCGGCACGCATGAATTCGGGACGTATGGATTTAGCTTTCTACGATCGCACCGGGCGCGGGCGTCTCATCGTGACGGGACGCGAACGACGCGATTTGCTGCACCGGCTCGCGTCCAATTCGCTCCTCGACTTGGCGCCCGGCAAGGGTGTTTCGACGTGCTTCCAGACCCAGAAGGGCCGCATTATTGATTGGACGATCGTTTTGGACCGCGGCGAGGACTTACTGCTGCTTGCGGGCAACTACGACCGGCTGTCCGGCCACATCCAGCAGTTCACGATCACGGAGGACGTGACGGTTCGCAACTACATGGCGATCGAGTTGGTCGTCTGCGGGCCGGACGCGAAGAAGTTTTTGGGCGTCGAGTTGGAGCCGTGGACGTTTGTCGAGAAGCCGCTCGCGGGCGTCAAGGTGCAGATCACGCGCATCGAGCCGCTCATGGGCGATGCGTATTCGATTCTTGCGCCCGACGCCGTCGCGCTGCGGCGCGAACTCGGTGAGCAGGGGCGCGTTTTGGATCCGGTCGACATCGACGAGATGCGAATCGACGCGGTCATCCCCGCTTGGCCCAACGAGATCAATGAAAACCAAAACCCTTGGGAGGTCGGGCTAGACGATGCGATCGCCCTCAACAAGGGCTGCTACGTCGGCCAAGAGATCATCGCTCGATTAAGCACGTACGACAAAGTGCAACGGCGCTTGCGCCGCGTTCGCCTGAAGGAGGCGCTGGCCGAGGGCAGCGTTTTGGAACAAGACGGCAAAGAGGTGGCGCGTTTGACGACGGTGTGCGGATTGCGTGCGCTTGCGCTTGTCAAGAGTGGCCTCGCCGAACCGGGCACCGATTTGGGGAACGCGGTCGTCGAAGCGTAACGCGTCTACCAGAGCGGCCATATCCAGAGCGAGTAGTCCGGGAACAACTCGCTTCCGAGTTCGGACGGCCGCCACTTCCAGCGCTTGTAACTCCAAAGCCAGCACTCCGGGTGCTTGCGCACGGCGGCCTCGAGCGCCCGGTTGAGTTCGGCGGTCACCCGTTTGATTTCGGTGTCGGGGTCCGCTTCGCGGTCGATCGGGATGTGTTCCGCTTCGAGCACGTAGCGATGACCACCATCGATGGGCCGGCAGAGGACGAAGTACAGCGGCGCGTTGCGCTTGACGGCGAGGAACGGAAGCGCCGACGAAGTCATCGCGGGGATGGAGAAAAATGGTGCGAACACGCCGCCCTCGGACGGCCGCACAGCGATGTCGATGACCGAGCACGCGATCTCGCCGCGCCGCAGGGCCTTGAGACACATCGGCATCGCTTCGCGGCGGTAGACGAGCTTGTTGCCGGTCCGTTCGCGCGCGGCCTTGAGATGGCGGTCGATCCGCGGATTGGGAATCTCGCGTGCGATAAACGTCGCGCGCGGCAACCCGCGGGCGCCGGCGCCGAGGTTAAACATCTCCCAGCTGCCGAAGTGCGCCGTGGCGACGACGAGGCCGCGCGCGGTGTCCAACGCGCCGAGGATGTTCACCAACGATTTTTCGTCGTATTGCAGGTACTGGCTGGCGGATTCCGGCGTCAGCCGCTTGGACCAGATTGCATCGAGTAACGCGACGCCCTGCAGTCGGGCGGCTTCGAGGAGCAAACCGTCCGGATTCGGGTGGTCGGGCAGCGTGCGGCGTAAGTTCTCGCGCCCGACGTCGCGCGCCCGCTTAGAAAAGCGTGCGAAGACGCCGCCGAGGAAGCGTCCGACACGCACCATCCACGAGCGCGGCAGGAGCGGCACAAAAAACGCGAGAAAGCGATACCCCGCGTATTCCACCCAACGCCTCACGCCGCCTCCAACAACAAAATCTCGGGGGAGGGCGCGTCTTGGCGGGCGCGTTCGATCAGGGGCAGCGCGCTCTCCGGCTCCTCCAGTGCGTGACGTGCGTACAGCGCGAAGTACACCGCCTCCTCTCCGTCGCGCGGTTCGAGCGCGCCGCCTGTCGCGTGGTGCCGAAGCAGGTGAAGCGCGGTCGCATCGCGCGGGTTTTTTTGGTGCGGCGTCTTCGCGATGTAGTCCCGCAGGACCTTCATCGCTTGCTCGTGTTGCCCGAGGCGCAACCGGCATCCCGCCAGCAGGAGGGCGGCGCGCGCGCGGTCGGCCACGTACCAATGGGCGCGTTGCAATACTCTGGCGGCGGCGGCGGGATCGTTGCGCTTGAGGTGACGCGTGACGGCGCGCAGCCAGCCCGCTTGGCTGCGGCTCGCCCGCGGCGTCGGTGTCGCGTCCGCGTCCACCCCAGCGTTGTTTTTAGCCGCGGCGGGGTCAGCGGGGCGAGTGTCGGGGGCCGCGGCGGGGGTCGCGCATGCAGCGGCTAGAGCCAAGATCACGATGCCTCTCAACGTCGTGCGAGAATAGCACCCATGCGCACGATCGCCGCCCTCCTTTGTATGGTTTGCCTCGCTCCCGGTGGGGAAGACAAGATGGAAGCGGTGCGCAAGGTCGCACAGTCCATCTCGGAAAAGATCGAGCAAGAGTTCGGCAAGAAGTTCACAGAACCCGTGCCGGTGGCAGTGATGACCAAAGCCGAGCTCGTGGCTTTCGGCCGCCGCCAGATCGAACGGCATCTACCGCCGGAGCTCTTGGACGCGGCGCAAAGACTGGCCGTCCGTCTGCGCCATATTCCCAAGGGTTACGACCTGGTCGAGCGCCAACTCGACATGCTCGAAGCGGGCGGTGCCGGTCTCTACGACCCCGAGACCAACCGGTACTACTTGATGGAAGGCGCGTCGAACCCCGACACCGTTCCGTTCTATGCCACGGCGGGTCACGAGCTGATGCACGCGTATCGGGATGTGGACAAGGACTTTTGGCAGCGGACGTTGGATGCGATTCATCACGACGCGGACTGGGCGACGGCAGTTCAGTTCATGTTCGAAGGTGACGCGCAGCTTGTCGGCGCGGCCGTGGGCATCGGGGCGTTCACGAACCGTCCGACAAAAGAGATGCTGGCCACGATGGCTCGCCGCGCGGTGCCGATGGCGGTTCAAATCAGCGGATCCGCCAACTTGCCGCCGATGAACGTGTTTCCGCGCGTGCTGCGCGAGTCGTTCGTCGCGCCGTATGCGCACGGAATCATTTTTGCCGCCGAGATCTATCAGGCGCGCGGCAACGAAGGCCTGACCAAGGCGTTTGATCAGCCGCCGCGTTCCACGGAGCAGGCGCTGCATCCCGAAAAATATCTCAGCGACGAGCCGGACGAACCCATGGTGATCTACGGGGGCGATCCGACCAAGGCGCTCGGGCCGGGCGCGCGGCGTTTGTTTTCCAACGTGATGGGCGAGTTTGAGATCCGTACACACCTCGCCGGAGCGCTGGGCAAGAAAGCGGCGATCGAGGCGGCCGCCGGTTGGGACGGGTGTCGTTATCACGTTTGCGAATTGCCGGAGCGCGCGACGATGTTTGGACTGATCCGCGAGCGGCCGCTCGTGATCGGCATGATCACGACGTGGGACACGCCAAAGGACGCGGCTCAGTTTGCAGCCGCGTGGGCTGCCTGGGGTGGCAAGCGCGACGAGGGGCGGCCGCACGACCTCGTCCCCGGCGAAAACAGCATCCGCGTGGACACCGAAGACGGCCCGCTGCACGTGGTGATCGACGGGCTGGACGTGATTGTGTGCGATGGTGCGCCGCCGGAGCGCATGGCGGCGGTCGTGCGTGCTTTGCGGTCGTCGCAGCGCATCGAGCGCACGGCCGACGCATCGCCGCGCGCCGAGATCGAAGCGCTAAAGCGACGCGGATCGTAGAAAACTCCTTCCCGGGCTCAACATCTGACGATGTTGACGCATCCAGGCTGCTAAGATTCGCCACCGTGTTGCGCGAGATCCTCCCCGAAGAGGCGATAGCGGCCGTCGAGAACGAGCGCGCGCTCTTGGAGCGTGTGCATGTGTTTGTCGATGAGTTCGAGCCCGGTGGCCCCGACGCGGCCCGTGTGCGCGAGCTGATTGATCACCTCGAAGACATGTTCTTGCTGGTCGTTGTCGGTGAAGTGAAGGCGGGCAAGTCTTCATTTATCAATGCGCTCCTGCGCTCGGACGTTTGTCCGGAAGGGCCGTTGCCGCTTACCGATCGCGTGCATGTTCTCGCCTACGGCGAAGCGGATAGCGAGTCGATGCTCGATGACCACGTCTCGCGCCGAACCGTGCCGGTCGAGAGTCTGCGCCGGATGAACATCGTCGATACGCCGGGTACGAATTCGCCGCTGCGGCGCCACCAAGAGATCACCGAGAGTTTTCTGCCGCGCGCCGACATTGTGTTCTTTGTCACGTCGATTGATTGCCCGCTCACGCAAACGGAGCTGCAGCTGCTCGGCGACATTCGCAAGCGCTGGCGCAAAGAGATCGCGTGCGTGTTGGCGAAGACCGACATCCGTTCGGAAAAAGATCAAGCGGTTGTCCTCGAGTATCTGCGGCACTCGTTCCAGGAGCACCTCGGTTTCGAGCCGACCCTGCTCCCCGTTTCTTCGGTCATGGCGCGCGAGGCGCACGAAGAAAACGACGCCGCGAAACTGGAGGCCAGCGGCTTCGCGGCGGTCGAGCGTTATGTGATTGAAAACCTCTCGGAGAGCCAGCGCCTCGCGCTCAAACTGCGCAGCCCTCTCGGGGCGGTACTCGATGTGCTGGGGCGTCTCGATGCGACGGCGTCCAGCCAGACTCAGATCCTGCACCGCGATTTCGCGGGTTGGAATTCGATTCGCGAGCAAGTGGACTTTGCCGGCACGTCGCTCAAGGAGCGCGCCGAAAGGCAGCTTTCGCCGATTCACGTGGCGTTTGAGAACTTGGAGGCGCGCGGGCGACGTTTCCTGCGCGAGACGATCCGCGTTACGAATCTGCGGCTTTTCGCCGACGCGGGGCGTTTTCGCGCGGCGTTTGAGACCGAGGTGTTGCGCGGCGCCGGCGAGGAGATCGAACGCAAAATCGACGACTCCGCGCGGTGGCTCTCCGAGCAAACCAAGGAGCTCTGGGAGCGGTCGCTTAGCCACTTCAACGAGACCGTGTCGCTGGCCAAGTACCGCGAGGAGATTGCGGCGGGTGCCGGACCGCGCTTTGAGCAGACGCGCGACGAGACGCTTGTGCGCATCCGCGAGAACGCGAAGTCAAACCTTGCGACTTGGAGCGTCGAGAACGAATGCCTGCGGATTCGGCAATTGGCGTCGCGATCCCTGACGCGCGTTCTCGGCACGGAGGTCTTGGCCGCGGGCTTGGGGGCGGCGGCGTTGGCCGCGCTGGTCCCGACGGGGCTCGGCCTGTTTGTGGCCGCGGGCGTCGCGCTCAGCGGCTTTTTCATCCTGCCCGCCCGCCGTCAGCGCGCGGTCGAGGGATTCGAAAAGGGCGTGCGTGAGACCCGGAATGCGGTGCTTGTCGCTGTGCGTGAAGCGGTCTCGGACGAAGCGGATCGCGCAGCGGCCGCCGTCCTGGATGCCTTCGCTCCGTTCCACGACTTTTACGAGGGCAAAAAGCGTTCGCTTGCGGGCGTGCGTGAACGGGTCGGCGAGCTCAAGGACGAAGTGTCCGCGTTCCGCGCCGAGCTGGGCTAAGCGCGTGCCCCAACGCCTCGCCGTCGCTCTCCTTTCGGGGGGCATGGACTCGCTCGTCGCAGCGGCGCACGTGAAGGCCGAAGGCGTCCAACTGATCAGCTTAGCGGTCGATTACGGCCAGCGAACACGGGTGGAGCTGGACGCCGCGCGGTCTTTGGCGAGTTGGCTCGAGTCCTTGGAGCATGTGGAGTTGGCGGTGGATCTTCGCGCCGTCGGCGGATCCGCGTTAACCGCGGAAATCGCCGTACCTAAGGGAAAATCGGCGTCGGAGGGCATTCCCGTGACGTATGTTCCCGCACGAAACACGCTTCTCTTGGCTCTCGCGCTGGGCCTTGCCGAAGCGCGCGGCGCCGATGCGATGGTGATCGGCGCGAACCAGATCGACTACTCCGGATATCCCGATTGTCGGCCGGAATTTCTCGACGCCTTTGATGAACTCGCGCGGGTGGGAACCAAGGCCGGCGTGGAGGGGCGTCCCCCAAAAATTCTGGCGCCGTTGCTGCACCTTTCCAAAGCGGAGATTGTTGCGCGGGGCCTGGCGCTCGACGTGCCGTTTCGCGAGACGGTTTCGTGCTACGACCCGGACGGTTCTGGCGCTGCGTGCGGCGCTTGTGATTCGTGTGCGTTGCGCCGTGCCGGGTTCGACGCGGCTGGCGTGAAGGATCCCACGCGGTACACAAATCGCTGAAAAGTGCCGTGTTTTTGAGTTTTGGGCCGGTTTGAGCGTTTGAACCGGTCGCTGTCTCCTGCTACAAATCCGCGCCTAGGTATGCCGGTGACCCTCTCGGGTCGAGGCAAGTTCAAGGAGGACTACCCGATGGCCGCCCGTAAAAAGAAGAAGAAAGCTCCCGCACGTAAGAAGGCGCCCGCGCGCAAAAAGGCCCGCGGCAAGAAGTCGTCGTCGCGCGACATGCTTTGTGTTGGAAGCAAGGTCAAGGCTTACATCAAAGCCAATGGCATGAAGTGTTCGGGTGAATTGGTTGGCGCGTTGAGCGAAGCCGTTCACTCCGTACTCGATGGAGCGATCACTCGCTGCACCGAGAACCGTCGTTCGACGGTCCGGCCTCACGACCTTTAAGTCGCGAGGCTTGTTTCCGGCGCAGGATCGCATCAGGACAGGGGTCCGCGCGACCTGCACCGGCGACAGTTTTGAATAGAACGCGCGGAGTTGTCGATGACAGCTCCGCGCGTTTTTTCGTGCGATACTCTTGTGCTATGCAGCTTCTGCTGGTTCGCCTGTTCTTGGTTTCTCTGACTTGTTCGCTCGCCTCCGCGCAAGCGCCTGCTTCGGTTCAGAGCGACCTTGAGCGATTGAAGCAAGCGCGCGCGCAGCTGATGCAGCCCGGCGCGCACGCGCTTGTCTACGAAGCCGTCGACCGGGTTGTTGCCGGTGGAAGCGTGCACTCGATCCGTCCGCTCTGCTCGTTGCTCCTCGAAACATACGCGCAGCACGAACAGCTCCGCGAAGCGCGGCGCAAGGCGGAAGAGGGAGGAGCCACGCTAAGGGAACGCCGCGCGGTTCTTGCGGAAGAGCTTGTGTTCTTGCGAAAAAAAGCGCGGGCGGGAGATAAGAGCGCAGGCCGCAAGATTGAGTTGCGTGAACACGAGGAGCGCAAAGCGACGATCCAGTTTGATGAACTCTTCGCGCGCGTTCGTCGCATCGAGCGTCTCCAGGTGTTTATCGTCGAGTTGCGCGGCAGGGTGCTCCGCGGGCTCTCCACGCTCTGTCGCGTGCAGCCCGAATCGCTAAGGGACACCGGCATGCAGATCGTGCGCCAGTCCCTCGACATGGCGAGAGAGGATCAGGCGTTACAGCTTGTGCTCATCTTGCGTGATTCGGAATTGGCCGAATCCGTTGCGCACTTTCGCGTCATTGCCGAGCATCCGAAGGCGACGATCCCGGTCCTGCGCCAGGTCGTGTTTGCACTCAGTCGTCACAACACTCTTGCCGCCAACAAAGCCATCCTTGCGATCGCCGAGCTCCGCCCCGAACTCGAAAAGACGGTCCTCCACGTCCTCTCGATGGCGGCAAAAAAGAAGCTGGCAACAACCGACCAAGCCAAAGCCCACTTCAAGTAACGCAAGCGCCCTGAAGCGCCCTGAAGCGGAACGAAGCGGAACGAAGCGAAACGAGCAACCCCGCGCCGCCGTTTCGAAGTGCACGAGCTAGGCGCGCCGCCCCAACGCCGCAAAGGCGCACCCAACGGGCAGAAGCAAAGCGCGCGCGACCAAGCCGGCGCACGAAGCGCGCAAAAAAAACCAAAGCAAGACGACCGGCCAGGGGCTCACACGTGGACAGATGTGGTGAGACTTGCCCCGCGAGATGGGCCGACACGTCCGCCGCCAGAGGCGTCATGAAAAGCAGCCCACCAATCCGACCCGCCCAAACGTCAAGCTCCAACATCGTCAGATGTTGGGCCAAAGACACGTTGGGCTCTTATCGCAAAGCGATAAGAGCCCGGGCGACTCCCCGTGGGATTGGAATGGATTTGGAAAAGGGGAAAAGGGAAATATAGAGGTGGGACGAGGAGACCCGGGCTGATAATTCGTCGCTATTAGTCTACTTGGAATGGCGGATTCCGCAGCGCATGCGCCAACTTCCTGTCATTCCAGGGGCGCAATTTCGCACGGACTTTTGTGACCGTCAAGGGTCGTTCGACATTGTCGCAGCGGAAGTGTGCCGGGTTGTCTCAGGGTAGGGCGCGGACCGCAATGGTTACCGCGATCTCGCTCAGCGGCCCGAGTTTGTCGCCCTTCGCGTGCGGAATCGAGCGAATCACGAGCGTCTTGGAGTTGAGCTGTTTCGGTAGCGGAACCATGCCGCTCGCGCGAAACTCAACGACGCGCGTCCGGTAAGCTGGCGCCGAAGTATCGGGGTCGATCTCCTCGGTTTGGCGGTCGAGCGCCGACGTGGAAATCTCGACAAAGAGATAGAGGACGCCGTCTTTGCGGACGGGGCGCACCGCGACCGCGATCCCCTCGGTGATCACGCGGGTGCCGTTGGTCGCGCTTTCTCGTTCGCTGCGCAACGCGGGCGAAGTGAAGGAGCGCGTCGAGCGCGCGTGACGCGATTGGAGCCCGCGCACCGTTAGGCGCGGCCACGGCGCGCGCGGCGTGTAAACATCCGGCGGGAGCGCGCGCACCAGGTCGCGCAACACGAGAGGCTCTGTGGAATCGACGACGATCAACGCCGCGTCTCCCATCGGTTTGGGCGTGAGCTGGTTCCGCTCGGTCCAAACGTCGAGCACCGAAGTGGCCGCGGCGCAGCTTCCGATTGTAATGCTGAATCGTTCGCGGCTCTGCGCTTCGAGCGACTTCACCAAAACTGCGGCTTCTTCGCGCTTGTCGGGCGAGACGCGTACGACGGCCTGCGTCGAATCCACCTCAAGCTTGTTGTCCCCCAACTCCTTGCGCATCATCGTCTCAAAAAACGTCGTCCGCTCTTTGAGTGTGTCGAGGGGACGGCGTGCCATAAACCCCTTGGCCGGATCGACGCGCGGTCCCGGATCATCCCAAAGTTCGAAAAGCAGGCGCCGCATGGAGACTTGCGCCGTTCCGCGTGCCGGCTGCGTCGGTTCCGGATCGAGCTTGCCGTCCGTTTTGGCTGCGACCCAGATCAGCAAGAGCTCGCCTCTCTCTCCCTTGGCGGCCGCGAACGGGTCGCGGAGGCCGCCGATCACCAGGTGCGAGCGCGGGTGGAGGTCGATAAACATCTCGGCCGACTGCACTTCGAAGCGAGCCAGGAGGTCTTTGCCGCCGGCGCGCAGGGGAGGTGCCGGCGAGCGTGCGGTTAGCTTGAGGCCGAGTGCGGTCTGACCGGCCTCGTTGCGACGCGCGAAGCTATCGATCAAGACGCCGTAGTTTGCCTCGGTGGCCGGCCGCCCCGATGCGTCAAACGACTCGTACCCGTCGGCTTCCACCAAGGGCCGCGCCACAAATAGGTGACGCCCCGCGCCGTTCGGAAGCACGACGTCGAACTGGTCGGCGAGCAGGTTGACATCCGCCCCTAGATCGCGGACGACGCTTGCGATGTACTCGAGGCTGTACTTGTCGGCGGAGAGCGCGCCGTAGGCGATCGGCGAGGTTCCGCGCAGCGAGCGCTGAAACCGACCGAATCGCTTTTCGAATTCCGTGACCATGTCGCGGGTGACCGGCACGAGAAGGAAGCGCGCGCGCATCGTCGGTTGACTCGGCTGTTCGAGCCGTGCGACCTCACGCGCGGCGGCATCGAGGATCGCCGCCTTGTTGCGGAGGACCAACATGTCGCCCGATGTTTCGAGGTAGTTCTCCGTCTCACGCCAGCTCGCCGCGGCGACCCGCGTGCCGATGACGTCGAGTGCGAACTGCGCGGCCGACCATTGCGTCGGTAGATAGTCGAAGAGCGCAAAGCGGCGCGGCTTGGACTGCCAGCCCCGCGCCTCCTTGGCAACGGCGGCGGCCCGCACCGGCATGATGCGGTACTCGCGCTCTTCGCTGGAGACCACCTTCAGCATCTCTTGAAGCTGATTGAGATAGGCGGTCACGAGCGGATCCGACCGCGGCTTTGTCGGAGGGGCGATGGTGGGTTCCGCGCCGGCATCGCCGTGGCGGCGCCGGCGCAGCTCACGCCAGTGGCCGATGATGCGGCGCCGCAACTCGTCGAGTCGTTCGCTGTCATGGCGCAGCTCGCAACCGTCGATGATCTGGACCGCTTCGGAAAAGCGAGCCTGAGCCAACTGGAAGCTGCTCTTGCGGGCGAACGTGATGCCCTGCGCCAACCGAATGCTCGCTTGCTGTGCGACTTGCGTGACGCGCGCTTTTGTCCACGACCGCAGGAACGTGAGCGGATCGCGCAAAAAGTCGGAGCTTCCACGGATGCGGCGTTCGATCTCGGTGCGAAGTGCCAGCGCGTCACGATTGTCGGGCGCAAGAGTCAGCGCCTCGAAGACGCGGTGCAGCGCGCGCGCGACTTCGTTGCTGTCGAGTAGCCGTCGCGCCTGACGCGTGAGATCTTGCGCCCGTTTTTCCTTGCGAAGCGGCTCGTCGTTTCTTTCGAGCGTGTCCTCTTTGGGGTCGGGTCCGGCGCGCCGCGCATTAAGCTGGCGTCGCAAGGCGGAAGCTTGGCGTCGCGTCGCCGCGTCCGCCTTGACGTAAATCGTCGCCACCAAGTGCGGGTCCAACGCGCGCTCGGAGTTCCCGCTTTCGATCAAGCAGCGCGCCACCTGCAGATGCAGCTCCGCCTGGTCGGCCAGTCCCAGCGAGGCATCGCGGAGCGCTTCGAGGTAAAGCGCGATCGCGGATTCAAGGTCGGCGAGAACAAATCGTGCGTGGCGCGCGCGAAAGACCAGTTCTTCCGCGGTCTCCGCGCGTGCGGAAGGCGCCGTGGCCGCGCACAGCGCAAGCAGTGTGACCGTAAGCCCGATATCGCGCAGAGCGATCACTCCAGTCCTGTGCCGCCGTCGGGGTAGAACAGGCGGCGATACTCGGAGAGCGCCTCGCGGTCGGTCATGCCCGCGATGGTGTCACAGACGGTTCTGTGCAGGCCCTCTTCTCCGACGCGCGCGCGCGCAAACGGTTGCATGAGTTTGGGGTCTTCAACGAACGCGCGAAACATCTCGCGAATAAAGCGTCGGGCTTTGGCGCGCATCCGATGGACGCGAAATTCGTCGTAGAAGTTCTGGTACAGAAAGCGTGAGAGTTCCTTGTGCCGCAACTCCATTTCGGGCGAAGGCGCGATCAACCGTCGCGCGGCTTGGCGCGCGTCTTCCGCACTGGTCGGCGCCGCCGCCTGCAGGCGTTCCACGGAAGCGTGCAAGAGATCGGTGACCGTCGCGTCGATCAGCATGCGGATCGTGTGATGGCGCATCCGATTGGGGCCGAGGTCGGGGTGGCGCGCTTGCACGGCCTCGCGCGCCTGTTTCCAAAGCGGCACGTCCATGAGTTGCTCTTCACGCAGCAGGCCCGACGTCAGCCCGTCGTCGATGTCGTGCGTGTTGTACGCGATGCGATCGGAGGCGTCGGCGACCTGCGCCTCAAGGCACAGCGGCTCCTTGTCGTGCTTGAGCAGCGAGTTGCGCACCTCATGCGTGAGGTTAAGGCCCGGAAAATTCGGGTACTTGCGTTCGATCACGTCCACGATGCGGAGCGCGTGGCGGTTGTGTTCAAATCCGCCGTGATCCGCCATCTCCGCGTGGAGCGCGTCTTCGCCGGTGTGGCCAAACGGTCCGTGTCCGAGATCGTGGCCCAGCGCAACGGCTTCGGTGAGGTCCTCGTTGAGCGAAAGCGCGCGCGAAATGGTGCGCGCGATCTGCGCGACTTCCATCGTGTGGGTCAAGCGCGTGCGGTAGTAGTCGCCGAACGAGTTGACAAACACCTGCGTCTTGTACTCCAAGCGACGAAACGCAGACGAGTGAACGATGCGGTCGCGGTCGCGCTGATACGCGGTGCGATAGAGGTGTTCGTCTTCGTCGTGGCAGCGGCCCCTGGATTCCACCGCCTTGCAGGCGAACGGTGCGAGCTCTCGCTGCTCGCGCGCTTCGAGTTCGGCGCGCGTCGTCATTCCTATCGCGGTGTGCATCAGACCTCACCTTGCAGGATACGCGCCAGCGTTGCGAAGTCAGCGTTTCCGCCGGTCAAAACGGCGCTCACCGTCGCGCCCATGTCACTCGCTTTGCCGTGCAAAATCGCGGCGAGTCCTGCCGCGCCGGACGGCTCGACGAGCACTTTGGCGCGTGCGAGTAAGAAGCGAACCGCAGCGGCGATCTCCTGATCGGTCACCGTGATCACGCCGTCAAGCAGTGCGGCGCAGATCTGGTACGGAAGATGGCCGGGCGCGATCGGACGCAGTCCGTCCGCAATGCTCTTGCTGGGCGCAATTGTCTCGGGGTGCCCGGCGGCGAGCGAGCGCGCCATGCTGTTCGCGCTGTCCGGCTCGACGCCGAACACTTTGATGCGCGGTTGGTGCGTTTTGGCCCAAAGCGCGATCCCGGCCGCGAGACCTCCGCCCCCGATGGGAACGAGGATCGCGTCGAGGTGGGGCGCATCCTCGAGCATCTCTTTGCCGACGGTGCCTTGGCCCGCGATGATCCACGGATGGTCGAACGCGTGAACGAACGTAGCGCCGGTTTCTTTTGCGATGCGGTCGGCTTCCTTGAGGCGCACGTCACTCGTGATGCCCTTGACGATCACCTCCGCCCCGTCCTTCGCGATGGCGTCGCGCTTCAGGGCGATCGCGTCCTCGGGCACAACAATCGTCGCCTTGCAGCCAAACAGCTTGGCCGCGCGGGCGACGCCCTGGCCGTGGTTTCCACTCGACGCGGCGACAACGCCCCGGGCGCGCTCTTCCGGGGTCATCTGCGCCAAGAAGTTGTAGGCGCCGCGGAGCTTGAACGCGCCCACGCGCTGAAAGTTTTCGCCTTTCAAGACGGCGCGAACCGACGCTTCGCGGTCCAGAGCGGAGCACGTAAACATCATCGTGCGATGGCAGATGCCATGGAGGCGGCGATGGGCCGCCGCGATGTCTTCAGGGGCGACGGGGAAGGCTCCGGTCATGGGCGGTAACGGACTCTACCAGGAAGCCGGGCCGCTTGCGTAGCCGCTTGCGGAGCGGTAACTTAGGGCTCGCATCCAGGAAGGATCGGGGGTGCGGCGAGCGTGGCAGGACAGCTGCCAAAACCCTCTCGAGGGCGCGTCGGCGGGTCCGATCAAAACTCAACGTTCGCGAGGCTTGTGGGCCTCGAATGAGGGGCACGCTTTGCTCGCGATAACCGACGCGCACTTAGACATCGCGTGGTCGAGCCTCCGCAACGGGCGCGACTTCGTGGCGGGCCATCCTGATGCGGCAGCGGGTCTTCCCGACCTCCTCGCGGCTGGCGCCACGTTGGTGTGCGCGACGTTGTTTTGCGCGAAAGCCGACCGCGAGGACGAGACGCCGCAAGAACTCGCCGAGCGCCAGCTTGCGTACTACGACGCGTTGCCCGGCCGCAGCGGCGGCCGCGTGATTTGGCCCGCGGACGTGATGGATGTCGGTACGTGCGTTCCGGGAAAGAACGTGTGCCTGGTCGGCCTGATGGAAGGGTGCGAGCCGGTCTCGGAAGTCGCCGACATGGAAGAGTACTACCGGCGGGGGATTCGCGTTGTCGCGCTCACGTGGAACAAAAAGAATCGTTGGGCGGGCGGGTGCAGTCACGCAAGCGGCGTCACGGCCGAGGGCGCGGCGCTCCTCAAAGAGATCGATCGCCTCGGCATGGTGCACGACATTTCGCATCTGTCGCGGGCGAGTGTCGATGACTTGCTGGCGACCGTGCGCGGTCCAGTGATCGCGAGTCACGTCGGCTCCGATATCGTGTTCCCGCACGTCCGCAACCTAACGGACGCCCACCTCCGCGCCGTGGCGCAGCGGGGCGGCGTGTGCTGCCTCGTGCTCTATCAAAAGTTCCTGGCGGCGGGCCGCGCGACGATGGACGACACGAAGCGGCACCTCATGCACATGCTTGAGCTGTGTGGCGCGGACGGCGTCGGCATCGGCAGCGACATGGACGGTGGGTTCGGGCGGGATCAACTGCCCGCGGGCATTCGAAGCTCCGCCGACCTTCCCCTGATCGCCGAGGCGTTGTCGAGCGAGGGCGTATCCGACAGCGACATCGCCAAGATCATGGGCGGCAACATGCGCCGCGTACTAACCGCCGTCTTGTAGGCGGCGCCGCTTGCGCGCTTTGACGACCCGCTTCGTCCGCTCCCACTCTGCTTTGGCGCGGCGTGTTTTGCGCCACTGCGCGAGCGTATTGCGTAGCGCGGGCGCGGAGGGGTAGCGGTCGGCGGGGTTTTTTGCGAGCAGCTTCATGCACACGTTGCCGAGGCCTTCCGGCACACGCTCGTGGATGCGGGCGGGATGTTCCGGCATCTCCGTCATGTTCCGCCGCAAGATCTCGCGGGCGGTCTTGCCACCGAACGGACGCCGACCGGTCAGCAAGAAGTACATCACGGCGCCCAGGCTATAGAGGTCGGCGCGCCCGTCCACGGCGCCTAGCTTGCCGCGCGCCGCCTGCTCGGGGCTGAGGAACGCCGGCGTGCCGACAATCATCCCGTCCTCGGAATCGGTTGCCTCGTCGTGTTCGCGTTCGACGGTCGCGATCCCGAAGTCGATGAGCCGCGGCTGGCCCCGGCTGTCGAGCAGAATGTTTTGCGGCTTGATGTCTTTGTGCCAGATGTTTTTGCGGTGCACAGACGCCAAAGCGTCCGCGACTTTGTCGATCACATCGACAACTTCCCACACGGTGAGACTCTGTTTCACGCCAACCGCGAGCAAGTCCTCGCCCTTGATGAAGTCCATCGCGATGTAATGCATCCCGGCGACCTTGCTCAGGTCGCGCACGCGCACAATGTTGGGATGATCAAACGCGGAGATCGCCCACGCCTCCTGCTTGAAGCGCGCGATGTTGATGGGGTCCACAGCACTCGAGCGCAGGATTTTGATGGCGACGCGCATCCCGAGTCGGTGCTCCGCCTTGAACACAGCGCCCATTCCGCCCTCGTCGATGTACGACAGGAGGCGGTAGTGGCCGAACCGAACTCCGCCGGCTTCGTCCGCAAGCAGTTGGTCGAGCTTTTTGCGATCCCGCAATAGGCCGTCGAGCACTTCTTCCTTGTCGATCGACACGGCGGCCGTATCGACAATGGATCGCTCCAGGGCGGCGCGCTCAGCCTTGCGTTCGGCGATCTTGCGCGCAGTCTCGGCATCTTTCTCCTCGCGTTCACGTTGCGCACGCGACTTCAAGACGATCGGTTTCGCAACGGGCGCGTTCTCCGGATCGAGAAAGCGCATGCGAATCTCGCTGCCGAGCGCAATCTCATCGTCGTGCGTCAAGCGCGTGACTTTGATCGGCGCACCGTTGACGCACGTGCCGTTCGTGGAGTTGAGGTCCTTCAGCGCCCAGCGCCCGGACGTGTTTTGGAAGAGACGTGCGTGCTCGCGCGACATGGCCGGGCTGTCGATCGTGAGCCCCTTCTTGGGCGAGCGTCCGATCACGAGCTCGTCCGTCAATTCGACGTTGTGCGTTTTCCCGCGCCAGGTGATTTCGAGCCGCGCCATCCCGAAGGATCTTAGACGATCGGCACCATCCGTTGCACGCGCCGCACGAATTCTGCACGACCGGCGTCGCCCGCGTCGTCTCATCCGCACGCCGGGGCCTCGGGTGTTGTTGCCGATGAGCCGGCGAGCCGGTGTATGCTCAGGGTAGCCCCAGACGCGGGAGAGACTGTCTAACCGTGACGAAACATAGCGAAGCGACTCTGATCGCCCTTCTCTTGGCCGGTTGTGTCGGCGGCATCTTCTTTGTGTTTGCGATGCTGACCGAGGAGGGGGGTGCGTTCGACACCGAAGAGAAGCCCCCCGCTCGTCATCGTGTCACCCATCCCGTGCCTATCGAGCGCATCGAGGCGGCGTCGCCCGATCCCGGCCCGGCGGTGGATCCCGACAACGTCGTCATCGACACGCCGCCGCCCGATCGCGTCGAAACGGTGGAACCCGAGATCACGGGAACGGAGGATGCCGCCGACGAAGAGGAAGTCGAGCGTGGCGAAGGAGAGATCGCGCAGCTCACCATCGAAATGGTGCGCCCGGCCGAGGAGGGCGAGCGCGACATCGCGGTCCGCGTTGTCGATGGGAGTGGCGCGCCGGTGGACGACGTGCTGGTCGCGTTTCGCGAAGGACCCTTCCTGGTGTTTCGTGCGCGGACCGGACCGGAGGGCCGCGTTCTCTTTGAACCGTATCCGACCGAGCGCGGTCCGTTTCGGATCGACGCGGTGGCGCACGGTTACGACACAGCTAGCTCGACGGCTGTCATGCCCGGTGCGGAAACAGAGCTGGTTCTCAACGCGCGCGCCGCGATCACCGGCCGCGTGCGCGCGCCCGCGCAGGGGCAAGGGCTGGTGCGGCTTTACACAGCGCACGGCCAAGTCGAAACGAAGATCGAGTCGGACGGCTCGTTTGTGTTCGAAGACCTCGACGAAGGGCACATGACCGTCGAGGCGGTGGTGAGGCCGTACGGGACCAAGCAGATCGAGTTCTTTTTGCCCGCCGGCGTCACCCGCGACGTCGTGTTGCGCGTCCGTAACACAAAGCGGATTCCGATTCGCGGGAACGTTCGCTTTTGGCCGCGCGAAGGGCGCGGCAAGATGACGATCAACGGGATCGACGTGCCGGTTACGGCGACGGGCAACTTTACCTTTAAAGAAGCGGTCGAAGGGCTCAACGAAGTGTTTATCGACGCCCCCGAGCGCGCGCTCTATCGCGAACGCTTTAACGTGAGGGCCACCGCCAAGTCGACCGCAATTCGGTTTCGTTTGCTTGCGGAGTCGAAGATCTTTGGACACGTCAGCGAGTCCAGGCGCAGGAATCGCGTCGAGGGCGCCGAGGTGCGCGTCGGGATCGACACGTTGGATCGCCGCAACGAAGCGGGCGTGCCGTTCCCCATCGAAGCGGTGCCGGTCGTCAAAACGGATCGCGACGGCAAGTACGCGATCCGGCGGTTGGACGGGCGTTTTGTTTACCAGGTCGCCGTGCTCAAACAGGGCTACGGGCTCTACTATCACAACGCGATTCCGTCCACGTCCACCACGCTCAATCCGGTGTTGCCGCAGGGGCCGTTTTTGTTCGGCAAACTTCGCGGTTATGGCGGCGTACCGCGCGACGCGCGCGTGACCGCGTTGCCGCTCGAGTCCACGTCGGAGCGGCTGCGGTTCAACGTGGCGGACTGGAACATCTCCAAGAGCGGGCGTGATCGCAAGGGGTTTTTCGGTCTCAGCGGGCTGCTTCCCGGCTCGTACCTCGTCAAGGTGGATGCGCCCGGGTTCGGCTCGTTGGAAACCGTGATCGACCTGCGCGACGGTGAGCGGGCGCGCGTCGATCTGCGGCTGCGTCGCAAGGGCGACCTGGCCGCGGACGAAGACGCGGAGCTGTTGGAGCGTTTGCCCCCGGTGATCGCGTCAACGGGCGAGGAAGATCTTCCCGCTCCCGCGGACGCGACGATCCTGCGCATTCAAGCCGCGGCGAAGGAGGGGCAGGTCGCGTTTGGCGGCATCCGCATCCTGTTTTTTGAAGACGAGGCGGAGTTCGCGCCGCCGATGGAGTTCTTCGAGGACTCGTTCGAGATCGTCGGTTTGCCGGAGGCCGATTACCGCGCGGTCCTCACGCACCCGTCGCTCAAGAAGCCGCTGGTCAAGGACAGCATCAAGTTGCGCCGCGCCGCACCGATCGAGATCGATCTGCGTTGAGTGGTCGCTCGGCTTTGCTTGGGAGCTGCCTAGCGATCCGACAGGTGCAACGTGATGACGTACTCGCCGGTGTGCTGCATGTTGTTGCCGAGCGAGCTGACCACGGCGAGCTGTAGCGTGCCCGTGCCGTTGGCTTTTCCGGTGAAGCTGCTGCCGATGCGGAACCACGTTCCATTGCCGAAGCGGCCGACGAGCGTGCCGTTGGGATGATTTCCGAACGAACCGAGGTTGCGGTTTCCGTCGGGCACAAACGAGTTGTTGCCCCAGGTCGGAAAGACGATCGTACCGGTCGCCTCAATACGCAGCTTCTGCCCGCTCTTGAATTTTCGTTTCGTGTCGAACCACTGATAACGCGCCGAGTGTTGCGCCGTCAGTTTGAACTTCACGGCGTTCACATGCGCGACTTCGGAGATCGTCCGAATGTCGCTTCGCTTTACGTTGAGCACGCCGAGTTCTTTCACGCGCACCTGGAACGACTGCGGCTCCAGCTGACCCTGAAACGTAAACGCGGTGGTGACGATCAGATCGCTATCGTGGACGCGATCGTCGTCCTCGATGCTCAGCGAGTCGGCGAGCTCGGCGCACGCGCTTTTTACAGCGGGATCCGTGTGTTTCTTGGCGGCCGCTTCGATGGCCGCGATCGCAAACGGCCCTTCGCGCTCCAAGTTGGCAATGGCGCGCTTGCGGCGTGAAGATGCCGTCGCGCCGAGCTCATCGATCCAAAGCGCCACCGTTTTCTGGAGTTCGGGATCGGCGGCGCGACCAAAAATCACGCGCTTCACTTGTTTCACCGGAACGCGCAACTGGCCGAAGTTCGTTTTGATCGTCCATTCGGCCGGCGCAAGTTGACCGACCAAGACGGTTCCGCTCTTGAGCGTCACACGATGGACTTCATCCGCGGGCGGCAAGGGCGGCTCCACGGACTTCTCGGTGTCGGCCTCTTTTTTGTCGGCTGCCGGTTTGCTGTCAGGTTTCGCGGCCGGATCTTTTCCAGGCGCAACACCGGGACCGCCGCCCGGCAGGAGAATCGGGCCTGCGGGTGCAATATCTTCGGCGCCTACAAGCGTGGCGCAGCAAAGCAGCAGCGGTATCCAGCGTTTCATCATTCACTCTTTCTGCGCGGTTTTTCTCCCGGCAAGGTCGGCAGCTTGTCCCGCTTCGGAGCCGCTTTGGGCCGCTCGGCGAGTTTTACCGTGACGGTAAGGTCTTTATCGTCGCGGCGCACCGTCAGCTTTACTGATTCGCCGGCGCGGCGGCGTCCGATGGCGAAACGAAGCGTAAAGCCGTTCGCCACGGCGTCATCGCCGAGGCGCGTGATCAGGTCGCCCTTCTTGATGCCGGCTTTGGCCGCGGGGCCGTCCGGTGTGAGAGCGGTGATCTTGGCGCCCGTCTTCGTGCGTGCATCGTCGAGATTGACGCCCAAGAACGCGGGCTTTAACTCGATGCCTTCGCGACCCAGTCGCTTGATGACTGCTTGGATGTCACGCACGGGCGCGACGAAACCGATGCCGGAGTCGTACCAGTTCGGGTTGGCTTCTTCTCCGCGTGCGCCGAGCGGAACGATGATCCCGTAGACGTTTCCTTCGATGTCGATCAACGGCCCGCCGTAGTTGGCGGGCGAAGTGGCGGCGTCGGTCTGCAGCGCGTTCCCTTCGACGCGGTTGCGCGCCGATATCACGCCGTACTTTACGTCGCAGCGTCCCGCGCCGAGCGGGCGCCCGAGCGCAAACGCCCACGCGCCGAGCGGCACATTGTCGGGGTCGAGAAACTTCGGGACGGGCAAGTTCTCGGCGTCGATCTTGATGAGCGCCAAACCCGCCGCGCGGTCCACGCCGAGCAGTTTGGCCGCGTATGTGCGCTTCGCCGCTGTCGTGACGGTGACCACGCTCGGCTTGCCGTCGAAGTTCCAAGCCGACGTCAAAATGTAGCCGTCGGCCGACAAGATGACGCCCGTGGTCGGGCCTTCGGCTTTCTTAAAGCCGCTCATGGCGAGCATCTTGCGCCACTCATCCTTAAAGCGCGGCGTGCGTCCCTCGCCGTCTTTGCGGGGCTCGCCTTCTTCTTCTTCGCCGTCGTCCTCGGGCGCATCGCGATCGCCGTCGCGCGGCCGTTCCGGCGCGCCGGACATTTTGCCCTTCAAGCGATCGGGAATACGAATCTGGCGGACGCCGCCGACGGTCTCGATCGTCACGACGCTCGCATCGACAGTGTCGAGGGCAGCCCCGAGCGCAATCTCAAGCGCGTCGAGTTCGTCCATCTCGTGGCCATCTTGCGCGACGGCGTGAGGAGCACTAATAAGGAACATCGCCAAGAGCGAACAGAGGAGAAGTGTTGAGTAGCGCATCACGGCCTCTTCGATAACGTAAACGAGATAATCTTGATGAGTTCACCGCGTTTGACGGTGATCTGCACTTTTTCGCCGACGTTGTAGCCCTTGATGATGCGGTTGAACGACCGCCAGGACTTCACGCGGGACTGATCGATCTTTAAGACGAGATCGTCGGGTCGCATGCCGGCTTCAGCCGCAGGCGAGTTGCGTTCGATACGGTCCACGTACGCGGGAGTCGCGCGATTGATCCCGCTCCGGAGCACGCGAATCCCGTGATAGCCGGGAATCTTCACGGCGGCGGCGGTACCGTTGCTCTTCGTACCCGCGGGCGCGTAGATGCGTCCGGCGTCGGGCCGCTCAACCGTGTCTTTGATGAACGGTTTGAGGTCGTTGATCGGAATCGCGTAATGAACCTGTTGGTTGGTCTCGCGACTCTCGACGATCCGACCGCTGATCCCGATGACCAGTCCCTTGAGGTTCACGAGCGGACCGCCGAACACGCCGGGGTTGTTCATCGCATCGTGCAAGATCACGTCGCCGTCGTAGTCAAACGATTGGTTCGCAAGACCCGACCGCATCCGGATCGGTCCCTTGGCGCTGACCAGGCCCAGGTTGACGGCGCAGCGTTCGCGCCCGAGGGCGACCTTGTACGCGTTGCCGATCAGCATCACGAAGCGCCCGGCGCGAGTCTTATCGCTGTCGCCAAGGGGAGCCACCGGATAGGTCTCGCCCTCCTCGCCTTCGAGTTTGAGCAGGACCATTTTCGAGCGTCGATCCTCGCGCACGATCGACGCTCCGCGCAGGCGCCCGTCGTGTAGGTGGCACGTGATGCGCGGCGCTTCCTCCAGCGTCACGGAGTTGCGCGTGAGCACAAGCCCGCTCTTGTGGACGATCACGCCGGTCATGTAGCCGAAGACGCCGCGGAAACCCTTCACTCCAAAGATTTTCACAACGGATGGCTGGACCCGCGTAACGGCGCGGTCAATACGGTCGGAACGAATCGGCGGTCCGCCCGCGTGGGCGGACGGCGGTAGCGCGAGGCCGAGCAAGGCGACGAGGAGGGAGAGGCCTTTGCACTTCATCGCGTAATCGCCTCGTACTCGATCGTCTGTAAGAGCTTGGACTTTTCGCGGTCCCAGATCGTCATCTTGTAGGGGCGGGTTAGTCCGCCCGCGGTTTGCCACTTGGAGTGCACGATGCTGATCCAGCGCACCCAGGCCTCCGAGTACACATCCATGCGCTCGATGCGCCCGGTGTCGAGTTGGATAAAGTACACGCGCTTGCGGCCGGCTTTGGTCTCGACCTCGAAGCGATCCACGGTCTTGCCGTTGATGAGCGCGCCACCGGTGAACTTCACCGACTTGAAGTGAGCGAGACCGTCGGGCGACAACGCGTCGTTCCATGCATCGACGCGTTCCCACAGGTCGACGCGACGATCCGCATCCATCTCCGCGTCGCCGTCTTGGCCGCTATCGCGTTTCGCGACGCGTGCGCGTTTGCCGAGCTTGGATTGCAACTCGTCGCTTCCAAACGTCTCGTCGAGAGAAACCGGTTCGCGTCCGGTAACGGCGAGTTTCCCGCGCCGCGTCTCCGATGCGATGGGTTGCAGTGCCGCGCGCGCCGCTGTGAGCGTGCGGTTGATCTCGTATTCGATATAGGTCTGCGGGACGGTTTTCCGGCGCAGTTGCGACTTCTTGATCAGCGGGATGCCGTCCAGCCGCAGCGAGAGCTCGACCTCTTTGGCGGCGCCGTCTTCTTGCCAGCGCGAGATCTTGATGCGAACCAAACGGCCCTTGGGGAGGACCGCGATCAGCCGCGAGAACTGGTTCACGCCGGTTATCGGCATGCCCTGGAACTCGAGCAGCGCGTCGCCGACCTGGATGCCCGCGTCGTGTGCGGCGCCGGGAGCGATCATCTGGTCGAATGTAACGCGCGATCCGCCCGGCCACTCCGAGTCTTCGATCGTGCGGACGGTCGCGTTGAGCGTGCCGTGTTCCACCACGAGGCCGGCGCGCATCTCCGGCAGGCAATGCCGAATCTGATTGGAGCTGATCGCGTAGCCGACGCCGATGTTTACGCGTCCGCGGTCGCGCAACGAAACGCGGCCGTTGATGCCGACCACTTCGCCCGCCAGGTTGAACAGGGGCCCGCCGCTGTTGCCCGGGTTAATCGAGGCGTCGGTCTGAATGCAGTCGGGATACAGCAGCGTGCCGCGCACGGAGCCAGGCTGGTAGCGGTTGATGCCGCTTACCACACCCAACGTGATCGTCGGCGTGAAGTCGGTGGCGAGCAGGAACGGATTGCCCATCGCGTACACCCAATCGCCCTGACGCATCGCGTCGGAGTCGCCGAGCGGCGTGAACGTCCAGTCGCGCTTTTCTTTGAGCCGCAAGAGGCTGAGGTCACCGGACGGGTCCACGCCGAGAACCACGGCGGGATGGATACGTTGGTCGTTCAACCCGATCCGCATCTCGTTGTCGAGTTCGGTCACGTGGAAGTTCGACAGCGCGAGTCCGTCCTTGGTGATGATCACGCCGGAGCCGCCGCCCTGGCCGCGGAAGACCGCGCAGACGGAGGCGGCGAGCTGGCCGGCGAGCTTGATGCGCGCCGCCTCCAGCTTGCGGACCTTCGCGACGGCGCGCTCTACTTCCGGCGTGGGCGCCGCAGAAAGCGCCGTGGCAAGAACAAACAATACCGGGGCTACGGTTCTTCTCATCGCCCCTCCCCAAACAAGGTTGCGCTCAACGCGCCGGTCCGAAGACCTTCGCGTCGGCCCAGTTACAAAAGTCGGATATGTATGACTCGCCGGGATCGGTCTCGAGGACTAAGCGGTCGACACCGCTCACGTCGAGGACGAACGCAACCGCGGCTTCACCGCGGCGACGAGTAACTTCTTTGAGGATCTTACCGTCACCGATCACTCGGAACGTCGCGTTTCCTTCCGGGCCCGCTTCGTCGTCGATGCCGCATGCGACATAGAACGATTTCCACCGGCTCGAAAGCGTGTATTCCATCCGCGTGTAGGCGGCGACGCCGACCCCGAACGCAAATCGACGCCCACTGATCTGCATGCCGTTGCCATGCACCATGCGGTGCGTGCGAGGCGCGGGTCCGGCGCCAAAGAGCGCTCGCGTCTTGACGTCGAGCGGGACCATGTCGCCCAGGTGCGCGAAGTGCCCGCCTGTGAACTCGATCGCGAGCACGTGTCGCTCCTGCGTTCGAGTCTCGCCCTGGACTACGGTCCGGGTCCGGGCGATCACGCCCCGCGGCGTTTTGATCGCGGTGGCCGTGATCTCTTCCATCGGAAGCGTCAGCCGGCCGCCGCGCGCCAGGTGGATGCGCGTGATGCCCTGCCCTTTGGGCGGGGTCGTTTGTTCGCCGGAGAGGATGAACCCGTAAACCTTGCGTCGCTCGAGCGTGCGCTTGTCTTGACCGATGCGAACGGTAATCGCTGCATCGTTGAACTCAAGCACACGCGCGGCGAACGGAAACGGCTTGGCGTCTTGTTGCACGATGACGACGTCGCGGCCCTTCTTGAGCTCGCGTAAAAACGCCTCGTTGTATTTTTCGCGCATGCCCGCGACGAGCGTGCCGATGCGCACCGCGCGCACCTCCTCAAGAGGAAACGAAAAGCCGGAAAACTCGCCACCCTCCATGGTGACCGCGTCGCCGGTTCCCTTCACGGTTCCGCGCAGGCGGTCGCCGTTTCTGAGGTAGAGGTGAAACGGCTGCGTGGTCGGAGTGGAAGGCGCATCGCCGAGATGAATCGAGACGAGGCGCGTTGTCGGGACCGTTTGCTTCTTGCTGTCGACGACGAGTTGAACGGCGTTTTTGTCGCCGCCGACGAGTTTGGCGTTTGAGATCTTCGTACCGTCAACGAGCACAACTTCCGCATCGCCGCCGAGCGCCCAAGCGGTGAGCAGGAGCAGCGCGGTCGTGAGGCGGAGTTGCATCATCAATCAGGCACGTTTCCGTTAGCGGTCTGAGTCGGCCTCGGTCACGCGCTTGCCCTCGGCGAGCTGACGGTGATATTGCTCCAGCAGCTCGCGATAGCGATCCGGGAACTTCTCCTTCATGGCTTGGAGCACTTCCTCGCGCTCTTTGTCGCGCATCTTGCCCCACTGGTCGCCCGGCTTGCCGCGCTTTTTCGCGCCAAGGTTGCCGGTCTTCGACGCGCCCGGCGCGATCTTGGACTTGTTGAGCGGGCTGTTGGACTGGTCGCCGTTGCGGGGCGAACCGTTTCCGCCGCCTTGCCCTTGGCCCTTGCCCTCTTGCTGCTCGGCTTTCTTGATGAGCTCTTCGATGATGTCGACGATCTCTTTTTGCTCGCCTTGCGTGTTGCCGCCGGTGTCGCCGCCGTCAATCTTGCGCGCGGCCTTGTCCATGCGTCCGGCGAGATCGTAGAGCGGGCTCTCCCACTCCTGCACGAGCTCGTTGAGCACCTGCTCCATGGATTTCTTGTAGCGCTCGGGCGCATCCGGATAGTCGCGGATGAAAGCGCGCGCAGCCGTAATCGCCGCCTCTTTTTCGCGCATCTGCCCCAAACACACGACGCGGTAAAACGCTGCTTCGACATCGCAGCCGACGTAGCGTCCGTACTCGTTGAGCACGCGCTGGAAAACGGTCGCCGCTTCTTCAAAGTTGTCGCGGTTCATTTCGCAGAGGCCGAGACGGAACAGCGCGTATGCCTTCACATACTCGTCGTCGTGGGCGTTGAGTTTCTTCAGCGCTTCAGCGGCCGCTTCGTAACGCTCGTTGTAGAGGAGCGCGTCGGCGCGTTTGTAGTCGGGATAAATTTCAAGCAGCGCTTGATGGATGCACCCGTATTCGCCGCCGAGAGTCGCCCCCTGCCTTAGGCCGAGCACGGTTTTTTTGGCGGGAACGGACAGGCGCTGGTTCGCTTCGACTTTTTTGAAGAAGCGGTCGATCTTGCGCTGTTTGAGCTTTTCGGCGAGCTGCGCGTTAGGCGAAGTGCCCTGCGCGTTTGCCAGTCCCGAGAAAGACGCTGCAAAGAGCGCGAGTGTCATTAGGAGTCGCATGTTTAGCCGTCCTCTTCCCGGTTCAAACGATCGGCCATCGTGCGCGTGAGGCCACCGACGTTGCCCTGTTTCTTGGCGAGGCGCTTGCGCTCACCGTCTTCTTTTTCGCGAAGGCGGTCGAAGTTGCGGGTGCGCTTGTTGACGCGCACTTGCAACGAACGCAGCATCTTCAGCTCGGCCGAGGTGGGGAGCAGGTTTTCGTCCTGGTCGCCCTCCTGCTCGTCCTGTTGATCGCCCTGGCCCTGTCCGCCCTGGCGCTTGTTGAGTTCTTCTTTGATCACTTCGATCAGTTCGCGGAGCGTTTCGATGATGTCGCGCTGCACGGACTGGGTGTACTTGCCGGTCTTAAGAGCGTTGAGACGTGCAGCGAGCATGTCCAGGTCGCCCTTCATGTCGTCCAGCACGTCGGGGATGACGACCGTCGAGCCTTCTTCCGCCAAGATCTCGATGACCTTGTCGGCCTCGGCCGCAAGCTCGGTCTCGCCCTGTGAGAGCTGCTTGGCGTTGTCGACAAGCGCGCGCGGCATCTTGCCTTTGGAGTCGCGGATGCGCGTGTTGAGTGCGAGCGTCTGCTTGAAGAGTTTGGTTTGCTTTTGCAGCATGCGCCCGAAGCGCCGCTCCAATGCTTCGAGGAGCATGAGCTGCTCTTCTTCGCGCATCTGACGGAGTGCTTCCTCGAGTTCCTCGCGCGCCTTGTTCAAGCGGTCGACCGCTTCTTTTTGATCCTTGTTGGCGCCCTTCGCCGACTTGCCGCGGAGGTTGCGCTTCGCGCGTTGCATCGCCTTCTTGGCCTGCTCGACGTTTTGCTGACCCGCGGACGGTTCGCCCTGCTTGCCCTCTTCGTCCGGCTGGTTGGGATTGGGCTGCGGGTTGGCGCCCTTCATCTTTTTGAGAAGGTCTTCGGTCTTCTCTTCCGTCTTCTCCTGGTCCTTGGCCATCTTGTCGTAGTCCGGAAGCTTGATCAGCCGCTTGAGCGATTCTTCCAGCTTGTCGAGTTTTTTGGCCGCGTTCTCCAGGTCCTTTTTCGCTTGCTCTTCGCTGGGCAGCGCCTTTTGGTTGGCGCCTTTCGAAAGCGCTTTTTGCGCCTTTTGCATTTCGCCCTGCGACTTCGAGATATCGCCGGAACCGGAATCCTCGCCCGGCGCGTTGCGCTCCAAGCGTTCCAAGTCTTTCTTCAGACGCTCGGCGTCTTTCTCCAACCGCTCTTGGTCTTTCGCCATACGCTCGCGGTCGTTGGCTTTGTGGCGTTCTTCGAGGCGCTTGAGCGCTTCTTTCGCCTCGCGCAATTCCTGTTCGGCTTCCGCTTGGTTCGGTTGAAACTTGCCGGCACCCTTCATGCGCGCGGCGCCATCCTTCATGGCATCACTTGCACGCTTGGCGGCGTTTGCCGCTTGGTCCGCTGGGTTGGTGCGGCCGAGCTTGTCGCGCTTCATCGCGTCGGGCATCTGCTTCGCGTGCTCGGCGATTTGTTGCGCGAGCGCTTCGGCGCGCTTGCCCAGTTTATCCTGTGCAGCGGCGTCGTTTTTTCCGCGCAGTTCCTTTTGTGCCTTGGCGATCGCTTCGAGTTCCTTCTTCATCGCGGCCACGCCGGCGTTCTCTGAAGGGTTCTTCGTTTTGTCGATCAGCTTTTGCTGGCGTTGAATGAGGTCTTGCAGCTTCGCCTTCGCGGCCTTCGCACGCTGCAAGGTTTTCTCGGGGTCCGCAAATTTCTCGGACTCGTGGAAGTGGTTGCGCTCGCGCTGGATGATGTTCTCCAGCGTCTTCAGATTGTCTTCCGCCTTCTTGATCCGACGGTCGAGGTCTTTGCGCTCTGCATCACGATCCAAAAGGATGTCGAGGAGACGACGGATCGCCGTGTCGAGAACCTTTTGTTGTTCAACCGCGTCGCTTAGATAGCCTTCTCGCAGAAGCGACTCGATGGCGGCGATCTTTTCCAGATTCGCATCCGACTTCGATTGCTGAATCGCCATGCGGAGCAGCGCGGCTTGCTCGGGGTTGCGCTTCTCCAAGATCTTCGCGATGCGCAGCATCGTTTCTTCGATCTTCGCGACGCGTTCGCCGACCAACTTTTGCTGGGCGGCCAACTCCTCCGGGGTGAGCGCTTTTTCGTCCGCCTTCTTCGCCTTCTCGTCGGCAGCGGGTTTTTCAGGCGCATCCTGCGCTATGAGGGGGGCGGTCAAGAACGTGCCTCCTCCGAGGAGAAGGATCGCCATTAGGACGGTTTTCAATTTCACAACGTAACCTCTTCGAATTCCGCGGGTTGCGACTCTGGAGCCACCCCCCGATTCTAATACTCCCGGGACGTTCGGCTTGCTGGTTGTGCAACCCGTTTGAAAAAGGATGGTTCGCCCTTTTTACGTTTCTGAGCGGTTCGATCCGCCCGTGCGTATGTTGAGGTGGACAATGGTTTTACATCGTGCTCCGTAAACTCGCATTTCTCCTCTTTTTGACGCCGGTGACCCTCGCGGGGCCGAAAGTTCTCGATAAAGACGCCGCGGGCGGGCTGGTACGCCTTTATCGGGACGCCGACAACTGGGCCTTGAAGGGGATTATTCTCCTCGGGTTGGGTGCTCGCTGGCACCCCGAAGCGGCCGAGATCGTTCGGGCCTCCTTGGCCCAGCGGGACGTCCGTCTGCGGTGTTTTGCGCTCGAAGCCCTGCATCGGACGGACGATTATGGGTTGGCCCAGGTCATGACCGCTCCGCTGCTCGACGAGATTATTGCCAAACACCTCTCGACGGGGGGCTCGAAGAAGTACTACGGCGCGCGCATGCGGGGCGTTTTGGCCCGCCTCTTTCCCGAGATGAAAGATGCCAAGCCCAAGGCATGGGCCACGTGGTGGGAAGAGCGACGAGACACGTACCAGCCGGCTCGTTGGGTTGATCCGCCTCCGAAGTCGGGCGCGCGTCGCACGATCGCCGCGCCGTTTTTTAAGCGGGCGTTCGACCTCCAAAAGGCCGGCATGGACATGGTGATCGTCATCGACTCGACCGGCAGCATGCAGCGCACGATTGACCTTGCGCGCGATGCGCTCGATGAGATCGTTACCGTCATTCGGGGCATTGCACCGCGGTTTCGGGTGGGTTTGGTGCACTATCGCGATTTGGACGACATGCGGAACGGTGCGGCAATTTTGTCGAAACTGACCGCGAGCCATTCGTCCGTGAAGAAAAAACTCGCGCGGCTTCAAGCGGAAGGCGGCGGTGATTTGCCGGAGCGCGTGGAGCTGGGATTGGCGCTCGCGTTTGACCGCCGCATGGGTTGGATCAAAAACGCCAACAAGACCGTCATCCTGATCGGCGATGCGCCGCCGCACGCCGGTTCAGTTCTGAAGGCGATCCAACTGGCCGACAGCGCGTACAAAAATCCGGGCGGCACGAGCGGCACGACGCCGACCTCGCCTCGCAAAAAACTGCGACCGTTTGTCACGTCGGCCATCGCCGTCGGCACGATGGCGGAGCCCACGTTTCGGCGGATTGCGAAAGCAGGCGGCGGCGCGTTCGCGAAGCTTAAAGGCAGCAACACGCGCGGCACCGACACGATCGTGCGCCGCATTCTGACCTTGAGCTTTGGAGCCCGGTGGAGCAAACAGATCGGAAGCTTCTTACTGGTCTACCGAAAATACCGAAACCAAGGCGTCTACAAAAACTAACGAGCCCCAGCCGATGCGGTACCGGGTTGAAATTTTTTCGGCGTAACCCGCGGACCCATAACCAGTTATGCGCGCCACCTGCGGCATTTGTGCCGCACTGCGGTGAACGGCGCCGCGCCGACACCCGGCCGGGAAGCGCCCCAACAGACCAGACTGCCCGAAATCGGGCCGCGCGGTACCAGGTTGAAAAAATTGTGGTGTAAGTGGTTGTTGGTGCTTGGGTTATGCGCGCCACCTGCGGCATTCTCGCCGCACTTCGCTATTTTGTCTCGGGCTGTGGTTGGGCCGTGTGGGCCTGGATCCAGTCGCCCATTGCTTTCAGGGTTGCCGGATCAAACGTCTCCTCGATCTGGCTGTACTCGGTGGGCGAGCCCGTCGTGCACGTTTGGAAGAGGTGGTTGAGGTTGGGGCGACGGTCGATGGTGACCTTGGCGTTTTTGATCAGCGCGGCTTTTAGCGCCGTGGTGTTTTGGGTGGCGTCGACCTGAAGGTCTTTTTCGCCATTGAGGACGAGGACGGGGCACGTCACTTTCTGAAAGTACGGACGCGGGTCCAAGCGGAGGAACTCGCGAAACCAAACGGTCGTAATCTGCGCGTACATCGTGTCGGTGTAGCCGAGCGCGCGCCGCTGCGCTTCGGTTTGATCCGCGAGTTCGCGCGCCACAACCGCGGACATTTTGGCCATGGCGTCGTCGACCGGCATTTTGGATTCTGCGATGTCGTACAGCAACGGTTGCACGCGCTGATGAATGGCGCGCATCTCGGCCGTCTCTCCCATCTTGGCCGCAATGAGATCGCGCTGCTTCAAGATCACGTCGCGCCCGGATAGGCCCGGCCCGCCGAGTAAGACCAAGAACGCAACGTCGCGGTTGCCCGCAGCGGCGATGCCGGCGACGGTGGAACCCTCGCTGTGGCCGAGCAGCCCAATGCGTTTTGGATCGACGTCCGCGCGCGTCTTGAGGTAGTGGATCGCCGCGCGCGCGTCGGTTGCGAAGTCGCGCGTCGTCGCGCCGGCGAACAAACCCGTGGACTTGCCGACGCCACGATCGTCCACACGCAAAACCGCAATCCCGCGCCGCGTAAGCGCATCCGCGATCACATGAAACGGCCTGTGTCCGGCGATCGAACTGTTGCGATCTTGCGGGCCCGAGCCCGACAGCAAGATGATGGCGGGGTGGGGGGCGGCGTCCTTGGGGCGCGTAAACGTACCCGCGAGCAAGAACCCCTCATCGTCATGATGAAACACAACGTCTTCGGACTTGTACGGGTAGGGAGGGCGCGGTTGCTGGGGTCGCGCAAGCTTCCCTTGGCCACGCTTGAGGTTGAGAGGAAACTGCCCCCCGCCTTGTTTCCATGTCCCGGCGATCGTGCCATCGTCTTGCAGTACGCCGCGATAGGACGCGCGCAACGGCGCAAGCTCAAGCGACAGCGCGCGCGTGTCGGCGTCGAAAGCCGCCGACGTAACCGCGATGCCCTTGACGCCCTGCAACCGACTATCCATGGTGGCGCCGAGGGTGCCGCCTTTCTCGCGCCGCAGGTGAATGACGACCGGGATCTTTTGGCCAGGAACCGTGAGCGTTCCGTTCCACGTCCCGACGACGGTTTTTTTGTTCTGACCGACCGCGAGAGCGGCGAAGAGAACGCAACTAACGATGACGCGCACAGCAATGTCTCCTTGCGCCGCATCGTAACGAAAGCAGCGCGGGTGTGTCGCGGCGCGGCCCGCCATCGACGGCGCCGCTTCAACCACACCGGCTCCTCGCGCCGCCTGCATGCCGCGCGCGAGCGGCACTACCGGCGAAACTAACCGTCGCCGTCTTTTTTATTCTCGTCGTCGTCCGGTTCAAACAGGTTCTCGAGCTTGCGATCGAGCGCCTTCTTCGTGGCGTTGCTCACACCCTTGTGCACATCGAGAATGCCGCGGATTCGCTCGACGATCTCGGTGAACCCTTCGACCTTGACCATGCGGGCGAGCACCGTTTCCATCGCCCGGATCACACCCTGATAGCTGGCTTCGAGCTCGTCCGCGTCGTTGCCGGGAATCGCGAGCGAGTCGGCGCGTTGCGCGGCGTTGTCCAAGAGATCGGCGTGGTCGTTCATGACTTGTTCGCGCAAGTTCGCGAGACTGCCAACCACCTTGTCGCGCAACTCGCGGATGCGGTTTTGGTCGTAGATGCGGTTGTAGAGCATCTCGTCGAGAATCTGACGCATGCTGCGTTCGATCGATCGCACGCGCCGCATGATCTCGCGCTGGTCCTGGCCCTGGCTCTCGATGGCCGCGCGCATTTCATCGGCGGTATCGGGGCGGGCGTCCGACAGGTCAAGCAAGCGATCGCGGACGCGCTTCTCGCGTTTGATCAATTCCTCAAACAACGAGCGCTGTTCCTGCTGGCGCCGCAACAAGTCCTGAAACAGCTCTTCAAGCGTGACGACTTTTACGGTCAACGGATCCGACTTGGATTCGTGCGCTTCCGGCTCCGCGTTGTCTTTGACGAACGCACGCAGCGCAAGGAACGCGCCGGGGTTTAGGTCCAGCGGACCCAGCTCCAGCATGCCTTCCAGCTCGGCGGACGCGACGCCCAACTGGCTCGGATCGATCGGAATCAACTTCGGTGTCGGAGCCTCGCGATCGCCGGCGCTCTTGATGGCTTCCAGCCGGCCGGTCAGGACCTTCACGTCGTCGTTGATGCGCACGGTGTATGGAATCACAGCCCCCGGAACGACCATGGAGCCGATGCCGCGCTTTAGTAACCGCACCTTCGGGGCGCGATCGTCGAGAACGCGGATAAAAAAGCTGGGCGACAACGCCGGGTTCGAGAGTCCATCGCGGTCGCGCAACCGAATGCCGGCCAGCGTTGACTCGTCGGGATGAAACGTGATCTCAAAAGACTTGTCGCCGATGAGCTTCATCTCGGTGGCGCTGTTTTCGAGCTGCCCCAAGATGAGTTCGGCTTTTGCCAACGACTTGGTGGACGTGCCGCGGATGGTCAAGAAGCCACCACGCAACATTTCGGGGTCGCCCGCGGCGAGGTTGATCGTTACGGGCTCGCGTTCGGCGTACGCCGGAAACCCGACGATGATTTCGTGGGTGTTCACTTCGGGCGGATCGAGTAGCTCGATGCGGTACGACTTGGTGACTTCGTCGCCGCCTTCCAAGTGAAAGGTGATCGGGAACCCAATCTGCCGGAATTCGTAGCGGTACATGCGTCCGGCGACGTCCGTCTTCATCGTGGCCGTGCCGCGATCCCCTTCGCTGTCCTCGAAGACGATCGTTACCTTGGCCGGATGCACTTCGCCGACGCTGCGTGCGACGACGACAAGATCCGCACCGCGCACGATGCTCGCGACGCCTTGCGGGAACTGATCCGGATCGACTTCGAGATAGGTTTTTTGCGGCCAGCGCGTGTCGCGCAGCAAAACGTTGCGCTCAAACCAGATGCCTGCCGATTCCTTGTCGGCCATGGCACCGGCGGCGAGCAGGCCGATCGCGAGCGCGCCGGCACCGGCCATCTTCCAAACCTTGTCCACCGCGATCACGTCGCGAAAACTGATCTTTGAGACGGGATCCACCGCTTCCGCGATGGCGTCTTGGACGAGGTCGGGCGACATGCCGTAACGCTCGGGATTGTCTTCGCGCGCAAGTTGCAGCGCGGAGATGAGGCGGTCATTGAGTTCGGGGAAGCGCCGCTCGACGGCGATCGCCAACGGGTCTTCACCGGGCACGCCCTGCGCGCGTTTGACCAAGTAGCGCCACACCAAGTAGCCGAGCACGCCGAGAAACGCGAGCAACAAGACTCCGCGCGCCGACTGTTCGAGCTTAAAAAAACGATCCAGGGCGAAACTCACAACGACGATGCCGAGCAACGCGAGGGCAACGCGGCCCCCGCCTTCGAGCATGAGCGCGTTAGAGACGCTGGAGCGGAGCTCCTTGAGCTTGCGACGGATTGAGTCGAGTTCAGCCATCACACCATCCGGTAGGCCTTGCGCAGAATCCACTCGGCGCACAGGAGCGTCAAAATCACAATAATCGTGGTCCAGGTATCCCAGAGCGGAATCGGTTTGCCTTGCGTGACAACGCGTTCCGATGCCGGCGGGATCAACTTCTCGTCGCTTAGTTTCTCGAGTTCGTGAATGCCGGGCGCGATTCCGCGCGTCCGCGCCGCGATGTCACCCATGAGCGTGCGGTCCGCGCGCACGTCGCCCATTTCGCGGTCGGGCAACTCCGCCGCAAACTTGGCGGCAGGACTGTCCGGACCTTCGGCGGGCTTCGGACGATAGCGCTTGTCGCCGGCGCGCACCTCGTAGTCACCCGGTGCCGGCGGCGAAAACGATCCGGTGTAGTGGCCCGGCTTGTTCTCGACCGCAACGAGTTTGAGGTCGAGCGTCGGCGCGGTGCCCTCACCATCCAGCGGGCCCAAGATCTCTAGGTCCACGGCGTCGGTTTCCATGGGCTCGAAAGCTTCGTCGAACACTTCGGCTTGGATGCGCACGGCGTCGCCGAGATCGACGAGTTCGCGATCGAGGTAGACGCGGAAGCGGCGACGCGCCCCGGCGTGGCGCCCCTCCAGGAGATAGCGGGTGGACTGAATCCAGAATCGATCGAACACATCTTCGGCCACCGAACGCCAGCGATGCGTTTCATCGGCCGCCAAAAACATCACGCGTCCGCCGCCGAAACGCTGCACGGCCAGGACTGGCCGCGCCCCGTAGGGCTCGACGACTTCGCGCGGATCGTCGGTGCGCGCGAGAACGGTCGCACCGGGCTTCGCGCGAAGCACCGGAAACATCCAGTAAAACACGGGCAGGCGATCCCACACCAGCGTGCGCACGCGTTGGGGATTGCCAAAGCGCGTGGCCGGGTGCATGAACGCCGCGGCCTCGGGAACCATGCGCCACGGGGTCTCGAAGTAGCCGCCGTAGCCCACGCCGATGCCCGGCATGTCCGCGCGGTCCAAGTCGAGCACGACGGGGAGCAGGCCGGTCAGGTCGTTGTCCTCTTCCGACTTGTTCGTGCGGACGAGGTTGAGCGTGAATTTGTTGCCGGCGACGAAACACAGCCCGCCGCGATGCGTGGCTACAAAGTTCTTCAGCATCGCCGGCCAGTTGGGCGGCATCTTCTCGCCGTTCGGGTCGTGCAAAATCACAACGTCAAACGCAAACAGTTCCTTCTCGTTTTGCGGCAGCGTCTTCAGCGAGATGTTGCCGTCCTGCGGGAACTCCGGGTCGGCGTTTTGCAGGAAGCTCGCGAGTTGAATCGTGCGGTCGCGCAGCAAGACGTTCTTGATCGCGTAGTACTCGTGCGCGGGCGCGCCGGAGACGAGGAGCACCTTCGCTTTTTCGTCTACGACGGTCGCCGGGAACGTCTTTTCGTTGTCCTTGGGGTTGGATTCGTCCGGCTCCAACTCCATGTACGCGCGGTACTCGACGGTGCCAACGCGCGGCGGCCGGTCAGTGAATTTGAGATCGACTGGTTTCTTCGAGTCCTCGAAGCCAACGACCTTGGAGTCGATCGCGGCCCAGTCCGTGGAGCCGTCGGTGTAGCGGCGCTCGAAGTAAACCGTCGAGCCCGCGTAGCTCTGGCTCGAGACCTGCACTTCAAAGCTGACCGGATCGTTTCGGAAAATGCGGTCCGGGCCCGCAAGCGCGACGACGCGTAGGTTGCGCGGGATCTCCGCTTGACCGACGGTCACGGTGTGCAGGCGCAGGTCCTTGTTGCGCAGGAAGAGCGCGACGTCGGCGGCGGGCGCGCCCAGGTTGGTGCGCCCGTCCGAAATCACGATGATTGCGGCGATGCGGTCGGAGCCGACCTCTTCGACGGCCTGACGAATCGCTCCGCCGAGATCGGTGCCCTGCGCGCCTTCGAGCCGCGCCTCTTTGGTGGTGAGGTCCACGTCCGCCAGCACGTTGAGCGGCGTGTTGTCGACAACACGTTCAAAGACCTGCGGCGCACCGATGACGCGGTGGAACGGATACACGATGACGCGGTTTTGCCGTGCGAGCATCGGAATCAAGTCCGACTTGTCCAACGCTTGGTTGACGATCTGATAGCGCATCAACTCGGCGGGATTGCGGGCGATGCGGTTAAAGATTTTGGCCCGCGCGGCGGCGTCCGCGTACCGATCTTTCGTCGTCATCGAAAGCGACGAGTCGATCAACACGATCGTGCTCTTGTCGATCTCTTCGACCTGATCCACCGCGAGGACCGGCTCAAGAATCAGAATGAAGGCGCAGAGCAGAACCAGCGCGCGGAGCGTCGCGAGACCGAACTTGGTCCGCGATGACGCCGTGCCTTCGCGGCGGTAGATCCAAAACACACCGCCGATCAACACGACAGCGGCGAGGAGCAACAGCAGTCCCGCCGATCCGCGCGGGAGGTTGGCGAACTCAAATGAAGTGGAGGCGCCTTCCGGAATGTCGGTCGCATCGACACCGAGGAGGGTCTTGAGCCAATCGCTCATCGGACAAACACCTGCTTCCCTTTGGCCGCGATGCCCTCTTTCTTATGGTGGCCGAACCGCCATGCGAGGAACGTCTCCAGCGCGGCGACTGCAATCATGAGATAGACGAGGGTGCGCCAGAATTCCGTGCGGTCACTGTCGTCGGTTTGCAGCGCCGCGTCTTCAGTGGCCCGCTCCAACGTCACTCCCGGCAACGCCGCGAGCGCGTTTAGATCCGCGCGCTTGAGATTGCCTTCGACGGGGTTGACGTTGACGGCGATCGGTCGCTCCACCGACTCGCCTTCCGGCGTTCGCGTTTTGAGCGTATAGAAACCCGCCGCGTCGGTTTTCACGAACGTGTAGCTGAGTTTTTTGGTGATTTTGTCCTGCGCCGACGTAAGTCGAATCTCACTCCCGCCGAGGGCCGCGGGGGGGACGATGCCGACGCGCGGTCCCATCTTCGCCGGTTCGTACGGAATCGAGATGGGTGTACCGACAAAGATCGTGGAGTCGCTGGCGTCAGGCCGCACCACGTACTTCACGGTTTCGTGGAGCAACATGAGGTAGAGCGGCGAACGTGTGAAGTCCGACCACTCGTCGTCGGCCGCTGTCGTGAACAGCAACACGCGACCGTCGCCGTAGCTCTTCTCGGCAATCGCCGGCAGCCCTTCTTCATCGCCGTAGCTCAAAATAACGCGTGCTTCGCCCTGCGAGGGCACGTCTCCGCGCACATAACGTTGCACCGAGACTGTCCGGAAAATGATCGGGTTGATGCCGCGCAGAAAACGCGTCACGGGATGGTCGAGATCCGGGGCGCCGAGGTGCACGTAGTCACGCGTCGAGCCCTCGACGTCGCGCAGGTAAAGCGGAAGGAGCATCTTGCCCGCGTTCGCGCCGCGCCCATAGAACGTGGCGTTGTAGACCTGCGGATCGACTTGGTCGCCCAAGAAAAACACGAGCCCGCCGCCGGCGCGGACGAAGTCTTCGAGCGCCTTCACGCGATCGGGCGGAAGTCGATACACGTTGCATAAGAACACGCCGTCGTAGACCGCGAGATCGCGACCGCTGAACGCGTGTTCTGTGACGACGTCGACCGTGACGCCGCTCGACCGCTTGCCCGGAGGCATGAGGGCGGCGGCTAAGAAATCGGTTTCGCTGCGATACGCTTCTTGCTCCCGCTCGCCGTCGACAAGCAGGAAGTGCGCACTGCGGCGGACCGACACGACGCGCCGAAACTCGTCGTCGCCGGGCAAGACGTCGGTGGGGACGCGGGCCGCGATGGTTGCCGGGCCCTCCTTGCGAAACACGTAGTCGATTTTCGCGGTCGCGACGTCGCCGGGTTGGAGCGTGCGTTCGATGCGCGTGCTCAGCGTCGTGACGCCGAACTTGAACGTGACCTGCACGTTGGATGCGGGACCGGGCCCGTAGTTTTTGACTTCCGCGCGGAACGTGGTCGGCACGCCCGCGATAACGGCGCGCTGGCTCGCTTCCAAGCCGACGACGCCGATGTTGTCGACCGGGTTGGAGCCGACATCGACGAGGCGCACTTCGCCGCGCTGGCTAAATGCCGCGAGCGCCGTGCGCGCTTCCGGAAGAAGCGATCCGTCCGGCCCCATCCAGTCGTGACGTCGAAAATCCGACACGACGTGCAGTACGACACGCGCGTTCTTGTCCTGATAGCCGTCCAGGATCGCATCGATCGAACGGCGCACGTGAAACACGCCGTCGCCCGCGCGTGCGGTGTCGAGGCTGCGCAGTAGTTTGCGGTAGTTGCCCGACGCGACGGCCACACGGGCTAAGCCTTCACCGCCGCGATAGGGGCGAGTGCCGAGCACAAGCGTCACGCGGTCGTTCGCGCGCTCCTTGTGCAGGCGTTCCACCAGCCGCGTGACGAGTTGCTTGCCGGTGGCGAAGGCGGAGCGGTTGCCCTGGCCCGCGCGCATGGAATGCGAGTCATCGAGCAGGATTACGCGTTCCGTCGCGCCCTCGGATCCGAACAGCGAGGCGAGTGCGTCTTCTTTCTTGGTGAACGGTCGCGCCACCGTTGCGATCAGCAGGAGGACGAGTAGCGTTCGCAGCGCCAAGAGCAGGAGGTTTTCTAGCCGCACACGGCGCTTGTTGCGCACCGCCGCCTGGAGCAAGAAATCCATCGCCGCCCAGTCCATCGTCTTAAACCGTCGCCGGTTCAGGATGTGGATGATGATCGGGATCGAGGCGAGCGCCATGCCGCCCAGCAAGGCCGGGTTTGTGAACGAGAGAGCAAAGATCATCGTCCGCTGCTCCCGCGTACGACGCGGCCGCGCGCTGCCAGGAATCCGCTCAGCGCCTTGTCCAGGCGATCGCCCGTGGACAGGAGCTGGTAGTCAACGCGCAACTGCGCGCACATGCGACGCACATTTTGCAAAAACTCCTGAATCACCTCGAGGTATCCCTCGCGGAGCGCGCGCGGTTCCGCGACCAAGTCCGGCAGGTCTTCCAGTCCGAGGAACTTCGTGTTGTCCTCGAACGGAAACGTGAGCTCGGTTTCGTCCATGACGTGAAGGAGCAACACCTCGTGCCGTTTGTGGCGGAGGAGTTTGAGGCCTTTCTCGATCGTGTCGAGCGGCGCGAATAGGTCGGACAAAATCACAACCATCGAACGCGACCCCGCCTGCTCGGCGAACTCGCGCAGCGGGCCCGAGAAGTCCGTCTTTTTCTTCGGCGTGATGGGCTCCATCATGTGGAGCATGTTGTGCAAGCTGTGCCGGTTCGTCGAGAGCGGGACAACGCCGCGCAGTTCGTCGTCAAACAACCGCATTCCGACGGCGTCGCGTTGCTTGAGCAGCAAGAATCCCATCGCCGCCGCGGCCGTCGCCGCGTAATCAAACTTGTTAAGTGGGCCCGTGCCGAAACGCATCGACTCCGACATGTCGATGAGGAGGTTGCAACGGAGGTTGGTCTCCTCCTCGTACTGCTTGATGTAGAAGCGGTCTTCGCGCCCATACAGCTTCCAGTCGATGTGGCGAATGTCGTCGCCGGGCACGTACTCTCGGTGCTCGGCGAATTCGACGGAGTACCCTTTGCGCGGGGACTTGTGCAGGCCGGAGACATAACCGATCACGACCTGGCGCGCGCGCAGGTCGAGACGAGAGATCTCGGCCAGCACCTTCGGATCAAGGTGCTTAGACGTAGCCATTTTGTTTGTGCCCTTAGGCTACGAGTCCTTGAGCACCGGGGCCGCTTCCGCGCCGCCCGCCGCTCCAACATCTTTGTCCGGGGTGGTCTCCAAAATCCGGCCGATGATGTGGTCGGCATCGATGCCCGACGACTCAGCGGCGAAGTTGGTCAGGATTCGGTGGCGTAGCACCGGCAGCGCGACAGACTTGACGTCTGCGCACGTCGCAGCACTGCGGCCCGACAACGCGGCGCGCGCTTTGGCGCCGAGTACCAAGAACTGACACGCGCGCGGCCCAGCGCCCCACGCGACGTTCTCGGTAATGAAGTCCGGCAGGTCGGGCTGACCCACGCGCGTGCAGCGCACCAAACGCATTGCGTACTCGACGACGTGGTCCGCCACCGGGACGCGGCGCACCGCGCGCTGGCACATGAGCATGTCCTCGCCGCTGAGAACCGGCTCGACGGTCGTCTCAAGATCGGACGTCGTTGCCTTGACGACTTCGCGCTCCTCGTCCCATGACGGGTACGTCACCTGGATCTTGAGCATGAAGCGGTCCTGCTGCGCTTCGGGCAGCGGATACGTCCCTTCCTGCTCGATCGGGTTTTGCGTGGCGAGCACGAAGAACGGATCCGGAAGCGGATGGCGTTCGCCGCCGACCGTGACCTGTCGTTCCTGCATCGCTTCGAGAAGCGCGGCTTGCGTCTTCGGCGGCGTGCGGTTGATCTCATCGGCGAGGACCACGTTCGCGAAGACCGGACCTCGCATGAACTTGAAGTTGCGCGTTCCCGATGCGCGGTCTTCCTGAATCACCTCGGTGCCGGTGATGTCGGACGGCATCAAGTCCGGCGTGAACTGAATGCGGCTGAAATCCAAGTTGAGCGTCTTCGCCAACGTGGAGACAAGCAACGTTTTGGCGAGCCCGGGCACGCCTTCAAGAATGCAGTGACTCTTCGAGAAAATCGCCAGCAGGAGCTCGTCTACGACTTGTTCCTGCCCAATGATGACTTTCCCGATCTCTTTGCGGATCTGATCGTGCGCCTCTTTTAGGCGCGTAATCGCGGCGCGATCGTCCATGGACGTTGCCCTCTCTTCTTATCTGTTGTTCTCTGGGACCCGTAACCGGCCGGCGTTTGCGCTAGCGGCTCAAGATGGGGAGGTGATTGTAGGGAATCTGCAGGATGAGGAGCCCGATCGCCGTACCGTACGACGTTCCGACGCCATCGCCGCGCCACGAACCGTTGCCTTGCTGCGTGCGCAGCAAGTAGCGCTGGATGCCCTCGTAGTACTTCTTCCAAAACTTGTCGCCCTTTTGCCAGCAAGCCTGCGACATGTAGAGCTGCGTGTAGAAGTAGTGGCCGCTCGCACTCACGGTCGGCTTGCACGTCTTCCAGGCGTACTTGAAGCACTTGTCGGCGATCTTGGAGTCGTAGGCACCGGCGTTGTAGAGCACGGCGCATGCGGCTGCGGAGATCGCGGGACGGCTGCCGCGCGAGTGAATCGAATACGAAATCCCACCATCGGGGTTTTGGGACTTCTCGATGTATTCCACCGCCTTATTGACGGTCTTTTTCGGAACATGCACGCCGGCGTTACGGGCGGCCCGCAGCGCTTGCATTTGCGTGATCGTGACGGAGCCTTCGTCGCCGCCGGAGTCCGGCGTGTAGAGCCAACCGCCTGCGCGCGATTGCGAGCGGACGATGAGCTGGACGCCGCGCCGCAATGCAGCCTTGATCCGCTGTTGCCGACCGCGGTCCTCTTCCATGCCGTAGACCTGGCCCAAAAACAGCATCGAAAAGCCGTGGCCGTACATCGAGCGACCCTCTTCGCTCGGCGCGGCGATCAAGCCGTTCGGCTGCTGCTGCGCGAGGCAGAAGTTCACCGCACGACGCACGTTGCGGGCGTATGGCCCACGCACGGGAGTCGATCCCGACGCGGTCAGCGCGAGGGCGGCCAAGCCGGTCATAGCAACGGGATAGCTGCCCATCCCGCCGGCGGAGCGCCAAGAGCCGTCCTTGTTTTGTTCGCGCGCCAGATAACGGAGCGCGTTGTTGATGCGGCGCTCGGTTTGTTTGGTGACCCCTTCCGGCAGCGGCTCGACCGCGAGGTCTTGCGCTCGGCCCTGGAGAGTCAGAACACCCGTGAGGATAATGATCCAAACCCGCTTCATCGCATAAGCGTAAACCGGGCTTGCCAAACGCGCCGTAAAAGACCTGCCACGAGGTCGATTGTGACGCGCGCGAGAGGCGCGGGCCCCCCGGCGGGCGTCGATTTCCGCCCGTCGGCCGCTATTTTTGGTCCGTGGCAGCGAGTTCCCAGGCGCCGAACGGCCCGGTGACGAGCAAAGCCTCGCCAAATTCGGCCACCGCCGGGGCGGAGCGATACCAAGGCTCCCCTTTGGCGGGCAACTTGAGCAGTCGGCCCTCGGCGACGGCTGTGTTGTGGAAAACGGGGTACCAGTTCCGGGAATCGGTCGAGGCCTCACGGTTATAGAGCACTACGTTTCCACCCTGGGATCCGCTCCCCGTTATGGCGATGAACCGAGCGGTCATGAGCGGTTCCCCGTAGACGGTGGCCTCCGGCGGGTAGTCGTACTTCAGCGGGTCGCCGCTGCGAACGTCGACGCGAAACAGTCGCGCACCGGTCGCGGCGTCGCCGCGGCAGTGCGTGAAGACAAACAGTTTGTCGCCGCTCTTCATGATGCGGTAGTCGCGAAATAGCTTGTGGGTGCGCGTGCGAATCACGGACCCGCTCGCGAGATCGACAACGAGCAGGTTGGACTCGCTGCCAGGTCCGCCCGCTGTGCCGCCGTTGTGGAACACAACCGTCTTGCCGTCGCAGTGGAGCACCGCGGCGTGGCGATGCTTCACTTTGTACGTCCAGTCGTGAGCGCTGCGAAGATTGCCGGCGTTGAGGATGCGGAGCGATCCGGTGTCGCGATCGGTGCCCGTGCTCACGACGACGAGCAGCCGCCCGAGCGGGTCGAGAATCGGCGGCGCGAGCAATGCCCCGCCTTTCGGAGCGGGCTCGTTGCGCAATACCGTGCCGTTGCTGACGTCGTAGATCGTCGCGCCGCGCTCCCACCCAGCGGCCAACAGGTGACCGCGCACAGACGGCGGACCGACGAGCGGCCCTTCGGTCGCGGCGACCCACTTGGGCGTTCCGTCGGAAAGTTGCACGGCCTCGAAGCCGCGGCGCGGGTGATAGCGAACGATTAGCTTGCCCGAGCGCACGTGGTTGGGCAGCCATTCTTGGCGCGGGCCGTTCGACCCTTCGGTTTGGGTTGTGGTGATCTGCGCGCGCAAAAGCTCGACGCAATACTGCGCGTCTTTTGTGGCCTGCACCGGATCATCCGGCGCCCGCCATTTGACTTGGCCGTCGTTGAGGCCGACGCGCATGACGCCGGTGACGTCGCCGACATAGAGGTCGCCGTCGACGATTTCGGCGTAGCGTGCGGCGTGAATGGCCGCGGAAACGATCGCGGTCGTCGGGTCCTCGCCGCCGCCCGGCGGGGCCGCGTTCGGCGCGCCGAACGGCGCGGTCCATACGGTCTTGCCCTCTGCGTCGATCGCCGTCAGCTCGCTCTCGTCGGCGAGGATCGCACGCACGCGGGAATCTTTCGGCCATGCGCCCCGGACCGCCAGCGCGCCGGACGCGCGGGCGAGGATGCGCTTCGACGCAAGCGGAAGGCGAATCTTTGGCGCCTTCAGCGTGGACGATCCTTTCGGCAGGAGGCTGTCAAGTTTCGCGAGCATCTGCGCGAGGTCCGCGCGACGCACTTCATTGGGCATCTCCAAGACGACGCGGTTTCGTAGCGCTTGCGCCGCGGAGTACTTCCCTTGCGTTGCGAGGCCGTCCGCCAAGCGCAAGAACGCTTCGGCCCGGCGCTCGTGCAGCTTGTACTCGCGGATGAACTCGCGGAGCGCCTGGCCCTCGTCCGCGGTGCGACTTTGCTCACGCAGCAAGTCGGCGCGCGCGAAGTAACAGTCTCCGGTCGGTGCTCGATAGTGATAGCGCACGGGAATCTGCGTGAGTGCGGCGATGTCTTTTGTGGCGATCGCGGCGTTTATCTGATCGCGCACGCGTTTCTCGAACGCGCTGCGGAACGTCTCGTTGTTTTCGAGCAGTTCTTCGTAGAGCGCCGCGGCAGCGTTGCCGACGCGCGTGATGGCGCCGCCCACGATGACGGAGTTTTCCTTGAACTTGTCAACGGCACCGTGCGTATCGACGAAATGCTCAAGAGCGACCATCGCTTCTTCGCCCTTGCCGAGCTTGCTGAGGGCGGTCACGCGGGCGTAGTCCACTTGCGCGATGTACGGGAAGCGCCGCGTCGGGTGCGGGAAACGCGGGTCGGTGTTTTCGCGCTCGATGCGCTCGGCGACCGCGGTCATTTCTTCGAGGATCGATTCGGTCGGACTGGTTCGCGCGAGGTCGAACAGGTTCTCAAGCGCGGCCACGAGCAGGTCGGGCCCGGACTTCGGTGTGGTGAGCTTGCGTGCGGCCGCAAAGTCGCGGCGTGCGGCTTCACGATCAGGCGGCTGCGACGCGAGCGCGAAGTGTGCACGTTCGGTGAGTTCCGCCACGGTCGTAGCGGCGGCGAGTTTCGCTTTTTCGGCGGGCTGATTCAGGAAGACCATCATCTCCTCGCCGTTGGTCACGATGAGTCGTCCGTCGACGTGTACCAAGTTACCGAGGCGCGCGACGTCGAAGAGGAGTTCCTTGGGCTGCGTGCCGTCGGTGATGGAGTAGCGCAGGATCGCGGACCGCTCGGGCGGGAGGTTGATCGGAATGTGAACGTACTTTTCGCCGACGAAGCCGCGCCCGAACGGCGTTCCTTTGCCGGGTTCGGTCCAGACCGTCTTGCCGGTGGTCGCGTCGATGGCGACGACTTCTTCGCCCGCCAGAAAAACGATGCCCTTTCCGACGCCGACGATGATGTGCGGCGAGCCCACTCCAGATGACCCCCGTCGGCGCGACCAGAGCTCTTTGCCGGTGGTCGCGTCTAACGCGAACACGTGCTGTGAGTCGGATGGAGCGCAGATGACCCGGCCTTGCGTGACGACCGGCTCGCTGTGCCCAAATCCCATGCTCGCGAAACGGTGCCGGGCGCCGCGCCGGCCGCCCGTTCTGGTGAGCTGGCGCGAGTAGCGGCGGATCCAGCGCACGTGACCGGGAGGGAGCGCATCGACGGCCGCGATGACGCCGGAGTTCGCGGCTACATACGCGACGCCGCCCGCGACCGAGATCGAGGCGTCCGACGGCGTGATGCCCGCGAGTTCATCCTTGTAGTGAACGGGCGTGCGGTACAGAACGCGACCCGTGCGCGCGTCGAAGGCCCAGACGCCTACGCCGACGCCCTCCTCATGGACCACCGTGTAGAGGATGTCGCTGACGACAATGCCCGGGCCGCGGAAATGCACGCGGCCGTGTTGGTTGAAGTCGAGTTTCCAGGCGTCGCGCTTGCTCGGGTCGTTGAAGAGCTCGACGCTGCCGCACTCCGGCTGCCAGGACCACTTCAGGTTGCCGGTGGGATCTTTGGCCGACAAGATGTTTAAGGGTCGCCCGGCTTTGCTGGTCTGCGACATGAGGTGCTGCGGTCGGCGCAACTGTTCCAAGAGGAACACGGTGCCGCGCGAGACCGTCACGCTTTGCCCGCCGTAGTCGAGGTAGCGGTACGCCCGCTCGACCTTGGGATCGCTTCCGTCTTTGCGGACGGAGTCGATCGAGTGAAGGCTGTTTAGGTTGCGCGAGTTGCCTTCCATCCGCGCGAATCCCGTGAGGATACGCCCGGTCAACACGCTGCGCGCGATCAGCTCGTTGCCGTCTTTTAGATACATGATCCCGTTGGCGATCGCGGGCCGCGCCGTGGGATAAGGTCGCACGGCAATCCATGCGAGGTTGGCCGACACGGATTTCGGATCCGGGCTCGGCTGACGGTTGTGCTCGGTGAGTTCCCACGTTCCGTACTCGGCCGTGATGCGCGGATCGCGCTCGTCGATCCGCCGGGACCAGAACGGGGTGGGTCCGATGTCGTCGGGTAGATCCTCGGCGATGCGGGTGCGCGACGCGTTGCCGCCCGCCATGAGCCAGTCCTTGTTGCGGCCATTGCGCGCGGCGTGCGTGAGCTGGAAGCGCGGGTGGCCGGCCAGGCTGGTGACCGCTACGCGCTTGCCTTCGATCACCACGGTCTTGCCGGCGTGGTTTGCCGTGAGCTCGTCCAGGATCGCCGTCAGCGTGTGGTCGTCCGCGATGCGCGCCGCGCAGTACGCGCTCTTGGCTGCGCAGAGTGCGAGGTCTCGATCACTGTCTTTTGGGTACAGCTCCAACAGCATGCGGAATTGCGATAGCGCTTCGTAGTACCGGCCGAGCGACAAGTTGATGTTGGCCGCTTGCTCGAGCGCGTCGTCGCCGTAGCTCGACGGAAGGTACTGGTCGTAAACCGCCATGAAGCGTTTCAGGCGTACGGCCAGGCCGGTTGCTTGCAGCGCTTTTGTGTAGAGGTCTTTTGCCTGGCGATCGAACTCGTCGCGATAGACCTGCAGGCCTTCCGGCGGGAGCTCGGCGAGGCGTTTGACGCACAGCGCGCGAGCCGGGTAGTAGAGGACGTTGTCCTCGGAGTACACGGCGAAGTCGCGAATCGTCTCCGGAAGGTCGGGGAGCACTTCTTTTCCGCCCGCGATCACGCGCTGCAGCACCGTCACCATCTGGCGCCAGCGCTCGGTGCGGGCGAGTTGCTGCCCGCGTTCGAGGTAGCGGGGGATGGCGTCGTCGGTGAACAGCCGCACCGCACCTTCTGTCGGGTCCGCCTGAATGGGGGCGGCGCAGAGGACCAAGAGCCAAGCCAGCCGTCGCATCGCCTCACTATACGCGCGGCGTGCCTTTGCGCGGGGCCCCGTCAGGCCCTCGTTACGGTCCGGCGACCGGGCCGTGGCGGCGGAGGAACGGGACGAGCAAGAACGGCAGGCACGCGACACCCACACTCAACGCGACGCCGACGCCAAATCCCAAGGACTCAACCGACCACCCGGCCAGGGCCGCGATCGGGGCGAATGCCAGGCGGCAGCTCAGCGACTCGATGCTCAGTACGGTCGCTCGCCGATCTGCCGACGGGACCATCGCGTTGAGTTCGGTTCTCATCACGAGCGGATAGACGCCGAAGACCGCGCCTTGCAGGCAGAACAGGGCGGCCATCCCCAAGCTGTTGCTCATTCCGAGCCCCAAAAACATCACGATCATGGCGATCGGCATCGCGATCATCAGCGAGCGGGCGCGGCGGCCTTGCAGTACCGAACCCGCCTTCCAGGCGGCGAACGCGCCGACGATGTTGACCACCGCCAGAACGGTTCCGAACAGGTGCACGGGGAGTCCGGACCCCTTCAAAGCCGGGTTGAAAAACATCACGATCGCCATGCGGAGCAGCGCGAACAGCCCCACGCTGTACGCTATCAGCCGTAACACGCCGGGCAGCTTGAACACATCGCGCATCGCCCCGGTCGTGATCTGGCGCGTGGTCAGCCGCTGCCGCGGAGGCTCGCGCATGGCGAGCGCGCAACCGACGCCGAACAGCATCATCACGCCGCTTGCCCAAAACGCGATCGTTGGATCGACCGTGTCCCCGCTCCACAAAAACAGGTCGATGCATAAGAACCCGATGGCGGACGTCACCAGCCATATCGCCTGCGCCGCCGCTTCCGCGCGGGGGTACTCGTGTTGCCGCCCTTGCGCGGCCAGCGAGTCGTAGAGCAGCGCCGAGTCCGCTCCACTGATGAACGCCGTGCCGACCGCGAAGAGGACTTCGCTGCACGCAAACGTCATGAAGTCGTGCGCCATGGCGCAGCCGAAGCTGCCGAGCGCCGCACCCAGCGCCCCGATCGCCAACGTCCATCGCCGCCCGAGCCGATCGGCCACCACGCCGGACGGCACCTCCAACGCGACCGTTGTGAGGTAGTAGATCGATTGAATTTTGCCGTAGTTTGCGTCGCCCATGTCGCGCACATGGGCCATGAAGTGCTGAATGTAGGGCGCAAAGAGCAGGGTCCGGGTAGCCACCCGAAAGGCCAAAAAAAGCCGAAAATTCCGCCGCCCAAGGTCGATAACCCGAGACCCTACCCCCAATGCGGGACCCAATGCACGACCCGCGACCCCAAATGCGGGACCACAAATGCGGGACCAGGTCCCGTGTAAGGTTGTTGTAAGTTGTTGGCTGGGCTTGGGATATGGAGGGTGTCTGCGGGATTTTTTGCGCGCGGCTCCCTTCTTGTTCTGTGTTTGCGCGCGCTTCTTGTTTTCTTAAGTCTTTGGTAATACTTAGGTTACGGCGTTCTTGCTGTTCTTTGGTTGGTCTTCTTCGTCCTGGTTATCTATAATCCTCGTTAATCGTGGATCTTGAGTCATTACGGTCGTTTTTTCACGTCGCCACCGAGCGCTCTTTTTCGCGCGCGGCCAAGATCCTGCACATCTCGCAGCCGGCGATGTCGGTCCGCATCAAAGGGCTCGAAACCGAGCTGGGGCAGCGACTGTTTGACCGCGCGCGCAAAGGCGTAGCGCTGACCGAAGCGGGAGCCGTCCTGTACCGGTCGGCCGAAAAGATCTTTGCCGATGTCGAGGATGCGCTGCAGCAACTCGGCGAGCTGGCGCAGTCACGCGGCGGCCTGGTCCGCGTCGGGGCGAGCGACACCGTGAGCCTTTACCTGCTCCCGCCGATCCTGCGGGCGTTCCGCAAGCAGTTTCCCGTGGCCGAGATCACGATTCGCAACGCGTACACAGCCGAAATTCTCGATCTGTTGGTGCGGGGTGATCTCGACTGCGGCGTCGTCACGCGTCCGCTGTCGATCGACCGCCGGCTCGAGGCGCGCGTGATTCGCGAAGAGCCGTTCGTGATCGTGAGCCGCCTCAAGGATCCCCTGCTAAGGCGGCGCACCGTGTCGCTCGCCGCGCTCGACGACCGCCCGTGGGTGGCGCTGGCCAAAGGGACCGAGACGCGGGACGCCGTGGACCGCGCTCTGCGAGCGGCCGGGGCGAAGCCGCGCGTCGTGCTGGAGACGGGCAACGTGGAAGTGCAAAAGCGATACGTGGCGGAAGGCTTTGGATGCGCGATTCTCCCGGCGTCCGCCGTGGCCGAGGTGGACGGTCGAACGCTAAAAGTGCGCCCGCTGGAGGGGGATCCGTTGCGCCGCAAGATCGTGGTGGTGTTGCGCCGCGATCGCCACTTGTCGCGTGCGGCCGCCGCGCTGATCGAGCTGCTAGACGTGGGCGCGGTCGGAGAACCCGGTTAGTCTGCGCGTATGCCCGCTCTGCTCGCGCTTCTCGTCATCATCGGCGCGCCGGACAAGACCGACCATGAGGCGGAGGTCGAACTCCGCTACCGCTTCACGCGCGGTATGACCTACGTGGATCAGTCCCAAAGCCGGATGAGTCTGCGTTTGTTTCCCGTCGAAGACAAACTGCTCGAATACGACGTCGAGGGCAGCCAAAAGCTCCGGCGCACGGTCTTAGCCGTAGACAAAAACGGCGCGGCGACGCACGAACGCATCGAAGTCCTCGACTACACGCACATCGTGCACAAGTCGCCGGAAAAAGAAGGCAAGGCGACGCAGCGATTCGCGAGTCACGGCAAGTCGTTCGTATGGAAAAAGTCCGGCAAAAAATGGGTGCTGTACGGCGAGGGCGACAAAGACGTCACGAAGGCGCACCCGCAATTGGTCCAACGACTCAAGCCGTGGCGCGACGGACGGCTGCCGCCGGGCAAGATCAAGGCGGGCTCGACGTGGGCCGTTCCGGCCGCGAAGTTTTTGGTGACGGTGGGCCAGCCCGTGCCCGCGGGCGTGAAGGGCGAGGCGCGATTCACGGTCAAGTCCATCGAAGACGGGATCGCACACATCCAGTTCGTGTTCACGCAGGAGTACCGCGACGGAGATCACGATTGGGTCGGCAACATGACAGGAGACTGGCGATTCAACGTCAAGCTCGGTCGAGACGTGTCGCTGAAGATGAAGGGACGCGTGGACGCCGACAAAGGTGAGTTCGGAACGGGAAGTTTTCGCAAGACGCGGTCGATCACTTACGCGGACGGTCGCTGAGCGCCCACGGCCGCCCGGCCTTGCGCTCACGCAAAAACCACTGCTCGAACGCGTCGATCTCTTCATCGCGCAGGCTCACGGCCTTGCCGGTCCACCGCGTGAGGCGGCGCGCGATCTTGTGTTGCCACGGGCCGGGCTTGCGCAGGAGCGAGATATAAACTCCGACCGTACGCGCGTTCTTGTGGTGCGATAACGCGTCGGCGGCCGCGTCCAGCAGCTCCTCGTCGTGGTCGAGCACAAGGCGCAGCAGCCGCTGACGCGCTTTCCGCGCCTGGTATCCACCGAGTGCGCGCACGGCCGCCACCCGCACCCGCGCGTCGGGGTGGTTGGTGGACGTATCCATGAACAGTTTTAGGTCCTGCTCCTCGGCGGCGCCCGCGAGCACTTGGATCGCCGTCAGCGCGAGGTCCGGATCGCGAAATCGCTTGCGCAGAAGCGGCCGCATCGCATCGTCGGTGCGCGTTCGGACTTCGACGAGCGCGGCTTGGCGCTCCGCTGCGCCTCCATCCAGAGCCTTCCCAAGCTGCGCCGGCGTTCGGCCCTGCACAAGCAGCGGAACCGGTTCCGCGAGCACGCGCATGTAGCCGCGATCGGGCGCACGCTCCGCGATCACAACGCGTCGCGCGAGGAATTTCCACGAAACTTTCAAGGCTCCGGGTTTCGTGAGCACGCGCGCCTCGGGACCAATGACGGCTTGGAACTCGATCGTCTGCTGCGGCGCGATCTTCATGTGCGGACCGAACCCACGGACGTGGTTGGGCAAAAGACGAAACTCTTTGCGATCAAAGAACACGGACATACACGACCGCTGGCGCCCGTTGCGCTGTTCCTGAAACGGCAACGTCATCGTGAACTCGGTGTCGTTGAGAATGCTGAGCGTCAGCGTAAGCGGCGTCCCGATGGCGTGTTGCGCCGGCGCGCGCAAGGACAGCCTGAGTTTGCGCGCTTTGCGTGTCAGGTCGCGCAACGCGCGGTGAGCGGTAAGGCTGTCCGCGCGCGCCGCCATGAGGAGCGGCAAGATAGCATCGCCTTCGCGCTCCAAGAGTCGGTACGCGGCGCGCCGGCGGTTGGGATCCTTGTCGCCCAACAGTTCGATGAGTCCGTGCACCTGATCCTCGGTGAGCGCCGAAGCGGCCGCAACAAGGAGGAGGATCGAACAGAGGACGCGCACCACATCAATTCTAACGCGTCCCCGCACCCGGTCGGGGTGGCTAGAAAAGGTGCCCGGTGACCTTCTCGGTGGTCCTGAAGTGCGTTTTGGCAAGCGCGCGCAGCGCATCCATCCCGAAGTCGGTGTAAAGCCGCTTCGCGCAGCCGTCCACCGCCGGGCCCGCGCCCTTCGGCAGATTGGTGCCATACTCGTTGCCGAGTTCTTTGAGTTGGATCAGGAATTCGGCGCGCGCGAGAACCGACGCGGCCGCGACGGCGACGTTGTCCTCGGCGCGATGACGAATCTCGGTCGGGTTCTTGACGCCGTGCTCGCCCAGCGCTTTGTGAAGTCGTTGCTCGGTCGTGAACTGGTCGATCACGACGAGCGCCTCGGCATCGGGGACGACGGCGGCGAGCGCTTCGGCATGCATGTCCGATAACACGATCGCGACGTTTCCGACCGCGCCCCAACGCTCGTTGTACTCCGGCGGCGGAAGCGACAAGACCTTGTGCGTACACAGCTGTCGGATCGCGACAGCCGTTCGCATGACGGCGCTCTCGCTCATCGTTTTGCAATCGCGCGTGCCCGCGCGCGCCAGTGCTTCCGCCTGCTCGGGCAACACGAGCACCGCGGCCACGACCATCGGCCCGAAGTAGTCACCCTTGCCGGATTCGTCGCTGCCCGCGACCGGCCCGTTGACCGCACGCTTACCCGGCGGGTCCTCACGGCCCGCCTTCTCGAACGCCGGCGCGAGCCCGGCGTAGCGCTCCAAGAACGCCTCGGCTCCGTTTCCCTGCACGACGACTTTGCCGCTGCGGTACGCGCTCACGACGACCTGCTCGCCGCGCGCTTGAAAGTGCGCGTAGTTGAGATCGCGAAACTCGTAGCGAGCATCTTCGAGTTTGTGCCGGAGCGCCTCGATCTCGGCGGCGGTTAGCTTGAGCGTTGTTGTCATAGAGTCTGGGCTAGGGCGTCAGGATAGGTTTCGACGAGTTGAGGTGGCGGCGGGGCCATTCTTTGCCCGAGCATGCGGCCGAGCTGGATGGCGTTGACGACGGCTTTGCCGGCGAAGTGGTTGTTGGTGATGACGTAGGTCACTTCGGTGTTTTGGGAGATCGTGCGCACATGGCCGGCCCAAGACTTCAGTTCGGCTGGCGCGTACAAGTAGTTGTACTTTTCAAAGACGGGCGCGTCTTTGTCGAACCACGCGTCCGCATTGCGGCCATGCAGGCGCACGTATCCAATGGGCCCGGTGCACAGCGGCTCCGGCGGCACGGCGTCGTCGGTCTGACAGATGTCAATCGCGCTGAGGTTTAGGCCGAGACGCGTGATGAAATCGCGGGCGGGAGGCGTGAGCCACGAACGGTCGCGTACTTCGAGCGCCACCGGCCAGCCCTCCATGCCGCGCGCCAACCGCGCCAGATGCGCGCGATTGTCCTGCGTGTTCTTAAAAAAGTACGGGAACTGCGCGAGCACCGCGCCGAGTTTGCCCGCTTCCCGCGCCGGGGCCAGCGCCTCGAGAAAAGGCGGGAGTGCCGCAAAATCGCTCTCGTGCGTCAGGCCGCGATACAGCTTGAACGTGAACCGAAAGTCATCGTGCCGCCGGACGGTCTCGACCCAACTCGCGACGTTCTCCGGCGTGGGCGACCGATAAAACGTGACGTTCATCTCGACGCACGAAAACAACCCGGCCATAAACCGCAGGTTGTTGAACCCGCGCGGTTTGGGGCGCGGGTACACGGGGCCTTCCCAATCCTTGTAGGCATAGCCCGCCGTGCCGAGTCGAATCACCCGTGAAAATTAAGCGGGCCCCGAAGAACTCGGGGCCCGTGATGACCGTTTTTCGTAGTTCCGGGAGTGCCGTCCATGCCCAGCCGCCTAATGGGAACCGTGGAATGTCAGCGTGCGGGAAACGGGCCAGCGCGATGGCGATGGGCCGGTCAGCAACTTGATCCGGAGTACGTTTGTGTCACCTGTGTTGTATCCCTCAGTCGGCGCGGGGCAAGCGGATCGAAAAAAAGCCTGGGTCCAAGTTGGGGCATAGGGAAATCGCCTGAGATGGCTCCATGGGGCGGAATCTTGTTATTGGGCCCGTTCGATTTTTCGGGCAGCGCGGTCCGCGCCGCCGTTATGACTAGGAGCATGTGGAGAGCGGTCTGCCTTCTCGCGGTGTTGTCGGTTCCGACGTGGGCGCATGGAGGCGCGTTTCGGCCGCCGCCGCGATCGGGTCCCCGCGACCCCGTCCGCGGACCCGCCAATCCCAACGGACCGCCCGCCACGCCCGGCGGCCGGGGCCCCTCGACGGTGAGTTGGGAGTACTGGTGGACGCTGAACCGCGAGCGCTATCTCGACATTCGCGCGCGGCTCGCCCGTCGCGAAGTCATCACCGGCACCAAGCGGAGCGATCGCGAGGAGGAGCGTCGCCTGGCGCGCGAGACGATTCTGATCCCCGAAGTGCTCAAGGCGCTTAAGGATCGAGAAGACGAGGTGCGCGCCGCCGCTGCTGTTGCGGCCGGCAAGTTTGGAATGACGATGGCCGCGCCGCGGCTGCGCGAAATGTTTGCGCGCGACAAGATTCGCGATGTCCGAGAGTCCGCACTGCTTGGCTTGTTGCTCCTGCGCGATCAGAAACAGGCGGGCTTTCTTGCGGAAGTGGCGCTGGACCAAAACGAGCGGGCGCGTATGCGCGGCTTTGCTGTGTTGGGACTGGGCTATCTCAAGGAGGCGACGTTCTTATCCGACGTGCTCACCGGCAAAAAAAAAGTGATCGGGTCTAGTCGAACGCGGGAGCAGGTGCGCGCGTGCGCAGCGACGGCACTCGGCTTGTCGGGGAATCCTGCGATGACGCCGCTGCTCGTGGCCCATGCGCGGTCGCGTTCGACCCCGCGGGCGATGGCCGGCTTGGCGGCCAGTGCACTCGGACCGCTCGGCGATCCGATTGCGATCGGCGACGTCTTGAGCATGTTGCGCACCGAGCGCGTCCGCGACGCAGCGCGTGTCGGCGCCGCCACGGCGCTTGGGTCGTTGGTCCAGCCGTCGCAGCAAACAACGATCGAATTGGTCGGCAAGTTGCTCGACAAAGAACGGCATCCGGGCGTGAAGTCGATGCTGGCCATCAGCCTTGGTCGCATTGGCGGCGAGCACAGCGAGCGCATTCTTATCGGTCAACTCAAACGCGTCGGGCAGCAGCTTCGCGCGTTTGTCTATCTCGGGCTCGGCATCAGCGGCTCGGAAACAGCGGGCGCGGCCCTGCACCGCGAGTTCTTGCGCGTCAAAAACGGCGGCGATCGTTCGGCGTGTGCGCTCGCGTTGGGGCTGGCCGACTACCGCGCGGCCATTCCCGACCTCCGTCGGGAACTGAAAGAGCGCCACGCGATGTTTGCCCCTTACGGCATGCTCGCGCTGGGGCTCTTAAACGACCTCAAGACCATTCCGATCATTGAGAAGACACTCGACAAGAGTCGGGATCCGGTCACGCGCGAAAAGGCCGCGATTGGTCTCGCGCTCTTGCGTCGTTCGGCGGCGATCGACGCGTTGATCAAAGTTCTCGCGGGCTCGAACTCGCTGTACGAGCGTGCGGCTGTCGTGCGCGCGCTCGGGTTGATCGGGTCGGTCAAAGCGGTGGCGCCGTTGCGGGCGATCGTGCATGACAAGCGTCGCTCCGGAATTGAGCGCGCGTTGGCGCTCGCGGGCCTGGGGCGCATCGGCGATCCCGAGGCGGTGCCCGTGCTGACGCAGCTGACGTTCGACTTCAACCCGTACGTAACGGTCGAAGCGATTCAGCAAGCGATCACGATCTTGTAGCGGTCGCGAATTAGGGCAGAGCTAGAACGACACCTAGAACGACACTTTGTCGCGCTTGACGAAGTGCGTTTGGCCCGTTGCGGCGGTGAGGCCGCGCGCTTCCGCCTCGGCGGCCTCTTTTTGCGGGTACGGGAACTGCTTCACCGTTTTGCCGCCGATGTCGCACACCGCCCAGACGACGCGCATGGCTCCGCCGGCTACGGGCGCCGCGGCTTTCTTTTCTTTCTCTCCCGCTTCGGCCTCATCGCGCAAACGATTGAGACGACCCTTGCTGGACATGCGTCGCGACATCAGAGATTCCTCCGAGACCATCCTAGCTCCGCTAACGTGGAGCCCCAAGTTGGTATTTAATCGTGGCTCTACACTCATCGGCATGATCCGTGTCAAATCCGTAAGCGGCGTCGATTCGTGTTGTCACGGATGAAATCCGTGGCACCCTGAGAGATAGATCCACGATGCGTTTCGGGCCCGTGCGTGGAGGAACAAACGATGCAGACTCGAACGGCCCAACTCCTTCCCGTCGGCCTACTCGTCCTGTGCGCATTCGCGCTCGGCCACGGCGAACGGTCAACGACCAATCCCAACGCCGGTGGCGGCGCTCCGGCGATCGGTATCCCGCGCGACGGGAGCGGCGACGGATCCGGCGGCAACTCTTCCGGCCCGTCGACGCCGCGCTCCGCGCACGGCGCGCACGACTGGCGACTGTGGTGGGCGTACAACCGCGAATGGATCTTGGCCGCGCGGATGCGCGGGCGGCCGGTCACCGGGATCGAACGCGACACGAACCAGGAAGTGGTCACGCGCAAGCGGTTGCGCGAAACCAAGATGTACGAGCTGATGCAGGGCGCGTTGCGCGACAAAAACCAACGTGTTCGCGCGGCCGCTGCCGTGGCGCTCGGCAAATTCGGTCTGAGCGATGCGGACACGGCGTTGGGGCGTCGCACGTCGACACCGCCGTCGAAGTGGTACACCGTGCGCCAGGCTTCGATCTTCGGTTTGGCCGCTTTGGGCGACCCCGATCGCCGCGGTACGTTCCAGCGGATCACCGGCGACAAGGAGCGGCCGATCACCGACCGCTCGTTGGCACTTCTCGGCTTTTTGCTCGACGGCACAGAGCCGTCTTCAGATGAAATCCGCGCGCGCACGAAGTTTTTCCGGTCGGGCGTGAAGACGGCGTCGGACGCGTTGCCGATCAACGACGAGCAGGAGCGCCGCCGGTTCGCAGCTCATCTGTTGGGATTTTCTAAGTACGAGCACGACGAGCTGCTGCACTCCATGGCGCGCGGAAGTCGCAAGTGGGGCCCGGGTGAGCAGGGACTTGCGATCACGGCGTTGGGAAGGCGCGGCAATCCGGAGTATGTCGACGCGCTATTCCGCATCTTTTATCGCCGCGACGAGGACGACCAAGTCAAGCGCTCGGTCGCGATCGCTCTGGGGCGCATGCTGCCGCCGAGTCACGAGTCCGGCATTCGCCAACTGGGCCGGCTGGTGCGCGACGCGAAGCGCGACCCGATCACCCAGCACTTCGGGGTGATGTCGCTGGGCCGCATCGGCGGCAAGCACGCGCGCGAAGTTCTTCTGAGCATGGAGCGCAACAAGACGCTCAACACGCAAGAAGACCGAGCGTTCATGTATCTCGCGTTGGGGCTTTGCGGAGCGGGCTCGAAAGACATCATGCATTTGCTCGCGTTGCGTTTTCAGCGCGCGAGCACGGTGAGCGAACGCGGTGCGCTGGCGGTGGCGTGCGGCCTTGCCGGCGCGCGCGAAGTCATTCCTGCGCTTCTCAACCGTTTGGACAAGACCTCGCTCCGTGGAAACCGTGCCGCGGCCGGAGCTCGCAAAGGTGCGCCGGCCTACAGCGGGGGGTTTTTGCCCTGGGGCGTGCTGTCCCTGGGGATGCTAGGCGACACAGCGCAGGTGTCGCGCGTGCGCGCCATCTTTAAGAAGTACAGCCACGCCCGCGTTCGCGAGAATGCGGCGATCGCACTGGCGTTGCTCCAAGGCCGTGCGTCCGTGCGCGGTCTGGTCGACGTGTTGAAGAACGCGGGCACGATGCACACGAAAGCCGCCATCGTGACGGCGCTCGGCATTTTGCCGGACCCGTCGATGAAAGCGATCGAGGCGTTGATCGATGTCTATCGCGACGATTCGCAAAATGACCAAGTGCGCGCCATGGCGATCATTGCGCTCGGTGCGATGGTGGATCCGCGCCCCGTTCCGTTGAGCGTGATGCTCACGCGCGACTACAACTACTTCATTCGGTCGCACGCGATCGACTGGTTGGCGGCGCTTCTCTAGCCGTGCCTCGCGCCGCTCACATGTTTGAAACCATGATCGCCACGACTCCCATGCAGGAGGAGTTGACGAGAAACACAACGCCGCCGAAGCCCGCGAGCGTCCATACCGCCTCGTGGTTTCGCCGCGATGCATAAAAAAGCATGAGCGGGCACAGGTAGAGCAGCTGCGAAACACCGATGACGTAAAACGAAATCCCGTTGCTGGCGGCCGCCATCAACGCTTGTCCGATGACCGACACGACAAAGGCAACAAGCACCACGCCCCATCGATCCCGCACGAGCTTCCGCTTCATGCCGGCTACGATACGCGATCGTGGGCAAACGCGGTGCGTCGGCCCGCCCGTGCGCGGGGCATGCCTCAAGACATAGCTAAAGCGTTTCAGGTCGATACGCGGTCGCACCGCCATTACCCTCCAAGGGCTAAGCAAGGACGCACGCGCCAGTCGATAGTTGTCCGGGTGCGGGCAGCGTAGGAGTTGAGAGGCATGCGAGAAATTCGCTTTAGAGCGCTATGGCGCTTTTGGTCGTTTGGTTTGGTGTTGTTCACGCTCACAGCGTGCACCGCAAGCGTCCTTCCCGACGGCGAGAACGAGGATCCGCCGGTTGAGAATCCGAATCCTCCGGCGCCGGATCCTGATCCGGACCCCGACCCGGACCCGGATCCCGATCCGGATCCCGATCCGGTGCCCAACCCCGGTGGCGACGGTCCGACTATGGACCCGGGCTTCGCTGTCCCGGCCAACGTGATCAACCTGAACTACGACGACGCGTTGACGTCGCAGGAGAATGGGGATCGCTTTGAGCAGGCCATGGAGAGCCTGTCCGCTGGTGACCGTCTTGTCATTAGCTCCGGTACGTACACCGTGACCGGTCGCGTTTCTGTGAGCGCGAATGGCACGGTCAACAACACGATCAGCGTCGAAGCCGGCGAAGGTGAAGAGGTTCACATTCACCGCGACGGCGACAGCCAGAACTTGATCGACATCGACAACGCGTCGTACCTGACGATCAAAGGGATCGAGTGGAGCGGCGGTTCGGCGGGCATTCGCATCATCAACTGCGACTACCTGTTTTTCTACAACAACGAAGTGCACAGCACGGGCGACGCGGCGGTCACCGCCAACAGCGGCAACACGAGCTACCTGTACTTTGTCGATAACCACATCCACGACACCACGAGCACCGGCGAAGCGTTCTACTTGGGCGCCAACAACGCCGTTTCGATCACGCACCACACGTACGTGGTCGGCAACTACATCCACGATCTGCAAAACACGGATCAAGGAGATGGCGTGGAGATCAAGATCGGCAGCTACGCCTGCGTGATCTCGGACAACGTCATTGAGCGCACGAACTACCCGGGCATCTTGGTGTACGGCACCAACGGTCGCGAGCGCAACGTGATCGAGCGCAACATCATCGTCGGCTGCCGCGAGTCCGGTATCCAGGTGGCGTCGGACGCGCTGATCCGAAACAACTTGATCATCGACTCGCCCAACGACTCGGGCATTCGCTCGCAGTCGCACCAAGGCGCCACGCCGGGCAACCTGACGATCGTGCACAACACGATCATCACGTCGGGCCCGTGCCTCTCGGTGAGTTCGTGGGGCGGCGACAACATCGTCTTCGCCAACAACGTGCTCTACAGCCAGGGCGGTGAGATTTCCGGCAACACCGGCAACGCGACGCTCTCGGGCAACGTGTTCTTAAACGACCTCACGGCGTTTGAAGATCTCAAGCTCGACGGGACCGCGCGCAACGCCACACCGAAGGCGGGTTCGCCCATCATCGGTGCGGGGGATGCGACGTACGCCGAAGACAAAGACTTAAACAACGACGATCGCGAAGGGACTCTTGAGTCCGGAGCGGTTGACGGCTAACGACCATAGATCAATCGTTAGAGGCGGGCTCGCTATGCGGGTCCGCCTTTTTTGTTACGAGAAGTTCGTGGAGACCAATCCTATGCACGCGGCATTCAGCAGCAGGGTAACACCAGCGAAGATGCCAACGCCGACGGCAGCGTCGCGGCGGTTCTTGCGGAGATAGTAGACCACCAGCGGAACGATGTAGACGAGCTGTGAAACGCCCATCACCACGAGCGAACGACCGTTGGTCAAAAACATCATCGCGCCTTGCGCGGCGAACGCGATAACCAGTGTCAAGCCGAAGTCGTCCCAGGTCACTTGCGAGCCTCTCTCAACGGGTTGAGCCGGGTCTGTTCCAGGTCGTCGCGATAAAACAGGTTGTACGTGTCGAACGGAATCAGGCGTCCGTCGGGGTGCACGATGTGGACGCAGCTCTTGCGCACCGAGCGCACATCAAAACTCTGCGCGTCCAAAAACTCCATAATGATGAGCCGGAACACGTCCTTGTAGTCGAAGTCCGGTGCGGCGATGTCGGGAAGACAGCACAGGAGCTGCTGCAAGCTCTCGGCGCCGCCTTCCGGGGAGTGCCCGGTCGAGAGGCAGTTGAACAGCTTCTCGCGAAGCATCGAGTTGGCTTCGAACGTGATGGTGTTGGTCGCGCCCTGTACAAGCGTTTCGGCATCAAGAAAGCGCGTCAGCGGCACGAGTCCGTTCTCGGTTTTGATGCCGTACGCCATGGCGATGCAGTCGGGATGGCAGGGCACGGGCACGATATCGTCCGGCGTAAACACATCGGTTTGGGCGAGCACGCGGTTGCGGACGCCGGTCAGCGTCAGTCGATCGCGCGCCGCGTCGTAGTCTTTGAGCCGTCCCGCTTCCTGAATCGGCTGCAACGTGACGCCGCGCACGCACGGTTGCGCGACCGCGAACTCAACGATCGCGCCGAGTTCTTGATCGTTGAGTCCGTTTTGCACCGTAACGACGAGCGTCGTCGAGAGGTCGAGCGCGTTGAGTCGGTCAAGTGCTTTGCGTCGCACCTCGCGCAGGTCCGCCCCGCGCATGGCTTGAAGTGGGGCGGCTTCCAGCGAGTCGAACTGTAAGTACACCTCAAAGCCGGGCCCGTATTCCGCGAGCCGTTCGGCAAACCCCGGCTCGTTCGCGATGCGGATGCCGTTGGTGTTAAGCATCAGGTGGCGAATGGGCCGCCGTCGCGCCGCGTCGAGGACGGCAAAGAACTCGGGATGAATCGTAGGTTCGCCGCCAGAGATCTGTACGACGTCGGGCTCGCCCTCGTTGGAGACAATAGCGTCGAGCATGAACTCGATTTGTTCCAGCGATCGATGCGTCGGACGCCACGGCCCGCTCTCGGCGTAACAAACAGGGCACGAGAGATTGCAGTGATCGGTGATCTCAAGAATCGACAGGCAACTGTGTTGTTCGTGGTCGGCGCACAACCCGCAGTCGTAAGGACAACCCCATTTCACCGGCGTGTTGAACTTTTTCGGCATCTCCGACGGCTTGAGAAACTGCTCGCGCGCGCGGCGGTAGTACGCCGCGTCGTCCGCGATGAGCACCCGCGTCGCACCGTGTTCCGGGCACCGCTTGTCGAGGTAGACGCAGCCCTCTTGGATGACGACTTTGGCGTCGACGCGCCGAAAACACGTGGCGCACAACGAGATCGCCGCGTCGTAGTAGAGGTAGGGCCGCACGCGGTCGGTCATGCTATGCGAACCGGTCGTCGCAGGAGCCGCGCGTAGTAAATCGCGCCCAGGAGTGCCGCCCACTGAATCATCGTGGCGCCTAGGATAGCCTCACCCGGCTTTAAGAAGTCGCCGCTGAATCGAAACACGAGGTAGCCGAGCATGTAATGCTGAAACAGCCGGCCGTCGGCGGGTCCGGTCCGTTCCACGCGCCGCAGCCACAGCGCGTACACGGCGAGAAACGCGATTTCGTAGATCGGGGCGGGGTGGCGTGCGATTCCGTCGCCCGCGTCGATGCCCCAGGGCAAGGTCGTCGGCAGGCCGTGCGTGTCATCGTGGACACCAGTCAGCGTGCAGCCGATGCGTCCGATCATCGTGCCGAGGCACAGCGGCCACACAAACATATCGCCGGTGCGCGTGCGGATTCCGAGTACGCGCTTCATCCATTCGACCGCGAGGAGCCCGCCCAAGAGCCCGCCGACGATCGTTTTCCCGCCGAGCCAGTAGAGCGGTTCGCGCCAATGCGTCTCGACCAACGACGGATGGCTTAAGTGATGCAGGAGCTTGGAGCCGACGGCCGCTCCGAGGATGGCGGCGGCCGCCACGCGCAAGCGCTGGCCCGCGTCGACGACATCGCCGCGGCGACGTCGCAGCCACAAGAACAACTGAAACCCGAGCGCGTACGCCAAAAGTTCGAACACAGGATGCGCAGGCACGCGCACCGGTCCGATGTCGAAGACGACCGGGAGTTGCAGCCGCGCCTACTTGGTGATCGCGGCTTTTAAGAAGTCGCGGTTTAAGTCCGCGATGAATGTCGCGGGAATTTCCTTCGGACACACCGCCTCGCACTCGTATTGGTTCGTGCAGTTGCCGAACCCCTCGGCGTCCATCTGTTCGACCATCTTGAGCGCGCGCTCGATGCGCTCGGGTTGGCCTTGCGGGAGCCGCGCGAGGTGAACGTTTTTGGCGGAGACAAACAGCATGGCGCTTGCGTTCTTGCACGCCGCGACGCACGCGCCGCAACCGATGCAAGTCGCCGCCTCAAACGCTGTGTCCGCGTCTTCTTTGCGGATCGGGATCGCGTTGGCGTCCGGCGCGGCGCCACTGTTGACGGAAATGTATCCACCCGCTTGGATGATGCGGTCAAACGACGTGCGATCGACGATTAAGTCGCGCATCACCGGGAACGCTTTGGCGCGCCACGGCTCGATGTGGATGTCGGAGTTGTTGCCGAACGAGCGCATGTGAAGCTGGCACACGGTGGCGCCGCGCTCCGGCCCGTGGGGCACGCCGTTGACGACCAGTGAGCACATGCCACAAATCCCTTCGCGGCAATCGCTGTCGAACGCGATCGGTTCTTCGCCTTTGCCGTGAAGGTTTTCGTTGAGCAAATCAAGCATCTCGAGAAACGACATGTCGGGGCTGACGTCGTCGATCTCGTAGCGGGCCATGTGCCCTTCCGCATTCGGTCCAGGCTGACGCCAGATGTGTAGCTTGAACTTCATTACTTGTAGCTCCTCGTTGCCAACTCGACGTTGTCGAACTCAAGCTCCTCCTTGTGAAGCTCTTGCTCGGCGCCGACGCCCTTGTGCTCCCAGGCGCCCGCGTAACAGAAGTCCTTGTCGTTGCGCACGGCCTCGCCGTCGGCCGATTGATGCTCCTCGCGGAAATGGCCGCCGCATGACTCGTCACGGTGCAAGGCGTCGCGGCACATGAGTTCCGCGAACTCCATGAAGTCCGCGACGCGTCCGGCCTCCTCCAGCGATTGGTTGAGTTGCGCGCCGGTGCCGGGCACACCGATGTTGGCCCAGAACTCTTCGCGCAGCTTGGGGATTTTTTGGAGCGCTTCTTTGAGGCCGGCCTCGTTGCGCGCCATGCCGCAGTGCTCCCACATGATCTTGCCGAGTTCGCGGTGAAACGATGCGGCGGAGCGGTTGCCGTTGGCCTGGAGCAGCTTGTTCACGCGCTCCGTGACCTCGGTCTCGACGGCCTGAAAGGCGCCGTCGTCTGTCGACATGAGCTCGGGCTTCTCGCTGGCGAGGTAGTTTCCGAGCGTGTCGGAGATGACGAAGTAACCATCGGCGAGGCCCTGCATGAGCGCGCTCGCGCCGAGCCGGTTCGCGCCATGGTCGGAAAAGTTGGCTTCGCCGAGAACAAACAGGCCGCGCACGTTGCTCATCAGGTGGTAGTCGACCCAGAGGCCGCCCATCGTGTAGTGCGACGCCGGGTAGATGCGCATCGGGGTCTGATAGGGGTTGTCCGCCGTGATGCGCTGATACATGTCGAACAGGTTGCCGTATCGCGCTTTGATCGCGTCGGCTCCCAGTCGGTTGATCGCGTCGGCAAAGTCCAAGTACACGCCGCGGCCGCCGTAGCCGACGCCTTTGCCCCCGTCGCAGGCTTCCTTCGCGCTGCGCGAAGCGATGTCGCGCGGGGCGAGGTTTCCAAACGACGGGTACTTGCGCTCCAAGTAGTAGTCGCGCTCGTTCTCGGGAATGTCGGACGGCGTGCGTTTGTCGTCGGGCTTTTGCGGAACCCAGATGCGCCCGTCATTGCGAAGTGATTCCGACATCAATGTGAGCTTGCTCTGACTCTCGCCGTGGACCGGGATGCACGTCGGATGAATCTGTGTGTAGCAGGGGTTTGCAAACGCGGCCCCGCGCTTGTGCGCGCGGTAGGCCGCGGTGACGTTGCAGCCCATCGCGTTGGTCGAGAGATAAAACACGCGGCCGTACCCGCCTGTTGCCAACACGACGGCGTGCCCGGTGTGACGCTCCACTTGGCCTGTGGCTAAATCGCGCGTGATGATGCCGTGCGCGCGTCCGTCTTTGACGACGAGATCGAGCATTTCGGTCCGCGTGTGCATCTTGACCTGGCCTGCGTGAATCTGACGCGCCAGCGCTTGGTAGCAGCCGAGCAGCAACTGCTGCCCCGTTTGCCCGCGCGCATAAAACGTGCGGGACACCTGTGCGCCGCCGAACGAGCGGTTGTCGAGCAGCCCGCCGTACTCGCGCGCGAACGGGACGCCCGCCGCCACGCATTGATCAATGATGTTGCGCGACAGATGCGCGAGGCGATACACATTGGCTTCGCGGGAACGGAAATCGCCGCCCTTGACCGTGTCGTAAAACAACCGCCACACGCTGTCGCCGTCGCCTTGGTAGTTCTTGGCGGCGTTGATGCCGCCTTGGGCCGCGATCGAGTGCGCCCGCCGCGGACTGTCTTGAAAACAAAAGCAGTCCACGTGATAGCCGAGCTCGCCGAGCGTCGCCGCAGCGGAGCCGCCTGCCAAGCCGGAACCCACCACGATGATCTTGAACTTGCGCTTGTTCGCGGGGTTCACGAGCTTCATGGACTGACGGAAGTTGTCCCACTTGGACTCGATGGGGCCGTCGGGGATGCGTGCGTCGAGTTGCATTAAGAAATCACTCCGGTCCAGATGGCCACAGGAATCGCGATGTAGCCGCCCGCGATCAGAATCGGGAGCGCGCGCAGCACGGGCGTGGCGACCGAGCGAAACGCGGGGTTGTTCCAGCCCATGGTTTGGATCGCGCTGCCCAGTCCGTGCCACAGATGGAGGCCGAGAATCAAGTTGGCGACGATGTACGAAAGAGACACCAACGGGTTCGTAAAGCTCGCCATCATCATCGAATAGACGTCCGGATGGCCGGCGGCGTCTTTGAGGCCCATGGAGCCCGTGTCGATGGTGTGAAACGTGAAGTGCAGCAGGTGGTACACGACGTAGGCGAGGACCAAGATTCCCGTCATCAGCATGTACCGCGATGCGAACGTCGCCTTCACGGTGGCGTCAATCTGATAGCGCGTCGGGCGCGCGGACTTGTTCTCGTTGGTGAGACGCATGGCCAGCGCTATGTGGAGCACAAAGATGCCGATCAGGCCCAGCCGCATGGCCCAGATCAGCTTCGGGTGATCCTGGATCCATCCCGCATATTCGTTGATCGCGTCCGCGCCGCTAAACACAAGGAGGTTGCCCGTCAGGTGGGCGAGTAAAAAGCCCAACAAGCCGAGGCCGGTTAGGGCCATGAGGAGCTTGCTTCCAATGGAACTTGAAAACAAGCGAGTCAGACGCCCGGAATCCGGGGCACTGTAGCCGCGCATGGCGGTAATTCTAGCTAACGAGCGAAGTCTTTAAGAGGCTTCGTCCATGCCCGGCGCGGTCAATTCATACCCGTTTCGTGCCGATAAAAACTTGGATGAGCGGTTCGGAGCAACGTCCGGCATGGCAGCGCGTGGTCGCTACGGAGACGGACTACGTACCGAAGACACCGACCGCCCCGGTCTACGACATCCCGGAAGATCGTGCGCACGACGCGCGCGAACAGGTCGAGTGGTTTCAAAAGCTCCCCGAGCACGCCAAGGAAGACATCCGCGACGCGTGGCGTCGCGCGGACGGCGAACACCGGTTGCAAAGAGAACGGCGCCGCCACACGAGCAAGGTTTATGTCTGGGAAGCAGCGGTTGCGTTCGTCGTCTTAGAGCTCGTGCTGATGTCGCCGAACTTCATGAATCTCGTGCTCGCGCTGATCTTTGGTGCAGTGGCGGGCGCGCTCACGGCTTTGTTTCGTTCGAGCGCGGGATCGTACTGCATCATCTTCACGTCGTTCTACATCGCGTTCGGTCTCACGAGCGGATCGAACCACTTCGCCTACTACGTGCTGGGCGGCGTGATCGTGGCGTGCATCGGCGCGATGTTAGGGCGCATGCACACACTCCAGCGATTCGACGGCACCGAGTTGTGATCGCGAGCTAGCCGACGACCGGCAGCGTGATGGCGAACACCGCGCCGCCGCCGCTGCGATCGGTGACCGAGATCTCGCCGCGATGCGCTTCCACGTAGTGACGCACGAGCGCCAGGCCCAAGCCCGAGCCGCCGGTCCGCGTGTGTTCGCCCCTCTCGAACGGGAAGAAAATTCGTTCGCGTTCTTGTGCGTTCACGCCAGGGCCGCGATCGAGTACGGCGAACCGCACGCGTCCGTCTTCGGCGGACGCTTCGATACGAACCTCTTGCGCGCCGTATTTCACGGCATTGTCGATGAGGTTGACGAGTATCTGAATCAAGGCGTCGCGATCGAACGAGCACGCCGGCAACGTTGTCGGCGTGTCGATGTGCAGCTCGAAGTTCTTCGACTTGAGATACGGGCGCAGGACTTCGGCGGCCTCACGTACGACCGGCGCGGGATCGCCGATCTGCATTTCGAAGCGTCGGCCCCCTTTTTCCATGCTCGCGAAGTCGAGCACGTTGTGAACCAGGCGCGCCAAGCGTTCGCTTTCCGCGCTGAGCAGTCCGACGTATTCACGCGCGTTGTCGGCATCCTTGACCCAGCCCTCTTTCAACATGTCGGCGTACATGCGGATCGACGTGAGCGGCGTGCGTAGCTCGTGCGAAACGGCGTTCACGAAATCCGATCGGCGTGCCGCCAATCGCGCCTCTGCACGCAGCGCACGCCAAAAGAACACCAGCCCCAGGGCCACGATCGTCCCGACGACGAGCATCGTCCAGCGCAGTTGCGCTCCCGCCGCGTTGATGTCATCGCCGAGTGCTGGGTCGGGCCGAACCGTGATCTTTAGGACGTGTCCGGGCGGCATCAGCACGGGCGTGTCGTACTTCGGCGGCACGACGAATCGATAGTGCGCATGCGGTAGACCGAAGCCGTCGCGGCCCGCCACGCGTTCCCGCGGGTCGTCGCGCACAAGTCGAACCGCGTCCACGCGCGGGTCGAAGCGTGCGATCACAGACTGCGAGGAGGCTGGGTCGAGGTAGAGGCGGTTGATGCGTTCCGCGCTGACCAACACACCTTGCACCGAGCGCTCGCCGCCTGGGCGTTGGATCGTCCGATAGTTCCACTCGCCGGCGGTATCGAAGTCGCTTACCGAGCCGGCGTTTGAGTCCGGCGCACCGATCGCGCGCGCGGCGACGTGGCGCCCGCGCCCCGCGAGCCAATCGCGGATGCTCGGACTCTCGACGAGTTGCGTCCATCCCGCCGGCACACCACGCTTCGGAGCCGCCTCGTCAACAGAACGCGTTTCGAGCCGCGCGACGACCGGAGATTGATCGCCGTCCCCGCCCTTTTGCGCGAACGCCTGCACCGACTGCGTGAACTCCGTGGCGTACAGTCGTTGCAGCGCGCGCACCAAGGCGTCGCGTACATCGTCCGCACGGCGCCGGAGCGCCTCACGCTCGCGAGCGATCAGCATGTCGCGTTCGCGGTCCACTCCCTTCGCACCCAAGTACGCAGCCGCGCCCACGGGCACGAACACAAGGAGGAGGAACAGAAAAAAGAGCGCGTTACGCGTGGGCAAGTCGATAACCCTTTCCGCGCACCGTAATGATGTGACGGGGGCGGGTGGGATCGGGCTCGACCTTGTGGCGCAGCTTCATGATGTAGTTGTCGACGGTGCGCGTTTGGATACCCGTGACGGGATACTCCCACACCTTCACCAACAACTCGTCGCGCGTGACGACGCGGCCTGGATTTTCGACCAAGAATCGAGCGAGGTCGATTTCCTTGGGCAAAGCCGGGACGGGCTCTCCGTCGCAACGCATTTGCCGTGTCGAAAAATCGATTTCGACGCGACCGATTTGCGCGCTCGCTACACCTGGTTTCCGGTCTTCACGGCGCAGGTGAGCGCCGACGCGCGCGATTAACTCGCGCACGCTGAACGGCTTGACGACGTAGTCGTCCGCTCCCAGTTCGAGGCCCCGCACGCGATCCTCCTCTTGGCTCTTCGCCGTGAGGATGAGGACCGGAGCGGTGACGCCGTGGGCGCGTGCACGTTCCAAGATTTCTAAACCGGACATGCCAGGCAACATGAGGTCGAGAATCAAAAGGTCGTAAGACCCTTCCCGTGCGAGTTGGCAGCCCCTCTCGCCCTCGTCGACGTGGTCAACGAGGTAGCCGTTGAAAACGAGCGCATCTTTGACGCCGCGCGCCACAGAAGGTTCGTCTTCAACAACCAGAATCCGGTGCATCAATTCTCCCAAACATTTTGCGGCACGCTTTTCAGGGCCTGCCACAGGCAGCTACACGCTACATCCATATAGACGCTTGAATCTGTCAACAGTTCGTCATCAGTTCGTCGCGTACCATGTTTTTGTGTCACGCACGGTGCTCGTCCTACTCGTTACAACGTCGCTCGCGGTCGTTGGGTTGCTGGTTTCATCGATCTTGGACGACGGAGGAGGTGAGCGTCAGTCGCGCGACAAACCGGTGACACAAGAGGACGAAAAGCCGCGCCGCTTTGAGCGCGCGGATGCCGCGGACGATCCGGCGCCGCCGCCGCAAACTCGCACGGCTGGCGGGTTTAAGCTGGCCGGACGCATCCTCGATGGGGGGCAGCGGCCTGTCGTTGGGGCGCGTGTCACGGCGTATGCGGGACAGCAAAAGAGTTCCGGTCTCAGTGGCGAGGACGGTCGATTCGAGCTGACGCTCACGGTCCCCGCATACTCCTTGGAGGTATTCGCGGTCGGATTTATGCCGCATCTCGACCGTCTCACAGAGCGACCGTACCGGACCGTGGAAGACGGAGCCGTGCGCGATATCGTCCTGCGCGCGGCCGCTTCGGTGCGCGGGCGTGTGCTCGATCCGGCCGGTGGTGCGGTGGCGGGCGCGACGGTTTGGATCATCCCGCCCGACGCGTACGTTCTCGACCACGTGCACGCGGGCATCGTCGTGAAAGCCGATGGGCGCGGCGACTTTGTCTTCCATGGTGTCGAGCCGGGGACGTATGACATCGGCGCGCGCCGTGCCGGACACCGGCCGGCGATGAATCTGGATGTCACCGTGCCTGACCGGGGCGAAGTGCGCAGCGACATCACACTCAAACCCGGACGAGCGGTCCGCGTGAACGTCACCAACGGTTCGGATCAGACGGAAGTGTTCGCGATGGATGCGCGCATCCGGAAAGAGGCGCCGCCGATTCCAGGCAACCTCACCGATCTTGCGGACGCACCCGTCGGACGCGCGTTTGTGGCGTACCCCGTGTATCGGCTGGCCGGCAAGAGCGTGACGTTTTCCGCGATGCCTTCCGGTGGGTGCGATTACCTCGCGCGCGAGCCAGGCAAGATCACCGAGCGCGGGCGCGGTGTGATCTACGACGACGACAGCGAGACGATTGCACTCACGTTGCTGGATGCGCGTACGGTCCCGCTGCGTGTTGTGGATGGTGCCGACGGCAAGCCGCTGGAGCCAAAAGTGGAACGACGTGCCGGCGACGTTTGGCTCGCCGTGCGTGGAACGCGCGACGCCCTAGAGTTACCCAAGACGCCGCAATCGGTCGTGCTTCGTTTTTCGCTCTCGGGGTATGCGTCGGTGCAACACACGGTGCAGCCCGACGCCGAATCCATCGAAGTGACGATGCAGCCTGCGGCGGGTGCGGAAACCGGCGCGATCCTTTTGAAGTTTTCGGTCGCCGTGGCCGGACGCGTTGCGGTGATCGGGAGGGGCGACGATCTGGAGCCGTGGCTTCGTCACGCGTCGGGAGGCGAGGCGGTTCGGTTCGATGGTATTCCCGTGGGGCAGTACACGCTGACCGTGCTCGTGACGGGCATGGTTCCGGCGCGCGTCGAGCGGGTGGTCGTCAGCCGCGGAGTCGAGGCCACGCACCTCGTGACGCTCAACCAGGGCGGCGGCCTCAAGTTCAAAGTCGTCGATGAGAACGGAACGCTGCTCAGCAAAGTCAGCTTGGACCTGCGCAACGAAGAAGAGGAGCGCGTCCACATCAACCTCCTAACGAAGGTGAGCGGAGAACGCGGCTTCGTCTCCGTTGACTACCTCCCGTCGGCTGTGGAGGTGAGTGCGGACAGTGGGCTCGCGCCCGGCAGCTACGTGTTGCGTGCGGGAGCGGAAGGCTATCTCCCGGGCGCGGCGGAGTTTTCGATCGCCGGCACGGAAACGGCCGAAGTCACCGTCACTCTTCGGAAACGCTGAACCCGAGTTTGCTGCGCAGGCGGCGATAGCTATCGCGCCACAAGGCCTCGACCGCCTCGGGGTAGTGGATCACGTTGAGCCGCTCCAACGTCTTGATGGCGAGCTCCGCGTCTCGGTCCACAACGACGCGCAGCCGGTCGAGCTCTTCGAGGAGCAGGGTGCGCACGGCCGTCTCCGCTTCGCGCGAACCGCTCGTGTGCGGGTAGTTGTTGGCGACTTCGGAGTACAGCAGGATCGCGTTGGCGAGCGAGTCGTCGGTGGTTCTGTTGACGACTCCGCCCAACGCGGCGCGGGCCGCTTGTGTCAGCGCGCGACTGGCGTACCACTCGCGTCCGCCCTGCCACGCCCCGACCATGGCGAGGATGGTGGCGACGGCCAGGATGAGGCGACGGCTGTGGCGCTTGCGGCGCAGTCGCGCACGACGCTGGTCGATCTCGGAAATCCGCGCGGTCGCTTCTTCGCACTCGTGATCGACCGCAAGAACGCTGCGGTAGTAGTGAAGCGCACGATCGAGGTCCTCTCGGTCCCACGAACGATTCGCGAGATCGAGGAGTTCGCGTGCGGCCTTCTTCGGTTCGTGCAACTTGATGTACGTCGCTGCAACGGACTCGCGGATGCCGAGGTTCTCGTGATCTTGCGCTGCCAGTCGGAGGTAGACCTCGAGCGCCTCCTCGAGCAGGCGGTTGCCAGTCAACACCTCGGCCAACTGCGTACCGATGCTCATGAACTCGTCTTTGTCACCGCGTGCATCGTGGATGTCGACGATGCGCTCGAGTGCCTCGGTCTCGTAGGGGACCAGTGCCGAAGCGCTGCGATACGAATCCAGTGCGCCTTCCAGGTCGCCGTTGCGCTCCTGGTAGTCAGCAAGACGCTTGTATTCGCGCGCCGCGTCGTTGCGGCGCCCGCAGAGTTCATAGAGACGGACCAGCTCGAGGCGCGTGTCCATGTCTTCGCTGCCCATGTCGAGGGCGGCTTCGTAGTGCGCGACGGCGCGTTGTAGATCGCCGTCGGCTTCTGCTTTTTGGGCCAGGTCGCTTAGGTGAGCCAGCGTTGCGCGATCGACGTAGCCGCGCTCCGCGAGATCGGCAACCATGCTCAGGACGTAGAAGCGCCCGTGGGGCAGATCCTGAATGATGCTTGCGAGGTCGCGCGTTCCGTCGAGCAGACCGATGATCTCCTCGATTTCGGGAGTGGACTCCTCGGGCGGCACGTCCTGGACCGGCAAGAAGATGTCGCGCTCGGACTCGATGCGGTGCGCGATCGCCTCCCACTCATCCACGCGGCGCGCCGCTTCCATGGCAATCGATTGCGGGTCCAGATGGATCTCGCTGTCCAATTGCTCGCGCTCAAAGCCCTCGCGGCCGCGGTCCTCTTCGAAGACAAACGACGCGTGCTTCCACGAGAACAATAAGATCAGTTCTTCGCGGACGGCGGCGGAAACCGCTGCGTCATAGCGGTCGGCTTCGAAGTTGTCGCCTTTGGCCAAGACATCGCGCAGCGTGCGGCGCCGGCGCGTTTTGCTGGCGGCGGCGGCGATGACGTTGGCGGGGGCGGCGTTGCTGCATTGAGCGATCGCCACATAATCCAGGCCCGCCTCCGGGTAGGTGCGCACGCCCTTGATCACCCCCTCCTCAAAGAGGATGGACGCACGGCGCACACGCTCTGACACGGTCAGAACGCCCGTAAGTCTGTTGAAAGCAACGTTTTGGAATACTTCCGGTAGTCCAATCGTTGTTAATTCGCCGGCAAATCCCATGGTCCCCGCTGCGGAGCTGACATTTCCGCTGCCTACCTATCGGCAGAAGTGGCCCTTGGGGAAAGGACTTACGGGGTAGGTTCTTTTTTTGGACAATTGCACGAAGAGACTTTGGAGCCACAAAGATAGGTGTCTCATAATTGGCTTTCGGCGCGCTATACTGCGTCCAGCGCTGACCGGGGGTAGGCAAAGCCGGTTGCGCAACGGGCAATAGTGAATAACCTCAAGCGACTCGCGATTCTGGCGGCCCTGTGTGCTCTTAGCGCGGGTTCTGCGCGCGCCGATGTGATCTACGTCGAGGTACGACCGAACCTCGGTTTGATCAACCTCAAAAAGCTCACGACGCGGCGCGATTTTCTCGGTGCTCGCTTCGTCGGTTCGTCGATTGGGCGGACCAACTGGGCCGCGTACCGGACCGCGACTTCGCGATATCAGAGCCAGATCACCCGCAACCGAGCAGAAGCTTCGTATAACGCCCGCGAAGACGAGGTCGTGACCACCAACCCCTTGGTCGGAACGAGCGGCGATGCCGGGTTTGCGTCCGAGGGCATGGGCGTTCCCGATGTCTTAACGGCGGGAGACGGTGTGGGGCATGTGCTCGGCGCGGGACTCGTCGAGATGACCGAAGCGGACATGATGGCGACCTTGGCTGAAGTGCCGGACGGGGCGCTCAAGGTCGCCGACGGCTTGATCAGCTTTACGGACTCGTCGATCCTGTTTCTTGCGAGTTTGCGCGGTCTTCTCGCGGGCAACTCCAAGATCGATTGGACGAGGATCATGGAGGGCGGTCGCAACCTCCAGACGTCATCGGCGCGCAATCTCGAGTCGATGGGCGAAAATCGACGCGCGACCGAGACCGAGGAGGAGGCGCGTGACGCAGCATTCCGCCGCGCCGTGCGCTCCATCCTAAAAATCTTGCTGGGCATCACGATCGGGCTAAGCCTGTGGTTCGTGGTCCGCTCGATGTAGCGCCGGTTTAGCGACGCTTTCCCCCGCCGATAATCTTTCGGGATGCGTCGTGTCGTTGTTGTGCTCTGCCTACTGTTGCTTCACGGGCCGGCGCATGCCGACGAAGTCGTTCTCCACAGCGGCGGCAAGCTGAGCTGCGAAGTTCTCGAAGTCACCGACACCATCGTGCGCATCCGGCTGCCGCGCGGCGTGATGGAGATCCCGCGCGCCAAGGTCTTAGAGATCCGTCGCGAGAGCAAGCGCGCGTACCTTGAGCGTGAGGCATCGCGGAGCCAGCGCACCGGATCCGAACGCGGGGCCGTCGAGCTCTACGAACGGGCTTTTCGCGAGGCGCAAGACGACGAGTCGATCCAAGCCAAGTACGAGGCGGCCCTCGAGGTTTACGCGACGTCCTTGGTGCGCGAGTTTCGATTCCGTGAAGCCGAGCGCGCGATTCGCACGTTGGTTCGGATCCACCCGAACCATCCGTCTGCGAAACGACTTGCTGACGCGATGGCGCGCGAAATCACGCGGACCGGCGTCTTGCTGGACCGCGCCGAGCGCTCGTTGAAGAGCGGCAACGTCGAAGTGGCGCTTCGCGAGCTCGAGGCATGGCGCCAGCGCCGTCCCGTCGACGATCCGCACGCGCGCAAGACGATGGCGTCCGCGTATCTCTTGGCCGGTCGCCACGCGGCCAGCCAAACCCGGTTGCGTGCGGCCTTGGATCACTATCGCGCGGCTGTCGCGTTTGGTGCACACGGCGAGGCGCAACAGGCGCTCTACCTGTTGCGCCCGATCGCTGTGCTTGAAGCGATGCGCGAAGGCGATCTCGAGCACGCTCGTCGCGAGCTGCGCGGGATTGCGACGACGTATCCGCACCCGGCGACGCCCGTGTACTTGGAAGCCGTTTTGAGCCATGTATCCGGCAACGTGGAGCACGCCGTGCAGCGCTACGCGGATGCGGCGCGACTGGCGGAGAAGACGGGGCCGAAGCGGGCCGGCGTTTCGTACAAACTTGCCCAGCAGTATGCGTCCGCCACGCTGCGTGCGGCCATCGCGCGACCGCCGAGCGAAGGCGTCAGCCGCTGGCGCGAATTGTTTTTGGGTTCGCTCGTGCGCTACGACGAGGGGCGACACTTCACGGTTTATGCGCCATCGGCCGACGTCGCGGCGAAGCTTTCCAAATCGTCCGACGCGGCCTACGACCGCATCGCGAACGAACTACTCGGCAGGTTGCCCAAGACGGGGAAGGCAGAGCTCGTGATCCATCCCTCGCGGCGCGCCTATGTCGCCGCCGATCCTTCGCCGCCGGGTACGCCGCTCAAGGATGCGTCGGTCTCGCGCGAACAGACGGCCGGCGTTTGTTACGACACGCTCGATGAGAACGGCGAGCGCCTCGTGCGCGTCGAGACGTTTGCGCACAGCGACTGGGAGGAGAGCACCATTCCGCACGAGCTGGTCCATGTCGTGCAGCGGCGTGGTTTGCCGGCGTTCCGCCGCGGCAAGTGGCTCGACGAAGGTCTCGCGATGCTCTACGAGTCGACCGCGAGTCAAACCAACCGCCTTGCTCTGTGGCGCCGCTTGGCCAAGGGGCGCATGCCGCTCCCGGAGTTCTTGGCGCTGCGATCGATTCCGGCCGAACGTGTGAGCATGTTCTATTCCCAGGCGCACGCGTTCACTGTGTTTTTGCGCTCGCTGGGGGACGGCGCGCAATGGACGCGGTTCTTGTCGGAATTCGGCAACTCTGAATTCGAAGTCGCGGTGCGACGCGTGTACCAAGTCGAAAGCGTTGCCGTGCTGGAGCGGCTCTGGCTCAGTAAAGCCGGACGGTGATCGTCGCGCCTTCGGGATAGCCCTCGGCTTCGGCGGGAACGATCGCAAAGCCGTGCGCGCGCGTCGCCGACGTCAAGATGGACGCCCCGGAAATCGCGATGGGCCAAACGCGCTCGTCTTCGATACGCACGCGCACATAGTCCGTGCGGCCCAGCATCGAGCTGATCTTTTGGCCGAGCGGCATGCGCATTTTCGTGTGCGGCCAATCGTTGTGGCGGCCCGCCATGCAGCGCACCGCCCGCCCTGCAAAAAACTCGTACGCGCACATCGCGGACAGCGGGTTGCCGGGTAGCAAGAACACCGGCTTGTCCTGAATGAACCCGATCCCCGCCGGACTGCTCGGCCGCATCGCGATGCCGTGAATCGAAAGTTCGCCGAGCGCGCGGACGATGCCCGGCGCAAGGTCGTGTTGCCCCACGCTCGAGCCGCCCGCAACCAAGACGATGTCGGCCGCGTTGACCGACACCTGAATCGCCTCGCGCACGAGTTCCTCTTGGTCGCGCACGATCGGGCCCGTGAGAATGCGGCCGCCGTCGCGCTCGATCAGTGTCCGCACAAGCGGCGTCACGGCGTCGGGGATCTGATATCCGGTCACTCGTGCGCCCGCCGGGACAACCTCGTCGCCCGTGATCACCAGCGCGACGGCAGGTCGCCTGATCACGGAGATGCGCGCGCGTCCGAGCGATGACAAAACGCCCAAGTCTTGCGCGCGCAGTCGGCGGCCGGCGCGCAAGACGACGGCGCCCTTGGCGATGTCCTCGCCCCGCGCGCTCACGTGTTGACCCGGCGCAAACGGCGCGGTCACGCAACAGACGTCACCCTCGCGGCGCGTTTGCTCCACGGGAACCACCGCGTCGGCGCCGGCCGGGAGGGGGGCGCCGGTCATGATGCGCACGCATTGACCTGGCGCGACGGGCGTCTCGCACGCGCGGCCCGGACGCGACTCGCCAACGATGGTGAGAGGACGAGGATCGTCCGCGCAGGCGCTGAAGGTTTCCTCGGCCATGACCGCGAATCCATCCATCGCCGAGCGCGCGAACGCCGGCACATCCGCCAGCGCCGTCACGTCGTGTGCGAGCGCGCGCCCGCCCGCTTCCAGGAGTGAGATCCACTCCGCCTCGAGCCAGCGCACGCGTTGATCGACAAGCGCGGTGGCCTCTTCAACCGAAGTGCGGCTCAAAAAGCCGCGCATACGAACGTCATCACTCATACTTAGGCGGTGCAGAGTATAGGGGACGCGCGGCGCAAGCTCATGGCTTGGTATCGAAGGCGGCGGCGCGACCTGCCGTGGCGCCGGACGAGCGACCCGTATGCGATCTGGGTCAGCGAGATCATGCTGCAGCAAACGCGCGTCGTCGCGGCGATTCCGTACTACGAGAGATTTTTGGCGCGGCTGCCCGACGTCGCCACGTTGGCGCGCGCCCGCATCGACACCGTTCTGGCGCTGTGGGCGGGTCTTGGGTACTACCGCCGCGCGCGGTTTCTCCACGCGGCGGCCAAGATCGTTTTGCGCGAGGGGTTTCCTAAAGACGCGGCCGGGTTGCGCAAGCTCCCCGGGATCGGCGAGTACACGAGCGCCGCGATTGCATCGATCGCGTTTGGCGAGCCGGTCGCCGTGGTGGACGGCAACGTCGAACGTTTGATCGCTCGACTCTACGCCGCCCCGCATCTCAACAAGCGCGAGGTGGGTGCGCGTGCGCAGAAGTGGCTCGACGAGAGCGAGCCGGGTGACTTCAACCAGGCGATGATGGAGATGGGGGCGACGGTGTGCACGCCGCGTTCGCCAAGTTGCGGAACGTGTCCGTTGGCGAAGCACTGCGCCGGTCGCGCCAACCCCGAGCAGTACCCCGCCCCCAAGGAGCGCGCGCCATTGATCGATGTGGCGGTCGCGGTCGGCCTGACGGTACGCGAGGGTCGCGTGTTTTTGCGCCGCCGGGCATCGACCGAGCTCAACAGCGGCCTGTGGGATCTGCCCGCATCGACGGGGCGGGGCAAGACGTTGGGGGCAATTTCTCACGGCGTCTTGAATCAGCGACTCCGCGTGACCATTCACGCGGCGCGTCCGCGGGGCGAGGGGCGCTGGTTCACAGCCGCACAGCTGAGCAGCGCTCCTTTGGCGACTTCGGCGCGCAAGTGTCTTCTTGCGACGGGGTTTTTGCCCCAGCGCGGACGCGGCTCCGTCTCGGCTTGAAACAGCCCTCGCGCGTTGACCGGTGACGCGCAGGTGAGTTTTCTAGATAATGCAACACCATGAGTTCGCCCTACGTTCCCCCCGCCGATTTCAGCGCCAAGGCCCACGTGGGCTCGATGGACAAGTACCGCGAGATCTACGAGAGCTCGGTCAGCGACCCCGCCGCGTTTTGGGAGAAGGAAGCGGAGCGCATTACGTGGCGCAAGCGTTGGGACACGGTTTGCGAGTGGGACTTTCACGACCCGCAAATCAAGTGGTTTGACGGCGCGACTCTGAACGCGTCGGAGAATTGTCTCGATCGGCACGTGGCCAACGGGCGCGGCGACAAGGCGGCGCTGATTTGGGAGGGCGACGATCCGGGTCAGGACAAGACGTTTACCTACAGCGAGCTTTTGGCGTACGTGTGCCGGTGGGCGAACGTGCTCAAGGACGCCGGGATCAAAAAGGGGGACCGCGTTTGCTTGTACCTGCCGATGACGCCGGCGCTTCCGGCCGCGATGTTGGCGTGTGCGCGCATCGGCGCCGTCCATTCGGTCGTGTTTGCCGGTTTTAGCGCGGACTCGTTGCGCGATCGCATCCTTGATGCGGAGTGCGCGATGTTGATCACAGCGGACGAAGGCGTGCGCGGCGGCAAGAAGATCCCGCTCAAGAAAATCTCGGACGACGCGCTGGAGGGCGTGACGTGTTGCAAGACCGTGCTTGTGATCAAACGGACGGGCGCCAACGTCGCGATGAAAGAAGGGCGCGACTTCTGGGTCGACACGCTCTTGGCCGGCGCGGAGCAGGAGTGCGAGGCCGAAGAGATGGAGGCGGAGTCGCCGCTGTTCATCCTCTACACGTCGGGTTCGACAGGTAAGCCGAAAGGCGTGTTGCACACGACCGGCGGGTACATGCTCTACACGAGCTACACCCACGAGAAGGTCTTCGACTGCAAGGAAGACGATGTTTACTGGTGCACGGCGGACTGCGGCTGGATCACCGGCCACAGCTACATCGTGTACGGCCCGCTCGCGAACGGCGCGACGAGCGTCATGTTTGAGGGCACGCCCGCGTATCCGAACTGGAGCCGCTTGTGGGACGTGTGCGACAAGCACAAAGTCACGCTGTTTTACACAGCACCGACGGCGATCCGCGCGATCGCGCGCCACGGCGACGAGCCGGTCAAGCGCACCGATCGTTCATCGGTGCGCTTGCTCGGCACGGTCGGCGAACCGATCAACCCCGAAGCGTGGCGCTGGTATCACGAGGTGGTCGGCGAAGGGCGCTGCCCGATCGTCGACACGTGGTGGCAGACCGAAACCGGCGGCATCATGATTTCGGCATTGCCCGGCGCCACGCCTCTAAAGCCGGGTTCGGCGACGTTTCCGCTGCCCGGCGTGCAGCCGTGCCTCGTCGACGACGCGGGCGAAGAGCTCGCCGGCAACGACGTCGAGGGTAACCTGTGCATGAAGCACCCGTGGCCGGGCATGATGCGCACGATTTATGGCGACCACGAGCGTTTCAAGGCGACGTACTTCGCCCGCTTCCCGGGCAAATACTTCAGCGGCGACGGTTGCCGGCGCGACGAAGATGGCTACTACTGGATCACGGGGCGCGTCGACGACATCGTGATTGTGTCGGGCCATAACTTAGGCACGGCCGAAATCGAGAGCGCGTTAGTGGCGCACAAAGCGGTCGCGGAAGCAGCCGTAGTCGGCATCCCGCACGACATCAAAGGCAACGCAATCTACTCGTTTGTGATCCTCAACGACGGCTTTGAGGCGAGCACCGACCTCGAAAAAGAGCTGGTCGCGCAAGTAAGAACAAGCATCGGCCCGATCGCTACCCCGGAGCGCGTGCAGATGACTCCGGGCTTACCCAAAACAAGAAGCGGCAAGATCATGCGCCGCATCCTGCGCAAGGTGGCGGCGGGGCAGACGGACGACTTAGGCGACACGTCAACGCTGGCGGATCCGTCGGTGATCGACGGGCTCGTAGCGGGGCGCTAGCACGAAATAAGGCGCGCCGCCCGAGGAGGGTGGCGCGCCTTTGTTTTTGTTAGAGCCGCTTGGGCTACTCGGGCGGGTTGTCGCAGCTGCTGATGTGGAGCTGCATGTTTCCGCCGGTGATCATCTTCGGGTCCACCGTACTGGCATCACCGTCTTCGTCGCATAAGAGAAGCGTCGAACCGACGGGATCGTCCGGATCCGAGAACACGTGCAGGAAGTAGCGATCGACATCCGCGCCGTCTTTTGCGCCCTTGCTGCCGGGCTCGTTGTGATCTTGGGCGCGCGCAAAGAAGTACACGGTGCCGTGATCGACCTTGTTGCCGCCGATGCCTTTGAGCGTACCGGTCCCTTCAAACTCGATAAAGTTGAACGGGGTCACCGGAGACTCGGAGCCGGGATCGATTCCCGCCACGTTCCCGCAGCGCACGACTTCGATGAACGTCGCTTTGAAGTGCAAGTCATCGTGGTGCGCGACATGGTTCCAGTTTCCACCGTCGCTCGGATCCGGGTCGCACGAGGGGTACACGTTGCCGCCCCACGTGTGCGCGGGTCCGCTTTCGCCCATGTTGCGCATCCTGGGATCCTTGATGAACTTCACGCCGCCCCCGGTGAGCCAGCAGCCCAATTCGGTCTCGCCGTCGCAGTCGATAATGAAGTCGGTGTTGACCCACGAGGTCTTGCCCTTAAGGCAAAAACGCGTGAACGAACCGACCGGCTCCAAGATGATCGCGTTCACCGGAAGCGTGGACGGATCAATCCACACCGTGTAGCAGTCGCGCGTGTCGCGCACGCTGATGTAGTAGGTGCCGTCGTCTTCGGTCGTACCACGGAACACTTCGCCGTCGTCGGCGACGACGATGACCTTTACGCCCTCTAGCGGAGTGTCTTCGGAATCGAAGTAACCGTTTCCGTTTTCATCGCAGTAGACGATGCCCTGCGCGTGCCACGCGAGAACGGGCGGCGCCAGCATGCAAATCGCTAGTAATAGAAGAAGCTTCAGTCTCATACGCTATTCCTTTCGCTACTCCCGGCCGCCCACACGACCGGCTCTGCCAAAACCGTAGCGAAACCGGACGTGCTCAGCCATGAGGAACTCCGTCGAGAGTCGTTCACGAGAGCGTTGGTCTGCGCCCGGAATGTTTATGGAAATCGACATTCCGGACGGCCGCGTCATTCAGCGATACGAGAGCCTGAACTCCCACACGGGAAACGGATAGTCCGCGAGCTCGACCTCTTGGTCGTTGACGAAGAGCGCGTAGCCCGCATGCGTTCCCCTGACCCGCGTGCGTCCGCTCGTGCTTTCGAACGTGATGTGTTCGTTGTTCTTGCTAAAGCTTGAACCGCTTCCGCCTTCGCCGTCTTGGTCGAGTGGGAAGAGCCGTGCGATGACGCGTTCGCCTTTTTCGTGCGCCGCCGTGTTTTTCCGCATCTGGTGGATCACATCCACCGCGTAACGCGGAACGACGATCTCGTCTCTTTGAATGCGGCCGGAGAACACGACCTGACTCGGCTTGTCGAACTGGATGGTTCGGCCGCTCGATTTCAGATCGTTGCCGCGCACAGAAACCCCGCCGAGCACCAGGATGCGAAACTCGCGCGTGTGCGCCTCGGACCACTCGGGCATTACCGGCGTTGTTTCTTTGCAGGCGTCACAAGTGTGCTTCTCTTGAACCGAGCCCGACAAGATGACGCCTTGGCGGCAGTGCTGACACGTGACACGCACGGGTCCGAAGATGACAGGACGTCCCAAGATGCCGAAAATGAGCCGGACGGGCTTTTGCGGACTCACGCGCACCGTAATGCGCGCGATCGGGCGATCGGCGCGCGCCTCATTCCAGGTGAACTCAACGTCGCCGGCCGTACCCGCGCGGAGTTCATACCCCCAAAAGTCCCAGCCCTCTTCTTCGAGCCACGAAAAACTCCAGTCGTCGCCCTTGAGTGAATGGCGAAGGTCGGTGACTTGAATGCGGTCGGCCTCGATCGGAGCAACTTTTTCGACGTCGGACGGCCCGTGGGTGGTGGGCTTTCGCTCGTCGTCACAGCCCGCGCTCGCGATCAACAAAACCGCGAACCAACTCCTCGCTGTGTTCCACATGCTCATTCCTCCCAGCGGAGGCGATCTTAGCAGTTTTCGCCTAGCGATAGTGGAGCGCGAACTCCCAAACCGGATGCGGGTAGTCGGTGACGGGCGTCGCTTCGTTGTTCACAAAAACGTCGAAGCCTCTTTCCGTTCCGCCGACGCCCGTGCCGCCTTTTCGCGAATCGAATGCAACCGAGCCGTCCTCATGGAACCCGCTGTACCCTGAGATCTTGCCCGCGCCCATGTTGTTGCCGAGCGGAAACAAACTCGCGAGTGTGTGTTGGCCCTTGCCGTACTCATGCGTGGGTCGTTCGCCGCGCATGATGTGGTTCACATCGATCGGGTGGCTCCACCACGCGTACGCGTACTCCCTAGGAATCGCACCGTTGAACACGCGAAGTTCGTGGCCCCCGCCTTGGGGGCTGGGGAGCGAGCGCATGCTGTTCGGCGGGTACTTCACGTCGCCCCACAAACCGTCATACGCAAGGTCCTTGACCCGCCCGCGGACCAGTACTCGAAACTCTCGGAAACGCGCCTTAGTCCATTCCGTAGAGATGGGTAACTTCAGCTCGCACTTGGGGCAAGCCATGGAGTCGTAGTTGGCACTGCCGAGGAGAGTGTGCGACGTGTCGCAGCCGCTGCAATGAAGGTCGAACCGATCGTGGTGGCTCTTCAGCAACTTGACGGCGACATACACACGCACGGGCTCGCGCGCTTCAAGGTGTAGGGAGAGATGGGCGAATCGCTTGTCCGCTCGCACTTCGCGCCACGTGAAATCGAGATGGTCGTCGCTGCCGGCCTCGAGCTCGTAGCCCCAAAAGCTCCAACCTTCCTGTTTGAGCCAATCCAGGGCCCAGTCTTCTGCGTTCCTCTGGTGACGCAAGTTCGTCATGCGCAACCGGTTGGGAGCAACGCGCGGCGTGGATTGCGACGGGGCCAGCGGATTCGCAGAACTATCAGAGCAACCCGCGAACATCAGGGGTAGTAAGACGACGACCTTCCACATGGCATGCATCTTACCGTGTTGGATTCTTTCGCGTTGCGCGACGGCTAGCGGCAGTCGAGCTCAAACTCCCAGACCGGATGTGGGTAGTCCTTAAGTGAGGTTTGCTCGCCGTCAACGAACACGGCGTAGCCTTCGTGGGTCCCGATCACTCTCCCGCCGGGGCCCTGGTAGTCGAACGTCACGTCTCCGTTCTGACCGAAGGAACCTAGCCTGCCGCCTTGACCGATCGGAAACAGTTGGGCAAGGACGTGCTGGCCCCTATCGAGTTCGAACTCAGCGCGTCGCGCCCGCATGAGGTCAACGACATCGACCGTGGTCGCGCGCTTGATTACGTGCTCGAGTGGGATCGCCCCGCTGAACACCTCAAAAAGCATCGCTGAGTGTGACTCCCCCTTCAGGCCTTCGAACTCAGTTAGTTCGTTGGCTCCGAAAACGAGAATTCGGTATTCCCGCTCGTGCACATCCGTTGACTTCCTTCGCACCGGAATGGCTCGGTCACAGTCGTCGCACTTGTAGACATCTTGCGGCCAGCCGATGATTGCGTAGTGCGTGTCACATTGCTTGCAGTGGACTCGGACGTGACTAATCGTGCTCTTGATGCGTACCCTCGAACCGACGTAGATCCGTACGGGATCGTCGGCCCATAGCACTACCGAAGCCTGCGCGATCGGTTGTTGCGTGCGCGCTTCGCGCCAGGTGAAACGGACGTCGGTTTTGTCGCGCGTTTCGAGTTCATAGCCCCAGAAATTCCAGCCTTCCCACGAGAGCCAACGCACCATCTCGTCCAGACGCGCAGACGTGTATTTGAGGTTTGTGACTCGGATTTTGTTCGGCGAGACGCGGGGCCGCGTTTCAACCGAGAGTTCTTGGTCGTCGTTTGTTTCCGCGCAGCCCGTAAGCGCCGCCAAAAGCACCGCAATCCACTTCCACATGCGGCCTATCCTATCGGAGCTTTTCGCGACGGTAGCGATCCCGCTAAGATCAAGCGCATGGCGAACAAAGGCATCCCGCTCAAAGTTGGTCCCGACGGTTCCGTTGTCTTGCCCAAGGATGCGCTCGACGCGATCGATGTCAGCGCCGGCGGCGACGTGAAATTGTTTGTCGATACGCGGCGTAAGTCGTTGCGGATCGAGCGCCATGTCGATGACGTTTGGGCCGAAGCGCTCGGGCCTAGAACGCAAAAGAACTTCGACGACGTTTTGTCGGAGCAGCGCCAACGCGAGAAAGACGCCGAGGACATCTTCAACCGCCGCAGCAAGGACGCGGGCAAAGAACCCGGTAAGAAAGACAGCAAGCCGGAAGATCATCCCGACCGCTGGCGTTGAGCGCCAGGACCCGCGTTGCCGATAAGTAGGCGGGCAACTATGGGGTACTCGGGTTCGTTGGGCGGTATCGATCTCGCATCGGCACTGCAGGTGTTTGGACCTGCGGGGCGCTCCGGCCTCATTACGATCACGCAAGACGACGAGTCGGCGCTTATCGTGTTGGAGTGCGGCCAGATTCTCTTCGCCGCTTGCGACGCCGTCGGCCGGATCGGCGAGACGTTTGTGCAAAAAGGCTACGTCGACGAGACGGAATTGCAGTCCGTTCTTCACGTTCAGCGCAGCTCGCGCCGCCAGCTCTTGGGGCAGCTGCTGGTTTCGATGAACCTCGTTCCGGCCGCGGTCGTTTCGAACGAGATCGAAGCGCACATCGTCAAAGTGCTCGCCCACGCCCTCGCTTGGTCCGCGCCTACGATTCACTTCGACGAGGCGCAGGGGGAAGTTAACGAAATCGTGCCGCCTTACCGCGGCGACATGGCGACACTGCTTTTGCAAGTTGTTCAGGCGTAACCCGCGGTCCCAAAAACCGCCGCAGAATGGGGGATTGGGACGAATCCATGATTAGCTCAACCCACATGTCTCAAAGGCCGAAATTAGTAGTGCTCCTATGATGCAAGGCGACACGTCCAACCCGCGGGAAACACTTCCCGCCGCGCTGCAGATGATGGCGAAAGCCAAGAGCAGCGGCACGTTCACGGTCACGCACGATGGGCAGCAAGCCGTCATCTTGCTCAGCGCCGGCTACATCCTGTTTGCCAGCTCAACGACCGGCACGCGGTTGGGCGACGCGATGGTCCAAAAAGGCGTCTTGGGTCGAGAGACTTTGGAACAGGTTCTTGCGGTGCAAAAGCGCAAGAAGAACAAACAGCCGTTGGCGACGATCCTGGCCGAGCTCGGTCTGGTGTCGCGCGAAGCGGCAGGCGTGATCGTTGAGCAGCAGATCTACGAGGTCATCGGCGAGGTCATGAACTGGCCTTCGGTGACGCTTGACTTCGAACCGATGCAAACCGGTTTCGAAGATGTCATCCGCCCGGACTCCTGCAGCGTCGAGCGCGTTCTCTTAAACGTCGCTACACACTAGCTCCGGCGCATCGCCTCGCGCTTGGTGCGACGGCAGCGGGGTCGCGATTCAACTGGCGTCGTGTGGTGGAACATCGCGGTGGGTCACACGACACCGCGGGAGCGAATCCAAGAATTGGCGGCCGTAGCGTTTTGTCACGATGCGCGGATCTAAGATCGCGACGCGCCCGGTGTCTTCGCTGGAGCGAATGAGCCGCCCAAAGCCCTGCCGCAGCTTGAGGATCGCTTGCGGCAACGAGAGTTCGCGAAACGCGTCACCGCCTTCTTCTTCGATGCGTTCGACGCGCGCTTGATGCAACGGATGATCGGGCACTGCGAACGGAAGCCGTGTAAGCGCGACGAGGCGCAGGTTTTCTCCGCGTACGTCGATGCCTTGCCAAAACGTGTCCGTCGCAAACAAGACGCAGTCGCGCCGCGTGCGAAACGCGTCGAGGATGTCGCGCGTGCGGAGCGCTCCGCCTTGACGCAAAACGAGAAATCCCTCGGCGGCAAACTCGGCGTGCAGCGCGCGGTGCGCACTCGCTAGCGCGCGATGCGAAGTAAAGAGCAAGAACGCGCCGCCGCCCGACTCCGTCACGAGGCCGCGCAGCGCGGCGTTCACGGACGTCTCATACGCGGGCAGCCGCGGGTCCGGCATTTTGGGATAGAGCACGATCTCGCACTGTTTCGCGAAGTCGAACGGGCTGCCGAGCTGCAACTCCGTCGGGTTTTCGAGGCCGAGGCGGCGGTGAAAGTGATCGAACCGATTCTGGACCGTAAGCGTCGCGCTCGTCATCACAACGGCGCGCACCTCTCGAAACAGCAAGCGCTTGAGTCGCGCCGCGATATCGATGGGCGCAGCCCGCAGAACGGAACGATCAAGTACCCCGCTTCCTTCGGTCCAGTACACGAGGTCGGGGTCCATCGTCGCGTGAATGAGTTCGACGGCGCTGAGCGATTCGTCCAGCCGATCCGTGCGCGACTTCCACTCCATCGCGAGTTCGAAGTTCTCGATTTCGTCCCGCCGGTCGCGCAGCTCCGCCACGAGCATGCTTAGCGGTGTGTGTAGCGGGTTGGGAAACTCCAGCGCGCGCCGGAGTCGCTTTTCGCCCGTCTGACCGCGCCAGCGATCAACTCCTGTGAAAAGCTCGCGCACGGCGTCGCGAGTTTCAGCAAGTCCGTCGTAGAGATCGCTGTGCACTTCGGCGCGCCCGAACAATCCCGAGCCGCGTTTTTTGGGCATGAACCGGCTGAGTTGACGGTTGATGCCGAGCGCGCTCACGCGTGCGCCGAAGTGCTCGGCCGCCCCGTCCTCCACCTCGTGCGCCTCGTCTAGGATCAAGACGTCGTAGTTGGGCAGGTACTGCACGCCGGCCTCGCGCAGCGCAAGATCGGAAAAGACGAGCGCGTGGTTGGCGATTACGATATCGGCCGTCGTCATCTGTCGTCGCGAGCGCTGATACGCGCACGCCGCAAAAAACGGGCACTTCTGATGCAGGCAGTTGCCCGACTCCGCTTTGGCCGCCTCCCACACCTCGCCGCTCGGGCGAAACGAGAGGTCGGACAAGCTTCCGTCATCACTGTTTTCCGCCCAGGCCGCGAGGCGCTCGAGTTCGTCGCGGTGCTTGGGTTCTGGGAACGCGGCCTCGCCCTCACGCCGCGCGGCTTCCAGGCGGCGCCGACAGACGTAGTTGCCCCGCCCCTTGGCCAGCGCGATGCTTAGGTCCTTGAGCTCCAGCGCCTCGACCAGAAACGGGAGATCGCGCTCAACCAGCTGCTCCTGCAGGGCGATCGTCCGCGTGGCGATCAGGACCGGGCCGGGCCGTTTCTCGTTCGGAGCCGGCTTGGTGGAGACGTAAAGCAGCGCCGGTACCAGATAGGCAAACGATTTTCCGACCCCAGTTCCGGCCTCAACCACCAGTCGACCGCCCTCAGCCAGCGTTTCTTCCACGGCGTCTGCCATGGCGAGTTGTTGGGCTCGGGGGCGGAATCCCGGCAGGGCGGCCGCGACCGGGGAGCCGGCTCCCAGACATTCTCTAGCCGCTCGCACCGCCGGTAGGTTACGATCCCGAGCGTCTATGGCAAAACCGGTTCTTGTCGTTCTCCTCGCGGCCGCGGCTGCGTGTACATCCACTGTTACTAACGAGCAGGCGGCAGTGTCGCTTAGCGGCCAGCCCAAGATTGGTCGGCTCGTGCAACTTCACCAGGTGCTGGACAAGCGAACGCGCGAGCGGATCGGCTTCGTCGAGACCATGAAGTACGACAATGGGCAATCGCTCATGTGGATCAAAGACAAAGAGCGTGTCCTGAAGCTGGGCTACATCACGCCGAGCAATCAGGGGTATCGCTACACCTGGCACGCGGGCAAGCGTAGCGATAAGCCCGAGTTCATCGGCGCGGACACCGTGACGTTTAACGCTCGCAAAATCTTGAGTTACGACTCGCCCGCCGAGCTTGCACCGATCACGCTGCAACAGCTCGCCGATGAATTGCGGAGTGAGATCAAGGACGCCGAAGCGGCGTCGAAGCCCGCGGCTGCGGACTCCGAAGACGAAGAGTAGTGTCCGAATCGTCCCAGGAGAATCCGTCGCCCGCCGTGGCTGCGAGCGATGATGTTTCGTTCGTCAATTTCGTGCGCCAGGTTCTCGACGAAAAGCGAGCCACGGACGTGGTCTGGCTTGACGTCCGCGGGATCACGAGCATCGCGGACGATTTCATGATCGCCACCGTGACCAGCTCGCCGCAGGCTTCCGCGATCGTTGACGCATGCGAGAAAGAGCGCAAGCGTCGCGGCCTTGGCCGCCTCGGCGTGGAGGGCCAGTCGGGCTCGACGTGGGTTCTCCTCGACTACGGCGACTTGATCGTCCATCTGTTCATGCCCGAGCAGCGCGAATACTACGCGCTTGAGCACATGTGGGCCGACGCCAAGCGCGTCGAATCAGACAAAGCCTAGCTGCGCTTCGTTCCGTTCGGGTGTGCGGGCTGTTGTTCGCGTTCGCGGCCTCGACCATGCGTTGCGTTTCGAGGAAGAAAAACGAAGTGGCCGCCGCCCAACGAGTGCGCCCGAGGTTGATGTTTGAGGGCGCGCTGAAGCAGCCATGACGCTCAACGCGGGTCTTGTTCGACGGCGCCGCGATCGTCTCCATCGAGCGCGATGGTCCCGATGGCCCGGGCGCAGCCGGCCGCGTGAAGATGGCGGAGCCACGGAGCCACGAAGCCACGGGTCGGCGGCCGTCGTTGCTCGACATCGATTCACTCACCTAGCGAAACGAAACCGACCGAAACTTTTGGGCGCGGAAACATCGCGGGCACGTGTCCTTCCACTCGTGTCCGCCGCGCAAGCTGGGGTTGCCCGTTATCGACGTATGGCGCAGGACGCCCCGTCCGCCGCACCGGTCGCAGTCTTTGAGTCGAACGGAAACGACCTCGAATAGTTTCGGGAGCCTTTCGGCCGCGTAGGCGCGGAGCCAACCGCCCTGCGTTTCGCTATCGGAGTACTGCGCCCACCACGACTCCGGATCGCCGCGGATCTTTCTTGCGGTCCGTTTGCCCTTGCGCGCGCGGCTCGAAACGATCCAGGACCCGTGGTGGTACGTCGCCCAATGGGGCGCGCCGGTCTTCGGCGCCTCCAACAGGCCAGCGAACTCCTGGTCCGAAATGCCGAGCCGCTTTTTCATATGCGCCTTGATGTCGTCGGCCATGCGACCGGTCACATAGCTGCGCGCCGCCGCGAGCGTCAGGCGCTGTCGAAGTTGGTTGGTGATGACCGCCCGCAGCGCGTCGTGTTTTGTGCGCGTAAACACGCGCTGCAACTCCTCGGTCCGGTATTGCTCGATCTCTTCCAGCAGTCGTTGCGCGGACCGGCGACGATCGGGGTGCTCGATCGCGAACGCATGGACACTCTCTCGCGCGCGCTCGTAATCCTTGTCGAGGCGATAGAGGCGACGCACGCGCTTGAGCTGCTGCGATAGCACTTTGTCGCGTGCGAGCGTGTCGAGTTCTTTTAGGTCGTTCGCGAGCGACGTTGCCAGGGCCGGGCGCAGGGCGATCGCTTTCTTGTAGTGACGGCGCGCGCTTTCGAATTGCCCCAGACGCACCAGGTGATCGCCCAGTGCACGGTGTTGACCCGCGGTCGTCGGCGGATTGCGGCGCATCTGCCGGTCATAGAGTTGTTCCGGCGAGAACACGTCGGACTCCAAGACTTTGATCGGTTCGACTTTGCGCACACGATCTTCGTCGAACGCGTAGATGTAACCGTGGCGCCGCAGGTAGTGGCGTCCCTTGTCGTCCACGCGGACGAGTACGCCGTCCATCGACGGGCTGTCGTGAAAGAGGATGCGCGAGCCTTCGATCTCGAGCTCGACGATCTCCGCCGATTCAAGTCCCGCTTGGCGTCGGAGCGCGAGGCGATCTTCGGCCAGGACGTCGCTCCACAAGATGCGTACTTTTCCGCCCGAGAACCGGCGAAACACAAACGAGTTCTCGTTTGCACTGACCACCCAGCCGCTTCGGCGTTCGGCCGGCGCGTTCGTTAGCCGAAACGCGGCGACGAACTGGTCTCCTGCAACGCTGGTCCCCAAAAGCATGGCGAGTGCGAGTGCGACGACGAATGAACGCATGATGAGCCTCCACGATTGACAACGCATGCGGACAAGCATCCGCACGAGCGCCATTCCCATTTTGGCCCGTCCTCGTGTCTACCGTGTACCGGATCGCTTACTTGTAGGCGACCGCGCGATCCTCCCCGGCGCCGTAACAGCGCGGGCAGGTTTCTTTCCATTCGTGTCGGCCATCTTCGAGCGCGTTGACCGAACCCTTTTTGACGCGACCGGTGCCGCCGCAACGGGTGCAGTGCGAGTTGCGCACCATCACGACCTCAAAGATCTTGAGCCGTTCCGCGGCGAACGCCTTCATCCACGTCGTCTGTGTTGTGGTCGCGCCGCCGCGCCACCACGTGTTCGGGTCGCCACGGATCGCGCGCTTGCTCGACTTGCCGACCTTGGCCCGTTTGTCGACGACAAACGTTCCGTCGCGATAGGTCGCCCAGTGCGGTGCACCCTTCGCGGGCGATTCTTTGAACAGGTCCCACTCTTCCGGCGTGAGTTCCAAGCGCGCCTTGATGCGCTCGCGGAGCTCTTTCTCCAAACTCGAAAGCACCCACGACTTGGATTCATCGATACCCGGCTTAGAGCGAGCAAGGAAGCGTCGGATCGTGCGGTCGAGTTCTTCGTTCTTGATGCGATGGAAGAGCGCGTTTTTCTTTTCGAACTGACGCTGCTCGAGGCGCTCGATGACTTGTTGTCCACGTCGCGCGGCACCGGGGTTGGCTTCGACGAAGTCGCGAATCATCAAAATCGCATCGCTGTACTTGCCATCCAGGTTGCCCATCTTGCTCGCTTTTTTGAGCACGGTCGCCGAGGCGGCGTCTTCTTGATAGGCCTTCAATTCGGCGAGTCGCTCTTCGAGCTTTTGGCGCAGCGCCGGATCCTTCGCCATCGCCATGCGGTAGTGCTTGTCGGCGCCGTCCCAGCTCCCAATGTCGTAGAGGTAGTCCGCTAGACGGCGGTGCTCCATCGCGTTCGTCGGCGGTGTGCGCTGCAGGCGACGCGCATACACTTCGTCGGGGCTGTAGATGTCGCCCTCGGGCACCTTCGTCTCGATGACCTTCTCGATGCGGTCCTTGGGGTACGCATGAAGGAGGCCGCCCACACGCAGCCAGTGTTTGCCGTCCTCGTCGATGCGTTCCAGATAACCACGGACGGGCTCGGTGCCCTTGAGGCGCAGCTCGTGGCCGGGGACCAGTCCCAGCCGCTCCGCCTCGGTTTGCTCCAGCTTGAACCGGATGCGCAGCGTTTGGGCGTCTTCTTTGACGAGGTCGTCCCAGCGGACGGTCGACTTGCCGCCGCGAAACTTCTCGAAGGTAAAGCCTTCATCGTTGAACGCGGTAATGAACCCGCGCATGGGGCTGTTGGGGTCCTTGCGGAGCCGGAACTGAGCCGGGACGCGCTCCGCGCTGGCAAGTCCGATCACGAGCAGGAGAAGGAGCAGGGGGGGCAGGTAACGCTTCATGGGGCTTCTCTCATAGTGTTCGGTTTCGAGCCCGATCGCTAGAGGGGAATTCTCTTAGGGTAGCCTCCCCGAGTTGAAATCGGCTGGCTCTCCCCCTACCAACGCGCAGCGGGCCGGCCGGTTTCGCACGAAAGCCCCTAAATCAAAGAGTGGGCAAGATCGGGTGGCTCGCCGTGTCGACAATGATCTTTGACGACTACGATGAAACTAGTTGATTAGCGTTTCCCGTCTCTGGGAGGTGCGGCGTGGTTACCGAGTACGGGCCAGTCCCCGGCACTTAACCGCGTGCGAGTGTGATGAGACGAGATGAGGTTTTGTCGTAAAGAACGCATTTGCGAGTTGAGGCGAAGTATTGTTCGAATCACGACGAGCCAGTTCCGATGGAGGGGTGTTACGCACAGCCCGTGCCGATGGAAATGACTGAAAAATAAGGACTTACGTCGATATCAGGCGGTTTGCCGATAACTAAGTTACCGCATGTGTAAGATGTGGCTTTGAGGTCGTGTCTGTGCGGTGACCCGGGACGGAGCGAGCGCCCACGAAAAAGCCCCGACCAAACGGTCGGGGCTCTTGTGTTCTTGAGAGTGCTTGGTCGTTTAGCCGGCGGTCCAAAAGGCCGTGGCGAATACCAAGCTCACGATACTCATCAGCTTGATCAAGATGTTGAGGCTCGGGCCGCTCGTATCCTTAAACGGGTCGCCGACGGTGTCGCCCACGACCGCAGCTTTGTGGGCATCGCTACCCTTGCCACCGTGCGCGCCCGACTCGATGTATTTCTTGGCGTTGTCCCAGGCGCCGCCCGCGTTGGCCATGAAGATGGCCATGAGGACGGAGCAGAGGAGCGAGCCGGCGAGCATCCCGCCGACGGCCTTGGCGCCCAGTTCCGGGGTCATGCCGACCGCGACCGGAATCGCGACGGCGAGCAGGCCCGGCAGCATCATCTGGCGCAGCGCGCCGCGGGTCGAGATCGACACACAGCGGGCGTAGTCGGGTTCGGCGTTGCCTTCCATGATTCCGTCGATCTCGCGGAACTGCCGGCGGACCTCCTCGATCATGGCGTTGGCCGCGCGGCCGACCGCTTTCATGGTCATCGCGCTGAACACAAACGGCAAGATGCCGCCGATCAAGAATCCAACAAACGTCCCGATGTGCAGGATGTTGATGCCCTGCGCCAGGATGCCGGTCTTTTGGGCGTACGCGTAAAAGAGCGCGAGGGCCGTGAGCGCGGCCGAGCCGATCGCGAAGCCCTTCCCGATGGCGGCGGTCGTGTTGCCGAGCGCGTCCAGCGCGTCGGTCCGTTCACGCACCTCGGGCGGGCAGTGGCTCATCTCCGCGATGCCGCCAGCGTTGTCGGCCACGGGGCCGTACGCGTCCACCGCGAGCGAGATGCCCAGCGTCGAGAGCATGCCGACTGCCGCGATGCCGATGCCGTAGAGGCCGGATGCGTAGTTGGCGCCGTACACCGCGGCCGCGATGAGCAGCATCGGGATGGCGCACGACTGCATGCCGACCGCCAAGCCGTGAATGATGTTGGTGGCTGCGCCGGTTTCCGACTGCATGGCGATGTCTTGCGCGTGGCGCTTGCGCTCGGACGTGTAGTGCTCGGTGGCCTTCCCGATGAGCAGACCCAGCACGAGGCCGCCTGCCAGGGCGTAGTAGATGCCCCAGGTGCCGGCGTGCACCGCGCCTTCCGGCACGATGAGATGGGTTTTCGTGAAGTACACGATCCCCGCCGCGCCGCCTGCAAAGAGAAGCGATGCGACCAAAAGGCCGCGATGGAGCGCTGCGGATAGGCCCGCCTCGTCCTCGGCTTTCACGAAGAACGTGCCGATGATGCTGCAGATGATCCCAAACGCCGCGAGGAGGATCGGGAGGAAGACGAGCTTCTCCTGGTTGGCGGTCGAGGCCGCGTAACCGAGCGCCATGGCGGCGATGATGGAGCCAACATAGCTTTCGAACAGGTCCGCACCCATGCCCGCGACGTCTCCGACGTTGTCGCCGACGCTGTCCGCGATCGACGCCGGGTTACGGGGGTCGTCCTCGGGGATGCCGGCTTCGACTTTACCGACGAGGTCGGCGCCGACGTCGGCCGCTTTCGTAAAGATACCGCCGCCCACGCGGGCAAACAGCGCAATCGAGGACGCGCCGAGGCTGAATCCGAAGATGAGGTCAGGATCCGGGAGCGAGCCGTTGTCGTGGTACCCGCCGCGCCAGTAGACGAGTGCGACCACGCCGAAGAGGCCGAGGCCGACGACGCTCAGGCCCATGACGGCGCCCGACGAGAACGCGACTTTGAGCGCGTCGCCGACGCTGGTGCGCGCGGCTTCGGTCGTCCGGACGTTTGCTGTCGTGGCCGTGCGCATCCCGATGAACCCGGCAACCACCGAACAAAGGGCGCCCGCCAAGAAGCAAAGTGCCGTGCCGCCCACGATGACGTCATCGCCCACCGTGATCGCTTGGCCGGTCAGCAGACCTCCGATGTTGCCGTCGTTGAGCACGGTTTGGAAGTGGCCCCAACTGCCCGCGTCAATCCAGATCGTTAGGGCCGATCCGAGCGCGAGCACGAAGAAGAACAAAATGAAGTACTCGGTGCGCAAGAACGCCATGGCACCCTTGCGGATCGCGAGCGCGATCCGGCGCATGTCGTCGTTGCCAGCCGACCAAGCCTTCACCTTCGCCGAAATGACGATGGCGACGACCAGGGCAGCGGCAGCAACGCCGCCAGCCACCATAAGCATGACTTCGGGTTTCATCAAAACCTCTTAAACCCCCATTGAGCGGCCGAAAACCGCGCCAACAAGGCAAAAACACGAAACACCCGTGAAGCGGCGAGAGTAACGGCAAAGGAGCCTCAGTCAAGCCCACGCCCCTTCTGGGGGGCCCGGGTTGCCGAGCTCTTCGTCTCTCCTTGTCGACGACCCTTAGGTCGCCTTCCGCGTCGTTCCTCGATCTCGACAACCCGGACTCCCCCAGAAGCGCGCGTCGTTTCTCTGCGTTGTCGTTGCTTCTTCGTCTCTCCTTGTCGACGACCCCTTTGGTTTGCCTTCCGCGTCGTTCCTGGGCTTTTTTTGGGGGCGATGTAACCGGTTTCGACTCTATAGGTATGAGTCACACTTCGGATCGGAGCTGCCTGCTCGTCGCTTCTGCGCTTTTGGCCTGGTTGCTTTTGGGGGCGCCGCCCTCGGAGTCCTTGTCTGAACACGGGCCGAATACGCCGGGGTGGACGCGTCTCACGCCCAACCTCGCCACCGATTCGGCGCCGCGTTTGGCGCTCTTGCCCGGGGTCGGCCCCAAGCGCGCGGAGGCGATCGTGACCTGGCGCGAGCTACACGGTCCGTTTTCGACCATCGACGAGCTGCAGCGAGTGCATGGATTCGGCCCTGCGACCGTCGCCGGCCTCGCCGGCCGCGTTGCCATCCGCTCCGCGTCGACGCCCCTTCCATCGAAGCCGCCGCAAGAATCCGAAGAATCGGCAAAACCGGAAGATCCGTACAAACGGGATGAGCCTGGCGAACGGGGCGCGGCGGACTTACCGGATGGATGGACTGGACGCGATGGACCGGATGGGCCGGATGGGCCGGATGGGCCGGATGGCCGTGGCGCGCGCCGGTCAGGGGATACGGTCGAGCAGATCGACCGTTCGGAGGAAGCCGTCACGGTCGACTTGCGGCAAGTCCCGCACGAGTTGCGCTTGAACGCGCCGGGTGATCTGTTCAAGCTCGATCCGCAGGTTTTTCGTTCGCGTCCCCACGGTGAGCAAGTGGGACCTCGCATCGGTCGGGTTGCGGCGCCGACGCAGCAACTTACGGCGCGCAAGTTCGCGGACCAGCCGACTCGTCGTGGACTCTTCGAACCCGGTGAGTTGTGCAATGTCGGTCACGCGCAACTCCCCGCGCTCCATCACGGCAAACAAGATGTGCAGATCTGCATGGCTGATCTCGAGTTCCCGCAGCTCGCGGTTGACCAGCCGGTCCACGCGTCGATAGGCCGCTCCGAGTCGAAACGCGAGCGTGCCGGTCAGGATGTTCATGTTCGGACTCCGTAATCATCGAGCGGTGTCGCGTCGGGGGATGACCTTGCCGGCGGGCCCGGCGTGTGCCGGCTGCCGCTCGATGAGCGGGCAATTATCGTGCGGAGGGGGGCGGCCGCACAAGCCCGAGACTTGACGCGCGCACGATCTCTAAAAAGCTAAATCGCCCCATCGGGCGAAGCAACGAGGTAATCCGGGCATCGAACTATCGGGCATCGAAGTATCGGGCGCTTGAGCGAAACCACGTTTGATCGGTACCGGACGCGGCACGTCGCGGAATGTCGGCAGTTGCTGGGAGCACGAGGCGCGCCGTAGGATGATTTCGTGATGGCCCCGTTTCACTTACAGCCCCTGATTCGAGCCGCCCTTGCCGAGGACATCGGGAGCGGCGATGTCACCACATCGCTGTTTGTACCCGCCGCTGCGCGCGCGTCGGGCCGCATCGTGGCGAAGGCGGCCGGGGTCGTTTCCGGTGTGAACGTGGCCACCGAAGTGTTTCGATTGGTCGCGGCTGATCCAGCCCATGGCGCGGATGGGCCCCGTGAGATCGAGGTTGAAATCGTGGCCGGCGACGGCGTGCGCGTTGGTCCGGGCGATGAACTTTTGCGCGTGGCCGGATGCGCGCGCGACCTATTGATCGCTGAGCGGACGGCGCTGAACTTCTTGATCCGCCTGAGTGGCATCGCGACTCTGACGGCGAAGTTTGTTGAAGCGGTCGCGGGGACCGGTGCGCAGATCCTGGATACGCGCAAGACCACACCCTTGTGGCGCGAGCTCGAAAAAGCGGCGGTCTGTCATGGCGGCGGGCAAAACCATCGGTTCGGGCTCTACGACGCCGTGCTCGTGAAAGAGAACCACTTGGCATTTGGTCGGCACTGGAGCGAAGCGTTGGCCGAGCGTCCCGACGGGATGCGTGCGATCGTGGAAACGGAAAATCTGGCTGAGTTTCGGCGTGCGATGCAAGCCGGCGCCGACGTCGTGATGCTCGACGAATTTTCGTTAGACGACGTGAAGACCGCGCGGGCCGAGCGCGGGGACGCCCCGCGCCCGCAACTCGAAGTGTCGGGCAACGTGTCGTTGGACAACGTGCGCAGCTTTGCTGAGGCGGGCGTGGAGCGGATCTCGATCGGGGCGCTGACGCACAGCGCCCCGAGTCTCGATCTTTCGATGCGGATCAGTCCCGCTTGATTAGGTTTTCTCTACTTGTGATCTTGATGCCGGCCAGCGCCATCGCAACGATGCCCGCGAAGAACAACGCGCTCTGGAAATTCGAGAGTTTGTCGATCACGTAGCCGAGGATCGGAAGAAGCGCGAGTCCCGCGACGACTTTGATGCGCATCGACGCATCCATAAGTTTCACTTTCGCGAGATGTAACCCGACCAACACAATCGTTCCGATCGATCCGATCACGGCGCACGGGTAGGTCCAACCGCGCTTGAACATGTACTTCCAGCCGCCAATCAATATCAGCGCCAACAGCACCGCAGCGGCAGCGGCAGCCAGCAGCTTCTCCGCATTCGGCATTTGTTTAAAGTCGGCGACCGGGTCTTTTTTCGGGCCTGTGTTCTCTTCGGTCATTTCTATCTCTCCTCGAAAGCCCCGACGATGTAAGCAGCGCCAGGGCAGGGGGTATCCCAACGTCCCAACCAACCCGCCAGGGCTGAGGGAGTCTTATTCTGGTAAACCCATCCGCTAGTCTCAAGCGATT
>JAJFFF010000051.1 GCA_021776785.1 Planctomycetota bacterium | reverse complement strand
AAAGCCCGCAGAGATGATTGGCTACGAGCTGACCCTCTCCCTTGCTCCCTCCATACACGGAGAAGCTCAAGACAGACGAAACACGAAATTCAAAACAGAGACTGGAAGACTGCGGCCCGTTTAGAGATGGTTCCGAATCGGGGTTCCGGAATCGCGCGCGACCGATCGCCGTGACGCCGAATTGACCTGGTTCCGAATCGGGTTCCGAATCGCGTTTCCCGATCGGGGATGCACCAAAACGGTGCTCAAAAGGCCTTTCGATCGGCGTACCATAGGGCAAGGAACAGGAGCCTCATGCGCACACTCGGAATCGTGATCATCGTTCTCGCCAGCACATCGATGGCGGGCAAGAAGAGCAAGGCCGGCAAGCACCCCCACTTTGACGACAAGGGTGCGTTGCCGTGGTTTACGCAACTCGCCGACGCGCAGGCGCAGGCCAAGAAAGAGACCAAGCTCGTCTTTATCGAGTATGGCCGCGAGTTGTGAGGCAACTGCCGTACGCTCGTCGAGCGTACACTCACAACCGACCGCGTGCGCAAGCGGATGCGCGACCTGGCGGTTGGACTTTCGTCCGATTGCGATAATCCGGAGAGCGACGTAGCTAAACTGATGCGCGAGCATCTAAAGAACGCGCGCACGCTACCGTTTGTCGGATTCGTCACCCACGACGGCAAGTGGGTCGCTGGATTCTCGGGATACAAAGACGCGGGCGCATTCCTCAACGAGATTGAAAAGGCCGAAAAGACACCCCATCTGCAGGCGTCGGCAGCCACTCGCCAAAAGATCGCCAAGATGGTGACGACCGCGGCCAAGGCGGCAGACAAGGGTCAATGGAAGGTTGCCGTCAAAGCGGGTCAAACGGTCGCCAAGATGTGGGGCCGGTGCCCGGAGCGTACGCAGATCAGCGCATTGGTCGCCAAAGCACGCGCGTGGGCCAACACGACGTTTGACGAAGCCATCAAGAGCGCGAGAGCCGGCGAAGACCTGAAGGAAGCCAAGAAAGCGATCGCCGGCGTCAGAAGCAACTTCGCCAAAGAGCCCGAAGCGGACGAAGCCGCCACGGGTCTAAAAGCACTTAGCAAACTTGCGAGCGTTAGAAAGATCGAAGCGAAGGGCCGCTCCCGCGAAGGCCTAAGGGAAAAGGCGGCCAAGCCGTTCGAAGGAACTCGCTGGACGAAATTGTTCGAGGCTGGAGAGTAGGCGCGCGCGGAGTTCACGCGCCTCCGAAATCAACTCGGCAGGCTTGGGCGCAACGCAGCGCGCGTCGTCGCTTAGCGCTCCGCCGGGACGGCCACGACGAGGCCATCCCGCGCTTCAAACGACAAGCTGTTCCGGCTTGCGCCTACCCGGACGAAGTACTTGCGGCCCGGTACCAAGAACGGCGACCGGGCGACGCCGGCTGCATCGGTTGTCGCCAAGCGTTCGATCGACATGCCGTCGGGAACCGTCGCGTCGCTAAACGTCACCGCCACACGCGCGAGCGGGGCGCGGTCCGGTGTTTGAAACACGATGCCAAGATCCGGTCCCGGCGCCGGGAGCCGGATCATCCCCAAGTCGATCTTGCGCTTGCCCTTGTCCAGCGGGATCTTTTGGAACCACGCCGGCCGCCCGGCGTGATCGATCAACGCCCAGACTTCTAAGTCCGGGTGCACGCACCAACCTTCGAATCGACCCCGTGCATCGGTCGGGAACGAAGGACCGACCGTAACGCGCGACTGATTTTTTTTCGGCCAATAGATCCACTGCGAGTGCAGACTGAGCGCGCTCCAGAGCCCACGATCCGGAACCGGATCGCCGTCTTTCAGCATGGCGGTCCGAGACTTGAATTGGATTGTGACGTCCCGAAGCGGCTTGCCGTCTTGGTCTTGCACTACGCCGACGATGCGCGGCGCCCGCGTCAGCTGAATCTCGCCACGAAATGAGCACTTGCCCTCTTGGGTTAGCTGCCCCGTTGCTGGGTAATGGCCCGACCCCGACGCTGCCAAGATGAGCCCGATGCCGGTCGGCGCGTCGATAAACATTCGAAAGTCTCCGTCGGTGTTCGACTGCACCTTTGCGGAGTGGCGCTTGCGCTTGGTCGCGAGCGATAGGTGCACTTGAGCCTGGGGCACGGGAAGGCCGACTTCGTTCTGAACGCGGCCGTACACAAAGACACCGGGACGAATCTCCAATGTCATCGCGGCACATTCTTCGTTCACGTAGATGCTTTGCTTCGTGTGTACGCCTTCCGCTTCGCTTAGGCACGTCGCGTCGTAGTGGAGCGGATAGTGCACGTCCGGTACCGAAAATGAACCCGTCGCGGACGTACGCACTTCGTAGCGCAACTGCTCGCCGTCGGGAAGCTTGCCGAGAAGAACGACCGCCGCTTCGATCGACAAGGGCTCTTTCGTATCGGCGTGGATCAAGCGTCCGCGCAGTGCGCTGCGGCGAGATCCGAGCCACCGTTGGTGAAAGGCTTCGAGCTCTTGGCGTGCCGTCCGGTCGGCGCCGTCGTTCGGCGTTAGCACCCCGGGATCCAAGTCCGTCCCGCGAACGCCGCGCGACGCGTTCGCAACGGATACGCGCGGAACATCCACGCGCGTGCGCACGACCTCGCGCGTATACAGAGCCGTGGCGACCAGCGCCCAAAGCACAAACACGAGAGCGACTTTCTTACTCACGAGGGCGGCTCCTTCCGTTGCAACAACGGCGATGGGGACAATCGAGTGGGAGGTTGGCAAGAGCGGCGCGACAAGGACCATCCAAGCTCCGCGCGCGTCTTCTCGTTCCAGTTGCGTGCGGACGCGCGCGAGGCCGCGCCGCAGGTGCGACCGCACGGTCTCGCGCGGAACGCCGGTACGCTCCGCGATCTGCCGGGGCGTAAGATCGCGAAAGTAGCGGGCGAGCAATGTGGATCGGTACGGCTCGTCGAGTTCGAGAACGGTCTGGACGACGCGGCGGTGCGCTTCCGCTTCCGCAACGAGTTCGTCGGTCGCGGCGAGCGCTTCCGGGCGCGCCGCGCGTTGTTCGCGTTGCATCAATCGTGCCACGCCGCGCCGTTTCTTGCCGGCCAGATGACGAACAACGGTCCCAAGCCACGCGCGCGGCGCACTTCCCGAGGGCGGGCGCCGCAGCGCAGCGAGCCACGTCTGCTGTTCCAGATCGTCAGTGTCATGCTCGTTGCGAACAAGCGAGTACGCGAGCGCGCGCACCCACTGCCGGTGCTCCAGAAGCGAGCTGAGGGCAATCTTCGAGGGTTCCGCCATGGTTGTTCCTCTATAGAATCCCCGCGAATGGACCCGAGGGTGCAAACCATCGAGAAGGCGGACGATGACGCCGGATGGACCAGATTGGCTCCGAGCACACACACGGGAGAAGCCCAAGACAGACAAAGGTGGTGTCGGGAGGAGGACCGGGTCTGGATCATTTTGGCACGGCGCGCGGCGGTCCGAGCTTCCCTGCGGCGACAGGGCGAGCGCCGCCTGCCGATCCATCATTGGTTTGTTTAATTATTTATTTGGACAGTCCAAGAATCTGCGCCATACTGGGCTCATCGCAGGGCGCCGGCCGCGCCCAAGAGAACCCCCAACCCCATGCCTGAACGAGTCCTCCTCACCGGCGCCACCGGCTACATCGGCGGTCGCTTGATCCGCCCGCTCTTAGCGAGCGGCGTCGCGCTCCGCTGCATGGCGCGCCGCGCCGGACACCTGCGGGCGCGGGTCCCGGAAGGGACCGAGGTCGTCGAGGCCGATGTGCTCGAGCCGGAGACGCTCGGCCCCGCGCTGCGCGACATCGACGTCGCGTACTACCTCATTCACTCGATGGGCGACAAAGGGACGTTTCGCGACAAAGAGCGCGAAGCGGCACACAACTTCGCGCGGGCCGCGAAAGCCGCGGGCGTTCTCCGCATCGTCTACCTCGGCGGCCTCGGCAGCGGCGACGACCTCTCCCCGCACCTCGCAAGCCGGCAAGAGGTCGGCGAGATCTTACGCACGTCGGGCTGCCCCACGATCGAGTTTCGCAGCGCGATCATCATCGGTTCGGGAAGCCTCTCGTTCGAGATGATCCGGTCGCTCACCGATCGACTGCCGGTCATGATCACGCCGCGATGGTTACGCGTGAAGACGCAGCCGATCGCGGTCGAAGATGTGATCGCGTATCTCCTCGCCGCCCGCAGCGCGGATTTAACCGGCAGCCACTGTTTTGAAATCGGCGGCACGTCGGTCGTTTCATACGGCGAGCTGATGCGCGAGTACGCGCGGCAACGCGGCCTGCGCCGTCTCCTCATCCCGGTGCCGTTTTTGTCGCCGGGACTTTCGAGCCGCTGGCTGGGATTGGTGACGCCGCTCTATGCGCGCGTCGGTCGCAAACTGATCGACAGCATCTGCCACGAAACGATCGTGGAAGACGACAGCGCACGCCGCGTGTTCGACATTAAGCCGCGCGACATCGCGACCGCGATCGACCGCGCACGCCGCCAAGAAGACAGCCGGTTTGCGGAGACGCGATGGTCCGACGCACTGTCGTCCAAAGGGCCGTTGCGAAGCTGGGGCGGATTGCGCTTCGGATCGCGCCTCGTCGACTCGCGCACGATCGACGTGCCGGTCCCGCCCCACCAAGCATTTCGACCGATCCGCCGCATCGGCGGCAAGACCGGCTGGTACTACGCCAACTGGCTGTGGACTACGCGCGGCATGCTGGACTTGTTGGTCGGCGGCGTCGGCCTAAGACGCGGCCGGCGTGACCCCGATCACTTGGCGCCCGGCGACACGGTCGATTGGTGGCGCGTCCGCGAGATCGAAGACAACCACAAGCTGAGGCTGTTCGCCGAAATGAAAGTGCCGGGCCGCGCCTGGCTGCAATTCGAAGTCGAAGAAACGAAAACCGGATCAACGATCCGCCAAACCGCCCTGTTCGACCCGCTCGGATTGTTCGGCTTGGTCTACTGGTACGCGATCTGGCCGCTCCACGCGCTGGTGTTTCGAGGAATGCTACGCGGAATCGCAAAAGCGGCACGCGAAGCGCCGACGGCAAAGCCCGCCCCCGCCAACGCCAACCCGCATTCGACCGCAACACCGCCGAGCTAAGGCGAGACGCGCCGCGTCGCCGCGCACGCCGCGAGTGCGTACGATGAGCGCCGTGCCCTTCGACCTCGCAAACATCCCGAACGCATTGCAGGCAAAGTTCGGACTTCCACACCTAGACGGCGAGGTCGTGTCGTCGTGGATTACAAAACATGTCGCTGCCGCCAAACAAGAGGAAGCGTGGCGACCCGTGGTCCGGCAGTGGCTCGAGCGCCTGGCAGCGACGCTGGGACCGCCCTACCGCGTTATGGAATCGGAGCTGGTGGTGTTGTTGACCGCCCTCCCGGAGAGGCCCGCGGCGTTGCTGCTCGCGTCGACGACTCGTTCGTGCGCGCGCACCGCACAGTTGTTAGGGCATGACACCGCGCCCTGGGTCGCGCTGCTCGCCCTTGCAACGACCGACACGTACTACGACTACGTCGCGCCATTTTTTGACGATGGACACAGCGCGGCGTCCGTAGGTGTCTGCCTAAATGGCGAACTGGTTCACGTGGCGCTTGGGCCCGCGGAACTCATGGACCTGGAGGAAACCGCAGCACACGAGTTGGCCCACGCAAACGCGAGCGCGTACCCGCTCCCGCTGTGGCTCGACGAAGGGATCGCCGAAATCGCGACGGAGCCGTTCGGCCGAACACTACTCGACGCCGACGAGCTACAGGACATGCAGGAGTGCTGGCGCCGCCACGGCCTGGAAACGTTTTGGACGGGCGAAGCGTTCGCAAAACCGGACGAGCGAAGCACGGCCGCGTACGACCTGGCCTACACGCTGACCAGAGGACTCGCGACGCGCAACCAAGAAGCGTTCGCAGGCCTCATCCAATCGGCAACGTGGGAAGACGCCGGAAGAGCCGCCTGCAAAGAAGCGTTCGGAATTGATGTTGAAGCGCTGGCGCGTTCGATTGCCGGTGTCGGAGCCGGCCTCTGAATTCGGTACCAGGTCAATCCGGCGTCGAATTCGGTACCGAATTCGGTACCAGGTCAATCCGGCGTCAACCAAAACGGCGAGAATCGCGCCAAGTGGATACGCGACTTGGCGCGATAGGCGGCGATCGCCATGACGACGGATTGACCTGGTTCCGGAAACGGGTTCCGGAAACGCGAACGCGGCGGGGTTCGAGCGCTAACCCTGGCTGCCCCACATCGCCATCGCTTCTTCTTTGCTAAGAAGCTGCGGGCCTGCGGGGACGGGCGCCGGTTCCGGTGCCGATGCACGTACCGGTTCCGGATCCGGCTCGGGCACCTGTGCCGACTCGGGTTCGACTTCGGGCTCAGGTTCGGGCACGACCACGGCTTGCGGTTCGGCCGCATCGGCCGGCACGATCTCATGGGCGATCTTCATCAGGTCGTCGATCTGAGCCCGGCACGGATCGCGCATGTCCTTGGGGACGCGCCCCAAGAACTCTTCGAGATCCGGGGACCACCCCTCGTCCACCAAGTGCAAGTATTCCCGAGCGAGCTTTTCCACCATCGAAGTTGCCATGCTCTGATTTTCGGTCCGCGACGCTCGCGCTTTTGGTGCCGCGGAGTGCGCACGCTTGCATCGTGTCTCAAATTGAGCCAAGTGCGGGCCGCATGGACGCTAGATTCGCAAGATGACGCGCAAGAGCGCACGCGGCGCTAGCCGCCAAACCGTGAACTCTCCGTCTCCTTGACTCTCTGCGTCGCTCCGGTCCAGTTGAGCCGGACTGTCAACATCGTATCGCCGGGCTTCTTCGCTTTGAAGACGACGCGCCACGTTGCGGTTGCATTGGGCGCGAGCTCGGAGAGGACTTCGAACCTAACGGTCTTGGAATTCGCCGTCCCGTCGGTCGCACCGCCCGCCGACACAAACTCGGCCACAGACTCGTAGTCGCACGTGATTGCGATGTTGCGCGCGGGCTGTCCGCCCGTGTTCAAGACAGAGATCTGGTACGTCACCTCTTTGCCGACGCCAACCGGGTCCGGACTGTCGGTGACTTCCATCAAGGGAGCGGCTGGCTTCGGGGGATCGACTCCGCGCCCGGCCGTCTTAAACCGTTCCGCGATCCGCTCGACGATCTTTTTTGCGAGTGCGTCCGCGTCGTTTCTTGGTCCGGTGATTGTCATCGGCGCTGATCCGTCACCCAGTGGGGCCGGACCGTGCAATCGAAACGCGACATCGACCAAACTCGCATCGTTTTTATCGAGTGCGTAGCTCCCCGACACCCAATAAGCGGCGGGGATATGGCGCACATTTACGAACACAAACATGTCGTCGCCGTTCAGGCCAAACTCGACACGCCCAACAAGATCCAGCGGATCGCCGAGTTCGTCGGCGTCGACGAAAACACACTGCCCAAACACAGCACGCTCGCTCTCCAACTTGATCTTGTCGAGTTCGGCCGCGCCGAGCAAACCGATCGGAAACGAGTTCCCCGCTTTCGGCATCGAGAGCTGGGGACGCTGGACGTCGGCTGTTTTGATGCGCGTAGCGAGACGAGGCACTTCTTCGATGGCGAACCGGAACAGCTTCAAGACGTCGACCTCGCGCGGCTGCGGCTGCGTCGGCACCGCGAGCGGCTGATCGCGCACCGGGCTCGGCTCGGGGGCATTCTCAAGCCCGCTATCGAGCAACGCCACGCCTTTCATGCCGCTCAACAGCGCGTAGGTCAACAGTCCCTGCTTAAACACCGACGCTTCGTAGCTGACGCGGTCGGAGGCAGATCCCGCGAGCACGAAAAACCCCGTGCGATCCTTGAGTCGTTCCAACGCGCGCTTGCGCGCTGAGGTTGGCGCCTTGCGCTGCGCGTTGAACAGAATCTGACCCGCCGCGCAGGTATCCAAGATCATCACCTGGTGCTTCACGGCCGACTGATTCACGAGGTTTGTGATCGTGTCTCCCGACAGAGCCGCCGTCTCGCGCACACCAGCCTCGGCAACGTCGCCGGACTTCGCCTCCTGCGTCAGGTAGTAGTACTCCTCGCCGTAGGTCACGCCGTGCCCCGCCATGTATACGACCACGACGTCGTTTGCGGTCGCGCCCTTGAGCTTTTCGAGCGCCGACTTGATCGCGTCGCGCGTCGCGGCGGCGTCCGTCAGTTCGACGATCTTGAGTTCGGCAAACATCGGTTCCTTCACAGCCTTCTCGGGCGCCTTATTTTTGCCAACGTCTTTGATCGACACCGGTTCGTATCCGGCCGCCAGCCGAATCGCATTCGCGAAGTCGTGCGCGTCCTTGGCCGCGTACAGCAACCGAATGTTTTCCCCCGCGTACTCCGAAACTCCGACCACGACGGCCCACAGTTTGATGGGCGATGTGTCCGGCTCGCCTGGCGCGACGACCGTGAACAATCCGCCCGTGGACCCGATGTCGCCACGCGCGTTGTACGCGGTGACCTCGACGTCGTTGGTTTCGCCGTCGCGTAAACGCGGATCACCGGCGAGATCGAGACCTTCGCTCTTCGCAAGATCCGCGCTCGCATCGAAGCGAGCCTCCTTGCCGTTGATCTTGACCTCGACCCGGCCGACGCCGCCGCCACGGTCGGTGACTTCGACATCGACTTTTGTGCCTTGCGCCTTCGCCTCGACCTTGGGCGGCGGATCGGCACTCGTCAACGGCGGGACGTCGCGCACCGGTTCGCGATCAAAACCGATACTTTTTGCGAGGAGACTCGGTTCGTAGTAGCGGTCCTTGAGTTGACCCAACGAGATCGACGCGCCGCCCGCCTCCCAGAAAATACCGTCGACATCCCCGCCGTTCGACCCGTCGTAGCGGCCCGACGAGTCAATGACGGCCCACTCACCTTGCGGCGCGCTCACCAGTCGGCAAAGCTCCTGGCCCTCGGCGGTCCACAAGCGCGTCGTTCCGTCCCTTCCGCCGGTGAGGACGACGCCGGACGGACCAAACGCGAGCGACGATACACCACCGTCGTGCCCGACGAAGCGTCGCAACTCGCGTCCGGCATCGTCCCAGAGCCGTACCGTACCGTCGTCGCTGCCCGTCAACACGAGGCGTCCGTCCGGCGACAAGGCGACGCACGTCACGGCGCCGCCGTGTCCCACAAACCGGCGCAGTTCCGTGCGGTCGCCGGCCTTCCATAGCCGCGCGGTGTTGTCGCGACTTCCGCTCAAGACGAGCTGTCCATCCGCGGATGCCGCGATCGACGTGACGGCGCCAGTGTGTCCCAAGAACACAACCGGTCTCTTGCCGCGACCGATCTCGTAGACGAGAACGCGATGGTCACTGCTTCCGACAGCGAATCGATCCGCACCCAGCAACGCGACCGATGTTGCCGTGCCGCGGAACTTGATCGAATTCGGGCTCTTGCCAGAGGCTAGGTCTGCGACGGCGACGGCGTGTTCGCCAGCGATGATCGCGCGGCTTCCGTCGGGCGACAGTGCGACCGCGGTCACGGCGCGCATCTTCACCTTAACTTCCCGTTTGGGTTCGCCGGTGTTGCCGTCCCACACGTGCGCCGCGCCATCCGTGCTACCGGTGAGCAGGACCGAACCGTCGGCGGAAAGTGCGACGGAAGCCGTCGGACCGCGGCGCGCTGTTAGGTCGTGGATCTTTCGTCCCGCGACAACATCCCACACGTGCGCGGCGCGATCGCCGCCCGTCACGAGAACGCGACCGTCGGCCGACATGGCGACGCTCGTAACCCCAGCGTCGGCCCCGAGTTTCGCGACAAAACGCGCGGGCTCGGGGGCGGCAGTCTTAGCAGCGGCGGGCTTGTCGGCCGTCGGCTGTTTCGCCGCACCCGCGCCTGCCTTGGGCGCCTTGCGTTTCGGTGTTTCCTTCCCGCAGGCGCACACCGCCAGCACGAGCAGCACAATCCAAACTCTCACCCTTCCATCGTAGAGAATTCGCACCGGGACCGACCGGAGTATTTGCGTACGATCGGCGGATGCGGAACCGAATCGTCATCGTGTTGCTGCTCGTGGCCACCTCCATAGGGATCGTGTGGTACGGGATCGCGACGCGGCGCGGGGCGACAAGGATGTTTCCGAAAACGGGCGCATGGGATCGCATCGGCGTCTTCATCGGTATCAATGCGTACGAAAAGCTCGAATCCAAACATCAGCTCAAGGGCGCGGTCGCGGATGCCAAGCGCATGCACGCGGTGATGCGCGATCGGTTCGGTTTCGAACGATCCGCAATGTTGCTCGACGCGGAAGCCACGCGCGCGGGGATCGAACGCGTGTTCCAAGAACTTGTGGAACAGGTGCGCATGGCGCAAGAGCATCTCGCCGGCGCCGCCCCGATCGTGGTGATCTTCTATGCGGGGCACGGTTCGCGCGTAGAGGACCAAGACGGCGACGAAAATGCGGGTAGCCCCGACCTCAAAGACAACTTGGACGAGACGTGGATTCCGTACGACGGAACGTTTGCGGGGCGCAACGATATCCGCGACGACGACGTCGAGAGTGTGCTTGCCGAACTTGCCGCCGCTGGTGCGCGCGTCGTGTTGATTTCCGACTCGTGCCACTCGGGGTCGATCGACCGCGATCCGGTGCGCGCGCGAGCGCCGACGGGGTGGGAGGAAAGCAAACGCGGCGCGGGACCGCCGACTCCGATTTTCTCTTCGGATAAACCCGTGAGCACAAGCCACGTCACGCTGACGGCGTGCGACGACCGACAAAAGGCCGCCGAGGACGATGACGGCGGTTACTTCACGACGGCGATGATCGCGGCGATGAAGGAAGCGGATTCGTGCGCCACGTTCGAACAAGTGTTTTCCGACGCGGCGCGACGTCTTGCGAAGCGCCGGCAACCACATCTCCAGCGGCCGCGCCTACGCGGGACGCAGCGGACGGGAGGGCTCTTCGCGCGTCATGGAGAAAACGAAGCGGAAAACGAGTACGGATCGATCCTCGCGATCGACGGCGCGACCGTACGCATCAATCGAGGAACCAAGCACGGCTTGTCGGCCGGCGCTCGCGTCGAGTTCTATCGCGATGTGATTTCGCGGTGTGCGTGCGTCTCGCCTCTCGCGGTCGGTCGCGTCGAGTCCGTCGACGAGCACGAGGCCCAGGTTGCTTTGTCGTCGTCGGTAACGCTGCCCGCGACTGCACTGGCACGGCTCGATCGAGTCCAAGTCGCCCCGCTCGCGGTGCATTGGCGCACCGCCTCCGCCGCTCCGGGCCATCTTTCGATTCCTGCGGTCACGGGCAGCGATCCGCACGTGTTCGCGCTGGCGCGCAAAAAAACAGACGTCGAAGTCTTTGCGCGCGGCGGGAGCACACCCATTCTGACGGTGGCGGAGCATGAGCTAGGCAAACGCCTCCGAACGCTGGCGATCATCCATCAAATCGATTCGCTGCGACGCAACGAGCGCCTGATCGATCTCGAAGTTTTGCAAGTGCAATCCCTGCAGGTGGCCGACGGCAGCAAGCAGTTGGTCGCACAGGTCGCCACGCAACTCCGCCGCGACGACCGCGTGCAGGTCGTGATGCGCAACACGTCCGGCCGCGCGCTCTACCCGTATGTGTTCGCACTCATTCCGAAGTCCGGTGAGAGTAAAGCGCCTTGGATCCACATCAACGCGATGCATTCAAGCGAAGACGTCAAAAATCGCGGCGGCAAAGCGGTCGCAAAACACGGCGAAGTGAAATTCGACATCGTCAATCCCCCGGTCGGCGTCTTCGGCCTCAAGCTGATCTTCAGCGAACGAAACGTACCGCGCCCGACGAACCCGAACGATGCAGCCGCGTTCGAAGCATGGATAAGAGAAATCCTCGGAGGCCCCCCCACGGGAACAGAGTTCGAAGCATGGTGGGGAACAGCGTCGGCAGTGCTGGACGTGCAACCGCCGAAGTAATGAACGATGGCGGATTGACCCGATTCCGTATTTTAAGGGGCACCATTGACAGCCGTTCGGATTGTCCACTCGCCTCCGGTTGCGGTGCGAATCCTGAAAAACACTGTTATGCGCTTCGCAGCGAGAACGGGAACGCTGATCGTCAGTGAACTGAGCGTATGCCCCGTAACGACACACGTCGTCCAGCCGTCTTCTTCTGACGCCGTCGTGAGCCTAGCTTCAACCGTCTCGCCACCAGTGATCTGCTCGCCATAAAATGTAAAAGAACCGCCGAATACCGGGTAGATCAACTCTTCACCAGTAATGAGCGTCGTGTTGGCCGCGACGACCGCGACGATCTCCTTGGAGTCTTGCGTGGCTTCGTTTAGCAACTCCAGTGCCTCGCCAGCAACCGCAGGACGGACAAGCGTCAGTACCGGGCGCTCCGGCGGTGTCACGACGACGGAGCCCAGTACGGTTCCATTTTCGTCGCGCACACTAAACGTCCCTGGCGTCGTCGAATACACCTTGAGCGTCGTAGCGCCATCACGCACTGCGCCTGAGATCCTGGCATACGCTCGAACCGGTTCCGCCGCGGTTTGAACCGTGTCCGCCAATCCATCGCCATCGGAATCAGAAAACCGTTTCCAAAGGCTATGGAAGCGGCGCGGTCTAATCTCCTTATGGACGACCTCAACACTGGTTGCCGTCGCGTTCTGAATCCGAGTTGGCTCGAATCCGGCTCCGGCTAATGCGCCAGGGGAGATAAAAACACGAGCTTCGTCGTCCGGCACCTTGTCAGCGTTTGTGTCCTGAAACTGGAGGACGCTCGAACTCTCGATATCAACGACATAGAGGGTCCCACTCTCCGCATGAAACGACAGCGCGCATAGACCAACGTTAGTAAGCTGTGCGATCGTGCGGGACTCGGATTCCGGCATGCCGTTATTGTCCGTGTCCGTGTAGCAATGCAGGCTGCCCGTTTTTGCGGCATAGTCCGTTTCGAGAACAATGACAAAAACTTCGCCGGACGAATTCTCGCCTACGGCAATCCCCTGGGCCGCGTGTGTTGTTGTAACATCGAGCCTAAGGCCGCTTATGTCGTCAGGAACCGGGCGGATATTCACATTCTGAGATCCTGAATAGCAGAAGAACCCGTAGAGCTTATCTGATCGCGCCCAACCGGTAGACTGCGCTTTAAACGGCGCACTCTCAAACGGCATCGCAGCTTGCAACCTCGGACTTGGGTTCGGAACGCTTGGCCCAGCGGCCTCCGTCCCCGGTCCGCATCCACTCGCTGTGCCAATGATCAGAGTTGCGATGGTAAACCACGTAGCTAGTCGCATAGCCCCTCCTTTATCTCCGCCTTTTTCTCGTCAAATTGTTGTTCGAGGTCGGCTTTTTCATCCGCCATCTTTGCGAGCTGAGCCGCCAAGCTGGCAATGTTTATCGTTACAGCGGCTTTTCCTCCGCCAGTGCCTCCATTCTTGTTGACGCAGAATGTGATGTCGTTATTCCGCTGAGTTGATTTGCAAATGCCCATCGATATCGTCCCCTTCATATTCGCTTGCGCCCAGGCTCTTTTTTGAGACTCCTTATGTACGGCCTACGTGCTCCTGCTTGCGCGTGTGTAAAAGTCGGAAACGTTTTCATTGAGCCGTTCGGCCTAATCTAAACGGGTAACTCTTCACGCCGATCCAATAGTCGCAACGGCTACTTGCTCGGATCACGAAACTCAAGATATGACCCGGTAGCCGCCACGCGACTGCACTCTTTCGGGCGCACGCTCAACAGCGTAAAGACGTGTGCTTATCGTGCTCGCGGGGGCCACCGGAGCCGTCACAAGGGACGTGAGTACGAGCGCGTAGCGGGCCCGACGAAGACGATCGGTTACACGCTCCTCGCACGAGTCCAAGCTGAACTCGGTCTGCGCAGACCGGTCGAGGAAGTTCTAGCAGAGGTCTTTGGCGACCCGCTCGGGCCGAACCTCACGTTCCGCGAGGCGGTGCCGCTGTACCTCGAATACGCAACTCCGCGAAAGAAGGCGACGACGATTGCGGCGGACGGCCCACGCCTGAACTACGCGGCAAAAGAGGGCTGGGCGAAGCTCCCCCTCCGCGACATCACGCAGCGTGACGTGTCGCGGTTCGTGACGAAGCTGCTGCGCGCGGGTCCACGCGGCAAGCCGTGCGCAACGTCGACCGTGAACCGGTACCTCGCCGCGATCTCGGGCTTGTACCGCTGGGCGATCCGGGAGGGCTACGCGAAAGAGAACCCCACGAGGGGCATCGAGCGGTGGAACGAGACGGGCAACGCACGCGAGACCTACCTCGACGCCGACGAAGCGCGCGCGCTAATCGCCGCCGCGCCGGAGCGGTTCCGAACGCTTATCGCGTTCGCCATCGGCACGGGCTGCCGCCGGAATGAGGTCCGCTCGTTTCGATGGCGCGATGTGAACTGGAAGCGCGCTGAGGTCCATATCCGCGCCGAAAACAGCAAGACCAACCGTGGACGCCCCGTCCCGCTGACGTCCGACCTCGTGGCCCGCCTTAAGGCCCTGCAGGCGTTGCAGGCGGCCCGACGGATCGACGGCGACGAGTGCGTGTTCCAGACGAGGGACGGCGTCCAGTGGAGCGTACAGGCCGTGCGGCGTGACTTCGCGAAGGCCGTGGACACGTGCGGGGCGCTCGCCGCGTTTAAGGCCCGGTCGCTGCGGTTCCACGACCTTCGACACACCTACGCGTCCCTCGCGATCCAGAACGGTGTTCCGTTGCACACCGTGTCGCGGATCCTCGGCCACTCGTCGATCCAAACGACGATGCGGTACGCCCATTGGTGCGGCGAAGACCGGCAGAAAGCCGCTCGGGCAGTTGAGAACGCTCTACGCGGCGGGGGTGTCAACTAGAGGACCAGTATTTGCGCGAACGGAGTCGCATGGGATAGTGGGGCATATGTTTGGGAACATCGCCGTGGAAGGCTTCCGGGGGATTGACGGCCTAAGGCTGGAGAACCTGAGCCGGATTAACTTGATCGTTGGCCCCGGCGGAGTCGGGAAGACCAGTTTGCTCGAGGCGTTCTTCCTGCTCTCGGGCGCCGGGAACGCCAGGCTATTGCTGGAGAATCTCGGACAGCGCGGCACGCCCCCCTCGGGCGCAGCTAGCCACGTCATCGATATGATCGACTGGTACTTCTCTGGAAACGACCGGGACGAGTTTTCGCTGCGCGGTGCGTGGAACGGAGCATTGCGGAATCTTGTTGTGCGGCGTGACAAGTCGAGAACGTCGATCGCCTTGGATTCCGAGAAGGGCAAGGCTCAAGACACGGTTCTCGCCCGGTACCGCTTCGAGACGAAACATGGATCCAAGACCGATGTGGGCACGCTCGTGGTTACGCCGAAGAAGTTGCACGTCGCGAATCCGAACTCTGACGTCGAGTATCCGTGCCGGTACGAGGGCGTAGCGTCACATCGGAGCCCGACGACGGCGCTTGCCCCGATGTGGACCAAGGTCGAAGAGCGCGGGGACGAAGAGGCCGTGGTTCGCATGCTGCGCAACCTCGTTCCGTCTGTCACCGGAGTCCGTATCGGCGCGCGCGAGGACAGGCAGGCATTCGTTCGCGTACTACACTCTGAGCTCGGATCGATCCCGGCAGAGATCCTTGGTGACGGCTTTTCGAAAGCGCTGACGATCGGCTCCCATATGGCCTGGACAGCGGGCGGACTTCTGCTCATCGATGAGATTGACGTCTCCCTGCACACGGGAGCGCTGCGGTCAGTCCTAAGATTCGTGGTCGAATCCGCGCGCGACTTGGACGTGCAGATCGTTGCGACGACGCACAACCTCGAAGCGGTAGACGCACTTATTGAAGTGTGCCAAGAAGCGAATGATCTTCGGATCATCCAGTTCGGCGCGCGGACCAAGACGAAGAAGGCGCGTGTGCTCGACGCCAACGAGGCGGCCGAGCTCCGGGACAGTATCGGGCTCGACCTGCGCCGCTCCGCATGAGCTGGTCGATCGTGCTCTGCGAGGGCGCCCACGAAGAGGTCGCGCTCTCGAACATCATCACGGTGCTCACCCATTGGGAACCGTTCGAGGGACACCCGGACGAACTTCCGGAGGCGCTGCGTGTCGTGTACCCGGAGCCGATGGTCCCGAAAATCCGCTGGGCTTCTCGTTGGTCTCATCCGTCCGTCGGCCCCTCGACGTACCTGAGACGCGATAACGATTGGCTCGAGATCAAGTCGCTGCAGGGCGTGACCTCAGTCCTCGGAACGATCGGCACGCGATTCATGGAGTCAGTGCCCGACGGAGCGCTTCGTGGATTTGGAGCACTCGTGGACGCTGACGAGGTGGAAGTACAGGAGCGCGCGCAGGCGTTTTCGGCAACCTACGGAGAGTTGTTCCCTCAGACCGCGAACATCCTAGCCGGTCAGGTCGTAGCGGGCCCTCCGCGTGTCGGCCTCTGGGTCGCACCGAACAACTTGGACGGCGGCAGCTTCGATAGGATCCTTGTCGAGTCGTGTCGACAGATCAGACCGGACGTGGTCCAGCGAGCGGAGGCGTACGTAGACTCCGTCACGGCAGGCTGGACGACTTGGAGGCGAGACAAGGCGGTTCTCGGTGCCATCGCGCAAAAAGATCAGCCTGGCGCCTCCCTGTGGGTGGCGATGTCGAAAGTGCCGGCGCGCTGGTTTAGCGCGGGGCTAGCGGACGTCCCGGAGGTCGAAGCGGTCGCCGGCTTTGTCGCAGCGTTGTGCGACTGAAAGTTTTTTCTAGGGACGGACGGGGGGACACGTGCCGTTCGTCAGTCAAGACCGGCAGCCCGTCGCCGGCGTAAGTCTCTACAGGGCAACACAATGCGAGAGGGGGGAGTCGAACCCCCACACCTTGCGGTACAGGATCCTAAATCCTGCGCGTCTGCCAGTTCCGCCACTCTCGCGTTTTGGTTTTTGCTCGTCGGTGGGATTGTAGCGGCTGGTTTGTTGGCGTCTATTCGCCTCTCCGCGCCTGCTCCGCGCTTGGGGCTCCGCGGTTGGGGCTCCGCGCCTGCTGCTCCGCTTTTTCTACTCTGACGGGTGCTGGCTTTCGAGCTTGGCCGCGATGTCGTCGAGGAGCTTGACCGCTTGGTCGAGGTCGGCTTTTTTGAAGCTCTTGGCCGCTTCGGCCATGCTCTTGGCCGCGACTTGATCCACTCGTCGTTGCGCTGCTTTGCCCTGCTTGGTCGTGCGCATCAGCATCGACTTCGCGTGCGATGGGTTCTTCACCATCTTGATGAACCCCCGCTCGACCAGACGGTCCGCGGTGGCCTGAATCGACTGCCGCTTCAGCTTACGGAGCCTCGCGACATCCGGCACGGTCGCATCGCCGACGGCCGATAACGCGCTCAAAAGAGTCATCTCCGCATTGGAGAGATCCCTTTCCGCCGCGCAAACGTCGGCAACGCGGACGACGGCCTTCGACGCGATTCGAATCCGCGTCATCAGAGATGCAAACGATTGGGCTCGGGGCGGGAGCTTGTCCACCATGCGTTCAGGGTAGCGATTTTTCGAGCTCTTCGCTCGGGGTTCTCGCGGAAATTTCGATTCGGGGCCGGGCTCCGCCGGGCCGGGCGGCTGGAGGACGTGCCTTCTCCCTGACAGCCTCCCTGTCATGTGCCGCGGGAAGATCTCGCGTCGTCCACTCGATCCGGCGCGGGCGCCCGCCGTCCCGGGTGCCTACGACGCCAGCGAAACCAGCCCGATCATCAATGCCACGATCACCGCGGTCCCCAACGCCGGAATCATCCCGTGATGGACGTAGACAGCAGCGATGCTCGCGGCCCACACGATGGCCGCGAGCACTTTGAGGCCCGTCCACATCCCGTCGCGCAATCCGGGAACCTCAACGGCTTGGCCACAAGACGGGCAGTTCACGATGCCCCCCACCTGCTCCAGCCGGACCGGAAAGCTCCGGCCGCATTGACATGAGGCTTCCGGTTCTTGTGCTTGCGACATCGAGGCGTTACTGCTGGCGGCCTTCGATGGCGGCCACGAGGACGGCCATCCCGAAGACGACGCGGCGATCGATCGCCGCGTCCGACTTCACGTTCACCATCAGCTTGTAGATGAACGGATTGAAGCGGACGCGCATGGTCGCCAGCTCCGCGCCGTCCGAGCTCGTGAGGTGATACGACTGCGGAATCAGATTTGACAAGAACCTGCGTAGCGTCGCTTTCATCGCGCTGTCTTCCTGGAGTTTCGCGACGACGTTGTCGTCTTCGTCCAAGAGCTCCCACGCGTCGCGGAAAATCGACGACCAGCCCTTGCGCCGCGCCGCTCCGATTTTCTTGTTCTGTTCGGGGTCAACGATGTCGTACGCCGCCTTGAAATCCACAATTTGCCGGGCTTTGACGGACAACAGTTCTTTCGATTTCGATTCGTCGGTGTACACGCGAATGTCTTCGCGCAGCTTAAACGCTTTTTGACGCGTAAATCCCACGACCTGATCTTCGTGATCGTAGACGTGGAAACTCGCCCCGAGAATCGTCAACATCTTTCGCCGGATCATGTACCGGTCGAGCTTAAACTTCATCGCAATCTCCAATCCCTAGAGTTCCGAGGATTGTAGGGCACGTTTCCCGTTTCGACAGCCCACTGACACCGCATCGCGTCCTCGAAACGGAGTTGGCATTACTTCGTTCCCGGTTACATTGAAACCGGCGGAACAGGATCGGATCCTGTGGGGTGCTCCGCCACCGAAAGAGACGGGCCACGAGAGGGGGATCCAATGCGTAACCGCGGATGCCTAAGTCGGGGTTTGTTTTTTGGGATGGCGCTCCTTACGAGCGTCGGTGTTGGCTGCGGCGGCGGCGGCTCAGGAGGCGAGGCGCCACAGCTTGTTTTGAATGCGCCCGGCCAGGATGTGGTCGTTACCGTCGGGCGCAACGTTTCTATCGACGGGTTCGTGCAGGACAACGATAGTCCAGCGCTGGTCACGATCATTGCGGATCGAGACGGCGACCCAGCCACGCGCGACGATCAAATCTTGATCTCGCCCACGGTGACCGTCCAAGGCGGCGAGTTGTTCTCCCAGCTCTGGCAAACGCAGGCTGTTCCGCCGGGGACCTACACCATTTTTGGAACGGTGACGGACGGCGCGAATCGCGTGAATACATTTGCGGGCGGCATGGTCTCTGTGATCGATCGCCAGGTCCCTGACGGATCGATCCTGAGCCCGTTGGAAAACGTGGAGGTCGTGCGCGGAGCGCAGATCTCGATCGAGTGGCAAGCGAGCACCAGCGACGGATTTGGCACGGCGTCCTTGTTCTTGGATATGGACGGCAATACGGGGACCCGCAACGATCGCGTCGTCCTGTTTGAAGATCGTCCGTTGCTGGACGGCCCGCAGACGGTTGTGGCCAACACCTCCGGGCTGCCGATCGGCAACTATCGCGTGATTTTGGTGGTCGATGACGGGCTTGGTGTGCCGCGAACCGCGACGAGCATCGGTTCGTTTGAGATTCGTTCCGTGCCCGCCGGGTTTGTGATCAGCGGCGCGGGCGACGATCGAGTCACCGGTGTCGCGGCTCACCTGAACGGCGAGCGGACCATCGTCGGCAACTTTGAGATCGCGGCCGACTTGAACTTGCTCGAGGCGGCCGGTGTCACCGAGACCGACGTCACGTTTTTGCAGTCTGTATCGTCGACGTCTTCACAGGCGTTGATTGTGCGAACGCGCAACGATGGCACGATTCGATGGTCCGTGCAGCCCGCAAGCGCGGCCGAGACGACAGCGCTGCGCGTGAAGGAACTTCCGGACGCGGGCGTCGTTGTCATCGGGACGTTTCGCGACACCTTGTTTTTCAACGCGGGAACGCCGGAAGAGATCGCGCTCGCGCCGCGTGGTGAGCGCGACGTGTACGTGGTCCGGCTGGATGCGGACGGCGCGATCTTGTGGGCACGCGGCCTCGGTGGCGCCGGCGACGACCAGGCCGAAGACCTTGTTGTGTTCCCGGACGGAACGCTCGCTGTGGCCGGGCAGTTTACCGGCGGCGACGTAGACGTTCCGTCGGCCGGCGGCGGCGGTGCCGCGCCTGTGATGCTGACCGGGTTTGGTGCGATTGGGTTTGTGGCTCGCCTCGCGCCCGATGGTGACGTTTTGTGGGCGTTGGCCGCACCGGACGGAACGAGTCGCGCGCGCGCCTTGGCTGCTTTGGCTGGGGGCGCGTTGGTCATCGGCGGAACCGGCGTTGGTGCGCCGGGTGCGGCGCCGGACGGCGGCGGCGGCGTCTACCTCACGCGTCTCGATGCGGCCGGAAACGCGGAGTGGTTCCGGCGCGATGGCAACGCGAACGTGTCGCTGGAGGCGATCACGACGGTCGAAGACAACATTGTTGTGACCGGAGCCTTTGTAGGCGCGGCGACGTTTGCGCATCCGGCTGGGCCCTCGCAGTTGGCGGCGCCGCTCGGCGATAGCGCCATGTATCTGGCGCGTTACAACTCAACGGGCACGCTGCGCTGGTTGCGGCGGAGCGACGATGTGGCCACGGTGTTTCCGCACGCGATGACGGCGATGCCGGATGGCGGCGTCACGGTGGTTGGTCGGTTTGGCGGCGGGCTCGCGACGTTTCAGGCGGAGCGGTTGGTCGGCACGAACCAGGACATGTTTGTCGTGCAATATGACCGCAACGGCGTCGCGAAACGCGTAGCGCGCGGCGGCGGTCCGAACGGAGACGCCACCGGACTCGCGGCGTCCGCGACGCTGGCCGGCACCGTTGTGATTGGCGGGACGTTTCTCGGCGAGGCGACGTTTGAAGACATCGTCGGCGAGACGGGCCTGGGCACGACGGACGGGTTTGTCGCCGAGTTCTTCTCGCTGCCCGCACTGGTGGCGCAGACCGACGATTGAGCGGAGGACCAAGGGGCGGCCTTCGGGCCGCCCGCCCATAAAGGCGACGAAAAAAGCCGGGCGCATGGGCGCCCGGCTTTTTGTTTGGTCTCTTGACCAAGTCCGTCTTGCTATCGGTTACTTATCGATATGACGGCGGACTCGGTTCTGCTGTACGTACTCGATGCCAAAGCTGTCGAGACGCGGCGACTGCTTCCAGCCCACCGCCGACATGTCGGTCCAGTTGAACGCGCCCTCTTCGAAGATCACAAAGATTCGACACTCAACCTTGTCCGCCTGCAGGTTCACTAAGTTGTCGCCCTGCGGGTCCTCCATGGCGCGGAGGAAACTCAACGGGTTTTGCTTCTTCAATCTGCTGTCGTAGCGCGACGAGATGCTCGTTCCCGAACTGTCGCCATCCCGACTGAGGAAGATCACGTTTTGCGACTGGGCGTTCCACGGCGCCGTCTCGTTGAGACGCGCGACCACGCGAACGTTAACGTTGGGCGGGAACTGGCCCTCCTCCCAGTAGATACGCTTGATGTACGCGTCCGTCAGCTCGGTCGAAATCGACCAGAAGCTCAGTTCCGGGTTGTCGCTGTACTCGGCAAAGCGATCCCAGAAGCGAACCGGCTGCCAAAAGATCGGCATGCCCGCTTCAAACGTCTGCGCCACCGTGCCATAGCGTCCGATGAACAAGCCCGCACCGGTGTCGCCGATCGGCATGCTCAACGCGCTGCTCTCGTTGCTCGTGTACAACCGCAACTCCGCACGATCCTCGCGCGGGTCCTCCAAGCGCACCACGCCGGTGCGCGGGAATCGATCCAGGCCCTCGCCCACGATCTGGTTGCCGCTCTCGGTCGCGCTCTCCGTCAAGACACCTACGGTGATGCCGAACATCGGCTCCATCGGCGTGCCGATCCGGAAGTTGCGGGCCCGCGAACGCATCACGCCGCGGATACAGTCGGAGAATTGCAACGAGTTGCCATCCACCTCGACCGAGCGATACACGATCAACTCTTCGCCGATGCGAATCACACCCGGTGCGGCCGGCACGTCGCTTACGCTCGGTGTTCCGTCCGCCGGGTTGCATGAGATGGTTGTTTCTTCGTCCGAGATTTCAGCGCTCGACACGACCCATGCATGACGCACGGAGCGCGCGTGGCCCAAGACCTCGTCCACAACACCCGGCGAACTGTCGCCGCCGAATGAAGAGCCGATGACCGGGCGACTCAAGTTGTCCACGTTGTCCGGCATTTCGCCCGACGGGAAGGACATAAGTCGGTTGTACTCGCGGAAGTCCGGCGAGTCCGTATCGATCTCTTCCGACGGGGCGAGCTCGTCGGTCACCTGGTCGTTCAACGCCCAGATGTGAAGGTAGTCGTCGTAATCAAACGGCTCAATGGTGCCGGTGCCGGCCAACGTCGCCTTGTCGAACAGACGTCGGTCCAACGTATCCATCGACCAAAACACGGTGAGCTGATCGCCTTGGCGCGACTCGTCGTCGCCGCTGACCAGCGTGACATCATCGTTGTTACCCGGACGCGGCCAGTTAATCGACGGCCCCGGACCACCGTAGGTCGCGGCGCACGGAACGATCAGCGAACCGTCCGGCAAGAAGGCGTCGTCGCCATCGAGGTTTTCACCCCACCAGTCGTCCACTTGACCGTCCTGGTCGCGGTCACTCTGCACGCCGCGGAAGCGCAGCACATCGGCCACCGCTTCGGCGCGACCCGAGATGAAGCGTCCTTCGTCGTCGTCGGCCTCGTCAACGTCTCCCTCCGGATCCTCTTCCGGTGTCTCGGGATCCTCTTCGTCATCCGGCGGATCGCCACCGCCCGGATCCGGGGTCGGTCCACCCTCGCCCGGAGGCAACGGGTTACCACCACCTTCGCCATCATCTTCCGGCGGCGGCGGAAGCGGATCGTCGCTCGGCGGGTTACCGCCACCTTCGCCATCGTCCTCGGTCGGCGGAGGTGCGTCATCCGGCGGCGGCGGGTTGCCACCACCCGGACCATCGTCTTCCGGCGGAGGAGGATCGGTATCGTCAGGCGGCGGGTTGCCGCCACCAGGGCCATCGTCATCGGCCGGCGGAGGCGTGTCGTCGGGCGGAGGCGTGTTGCCCCCTCCACCACCGTCGCCGCCTCCATCGCCGCCGCCACCGCCGCCGCCGCCGTCGTCACCATCCCCGCCACCGGGGTTGGAGTCGCCGTCGTCGAATCCACCGTCCGGATCATCCGCATCGGGGTTCGTTGCAACGTCGGTCGAAAGCATGTTGCCGACCACGCGGTCGCGCCAGCCGGCACCGGTCACGGAGTTGGTAAACACCAACTCGTTCGGAATGCGTGCCTGCACAAAGAAACTGAATCCACTCTGGGCCAAGAGTTCGCTGTAGCGAATCCACTCCCACGCCGTGTTCTCGTCGTCTTCGCTGCGAATCTGTGCCGTCCAGTAGTTGAGGTGATCCTCTTCCACCGGATTGATGTAGTTACTCGACTCGGTCGTACGCGCGGACACCGGCACAATGGCGATCGGCACCGCGTTCACGCCGGAGCGTGCACCTTCGAAGATGAACTCGTAGCCCACGACCATGTCGTTTTGGCCGTCGCGCTCCAACGCGCTCGACGAGTTGTCGTTGTCTTCTAAGCGCTCGACTTCGAGGTTGGTTCCGTCAAACGTGTAGCGCACGAACTCGGCAACCGAACGCACGTTCTCACTGCCGCCTTCGGCGAACGTGGCCCAGTCGTCTTCGGTCCCGCCCAGATAGACAAGGTACGCATACCCGGTCTCCTGGAAGCCGCGCGACTGATTCTCCACCGTCGGGTTCTCGCCCTCATCGGTGGGATAGGTGCGCAACGTGAAGCCGCGGAACGTGCCCGCTTCCCACGGCACCGTCATGATGTTCAGCGTGACCGTCGCGGTCTCGCCGCCCCCGCCTTGCAGCGGCAGCATCGCGCCGTTGAGCAGCGGCGAGCCGGAGCCCGTCGCGACCTCGATCATGTTCTCGTGAATCACGATCGCGGGCTCATAAGCCGGGAACGGCGGCGTCCCCGGATCACCCGCATCTTCAACGGTGTTCACCAAAACGGGCGACCACGGACCGAGCTGGCCCGCCAGCGTCGCGCCGCCGGTCTTTAAGGTCTCGATGATCGGACGGCTGTAACCCAACAGCACAACCGGCGAACCGTTGATGTGCTCTCGAGCACTCGTACCGCGCGTACCGCGCCCGAGCGGATCGCCGTCGTCGTTGGTGCGAATCGTGAACCCGCCTTCGTTGCGGGACTCGTATTCCATGACCTCGTTGCCGATGATCACCGCGCCCTGGGACGGGAAGCCCGACGCGTCTTCGACCGGCACCGTGGTGTCGCTCGTCGTCACGTTGTTGGACAGGTGCGTGAGCACGTTGCTCTGTCCAACGGCGCGGCCGTCCACGATCATCGCCATCTTCGACGGGTGGCAACCCGCCGCGACGAGATGAATGTGGTACCAGATCTCCTGGTTGTAGCCGCCCATCTCTTCCAAGTTCACGCGGATCTCGGCCGCGCGCCGGGCGTTCGTGGTATCGGCCACCGAGAACACAAGCTCGTTTTCGTCGCTATCGACAAAGCACGAGTAACGGTTGCGGAACCGGCCCTCGCCGACATCGAACAGCACCGAGTTGGACGCGTTCGATTGCGGCTGCCACCAGAACTGGATGGAGAAGGGACGCATCTCGCCGTTCTGCGCGGTTGCGTCGAACAGTGCGTTGTCGAGACCGCCGAGCGAATAGCCGGCCGTCACGAAGTTCCCTTCCAAGTACTCGTTGTTGTCGAAGTGCTCCACCGGTCGATCACCGGTGCCGGGCACGTCGTCAAAGCCCATCCGAACCGGCGCCAACCGGATGTCTCCGTTCAGGGCTTCCTGCGACGCGTTCGACTCCGTCGTGCGATACGCTTTCTTCTCAGAGTCCGCCTTCACCGGGTCGTAGGGATCCCACGGGAAGAGGTGACGATACACCTGCTTTTGCCAGCGGGGCCACGGCTCGATCCCTACGCGCACGAACTGTCCGGTGTTAATCGGGCCGCTCGTCCAATAGCGCGGGTCGTTGCTGGCGATGAGCTGTTCTTCGAAGTCGCGCTGGCTTTCCCAGATACGCGACGTCGTGACCTGCGAACCGATCTCGACCACGCGCAACGCTTCGCGCCGCGCCATGCGCCGACCGCCACGATCCGAAATCGTCGCCGTCGCGCGCAGCGTGTACACGTCGAACGTGCGGTACGCCATCGGCGCGGTTCCGAACTCCAAGTCGGAGTCGGAGGAGTTGAGCGCGTTGCGGTAGATCGCCTGCGCGTCGTGCGCGCTGATCGTCTGCGTGCGGTTTTCGAGCTCGCCAAGTAGCTTCAAGAAGTCTTCGTTGCTACGCAGCGGCTTGCCCGACTCGCGACGCTTGATGATGGCGTCGGCCAAACGGCCAGCCTCTTCACCCGTCACGCGATCGCCCTTCGGCGACGTCTTCAGGCGGAGGTTGGCGAACATGGCGCGAATCACTTCGTACGAAGCGGTGTTTACATTGATCGGCATCCGGGTCCGCATCTGGACGCGCATCTGGTTACCGTCAAACTTGCGGTGAACCTTGCCGAAGAGCTCCATCTGGCTCTCGTTGTTGGCCACCGGCTTCGCGCGAAACGTCATGCCATAGTCGTAACGACGCGGGCGGATCGCTTTGCGCAGCGACGCGCCTTCGTCCTCGACGTTTGTTTCGGCCTTCTCACTCAAACGGATGATCGTGCCGGTGTTGAAGTAATAGCTGTTTTTGAAGTTAAACTTCTCGGCGTCTTGCTCGCCGCTCGGCAACGATGTGCCTTCGGCAACCGCCTGGATATTGGTCCAAGCGTTGGCGACCTCGCCCTTGCTCCACACCGTGACGTGCGGCTCCACGCGCTCCCAGTCAGCCTGCGTAATCACGGGGATCTTGCTGTCGAGGCCTTCGGTGAGCTGACCGATGTCGGTGACGTCGAGCGTCTCGAACGGCGTGTACTCGCCCGGATGGCGCGCCACCGGGTAGTACGCGATCGCCCAAGCGGCGTAGTTGACGACCCACTGCCCCTCGGCGTGGCTCGTGGCCGCGCCGTGGAACGGAATGGATCCGGCCACGCCACGCGTGCAGTTCATGAGTCGGTTTCCGCTCTTGGACTCATACGAAATGAGTTCGCGGCCGACTTTCACGTAACCGCGCGGCGGGAAGTTCGAAGCGTCCTCGACCGCGATCGTGCGATCGCTTTCGCTGAGCTTCGTCGAGACGACGCTCATCCCCAACAGGTTGCCGAGTGCAAAGCAGCTCGCCCCGTTCAGGTTGATCTTGCCGTTCTCGTCTTCGACCTGCCAGCCGAGGATCGTGCCGTACGCGTTGCGCAGTTTTTCGGGCACCGCGCCAAGCGTGGTGGCCATCTGCGCCAGCGTGGGCTGAATCTCGTCCAGCGTGTCCACCTCGGGATCACTGTTGACCCCACTCGATTCGTTCGCGCGGTTTGCGATCTCAACACGCTCGGTCGTGCGCGCGAGGAAAGCCTCGAGCATGCGCATCGTCGAGTCCACCTGGTGCTGCGCGTGCGTACGAGCATTGTTATGCTCGCTCCGCTCAAAGCCCAGGCGCATTGTGATCGCGAACGGCACGGCGATTACCATCAACGCTACGAGCGCCGTAATGACGGTCAGGAGCGCGACGCCGCGTTCTTGCTTCATGCGATTCAACGGTCTACCTCCACCGAATTTTCACCCGCGTTTTGCGGATTTTTTTCGGTCTGTTTGGATCCGATCTTGGATCCTACCGCGTCCGATTCGTTCGGCCGCGACTTGTTTCCGGTCTGATGATTTCTGTCTTTGTTATCTACGGGACCAGTCGTCGGGGCGCGTTCGGCCCAGAGACTGGATTTCAATTCGAATGAGATGCTCGGGTCGGCGCTTGCGAGCTCAAACCGCACCAGCTGACTGCGGCCCGTCGGGATCCGGCGCGTCGACTTCACAGCGTCCTCGCTTTGGAGGATCGCGCGCGGAATCGCCAGCACCGTCCAGCCCGCTCCGACCACGTCGGTCTTGGCGGTCACCACATCAGCCACGCCGGGTTCTTCCGGACTCGGACGCACAAACGACAGCTCCAGCGCCGTCGGACGCGCCACGCGCACGTGCACCACGAGGTAGCGCGCGAGCGCCGCGCCGCGGCCCGCGTCGGTGACGGCGAACGTTCGAACGGAACGACCTCCCGCCCCGTGAGCACCGCGGCGTGTACTCCGCTCCCACTTCGTACGAGGGATGACGGTCACGCCGCGCTCGGTGGCGAAGTAGCCTGGCATCACTTCGCGACTCATGCCGCTGCTGAACACGCGCATCAGGTCGCCGTAGTGCGGATCGCTCGACGCATGGCCGCGTTCGACGGCCTTGCCGTCCTGCATGACCACGCGTTCGTAGTCGCGCAGCGTCGTGGTTTCTCCGTTGACCACGCTCAACGAACCGCGCCGCACCGTGACCGACACGCGCGGCCCGCGATGGGTACTCGGACCCATCGCTTTCGTCGCCTCGTCGGAAACGTTCACGCCAAAGCTCGCGCCGCGCGTATGCAGCACGTAGGGCCCCGCCGTCACGAGTCGCGGATCTTCATGATCGTTCACGGTGAACAACACCGTGCCGCGCTCCACCGTGAGCATCTCATGCTGATTCGGCTCGCCGATGCTCACTTGCGAGTTCGGCAGTAGGACTACCATCGAGCCATCGGCAAGCCGGAAGGAGACGCGCTCCGACGCTTTCGTCGTGAGTTCGTCGCCGGCCCGCTTGTCGAACGTCGTGCGATGGTGCGTGTGCGCTACGTCGCCGGTCGCGTCCAAACTCAACCGCGCAAAATCATGCAACGTGACCGGGCTGCGATGGGTCAGGGCGCGGACGCCAAACACGACCATCACCAGCGCGGCGGCAACCGCCGCCCACTGTCCCCAAGCCACGCGCCGCACGGGCGCCATCTTGACGGGCTCAAACGTGGCGAGTTCCGCCACCGGCTTGAGGGCGTAAAGACGCTGCGCCAGCGCGTCAGAAATCGGCTCGGGCTCGCTGCTCAAACCGTTTTCGCGGCCCTCGGCGCCGACCGGACCGATGCCAAAGAGCTCGTTGAGGCCCAAGAACTCGTCGCTCAGCTCCGCGAGTGCCGGGTCGGCGGCCAGCGCAGCCTCCACCGCGAGCGCCTGGTCGTTTTCCAGCACGCCGTCAGCGTAAAGCGATAAAAGTTCAGGGGTTACGTTGATTGAGCTCATGTCTTGGCGGTCCAATATTTGACCCCGTTTTTGACGGGCGAGGCCCCCCGTAGCGACCGCCCTCGCTTGGAGGGACGTCCGGTACCTTCGTATAGCCCGCTTGGTCGCGCCCTCGGACGAAACCTCCCCAATTTCTAACTCCCTACCCGGAAAGGATTTCCACAGGGATCACGCACCGAAATCCGAGACGATTTCGGGCATGTTGGGATTGCTACACCAGCAGATGCAGGATGCCTTTGAGCTTGTCTAAGAGGCGTTTTTTGGCGCGGTATAGGGTCTGGCCGACCGACGCCTCCGGAATATCGAGCCGCGCGGCGATGCCTTTGTAGTCAATCTCGCGCAGAAAACGCAGGCGCAAGATCTCGGCATCGCGGTCGGGCAACTCGTCGAGCGCCTTGAAGAGAGTCTCGCGCTCTTCGGATTCCTCCACCGCCTGGGTGGTGTCCACCGACGGGGGCGCCGCGGCTTCCAACTCGCTCGGCTCGCTCAGCAGCGGTCGCTTCTTCCGCAACCCGCGGTGGACCTCGGTGCGGGTGATGACACCGAGGTACGTCTTCACGGTGTAGGTCGGATCGTAGTTGCGCAACAATCGGTAGTCGCGGCGCGTCAATGCGACGAACACGTCCTGCACGATGTCGTCCAGGGTCGGATCGTCGGTCGGAATACCGTGCTGCTTGCGGTACCGACGCGCGAGCGCGCGAATGGTGGGCGCGAATCGATCCACGAACCGACGCCACGCTCCGACCTCGCCGGCGATGCACTGCTGCACAAGTTCTAAGTCGGCGTCGTTGCGTCCCACGTCTGCATTATGGCTGACGGATCGACGGTTTCCCGTACTTTCCTGGCGCGCGGGCGGCCGAGCGCGCTTGCGGGCGAGCTATCCGCCGACGAGAAAACGACTGCCGACCGGCTTTGCGCGGGCGTGCGGAACGCCGTCGTAGTTCACATCACCGGGCCCATCGCCCGCCGCTTCCGCACCGCTAAATGCGTCGTCGTCAAGTGTCAACGCGGTCGTGAAACGCGTCACGAACGGCGCCAAGCTGAGCGGGCGAATGTAGGGCCGGACCGAGCCATAGTAGCCGCCTCGATGGTAGCGATAACTCACGTAGCGCGGGTAAGCGCGGTAGTAGCGCGAACCGTACGACCAGGCGTTGTGGAAGTACGCGCGGCGCCCATACCTCGTATACCCGTAACGATACGAGCGACGGCCGTAGCCGTTCCCATAGCGGTGACTGGAATGACTGCCAAACGTGTGCGCGCGAAACGAGTGGCGGGCGTGCGCGTGGTTGCTGTGCGAACGCCGCGTCCGCGAGTGGGCGTGCGATCGCTGGCCATGGGAATATCCATGGGACGAACACGGCCGCGCCCAGGCGGGACTCGAACCAAGAGCAAGGATGGCGACGAACAAAGCAATGCGCATAACAACCTCCAGATTACTCGTGAGACGACGGGCGTGGCCCATCTCTTCCGGCCTCGTTCCTTATTCTCCGGTAATGACGGGCGGGGGCGTTTCCACGCCCGGCGTCGAGAGCGTCAAAAACAGGATGGCGAACGCGGTATCCACCTGATCGCTCCACCATCGCACGTTTTGGTCGCCTTTGGGACGCATCCGTTGACGCTTCGGCCAGGACCCATTCGGGCGCTGATCGTTGAGCAGTTGCATCGCGCCCTCGTGATACCAGTCGTGCAACCCGACGAACTCCACGCCGGCAACACGCGCGGCCCGCTCAAGGCCGTAAATCCAATAAAACGGCCAGTTTCCCGGCTGTCCCGGGTTGTCGTCGAGCTTCCAGTTTTTTTGGATCCAACCCAACCCTTCCCACATCGCGCGCCGCACTTTGCTATCGCCGGCGCCGCGCAAAAACTCGTCTTTGGCGCCGAGGACTTTGCGCCCGATGCCGAGAATCGCCACGCCCGCCGACGTCATCGAACCGCTGTACGGATACGTCACCATGCGCGACTTTCCGTCCGGCCCCTTGACCATCTCCTTGGGCATGTACCGCCAGCCCTTCGCTTCAATCGACGAGCCGGAACGCCGCCCCGTTCCCTTGAGCGCTGCAATCGGATTCGTATAGAAGCCAACGCGCGGACCGGTCTTTTGCTGCCGCGCCAAAGTTTGCTCCATCATGCGCCGGACCACGCCCTTGTTAACGTCCACGCCCATACGCGACGCGGACCAAAGTCCGAGCGCGGCGTACTGTGTGTTCGATACATCCATCCCGCCGCTCGGGTAGCGCCACAGCCCTTCGGAGTTTTGTTTTCGTTGAATCCAAACGACCAAGTCGCTTGCGATTTTGAGATCTTTCGCCGTTGGCTTGACCGGTTTTTTCTTCAGAAGCTTGCGCGCTTTTTTCTTGTCCATAAACGGGTGGGGCTTGGTCGACGACGTCGCGTCCAACACCATCAGCGTGAGCCCCACTTCGTAGGTGTAGATCGTCGCGCGATGGCGTTCGTACAACGCGTGCAGCTTGCGCAACGCTTTTTGCACCGGCGGGGCGTCCACATCGCCCATCCCCTTCATCACGGCGAGCGTCGAGAGCGCGTGCATCCCGAGCTCGTAGTACGTGCCACGCTGATCGCTGAAGCCGGGAAACTGCCCCGACGACGACTGCTGCTCCAGCAGCCACTTCACTCCGCCTTCGATGGCCGCGTTGACCCGGGCGCGGAACTTCTTATCTTTTTTGGGGTCCTTGTAACTCCCCGGTTTCGCGGCGGCGGCGGGCAGATCCAGGGCCGAAAACGCCGCCCGCAGGCCGGTGTCCGCCTGCTCGCGGGGGGAAAACCCGGGCGCCAGGGCGAAAAAGAGACATAAGATGGAGATCCGAACAACCATGCGGCACACCTGGGTCGTAAATAGGGCTAGACGGAGGCCCGGCGGTCGGGGCTCGCATCAGCGCAAGGTATTTTGTAACAGGGACTTGAGATGTCGTCGGCACGATCGGTAGGACTCCGCCTCAACTCGTCGCTCAGCCAATCGGCTGGGGGACGCGAGAACGATGCGGATCTGTCGCCCGAAGTAGCTGAGGAACTTTCGATCCTGCGACGCGCCCAAGCGGGCGACTCCGATGCGTTCGGTCAGATCGTGGATCGGCACTGGAAGCGGGCTTTTTGGACGGCGTACGACGTTTTGTACGACCACGACCGTTCCCAGGACGTCGCGCAAGAAGCGTTCGTCAAGGTCCACCGCGCCCTCCATACCTACGACCTGGGGCGGGATTTCGCCTCCTGGCTCTATCGCATCGTGTTGAACCTAGCGATTGACCACAAACGCAAGATCGCGCGCGACAAGTCGATCCCGACCGACAAGGTCGAGGAGATGATGGACGCGCGCCGCGTGATGATCGCCGACGAGGAAAAAGCGGCCAAAATCGAGCGCGTGGAGACGATTTTGAGCGAAATGCCCGATAAATATCGGGTTCCCCTGTCGCTCAAAGACATCGACGGGCTCTCTGTCGATGAGGTGGCGCGCATCCTGGACGTGACCTACGCCACGGTCCGGTGGCGGCTTCACAAAGCTCGCTCCATGTTTCGCGAGCGTTATACAAAACTCCTGCGGCGCGAAGATCGCGCCGATTCCGATTCCTTGAGGTAAAGAAAGCCGTCGGCAAACGGCCCTACAGGTAATCACTGGCCTAATGAAACGGTCCCGCATCCAATATCTCTTAGAAGACTACGCGTCCGGCGACATCGACGATGTCGGCCGCGCCGAAGTTGAAGCTCTTCTCGAGCGCGATCCGGCGTTGCGCGAACGGGTCACCGAAATGCGCGAAGCGAACGACGCGTTGCTGTGCATGCGCGAGCGCCCGGCGCCGCCGGTCACCGCCCGCGACGTTTTACCGAGTATCCAAGCCGCCATTGCGGCCGCTTCGTTTGAATCCAAACCGAAACTCTACTTGGAGTCCTCATCGACGCGGTTCTACCGGCGCATCGCCTTGGCCGCCGTCGTGATGTTGGCGGTGGGCGGCGGCGTCGTCGTGATGCGCGCGCTGGACGACACCGACGCACCGCAAGCGCCGAGCGCGGAGAGCGACTTTGGCGAGTTTGATTTTGCGGATACCACCTCATCGCGGCCTTCGCCTGCGGAACGTGGTCTGGAGCGCTTCGTTGACGCGTCCCATCGCGGACCGATTAACGGCGAAGAGTTTCGACGCATGGTAGGCAGTCAAGACCCCAATCGCATTCTGATTGTTCCGCGCACCAACGTGCTACCGGTGGTCGCGGGTGCAACGGAGTCGGACTACCGGTAATGCGCAGCGTCTTGTTTCTTTGCGCGCTCTCCGCGAGCGCGATCGCCCAGACCTTGCCGGACCTTCAAAAGGCGGTCGTGCATGTCGAGGTCGATGACGTCGCGCGGCTGCAAGCGCTGAAGATGATGAAAATCGGCGCGCCGATCGCGCAGCTCCGCAACGTCAAGATCAACCAGCCCTACCGCTTGCTGCTGACCGGCGTCGCGATTTCCCGCGACGGCGAGATCGTCCTGCCGGCGTTGCACCCGAACGCGAACCTGCGCGTCGAGGTCACGTTTCACGACGGCACGCAATCGCTGGCCACCGTGTTGGGCACCGACCCCCACACGAACCTCGCGTTGATCAAAGTTCCGATCGCGTTGAAGCACTTCTTGGTGCTGCGCAACGAGCCTCTGGCCATCAAGACCGCGATTACGCTGGTCGGCCATCACGCGCAGCGCAAGTTGCAGGGGCTGAGCATCGCGACCGAGTTGCAGCGCGTGCGCGAACCCGTCAATCTCTACAACCTGTACACGGGCCACTTCCACGCCAATCCGTTGTCGGTGGCGGTGACGATTAACCAGGCCGCACCCCGCGCCGGTACAGCGTGCGTCGCTGCCGACGGCAAACTCGCGGGACTCGTTGTCGGAGCGCTTCCGCCGAAGATGCACGTCAAAGGCGGCAACCTCTATGTGCTGCGCGGCGTGTACATGCAGCCGACTCATCGCGTCGCGCGCGTCGTCGACGAGTTACGCAAACAGGGCCAGGTGCGCCGCGCGTTCTTCGGCCTCAAAGCGACTGCGGTTCCCGCCGAGATCAAAGCCCACTTCCCGCGCCTCCCCAAGGGCGCGGCCGTGATCACCATGCTGCAGCGCGACCGACCGGCCGACAAAGCGGGCGTGCGCGTGAACGACATCATCTTGTCGATCAACGGCAAGCGGTGTGAAAGTTCTTGCCTCCTCGCCGAAGCGCTTTCGGATTGCACGCCGAACCAACCGGCGCAGCTCGAAGTCTTACGTGCGGGCAAAAAGCAAAAGCTCACGGTTACGCCGACCGCCACACCGAAGCGATAGCCCAAGGCCCTCCTCCACTACCGGAAGAGGGCCTCGGCGTGGATCTACTTGTCCCCGGCTTCCTTCTCGACGCGCTCTTCGATCTCGCGAACCCTTTCTCGGTCCGCGGCGCTTTCGAGGATCTTTTTGGCTTCCACATAGAACTGGATGCGCTTGATGGCGCCGTGCGCCGTGTTGCTGACGCGCGGATCGGGATGCCTTAGGTACTGAAGGATCTGCGGCCCCAACTCGTGGAGGTATTGGTCGCCGATGGCGCGCAGGACGATCACTTCACCGCCTGCGAGCATCTTGTCTTGGTCCTCGCTCAACACGCGCCGAAAGATGTCCATGCGGCGCGGGTCGTTCGAACGAGCCAACACGTCCAGTGCCGCCAGCCGGTACGCCCTGCTGCGACCGACCTTCACGCCCTCGAACGCGAGTGTCGCGGCGCGTTTGGGGTCTAACGACTCGAGACAAGACCAAGCCTTCCGAGCCAACCTGTCGGTCACGTGCGGCAGCTGAGCCTCGATCGCACCGGTGTGCGAGAGGTGGCCGCCGTCCTCGATCGCGTCGTACGCATCCTTTGCAAATGGTTCCGACCGCAGCAGTTCGAAAATCGGTCGCATCTCACTGGCGCTGCGCGCCTTCAGGGCCTTCAACGCCGCGCGAACGACTTTGCTGTGCGGACTCTTGAGCGCAAGAGCGAGAGCGGCCGAAGCCTCGGGCGTCTGGATGCGCCGCGCATGGTCGATCGCGAGCTCACCGATGATGGCACGCGGATCGTCGGCGTGGGCATAGAACAAGGGACCAACCAGGTCCTTGGTTCTCCACGCCTGGGTCACGATCTTTATGGCGCTGTACTTGCCGCTTATCCAGTTCCACTCTTTGCCGGTGGCGCGAAGCATGCGCTGCACCACTAAGTCCACGTAGTCACGCTTGCTCGCTAGGGCGAAGAGCAGGTCGCCACTTGCGGGCGTGGCGCGCTCCAGAACCTGGGCGACGAGCTTGCGCCGATCGTCGAGCGGAAAGTTGTCGCTGTAGTGAGAGGCGTAAGCAAGCAGCCCGCGAACCTTCTCTTCGGTATCCGCCAGCGGCACGATCGGAATGAGTTCGCTCGGACCGTTCATCCCTCCCGCCTGAATGAGGTAGGCGTGGATGTGTTTATGCCGGAGTGCGAGCTCTCGAATCTTCGGCCACTCGCTCGGCGTCACACGGATCCGCGTGATCACGGCTGTTGCTGCTTCCGCTTCCTTCTTGTTTGTGGAATACATGGCCTGAATCGCCCGCCCGCGCAGCTCACCGACTTTCCATCGCGCGCTTCCGCCGCCAATCCGCTGCATCAAGTCACCGCGGTGATGTTTCAAACAGGCGGCGACAATCTCAAGTTGTGCGACCCGGTTGCTTTTGTAGGAACGCAGGGCGCCCACGACCGAGTCGTCGCCGGCAAGGAATCGATTGAGTCCCGAGCGAACGAGGACACGAACCGTCGCGTCGTCGTACTCTCCGTTGTGGTGTGGCAGCAAGCGAGCCTTCTCCAAAAGAGCCTGAATCCGTGGCGCCAGAGCGTCGTCGCGGATCAACGGGATCAGCCCGTTCGCGGAGTACAGCTCGAAGCCATCTTTCTCGATCCGCTCGACGATGAGTGCCGCGAGTGCGTCCGGAACAGGTCCGGATAGGCGGATCGGGTCCATCCAGAGCAGCGCCTGCACTTTGGGATCGTTGCTCGACATCGCTTTTTGCAAGATGTCGTACGAGAAATCGAACTGTCCGAATGCCGTGGCGCGGTTTGCTAATTTCAACATCGCCAGCTTGACGCGGAGCGGCGCCGAATCCCACACGCGCACGAGTTCGGCGAGCATCGGCCCATGGAAACCGTTCGCCTGCTTCACCATGGCATCGAAGATGGCGGAGCGAAAAACGATCGAGTCGTCGGCTACGCATTTTCGCAAGAATTCCTTGGACTCCGCGCCGCCGCGCAGCGCCAGCGACGCCGCCGTGTGCACCGCCGTCGGGTTGGTTGAGCGCATCGCCGCTTCCAGCATCGCGTGCGCGCGGACACCGAGATCGATGATCAACGTTCGCTGCTGCGCGTTGATGGGACTATCGGTGTTCACATTCATGATGCGGAAGTAGATGTCTTTGAGCGCCTGGTCCAGCGGCGAGTCGTCGGGACGTCGGTGTGGGTCAAACCCATGCTTGGGTGCGGTCAGAATGCGTCGCGCCTGGGCGCGCTCCTGCTTCGCGTCCGAATACGTCTCAAGCTGGGCGACGAGTTTCGCCACATCGTCGCCACGCTTCACCCGTAGGCGAATCAGTCCGACAATCGCGCGCGGCGCTTCGGGCGCGTTCCCGTGATCGCGCAGCAGCGTCTCGTACATCGCTTCGGCTTGTTTGGCATCGTGGCCGGATTGTTCCAACCAGTACGCCTTGTAGAAAATGTCGGCGGCGTTTTGCGCATCTTGCGCACGCGCGGCCAACGTCAGGAGGAGGACAAGAGACAAAGTTTTCATGACACCTCTAGTGACTCACGAATCGGGCGCGTTTCCGTCCCGATCCTGTACCGCTAACGTCCCAGGCGCGAGGCGATAACCCACGCCGGACACCGTCTGTAAGACCACCGGCCGCGTCGCATCGTCTTCGAGTTTTTTGCGAAGACGGGCCACGTGATTGTCAAGCGTGCGCGTTTCTGATGCTTCCGCGACACCCCAGAGGTCGCGCAAGATCGCGCCGCGCGTCACGGCTTGACCTTCGCGCTCCCACAAATAGTGCAAGATGTCGGCTTCGGTCGGCGTCAAGCGCGCGTGCGCCGTGCCGCGCTCGACACGCAACGCCGGGAAGTCCACCGCGATCCCCGGCTGGCTGCGTCGCAAGCGAGCGCCGATGCGCGCGAGTAGCTCGCCCAAGCTAAACGGCTTCGTCACGTAGTCGTCCGCGCCCAACTTCAGTCCGGCAATCTTGTCGAGTTCCTCGCCGCGCGCCGTGAGCAAAATCACCGGCGACTCGTTCCCGTCGGCACGAAGCTGGCGTAACACGTCAAACCCGCTGAGCTGGGGCAGCATCACATCGAGCAAGATGAGATCAAACGCGCCGGCGCGCGCCTGTTTTAGACCGTCGGCGCCGTCCGCCGCGTGCACGACGTCATACCCGTCGGCCTTCAAGTTGTAGCCGAGGCCGCGCGCCATCCCCGGATCATCCTCCACGAGCAGAATCCGACTCATCCCCCACCTTCCTCTCCGCATTCGTTCCTTCGTCGACGGGCAGAACGAGGGTGACCGCGGCACCTCCGCCTCCTCCCCATTCGACGCGCCCGCCGTGCGCTTCCATGCACGCCACGACCAGACTCAATCCGAGGCCCACCCCTTCGGTTTCTTTGCGATCCGCGCTTTCCAAACGCGCAAACGGGCGCAGCACTTCCTCGCGATGCGCCACAGGGATCCCCGGGCCGTGATCCCGCACGGTCAAACGCACGGATCCGTTCGAAGCCGCGCCGGTCAACTCGATGCGCGGGTTGTCACGTGCATACTTGCGAGAGTTGTCGAGCAAGTTGGAGAGCGCGCGCTGCAAGGCCTCTTTGTCGCCGCGCACCGTAGGGAGTGCAGGCGCGTCGAGAGCCAGGGTAAAGCCAGCGCGCGCCAGGCGCGGTTCCCAACGCGATGCCGTCTCCACCAGCAACGCTTGGCAATCGAGCGGAGCGAAGTGCAGGCTCGGGCCACGCGCCACGTGGAGGAGGCCCTCGACCAAGCCGTCGAGCCGACCGGTCTCCTCCAAAATCGTGGCGAGGAACTCCTTTTGATCGCTTGCGGCGACGCGCCCCTGCTGCAACGACTCGGCGTAGAGTCTTACGTTGGCGAGCGGCGTTTTTAGTTCGTGGGTGACGTTGGCCAAAAAGTCCTGCTTGGCGACCGCGAGCCTGTTCGCGCGTCGGAGGGCGAGAAGCGCGTAGCCGATGCCGATCAGTAAAAACACCGCGGCGCCCGCATACATCAAAACGACCGACCGGTTCTCGTCGCGCAGCATTCGCCTCAGCAGCGCGCGGTCGAGGGTGCCGCGCAGTTCGAGGAACTCCAGCGGATCAGGCAACGCTGCCCGCATCACCCCCTCTTCTTGCAACCGCTCGGGCAGGGGCAGCGAGCGCACTTCCCATCCCGCGTCCCGCTTGATGCCGCGCATGAGAACGCGGCTCTCGACGAACAATCCTTCGCGTGGGCGCATCCGCACCAAGCGCTCGCGCTCGTGGCGAGGTGTACCCGGGGCGACGTTGGCGTGTCGCAACAGCGCGCGCGCGAAACGATCCTGCGGGCCGCCGAGCAGAGCCGACACGTCGTCTTGCCACGCTTCATCCGGCGCGTTGTCCTCCCACCGAAAGCCTTCCAGGCGCGCCTGGAGGGCGAGCTCGGTTCCCCGCAGAGACTTCTCCGCCAGCGCGTCTTGGAGATGGCGCGCCGATCGATCGCGCCGCGCGAGGTGGAGTTTGGCAAGCGCGCGTTCGGCGCTGTTGACGGCGTGGCGGAGTGCGCGCTCGGGATCGCGCTCCAGATACAAAACGGTGATCGAGCCCGTGGGCGACTCGAACCGCTGCGCGTGCGCGGGCGGCGCGGGGCGAACCAGGGCGCCATCCTTGTCAAAGCGGGCGACCGGCGCGGTCGCGAGCGCGGCGAGCAGATCCCGCGCCAAGCGGTAGCCTTCCTCGCGCAGGGCCTGGGTCGTCTCCGAGCGGACACGGCGCTCCACCGAACGCCGCGCGGCGTCCAAGTGACTAAGAGCTGCAAACGCCACGACCGCGAGGCCGATCGCGCCGCAGAGAACAAGGACGAAAGGAGCCCGGCGCACCCCTAGATTCTAGAAGCGCGCCGGGCTCTCCCTGCAACGAAGTTGTCCCGACGTCGGACCCGAGTCGGCACGGCCTAGGGAGACACTTCGCCTCTGTCTCCCGGAGATCGGCCCGGCGGGCGCGCGAAGATCAGGTGGTGAATCGACTGGCCGACTGCCGGCCTAGCAGGCCGTTGAAGAAGTGCTTGGAAAAGCGAGAGCGAGAGATCGGAGTCGAGATCAAGGAGCGGACCGCAGCTGTAGCAACGCTACAGCGAGGATTCGCGACGCAGAGATGGGCTTCGAGATCCGCTCGCAGCCCATGTGACTTTTTCAATGGGCTGCTGGGCAGGCCGTTGAAAAAGTGCTTGGAATAGCGAGAGCGAGAGATCGGAGTCGAGATCAAGGAGCGGACCGCAGCTGTAGCAACGCTACAGCGAGGATTCGCGACGCAGAGATGGGCTTCGAGGCCCGCGCGTAGCCCATGTGACTTTTTCAATGGGGTGCTAGTCGTCGTTGGGCTTGGCCGAAGCATCCACGTCGGCCGACCGCAACGACATCCGCATCGTCACCGGGCCCTCGCCCTTGATGATCTTCGATCCATCTTCGCCAATCACGGCGCCGCGTACGATGATGGAACCGGTCAGATCAACGTCGACGATCCGTTGCCAGTCGAGGTCAAACATCACGTCACCGGCCACCACGACCTTCGTGTAGAGGTGTCGGTCGCGCATCCCTTCGATCGTCCAGTCGATGTATAGCTTCGCCATGCGATGGCCGCCGACCGTCTTGTTTTCCTCGTAGCGCACGCGCATCTTGCCGCGCGTTCCGCAGTTGAGGTACGCCGCGAAACGGCGCGTCAGCGAGCTCACGTCGGCGGTCCACTCATCGCCGGGGCGAACCGGCTCGTCCGGCAAAACGTCGCGCCAGTCGATTTCGATGCCCGCGGTGCGGCGCACGAACGGGTCGATCGAACCGCGGCCTTCCAGCTTGAGCTCGCGACGGCGACGCTGTTCCTTGATCTTGACGACGCGGCCCTTCAGCGGGCTCTTTTGCACCGTTTTCCGTTCCGACGCCGACGTCTGCACGGTCGAGAACAACTTGAGGTAGCTGCGCTCGATCTCAATGACGCCGTTGTTGCCGGCGCGCAACACCCGATCCACAAACCGCTCCGTGCGTTTGACGGACTCCGACGTCTCCGACGTTTTTTGCCCGTGGCGCACCGTGGTTTTGATGGCGTAAGACACCGTGTTGGAGCCGGTATAGCGCTGGCCGGTCTCAAGCTTGGCCACCATTTCGACGGGCTTGGGCGCGGGCTCCGCCGCGGCGAAGAGTGCGAGCAGACCGAGCGGGAGAATTCGACAGAACATAGTGCTTTCTTATCGACCGGTTGCGCCTTCGAACTTAGCCTCATAACCCCCTTACCTGTAAAGATTTAGAAGGCGCCCCTACGCCGATGCGCCGAGCTGCGTTAGCATCTGGCGTGGTCGAAGCGAGTCGTGAGGCGCCCGGGCGGGCGTTTTGTCCTGAGTGCGCACAGAAATACGCCGTGCCTGTCGCGGAGTTGCAGCGCCGTCCGGGGCTTCGATTTCGGGCCACGTGCCACTCCTGCAAGACCACGTTCACCGTGCGCTGGGAGAACGGGCGGCTTCAGACCGAGGTCGAGCAGTCGCTCGACGCCGCCAACCAAGACGGGCGCGAGGTGTTGCGTCCGGGCATGCGCCTTGATCGCAAGTATGAGATCGAAGAGGCCATTGCCTCGGGCGGTTCATCGACGATCTATCGCGCCTTTGACTGGGGAGCCAATCGCCACGTCGCGCTGAAGGTGTTGCACCGCAGCCCCGACGATCAAAACTACGGACTTCGCTTTCAACGTGAAGTCGAAGTGCAGGGCAATCTCAAGCACCCCCACCTCATGCCGATTTTTGACCACGGCGCGTGGGAAGGCCATCCGTACTACACGATGGAACTTCTGCACAAACCGATGTCACTCGACAGCCTTGTCGGGCTGTGGCGTGCGAACCGTTTGCGCTATCACCCTTCGTTGCGGCACCTCGCCTCGTTGCGCGGGCTGCTGCGCGGTGTGGTGTTGCCGGTCACGCGTGCGATCGCGTTCGCGAACGACAACGGCGTGATCCATCGCGATCTGAAACCCGGCAACGTCCTGCTCGACGCCAAGACGCTTCACGTCTATGTGATCGACTTCGGCATCTGCCATCTCTTCAAACGCGCGGGTTCGCGCATCGTCTTGCGCGCGGGCGCGGACAAGAAAGAAGAGCAGGCGCGCATGGCAATGGGCACCATCCGGCTCATGCCGCCCGAGCAGGCGCGCGGCGGCGTCTCGGAGCAAGGAGACGTTTGGGCGCTCGGTTGCTTGCTGTACTTCCTGCTGAACGGCGACGCGCCGATCGCACCGTCCATTGACATGGGCCGCGTCAGCCTGACGAAGCGGGTGGACAACCTGCAGACGATTGCGGCCTCCTCCCGCGCCGCGGGTGACGAGGACGAAGCGGCGTTTTACGAGGCGAAGCTCGAGGAGTTGCGCAGCGGGTCGCATCGCACGATGCGCGAGATGATCCGCGATGCGCAAGAGGGTAACTATCTCCCGATCGAGGATCGCGTCGATCCTGCGTTGGCCGCGATCGTGCACCGCGCAATGAAGCCGGACGTGAAAGAGCGCTATCCGACGGCGCACGATTTCCGCTTGGACCTGGAGCGGTGGCTTGACGGCAAGCCGGTGCGCGCCTACGCGGTCGCCCTTGGTTCGACGCGCGGTGCGTTCTATCGGGCGCGCTTGTTTGCACGCCGACACCAGACGCTTCTCATCGCGTCGGCGGCGGCGCTGGCCTTGGCTTTCGTTTCGCTCGCCGTTTGGCACTACACAACCACAAGTCGCCGCAACAAGCGCATCCGTGAGCTCGTCGCGCAGGCGCGCGCGACGGCGGATCCGCGCGTTCAGGAGGACAAGCTTCGTACCGTTCTCGTGCTGGAGCCTGGCCACGCCGAGGGTCGTGCGCTGTTGGAGGTCTCGCGCCGCTTTGTCCCGCTGAAACGCCGGGTTGCCGAGGCGGAAGAGCTCAGCGCGGAGATTCAGAAACTTCGCCGGAGCGGGCGCGCGCTCTCCATGTCGTCGCAGGCGGACGACCTCGCGGCCATTCTTTCCGGCAGCGTTATCCCTGCGCTTGAGGCGCTGCCCCTCGACTACCCGGGGCGCCGTTTAGCGGCTCAGGCGAAGCAGTATGCCGGATTCTTGCGCGGCCAACGCATCGTGCGGCTGCGCAATCTTCCGCTTTACGCCCACGTCTACTGTGTTCCGGCGCGCGCGCGGGGGTCGCTTGAGTTGGACTGGGATGCGCCCATCGACTGGGGAAAAACGCCGTTGGCGGTTCCTGACTTTTCCTTGGGCTCGGGAACCTACGTCGTTTGGATTCAGCACCGCTCCGGGCGCGCTGTGTTTTGCCCGTTCCAAATCGACCTCAATTCCGACCCCCTCTTTGCGGTCGATGTGCCCGTTGATCCCGAACAGGTGCCGGAAGGGATGTGCTTTGTCCCGGGCGGCGAAGAGATATCATTTGGCGACCTTCGCTTCTTTGAAGAAGAGCGCGTTTCCGCCCTCGATGATTTCTTCATCGATCAGCATGAAGTCACGAACGAGGAGTACGCGGAGTTTCTGGCGACGCTCGACGCCCCCATGCAAAGGACGCGCGTCCCCCAGCGTGTCATCGACGCCCGGAGCCAGCGCACGGCCGTCCTTTGGGATCAGGCCAAAGACGGGTCGTGGAGGTTCGCCGCGGGTAGTGCACGGCATCCGGTCACCGGCATCTCGTTGGACGCGGCGCGACACTACGCACGTTGGGCCGGCAAACGACTCCCCACCAAAGACGAGTGGGAGCGCGCCGCTCGCGGCAAGTACCGGCGCGACTTCCCGTTCGGTAACTCTTTGGACCGTGCCGCGTGCAACTGCCAAACGGGAACGGTGGGCCGCGTCGGCTCGCATCCACGGGACCGCTCCCCGTACGGGGTCTTCGACCTCGGTGGCAACGTCGCCGAATGGACCGTCGGGACTACCGGCTCCATGGCCGTCATCAAAGGCGGGTCGTTCGATCTCCCGCGCTACCGCGCGATGGTCGCCGCCGAGGGCCGCCGCCCCGCCGACCTCCCCCACGCCGACGTCGGCTTCCGCTGCGCCAAAAGCAAAGACTAGGCAAAGCCAAAAAACAACCGCCCCCAATCACCCAATCCGGCACCCAATGCGGTACCGGGTTGGATTTTTTTTGCTGTAACTGATTCCTGAACAACGCTTTATGCGCGTGAGGTGCGGCATTGGTGACGCACTTTTTGCAACAGTCATCCAACACTGTTGCCTCTAGAGCGCCGTAAATCGCCGATTCTCGGCGTTCTGCAGACAGCCTCCTGTCATCCAGAATCGCCTCAGCGCGTCACCAATGCCGCACCATGACGACGTAACCCATTTCACATCAAGCACTTACACCGATAAAAATCCAACCCGGTACCGCCTTGGGTATCGATTTGTGGGTGGGTTTGGCTTTATTGGTTTCTGATTTCGATGCTTATGGGGATTCTTATGATCGGGACGTCCTTGTCGCCGGTTTCGACGATCACTTGATCGTTGTGGACGCCGAGCGGGAGGCCGGGCTTTACGTTGACCCTGATCGTCTGCTGCATGCCCACGCCGCCCTGGACCTGGGCGATGAACTTGCCGCGCTCGGTCGGCGGACACTTCGCCTGGAACTGACGCCCGTCGCTCGCGAGAAGGCGCACGATCAAAACCTTGGGTGTGCCGGGCGCGAGCCGACCGAAGTTAAGGCGCGCGGGCTGAGGCCGGATCGCGGGGAGCACGCGCGTGCTCACAGGCCAAACGACCTCCACGTCCACCGAGAGCGTCAATCGAATCCGTAGTTCGTGCGGCTTCTCGATGGCCAGCGGAGCGTCGCGGCGAAGTTTGAGAACGACGTCTTGTTTCGACGCAGGCTCGGTGGTGCCCTTGGATGCAACCGTGAAGTGCGCGGCGTGCCCCGCGATCTGACGAACCGTGAACGGCTTGGTTCCCTTGCGCCCGATGATTGAAACCTTGAACTCCGGTTCCCGATGCGCGTACGCCGTACGCCGATCGATGCGCAAGGGCCGCGGCGTATAGTCGGTAACGACGGAGCCCGTGATCAACACGTCCAGGCCACGCGGCACATTGATCGCGTCCGACTTAACGCGAATGCGCTCGCGAAACGGGCCAGGTTGCGGCGGTGCGAGGAAGATGCCGTCCACCTGCAAATCGCCGCCCGCGACAATCACGGCGCCGGAGCGAAAGCCGCGCACACGCACGCGCTCGGGATTGGAGACTTCGAACTCGGTAATGGAGACGGGCTCGTCGCCGCGGCTCTCCAGCGCCACCAAGATCGGTGTGCGCGAACCCGCTTCGACTTCGCCGAGCGAGACCGAACTGGGGTTCGCGAACATGTACGAACCTTCGAGGGGGCGATCGACGACCTCGCCGACAATGTTGTAGCGCTTCTTCCAGTCGGGCAGTTGCGGTGACGTGATCGTCACCCCATTCTCGAACTTGCCGAATCGCGGAGGTACGACAAAGACAAGGCGCATCTGGCCGTGCGCGCCGGGGAGCAGCGACTTGTCGCCGTCCACGCGCAGCTTGACGTTGGCCGTCGGCTGATCCAGCTTCGCCTCGAGGTGGAGCTCGCGATCCGCGCGCGAATGGAGCCGAACTTGATAGGTCCACGCGCGCCGCTGCGGCGAGTCGAGCATCCGCAGTTCCAGCTTCTCCCAGGTGAGAGACGGAATGGACACTTCGAGCGCAGGCTTGGATTCGCCCCGCTTCGGCCACAGAAGCGCGGCCCCGATGGCAACACCGATCACCGCCAAAATAAGAAACGTACGCACCGGCTACACTCCCGCCCAACCAACTCGTCCCGCTCCGAGCTCCGGCGCAGGCGAACCCGCACCAAGCCGAGCTACGTCCCCTTCACAACAACCAAGGTGACGTCATCCTCAAATACGTCCGAACGCGTCCATGCGGTGATCGCACGTATCAGTTGCTTCACGATTTCTTGCGGCGAACGCTCCTGCAAGCCCGCCAGCAGCGTCTTCAGGCGCTCCTCGCCAAACAATTCCTTGTTCCCGTTCATCGCTTCGGGCAGTCCATCGGTGTAGAGCAACAAGATGTCGCCCACGCCGAGAGGCGGCGTCTCGCCGATTCCGTACTCGGCGCCCTCGATGATGCCCAGCCCCGGGCCCGTTCGTTCCAACATCTCGAACTTGCCCGTGGCCTTACGAAACAAGATGACTGGGTTGTGGCCGGCCGATGCGTACCGAACGGAGCCGGTCGACGTGTTCACTTCGCCAAAAAACAGCGTCATGAACGCGCTCGACGGCATGTCGCGCTCCAGGAACATGTTGACGTCGCGCAAAACGTCTGCGGGATTGTCGCGCGTGTACGTGAACGCCCGTAGCAGCGCACGCGCCGTCGTCATAAACAAGGCCGCGCCGATTCCATGTCCGGAGACATCCCCGATCACGACGCCGAGACGGCGGTCACCCATCGGGATATAGTCAAAGTAGTCGCCGCCTGTCTCTTCGCAAGGTCGGTTGAATCCGGCAATCTCGACGTGGGGCCGCTCAATCGAGCGGCGCGGCAGCATGCCTTGTTGAATATCTTTCGCGACGTGCAAGCTGTGGCGCAAGCGCTGTTGCTCCAAATACGATTCAACCAGCTTCGCGTTATGAACGGCGAGGCCGCACTGCGACCCGAGCGTCGTAAACAACTCGAGGTCCGCCTTCGTAAACCCCTTCGCCGATGCGCGACTGTCGACGTAGAGCACGCCGAATATCTCGTTGGACGTCTTGAGCGGCGCGCACATCACACTCACGAGGCGCAGGTCCAGAATGGATTGGCCGAGTGCGATATCGCCTCCGCCCGCCGCATCCATGAGCGTCTCCGCCGTTCCCGACTTAAACACCTTGGCCGGAATCGACTGGGAGTACTTGGCGCTCGACGGAAGCGCGTTGCCATTCTTGTCGCGCGCGACTTCCACCCGCAGCACGTTTTTTTCCGTGTCGTGCAAAAGCAGCAGGCCGCGATCGGCATTCGAGATGGCAAGCGCCTTATCGACGATCGACTTCAGAAGCGAGCCGAGGTTTCGGTTCGCGCTGACCTCGGCAATGGTATCGAGAAGGATGGCGACATTGCGCGCATCCTTCGTCTTGTCCCCGGTGAGAAACCCCGTCTGCGCGGCAGCCCAGTCGGTCACGATTCCCTCGCTTGCAGAGACTTGGCAACGACAAACGTTGTCCCGACGTTGGGGTCGTATTGCACCGCAAATTCGTCCATATAGGTTCGGATCAAGAACAACCCGCGCCCGCGCGGATCTTCCAGGTTCGGAGTGAGCTTCGCGCGGTCCAGCGCCTGATCGGCAAAATCCTTGCCGCCGCGGCCGGGGTCGGTAACGGCAAACCGAAATCGTGAATCGGTGACGATCAAACGCACGTCGATCTCGTCCTCCGGCTTGTTGCAGCCATGCTCGATCGAGTTGTTGAGCAACTCGGTGATCACCAATGAAATGGTTTCCAATTCATCCCTGCCGTACTGAGCAAGCTCGCATAGCGCCTTGATAAAGTGCCGCACGGGGCGAACGAAGCGCATATTGGCAGCGAAAGAAAGGTGGATCGCCTCTCTTCCACCCTTCACGACAGGGGGATTCGACATGGGTGCGGTGGTGGGATCGTAGCGCGCGGACGTCCCCTGGGCAACCCCGCCGCGAACGGCCTCCCAAGGGGCGTCCGAAGGCCGGTCAGGGGCCAGAAAAAAATCGAGGGGGAATACGGTGGCCCCGCCGCTCCAAACGCGCAAAGCAGCGCTCGGCGGCGCGGCGGAGACCGGCCGCGCGAGTCGGCCGGGAGTGCTCCCAGCTGCGCGCCATGGCCCAGAGCAGACGCGCCGGCGCGTCGCCGACGTCATGCCGTCCTGTGTAGGCACGGGCGGCGCGGTGCGCTCGCTCCGACGCCTCCTCGAAGCGCCCCGCCCGGGCCGCGAGTTCGAGCAAGACTTGCTCGGCGTGGGCGGCGGCCAAGGGATCGCCCTGCTCGCGCGCGAACGCCGCCGCGGTATCGGCGGACCGGCGGGCGTCGTGCAGCCGGCGGTCCGCGACCGCGACGTCGGCCGCGACCAGGTTTGCCCAGATCCGCGCCACGTGCCCCGTCGTCCGGACAGAATTTCGGACCGCGCGCTGCACCCACGCTTGCGCGCGATCCAGCTCGCCGGCGTCCAGATAAAACCGGGCCCGCGACACCCGGGTGAGCACACGCCCGACGCAGTTGCGGTCCTTCCGGTTCGCGCGCGCCAACGCCACCCGCGCGGCGCGTTCGCTGCCGTTGTCCAGAAGCGCTGTGCCGAGCTCGCGCAGCGTGGGGTATCGATCGGGAAGATGCAACTCGCCAAACTGCTCGGCGGCGAGCGCGAGTTCGCGAATCGCACGCGTGATGTCGCCGCGCAGATGCATCAAACACCCAATGCGACGATGTGCCGTGGCGATCCCGTCAGGACGCCCGACCGCCATGAACGCCCGCTGTGCCCGGCGGTAGTTCGCTAACGCCCGATCCGCTCGGCCCGAGCCGCGTTCGATATCGCCTTTGTGCAGGAGCGCACCCGCGAGCTCCGGCTTACTCCCCATCAGCGCGAACAGGTCGATGGCCTCTTCGATGTGCATGCGTGCCTTACGCATGTACCCGAGTTCCAACGACGAACGAGCCAACCCGACCAGGGCGCGTGCGCGCTGCTGTCGGTCGCCGAGTGCGCGCGCACGTTTTTCTGCCTCGAGGAAAGTTTCATGCGCCGCCAACGTTTCGCCCAGGAGCAGCGCGGATCGCCCGTCGAGGTTGAGCGTTGTGACGGCCGCGCCTTCGTTGCCCGTGTCTTCGGCGAGGCGCTTCGCGACTTCGAGATGGCGCGATGCCGCGACCGGGTCCCCCCGATCGAGCGCCAACTCCGCGATCGAAGCCATGACGAACGCAAGCCGGCGATAATCCCCGATCACTTCGTAGAGTTCGCGCGCCACGCTGAACGCAAACTGTGCTTCAAGGTATTCCCCGCGCGCCTGGTGGATGCGCCCGAGCCGCAGATGGGCGCGCGGGAGGCTCCGGCGATCGTTTTCGAGTTCGACCGTCATTTCAAGGAACCGATTCAGCGCGAAGAGCCCCTCGTCGTACGCGCCGGTGGCTTCGCACGCCAGGCCGTACAAGTACCAGTAGCGCGCGCGCGTCGTGTCCTTGATGGTGGCAACATCCAAGATAGGACGCGCGTTCGAAAGGAGTCGCCGCGCGCGGTCGTTGAGCTGCAAGCTCAGGAGGCGATGGCATCCCAGCAGCGTGAACGGAAGCGATTCTTCTTCCGCGCCACTCGCGCGCAACATGTGCGCGATCGCCAGTCCGCGTCGAACGCGCGATTCTCCTGTGTAGTGCTGCAGGAACGCACGCGCGCAACGTCGATAGATACGCTTGCGATCCGTGGTCGGAATGGCGCGCCGAACGACCGTCGGGATCGTCCCGCTCGGAAAACGATAGCGATCGACAGCCTCGTCCGTCGGTCGCACCAACATCGCGTCTTCCAAGTCCGCGAGCGCTCGATCGACGAGTGCTTCGTCGCCGACGGCGGTCTTTAGGACCGGCACGTCAAACTCTTCACCCAAAACTCCGGCGAAGCGCAGCACGATCCGGGCGTCCCGCGATAGCGCGGTGAGCCGCCGCGCCACAACGGCCGCCAACTCCGAAGGAACACTCGCACGCAGGCTCTCGGGCGTTAGAGTCGCGGAAACGCGCCAAGCGCCATCTTCCAACGCTATGGCCGTGGGATCGCGGCGAAGCGTGCGCAAGATCTCGACGACGTACAGCGGGTTGCCCTTCGTCGCCGACGCGATCGTCCGTAAAATCCACGGCGCCTCCTCGTCGAAGTTGCTCCCGGGAAAGACAGACTCCAAGAGCTTCGCGATCGCATTTAGCCCGAGCGGGCGAAGGTCAATGGATTCGTACGTCGTCCACTCCCGCAGCAACTCGTAGCGATACTGCGCCGCCGCGTTGTCGTGCGTGTCGCGCGCGGTGGCGATGAACGAGACCGGCAAGTTTTCGCGGCGAACGCGAGCCGCGAGCTCATACAAGACCCGGAGCGCCACTTCGTCAGCGTGCGGCAGATCATCGAGAAGCACGACGATGGGTTGGCGCTTGGCCGCCGCCTCGAGCAAGGCGTACCAACGGTGGGCCAACGGCGACTCGGCTTCAATCGCGCTGCCGCCTAACAAAACGCCGGCGAAGTAACGCGCGGTCGACGGGTCTTGGCCCAGCACGTCATTCACCGCGGCGCGAACACCGTGCGCGGGTCCCGCGCTGATCTCCAGCAACTCGCGCGCGAGGTCATTTAAGACGCGCATCGGGCGCATGCCCGTCGCGTCCGCGCGGCTCCGCACGACGCGCCGATCCAACTCGGCCGCCATCGTCGCGCACTCGATGAGGAGTCGGGACTTGCCGGCACCGACGGTTCCGAATGCGAGCAGCGCGCCTCCGGGCGTTTTCATCGTTTGCACGAGTTGCGCACGCAACGCCGACGGGGCAACCCACGGCAACACAAACGACATGGCGACCGGCGCCTGAAACGCAACGACCGGATAGCGACTCGCGTGACTCGGCCCGCGCACCGACACGTGGCTCACCGGAAACGCATAGTCGCCTTCGCTGTCGGTAATCGCATCCAATGGCGCGTGTAGCCGCACGAGACCACCAGCTTCGACGCGAATCCGGCGCCCCTCCGGCGGCGTCAAAAGTCGAATGCCGGGCGGGAGTGACAAGTCCCAATCCACATCCACCGGGCCCGGCCCCATGTCGCCTTGAATCTCAAGCGAGACCGAGAACGGTTCGCCGGCAACCGGGCGACGCGGGCGCAAAACGGGTTCGCCCACGGCGATTCCCACCGGCTCCGACGGCTCGCCGACGTCGTGTGGGTCCACATGCCATGCGTGATCGAGCTCGCGCGCCGCGCGCCCCAGATGCGCCAGCACCTCGGTGAACGACCGCGGGCGCTGCCCGGGATCCTTCGCGGTGCACCGCGCGACCAGCGCCGAAATCCCCGGCGACACACCCACCAAAGGCGGTGGCGTCTCGTGGAGCACGCGTTCAATCTGCTCCGGCAGCGTGTCCGCTTCGAGAGGATTGGTTCCGACGAGCATCTCGTAAAGCACCAAGCCAAACGCATAGATATCGGTCCGGCCGTCAATCACGGATCCGGGTCGCACTTGCTCGGGCGCCAAATACGCCGGCGTGCCCGCCACGTGCGTAGGCTCGCTCGCGCTGCGCAGGATGCGCGCCAACCCGAAATCCGACACCTTCAACTGATCGTCGGCGCCAACCAGCAGGTTGCTCGGCTTGATGTCGCGGTGCACGACCCCCACACCTTCGTTTAGTTGTTTCGTATGGGCGTAAGAGAGGCCGGCGGCGCACTGCATGGCAAGGTCGAGGGCGCGTGCGACGGGCAGCGGTCCTTCGGCCTCCAGCAGCTCTGCCAGGTTGCACCCGTCGACGAATTCCAAGACCAAAAAGGGCCCGTCGGCGGTCTCCTCGATCAACCAAAACGCCTGCACAAGATGGGGGTGGCGGTCGAGCGCAATCCACGTCCGGGCTTGGTCCAAAAACCCATCCAGGACTTCTTGTTGGTCGGACAGTTCCGGCTTGATCGTCTTGATCGCGTAGCGCCGTCCGGTATGGGCATCCGTGACCGCCCACAACAGCCCCATCCCCCCCGTGAACTCTTGGTCCACGCGGAAGCGGTCGAGCAATCGGTCTCCGACCGAAAGGGAAGTATGCTTGGCGGAACGAGGGATTTGCGACGAGGATACTGCCGCACGTGAAGACGGCCAAGAACCGGGTAGTCCTAGGACTCAACGCTTACAGTCATGACGCCGGAGCGGCGCTTTTTTTGGACGGGCGACTGGTGTTCGCTGCCGAGGAAGAACGCTTCGATGCGACCAAGCATTCGCCCGCGTTTCCACGTGGCGCGATCGCTGCGGCTTTGCGCTTCGCCGGCTTGGAACCGCGAGACATCGATCAGGTTGCGTTCTGCTGGAAGCGCGGCATGGGACGCGGTCGCAAGTTCGCCTATGTCTTGCGGCGGTTCCCGCGCTCGCTCCCGTTTCTGCGCGAGCGCCCAGCCGGCCTGCCGCCCCGCCTGCAGTACCTGCGCACGGTCCGCGGCCTGAGCCGGGACCTCGCGGCCCTCGACATCCACGCGCCGATCACGCACGTCGCCCACCATCGCGCGCACGCGGCCCAGGCGTGGCTGTTTGGCCCCGCCGACGACGCCGCGATCCTCACCGCCGACGGCATGGGCGAGTGGACGGCGACAGCCACATGGCATGCCCGCCGGGGCGAACTGTCGTGCCTGGCGCGGCAGTCCTATCCGCACAGTCTGGGCAAAGTCTATGCGGCCGTGACCCAGCATCTCGGGTTTCGGCCCGACAGCGGGGAGGGCAAGACGACGGGGCTCGCGGCGTTTGGGCGCGACGACCTCGTCGCCGCGTTCAAGCCGCTCGTCCAAGCCCATCCCGAAGATCTGTACCGCGTCGCGCTGGATCGTTTCGCGTATCCGCTCGGCAAGATGCGGATGGCAGGCCCCGCGTTCGAAGCGCTGTTTGGCCCCCCGCGGGCGCCCGAATCGCCTCTCGCGCCGGCCCATGAGGACCTCGCGTTTGCGCTGCAGCGCGTGATCGAGGACGTGGTTCTCGCCGTCGCGCGGCGTTTGCGTGCGGCCACCGGCAGCACGCACCTAGGACTCGCGGGCGGTTTGTTCCTAAACTGCGCGCTCAACGGCCGGTTACGGTGCGAGGCGGGCTACAACACGGTGTTTGCGTTTCCGGCCGCGGGCGACGCGGGCGCCGCCGTCGGCGCAGGGGCTCTGGTCGCCGGGGCTCCGCGCGTGGCGTTGACCGACGTGTTCTGGGGCGACGCCGTGGACGCGACCGAGTGCGACAGGGCCCTGTCTACTTACCCTGACGTCGTCGTGACAGACGTGGACGATCCGGCGGACTGGGCCGCCACCGCGCTCGCGAACGGCAAGGTGATCGGATGGGTCCAGGGCCGGATGGAGTTTGGCCCGCGTGCGCTCGGCGGCCGCTCGATTCTCGGTGACCCGCGTCAAGCGACCACCCGCGACCACATCAATGCCGCAGTGAAGTTCCGGGAAGGTTTTCGGCCCCTCGCGCCGGCCGTATTGGACGAGGAGGCCGCGGCATGGTTCGAAATCGATGCGCCGTCGCCGCACATGCTGTTTGCGGCTGCCGCCCGTGAGCAAACACGGCAGCGGGCACCGGCCGTGGTCCACGTCGATGGCACCGCGCGCGTTCAGACCGTCGCCGACGGCCCCCTGCGCGCGGTTCTGGAGGGCTTTCACGCACGGACGGGGGTCCCGATCCTGTTGAACACGTCGCTCAACGTGCGTGGACAACCGATCGCGCGGACAGCCCAAGACGCACTCGCGGTTCTCGACCGTTCCGCCTTAGACGCGCTGGTCATCGGAAATCGCATTGTGGAGAAGACCGGCCGACGCACTACGATGGGCGGTAACGCATGAGTACCGACCAGATGATCGTAACGGGGACGCTGGTTGCCGCGCTCGCCCTGTTCACAACCAACGCGCTGCCATTAGGCGTGACGGGCATCGGGATCATTGCCGTGCTCGGCCTCTCGGGCGTGCTGGAGGGGCGCGCCGCGCTGGCTGCGTTCGCGAGCCCGGCGGTCGTCCTCGTGGGCTCGCTTTATGTCGTTTCCGCGAGTCTGATTCGGACGGGCGTCGTCGGCGCACTCGAACAACAGCTTGTGCGTTGGAGCAAGGACTCCAAACCACGCGTTCTCTTCGTGACGACCGTCGCCACCGCGCTGGCCTCGTCGCTGCTCAACAACACGTCGGTCGTTGTCTTGATGCTCCCGATTCTCTTGGCCGCCGCGGCGCGCCTCGACATCGCACCGAGCAAGCTCCTAATCCCTTTGAGCTACGCATCGATCTTAGGCGGCACGATGACGCTGATCGGCACGTCAACGAACGTGCTCGTCAAGGAGCTGGCGAGCCAGTCGTTCACGATTCACTTCTTGGACTTCTTGCCGATGGGTCTCACGTTTTGCGGCGTGGGCCTTACGTACCTTTGGTTTGTCGCGCCCCACCTCTTGCCCGCACGCGCGACCGTGTCGTCGATCACGAAAGGCAAGACGTTTGAGTTTGTCAGCGAGTTGCGCGTGCCGAAACAAGGCCCCGCCGTCGGCATTCCGGTGTCGAGTCTCGCGGCGCGCGCAGGCAAAAAAATCCGCGTCCTCCGCCTCCTGCGCGGCGAAGAAGCGATTCAACAGTGCGAGGACGAGATCCTGCAGCCGGACGATGTGATCGATCTGCGCGGCCCGCCCGAAGTGATCGTGGCGCTGCGACGCGACCTAGGCCTGGAGGCGCGTTACTACGACTCCGCGCCCACCGGAACGACGTTCGCCGAAGCAGTCGTCACACCTGGTTCCGTGTTGTTAGGGCGCACACTTGGTCAGATCGCGCTGAACCGAACCGCCGGGGTCATCGCGCTCGCGCTCCAACGGCGCGGCGCTCACCTGCGACAGGGCTATCTCAACCTGCCGCTCGAAACGGGTGACGTCATCTTAGTGCAGGGACGGCCGGAAGACGTCGCTCGGTTGCGCACGCGCCAAGGATTGATCCTTTTGGTCGGCGTGGATGAACACGTCGCGCTGCGACGCCGCGCGCCGGTGGCGATCGGGATCCTCGCCACGTTTGTCCTATGCGCGGCGCTCACGTCGTTCAGTCTTCCGCTCCTCGCGGTTGCGGCCGCCGGTCTTTGCCTCGCCACAAGATGCCTCTCGTTGGACCGCGCCACACGCGAGATCGACTGGAACATTTTGGGATTGTTGGCAGGCGCCATCACCTTGGGCTCGGCGCTACACATCACCAAGCTCGACGGGCACGTGGCGCGCGCCGTCATCGGCATCACGCGCGACCTGGGCCCCTACGCGGTACTCGGCGGCGTCTATCTGCTCACGTCCATTCTGACCGAGTTTGTATCCAACTCGGGCGCCGCCGCGTTGATGGTTCCCATCGCGATCGCCACATCCGGCGAACTATCCTTGAGACCGGAGCCGTTCGTGTTCGCGGTCGCGTTTGCTGCGTCGGCGTCGTTCGCCACGCCTATCGGCTACCAGACGAACGCGTTCATTCTCGGTCCGGGCGGATACACGTTTGGTGACTACGTGCGCGTCGGCTTGCCGTTGCAGTTGCTGCTCGCCGCTTACGCGACGGTCGCGTTGCCGTTCTTTTTCCCGTTCGCTTGAGCCGGGACGAGAACTTCACGCCGCGCACTCCCGGCGAATTTTTGGAATAGGCTTTGGTACGCCTCGCACGGGCTCCAACAACCGGGGCACAGATCATCGACGACGGCGCGGCGTGCTACGCGCACTTCGTCGCGCCGCAGAAGGGCGCCCAAGTCGTAGTCAAACTCACGCAGCCCACCGAGCGGCCGGCTATAGATCGAGCACGGATACACAATGCCCTGCGGGTCGACGAAGACGGACGCGCGCAAGGCGGCGCACGGCACCGGCGATCGTCCGGTCCTTAAGTACTCGGGAACGCGCCGCTGGTAGGCGCGTTCGAGCATCGAAACCGGGTCCACGCCCTTGCGCCGGTAGCGCTCCAGCGTAGCGAGAGACGCTTCGGGTGGCGTGCGCTCGGCACCGATGTTTTGGTAGTAGTGTCCGCTCTCCATACCGATGTTGAAATGAAAGTCGCGCGCCGTGAGCCCGGCGATGCGGCTCCGCGCTTCCACAATCATCTCGTCCATCGACCCATGGTTTTCCGGAAAGACGGTGCTTCCAAAAAAGGCGCGCACGCGCGGCAAACGCGCGTCCCGAATCACGTTCATGGCTTTGCATGCCTGTTCGAAAGCGCCCGCGCGCCCGCGCAGCTCGTCATGCAACGCGGGCGGACCGTCGAGGCTCACCGTCACCAGCACTTTGCGCACGCCGCCGGCGACCAATCGCTCGCACGTCTCGACGACGCGTTCTGGGAAGTACCCGGTCGTCGGGAAGTCCACGACGTACAGATTCAGCATCCGCTTCACGAGCGCATCGACAATCGCCCCGATGTCGGGGCGCTGAAAGAGCTCGCCGCCACTGAGGTTCGCCCAGTTCGTGTTCGGGGCCGACGAAAATACGCGATCCCACTCCTCGGGCGTCATCTCATCCGGCGATGGAGTCTTCCAGATGGAGCAAAACGAGCACTTCGTCGGGCAACGGCGCGTGAGAATCAGCGTCAGCTTGTACGGCAAACTGTCGCGCGCTGTCCCGCGGCGAATGGAACCGAAGAGTGAGGCCAGGCGTCCCACGTTCATTGCGGCGTGAGCCGCCCCACCTGCGCCTGCGCTAACTGCAGCTCGCCCTTGATGTCCTCGATCAAGCTCTTGGGATACAGACGCGGGTGTTTCTTCGCGTCGGTGTTCAGCATGTATTCCAAAAACCGGACCGCACCCTGGGCTGATGCGAGGTCGTCGAACAACTGCCCAATCGTGCGCAGCGTGCGCCCCTTGTTGAGGTGACTGCGGCGCCAGGTTCGATTCTCCACCGCCGCCTGGTCGTAAAGTTTGATCGCCTGGTCCAGGCCTTTCCGGTCGTAGGGCTGGTCCTTCAGGATCGAGCGGAAGTAGTAAGTCTGTGCCAACATGAACTGGACGGACTGGCCGCGCGCCTCCTCCTTGCGCAGCCGCTGTTCGACGTTGTTGAAAATCTCCCGCGCACGCTCGGGCTTGCCGACGCGAATCGAAGGGTGCGACGCCTCGGCAAACCGAAGTTTGGCAAAACTCAAGTTGGTGTCGAACCCCTTGTCGTTGAGAAACGAGAGCGCGCTCATTCCGGCGGCGACCGTTTGGCCGAAGTTTTTGTTGCGCGGTTCGGCCAACATCACCGCGAGCTCGACGACGCGATGGGCAACCCAGATTTCTTGGGCCTCGACGACGCGTCCGACTTTGTTTTGCTGCATCTGCCGCGCGAAATTGTAGTTTTCCATCGCACGGCTGATCGCGATGCGCCACCGCTCCTGCGGGTCATAAATCTGGAGCCACTTGCCGGTCTCATACTGCAAGTCCGCCACTTCGATCCGCGCTTTGAGTTCGTCGGGGAGCTCCGCATTTCGGAAAAAATTCGCGTAGAGCGTTTCGGCTTCCGCGCCGATTTCCATCGCGCGGACACCGTCGCCCGCCACGAACAACTTTTGCGAGCGCTGGGCTTTCTCCGCGGCCTCGGCCCAGAGCAACATGATCGAACGCGGATGCACCCGTTTGCCGGCCGCGATCAACGAAGTGTCCGAGCTCCAATCGTCGATGCGATGCACCGTGAGGAGCGAAAGCACGGCGAGCACGCCCACACTCGATGCGCGCCAGCCGCGGCGCGCGACGAGCGCTCCGAACGCGAGCGCGAGCCCCATAAGCGAGAAGTACAAGAAGCGATCGGCAGTCGGCACTTTCAGCGGAGCGATGACATTGCTGACCGGAATGAGCGCGAGCAAAAACCACGCGACGCCGGCACGCTCGCGGCGTTCCCCCCACCGCCACCAGGCGAATAGCCCGGCGGTAACGGCGATGCCTGACAAAACGGACAGACTCACCCAAGAAGCGTCGGGCGAGACGCGCGCTTGAAACGTCGGCGGGTGCGGCCACAGTGTCGTGGCGCCGTACCACCCCATGCCCGACAGCATGGTCTTGATGCGGCTGAGCGCGGTGCCGCGGAGAGGTTCGGACAGTTGCTGGAACTCTGTCCCGACGTGATCACGCCACCACAAGAACGCGACGATCACAACCAAGCCAGGCGCCACCGCACGCCAGGCGATAGCGGGCGTCGTCGGCCGCTCCTTGCGAACCCACAAGTCCCACGCGACCCATAGGCCGGGAAGGACCAACGCGTGCTCCTTGGAAAAGAGCGCGACGACGAAACACAGCACGGCCCCGATGGCGCCCGGGACGCGCCGCGACGACGCGTAGCAAAGCATCGACAACACCATGAAGAGCCCGCACAAGATGTCGCCGAGCGAGCAGACCCACGCCGTCACCTCCACGGTTCGTGGATGAATGCCAAACGCTAAGGCGCCGACCGCCGCTCCCCATGGTGCGATGCCTGCGCGCAGCAACAGCAACGCGAGCAACGCCGCGACGAGCGCATGGAGAAACACGGACACGCTGTGAAACAGCTTCGGGTCGAGGCCGCCGGCGTCGAAAATCCACGCGTACGACAGCGTCCGCAGAGGGCGGTAAATGTCTTGGGTCGTAGACCCAGGGGCCGCCACCGTCGAAAGGTCGGTGAAAAAGCGCGCCGGATCGTCGGTGGACTCGATGTGCGGATTGAGTGTTACAAAACGCGGGTCGTCAAAGAAGACGAACGGGTTGTCGCGGGCGCGCAGATGCGCGACCAACGTCAAGGTCCCCACGAGCAAGATCGCAACGCCGCGCGTCACGCCAACCGCTCTCCGCACGGATCCACCGACAAACAAGCGCGATCGGAGCGCCTCGTCTCCAGCGCATTCATCGCCGCGGCGGTCACGCGTTCCACATCGATGCGTTGCATACACACCGGATTACGACAGCGGCTCGTCTTGTAGTTGTAGTTCGTAATACACGGCGCACAGGGCGGCGGTTCGTAAAACGCTACGCTGCCCGGCGATCGTGGCCCGTACAGCTCGGGCGTGTTCGGGCCAAACATCGCCACGACCGGGACGTGCAGAGCGGACGCCAAGTGCACCGGGCCGGTGTCGTTTGAGATCAAGAGCGCGGAACGCGCTAACAACGCCACGAGCTCAGACAGCGTCAGCCGGCCCGCGAAGTTGCGCACACCGGGCCCGGCGGCAGCCATCACCTTGGCCGCGAGCGCGCGCTCGGGGTGCGATCCGGTGACGACGACCGTGTAGCCCGCCGTGCGCAGGCGGCGCGCTACCTCGCCGAAGTACTGTGCGGGCCAACGACGCCCCGGGAAGTTGTCACCCGATCCGGGATGCAGCACGACCAAGTTCTCGTTATCCGCGCTCGGGAGCCGCCACGCGAGGCGGGCGGCCGCCGACCGCTCGGGCGTGAGCCCACCGGCTTCGTAGCGCGGGTCGGTGACGCCGGCCGCCCGCACGAGATCAAAAAAACTGTCGCCCGTGTGACGATCGTTCGCGTAGGGAACGCGAACATGCGCCAACCCGGCGCGCTTCTGGCCCGGCGTATCGAATGCGAAGATCTGCCGTGCACGCGCCACAAACAAAAGCAGCTGCGATGTCTTTACGAACTGCTCAAAGTCGATCGCGAGGTCGATGTTCGTGCGCCGCAAGCGGGCCAACACCGACGTCAGATCGGTCACGCACGCGCGAAGCGGGCGGCTGCGAACGGTCAACACGCGATCGGCAACACCGTGAAAGATCGGCGCGTTGGTCGCCAGTGTGACGACACTGAGCCGCGCACGCGGATAACGCCGCCGCAGCGCATGGAGCGCGGGCAGCATGAGAGCCGCGTTGCCGATGCCCCAAAATTTCACGCACACGATCTCGCGCACGGCGTCGATCTTCTCGTAGCCCGACCAAGCCTCGCGCAACGCCCGCATCGGTCCCGCCGCGCGCAAAATCGCGCCCGCCGCGACGCGGTCGAGGATCTTGGCCGGGAGCACGCTCATACGCCGACCTTCTTGAGCGCGATGTTCATCTCCGTGTGACAGTTCCAGTAGCACGCGCGGCACTGCTTGAGGGCGGCCCGCGCGTCGCGATAGGTTTTTGAACGCCACACTTCGCGCACGTCGCCGCGCCCCACTTCGTCGCGGGCTGCGTTGAGCGGCACGCACGGAAAAACGGCGCCGAAACAATCTACGACGACGCTGTGGCGCGGGGCCGAACACGGCAGCGGGTTGGGTTTGCCCTGGTAGGCGCGCCCGAACAGCTCCAAGTATTGCTTCGAGTTGTCGAGCAGCGGATCGGTCATGCGGCGCGCGACGAGATCACGGACGATGCGCGCCGCGTTCGCATCCAGCGGCGTGACGCGATTGGCCGGGAAATCGTGAACCGGAATGAACCCGACCCGATCCACCCCGAGGTCGCGGGCCCGATCCAGCACCGCTTCGGCGTCTTGTGCATTGTCGGCCCCCAGGGCGCATGTGATGGCAACGCGGTACGGTCGCTTCGGCACGGAAATCAGGCGCGCCGCTGCACGCATCACGTTGTCAAACGAACCGACGCGCCCGCGCCGCTTGTCGTGGATCTCGGCCGTCGGTCCGTCGAGCGACAGATTGATCGAGGCGACTCCCGCCTCGGCAAAGGCGTGCGCCATCTCGGTCGTGATGAGCGTCCCGTTGGTGTTGACATGCATGAGCAGGCCGCGGCGTGTTCCGTGGCGGATGATATCTAAGAGATCGGGACGCAGGAGCGGCTCCCCGCCCGTGATCCCGACGCCCAAGACACCCAGGTCTTGCATGCCGTCGAGCACGCCGAAAAACTCCTGCGTCGAGAGCTCCGCCTTGCGATTGCCGCGGCGCGGAAGATCGCACATCGAGCACACGAGATCGCAGCGATACGTCACGATGAGCGTGCCAAGCAGCGGCCGCTCTTCGCGCCGCCACGCTGCCCAGGCGCCGCGCGCCGCACGAAACGGAAAGCGCCAATCGCCCGCGCGCAAACGGCGCCATAGCATGTCCGCGTAGAGCCGTCTCATCGCTCGAACCGAGGTCCCACGACCTTGTTGTCGAACTCGCCGCAATCGCGGCAGATCTCCGGGAATTTGCGCGTGAAGTGCGCCCGACGAAACGCCTGCATCTTCTTGCCGTTTAGGAGCTCTTGCAGCGGCCCATCGTCCACGTGGCCGACGACCGCGTCGCCCTCCGGGTCGGCACAGCAAACCGTCACGCTGCCGTCGGCGAGGACGACCATGCTGCCGCGGTTGGGCTCCCGACACGGGTTGCGGCGCTCCTTTTCCATGAACTGCGGAATCGCTTGGATGCGATCCGCGATGTCGCGCCACGACGAACGGACTTCGCCCCAATGCGCACCGGTCTGCGCGTTCACGACCATGGAGACATCGATCCCCATGCTGGACCCTTGTTCGTCCCGCATCCGGCGCAGCCGCTGCAGGTTGGTTCGGAGCTCAGACAGGCCGATGCCGCGGATCGCGCGGTGGGACGTCTCGTCGCCATCAACGGAAAGCGTGAGGCGCGTCAGGCCTGCGTCGAGCAGGTCCTGGCACCAAGTCTCGTCGAGCAGCGTTCCGTTGGTCGTAATCATCGTCTTGATCCCGCGATCGGCCGCGGCGCGAATCATGGCTGGCAATTCTCGGACCAAGAGCGGTTCACCCCACTGAAACAGCATGACGAATTCGAGCGAGGGGTTTTGCTCCAAGAACCGCTGAAACATCTCCAGGCTTGCCACAGCCTTTTTACGGCGCATCCCATGGTTCACGGGACAGATCGTGCACGAAAGGTTACACGCGTTCGTGACTTCGAAGTTCACCGAGACCAGGCGGTACCCGCGCGTCCGACGCGTGCGAAACAGCACCTCGTTGAACGCCGCGCGCATCGCCGCCCGCCACGTGCCGTACTTAACCGCGAGCAGCGCGGCCAACTCCGGGCGACGCAAGTAGACCCGCGCGATAAACGGAGCGAACAAAGCGCCCGGATTTCTGTGGAGGCCAAGCTTGGGGGGCAAATTCATAATGGGCGAAAAAAGAGGCCGCCGGCGATCACCAGCGGCCCCTTGCTCTTACATTTTCTCTTGCGTATCAATCGGCTCACGCCGACCCATCACGCGTCCGACCCGACTACGGAGTGAACCGCACGAGGACCGCCGCGATCGCGGGTACGCCATCCGGCGCCGCGTCGACGTTGCCTTGTGAGTTCTCGATCTCCGCGGTTCCGGGATCATCCGCGATCGGTACGTCGCCCGTGCCGCCCGGAGCAAAGCTACCGAGCAACGCCGCGGGATCACCAACCAACGTGAGATCAAACAGAATGCGAACACGCGCGAAACGCTTACCGAGCAACGCCGAGTTGGCCGGAATCAGCGAACGGGAATCGAACTCTGCAACACCGGTCGTGAGACCTGTGTCCTGGTCAAAGTGCAAGCCCGCTTCAAACGTCGCACCCTCAGGTCCGATGAGCGACCCCGTCGCCGGATCTTCCGTCGACAGGTCGGGCAAACCGCCCGCGCCCACCTGGGTCACGTCCAAGAAGACACGCATCGTGCGCATCGCCGGATCCGCCACCGAGTACGGGAAACGCGGTGCGTTGGAAAGCACACGAATCGCGTCGTACGAAACCGAGTCCGACATCGTGTCGAAGAATTCCGTAACGATGCGCGTGGTGCCAAACAACGGTTCGCGATCCGCATCACCGTAGATGCCGGTGCTCACGGTAATCGTGCCGCTCATCTCCGAGCGATCCATGATTTCAGCAGCCGTCAGATCATTGATGCCGTCATCATCTAAGTCGCGGAAAACGTTCGGAACGATCTCTACGGACGGTCCGGAAAGTTCAATAGCGGCCGCAATGCCGGTCGAGTCGAGCATGACGATCTCACCACCACCGCCGTTGCCACCTTGGAACCCAGGTCCGCGTCCTTCAAGGTCTTCCGAGTTACCGCCGCGCTTGCCAAAGGCAAACATTGACAGCGAGTTGACCGTGACTTCCCCACCGGAGATGAAACAAATTCCACCACCGCCGCCGCCGCCACCGGCTTCACCGCTACCGACACCCTGTGTGATGTCGGGGTCGGGACCAGCACCGGGCTGCGGCGGAGTGCCGAAGACCATGTCGTAGGTCGAGCCGCCGCGGCCACCGACCGCGCGGATTTCCGCAAAGACGATCGTGTCATCGGCCGGGTCTTCCGGATCCGCACCGAAATCGAGGATGCCGAAGATGATGTCGCCGCCGCAGGTCATTCCGAAAAATCCTGCACCGCCGCCGCCACCGCCACCGCCGTCGTCCTCCGCATTGGCAATTGCGTCCGGGTCGTTAATCTGCGGAGCATCATCATCCGCCGCGCCACCGCCGCCGCCGGCGCCGCCGGTCGCGAGAATGCCATCCTCGGCAAAGCCAGCGTCAGATCCGATGCGGCTGCCCGAAGCGCCCTGGTCGGAGCCGCCGCCCGAGGGCGGGTTGTTGAAGTCTGAACCCTCCGTGCCTTCCGAACCTTGGCCACCACCACCGCCGCCTTGGTAGGCGGGGAAGAATAGACCAACCGTCGGGTCGTTCTCTTCGGGCTGCGTCGGGTCGTAGTGACCACCGCCGCCCGTGACCATGTTGGCGATCGTTGCCATGGCTTCGCTGAGTCCGTCGAGCGGGCCCAACACGTTGAACGGAACACTTCCGGTCTGGCCGTTGATCAGCTCCGGATCGGCTCCCAGCGTCGCGGAACCGCCCGCGCCGCCGTCACCACCACCCGGACCGGACAGCCCGCCCAGGCCTCCCGGGTTCCGAACGCCCGGAGGACCTCCGTTTAGTCCGTTGAAACCAAGTTCGCCCGGACGACCACTGACATCAATCGTGCCGGTGATGACCGCTTCGTCCTCGACGAAGATGAGCATCGGCCAGATACTCTCGCCGGCCCCTACCTTCAAGTAGGTAAGAATCGGACGTTCGCCGGTTGTCGTGTCGGTTAACAGATCGAACCGGTTGAAGTGGTAGACAATCGGGCCCGTCGTCGCGTCGCCCGTGTTGAACGAGGCCACGCCTGCGCCCTGCAGGATGAAGTCGACTTTGCCCGGCTCGGCCGATGCGACCGTACCGTCCAGGGAACCGGCGGGGTCCGAACGACCGTCACCACGGCCCGCGATCGGCGCCATGATCGGCGTCGCTCCGGTGTTCGTGCCGCCGCGCAGACGCAACCCCGAACCGATTTGGTCGCCCGGGTTATCGGGGTCGAAACCGTTGTCGTAGCGAACTTCGCAACCGGTCCAAAACGCCGTGTTACCCCAGTTCGCGCTCGACTTCGGCGAGGTGCTGGGCGACGGGTTGGCCACATGATCGACAGCGAAGCCGCCGAGGAAGGGCTGATCGTGCTCCGGCAAGATCGCCGAGTTGTTGGCGCCGGTGGACAAGCCGCCGTAGTCAACGACGCCGTCTTGGTTCTCGTCGCCAAACGACAAGTTGATGTCGGTCGGCAGAGACGGCGAGGAAACGGTCGAGAATGAAAGCTGGAACGTGCCGTCCGCGATGCAGGTGCCCGAGTTCACGAGCGGGTTGCCCGCAAGGTCTGTGAACTCCGACAGCGAAAGTACGTAGCGACCCTGCGGCACAGAGGCCTGGTCGAACGCACTGTCCGCGTCGAACACGGTGATCTGCAAGCGGGAGTGCTCGCAGTTTTGCGTAAAGAAGAAGAACAGGTCGAACGCTTCACCACCCAAGTTGGTGTTGCGAATCACAATGTTCTCGGGACGGATGCGCCACGGCCCGATCGGCTCGGAGAATTCCACCGTGATCGGGTCGAGACGGACAAACGCCGTGCCGAGACCTTCCACGATACCCGTGATCGTTCCGAAACCGCCTTCGCCCTCGTCGGGATCGGTATCGATGACCTGGGGCGAGTCGCGGTCCTGCGCCGGCAAAAGATCGCGCGGGCAGGGGTCGGCGCCGAAGCTGTTTGTTTCATCGAAGAGATCGATGAAGAAACGGTTCAACGAGTTGAGGTTCGGGACCGCCGTGATATCGCCGGGGGCCGGCAAGATCGTGTGGTTCACCGTCGTGAAAAATTCGCTGTAACTAACGACGTTCGGATCACGCTCGACGGTTCGCACCGGCTCGATGACGTCGGGTGACGCCGGAACCTGTACTGCGTACGTGAACCCGATCCGCAGGCCCGCGTCACTCAAGTCCGCGTTCTGCGGCAGACGGGGCTGAAACACGATGCGGTTGCCCGACACCTGATATTTGCCGATGGCCGGGGCGCCCGGGTCGGGCTCCGCCGTCGTCGTTGTCGTCGTAAAGATGCGAACCGAGTCAGCCGTCACCGAAGCGGCGTCGACCGGGGCACTCATCGTCAGCTCCAAAGGCGCGTTCAGCGGAACGCCGGCGAACCCAGGAGCAAAGTTAAACAGCACCACGCTAAGGGGCGGTAGACCGGGTCCTCCACCTCCGCATGAGGCCAGGCCGGTCAAGACCGCGAGCACCGCAACGCGCGGTAGCAGTGTCAATCTCTTCATCCACTCACTCCAGTCAATACCGCGAGCCACTAGTTGTCTTCATCCGTGAACGTGAAAGGCACCTCGAGGCGGAAAACAACCGCTCGTGCGCCGGTGAAGAAGTTAGAGCGCAAGATCACGGAGTACCGGATGAACCGGAAACCGTCGAGCGCATTGATATCGGACGTGAACGGAACGTCATCGACGATTCCGTCCGCTGAGCCAGCCCACATGAACTCGACCGCAGCGCCACCGTCCTGGACGATCGGGGCAATGATCGGCGAGAGGTAGTCCGGCTCGGTCACGCCCGTGTCGTAGTAACGCGAAAGTGCGTCCGAACGGATCTTGGCAAGTTCGAACTGCATGATCGTGACGGCCGGGGACGGGTTCGAGACAGCGGCCGAAGGCGCCGGCACAAGGCTGTCGCTTCCGAAGATGCCGTCCGCGCGACGCAGGCCCATCGCAGTGTTCTGGTTGCACGAACCCATAAAGATCGTGTTGCAGCTACAGGTGGGACCACCAGAAAGCTGAGACACGCCGAGGAACGTTCGGTTCGTCTGGAACGTGCCGCCCTCTTCCGCCTCGACATCGATGATGAGATCGCTCATGCCGTCGTAGTCGAAGAACGTATCGAAGTCCGGCCATTCCTCGAAACCGTCGTTGAGCAGGCCGCCGTTAATTTCGGCCGACTGCGGAACGCTGTAAGTCGTGGAATTGACCACGGTCACAAAGCCGTTGACGTCGAACTGATCCGACATCAAGCCGTTCGCAAAACTGGTACCCGGCTGCTTGTGACCGATGCGCACCGACACGTTCGGATACGTGGTCGCAAACGTCGCGTCACTTTCGGGGCCCCAGCCGGAACAAATGATGGTGCCGTTTCCGCCGATCTCACCCTGACGGTACAGGTTGAGCTGACGACGACCGTCTGACGTCGGCGGGTTCGGCGGGCCGATCGGCACGTCCGGGCCGAGCAGCGGGTTCGCGTTCGGGCAGTAGTCCTCTTCACCCACGCGCGGGTCCGGGACGCCAGCAGGCGGCGAACCGACGGGTGCGGTGTTGGGGTTGTTTAGGTCCGAGTTCGCGCCACCCTGGAACACGATCGCTTGCACGCCCGCTGTAGCGAGACGCGTTGAGATCGGTTGGGCGACAAGCGAGAACGGGAAGGTCGCGTCATCGCTCCACACCGCATCGGTGCCGGAGGGATCACGTCGACCGTTGGTGTCGTAGTCCTCAATAACCAGCCCTGTGTTCACGGTGTTCGGATCGAACTGCGTGTCGAAAGTCTGGAAGAACGTGAAGTTCTGGACCGGGTTGCCCGCGAGGTCGCGGGGCAATGCGTTCGGCGTGAACTTGGTCGGATCCAAGGGATCAATGAAGTTCACGAGCACGTTGAACGGCCCTTGTCCGAAGCCGAACACCGGAAGAAACGTCGCGCGGGTAAGCGAACCATCGAAAAACGTCACGCTCGGTACATCCTGACGGAAGAGCGGCGACGTCGGTGTGTTGTTGGTGAGGAAGATGTTCTCGCCCAAGATCACGGAGCCGGGGTTGATCGGCTCGGAGAACACGATCGTGACCGCCGCGCTTGACGGCACCTGGCCGACCCCGTTCGGGCCGGGGGTGAACTCGAGGCCGAGTACGCCCGGAGGGCCGGGAATCGGATCGTCCCAGCCGGAGCCGGTCGTGAACACGTTTGTCTCAAACGCCGACGTTGTGGAACCACCCGTCAAAGTCAACGCGATCGCGTTGCCCTCGATGTTTTGGATGAAGTTCGTCAACGGGCGGTTGTCGTTCGGAACGAGCAACGGGATCTCGATGAGAACCTGGGCGCCCGCTTCGAAACCGATCGCGTTTGAACCACCCGCCTGCGTGACGGTCGGATCAAACTCGATGACGTTGGCGGAGATGAGGAACGTTCCGACCGGACGGGTCTGGAACGTACCGCCGGTACGAATAATCACCGATTGGTCGGTTACCGATTCCGGCAACACGTCGGTGTTGAAAATCATGCGGATGACGCGGTTGCGCGGCACGGAGCTTTCACCGTTACCCGGCTCTACGCGGACCAACGCAATTTCGATCGGATCGAATCGCGCTTCTGAACCACCACCGCCGCCGCTTCCGCAACCGGAACTCAACGCCGTCGACGCCACGATCACGGCAAAGCCGGTCCATCGTTTGAGGCTCGTCATACCGAAGGACAAAAGTGCCTTCATGCCACCACTCCTTTTCATGCCGATGCACGCACCCAGAAAGGACCGCTCACCCGTCGCAACGGTGCCTTGATCCTGGGAATGCCCAGCGGAACGCGAAAGTTAATAAACCGCTCCCCGCCTGTAAACAGCCGAACTGCAATCTGCGCAAAGTCCGCAGACCGTCTCTCGGCCTGACCGGCGGGATTCCGGCCTTCGAGATCGATGAAGTCCAAAGGAGACCACATGCTGACTCCCATTAAGCAAACTTCGTACCTTAAGTTACGAAAAGGTAGCGCCCACCCAACCGACGCTTAACTTCTTTAGTCAAAAGGACTTATGGGGATAGCTCGAGTCCTCACGCCCGATCCCGTGCGGTTTTGATACAGCGCCACCGGAGCGGGGGCGCACGACCGCCGCCAGCGGATCGCGGACGGTTTTGGAGCCGGCGTCAGACCGGCAGCCTCACGCCGGCGGGCGGTCCATCGAGCGGCGATAGCACGCGGCCACGCCCCAAAGCTGAGCCAGCGGGAGGTGGTCATGGATCGACGGGCAGGCGCGCAGGAGGGCCGGCGCCCCGGTTCCGGTGGCGATCACGTGGGGTGCCCGGCCCAGTTCTTCCCGAAAACGGCGCTCGAGTTCGGCCACCGCCCCGACCGTGGCGGCGTCGATGCCGACCCGGATGGATTCGGCCGTGGACCGCCCCACGCTCTCCTGCGGAGCGGAAGGCTCCACCAGCGGCAGCGCGGCGGTGTGATCGGCAAGGGCGCGCGCCATCAGATCGGGTCCGGGCAAAATGGCCCCGCCCAAGACGCCCTCGGCTCGCGTCGCCAACGTCGCGGTGAGACACGTACCCGCGTCGAACAACAACACGTCATCCAGATCGGGGAAGCGAAGCAGCGCCCCGATGGCGCCGAGAACGCGATCGGCGCCACACGCTTCCGGCGGGTCGTAGTGCACAGCGATCGCAGTCGGCACGTGCTCACCGATCACGAGCATCGCAGGATGTTCTTGGCGCAAGCGCGCAAGCACCGGATCGTTGACCGATACAACCACCCACGGTTCCGCTTGCGGAAACTGGTGTGCGCTCGCGTCCAGTGGAAGGCGGCCATGGCCGACCAAAGCGCCGTCCCGGAATCGGGCGAACTTGATCGATCCGTTGCCGATGTCTACGGCGAGAATGGCTTTACTTCAATTTGCGGGCGGCGCGGCGCACGTCGGGATCGCGCGCATCGAATTGCTTCTCGATGGAGCGACCGTTGCGCAAGAGCTGCACACGAATCTGGTTACGCCCGGCATTGACCTCGTCCTTGACGATCTTGATCGCAGCGGAGCGTTTCGAAACCGACTTACCGTTAATCGAGACGATGACGTCGTCGGGCCGAATCCCGAACTGGTTGGCCACCGAACCCGAACGAATGCTCACGATGCGCACGCCCGCGGCGCGGCCCGAGGCGTCCTTGTACGTCTCCGTACGGGCCTCTTTGAGCACTTTCTCGTAATTGTCCTTGAGATAGCGGCGCCCGTCATCGGTGGGCGTCCATGTCCCATCGCGCTCCTCGTAGATCGTGGGCGGAACGTCGCTGGGCGGCACGACCGGACGATCCGGAGCTTTGATGACTTCTGTCTTGTCGGGGTCTTTCGCCGGCGCATTGGCGTTCTTCTCGGCGTCGGCGCTGATGAACAAAAAGCGCCCCTTCGGGCCCTTCACCATCGCCTGCGCCTTGCTGCCTTCGCCCTGCCCCATGATCCGGTTCGTGCGATCCAACTCGCCGGTCCAGCGAGTTTTCTGGAGGTCTTTCCCGTCACACTTCATGTCGAAGACGAAGAACGTGGATTGCGTTTTCTCGTCCCACAGGCAGTCGACGAACTTATAGCGACTCGGCTGCGGATCGATATCGCCGTGCACCGGGTGCGGGCGCGTTTCCAGCCCCTCGCCGAGCGTGATCGTTTTGGTTCCGCGACCGTCCTTGAACTTAAAGATGATCGAAGGAAACGTGCCCTTAAACGGCGGGTAAGCCACCACCGCCGACGTGATCACACCGAGCTTGGCCAGCGCCGTTTGAATGTCTTCCTTCGGCGCTTCGGTCACCACCGGCCCGGTCTTGGCTTTGGGTTGCGGAAACCGGCCAAGCGGCATCCCGATCGCGTCCGTGCGGACATCGCCGGCCTTAATCGCGCGGACCGGAGGCTGGTACTCGGGTTGCTCCCACGCCTCCTGCATCGTCTTGCGGTGGCTCACAAAGCCCCACGCGGCCGCCGCGATCACGACGATCGCGAGCAGGTTGAAGAACAGGAGGGCGCGTTTAAGAAATCCGATCGACATATCAGCTCCGTCGTCATCCTACCGGCCCCGGCCAGGGGCCCACGGAAAAACCCGTGGGGAGGACGCCTACTATTCCCCTTAGACGTTCCCCCGCGGGCGTCCGTTCGCAGAATCTGAGGATGTGGGTCGATTCGGGGCATCGCGGGCCGAAATCCAACGGTGATCGATGGCCGCCTCGGCAACCATCGCCCCGCTAAAACCTGAGCGAAGGCGGACGCCCTAAAAGTCGAAGTCGAAGTTGTCCGCCGCCGACCCCTTGGTCACGCCGCGCAGCTCAAGCTTCAACTCGTCCGGGTTGTCCGCCGCACCCATCGCCTCGTCGTAGGTGATCATCCCATCGCGATACAGCTTCACAATCGCCTGATGGAACGTTTGCGTGCCGTAGTAGTGCGCCCCGTCATAGATCGCCTTGTGCAGTTCGCGCGTGCGCCCCTCCGCGAGGAGGTCCCGCACGGTCGGGGTCGCCAGCAAAATCTCCATCGCCGGAATGCGGGACTGGTCGTTTTTGCGCGGCAACAAGCGCTGGCTCACGATGCCCTCGAGACTCAGGCTCAGCGCCATGCGAATCTCGTCGTGTTGATGCGGCGGGAAGAACCCGAGAATACGCTCGACGGTTTGCACCGCGTTCACGGTGTGCAGCGTCGAGAGAACGAGGTGGCCGGTTTCGGCCGCGGCCAACGCCGCTTCCACGGTTTCCTGATCGCGCATTTCACCTAGCAAAATGACGTCGGGCGTTTGACGGACGACGTGGCGCAACGCCGTTGAGTAGTTGTGCGTGTCGAAGCCGACCTCGCGCTGGTTGATCATCGATTTGCGGTCGATGAACACGTACTCGATCGGATCTTCGATCGTGATGATGTGCCGCGCGAAGTGGTGATTCATGTAGTTCACCATCGACGCGAGCGTCGTGCTCTTACCCGCGCCCGTGGTGCCGGTTACCAGCACCAAGCCACGCTGCAACGCGGCGAGCTGCTTGAGCTGCTCTTCGGGGAGATGCAGATCGCGCATCGACGGAATCTCGTCGCGGATATGACGAAACACCAAGCAAAGGCGGCCCTGCTGACGAAACACGTTCGCGCGAAAGCGACCGACTTCGGGGATCACGTACGAGCAGTCCACTTCGCCGGTCTGTTCAAACCCCGGCAACAGCTGCTCCGGAATCACCTCACGAGCCATCGACTGCGCGAACGCATCGGGAACACGGCTCTCGGAGACGAACTTGATCTTGCCCTGCACACGCATCGCGGGGCAGCCGTTCGCTTTGATGATGAGGTCAGACCCCTTCTCTTTGACGAGAATTCGGAAGAGCTCGCGTGTGTCCATCAACGTCCTCCGCCCCATGGGTCAGACGTTTAGGAGAGGCGCGAAAAAATCGCCTCCACGAGGCGAGGCAGACCTTGCCCAGAAACGCCCGAGATCGGGACAATTTCCGTATCGACTTTGGCCGCCAGATCCTTAAGGCGCTCATCGGCATCCCCAAGATCTGTCTTGTTGGCGGCGATCACTTCGGGACGGTCTTTCAACCCCGCCCCGTACGCCTCCAATTCCGCTCGGATCCTCAGGTAGTCCCCTACCGGGTCCTCGGCGAAAAGGTCCACCACGTGGACTAGGACCCGCGTCCGCTCGACATGGCGCAGGAACTGATGCCCCAGCCCGTGCCCCTCGCTTGCGCCCTCGATCAGGCCCGGTAAATCGGCCAAAACAAAGGACCGGTATCCGGAGCCCGCGACGATCCCGAGGAACGGCGCCAGCGTGGTAAACGGGTAATCGGCGATTTTCGGGCGCGCCTTGGAGAGCCGGCTGAGCAGGGTCGATTTGCCGGCGTTCGGCAGCCCAACGAGTCCGGCATCCGCGAGCAATTTGAGCTCAAACGACAACCAGATCTCGATTCCGTCTTCGCCTTTCGACGCCTTGCGGGGCGCTTGGTTCGTGCTCGTCTTGAAGTGGTTGTTGCCCTTGCCGCCCGCGCCTCCGCGCACCACCAACACCTGATCGCCATCGTTGGCCAGGTCGCGCACGAGCGTGCCCGCTTCGCGAAGGCGCACGATCGTGCCCACGGGAACTTCGATCACGATGTCGTCGCCCTGCGCTCCCGTCTTGTTCGCGCTTCCGCCCGGCGAACCATTTTCCGCGCGGAAGTGCACCTGGTCCGGCATATCGGAAAACGTCGTGAGCTGGTTGCTGGTACGCAGGTACACCGACCCGCCGCTCCCGCCGTTTCCGCCGGAAGGGCCGCCCCTCGGCACGTACTTCTCACGCCGAAAGGCAACGATGCCGTCGCCGCCTTTGCCGCTGCGTACGCAGATGACGTGTTCGTCTTTAAACATTTCGAGTTGGGTTCCCGCGCGCGTCTGTCAGCGCAAAGAAGAACCACAGCATCCGGACGCACCCCATGCCGTGGACCTTCCCAGCGAAAACGTCTCGCGACACCGACCGACACAGCCTACGCCGCCAGAGGCGACCAATAGCGTCGATTCCTGACACCGAAAGCTCGAACGTCAAAGCTCCAACATCGTCAGATGTTGGGCCATAAACCATTCCTGAAGCCTAAGCTTCAGGAACGACTTCGATGCGGCGGTTCTTGTGAAACCGCACGCGACCGGGAATGAGCGCGAACAACGTGTAGTCGCTGCCCATTCCAACGTGCTTGCCCGGACGAAACTTCGTGCCGCACTGGCGGATGATGATCGAACCCGCTTTAACAAGCTCGCCGCCGTACGCCTTCACGCCGCGTCGCTGCGCGTTGGAGTCGCGGTTGTTCTTGGTGGCGCCTTGACCCTTTTTATGTGCCATTGCTGCTAGGCCTCAATCGATTCGATCCGCACGCGCGTATAGCGCTGGCGGTGACCTTGCTTACGACGGTAGTTCTTCCGCCGCTTGAATTTACGGACCGTAATCTTGGCGCTCTTGATCTCACCCAATACGGTGCCGGTCACTTTCGCGCCGGAGACCGTCGGGGTGCCAATCTGAACGTCCGCGTCCGCACCGCGCACCATGAGCACACGGTCAAAGGTCAATGACTCGTTTTCGGTCGCCTCTTTGAGGTCGAGCTCGATCAGGTCGCCTTTCCTTACGGTGAATTGGCGCCCGTTGTCTTCTATAATCGCGTACATGGGAGAAGCCCCGTAGGTTAATCGGGTCGCGGCTGCGGTCAAGCTCCGTCGACGACTTCCCAAGACCCGGCCACCATCGCGTCGGCCGGCTCCACCTGCAGGGCGCCGCCGAGGTCGGCCTCCAGCGCCCTAAGACTGGTGCCGAACTCGCTTTCGAGCAGCGCCGCGACGTCGGGCCCGACCCGCGCGAGCAGGTTCTTGCCCCCCGGCGCGGCTCGGGCGCAGAGCTCCCGAAAAACGCGCAGCGCCACCTCCTCCGGCAGCGCCACTTCACCGGTCCCGGCGCAGGCGCCGCACGCCCGGCGCCGCGCCACGCCTCCCGCACTCGCCCGGCGCCGCGTCATCGTGAAGAGCCCGAATGCGCCCAACCCGCCCGTGCGCACCCGCGCTTGGTCACCGGCGAGGGCTCCGCGCAACGCGCGATCGAGCGCCGTCACGTTGTCCGGCTCGAGCATGTCGATGAAGTCCACGACGATGACGCCGCCGAGGTCGCGCAGACGCACCTGTCGCGCGATCTCGGTCGCGGCTTCGAGGTTCGTGCGGAGCGCGGTTTCCTCCAACCGGTCGCTGTCGCGCAGGCGCCCGGAGTTGACGTCGATCGCGACCAATGCTTCGGTGCGATCAAAAACCAGCGACCCACCGCTCGGCAACCCGACGCGGCGCGAACGCAGCCGGTCGACACTCGCCTCGACGCCGTGCGCGTGAAACAAAGGGATGGCGTCTTCGTGCAACCGCAAACGTTCCGCGAGATCGGGTTGGATACGACTCGCACTCGCGCGCGCAGACTCCAACGCTTCCGGCGTATCGACCCAGATCGTCTCCACGCTGGGATCGACAAGATCGCGTACGGCGCGGCCGACGAGATCGCCGTCCGCATAAAGCGCGTGAGGCGCGGAGGCATCGGCGCTCTTCGTCGTAATGTCTTGCCACAGACGTTCGAGTTGTTCGAGGTCGCGGCGCAACTCCGTTTCATCGCGATCCGCGGCGGCTGTGCGCAGGATAAAACCGTGACCGGTTTCGTTCTCGAACGTGCGCGCCATCGCGCGGAGTTTTTGGCGGTCGTCGTCGTCCTCGATGCGTCGGCTGACGCCACCTTCGCGCGAGTACGGCAACAACACCAAGAAACGGCCCGGAAGTCCGATGTTGCCGCTGAGCACCGGACCCTTGGAACCGATGATCTCGCGCGTCACTTGAACAACGACTTCGGAGCCGACGGCAAAGCACTCCTCGAAGGGCTCGGACTGACCCGTCGGCCAATCGCTCTTGTGCAAGAACCCGTTGCGCCCGACACCGACATCGACAAAGCACGCGCCGATCGCCGGCTCCAGGTTGACGATACGGCCCTTGTAGACATTGCCACTGAGACGACGCCCACCGGTGCGGTCACAGCGATACGCCAACACGCGTCCGTCCTCAACCAGCGCGGCGCGGGTCTCTTCGGATTCCCGAGAGTTGAGCAGGAGAACACGCGCCATAGCCAGCGAGTCTAGCAGTCGCGTGCGCGGTCCGACCCCAACTATAGAAAGAGGGCGGCTCCCATGAGCCGCCCTCTCGTTTCATCAGTGAGTTCGAACTATTTGTTCGTGTCGCCTTCGACGGTCTCTCCGTTGTCGCTTTCATCCTTCTCTTCGGCGTCGGCAGATGCCTCGGCCGTGTTCTCGACGTTCTCGAGCACGTCACTCGGGAACATCGAAGCATAGTCCTTGTCGAGACGGACGCGCGTGCCGCGCATCGCATCCTTCATGGCCATGGCGATGTCTTCCGAGTTCTGAATGATGCGCGGCGTCATGAAGACAACCAGGTTACTGACGGTCTTCTGCTTCTCCTTGACGGTGAAGAGCCACTTGATGATCGGAATCCTGCGCAGACCCGGGATCCCGCGCTCGAGGTCAACCTCGGTACGCGTGAGCAGGCCACCCAAGACCGCCGTCTCGCCCGACTTCACGATCATGTGAGTCACAATCGTCGAAGCCGAAACGCGCGGCAGCAAAATCGAGACGCGGTTCGCGCCTTCGCCCGAAGCGAACTCATCAAAGCCGGCGAGCGTCGTCGATGTACCGACGAGCTGCTCCGCCTCCGGGATGACCGTCAGCATGAGCTTGTCGGAACCCGGAATCACGTGCGGAATGACGAGAAGCTGGAAGCCCTGTTGGACCGGCGAGTTCGGCGCCTCCGCGATGGAGAACGTCAGGCCGCCCGACTGGTTGGACGACGCGGTCGTCTGCGCGTAGCGCACAGTTTCACCAACGAAGATCGTCGCTTCCTGGTTGTCCAGCGCGACCAACTTGGGCGCCTGGATGATCTGGCTCGTGCGATCCTGTTTGAACAGACGCAGCGCCATGGAAACACCGGTGAAATCCAACGTACCAAACGTCGACGGTGAGGCCGTGTTCACGGCCGGGTCGATCGGATCGTTGAACGCCGCGCGATCGAGGTCGTCGAAGACACCGAAAGGCAGACGCGTCGGCGTGGAGCCAAGCGAGATCGCGGCCGTCCAGCCGTCCTCACCGGGATCGACACCAACATCCAAGAGATCCGAGTTCTGCGTCGTGATGAGTTTCACGTCGAAGAAGATCTGCGACGGCTCGACGTCGATTTGTTGCACGAGGTTGTGCAAGTTGTCGAGCGCCGGCTTGGTGCCGCGGGCGATAATCGAGTTCGTGAAACGGTCGTACTCAATCGTGCCGCCTTCGGTCTCGACAGCCGTCTTGAGCGCGGCAAGAATCGGGAAGTCGTTTTCGGGCTTCGTCGAACTGTACGACTGGATCTCTTCCTTGGTGTATTCGGAGTTCAGGTACGCACGGTACGGGCTCGGCGGACGGATGTACTTCAAGCGAAGTACGCGCGTGTCGAGCTGCTTGACCAAGTCACCGAGAGGGACGATGCGCAAGATGTTGCGATCTTCCTCAACGACGGCATAGCCGAGCGTTTTCACGATCTGCTCGAGCGCATCGCGCCACGGAATGTTCTTCAGGTTCACCGTGAGCGAACCTTTAACCTCGGGCGACACAACGATGTTGGCGCCGGAGTAGTCTGCGATCGTCGAGACGATGCGAGTCACGTCTTCGTTATCGAAGCTAAACGTGACGCGCTCCGGCTTGTCGACCTTGATGAGCACCGGGCTCTTACGCTCCAGAATGCACTCTGCTTTCTCGGCAACCTCTTCGAGGGCGCTGAGCCAGTGAATGTTCTGGATCTTGATGGTGACCGTCGCAGCGGCCGCCTCTTTCGACAAGATGATGTTGACCTTCGTCTTGTCCTGAATTCGCTCGACAACCTCGGCAAAGGTGCGGCCTCGAATGTCGAAGCTGACCTTACCGTTGCCGATGTCGAGTTGGGCCATGTTGGCCTCGGTCGGTTGACTCTGGGCCCAGACAGGACCGCAGAGGACCACGGCCAGGGCCGTCATCTTGATGAGCCAAGGCAACCCGCCCCGCAGCATGGAACGTAGCATTGAGTTTCTCCTTACCCTGATCGCGGCACATACCGCGTCAATTAGTCGTTATCCGTTATCGTAATTTTTTGATTTCAACGCCTTCGGTCTCGAAGATGACATGGTCCTCTCCGATCTCGACGACGATGATCTGGCCATTGGTGTCGAGGGCGTCGCCCTCGGAGTAGGTCTTGTTGTTGATCACCGCAATCGAGTTGCCGGTCTTCGAATAGATGATCGTGGAGATCTCGATCTTGCGCTTGTCGAAGCCTTGAATGACCTTCGCCTTGCGCCGGAAATCGAGGATCTCGATAACAAGTTCCCGTGCTTCGTCGGAGACGTGCTTTCCGTTCTTGGAAGCATCGAGGAAGTCCCCTACCTCGTCGCCGAGCTTGCCCCAACCGCGCTGATCGAACAGGTTGGCCACGCGTGTGCGCACCTCCGTGACCTGGTCGAGCGTCATCTTGGGGTTGTTGTCGATAATCTCGCCCATCCGCTTCTTTAAGCGCTCAAAGGGATCCACCACCTCTTTGCGCAAGCGTTCGGCGAGCTCGGGGATCGTGATCTCTTTTTGCGCTTTGGACAGCAGCGAATTGAGGTCAGAGACGATCTCCTTGTTTTCCTTGATCTGAGCTTGCAGACGCCACAGGTCGCCGCGCTTCTGCAACTCTTCCTGGTAGTCGAGGCCGTCGGCCAACGCTTCCACCAGCGAAACGAGTTGCTCGAGCATCTGCTCCTGACGTGCGCGCTGCTCCGCGTTGGAGACCTCCGGACCTTGCGTTGTGACGGGCAGTCGCCGGACGCTCACGAACGGGTCGCGACGACCGATCGAGGTGCGCAACGTGTACGTCTCTTTCGCCTGGATCTTGATGCGGCTGAGCCACTGCTTGACCTTGGCGTGCTCTTTTTTCTTCTCGTAGTTGTTGATCGAGACGATCGTGCTCGCGATCTTCTTGCTGTAGGTGAACGTCGTAAGCATCAACTTGATGTTGTGACGGACCTTGCCGTCCGGATCGGGTGCCTTCCCGCCGGAGAGCGAGAACTCCACCACGTTGATGATGCGTTCGTAGTTTTCGAGCAAGTTAATGAACGCCAAGAACTCCGCCGTCGTGGCCCGAAGGCTCAGGATCTGCGGCACCGATTGAATGGTGCTGACCTTGCCCTTCTTCTTTCGACCACCGCTTCGCGCCGCGTTCGGCACGATCTCGCTGATCTCCACGCCCGACTCGACACTGAAACGCTCCAACACGTCCCAGAAATTCTCGATCTCGGCCGCCTCGGGCATGAACGCCACTTCACGGTCGGAGATTTCGCGGTTGGCAATGACGCGATACTCGCGCTCCTCCCGCTTCAAAATCTCCGCATCCGCAGCAGCGATCTGACCCTTGAGGTTTGTGGTCTTGAGTTCTTCGTCTTCGATGGACTTCAAGTCGCTCCAGATCAGAAATCCGAGGCCGCCCGTAAGCAGCAACGTGATTCCAATCGTCACGATGAGAAGTTGTTTTTCCGTGAGTCTGTTCACGATAGTTCTCCCGCCTTAGCCCCTTCGACTCACTTCTTCCGTTTACCCACGAAGTTCCAACCGAGCGGCTTGAGCTGCAGGGTGAAACTGAATCGACCGGCCGACGACGGCTCGCGCTCGTCGTCCCAGGTGATCTTTTTGAAACCCGGCATGGAAATCTGTTTGAAGTCCGAGAAAAAGGACTTCTCGTCGGAGATCGCACGCTTCAGGTTCGTAATGCGGTTGAACTCGCCTTCGGAGAATCCACCGAAGGTCAGCGTTCCACCGCTCGTGGGCTTGCCCTTACGCGGCGTTCGACCCGGACGGACTGACATCGAGTTGAGCCAGATGTAGTAGTCCGTCTTGTCGCCACGAGCCCAGATGATGTCGAGAAACTCATCGAGCTTCTTCGAATTCAAAATGCGGTTCTGCGCGATCGACTGGATCGCCTTGCGCCGCAGTTCGTAGTTGTTGATTTCGGTCTGCAAGCTCTTGGAGACGTCCGCCTGCGCCTTCTTGTTGGCGTAGGTCTCTTCGGTCTGCATGCGCACGTCGCGCGCTTCCTTGAGCTTGGAGTAGTGCACGTACCCGTAACCGACCAGCGAGGCGGTGACGACCACGGCGCCGACGACGATCGCGATGAAGCGAGCGACGGGTGTGGATTCCGCCTTGCGGAATTCAACGGGGAGCAGGTTGATGTTGATCATCGTTTACAGCTCCTGCACGCGCGACGCGAGCCCGATCGCAACCGCGAGCTGGCCGGCGTTGTACTGGACGATTTCACTGTCAACGGTGCCCTCGTGGACTTCGATCCCTTCCGTGGGATCCCAGCGATGCGTGGGTCGGCTCAACGTGCGCTCGAGCGCGTCGTCGATGCCGGTCATGCGCGCGCCGCCGCCGGACAGATAGACCTCTTCGACCTCGCGATCGAACTGGTTCTCGAAGTAGTCGAACGACAACAGAATCTCGTTGGCGAGATCGTCGAACGAAGGCATCACCGCTTCCATGACTTCCTCGGGATGCTCTCCCGGCTCGCGCTTGCGATGCTCCGCGCTGTCGACGTCTAAGCCGAGGCGCTTTCCGATCGCGTGCGTGAAATCGTCACCGGCGAGATAAATCTCGCGGGTGAAGTACGACGTTCCGCCACAGAAGATGTTGATGTTGGTCTTGTTCGCACCGATGTCGAGGAGCGCAATCGCGCGATCGCTGTCTTCCTCGTAAAACGACCCACCGCGTGACAACTCAAACGCGTTGCCGACCGCGAACGAGTCCACGTCGATGATCGTGGGCTGCAAGCCGAGGCCGTGCAGCAAACTCACGTGGTCTTCGATGAGCGCTTTTTTGACCGCAACCAGCAGCACGCGCATCTCGTTCTCCGACGCTTCATGGAACTGATCGTCGGGCAGCGCTTGGCTGTCCATGACCACGTCCTCCACGTCGAATGGGATGTACTTGTCCGCTTCGTAGCGAATCGCGTTGCGGAGGTCTTCCTCCGGCATCCGCGTCATCGACAGGTAGCGCACAATGACGGACTTGCCGTACACCGAGGTGACTACGCGCTTCGTATGAAACGAGTTTTCGCGTAGCACTTCGAGGATGGCGTCCGGGCGCTGTTCCTCCGAAGCGAATTCGGTTTGACCGTAACCGGTCATCACGAAGCCGTGGCCTTCGCGGGTCAGTTCGACCGCTTTGATCGTTTTCGACCCAATGTCGAGCCCAATCAGGGACTTAATTCGTCGTCTGAGCATATCTCATGATCCCGAGGTCCCGCGCCGCCTGCGCGAGGCTGGAAACACATCGGACTTTTGGGCAATCGCACTTGACCGGTACTTTGCGCGCAAAACGGCAGAGTCTCGATTTCGCCCTAAGCCATTGGCAGATAGGCACTTACAAGACCCGCGTGTTGGGGCGCCCCGACGCCATACTGAGGCCCGCTAGGGATTCAAAATGAGATGAGACGCCCCGCGAGCGCCGCCCGGCGCCCCATCGTGGCCCGAATCGGCCGCTCCGCCCTTCCGCCAGGTCCCGCTGGCGGGGGCTAGGTCCAGGTGGCGCCCAGAATCTGGTCGGTCTGCTCCGCCAGGTAGGCGTCTACTTCTTCGGGGGTGGGCAAGCTCAGGGCCACTTCGGTAATTTCCACGGCCCGACGGCGCGTGATCGAGCGCACAACGCGCTTCACTTCCGGCACGGCGGCCGGCGCGACGGAGAAGTGACGAATCCCCAGCCCCAGGAGCAGGACGGTGTAGGTCTGCTCCGCCGCCATCTCCCCGCAGACCGTGACCCGAATCTGGGCGCGGGCGCCCTCGGTCTGGACGGTTTGGAGTAGGCGCAAAATCGCCGGGTTGGACGGGCGAAACAGGGCGGCCACGCGCTCGTTGGCGCGATCCACCGCCAGTGAGTACTGCGTGAGGTCGTTGGTCCCGATCGAAAAAAAGTCCGCCTCGCGCGCCAAGAGATCCGACGCCACGGCCGCGCTGGGAATTTCGATCATCGCCCCCACCGGAATTTTGGCGCCGTAGGGAATGTGTTCGCGGCGCAGTTCCTCGGCGACGTCGTCCATGATGCGACGTGCACGGCGCAACTCCGTGACGGAGCTCACCATCGGGAACATGACCGAGATGCGCCCCTGCGCGCCGGCGCGGAGCAGAGCCCGCAACTGCGTGCGAAAGAGCTCGGGCCGCGCGAAGCTGTACCGCAACGAGCGACTGCCCAACGCCGGGTTCGGCTCGGCGGGAATGCCGACCTCCGCTGCAAACTTGTCGGCGCCAAAGTCAAACGTGCGGACGACGAGCGGCCGACCCTGTAATCGTTCCAGGGCTAGCGAATACGCCTCCAGGTGCGCTTCTTCGTTCGGGACACCGGCTCCCTCGGTGTACAAAAACTCCGTGCGGTAGAGTCCGATGCCGTCCGCCCCGTTGCGCAGCGCCTGATCAACTTCGAAGGGAAACTCGATGTTGGCGGTTACGCCGACCGGCCAGCCGTCGGGCGTCTCTGCGGGAAGCTCCGCCTGCCGCTTGAGAATACGGAACCGGCGTTCAATGCGGCCCTGGCGCTCACGGTACTGCGCCAACACATCGGCCCGCGGGTTCACGACGACGACGCCGCGCGCCCCGTCGACAATCAACGTCGCATCGTCCGGGATCACTTCCGCGAGGGGGCCTAGACCACATACGGCCGGAATCCCCAACGACTTGGCGATGATCGCGGTGTGGCTCGTCGCGCCGCCCAACTCCGTCACGAAACCGAGGAACCGCGACTTGTCGAGCGCCGCGGCTTCCGACGGAGTCAGATCCTGGGTCACCAAAATCGCGGGTTCGGTGCTCGCCTCATCCGCGCGCTCCTCGTCGGCAATCAACTGGCGCAACACGCGCTGCTCCAAATCAATCAGGTCGAGATGGCGTTGCCGAAAAAACTCGTCGTCCAACGCACGAAACTTTTCGATCCAACGCCGAAACACAACGGCCACCGCGTACTCGGCCGATGTCCGGCCGTTGCGGATCGCCTCTTGGACCTGTCGCAACAAGGTGGGGTCGCGCAAGAACTCACGGTGGCTCGACGCGATCGAGCCCACCGCGTCCGCGAGCCCGCTCTTGTCGGCCATCGCGCTCAACTCCATACGCGAGGCTTCCAGGGCCTCGGCGAAACGCTCCAACTCGGATTCGATCTGCGAGTGGGGAACGAGCCGCTGCGCGGGCATGGCGGTCCCGGTCCGGCGCTGGTGGGCCGGTGCGATGGCGATGCCGGGGCTTACCGGGATTCCCTTCACGATCCGCATGGATGTGAGCCCAGGATAGACGAGCGCTCACGATACCGGTGCGCCAGGCGAGGTCCGGCGCAGCCCCGGCGGCCACGCGAGTGCGCTCGGGGTGACGCCGCCCACGGCAGCGTCCCTTGGGACCGGCTGGAAAAGGCCCGGCCGGCCGCGTCCCCGCGGCCCTTCGCGCCCCCTTCTCGCCGGATCGGCTGAATCCAGCGCGGCGGGGTAGCTCTGGTCGACGCTCCGCGTGGGGACCCGACTTGGAGCACCGCTGCTCGTTCTCGGTGCGACGGCCTTTAAAGGTTGATGCCGAAACCGTTTGCGAACAGTTCGGTGATGGCGCGGGCCGCGGGTTGGGCCTGGGGGCCTTCGGTGACAAGCGTGAGGGACGTGCCGTGGCTTGCCTCGAGGAGCAACAGCTCCATAATCGACTTTGCGTCGACTTCGAGCTCTCCGCGACGGAGACGGATCGTGGTGTCCTCAAACCGCAGCGCGGCTTCGGCGAGCACGGACGACGGCCGAGCGTGCAGACCGTGCTTGTTGGTTACGGCAACAACCGTTTCGACGGCAGAGTCCAAACTTTCGCTCATCTATTCACTCCGCCCGCCCCTCCGTTGGCGCGGCTGCTCGTGTCACGTATCCCAGCTGACCCATCCAGATCTTAGCATTCGTAACCCTTGCCTGCGTTGACGGTCGGACGTGTCGGGATCAAGGACCCAATCCCTTGGGGAATCCAGACCCGCTCGGGAGCTACGGCGCCAGAGCGTCGATTTCCGCGATGAGATCGAGGAACGACTCGGGCGACCGGCAACCATGCAGGCGTTTGCACTGGTACGGATCGCGCACGAGGCTCACAATTGACCGCATGACGGAAAGGTGCTCTTCGGGGCTGCTCTCCGGAGACACGATCAGCATGACGACGCCAACGCGCTCGCCATCGACCGCTCCGAATTCAATCCCGCCATCGATCCGACCGATCGCGATCGAAAGTTTTTTGACGTTCGCGGAACGCGCATGCGGAATGCCGATGCCCCCGCCGATTCCGGTCGTGGCGCGCCGCTCGCGATCGATAATCTCGTCGCAAATGGCATTCGCCCTAGTTTTTGGAAAGGCCTTTATGGCGGCAAGGGCGGCTACCAATTGGCGGACCGCGTCTTCCTTATCGCTGGCTTCAAGTTCACAAAGGATCGCGTCGGGGTTGCAGTACTCACGGAGCGGCATATAGGTTTAAGGGGTTATTGTCCGTCCTCGTCCAACATTTGACGCACGATCTGTTCGTACGTCGCTTCTTCTTCGGACGCGCGGGCAGACGTCACCGGCTGTGTGGCCGCGCGATCGCGATGCGCCGTAAGTTTTGCGTGGAACCGGCGTACCTGCTTTTGAAGGCGAGCTTCCGCCACATCGATGGCGGCGCCCATGTCGTCGGGCGCTTCGCCGCGCCCATGGAGGCGCGCGCCCTGCCCTAAGACAACGGTCGCTTCGGCAATGCACGTCTTGGACGTACCGTGCCCTTCCAGGCTCAAAATCACGTTTGTATGCGCGATTCCAGGAAAGAAGCGTTCCAACTTAGTGAACTTCTCGTGCACGTGTGACTCCAACTCCGGAGTGACGGTGACGTGGCGACCAGTGATTTGAACTTTCATTTCAGTCCTCCGCAAATACGACCTGCATCAGACAAAGACCGCGGGCGGGCAAACAAGGACCCGCGATTTCGTTGCCGCCCCGTGCGGCACCGCTCCCGGACGTGCCCTCCGTCTGAGGCGTAGGGGCGTCGGCCGGGATCATCGCTTCGGGCGCTGCTCTTCCCAATTCGTTTCGTTCCGGTTCGGGTGCTTCCTCGGACGTGGCGATCGGCGGAAGATTGCCGCGACCGACTCGAAGGATCGTGCCGGCAAGATTGCGCGCCATCCCATACAAGAAGCCATTTGCCACGAGGTGCAAGTGAATGTAGTCCTCGTCGCGGACAACGTCAAGGCGACGCAGATGACGCACCGTGGTATCGCGCGGCGAACCTTTTTTTTCGAACGCCGCAAAGTCGTGCTCGCCGACCAGGGAGGCGGCCGTCTGGCGCATGGCAGCGACGTTTAAGGATTCGGAGATGCGATAGACGCGGTCACGATCGAACGGATCGTCATACGGCGCCACTCGAAACGTGTAGCGGTAGTGTTTCCACAACGCGTCGCGAATCGGGTGAAATTGCGCGTCGACGGACTTCGCCGCGAGCACCACGATGTCGTCGGGCAAGAACGCATTGAGCGCAGCAGGCAACCGCTCCTCGGTGATATCCCGCGCAATCTCGACGCGAGCGGCTTGACCGCGCGCGTGAACACCCGCGTCGGTTCGACCGGCGCCAAGAATGCGCGTTGGGCGACCGTTCAAGCGTTCGACGGCACGCTCCAAAACCCCCTGCACCGTCACCGCGTCCGGCTGGACTTGCCAACCGGCATACGCGCCGCCGTGATAGCTGACCGTAATGCGAAAGAGGCGACGATCCCCCTCGCGTTGCGTTTTCGGTTGCGGCTTCGTGTCCGGGGCCGCGCCGGCGACACGTTCGATCATGCTGCTGCGTTCTCCGCCTTCAGCATGACAGGATTTCCGCGCGCCGGGTAGGGGCTTGTCCTTGTCCGAGGATCCTCGCACTCCCGCTGAACAAGCCGCGATCGGCTGTGAGCGGGCGTGGCCGTCGCGACGCGGCCGGCCGAATGCAGGCCCGCCCTAGTCCCACTGCCGCCGTTGGCGTGAGGACGGAATTTTGAGCGCCTTGCGGTACTTCGTCACCGTGCGGCGCGCGATCTCGAGGCCGTCGCCTTTCAAGCGTTCCGCCACCTGTTCATCGGACATGGGCCGGCGCTTGTCCTCGCTCTCGATGATCTCTTGCACTTTTTGTTTCACCGAGCGACGCGACAACGTTTCGCCGTCTGCGGTTTCGGCTCCGCCCGTGAAAAAGAACTTCAACGGGACGATGCCGCGCGGCGTCTGCGCCCACTTGTCCGCAATTGCGCGACTCACGGTCGAGACGTGGATGCCCACGCGGTCCGCGATCTCCTGCATCTTCAGCGGCCGCAGGTGCGACTCGCCGAAGTCGAGGTACTCGCGCTGGACCCGAAAAATCTCGTCGCAAACGCGGGAGAGCGTGCTCTGTCGCTGCTGGATCGCATCGACCAACCACTTCGCACTCTCGAGTTTGCGGCGCACATAGTCCTTCACCTTCGGATCGTCGCTGTTGGTGAGCAACTCCTTGTACTGGGAGTTGACGCGGATCCGGGGGAAGAATCGATCCTCGAGCAGAATCTCCCACTTGCCTTCAATCCACTCGACGACGACGTCCGGCTGCACATAGGCGTTGCGGTCACCCCCCACTCGGGCGCCGGGGCGCGGGTCGAGTTTGACGATGCCCGCGATCAGCTTTTGGATATCGGCGATCGTGAGGTCCATATCGCGGGCGACTTTCGGCAGCTTGTTCTTGTTGACCTCAAGCAGGTGCTCGCGAATCAACGTCTCTTTGAGCCCACGGTCGGGATCGTTGTGGTCCAGCTGCAGGATCAGGCATTCCTGGAGATCGCGCGCGCCCACACCTTTCGGCTCAAGGCGCTGCACCATGTCCAAGACTTCCGTCACCTGCTCAATTGTGAACCGCCCCCGCAATTCCGGGCTTTCGAGGATCTCTTCGATGCCGTACGGCAGATACCCGCTCTCGTTGAGGTTGAAGATCAGGTGCCGTCCGATGGTTCGCTGGTCGTCATCGGGATCGAACAAAATGAACTGGTCGTAGAGCGACTCGTGCAGCGACGTCGTGGACGCCGCCGTGTTGTTCATCGCCTCGAACTTGGGGTCCTCGTCGGAAAACGTACGCCGTTGCCCGAAGTCTTGCCAATCGCGGTCCGCGGCGGCCTCCAGCTGTTCGAGGCGCTCCAGCGTGTCGGCGAGATCCTCGCGCTCTTTTTCGAGCTCGGTCGTCTTACCGTTTTCTTCGGCGTTGATGCGCTCGTGCGCCGACAGCTCTTGGTTGTCGGGTAGCGAATCGTCTTCGCGTTCCAGCGCTTCGTTTTCGCCGAGCGCCGTTTCGACAAGCTCCTGCAAACTAAGAGCGGGCAGCTGCAAGATCTCGATCGACTGGATGATCTGCGGAGCGAGCTTGAGCTGAAGGCTCAGCTTTTGAGCGAGTGATACATCAAGTCTCATGCCAACGCCGTAAGTCCATTTCCCTGCTGATTATACGACGGTTCCCCAACCGGGCAAGCACAACACGGGCCAATCGCCCCAATGTGATGCGCCACTGGATTCTGTCGCTTAACCGCCTGGGGTGCGCAACGCGTTGTGTTACGCGTCGAAATTCGAACGACTGCGCAACGCTTCGCCCAACACCGCGGCGTTCATGTGCACAATCTCGCCGCCGCTCGGAATGCCGCGCGCGATGCGCGTAATCGTCACGTCGTGCGCACCGATCTCACGTTTCAACATGGAGGCGGTGGCTTCGCCTTCAAACGTGGGGTTGGTGGCGATCAACACTTCGCGGATGTCGCCGGACGCAACGCGGTCCATGAGGGTTGAGAGATTAAGGTCTTCGAGCGCCACGCCCTCGACGGGGGCGACGTGACCGCCGAGTACGTGATAGCGGCCATGGAACTCACCGGTTTGTTCCAACGCTTCGAGGTCGCGCGACGTTTCTACAACACAAATCGTCGCCGCGTCCCGCGTCGTGTCTGCGCAGTAAGAGCATGGATCCGATTCCGCGACGTGGCCGCACAGCGTACACGTCTCCAACGTGGCCACGGTTTCCAAGATGGCATCCGCGATCGCCTTCACGTCCTCTTTGGGCCGACGCGCCATCCAAAAAGCGATGCGCTCGGCGCTCTTCGGCCCAATCCCAGGAAGATCCTGCAACCGCTCAATCAGATTCTTAAGAACCGACATAGAGGACACAAGATAGCAGGCCCCCGCCCACACCCCGCAGACGCCAACGCTAGATCGCGAGCAGCAAGAATCAACCGTGCGACGAACGGTCAAAATCGCCGCCAGAGGCGACAAAAAAACCAACCGAGTCGGTACCAAACCAAACAAACGTCAAGCGCCAACATCGTCAGATGTTGGGCCAAAGACACTGCATCGTCAGATGTTGGGCCAAAGACACCGCATCGTCAGATGTTGGGCCAAAGATATCGGGCCAAAGACACCGCACCGCTAGATGTTCAACCCGCCCGTGATCCGACCCGTCTCCTCATCCGCCATCGCTTTCGCTGCTTCAAGCGCGGAGCGCACCGCAGCGACGACGAGATCTTCCAGGTCCTCGACGTCATCGGGGTCGACGACTTTGGGGTCGATCTTGATCTGCAAGATCTCTTGGGCACCGTTGGCGTAAGCGACGACGGCCTCGCCCCCCGCCTTGCCCTCGATCACTCGATCTTTGAGGTCGTCTTGCAAGCGCTTGAGGTCAGCCTGCATCTTTTGAGCCTGTTTCATCAGGCCCGACATGTCGCCAAAGTTTTTAGCCATCTTGTCGTACGTGCTCGATGCGTCCTTGGAATGCCCCGAGAACTTCTTGGACTCTCGGTAACGCGCGAAGGCGAGCCATCTCCTCGCTGGAGACGCTACCCGCGGCCGGCCGTGCGTGATTTATCGACCGCCCGCTCGTATTCTCCGATGCCGGACCCGATTCGGCCAGCGCCGATTGGCTCGGCTTCGATTGGCTCGGCTTCGATTGGCTCGGCGAGGATGGAGCCTGCGCCGATGGAGGCCTGCGGCGTTCTTCGTTCTGTGCACGAATCGGTTTGGACTCGACTTCTGGTCGTCGCGACCGGCCGGTCGGCCCTTCGGACTCGTCGCCGCTCGGCTCGCGCGCTTCGCGCTGGCGCCGCTCCTCGTTCAGGCGCGCGCGCAAGTCGATGCGCGGCTTTTGCGGCGCGCGCGGGCTCGGTTGCTCCGGCCCAGAACCAGAAGTTGGCCCAGAAGTTGAACCAGAGATTGACCCACGGGCGGGGCCAGGATTCGAGACGGCCGCAGACTGCGCCCGTGTCCTGACCTCGGGAGACGGCGCGCTCTGGGCGGGCCCGCGGCGCGGGGCCACGTCTTGCGGTTGCCCGGCAGCCAGCCCCTCCAAACGCCCCACCAACTCTTCTAGATCACGCACATCACCCAGCCGCGCCATCGCCAGCAGCGCGAGATCTAAGGTGGCGCGCGGCGCGCGTGAGCGGTCAGCGAGCGCCAGGTGGCGTCCCAAAACCTCTGAGGCCGCCAAACACCAATCGATGCTGAGCGCACTCCCGTCACCCGCGGCCTGGCCGCGCGCGCGGGCCACGACGGTGTCGTGTAGGTCGTGAAACAGGGTCCGCAGCAACTCGCCGGCGTCCGCCCCGGCCTCCAAGATCGCCGCTGCAGCGTCCAACGTCTCGGTCATCGCGCCCGCGGCCGCCCGTTCCAGCAAGTCGATCCGCACATCGCGCGGCGTGTCGCCCAAGATCGCAACCAAGTCGGGCACGGTCAGAGCGCGGTCGGTCGGGGCGGCGCTCATCAGCTGATCGAGCATCGTCTCCGCATCGCGCAGTCCGCCGGTGGACCGCGACGCGATCTCTTCGAGCACCGCATCGTCCACGCTCATCTTCTCGGCGTCAGCGATGAGGCGCAACTTGCGCGTGATGTCGGCGGGCGTGATGCGACGGAAATCGAAGCGCTGACAGCGCGATCGAACGGTCTCGATTACTTTTTGCGGCTCCGTGGTCGCGAAGATAAACAAGACGTGCGGAGGCGGCTCCTCCAGCGTCTTGAGGAGTGCGTTCCACGCATGCTTCGACAGCATGTGCGCCTCATCGACGATGAACACCTTGCGCTCGGACCGGCTCGGCAAGTAGCGCGACGCGTCCACGAGCGGCTCGACGTCTTCCACCTTGCGATTGGACGCCGCATCGATTTCGAGAACATCGACATCGGAACCCGCCGCGATACTCGAACAGATGTCACACGTCCCGCACGGCGACGCGCCGGGCGAAACGGGACAGTTGACCGCTTTGGCGAGCAACCGCGCCATCGTGGTCTTGCCGACGCCGCGTGGTCCGCTAAACAGGTACGCGTGCGCAAGCCGCCCGCCGGAAATCGCATTGAGGAGCGTCTTTCCGACATGCTCTTGCCCCAACACCTCATCAAAAGTCTGCGGCCGATACTTACGAGCAAAGACGAGGTAACTCACGGCCTAAGAGAGTAACGCGAACACCGGACGAGGACCCGCCTTTCGCCCCGCCGACGCCAAGGCTACGGCGGGTTGATCGTCGCAAGCGACCCTCAACAACCGCGCGACCGATGGCCCAAACCCGGCCCCACGGGCAACGACAACCACCCAAATCAAGCACATCAGGCCCAAAGGCGCCACCAAGCAAACGAATCGGTGCCAAACCAACCAACCGTCAAGCCAAGCCAGATGTTGGGCCAGAGACACCGCATCGTCAGATGTTGGGCCCGAAACTCCGCCTCGGCCACCGCCAAGCAAACGACCACGCGCGCACCCCCAACGCCAGAGGCGACACCGAGCAAACGAATGGGTGCCAAACCGACCGAACGTCAAGCGCGCCAACATCGTCAGATGTTGGGCCAAAGACACTGCTTAAGATCGAAGATCGTTAAGAAAACGCTCAACGCAGCCACTCCCGCCACGGAATCCACGGCACCCGACTACCGTCCCTTAGGGCTGCTTCGTTCCCGACCTGACCCGGTTCGAGAGGCGCCGCTGCATGGGACGCGACGATCAACACGACTGCGCTGAGCGCCTGCACTATAGCGCCCGCGTTAAGAATGTGCTTGGCCCGCCCGGTTGGGCGCTGACGACGGGAGCACAGACGGCGGGTGGCCCGTATAACGGAGTGAGGAGATACTCGATGCAGACCCGAATCGCCCCCATGGTTTCGTTGCTCGTTCTCTTGGGATTGCTGGCCCTGGGAACGAACCCAAGCGTCGCCCAAGACGATCCGAATGCGCCGGCCGATGCGCCCGACGCGACCGAAGAAGACGTCAACAAGCCCGACCACGACGACACTGCTCTCAAGCCTGTTCCCAACCCTGCGCCCAAGCCCGACGCGGATGCGAAGCCGGTGGAGCCCGACCCGCGGACCGACGTTTTGGCGCTCCTCCGCACCCTCTCGGAGCGCGGCGAGGTCTTTGCCCGCGTGTCGGTATCCAAAGCCGAAGCCCAACAACAGATCGGGCGAGTCATGATCTTTCGCTCGGGCGCTGGGGCTCCGCGCACGCCGTTCACCGGCGACGCGTTTGCATGGCGTGGCGCCGACGGTGTCGTGATCTTGCATTCGGTCTCCGATCTCCCCGGCTTCGCCCTGTACGTCGCGGGCGAAAAGGTCGTCGCGCAAACGACCCAGGTGGGCGAGCCGTTCGACACCAACCGCCTCAGCGCCGAACTCGCGCCGCTTCTCGATCTCGACCGCTTGATCCGGCACGTCTCGACGGTGAAGGAGTGGTCGGTTCACAAGAAAGGCGCGGGCCGCACATGGAGCGCCAACCTACCGAAAGACGTCGTCGATCCGACGACCGCCAACACCCCGTTTGCGGCGAGCGTCATTCGGGTGGAAGGCAAGCTCACCGCGGGAGCGGATGGAGCCCTTGCGGCAATTGAAATCACGGTTGTGCACAACGACCCGCGCAAGGCGATGATGGGTGGCGCGGTCATCATCATGGGGCCGAACGGGCGCCCGCAGATCAAGCCCAACAAAAAAAAGAAGCACGAAGACGAGGATGGCACCAAGACCGTTTATCGACTTCAGTTCCAGCGCCAGGGGCGCGCCACGATGAAGGCGCGCGAGTTCAAAGCGAAAATGGCGCAGGCGCTTGAGTCCGTCGCCGACGACGACGGCTAACGGGGCCGGCGCGTAACGGGGCGGACACCGGCTTGCTTTGGCATACGAATCAAGCCCGGCGAGTTCGCCTTGCTCATGGCGATGTCGTGGTCGATCGCTCCGGCCTCCAACAGGGCGTTGAGCGACATTTCCAGAGTCTGCATGCCGAGGTGTGCGCCGGTCTGCATCATGTTCGTAAGTTGGCTCGTCTTGTTTTCGCGCATGAGTGCGGCGACACCATCGGTACGTAGGAGAATTTCGCAGGCGACCACGCGTCCCTTCCCCCCGACGCGCGGCAGAAGCGACTGACAAACAATGCCCTGCAGCGTTTCGGCGAGTTGCGTACGAATCTGCTGCTGCTGCTCCGGCGGAAAAACATCGACGATGCGGCTGACGGTCTGAATCGCGCTTGTCGTGTGCAGCGTGCCGAATACGAGGTGGCCGGTTTCCGCCGCCGTAACCGCCAAGGAGATCGTTTCGAGATCGCGCATCTCCCCGACCAAGATCACATCGGGATCCTGACGGAGCGCACGCCGAAGGGCGGCACTAAATGACTTCGAGTCCGTGCCAATCTGGCGCTGGGTGACCCAACACTTTTTGTCGGGGTGGATGAACTCGATCGGGTCTTCCATCGTGACGATGTGCCCACTCATGCGCTCGTTGAAGTAGTCCACCATCGCGGCCAGCGTGGTCGACTTGCCGGAGCCCGTGGGCCCCGTGACCAACACGAGCCCGCGCGGGCGCGTCGAGAGACGGCGGCACGCTTCAGGCAGTCCGAGTTCGCTCAGGTGCGGCACGCGTTCGGGGATGCGACGGATCACCATGCCCATCGAGCCGCGCTGTGTGAACACGTTTACGCGAAACCGCGATACGTCGGGAATGAAGTACGACGTATCGAGATCGCCTTCTTCGGCGAAGCGCTCAAACTGCTCCTCTGAGAGGAGCTGTCGGACGAGTTCCTCCGCGCGCTCGGCGTTGATTTTTTCATCGACGATCGGCGTAAGTTTGCCGTCGATCCGGATTCCTGGCGGGCTCCCAGCCTTTAGGTGAAGGTCCGAGGCGTCCCGGTCCACCAACACGCGCAGGTAGTCGTCGATACTCGGAGGAGCCTCTTGCTCCGCCGCGTTGGAGTCTCGCTTCTGCTCAAGCTCGCGGGCTGCGGCACGAAGCTCAACCCACGGTAGGTCCGTCTTCAATCCCATGTTTTGCTCACGGCAGTGCGGACGACCGTTGCGAACGCCGCCTGTCCAACGAGAGTATCGGCATTCGCTCCGCCAGGTTTAGCGGCCGCAAAGTGACGCCGGGAGCGACATTGGGCGTTTCGATACGGCGAAATTCCGGCGGAGCCTCTGCTATGATCCGCGCCGCCGACCCGGGACCGATTCCCGAGTCCCGATCTCGCGCGCTTCTCTCGTGGAAAGGGTGGACCTCCATGGCTCGTAGCCAAGCAACGGAAGACCTCAATCTTTACAACATCGTCAGCCGTCAGTTCGACCGCGCCGCGGTTTCGCTGCGGTTCCCAGAGCATGTGCTGCAGCAGATCAAGCTTTGCAACAACATCTATGAGTTCCAATTTCCGGTGCGGGTCGGGAAGCGATTCGAGATCTTCACCGGTTGGCGTGCCGAGCACAGTCATCACCGCAAGCCGCTCAAAGGCGGTATCCGGTACTCGGAGCACGTCGATGCCGACGAAGTCAAAGCGCTTTCGTCGCTGATGACGTTTAAGTGCGCGCTCGTCAACGTGCCGTTTGGCGGATCCAAGGGTGCGGTCCGAATCAACCCGTACACCACGCCTCCCGAGGTGTTGCAGCGCGTAACGCGGCGCTACACCGCGGAGCTCTGCTGGAAGAACTTCATCGGTCCCGGCATCAACGTGCCCGCCCCGGACATGGGGACGGGCGAGCGCGAGATGGCTTGGATCGCCGACACCTACGACGGTCTCAACCACGGTGGCCTCGACAACTTCGCGTGCGTCACGGGCAAGCCTATTTCGCAGGGCGGCATCGTCGGCCGCACGGAAGCCACCGGGCGCGGCGTTGTGTACGGCGTCCGCGAGGCACTCTCCTATCCCAGCGATGTGCGCCAGTTCGGACTGACGCCGGGGCTGGAAGGCAAGTCGATCGTCATTCAGGGCTACGGAAACGTGGGCTCGCACGCGGCTCATATTTTCGCGAAGGAAGAGGGCGCCAAGATCGTCGCGATCGGCGAGTGGAACGGTTATCTCGTCAACCACGACGGGATCGACTTGGACGCGCTGGACGCGTACCGCACCGAGGCGGGCACGATGCTCGACTTCCCCGGCGCGCAGACTGTTCGCGACGACCCGATCAAAGTGCTGGAGCTGGAGTGTGACGTTCTTGTGCCGGCGGCGCTCCAAAATCAGATCACGCTCGCGAACGTTGATCGATTGAAGTGCAAAGTGGTCGCCGAGGCGGCGAACGGACCCACCACGCCGGACGCGGAAGAAAAACTCAACAAGCGCAACGTGCTTGTGATCCCGGATATCTACCTCAACAGCGGCGGCGTCACGGTCAGCTACTTCGAGTGGACCAAGAACTTGGGACACATCCGGTTTGGTCGCATGGCTAAGCGCCTGAGCGGCCACAAGGAATCGCAGATGATTTCAGCGGTCGAGCGCGTGACGGGTGCCACCTTCAGTCCGGAAGAGCGACGCTCGCTCGGCCGCGGCGCCGACGAGATCGACATCGTCCGGTCCGGCTTGGAGGGCACGATGGTGGATGCGTATCGCGAGATCCGGGACACGGTCAAGCGCAAGCGCCAGGTGCGCGATCTCCGCACGGCGGCCTACACCGTCGCCATCAACAAGGTGGCGTCGTCGTACGAAAAGCTCGGCATCTTTCCGTAAGCCGCACCGCTCATCACGCGCCGGTTGCGTGCTCGGTGAGCGCTTAGCGCTTAGGTGGGCGGCGTGCCGTTCATGTCGATGCGACCGCCCGTCCGCGCCAAGTACTGCTGCAGCAATTCGACATCGCGAAACGCAAAGTCGTAGTTGCCGCGTCGCAGGAAATGACTCAGGCGCGCTTCCCAGAACCGGCGCCGCTTCACGATGGTCTTGGGGAACGGGCTGCACCGGATGCGAGCCAACCGCTGGGCGGCCACGGTGCGATGCACTCTCTCCCAAGCCGGCGAGTGGGCCCACTGATCCACGAGATCGCCGCGGGGCAGCGGACAGGGCTCGTGGCCGGGATACGTCTGCCAGGGAACGGAGAGGAGCGTCGCCGGCGCGTGCGCAAGCATACGCATGTAGAACTTGTGCCCCATCACCTCATCGACGGGCGCGCTCAAGACGATGCGCAACAACTCCGGATCGACGAGTGGCATGTGGAATTCCATCCTTCGCAAATCCGCGTTCTCGTAGAGCGACTGCAACAAACCGCGGCACTCATGCACCAAGTGCAGGATGTAGAACCGGCGGCCCGGGTCCTCACCCGCAATCTGCGCGTACGCCTCGTTCATCGTAGCGAGCATGGCGTCTCGCGCGACCGCGTCATAGGGTGCTCGTAAGCCGCGCACCCACACGGCGGCGCCGCGGCGCTTCAAGTACAAAAAAAACGCATCCTCGCAACGGCCCGCGCGTAAGAGCTCAACCACTTCCGGGTAGATGTGGACATAGCCAACGGCGAAACTGCCGTCGAAGCCGTGCCACACAAGGCGGGGCCGTTCGACGCTTTGATCTTGGACCCACGCCAGATCCGACCACCGGTCGGCCAACGTGTCCGACATGTTGGACGAGGATTGGGGCGGCAACGCCAGAATCTGATGCTTGGTCTGCGCCACGTCGGCGTACGCACGGGAAAGCACGTTGTCCGCGCTTTGCCCGTTCCGATAGGCGAAGTTGACCGTGTGCACACTTGCTTGGCGCGCGCGCAGCAGACCGACGATGATCCGTGAATCGAGGCCGCCGCTCAGGAGTGCCGCGACCGACTTGTCGCCGCGCCGGCGCAGCGCGATAGCCTCGTCCAGGACAGCATACGCTTGCTCCGCCAGCGCCTCGATCGAGTCCGTCGATGCTTCGACGGCATCCCAGCGCCAGTAGCGGTCGCTCGCGATGCGCTGTGCATCCACACGCACAATCTCAGCCGCGCGGAGCGTGCGGACTTCTTGATACGGGGTGCGCCCGTCGTACGCAACGGACAAAGCGCTGATCTCGCAGAACGCGCGAAAGTCGAACGTCTTCTCGATCCACTCGCAGTTCTCGAGCACCCGTAGTGCGGATGCAAACACCGTGAACTGCGGGCCGTGCCACACGTGGATCGGGCGCAATCCGATCCGATCGGTCGCCAGGGTCAACGTGCCGCGCGCCGGGTCGATATGGGCAAGCGCAAACGCTTCTCGAGAACGAGCCAGCAGCGCGTACGCGCTTTCCTGCCGATCGCTCAGCGCTTCATGCAGCAGGGCGACATCTTCGGTGCGGGTTCGGTTCGGCGCCCGCCCTGCAATTCCGAGCAGCGGATCGCCCGCGACGACGGTGAACGCACCCGATGGGCTCGTGTGGAAACCAGGCGCCCCGAACGCGCCGACGTCGGCGTGGACGACAAACGCGTGCTTGTCGCCCCAGGCCGCGACCCGTTCTTCCGGATGGCGCGACAACTCGGCGCGCAAATACTTTTGGAGGCTCTCAGGAACCGCGTAGCCAGGTCCGCGCGCGAACGCCCCGGCGAACATCGTCACCGCGCGCCGCCCGCGGGTTGCCGACGCATCGTCGCATCAAATTTCTCGGCGGCGCGCGGACCGCGCGGGTGACGCCGCCGCTCCACGACAGCACCGCGCGCCTCGCGGTACACGTCAAACACGTCGGCGATGACCGCTTCCGCCGTGGGCCAACGTCCGGCACCCTTGCCGGAACACATCGTCGTCTGTCCCGCGTGATCGGTCACCAGGAGTCGATTCTCCTCGTTGCGGATCATCGCCAGCGGGTGGTCCGCCGGCAAAACAACCGGACGCACCGTGGCCTGCACGCCGGTCGCCGTGCGTTCGCAGGTCGCCACCAAGCGAATCCGCCGACCCGATGCGCGCGCGTCTTCGACCCACTGCGGGTCGAGACCGACGATGCCCTGGCAATCGATGTCGTCCACGGCAACGCGCGCGCCGAATCCTTTGCGCGCCAAGATTACAAGCTTGAACGCGGCGTCATGCCCGCAGACGTCAAGCGTCGGATCGGCCTCCGCAAACCCGGCCTCCTGCGCGGCGAGGACGGCGTCGTCGAAGGTGTCCCCGTCGATCAATCGGTCCAGGACGAAGTTGGTCGTTCCGTTGAGAACGCCCTCGATTTTCTGAACCGGTCCGTACGCAGCGGCGCGGACGATCGTTTCGATCATCGGCACGCCGCCACCGACGGCGGCCGAGTAGCGGAACGACACGCCAAACTCGGCGGCCAACGCGTGTAACTCGACGCCATCGTGAGCGATCAGTTCTTTGTTCGCCGTCACGACATGGGCGCCGGACCGCAACGCGTTGCGAACCAAGTCCGCCGTCGGGACGCGCCCGCCGATCGCCTCGATGACGATGTCATTTTTTTGCGCGACGACATCGTGGGGATCGCTGGTCACAAAACCTTGCGGAAGGTCATCTCCGAGATGCTTACTCGGATCGAGCACGGCAGCAAGAACGGGGCGGAAGCGATCCGCGTGCGGTTCAAGACCGCGATACACGCCAAAGTTGACCGTCCCAAGTCCCAAGAATCCGACACGCATCGGCAAGATCGGCGGCTGAGGCGACTCGCACACGGTCTCTTTGGTGCCGACAATCGTGCGCACCGGTTCGCCAAAGCGCCCGAGTTCAAATCGGACACGGTGGTTGCACGCGAACTGCGTGGCCTTGACCTGCAACGCTTCGGCATCCACGGCGAGAGCGTCTTGCCAGGTCAGAGTCCGATACCAGCGCGGCCGGGCGACGGTCAGCGGATTGGATTCAAAGAGCGCGGGCACGTCCTTGATGAGGCCGCAGTAGTCGGCACCCATCTGCGCGGCCAAAAAGATGGCCGTCATGTCGGAGCCGCCGCGTCCGAGGAGTGTGACGTCTCCATCGACCCCCACGCCGACAAAACCCGGAACCACCACGACCTCGTGTTTGTCAAGTTGCTTTCGGAGGTTAGCAACATCGACCGAGATCGGCGTGGCGTCCATGGTCGCGCCGGTCGTGCGCACAGCGAGGTGTTTTGGATCCAAGACCTTGGTCTGGATACCGGATCGTTCCAGTGCAAGGCCGAGCAGGATGGCCGCACGCTGCTCGGCCGTGGCCAACAGCATGGCGACGGTCGCGCCGTCGCCGTCCGGGCGCCACGGTTTCACCCGATCTAAGAGCTCGTCGGTCGATCCGCGAAACGCCGAAACGACAGCGACGACGCGAGCCCCGGTGCGCAGCTCCGCATAGATCTCCTGCACGGCTACCGGGAGGCAACCATCGGACCGCAAAACGGATCCACCAAACTTCAATACTGATAGCGACAAGTCTCACTCCCCGTGCGCCCAGGCCACCTGCATGAGTGGTCTGGCGCCCCGTTCTCCGCGTTTGATGGTAGCCCGCGCAAACACAGAAAGCCACCATTCAAGCGCCACTCGAATCCGGTTTTAGTTCCCATTGCGTCTCAACAAGGAACCATCCGAGCGAGCCAGACAACGCCCAAGACCAAAGCCAAACGCCCAAGGACATGCAAAAGCAGCCAGAACAAGGAAACCGAGTGACGACTCGCGCCAACTCCGCCGGCGGGGAGGGCGGGCCCCCAAGAGGTTCGCAAAAGCATCTCCACGCACGCCAAAACCTAGACACTCCCAAAAAAACACGCACCAACGCCGCCAGAGGCGAAAACAAGCGCCCAAAGGCATGCCCAATCCTCAAGGTCAAACCCACGCCAGCGAAGAGACACCCTCAAAGCACACGCACCAACGCCGCCAGACGCGAGAACGAGCACCCAAAGGCACGCCAAACCAACCAAACCCCAAGGTCAAACGCACGCCAGCGAAACAGGCGCCCACAAAGCACACGCACCAACGCCGCCGGAGGCGAAAACGAGCATCCAAAGGCATGCCAAACCGACCAAACCCCAAGGTCAAACGCACGCCATCGAAAAGACGCCCACAAAGCACACGCACCACCGCCGCCAGAGGCGAAAACGAGCATCCAAAGGCATGCCAAACCGCCCAAACGTCAAGGTCTCAACGCCGTCAGGCGTTGAACCAATAAAACGCGGAGAGGGTGGGATTCGAACCCACGGTGACGTTACCGCCACACACGACTTCCAATCGTGCTCCTTCGACCACTCGGACACCTCTCCATGGTGCTCGCAAGCGCGCCGATTCTACACGGGCCGGGGCCCGCGCCAACGTCTGGAATGGGAACGCCGCGGAGCGCCCTAGTTGCCGAAGCGAGGCAGGTCGGGCTGTTGGTTCTTATCGATCTTCTTCACGTGAAACGACTTGGTGGCGAGCAGGTTGCTGTTGGCAAAGATCTGAAACTCGTACACGCCGGCTTTGGGAAAAACGAGGTTTCCGACTTGCAGGGCAAATTCACACGTGCGCAGCGGGCTGTCGATCTCGACTTCGGGCGTTGTGGCGCTCCCGATGCGCGCCCCGTCCTCGGTGGCAATGAGACGGAGCTCCAGCGTGTACTTGCCGTGGGCGTCGGTCAGATTTACGTAGACGGCCACGCGCGGGTACGGAAACGGAAAGTGCGTGACGTGGATGTCCTCAAAGATCCCAATCAGACTTTTCTTATTGGTGCCCGCCTCGTGAATCACGGTGTCGCAAATGAGGATGGCCTTGACCGACGGAAACGGAGGCATGGCTTCAGTTTACTTGGAGACCACCCACGCGAGCATCTTCCGAAAACTCGGCGTCTGCCCCTGCGCCAAGATCCCGACACGGAATATGCGGGAGGCAACCCAAACGATCATGAGCGTGAACGCCATCGATCCCGCGACACCGGCCACGATCTCCCACGTCGCGGGCCCGGGTGGAATGGCGATGCGGAGCAAGAGTAGGAACGGCGTCGCAAACGGAATCAGCGACACGGCCACGGCGAATCCGCTGTTGGGGTTGTTCAAGACCGGCCCCATCACAAACATCGGCATCATCACGAGAATCATGGCCGGCATCATCATGCTCTGCGCATCGCGAATCTCGGAAGCCGCAGCGCCGAACGCGGAGAATATCGAACCGAAGATAAAGAGTGCGAGCAGCTGAAAGAACAGGAACCAGGCATAGAGTGACGGCGGAATGGCAGAAGAAAAACCGAATCGATGCGCCAAGAACGCTACGCCTCCCAAGTAGAGAATCGAAAGCGTCCATGAGACGAACACCATGCCGACCAGCTTGCCGAGGAACAACTCGAACGGACTCACCGAGGACACCAGGATCTCGGCGATGCGCTGCATTTTCTCTTCCAACACGTTGTTGAGAAGGAGCGGCGCCGACGTCATCACGAGCATGAAAAGCAAGAACATGGCCGCCACCGGAATCATGTAGGTCTGTGCTTGGTTGACGCGTTGGGCCTTCTTGACGCCGCCGGACTCGGTGCGCTCGGCCAGTCCGTAAGACCGCAACATCGGACGCTCGTTCAACCGCCGCACCAACGCCGGGTCGAGACCCGCCGCGGCGATTCTTTGTTTGCGTATCTCAGACACCAGGACCTGCTGGATCCACTTGGCAAGATCGCGGTACGTTGGGCTCTGCGAGTGGTACGCGATCTCACCCGTCCGCTCGATGGCGTCTTGAGGAATACGAATGTACGCAAAGATCTTGCCCTTGCGCACCTGGTCCGAGAGCGCGGCGGTGTCGCCGTCGGCGCGCACCGGCGTGAAATACGAGCGCGTCTGCTTCCCGTCTTTTGTGGCCGCTTCGTTGCGCGCGCGTGCGGCGCGCTCGATGGAGGTGAACAACGCACCGGTTCCATCGACAACGGCGAACGTACGGTCATCGACGTCCACCTTGTCCTGCAGATACGCCTGCACCCCGATGGCGCCAAACATCAGCACCGGCATAAGAAACACACTGAACAAAAACGCCTTGGTGCGTACGACGTTGAGGTACTCGTTGCGTGCAACACGAAAAATTTTATCCACGGGCCAACTCCTCGGCGGCGGGGCCGGCAATGCGCACAAAAATGTCGTGGAGCGACGGCTGTGTGACTTCGAAGTGGTGGACGGCGCCGATGTCTAAGAGCGCTCGCAACAACTCCTGCGGGTCCCGTTCGGTTCGCACCTCCTGAAACTGCCCGAAGTCGCGCATCGCGTCGATCCCGTCGAGGGACCCAAGCGATTTCAAACCGCCATCGATGCGCAAACGAACGGTGTCCGCCCCGTAGCTTGCTTGGATCTCGTCGATCGTGCCGTCCAGCACCTTTTGACCGCGAAAGATCATGCAGATCGAATCGCTCATCTCCTGCGCCTTGGTCATGTCGTGCGTCGAAAAGATGACCGTTGTCCCTTTGCGTCGCAGCTCCAAAATGACTTCGCGCAAGACTTCCAGGTTGACCGGGTCCAGTCCGGAAAACGGCTCATCCAAAATGACGAGCTCTGGGTCCGCGATCACCGTCGCGATGAACTGCACCTTTTGCTGCATGCCCTTCGAGAGTGTTTCGACCTTCTTTTTGGACCATTCGCTGAGCTCGAGTTTGGCGAGCCACCGATCCGCCGCTTCGCCGGCACGGCGCGCCGACATTCCCTTGAGCCCACCGTAGTAAGCGAGCACACGGCGGACCGTCATCTTGCGATAGAGTCCGCGCTCCTCCGGCAGGTAGCCCACCCGGTCGTTCGCGGCGCGACGCCCGGACTCGCCGAGCACTTCGATCACGCCGGCATCCGCATGCAGAATGTGCAGAATCATCCGCAGTGTGGTCGATTTGCCCGATCCGTTGGGACCGATGAATCCAAAAATCGAACCGCGCTCCACCACCATCGACAGATCGTCGACCGCCTGGTGTGCGCCGAAGCGCTTGGAAACGCCTTCAAGTCGTATCGCCGTCATCGTTTGCCTCCCGTCCCGCTGCCCATTGGCTCTGTCGGAGAATGGGCCTGCCGCCCTCGCTGCGACAGCCTACTTTCAGTCAGACCGAGTACCAAAACGCTGGGTTCCCCTAACTCCGACCCGGCGAGAAACCGCGATCCTGCGACGCACGTTGTCGTATTGGTGCGCTCGACCCACGATCCCTTGTTGGCCCTCGGTGTTGCGATGAACCCTAGCGCGGTAGACCTAGCGAAACGCGGGCCGAATCGGACTACGGGCGGGGCGCGTCGCCGAACTTGGTCTCGTTCCACCAGCGCCGAGCGTGCGTCTCGGTCCACAAGCGCGCGTCTTTGCAACGTGCAAGCGCCGCGCGCAAGTCACCGGCTCCGGCGAAACGATCCTCCGGTTCTTTGCGTAGGCACCGCAAGATGACGGCGTCGAGATCCGCCGGAACATCCGCGCGGCGCGACGACGGCGCGGTGGGCTCCTCGTTCATGTGACTCGTCAGAAACTGCATGGGCGCGTCGACGTCGAAGACCGGCACACCGGTGAGCAAAAAGTAACCCACGGCCCCGAGCGAGTAGAGGTCCGAGGATGCGGACGCCTCCCGCCCCATCACAATCTCGGGCGCCATGGTTTCCGGCGTCCCGCACACCGTGCCGACCTGGGTCAACGAGGAGTCCGCGCCAAGGTCTTTCACGAGACCGAAATCGACAACTTTGACGACGTCGTGTTCGCCGGCGCGCCGGACAAGCATGAGGTTGCCCGGTTTGATGTCACGATGCACAAGCCCGTGATCGTGCGCCTCCTTGAGGGCGCCGCAAGCCTGCGAGAGAATGTGAATCACGCGCGCCGGCGGCATGGGTCCGTGCGCTTTGACGCAATCCGCGAGATCCCGCCCGTCGAGTAACTCCATCGCGTAATAGAACAAGCCGTCGGGCGTGTGTCCGAAGTCGTAGATGCGCACGGTGTTGGGATGGCTCAAGACGCTGGTTTCCCGCACCTCGCGCTCGAACCGCTGAATCGTCTCGACCCCGGTGATGTCGGGGCGCAACAGCTTGATCGCCGTGGGCCGGCGCAACATCGCGTGGGTCGCTTCAAAGACCTCTCCCATCGCGCCCGCGCCCAGGGTTCTTTCGATCTTGTACTGTCCGAGCTTGCGCGCTTTGTTCGCTTGGACCCGCAATCGCATTTGCATCGATGACGCGAGTGCGGCCACACAAGTGGCAGTCCACAGCACGAGCTGATTCCACAGGACGTAAGGCGCAAAATGCGACGCCTCCATCGGAATATTCGTATCCGCGTACGCTACGCCGTAGCTCAACTGCACGGCCATGAACGCCAAGACCACCGGAACGGACATAAGAAACGTTGTTCGGCCCGGCGACGGAACGACGATCGCGCGCGCGATCAAGAAAATGCTGAGAAACGCGGGCATCGAGTGCACGGCCATCTCGTAGATGAGCGCGTAGATGATGATGGCCGTGCCCGCGAACAGGTAGATCCCGAGCAGGTCCAAAGCGCGAAGCGACCTCTCGCCAAACGAGCGACGCCGCAACAAAACGTACACCACACCCGTGATGGCCATCGACGCGATGTGAATCAGTTTGTCGATGCCCAAGAAACTACGCACGCCCCAACCATTCGCGATCGCCGTGATGATGCTGCTCGCGACGTAGAGGAACGCTGCCAGCGACAACAATACGCCGTAAAAGAGCACGAGGCGACCTTGCAGAAACGTCTGCGTCTCGGACTCCCGTTGGGAGTCGGCGAGGACGAGTCCGATCCGCGTGTGTTGGCCGGAGCTTCCCGTGGAGCCGATGTCTTGGGTACTCACCGAAGGGGCGCCTACGGGCCACGCCTCATGCCGAGGTGCCGCGTCAAAAAGGCGTACTGGTCGGCAACGAGTTCGATGTATTTGCTGGTCGAAGTGCCGGCACCGTGCCCGGCCTGCGTCTCCACACGAATGAGAACCGGCGCCTTGCCGCCCTGCGCCGCTTGCAGCCGCGCGATGTACTTAAAGCTGTGCGCCGGAACGACGCGGTCGTCGCGATCCGCCGTCGTCACAAGCGTCGCCGGATAAGACACACCGTTCTTGATGTTGTGCAACGGCGAGTACCGATAGAGCACCGGAAACATCTTCGGATCCGCGCTCGAGCCGTACTCGGCCACCCACGCACGCCCGATCGTGAATTCCTGAAAGCGCAACATGTCCATCACGCCGACGGCCGGCAGGCACGCCGCGAACAGATCCGGTCGCTGGTTCATGCAGGCACCCACGAGCAATCCACCGTTGGAGCCGCCCTGGATCGCCAGCTTACTCTTCGACGTGTAGCCGTTGGTGATCAACGCTTCGCCCGCAGCGATGAAGTCGTCAAACACGTTTTGCTTCTTATCGCGCATGCCCGCGCGGTGCCAGGCTTCGCCGTACTCACCGCCGCCCCGCAAGTTGGCCAACGCGTAGACGCCGCCCCACTCCATCCAAACGATCCGGGCCGGGTTAAACCGCGGACGCATCTTGGCGTTGAATCCGCCGTACCCGTACAGCAGCGTCGGGTTGGATCCGTCCAAGACGAGGCCCTTCTTGTGAACGATAAACATCGTCACGTCCTGCCCGTCGCGGCTCGTATAGGCGACCTGCCTCGTCGTGAACTTCGACGGATCAAAATCGACCTTGGGCTTGCGCACTGGAGAAAGCTTGCCGGACGCCACGTCGTAGCGGTAGGTCGCCGAAGGGATCGTGAAACTCGAAAAACTGAAGAACAGCTCGCTGTCGGCGCGCTTCCCGCGGAAGCCGCCGACGGAACCGAGGGGGAGCGGAAGCTCCTTTTCGAACGTGCCGTCCAGCCGGTAAAGCGAAACTTTGCTGCGCGCATACTCCATGCGGTTGACAACGATGCGCTCGCCCATCACCTCGACATCGTCGATAGCGAAACGGCTCTCGGGCACGACCTCGTGCCAGTTCGCCACGTCGGGACGGGCGATGTCCAAGGAGACGATCCGCCCCTTCGGCGCCCCCTTGTTCGTGAACACGGTCCACTTGGTGCCGTCGGTGGCGATCGGCACATAGCGCGCATCGAATTCCGAAAAGAGCGGGGTGATCGGTCCGTCCTGCGCGAGGTCGCGATAAAAGATCGTATTTTTGCCGCCGGATCCACGCCACACCCAGATCACGAGGTACTGACCGTCCTCGGTCATACCTGCGCTGAGCCCCCACTCCGGTTGATCGGGGCGTTCGTAGATTAGCGTGTCCTCGGCCTGCGGCGTTCCCACGCGATGGAAGTACACCTTCTGGTTGTAGTTGGCCGCCTTGAGCGCGGCGCCATCTTCCGGCGCGGGCATGCGGCTGTAGTAGAAGCCGCTGTTGTCGATGGCCCAGTTGATGCTCGAGAACTTCACCCACTGAATGTGGTCCGCGGCGAGATCCTCGCCGGTCTCGACGTCGCGTACAAAGATTTCGCGCCAGTCCGATCCGCCGCGCGAGATCGCGTACGCAAGATAGCGACCATCGCGACTCACCGATGTGTCGGCGACCGAGACGCTCTTGTCGTCCGACATCGTGTTCGGGTCCAACAGGATGCGCCCTTCGCCCTGCGGCGAGTCCGCGGTGTAGAGCACGGCATGGTCTTGCAGGCCATCGTTGCGAAAAAAGAAGTAGCGCCCGGCTTCGCTCCACGGCACGCCAAACCGCTGATAGTTCCAAAGTGACTCAAGCCGCTTCTTGATGCGTGGGCGCGACTGGATACTCGCGAGGTGCGCGTTGGTAACTTCGTTTTGCGCGGCGACCCAGGCCTTGGCCTCATCGGATTGGAAGTCCTCCAACCAGCGATAGGGATCCGCGACGGCGGTTCCGTGGTACTCGTCTTGGTGATCCACCGTGCGCGTCGTCGGGTACGCGAGCGCTTCTTGGTAGACGACAGGGCCACTACGCGCCCGGGTGAGGCGGCGGGAGCAACTGGACACCATCCCGAGTGCCAGAAGTCCGATGAACGCCATCCTTACTACATGCATGGCCGGATTTTACCCCCCGTGTTCCCCGATCTTCGATCCTCGAAACAAAATGCGGAACCGCAAAGACCTGTCGCTGTGGACGGCACAAAAAAACGGGCCCGCCGCCGAAGCGACCGGGCCCGTGTTGTCTTCGGTATACGGTGCGCGTTTAGCCGTCGGACTCGTTGCCCCAAGCGAGCAACTCCGCCACGACCGTGCCGCCACGCTCGTGCTTCACCAGGCCATCCACAGGGATGTCCATGCACACCCACACCTTCTCTGTGATTCCGTTGTTGTCGATCGTCATGACGACGCATTTCAACTCGACTTCGTTTACGGTCAGAGTCTCGTTCGAGTACTCCACCTCCGCTTCACCACGGGGCTTGAGTTCCGTCGGGCGTTTCCGCGTGCGCGAACGCGCCGGCGACTCCACGCCATCGCGGATCAACGTCATCGACATCGTGATCTCATCGTCGCTGGTGTCGGTCACCCGGCGCGTCACCTCAAACTCGATGCCGCCGCGGGTGTGGCGCACACGCGTCCATTCCCCGGTTTTGGCGTCGGCCATGGGATGCGGCGGCAGCTTCTTGACCGGCGCAACGTCGGGTTCGGCCTCGGGTTCCGGCTTCGGTTCCGGCTTCGGATCGGCCTTCGCGGGTACCGTCTTTTCCGTCGGCGCGGGTGCGCCCCACTCGATCGCTTCCAAAATCACATGGTTGCGCATCGAGAATTTCCAGAGACCCAAGGCCGGAACGTGGTTCGAGAAAAACATCTCGCCACGCGAACCGTCGGGCATCTCCAAGTTGGCCGTCAAGAGCTCGGACTTTTCGCCCTTGATGTCTGCGTTTTGCACGATCGAGTGCGAGAGCAACTTGCCGTAGGCACCGATTGCGTCCAGCACCTTGTTGCGCTGCACCTTGGTCGGCAGCGGCAAGCTCGCGTTTCCGCTTTCGACAATCTTTTCGAGTTCCACGACCTCGCCGGTCACCCGGATAACGCGAATCAGCAACTTGCCGTCTTCGGTCGCGCCGGGAAGCCGCACGCGGTAGCGAACCCACTCGCCCACGCGTGTGTCGGCCAGCGGTGTGTTTGCCGATGCCGGAGAAGGCACAGGCTTCGGTGCGGGTGTCACGTCAGGCTTCACCGGCGCCGGCGTCGGATCGACTTTGGGCTTCACCGGGTCCGGCTTCTTTTGCGTCTTGGCTTTGGCCGCTTTGCGACGCGCCTTCACGTCCGCCGCGACGACCTCGATCGCCTTCGCGAGTTGCGGGTCCTTTCCGGTCAGACGATCTTCCGTGGTCTCCTCGACGATGATGTCGGGCTTGACGCCCAGCCCCTCGAGGTTGGTGCCGTCCATGCCCCAGAATCCGACGCGCGGAACGCGGAATGATGAACCGTCGCTCAACGTCATGTCGCGCGTGCCGATCACACCGCCCGCCGTCGGAACGCCGATGACCGGGCCGCACTTGGCCGCTTGGAACATGTAAGGAAATACTTCCGCGTCGCTGAACGAGCGCTCGTTGCAAAGCACAACAACCGGCTTATCCCAATAGAGACCCGGCTGCACAACCTTCGGGCCGCCACGCATCTGCACGGTGGCGAGCGGTCGGTTCACAAGGATCTGCATCAGCTGCTGATGGATGTTGCCGCCGCCGTTGTTGCGGACGTCCAAGATCATCGCTTTCACGCGCTTGTTTTGGTTCCAACGCTGCACGGCTTGCTGGAAGCGCGCGAGGTTTTGCGGGTTCATCGCGTTGAGATGGATGTACCCGATCTCGCCGCGGATCCCTTCGCTGCCCTGCTTCACGCGGTGCGCGCAGGTCGCCACCCAGTTCGAGTAGCCGAGCGATGCCACCTGCCCCCAACTGAGGGCGCGGATGCTTGTGTTCTTGGTCGTTCCGAGTCCGTCAGCCGTCAGAGGCTTGTAGACGATCGAAACGTTTTTCCCGACCGTTCCGTCGAGAAGCTGATCGAGGTTGGTGGTCGCCTGCAGCGTCCGCCCCTTAACCATGGTGACGACATCGCCCACCCGGAGACCGGATTTGTCGGCGGTGCTGTTGGCGATGATCTTCGCGATACGACGCGCGCCATCCTTCATCGGCTCTTGCTCAAACTCCAGGCCGAGGTGGCCGGTTTGGCTGCGGTTCGGCGTCGCGCCGAGGTCGCGCTGACCGCCGTTGATGCCGAGGTGGCTCGCGCCCAACTCCGCCAGCATTTGCCGCACGATGTTGTGGAACTCGTCCTTGTTGTCCGCGTCGACAGCCATCGGGCGGTACTTCTTCTTCAGCGCCGCCCAGTTCACGCCGTGCATTTTGGCGTCATAAAATCCAGTCCGAAGCGCGGTGTGCGCTTCGTCAAACAACTGCGCCAGCTCTTTGCGTCGGTCCACCGTCACGCGCCCGATAAACGGAACGCGCTCGCCGAACAGAAGGGACGTCGGCGCCGGAATCCGATAGATGCCGCTGGTACGACCGCGCGTCGCGCTGAAGTAGATGTAATCACCGCGCGGACTCCAGCAAGCGGTCGAGCCGTCGCGGGAAACCTGCATGGACGGGCCGCCGTTTGCGCTGGCGACGAACAAGCCGTTGCCGCCCGTCGCAGGGCTGAACGCCTCGAAAACGAGGAACTTGCCATCCGGCGAGTACGAAGGAACTTGGTAGCTAATCGGACCCTGCACGACGGCGCGCTTGCCGGAACCGTTCACGTTCATCGTGTAGATCGCTTGGGCGCCACCGCGGGCCGAGTCGAACACAATCTTTTTCCCGTCCGGGCTAAACGACGGGTCGTCGTCGGCGCCGGGATGGGTCGTGAGACGCTTTTCCGTGCGCGTCGCCACGTCCACGGTCCAGATGTCTTTGTTGCCGCCGGCCTCGCGGCAGAACACGATCGTCTTGCCGTCGGGCGACCAGTTGTGGAAAAACTCGCTGTTCGGGGACGTCGTGACCGGGCGCGTGCGACCGGTGCCCACGTCCAGGACGACGATGTCCGCGTTCCCACGGGGATTCGTGAAGTACGCGATCGACTTGCCGTCCGGCGACCACCGCGGCCACTGATCATTGGTCGGACCCTGCGTCACGCGACGCGCGTTGCCGCCGCTGGCCGCCATGATCCACACGTCACCGCGCAGCACAAACGCCGCTTGGCGGCCATCCGCGCTCAGGTGAACCTGTTCGCCGCCGCTCGTGATCGTGCGGAACTCCAGTCCGCTGTTGCGAACGTCGCTCTGCACCGACAACTTCAACGGCGTCGGCTTGGGATCGCTCTGCGAGAGATCACACCAGTACAGCTTGCCCGCGAGCTCGAACACAACGCGCTTGTGATCGTTCGCCATGTCGGGACGATGCACATCGAGCCGCTTGTTTTTGGTGAGCTGTTTGCGCTCGCCGCCCGCGGTCGGCATCGAGTAAAAGTTCGCGACGCCTTTCTCTTCGGCGACGAAGTAGATCGACTTGCTGTCGGCGGAATAGAACGGGTAGCGCTCGTTGCCGTCGGTCTTTGTAAGACGCTGCGGCTTCCCGCCGTCTACGCTCAGGACATAGATGTCGTAGTTCGCCGAGCCCTTGTAGTTGTCCCAATAGATCGAGTTGAAACCACGGACATACGTGATGGACTTGCCGTCGGGGCTGTACGAGCCGTCGCGCGCGCCGTCCCACGTCAACCGCCGCGGCGTCCCGTTGCCGTCCACGTTGACCTCGTAGAGGTCAAGACGGCCGACGCCCGCATCGCGGTTCGAGATAAACAACAGCTTTTTGCCGTCGGGCGACCACTCGCACAGGATCTCGACGGTGCTGTGATGGGTCACCTGCTTCGGTTCGCCGCCCGTGATCGGCATCACGTACAGGTCGTACCCGCCGTGGCGCTTCGACGAGAACGCAATCTGCTTCCCGTCGGGGCTCACGCGCGAAAGCGTGTCCTGATCCTCGTGGATGGTCAAACGCTGCGGGCTCTTGCTCGCGTCCAGCGGCGAGATCCACACGTCTCCGCGATAGCAAAAGACAACAGACTTGCCGTCCGGCGTCAGCGAGGGGTAGCGCAGACCCTGTGTCTCCTTGGCGGAGGCAGATCCTGCAAGCATGCAAAATGCCGTCAAAGCTCCCAGTAGCGGGAGGCGAATCGACTCGATCATTCGGTTGGTTCTCCTGGATTCCGCGCGACAAAGCGGAACCATCTATTTTATCGCAAGGCGGCAGTTCAAGACACTGCTCGTAACCCGGCCTCTATGCATGACCTACGACAACGCGGTATGAGTTGCCGGTTGAATTCGCGGTCCCGATCCAAAAGAGCGCGAACGCGACCGTTTATCTGGACGGTTCGGCGGCTTTTCCGCGCTCGCTCGCCCGTCGCAGCGCGACCGGCGCGCGCGCTGCCGCCGTCGCCACGTCTTGCAAGGCCCAGTTCACAGCGTGCGCGAGCTGGCGATCTTGTCCACGCGTCCACTCTTCAGGCTCGGGCCAGATCGAGGCATCGGGCACGCATCCCGCGCGCTCCATGTCTTCGCCGGTGCTGGACAGATACCAGCCGCGGAACGGAAGGCGTAGCGTCGCAAATCCCATGATCTTGGTGGCGCCGGTCGAGATCACACCGCCGGCGGTCGTGACACCGACCACCCGGCCGCGACCGATCTGCTTGATCGCGTGCGCGAAAATCTCCGCGTTCGAGAAGCTGTTTTGGTTGCACAGCACGACGATGGGTTTCGACCAGCGCGCATACACCATGCGGCCTTGCGGATAGCCGCGCGCGCCGCCGCGCGGAACGGTGATCGCGTGCACCGGTTGGCAAAGGCACGTAAGCAAGTGGTCCGTCGTGAACCCGCCGCCGTTTTCGCGCACGTCGATGATCAGTCCGTCTTTGCCGTGTCCCACTTTGTAGAGCTCGGCTTCGAACCGTTCAAAACTCGGCCAGTTCATCCCGCGAACGTGCAGGTATCCGAGTTTGCCCTTTGACGCCTTGTCCACAGCGGCGCGGTTGCCGGCGGTCCAATGGTTGTACAGAAGTCGACGCACCAGCGGCGTTGCCATCGGCTGCAGCGTGACCTCACGCTCCTTGCCGTCGAGGCCCAACATCTTGAGCGTCACGAAGCGGCCGGGCTCGCCCGTAAAGTAGAGTGCCGGATCGTGGTCCGGCTCGACGACGGTGCCATCGACTTCGAGAATGCGCTCGCCCGCGTGAAGCCGCGTCTTGGCCGCCGCCGCGGGAGTCTCCGCGATAACGTCTCGGATTTTGAGACCCGGGCCGGAATCGACATCGACAAACCGCGCGCCGAGATGCCCCGTCATCTGCCGCCAACCCGGCGGCGTGTACGCGCCACGCCGCGCCGTCCAAAAGCCAAGGTGCGAACCGTTGAGTTCGCCCAGCATCATGGACACGACCTGCGCGAGTTCGCGATCCGTGTGCGTCGCCGCGGCCATTTCGCGATACTTCGCGCGCACGGCAGCCCAGTCCCGGTTGTTGTGCTTGTCGTCGTACCAGTAATCGCGCATGACGCGCCAAGCAACATCGAACGCCGCTTGGTTCCGTTGCCCGATCACCATCTGATGAACGGCGCGGAACGGGTACGACGTGGTTTTGCCACGGCCGGTCGTGGACGCCGGAACCCCTCTCACGAGCCCCACGATCTGATCGCCTTCTTTGAGCCAGCGCGCGGCTCCACCCGGGCGCGACGCCAAAAACGCCGGTTTGAGTTCATCGGGAATCGAAATTGTGTAGAGCCCTTCGCGTCCGTCGATCGTCGCGTGAAACGCCAGACGCTTTGAATCCGGCGAGAACATGAGCCCGGTTTCGGTGGCGTTCGGGATCGCCACGCGCCGGATCCGGTCGCTGATGCGATCGAAATCGATGACCGTCGCTTTCGGAGCACTCGTTTTCGCGGCGGCCTTGGGCTTGGGAAACATCGACCCGAAAAACTTTTCGATCGCGGTTGCGCCGCGTGGCGGCGCGCCGGGTTTTTTGCCCTCCTGCACCGGCGGCGCTTTCCGCCCGCTCATTTTCTTCTCGGCCTTTTCGAGAGCGCGATCGCGCTTGGTGGTTTCGTCGCCTTCCTTTTGCAGCCACACGTAGTAGAGGTCATTTTCGTCGTGACTCCGCTGCCCGCGAAACGCGAGCAGTTTGCCGTCGGGCGACCACACCGGATTGTCTTCGGTGTCGGGGTGGCGCGAGACGTTGACCGCCTCGCCGGTTCCGTCGGCGGCGCACACCCAGATGTCGCGGTTGAAGTCGTTGTCGTCGACCGCGTAGGCGACCCACTGCCCGCAAGGCGAGAACGCAAACGACGGGTCGTTCCACGAATGCAGGATGACCTTGCCGTCGCTGCCGTCCGGCTTCATCGAGTGGAGGTCACCGCGGACGCGCAAGAATGCGACGCGGCCATCGGGCGTGAACCGCGGCCGGCGCTCCACGGCATCGTCGCGCGTCAACGCCGTGCGCACGAACTCTGTGTTTTGCCACCAGTGGCGTTTGCTGTCCTTGCGCTCGACCTTCCAGATGTCGGTCTGGCCGCCCGCATCACTCACGTAGAGGATGGATTGGAAATCGGGCGCGAACACCGGATCGCGCTCCTCTTCCGGCGTGTCCGTCAAACGAACGGGTTCACGCAACTCCGTGTCCATCACCCAGACATCGCCGCCGGCTGTGAACACAATTTCGCGGCCGTCATCCGAGAACGACGCGGCCGCGGCGCGCGTCAGCGTCGTCCGTTGGATCGGATCGTGAATACGATCGCCCTCTCGTTGCAGATCGATACGCACCGGCTTGCCGCCCGTGCGCGGATCCAATCGATAAAGATCAAACAGATGGCGATACACGATGACCGATCCATCGCCCGCGATCGCCGGGAACAAAACGCCGTCGTCCTTGTAGTCGGTCAGTTGCTCGGTCGCGCCGTCGGCGACCGTGCGCCGGTACAGGTTGTTTGTGCCGTCGACCTGGCTTACGTAGTAAAGCGTCTCGCCGTCAGCGCCCCACAACGGCCAACGTTCTTCGTCCACGCCCTTGCTCACTTTGGTGAACCCGCGCGCCGCGATGTCGTACAACCACACTTGGCTCGCTTGCGATCCTCGGTATTGCTTGCGCCACCACGCCGTGCCTTCGCGCGTGAACACGATGTGGCGGCCGTCGGGACTCACCGACGCATCGCGTCCGTAGTCGTCGAACATGAGCTGAGGCTTCGCTTCGAGTTTTAGTTTCTTGAAAAACAACCGCTCCGCGCGCCGCCAAAAGTGATCCTGCGTGGCCGCGATCAGGAGACCCTTGTCGCCGGGCATCCAGGCCACCGCGCGCGACCCGTCCGTATGCGTGGTGAGGCGACGGGGCGCGCCGCCTTGCACATCCATCAAGAACACTTGGTCTGACCCGGTGCGGTCGGACGTAAACGCAAGTGTCTTACCGTCGTGCGCGAACACCGGCGCACGGTCGCGCGCCGGATGAGACGTCAGGCGGCGCGCGCCGCCGCCGAGCGTCGATGCCATCCAGAGGTCGTTGCGCGAGGCGAAAACGAGCGTCTTCCCGTCCGGCGAGACGGTGGGCGTCCCGAGCAAACGAATCGTGTCGTCCGCGACACTGAGCGACGCGCACAAGAAAACAGCGAGACCGACAATCAGGTTTTTGATCACGCGCGCAAGGGTAGCAAGCCCGCACGAATTGTGCAGCGGCGCGCGTCTTAACTCTATGCGTAGCCTTGTGATCCCCGTCGTACTCTCAGGGCTGCTTCATCTCTATCCCCTCATTACCGAGCCGCATGGGTGAGGACTCGAACTCAGCACTCGGGGCGAGTGCAAGCTGCTCGCCGACGCGGTCCTGATCTGGAAACTTCGGTCGGGACGGTTCCCCGATAGCCTCCGCGAGGTTGCCGCGGCCGATCCGTACAAACCCAGTGTTTACAACGAGTGGGGTCGGCCGCTCGAGCTTCGTATTCGCGGCCTTGCCGCGCGAGTTACGAACCGCGGCCCCGACGGCATACGCGGCACAGACGACGACGTGTTCTACGAAAGCAGATTGATTTGCCCCCCTCTCGTTCGCATCGCGCCCGCGTTCGGTCGCGTACGCGGCACGAGAGTCTCCACGCCCCTTGAGATTCCTAAGTCAGCGCTTTTTCGATGAGGTCGAGTGCGTCGTCGAGCTGCTCGCGTGTGATGGTTAACGGCGGCGCCAGACGGATCGTGTGCACGTGTGTTCCTTTGCACAAAAGGCCGTTATCTTGCAACCACTCTGCGTACTTGCGGGCGCCGCCCGCGCTCTCGTGGAGATCGATCCCCGCCCACAGCCCCACACAACGCACGGCTTTGATGTGCGGCGACTTGATCGCGCTTAACCGGGTGCCCATGTGCTCACCTAACGCGGCGGACTTCTCGATGAGACTCTCGTCCATCAACACGTCAACCGCCGCATCCGCCACCGCACACGCCAGCGGATTCCCGCCATACGTGGAACCGTGCGAGCCGGGATCAAACACGTCCATCACGGCATCGTCGGCCAAGAACGCCGACACCGGGTAAAGGCCACCCGACAGCGCTTTGCCGATGCACACGCCGTCCGCGCGTATCCCGGTCAGTTGATGCGCGAACATCGCGCCCGCACGCCCCAGTCCCGATTGAATTTCATCGCACACCAAGAGTGCGTTGTGCTCGTCGCAAAGCGCACGCAGGCGCGGCAAAAATTCCGCGGGCGGAACGATGACGCCGCCTTCGCCCTGAATCGGCTCGACGAGAATGCCGACAACGTTGGGGTTCATCGCCGCAGCGACCGCATCGGCGTCGCCATACGGAACCGGCACAAACCCGGGCGCGAACGGCCCAAACCCTGCGCGCGAACCCTCATCACTCGAAAACCCGACAATCGTCGTCGTGCGGCCGTGGAAGTTGCCCTCAAACACAAGGATCTGCGCCTGGTCGGCGGCGACGCCCTTCTTCTGGTATCCCCACCGGCGCATCGCCTTGATCGCGGTCTCGACCGCTTCCGCCCCCGCGTTCATGAGCAGCGCTTTGTCGTATCCCGTAAGTTCGCTCAACTTGCGACAAAACGGACCGAAACGGTCGTTGCGAAACGCGCGCGACGTCAACGAAAGTCGCTGCGACTGCTCCGCCATCGCCGCCACGATCCGCGGATGGTTGTGCCCCTGATTCACGGCGCCGTACGCAGCCAAAAAATCGATGTATTTCTTGCCGTCGATGTCCCAAAGCCAAACGCCCTCGCCCCGTTCCAACACGACGTTGAGCGGGTGGTAGTTATGCGCGCTGTAGCGGTTCTCGAGTTCGAGCAAGGAGGCGGTATCGAGCTTCGGCATGGACTGATTATTCCAGCCCTGACCGGCGGGGTCCAAGCCGGAATCTGCGGCGCGCTCGGTCTGAGACACAATGGCCGCCGCCGAGCTTAGTACGTGCCGCGGCGAGCGCGCGCAATCCAAGACGGCAGGTGGATCGTCTCCCACTGCCGGGTCCGCGCGTAGTCCGGATGCCGACGCTCGCGTTCGCGAAACGGCGGACCGTGGTGCGTCGCATCCGGTAGTGCTGCGTGCAAAATCTCGTGATACAGCACGAAGGAAACAAACCACGCGGGCACCGTCTTGTGATCGAGCACAGGGTGAATGCGAACCACGCGCGAGGATGGCACAAAGCAACCCAGTTGCAGCGAGCGTCGCGCGCGACTCTTGCGACGGGCGCCCCACGTCAGGGTGGGCCGCGCGCGGTCCACAAAGTCAGCGGCGAACCAATCGCCCCAGAGCGGCGCCGCCAACGCCGTCAGGTCGTGCACGGCCCCCGCGGGCGCCATCCGCTCTTTCCGGTGGGCTTTTTGCGGCAACGCGCGGATCGCATCCGCGATGAAGGTATCGAGGCGGCGACACGCGGCCCGCGCCCGCCGTCCCGAGCGCAACCACGCGCCCAAGTCATCCCAAACCGATTCCGGCGCCTCGCGAAAAAACTCGTGCAGGCGAATGCGTGCCGTGCCGCGCTGCCATGTGCACGACACCGGCAGCGAACGCGCCCGTCCAAACGACATGCGCACGGGCGCGCCGATGTGTGTCCCGAGCGCCGTCGCCCGCACGTCCGCCTCACGCGGCGCGGGCGGCGCCGACTTCGGTATCCGGGCCGGCGTCGGTGCCGGTGTCGGCGGGCGTTTGAAAAACGGCAGCCGGAGTTCGACGACACGAGAGCGAGACGGCGTCGGTGCACTCATTTGCGTTACTTGCGCTTGGGCCCGCGCGCGATGCGGATCCCGTACTCATCCTCGGCTTTGTCGGGCGCATCGTGAAAACGTGCCGAAAGCCGACAGGTCAAAAATTCGCGGCGCCAGGAACCGCCCCGCAACACGCGCGTGGTCCCCTGCGCCGGTCCGATCGGCTCGATGTTGGGTGCCGCGGCGTAGTATTCCGCGTGATACCAGTCGGCGCACCACTCCAAGACGTTGCCGGCCACGTCCCACAGTCCAAAACCGTTCTCGGTGCCGAGGCTTCGGACCGCCGTCGTGCCGCCGCGGCGTCCCCCCGCGTTTGCCAAGGGCGGCTTCCAATTGTCGCCCCACGGGAACCGTCCGCCGGCACCGCCACGCGCGGCCAACTCCCACTCGGCCTCGCTCGGCAAGCGCAGACCCGCCCACTCGGCATACGCCGTGGCGTCGACGTGCGAGACGTTGACCACGGGGTGTTCGGCAGGACCGCCTTGCGGAATCGCGCGCTTGGTCGCCTCGCAAAAACGTGTGTACTGCGCGCGCGTAACCGGTGTCTTCCCGATCAAGTACGGGCCGACGCGAAGGTAGCGCGCGGGCGACTCATCGGGAGCCGCGGCCGTGTCGTTTTCCGCCGCGCCCCGCCGGTACAAACGTTCGGGAATCAGAATCAAGACGACCGTCTTGTCCTTTTCGAGCGCGAACTCCCAGAGCCCTTGTTGGTTGCGACCGCGACGCGTCAGGCCCGCGAACGCCGGTTCCGGCACGATCAGTTTGCGTTCGATCTTCTCACTGCGATTGCCGGCGCGATCGACGGCCTCGGCCACGATGCGCTCGGTCCCGACGGGCAACTTAACGACACAGTTCCAGGTACCGTCAGCGCCGATCTCGGCGGGACGACCGTTGACGAGCACTTCGCACTTGAAATTGTCTTTCACGACACCCTGTACGCGCACTTTGTTACCAAAGAACTTAATGTCAGGCTTGGGCGAAGTGACGGAGATCGTCGGCGCTGTCGCGTCATAGAACACGCGCAGCGAGACTTTGATGCCGGGCTCGCCGCCTCGTTCGGCGGAAACGTCGAGCGTGTGCTGCCCTTCCGCGGGCAATTCGTACACGACCGTGAACGAACCGTCCGCCTCAGGTTGCACGACGTGACCCGCCACCGTCAACACGGTTTGACTTCCGTACACCTTCCCGCGCACCGTGACCTTGGCCTCGCGCGTCGCCAATCCGTCCACCGGTTCGTGCATCACGAGCATCGTGTCCTGGTTCACACGGACACTCGACGTGGCCGTGTTGCCCAACGCGTCGGCCGCGCTCACGGCGACCGTCTGCTCCCCGGCTTCGGGCAGTTCGACAACCACGGAAAACGCGCCCTTGTCGTCCAACGCGACGGGCTTGCCCGCCACGAGAACTTTGGCATCAGCCTCGCCCACAATTCCGCGCACTTCGACCGTACCGTCCGAAGTCACAAACGGTGCTCCGCCTGCCGGCGGAAACGAAACGGTCAGCGTCGGTGGCGTCGCGTCGCGAAACAACTTGACCGTCTGTTGCTCTTCGTTGCCCGCCGCATCGCGCGCCAACACCGCCACGACGATTTCGCCCTCCTGGTCGAGCGGGACGTCGATCGAAAAAGTGCCGGACTCGTCCACGGCCACCGTCGCGCCGTTGACCGCAACGGTTACGCCCTTTTCGTTGGCCTTGCCGCGCACCGTCACACTCGACTCGCGCGTGCGATGGTTGGCGGCCGGTGCGGTGAGCGTGAGCTCCGGCTTGGTTCGATCTAAGACGACCGTGCGCTGCGCACTCACGGTCTTGGCCCCCTTCAAGGACGCCTCGACACCAATCATCTGACTGCCTTGGCCGCGCAATTCGACTTGGACATAGAACCCGCCGTCGGCCGCCAGCGACACGCGCTTGCCATCGACGTAGACCGTCGCCTTGGGATTGTCGACGCGCCCGCGCACACCGATGACGCGCTCGCGTGTAACCGTTCCTTCGGCCGGCTCGGTCACAAAGACGGCGATCGGCTTGGCGACGCTCGCGGTCTTTTTCGACAGTTTCGCCGCGATGACAAAACCAAGCACCGCGATCATGACGATCACCGCGGCCAGCAGCCCTTTGTTCGTCTTGCTCTTGCGCCGCAGATCGGACGGCAGCGCGACGGTCGCCCCCCCGCCCGGTACCGCCGACGGAGACAGCCTGGGCATGGGAAGCGGCTGGCCCGAAGCATCGCTTGCACCACTGGTCTTCGGGGTGCGTGGGACCGGCGTGCCCTGCGGAATCGTCGCGAACTCAAGATCGCCCACGTCCACAATCGGACGCGCCGACAAGGTCTCGCCCTCGTTCACCGCGGCGTCGAGCGCCGCGGCCGTGTCCCCCGTCTCGCTGCCGGCTGCCGCGCCCGCACTCGCGCTCGCAACGCCCGCTTCAAACGCCGCCAGGAACGCGCCGCAACTGGCGTAACGGTCTTCGGGCTTGTCAGCGAGCGTGCGCATCACCGCATCGGCCAGCGCTGCCGGAACATGCGGCGCCGTCTCTGACAACGGCGTCGGCGGTTGCTTTCGAATCAACGCTTCGAGCGGGTTCTTGTACTCGGCGGGTAGTCGCCCGGAAAGTGCGAGGTAAACCGTGACGCCCAACGCGAACTGATCGTAGGCGGGCGTAAGATCGGCGGTCGTCAACGATTCGGGCGCCATGAACTCCGGCGATCCGGGCACCTGCCCCTTCATTGTGAGTTCCAAGTCCCCGTCCGTGCGGTCGTACGCCTTGACAACGCCGAAGTCGGCAATGATCAAGTTGCCGTCTTCATCGAACAGCAAGTTCGACGGCTTGACGTCGCGGTGCAACGTCTTTTTCTTGTGCATGAATTCGAGCGCGGGCGCGACGTGGCGCAACCACGCGACGACCTCGGACACGGACTGCCGTCCGCCCGCGTCCGCGATGGCCTGCGCCAGCGAGCCGCCACCGAGATGCTGAAACACCGCGAAGGGAAGTAGGTCGAGCTTGCCGGCATCGAGCACTTTGACGATGTGCGGATGCTCGAGCTTCATGAGGCTCTTAATTTCGCGCTGGAAACGGTCGGTGAACCCCTTCTCGGCCAGCAACGTCGCGTGCGGGATCTTGACGACGACCTTGCGCTCGAGACGTTGGTCGGTCGCTAGGTAAACCGTGCCCATCCCGCCCACATGAAGGCGTTCCAAAATCTCGTAGCGGTCGTCGAGGGTCGCCCCGATGAGTTTTGTCGGGTTCAGCGGAGCACTCATGTCAGTTCTTATCGGTATTTGCGGAGTCGATACGCCCAGTGTGCAGCATACCTGCGCACCGGAACGGAACGGTCAGGAATCGCGGCTTCGATCTGAGCATAGCGGCGGCGGGCCTGCGCCCAGTGCCTGGATTCATGGAATTGACGCGCTTCGCGATACCAATCGCCGACTCGCGATTCGAGCTGAATCACCGTCTGGCTCGCCAGCTTCGCCATCGGCTCGCGAGCAGCGGCGGACTCGACCGATTCGTAGCCCAAGAGGGCCAGCGCGCGCTGGATGTCTTGCACCAAGTAGTACGCGTTGGCGCCACGGGTCACACCTTCGCCTCCGTAGCGCCGGACCGCGCGGTCAAAAATCGCTTGGGCTTCCCGCTTCAGCGCCGCATCCGACGAGGCCGCCGCGTTCAGTTTGTTGGTCATGAGCGAGCCGAAGAACGGGCCGCCTTGCGGCGCAACAATGTGCTCTTTTTTGTTTCCGACCGCGGTCATCACGACGAGCGCGATCAAGCCGTAAAAAATCAGCATCCCCCACAGCCACGGGCTCTGGAGAATCGATTTCTTCGGCGCGCCCGCGGCCGCTTCCTCGACCGCGCTATCCGCCACCGCGCCGTGTAGCTCGCGATGACGATCGACGTCGGTCATCTTGAGAAACTCGAGCAGTGTGCCGGCGCCAATCTCGATTCTGTCCTTGTGTTTTAAGACGCGCGGCGCCTCCACGAGCTTGCCGTTTACATAAGTCCCGTTCGGACTCAGGTTTTCGACGACGTAGCCGTCGCCCTTCTTGAGGAGGCGACAGTGTTCACGCGAAAGGTGCTGGTCGGAAGCCACCGCGAAATCGACACGGATCTTCCCTTCGGGATCGCCTCGCCCAAACGAGTACGACGGCCCAAGCAAGTCCTCGGTGCGATCCGGCTGCCCCTCGGCTTTGATTCGAATCAGACAGTGCGTCGGTCGCGACTTCGCCATTACATCAAGTCTCCACGCACAGCTTTCACAATGATCGGGCCAAACAGCAAGATCAGCACGGCCAACATCAGCACCGTGTTCGGCACGGCCAAACGGTTCGGCAGCTTCGCGGCCAACTGCTCGCCGCGTTTGGTGCGCCGGTAGCGATTCGTCTCCGCCTGCACCTCAAACACTTCGACGAGCGGCGTGCCGAGCTCTTCGCCTTGCCGGACGGCTTGCACCATCAGCGCCAGCTCCTCGCTGTCGCTGCGTTTGGTCATGTTCGCAAGCGCGTCGGTGAAACGCGTTCCCGCGCGCACCTCGGACAACATGATGCCGAGCTCTTCGACGAGCGCGCCCTCGGCGGGACCGTCGTTGATCGACTCGCACGCTTCCAGAAAGGTCGAACCGGCCCCCATCGTCAGCGACATGAGGTCGAGAAAGTACGGCATGTGTCGGTCGATCAAGATCCGACGCTGCGCCGCGCGCGTCTGCAGCCCCTGCAGCGGCACCCAGTACGCAAGAAGCGCCGGGACGAGTCCGAGGAACGGTCGCACCTCGCCGGTCAACAACAAAAACAGAGCAAACACGCCCGTGTAGGTGAGCACGGACGTAGCCATGCAATACCCAACAAAAGTCTCGGCCGTGTGCCCGTCGGGGTTACCCGAATGCACGAGGTTTTTGCGCACGCGCGCGCGATGCCCTTCGATACCGAGCAACGGCACCATGGCCGCGAAGCCGTTGGCCATCGGTTCGACCATGCGCAGCCACGCCGAGTTCGCGAGCGCGCGCTCACGCCGTCCCCGCATGACGTCGGGCATGACGTTGTAGTCGTATTCGAACTTACGGAATTCGACGACGATCATCCCCAAGATCGCAAACCAGAGGACGATCAAACCGTAGATCGCAGGAAGCGGCATGCCAACTCCTCTCTACACGTCCACCGCAAGGATGCGACGAATCCAAAGATGGCCGATCACATTGATCAGCAGCACGACCGTTAAGATCCCGATCCCCAGCGGATCGGTGAACAAGAGCATCATCGAATCGGAATCCATGACGTAGAGAAGAACCAAGAACACCGCCGGCATCATCGTCATGAACCGCGCGCTTGAGCGACCTTGCGTGGTGATCGTCTTCACGTGCTCTTCCAACCGCCAGATCTCGCGAATCGACGTCGCAATTTTTTCGAACACCTCCGCGAGATTGCCGCCGCGCTCCTTGCCGACGCGAAACGCCGACACGGCCAAGCCGTAGTTGCGGCTATCGATGCGCTCGCGCACATCTTCAAACGCCTGCTCGATCGGTTTGCCAAGTTCATATTCGCGAAACGCGTCCGCAAACTCCTGCGCAATCGGTCCGGAGAATCCCGTCGCCACCTGCTTGACAGCCTGCGGCAGCGAGAGCCCCGCGCGGAGGCTGTTCGACAGTCCGACCAACGCGTCGGCGAGTTGACCGTCGAATTTGACCGCGCGCTTCTTGACGGCCTGGCGCGGCATGGCGTCGAGAAACTTAAAGACGATAAATCCCAACACGACGCCGGCGAACCAAGCGCCGACGATCGTCAGCAGCACGAAGAGAACGGCCGCGACGAGCGGCGCGCCGTAGATCGAAAACGCCGGCGGCTTTTCCAAATGCAGCTGCCGCCGAAAGACTTCCGCTTCGGCGGCGCGGTTGGACATCCATTGCGACACGAGCGGCGCCAACGCCAGCCAACCGACGGCGACGGCGGCAAACGAGAGCAGGAGCAGCACGGGTGTCGTCGTCACGCTTCGGTCCTCACTTCCGCTTCGTCGGCAGCGTCGGCCTCAAACAATGCGTGGGGATCGAGGTAGCTCTCGTTCACCAGTTGCTGCATGAAGCTCGGCAGATACCCACTGAAGTGGAGTTGTTGCTCGCGCTCCTCGAAGATGTCGTTGGTCAACACCGAACCGGATTCCGGGTCGATCCCGACGACCTCCGAGATGTGGGTGACCATGCGCTTGCCGCTCGGCAGGCGCGACGCCTGGATGATGATATGGACCGCGGCCGTGATCTGGTCGCGGATGGCGCGCACCGGCAGGTCGACGGCCTGCAACACCATCGTTTCGAGGCGCAGCAACGCGTCTTTGGGGTTGTTGGCGTGCAACGTGGTCAGCGAACCGTCGTGGCCCGTGTTCATCGCCTGCAGCATGTCCAACGCTTCGCCGCCGCGGCACTCACCCACCACGATCCGATCGGGCCGCATGCGCAGCGCGTTCTTGACGAGGTCGCGGATCGTATACGCGCCCTTGCCCTCGACGTTGGCCGGCCGCGTTTCAAGCGTGACGACGTGCGGCTGCCGCAGCTGCAACTCGGCGGAGTCTTCGATCGTGAGGATGCGTTCGCCCTCGCCGATGTAGCCGGACAAGATGTTGAGTAGCGTCGTCTTACCCGAGCCGGTTCCGCCCGAGACCACGACGTTGCGGTGCCCGCGCACGCACGCCTGCAAGAACCCGGCGGCCTGGGCGGTCAGCGAGCCGAACGAGATCAGGTCATCCATCGTCAGCGGCTCTTTGCTGAACATACGGATGGTCAAACACGGTCCTTTGACGGCGAGCGGCGGAATCACGGCGTTGACGCGCGACCCGTCCGGGAGGCGCGCGTCCACAAGCGGCGTCGAGCGATCGATACGGCGACCGAGCGGCTCGACGATGCGTTGAATAACGCTCAACAAGATCTCGTCGGTGATGAACGTTCGGTGCAAACGCTCCAGCTCGCCGTCGCGCTCGACGTAGATCAGATCCTTGTGGATCACCATGATCTCGCTCACGCTCGGCAGCTCCAGTAAGTCTTGCAACGGCCCGAACCCGCAGACGAGGTTTAGAATTTCGCGCTGCAAGAAGCGCTGCACAAACAGCGTGCGCACCTGATCCGACGCTTGGCTCTCGAACGCGACAAACAGCGTGGGAAACTTGGCGTCGATCAAGCGCAGGTCCGATCGCAACTTACCGCGTTCGCCGGAAATGCCGATCTTGGCGCAAAACTCGCGGACGACGTTGCCCATCATGTCGTCGAGCATCGCCGTCCAGCCGCCGATGCGCTGGGCGGCGTCGTTGCCAGCCGTCCGGCGCATCGCCTCCTGGACAATCTCGCAGTACATCGTCTCGCGCAAGGCGTGTGACACGACTTCGGCGGGCGCGCCGGAACTCGCATCGGGGACGCGCGCCCGCACCAGCTCTTCCAACACGTTTTGCATGCGCTGGTTGTCGGCGTGATCGGTTCCGGTCAGGTCGACGCGCTCCAACAGCTGCGCGTGCAGTTCGAGCTCTAACTTGGCGAGTTCGCGCGAGACATCGAAGTCCTCGGCGGACTTGGTCTCGGGCGCCTCGATAAAGATCGTGTATTCGGCGATCCGGATCTCGTCGTGCGGGCGAACGGGCAGCGATTGGCTGGCCGTGACCTCTTGCCCCGCGACAAACGAGGGGTTCATGCCGACCGCTTCGAGCACAAAACGACCGTCCTCGACTCGGATCAGGGCGTGCTCGCGCGACACGTACGGCGACGGCAACACGATGTCGCAGGTCGTGGAGCGCCCCAGCTTGACGCTGCGCGTGCGCACCTCTTCCACGCGCACTTGCTGGTGCTGGCCGTCAAAGATCCGGAGATGAAACACGGAGTCGCACCGCTAGCGCGGCGCCCGTCCTCTCAGCACCAGCGTCAGGCGTCCGAGTTCGCGCGCTTCCATCAGGCGTTCGATCTGCGCGGGCGCGGCGGCCAGCGTCACCGACCGATACGACGATCCGCGCGGGCGCGTCACCGTGCCGTCCGAGCGACGAATCACGTTGTCGACAGCGAAGACTTCGACGTCCGCGCCGACCTTTTGCGAGGTCGCCTTCACACCGCCCGGCGCATTGGCGTCCTGTTTCGTCGTGACCAGATAGACGTCGACCTTGTCTCCGGGCCCCACGAGATAGCCGACGGACGTGTCCTGCGAAACGCTGATCGCGAGCGCCACCGTGCCCTCCGGGAGCCGCGCGCGCACTTCGGTATCGGTCAGCGGAGACAGGTGCGAGATGCGGAGGAACTCGCCAGCACGGATCGTGCGATGGATCGTCTTGCCCATCGCCCATTTCAGTTCGCTGTTGTCGATCGCATCGGGAAACTCGCGCGCGAACGAAACGGGGACACTTGTCACCTTCTTGACGCGCGGCGACTTGCCGGTCAAAAGGGATCGCAACGGTGTGCCGGGTGCGATGTCGGACGACGCTTGATAAAACGTCGCCAGCTTTGGATTCGCTTTCTTCTCCAGCGAACCAAGGCGCTGGTTCACCAGGAAGACGACGACGACGCCCAGCAGGACGGCGACGACAATGAGTCCTTTACCCTTCACTCTCCACCTCCCGCCGCTTGTTCGAAACGTGTGCTCCGTACTTGGCGACGCATCAACTCGTCCTCGCGATCATAACGGTGACCACCCCACGCTCGGCCGCGCGGTCGGTTGTGTGAATCCATAACTCTCCCTGTTTCCGCGTGAGTACGTACACGCTCTCTTGGGCCTCGTCGCTGCGATGGATGCGCGTCCAACCCGCGCGTTCGAGTGCGCGTAGCGTTCCGTCGACGGCGGCGCCCGTCGTGCCGCGCGCCTTACACAACATCGTGCGTAGACGCGTGTCGCCGCCGCCCAGGTCCAGCGTGGGTTCGAGATACCGCCCCACGTCGCCGAGATCGGACAGCGCGTCCGGCTTCGGCTGATACGCGTCGACCAGCGCGCCGACGTCGAGACCTTGCGGGAGATAGAAGCAAACGTACTCCCAAAACGTCCCGCACTCATACGCGAGCATGACCACGCCCGGCTCCAAGCGGGTGCGCCCTCGCTGCGCCGAGGCGACATCGGCCGGGAGCCGCAACAGATACGCCCCCCCCGGCATCTTCCCCACGCTGTGTTGAAACCGCAGCGCGCGCTGCGCGGACGGCCCGGCGTTGAGAAGTTCGGTTTGAAGGCGGTTCGTCATACCGCGTGCGGCGCGCGCGACGATTTCGCCGAACACGACGTCGGGTCCGTCGGGTGACGGGCCTGCGAAAAAGAACGCCTTGTTCTTGCCGAGTCGATCGCGACGCACCGGACCGAAGCGAACGCGCTTGTTGCGGTAGGCGAACACGCGCGGATCGATATCGTGGTCTGCCAGCGCCAAGTGTGCCGCGGCGCCGGCTGACGGATCTCCCGCGCGCTGCGCGGCGGCCGCCGTACCCGGAGGGCCGAGTCGGTTCCGGCCCTGCAACCAGTCTGCGAGCATGACGCAGCCGGCGAGGAAAAAGCCCAACGCGACGATCGCCATCACGCGCTGCGGCCAGCTCGACCGATGCGGCGACGGTACCGGAGTCGTCTTCGCCGGCACCGTCATCCGATCAAAAACTCCGCGGCGGCCTGCGCGGCTTCCGCCAACCAGGCGCCGATCATCGTTCCGATGTTGCCTAAGAACGCGAGGAGACGTTGGATCGGATCAAACCATCCCTCGGGTTCGCCGGGATCGGGCTCGCGCCACGTCTGCATCGCGACATAGCTGTGGCTTGCAACGCGTTGGGGACCGACCCAGACGTCGCCCAACCCCGCGCGCGGGCGCACACCCGCCGACGACTCCCCGTGCTGCATCGTCACCGTCCCCACGAGATAGCTCGGCAGTCCAGCCGCGACTTGCACATTGAGGTCAATATTGAATCCCCAAATCGAGATCGGCGATTCCAGCCAACTGACCGCGCCGTCCAAGGCGTTAAACCCGCCGGATACGGTCGAGTCGAACCACGAAGCGCCGACGTCGGGAATGTCGAGGGGCGCGCGTAGGTAGTCCGTCTGACGACGAAGCGAGCGAGTTTTTTTGCCGTAGTGCGCGTCATGCACATCGCTCGCCACGAGCGAACCGACGTTGTTCAACGTGCCGTCGGCCGTTCGTCCCGAATGCCACGCTACATGGCGCGACGCGCGCGCCGCCTGCGAGCGCGTCGAGTAGCCGATCGCGAAGTCGTACATCGCCACGACAAACATCGCCAAGAACGGCAGACTCAAGATGAGTTCGACGGCGGCGGTTCCGCGCATCCGCTGCAGCACACCGCGCGCACGCGACGACCGGGCTTGCGATTCACGGGCGAAGCCGGATCCAGCCATCAATGCTTCCCGACCAAGTTCACGAGATCTTCGAGATACGCTTGCCAATCACGCCCCTCCTCGTTGGTGCTCGACGACGACTCCGGCTGATTGCTGTCCAGACTCGCGCACGCTTTGACCGTGGTTCCGAGCGGCTGCGGCATGCGCGAGACCTGTGTCCGCACGAGCTGCGCGCGCCAATCCGGCGTCCACGTGTCGGCGCTCGTCGGGTTGTACAACTCGGCGGACGCGTACACGAATCCGAGCTCCATGCGCTTGCTGAACAACGAGACGATCGTGTCCTTGCGAAACAACCGGAACTTGCCCTGCAGGAACGGCTCCTCGATTTTGCGCCACCCCAACGTGAAGTACGTGATGGTCTTTTTGTAGTCGGGGTCGGCCGTTTCCTTCATGAGGTACGGCTGCGCGGGAACGTCGCTGCGGACCGAGCCGTTGCCGACGGGATCGCCGATGTTGACGCCCGGGCCTTCGCCTTCCGGCGTCGGCGGGTTGTCGCTATCGATCTCGCCCGACGGCACGCCCTGTTCGTCCAAGATCTCTGTGATGCGATCGTTGTTGTCCTCGATCTCGTCGGAGATCTCCTCCATGCGGTCGTCGATTTCACCGATCCGCTTGGTGATCTCACCCAGGCGCTTGTCGATCTCGCCGATGCGTTTGTCCGCGGCGACCTTCTTGTCGTTGTCGCCATCGCGAACCGCCTGGTCGCGCTCCGCCACTTTTTTGCCGCGTTCGGTGGTGAGACCCGTCCTCTCCGCCGTGAGGTTGTTTTTTTCGGTCTGGAGCCGCTCCGCTTCTTCTTTGAGGCGTTCGTTGGCGGTGCGTAAGTCGGTGATCTCTTGCGTGTTTGGGTTCTCGTCGGGCAACGCGTCCGCGCCGCCGCCGAGAAACAGCCGCTTGATTTGCGCGCTCAGACTCCGCTCGTAGTGCATCGGAAAAAGAGACAGCGTCAGCAGCGCCCAGCCGAGTGTCGTAATCGGTTTCGAATACTTTCCGGCGAAGTGGATCGTCGAATTCTTGAAGTCCCCAAACTTCCCTTTGCAGACCGGCAAGCTGGGATAGAGCGGCAGCATCCAAACATTGGGCTGCGAAAACGTCGGGTCGGCAACCGCGCCGCCCAAGTCGGTGATCTTGCCCTGCTTGATGTTGTAGTGAAAGACCACGCGCGCGCTGTACTGCGCAACTAACGGCGCGGAATTGGCAATCCAATCGCCGAGCTTGGAGAGGCCCTTGAGGATCGTCCACCCCAGCCCTTTGTCCTCGGTGTCCCCGGCCCACTTATCGCGGATCTTCTCAAACGCACTCTTCACGTTCTTGAGAACGATCTCTTCCTGCTTCACCTTGTACTTCAAGGCGGCCGACGCAATCTTGAGTGCGACGCCCGCGGCCGTGGTCGGCGGGAACTTCTCCAGCGCCGAGCCGGTGATCTTCATCCCGCGCGCAACACCGTCCCAGACCTTGAGCGTGGTAAGGCCGGCCTGCGCAGCCGGCGGCACGGCGCGGACAATCGCAATGCTGGCCAAGACCTTGGCCATGCTGACGTTGTTTTTGGATAGGTAGTTGAGGCCGCGCGCGAGACTCGTCGTGCCCGAGATCATCGCGGCGTCGACCGCGTTTTGCGATTCGATCCGGTTGTTGACCGTGCGGCCGGTGTTCATGACGAGCACGACGCCGCTGAAAAACGCGATGCCGAACGCCATCACCAAGGGCATGACTTGGGCGCCCTCGTCGCGGTGCAAGCCACGCACGCGGCGTCGCACGGCACCCAAGAGGCGTGTTCGCAGCGCGGTCATGGGTCCCCGGTGCCCCATCAGTACCGTTGCCTTTGCGGCGGCGTCTTCCCGACGGCGCCCTCGTTCAGGATGCTTGCCTTGGCGCGAATCGCAGCGCGGTACCCCTCGGGTGTCTTGAACTTGCCAAAGATTCGTTTGGCGTAAGGAATCGACAGGTTGAAGTGGTGGACGACTTCGACGGTGACAAGATCGCCGTGGCCGTAGCTGCCGTACTTGTCGGTCCCGCTGCTATCGATCAGCCGCACCTCGGTGTTGTAGTAGGCGTACGCGTAGCGCGTAAGGGCCGTTGCTTTCGCCGCCGCCGCGCGCGCCTCGTCGCCGACGCTGTTGAGTTCCGCTTCGGTCGAGTCGATACCGGCCTCGGTGGATTCGAAATCGAACACCGATCCCAGTGCGGATTCGACGTTGCCGACGACACCGCGCACCGGATCGAGGTTGACCGTGAGAGAGTCCTCATCGGTGTAGTCACCCGAGACCGGGTAGCACGCCAACACGGCGGCGGAGCGGACGGTGTCCAACTTGTCGCCGCTGTCGGTAATCGAGCCGCCCGCTTCCCCATCCGCGCTGGTCGCAATCATCACGCTCGCGCTCCGGGCCGCCGCGAACGCCGCGTAATCAACGACTAGGTACGCGGTCGTCATGAACGCGATTTGACTGGTGACGGTGACGAGCACAATCAGCACCAACATCGCGCCGGGAAACTCGACGACGGCCGAGCCGGATTCGTCACGCCACGCGCGCCGCAAACGTGCGCGCACGCCCGCGCGGGACAGAATGCGATAGGCGACGATCAGCGTAAGGCCGGTGCCGACGACAAGGCCAGCGAGACAGGCGAAAAACTCCGGCGGCAGCGGGTGCATGGCGTTGGGTGGGGAATCTCGATACTTACGTCCACGGTCTTAGTTCCACGGTCTTATATCCACAGTCTTATATCCACAGTCCTAGTCCCACAGTGTGGCGCCCCATTCCCACAGAGTGGCGCCACTGTGCACCTCTACTAGCGTCCATGTCGCACCGACCAATATGGCAAGGGCGAACGGAAATCGATACGCCTCAAACCCGTCGTCTTCGGCGGCCGGGCGCTTTCGATCCATCCAACGGGCGGCGACGCCGGCGCCGCCTTCGCGCCACAGGATCAAAAAAAGGCAGAGCCCCGCGCCGACCAAGCAGGAGTACAAGAGCGTGTAGAGCGCCGGCGTCGGCCCGATGAACGCCCCGGTCGCCGCCATCAGCTTGACATCGCCGCCGCCCAGTCCACCGCCCAAGTAGATGAGAAACATGGGCACAAATCCCATGGCCAACCCAAGCAGCGCGGCATTCCACCCCAGTCCGGCCGGACGGAGAAACCCGTTGAGCACAAGCCCTGCAATCACGGCCGAATACGTGAGCGCGTTGTAGACCTTGCCCTTGGTGACGTCGGTCCAAGTAGCCGCAATCAAAATGGCAAGAAGCAAGCCATCCATCGCAAGCCGACCAAGATCCAAAGATCACCTCAAACAGTACGTACGATGCGAATTCGACTCAATAGCCAGGGGCAACGAGCAAAGATGGCAGACAAAGTCGCAACCAGATCCGAACTACGACGCCAGAGGCGACGAAGACGGCCACGTGGTGCCGAATCGACAAAACGCCAGATCTCCATTGGGCAAGAAACCACACCGCCAGAGGGACAAGAAGCAGCCGAATTGGTGCCAAACCCAACGAGCGTCCAGCTCCAACGCCGTCAGGCGTTGGGGCAGAGACACCGCGACGGCGCCTATTCAGGCGCTGTCGTGTCGATGGGATCTTCACCAGCAAGATCGCTCCACGCGTCCTTGAACCACTGAACGATCTCTTTCCCGAAGATGATCAAGATGATGACCAGCGGCACGGCGATCAACGCAATGATGAGGATCTTATTGACGCCCTCATCACCCTGTTCGTCGCGGTGAAACGTGCGCAGTCGATTGGTCATCGAACGGCAGGTCTTTAAAACGGATTCGCGCATGAGTTTCGGCCCAGTTTGTTGTGACGGTACGAGCCTTTGCCATTCCGGACTCTTGGGAATGAGCAAGGACTCGGCTCAGTTCGACGACCTAAGGAAACGGTAGATTGATCCAGACGTGAATGCGGTCAAAAAACCGCACATTCGCCGCCATCAGAATGGGCGGAACGGTGAAAAAGATCAAGGGGACGATAAACGTGGAGATCAACATGTATTCCACGTCAGAGGAGCCATCCTCATCCCGCCAAAAACACCGCATGCTTTCCCACATCTCGACGCCGGAAGTATACGGCAGGTCCCCCCCAGCCGCCCTACGGCCTTGCGCCCCTGCACCCTGCGGCCTTGCGCCCTGCGGCCCCCGCCGAGCGCGGTTGTCTTGGCTCGACCCGACCTAAAACTTGCCGGCCAGCGCGGACACGTGACCAGAAAGGCCCTTGGCCTCAACCTCGCCCCAAAATCGGGGTGTGGCGCCGGTCAGCTCGTGGGCGCCTGCGATCTTGCCGGATTTCGAGTCTCGCCCGGCGTGGCGGAATTCGAGCAGCGAAGCCACGACGTAGCGCCCCTGCTCGTCGAGCGGCATCACATCCGCGATGCAGGTGACTTTGCGGCTGCCGTCCGGTAAGCGGTCGGGCTGGACGATCAAGTCGACGGCCGACGACACCTGGGCGCGCAACGGCACCAGCGGAATTTCAACACCCGACATGAGCGCGAGGGTCTCGATCCGCGAGAGCGCGTCGATCGGCGAGTTCGCGTGAACGGTCGTCATCGACCCGTCGTGACCGGTGTTCATCGCCTGAATCATGTCCAGAGCTTCGCCGCCGCGGCACTCGCCGACGATCACCCGATCCGGACGCAGGCGCAGCGCGGAATGCAACAGATCGCGAATCGTCACCTGGCCCCGTCCATAGCGGTCGGCGGCCCGCGCTTCCAAACGCACGACATGATCTTGCTGGAGTTGTAGCTCCGACGTGTCCTCCATGACGAGGATGCGTTCGCCATCCGGGATGGCACCACTGAGCGCATTCAACATCGCCGTCTTACCGCTGCCGGTGCCGCCGGACACGACGATGTTTTTGCCCAAGATCACCGCCAAGCGCAGCAGCTCCACCGCTTCCTCGCTCAGCGATCCCCACTCGACGAGTTTGTCGAGTGTGATCGTGGAAACCGCGAACTTGCGGATCGCAATCGAAACCCCGTCGCGCGCGCACGGCGGCAACACCACGTGGACGCGCGAACCATCGGGAAGACGCGCGTCGAAGCGCGGCGTCTCCGGTTCGATGCGCTTGCCGGAAAACTGCGCGACGTTGCGCGCGCACGCCAGCAGCGCTTCGTTGTCGGAAAACCGATTCGGAACGGGCACGATTTTTCCGGCCCGTTCGACGTAGACCGTCTCGGGGCCGTTAATCATGACTTCGCTGATCGAAGCGTCGTCGAGCAAGTCCTGAATGGGTGCCAAAAAGAACTGGAGCGACTGTTCAAAGACGGTAGTCACGAAGTCCTCCTACTGCGGCGCGCGCGATGCAGAAACCCGAGCGCGGTGCGTTCGACAGAGAGTTCGCCTCGGCGTGAAGATCCGGCGAGGACACAAACGACCGCATGCAGGCCACTTCTCCGCGCCATCCGGCGAGTCCATCGGGCTAGTCGTCCATCGGGACTTTTTCCGGACGCATGAAGTACTCCTTGCCTTTGACCTTGGTCAGGCGAGCCGTTTCCGCAATCGCGGCCGCCTTGTCGGGATAGGCGTAGGTCTTGAGCACTTTGCCGTTGGGCTCGCGCACGGCCCACACGTATTTCATGCGAACAGCGACGACGATCTTCTTGGTCGTGCGGCGCTTTTTCTTCGCCGCCTTCTTGGCCACCGGCTTCTTGGCGACCGTCGTGGCCGTCTTCGCCGCGGCTTTCGAGGCTGCCTTTTTTGCCGGCGCTTTTTTTACCGTCGCCTTCTTGGCCGCCTTCTTGGCAACCTTCTTGGCAGCCGGCTTTTTGGCCACCGGCTTCTTCGCGACTTTTTTGGCAGGCACTTTCTTAGTCGCTTTCTTCGCCGTTGTCTTTTTGGCGGGCGCTTTCTTGGCGCTCTTTGTGGTCTTGGCTGCGCTCTTTTTGGCCGCCTTCTTCTTCGGGGCTTTCGTGGCCTTCTTCGCCGCGCTCTTCGTCGGTTTCTTCGTCGGTTTCTTCGCGACGCTCTTCTTGGCTGCTTTTTTGGCGGGCGCCTTCTTTGCAGACTTCTTTGTCGTCGTCTTCGCGGTCTTCTTCGCGGTCTTCTTCGTAGTCTTCTTTTTGGCGGTCTTTTTCTGGGCGGCCTTCTTGGTCGCAGTCCGCTTCTTGCTGGTCTTTTTGGCGGCCATGGCGGGATTGTACAGAGACGGACCCGCGCAATTGGGCGCATGCGGACGGCGCCTCCGCGCCCGCCAGCTCGCGCCCGAGGCCTCCTACGACGCCGGATACTCCAGGGCATCGGCCCGGTCGAGACGCGGATGGCCCGCCCGGAAGTCATCCGCGTTGGCGCCCGCCCCCTTGTGCATCCCGTCTAAGTGGTGCAAAAGCTCGTAGATCACCCAGATCGCACTCAGGATGTCGCCGGTGTGGCCACATTCGGAGATCGTGTGCATGTGGCGAATCGGGAAGCCGATCGAGCTCGCGGCCGCGTCCACGCTCGCAAAGACCGCTGCCATGGCGTCGGTCCCGGTGTCGCGCCCAGCCGCCTTCGGCTGAACGGCAATGTCGTGCTTGCGCCCCACCGCTTGAATCAGCTGATTGAGATAGGCATTCGCGATGGAGCCCACGGCCAGGGTGGCACCCGCCCCCATTTTGACGGGCGAGAAACGTTTGCCCTTCATGTGCGGGGCGGCCTCGAGGTCGTGCGCCACGTCCACGCCGATCACGATATCGGGGCGGAACTCGCCGACCAACACGCGACTCCCGAGCCGTCCGATCTCTTCGTAGGCTGCGGCAGCACCCAAGAATCGGACGTTTTTGAGCGCTTTGTTCTCCGCCAGAAGGCGCATCACTTCCATCACCAAAAAACACCCCAACCCGTTGTCGAGGTAGGCGCCGTAGTAGCTGTCGGGCGCAAACCCGCGGCGAATGGGCCGCTTGAGCAGGATCGAGTCGCCGGAACGGATGCCCAACGCTTCGACCTGTTTCTTGCGCTTCTCGCCGTGCAGACCGAGTTCGAGATACATCATCTCTTTGGTGACGCCCTTGCGCCCCGTGCGCATTTCCGGCGTCGCGAAGTGAATCGCGCCCAGCGCTTCGATGGTTCCGCCTTCGATGACGCGATAGTTCCCGTCTTCGCCTTCGCTAAACAGCAACACCTCGTGGCCGATCAACGTCGTCGGCAAAAACGAATCGGTCTCGATCCAGATCTTGCCGTCCTCGCCGATGCTGCGGACCTGCATGCGGATCTTGTCCGCGTGCCCGATCACCATCACCGACAGCGCGTCCTCATCCCCCGGCTTGGTGTCGAATACGAGCCCGGCGTTCCCGCGAAACGAGTGGACCGCCCACGAATCCGGCGCGAATTCGGCCGCCATCGGGCGCAGCACACCTTCGGTCATCGCGCCCTCCAACCCGATCGGGCTGGGAGCGGCCAGGATGTCGCGCATCCGGGCAAATTGATCGTCAGGCATGCGGGTTTGCCAGGGCTTAGTCATATCCCGGTGATTTTAGGCTCTGTGTAAGAAATGGCGTGCATTCGGACGGCCGCGGCACCGCGGGACCTTCGCGCCGACGCCCTGCAGGAATGCGCCCGAATCCGACCGTCATGTTTGGTATTTGTTAGGTATGCGTGCGGTCGCCAACCCTCCCAATCCCTGGCATCGATTTGATGTCGAATGGCTCGGTCCGCCGCCCACGGCCGCGTTGGAGGTGTACGAGGAGTGTGCGAAGAGCATCGTGACCGAAAACAAGAGTCCCGACGTCGGTTTTCGGTTTGGGGTGAACCCGTACCGCGGTTGCTTCCATGGGTGCTCGTATTGCTACGCGCGGCCGTCGCATCAGTACTTGGACTTCGGCGCGGGCACCGATTTCGAACGGCGCATCGTAGCGAAGGTCAACGCGGCCGAGCTGTTGCGCGCACGCCTCCTGAGGCGGAGTTGGCGCGGCGCACCGATCGTGTTCTCGGGCAACACGGATTGCTACCAACCGCTGGAAGCCCACTACCAGCTCACGCGCCGCATGCTCGAGGTCTGCCTTGAGTTTCGCAACCCCGTCGGCATCATTACGAAGTCCGCGCTCGTGCGTCGCGATGCAGAACTTCTCGGTACGCTCGCGGCCCAAGCAAACGCGCGCGTGTACATGAGCATCCCGTTTGTAGACGGCGCGATGGCGCGTGCCGTGGAACCACACGCACCCACGCCCGCCGCGCGCTTCGATGCCATGCGCGTGCTCGCCGACGCCGGCGTGCCGGTCGGCGTCGCGCTCGCTCCCATCATTCCAGGATTGAACGAAGATCAGATTCCGGCGGTGATGGAGCAGGCAGCGGACGCGGGTGCCACGCACTATTTTTCGGTCCTGCTCCGTTTGCCGCGCGAGACGGGACCTGTGTTTTGGTCGCGGTTGCGCGAGTCGTTCCCGCAGCGCGTACGGCGCGTCGAGAACGCGTTGCGCGACTGTCACGGCGGCCGCGTCGGTTTTTTCGAGCGCATGCGCGGGCGCGGTCCGCGGTGGCAATCGATCCAACGGCTCATCGAGCTACAAGCGCGGCGCTTTCACCTAAGTCCGAGCGCAAACGCCGGCTCGGCACACGAGCGCGCTACGTTTCGACGGCCGCAACCGCAGCTTGAGTTCTTTGGGCGCGCGGCGGACGAAAACCAAAACGAAAAAAGGGCCCCGCCGTAACAGCGGGACCCCTTCGAGATCGAATTCGAACGAGCGAACTACTTGGCGCGCAGCGCGTCGCGGATTTCGGTGAGCAAGACTTCTTCCTTGCTCGGCGCCGGGGGCGCGGCGGGCGCTTCTTCTTCTTTTTTCTTCGCCTTGTTCATGAGGCGGATCAACATGAAGATCGCAAAGGCGACGATCACGAAGTTGATGACCTGGTTGACGAAGTTTCCCCACTTCATCACGGGTGCACCTGCGGCTTCGGCGGCCTTGAGCGTTTCGAAGTCACCGTCGCCAAGGTTGATGAACTTCTGTGAGAAGTCAACCTTACCCATCAGCAGACCGATCGGCGGCATGAGGACATCGGCCACCATCGACGCGATGATCTTTCCGAATGCGGCACCGATGATGATGCCGACCGCCATGTCCATGACATTGCCGCGCATGGCGAACGCTTTAAATTCTTTGAGCATTTCCGTTCTTCTCCTCCGGGTACTTAGATGGAGACGTAGCCGTCTCTCAAAACAGGGGGGGTTATCCAGCGTGAATGCAGCGCACCCGGAACGCTCTCACAGGGCTGGAATGAGCCCCGGATTATGCAGCAAACACCGATCGGAGCACCAAAACAAACTCCTAGCGATTGGCTGGGCCTCCGTTTGACGCGCCCCGACGCCAGAACTCTCGTCCGCATCTGCGTTTGCAACCGGGGCGCGCGCGGCGACGAGGCGGCGCGGCGGCGAGGCGGCCCAACGTTTCACAAACCGCACACCGCGAGGGTGCGTTGGACCCCGAAATCGTTCGCGACGCCCGCCTTTGTTGTTTCGACGCAACAAAAGCGCTTGGCCCTAGCTTTGCTCTACGTTCCCTTACCCGACCCGATCAAGGCGTCGGCGTAGCCCATCTCCCTAGATCGACCCCCTCCTGCCCCTTACAAGAAGCCTCGCGCCTGAGATTCAGATACGAGGAACAACCCACCCACGGCGTTCACCGCCCGGGTAGGTAAGGATTGTCGATCGGAAGTGGCTCGGCGGTGGTCCTTCGGGACCGCCGCCACCTTCTCCTCGCCGTGCATTCCGCCGCGACGTTCGCCGCAGGCTTCCATCGCGACTTTCCGCCGCTATCCCCCGCCGCTGTTTCCCGCCGCTGTTTCCCGCTGCTGTCTCCCGCTGCTATTTCTTCTTGGGGTTTGACTTCGGCGCCGTGCCTTGCGCCACGTTCAGCGTGTTTTTGTAAAACGCGGCGACATCGCGCTTGAGTTGAACGCGCGACGGAGCGTGGATGTACATCATGTGCCCGGCTTCGTAGTAGCTCGTGGTCACGTGATCGGCCAACTCGGGCGCCAGACCGAGATGGCGCACCGTGTAGTCGGTCGCAAAGTACGGCGTGGCGAGGTCGTAGTAGCCACTCGCAATGAGCACGCGGAGATGGCGATTTTTCGTCATCGCAGAGCGAAGCGTATCGGCCACGTTTACGTATCGCCCTTGCGGGTAAGGCCACGGGTGGACACGACCCGACAAGGTTTCGTACGGGAGGTCGGTCTCGTAGCGAAGCTCCTGCCGAAGGTAGTGCTTGATCGCGGTCGCGAACGGTCCGTTGATCGCCGCCATGCTCGGATCGTAGTCGGTGCGCATACTCGCGTCATTGCGGTTGATGCCTTTGAGGCGGCTGTCGAACCGCCCCACGGTGCGGGATTGATCGCGCAGGAGTTCGGTTGCGAACCGTCCGAGCGAAAGGCGCAAGTTGTTGCGCAGCACGAACTGCCGCGTGAGTCCGGTGAACGAAGCCATCGTCTGTGCCACCCGCGCGCGGTCCGCCCCCTTGAGCGCGGAGCCTTTCGCCAACGCGACGACGTATTCGTTCAAGACCCAGTGCTCGACCTTTTTGAGAAACTCCGGCAGGGCCATCGCTTGGCTCTCTTGGTCGAGTTGCTTGTGGTAATGCGCGGTCGCCGCGTAGCCGGGGAAGTACAGCGCGTACGGCAAATCGTTGCCGAGCCCGAATCGAATCGTCTGGAAGTTAAGGACGGCGGAGATCAAGATCACACCGTTTAGGTACATCCCAAACTTATCTTGGAGGTAGCCGGAGAGACTGGCCGCGCGCGTGGTGCCGTACGACTCGCCCGCCACGAACTTGGGCGATTGCCACCGGCCGTTTTTCACGGTGTAGCGGCGGATGAATTCGGCCACCGAACGGGTGTCCTCGTTGAGTCCCGAAAACTCGCTCTGCTTGTGTCCCTTGGCGGGGCGGCTGTACCCCGTTCCGATCGGGTCGATAAACACCAGGTCGGTAAGGTCCAACCAGGACTCGGCGTTGTCCACCAGACGCGCGGGCGGCGGCAGCGGCTCGCCGTGATCGCTCATCGCCACGCGCCGCGGTCCAATCGTTCCGACGTGCAGCCACACTGACGCCGAGCCGGGACCACCGTTAAACACAAACGTCACGGGACGCGTGGCGAGTGCCGCCCCCTTCTTGACGTACGCGGTGTAAAACACGCGGCCGGTGACCGAGCCGTCCTCGCTCGTCAACTCCATCGGACCCGCCGTCACGTCGTAGTGCAACGGGACCGCGTTCATCGTCAGCGTGGCGGCACGTCGCACCGGAGGAGGCAGAGGAACTTTTTTGGAGGCCTTTTTGTCTTCGGCGGTCGCCGGAACACAGACGATCAGGAGAGTCGCGAGCAATACGAGGCGGAGCATGACGAGATCATAAGGAATCCGTCGCCGGAGCGGGCTGCGCTTGCGGCGTCCCCGTCTCTTTCCCCCGGACGCGCCCACGATTTCACAATGACCGGCGGGCCGACGGGCAAAGACGCTACCCTACGAGGCATGTTTGCGTGGCACACAGACCTCACGGAAGCGCGCGCCGCCGCCGCCGACTCGAGCACGATCCTTCTTTCGTTCTTTTGGGCGCCGGGCTGACTCGGTTGCCACCGCATGGACACCGTGACGTGTCCTGATCCCGCCGTCGATGCCGCGTTGACGGCGAGCTTTAGCGGCTACCGGCTCTGCCTCACCGAAAAAAACCTCGACTTCAAAGAAGCCGCCGGCGGCGTCGCCGTGCCCTGGGCGCCGACCTTTCGCTACACCGACAACAAGGGCCGCGAGATTCGGCGCAGCGTCGGTTGGTATAGCTCCACCGATTTTTTGGCGGAGCTGACCGTGGCGCGCGCGCACTACGAGCTCGGGCGTTGGCGTTTCGACAATGCGATCGAACTTTTCGAATCGGTAGCGGCCGAGACGACGCGCCTCGCGCCCGAGGCGGGGTACTACGCCGGCGTGGCCCTGTTTATTGCGGGCAAACGCGACATGGCAGCGCTCAAGACGCGGTGGCTGCGGCTCATCGCCGAGTGTCCGGAAAGTGATTGGGCGCACAAAGCAAGCGTTCACGAAGACTGGAATCCGTAGCGCCCAAACGACGCGGCGCGCGGTCCCGAAAAGACACAGCGCCGCATTCGAATCCAAGTCGACCGTCCCTGGAACGGGATGTACCTTTTCATCGCGCGCGTGAGGTGAGGCTAGCGCGGGGTTGAGGTAAGAGAGATGAATTCCCTGCGTGTTATGGGCGTATGCGCCCTTCTATTTGGATCGATCGGGTGCGGAGCGTTTGAGCAAGTTTTCGACAAAGTCACTTTGTCGGACGAGGAGCTCCAAGCGGTAGCAGACAACTACACCGCCGTACTCGAAGCATTTAACGATTTGGAAGAGTTCGCGGTTGATCTCGCGAATGGCGAGTTGGAGACCGACGATGCTCTGACGTTCACCGCCCCGGCGGCGGAGAATAACTGGACCGGGACCATGGAGTACGTTGGCGCCGACCTTCCGGGCGGCGACGGCGAGCTGCTGGTGACGTTCCGCATTGTGCAAGACGGCGTTGCGATCAATCCGTTCGAGACGGACCTATCGACGACCGAATTGCTCACCGCCGAGATCACGGTCGATTTTGACGGGCTGACCCGCAAAGGCGTGCCGATGACGTTCGTTGCGTCGTTCACAACGTCGTACGATCGCGCCGCGGCTCCCGGCAAAGAAGACATCATCACCGACGGTACGTTTTCGATCGACCATGGTGGCTACACCGCCGAGCTCACCGCTTCGGCGTTCACGCTGCGGGTCGATGTCGAGACGTCGACTGCAGAAAACGCCAGCGGATCCATCCGCGGGCTCATCGACATCCCGGACTTCGCGTTTGATGCCGACGTCGACATCATCGGTCGCGGCGAGGTCATTCACGTCGAAGTCGACGCGCTCGATCAGACCATTGACGAGGGCGACATTCCCGTCGCCGACTTCTAAACGTAGAGTCGCATTCTTTGTCACTGCGTTCGGCGCCGTGGCAAGGCACCGGAGTCCGCGTCGGCGGGCTCCGGTGCACTACGGCGGACGCGTGGGTTCCGAACTCAGGCTTTAGCGTTTCGCCACGACGAGTTCGGCGTCCAACAGCTTCATGGTGACGAACACGCGCTTGCCCGTGATGACGTTGGCCGCCACACCCAGACCTTGAAGCGTCGCCCGATCCGCCTTAAACGTCACCTCATGCGTCTTGTTCGGCTCGATGCGTGCGATCAACTTGCGCGACTCGGCCTTTTGCCCTTTGTTTTTGCCTGTTGCCACATAGAACGGCGTTTTGCCCTTGTTGTAGAGGTACGTTCCGCGCACCCAGACGTTTTTGACCGGAAACGCGTTCGTGTTTTTGACGATGCCGATGACAGCGCTGGACGCTCCGCGACTCGTGAGCCCGATGCGGTTGATGAACAAGGCGCTCCTGGCCGAGATGAACTTGATCTCGTACCACTGGATCTTGTTGACGTCGCCCACCTTGGTCTTGAGAAAGCTCCAACTGTGGTAGTTCGACCAGATTCTCGCCTTGGCACCGGGAGCGAGGTAACCATCGGGCAGACCGAAGTCCGCGTCGTTGGTGTAGAGCACCTTTTTGTCTTTGTCTTTGTAGATGCGTCGGACGCGGATGCCGCTGAGCGGAAACGGCGCGGTGTTCTTTAACTCCATGCCGGACCGCGCATTCGCGGCGACCGTCTTGTCAATGGTCTTGGTCGTGAACTTCCATTCCACCAGCGGCGCGAGTGCCCCGCTGCCTTGCGTCTGATCATGGATCGAACGATAAAAACACTTCATCAGGAGCGACCGCTGCAGGCCCGCTTTTTGAAGCGATGCGATCGCTGCTTTGTCGACGGTGAACCCAAGCGCACTGCGGTCCAACACATCGCCGGCGAGGTCGTCGGGATACCGCGCCTGCGCCATGGCCCTTACGTCTTGGAGCAGCAACGGCCGCGACGCTGTGCCCTTGCTCCAGGCCGCAAGGTGGGCGGCGGCCAACCCGGGTTGTTTCGCTAAGCCCCAACAGCTCGAGAGCTGGAAATGAGCGCTCGCGCGCCAACCCGGCCACTTGCGATAGAGCAGCATGGCGAGCGCGCGACTTTCGGACAGCATCTTGGGATCGCTGCGCATCCATTGGGAGAGGTCGCGCAGGAGTCCGGGGTTGGGACGCCCACCCGTTTGGAGCGTCATCAACACCGACCGCCGTAGCTCTTTGACGCCTTCGGCTTCGCGCCCCTTCACGCTGCGCAGAAAACGCCCGTATCGCTCGCGAACGACGGCGTCATTGGGAAAGTCCGCCACGATGCGCCCGTACTCGAGCGCGGCACCGGCCGTTTCCTTTTTGGAAACGTAGTAACTCGCCATGCCGAGTCGCGCCTCGCGATCGGTTCCGTCGAGACGAAGCGCTTCGCCGTAGGCGTTCTTGCCCTCCTCCCACTGCCGGAGCGCAAAGCACAACGAGCCGCGTAGCTTGTGAAACGAAGCTTCGTTGCCGACCGCGAATTTCTTCTCCGTTTCGGCGAGCACTTGGAGGGCCTCGGCGTGGCGCTTGACACGACCCAAGAAATTGGCGCGGTGGTAATAGCCGACCCAGTTGTCGGGCTCCGCACGGATCGCCCGCTCGATGAATCCGACGGATCGATCCGCTTGCGCCGCCGGAAGGCTATACGCCATCTCGACCAACGTTTGAAAATGTTTCGGCCGAAGCTCCAACGATTTCGCGAGAGCCTTCATGGCTTCCGTCGTGTCGTTTACTTTCGACCACAGCCGGTAGAGCTGGTAGTAGAGGTCCGCCTGCTGCGGTCGCGAGAGTCGTTTGATCTTGCGGCGCGCGAGCAAAATCTCGTTATCGGCGGCGCGGATCTGATCGCGGTTGATCAACATCTTCGCGAGGTCCACATGCGCGGCCGGCTCGATCTCCTTGTGGAGCGGGTAGTACAGAATCTGTGGAAAGTAGCGATGCACGTAGTCGATGGCGGTCGCGCTCGAGTACCCGAGTTTCTCACCGACGACGCCGGACTCGCCCTTCACGGCGATCTCGGTCCACGTGTTGAGGCCAACCACCGCGCCGGTCGCACGGTTGAGGAGCGGACCGCCACTGTTGCCCTTGTTGATCACGAGCCGCATGCGCAGGTAATCCAACTGCTGGTCGTCGCCCAGGCCGCTCGCGTAATAGCTCAGCGTCGCGAGATCGCCCGTCGTCGCCGTCATGCGTCCGATACCAATGCGACCGGGTAGCGGAAAGCCCAACGCCAGCACGGGATCGCCTTCACGAACGAGCCCCGTAGGCTTGCTCACGCCCACGCGCGAAAGCGAGAGCGCGCGGTACGGCGTCGATTGCGGCGCCGCTTTGAGCAACGCGAGATCGACGCGGGGCCGCGTGAGGTGGACGGTCGCCACCAACTCGGCCTGGACGCGGCGATGTTTTTGGCCCGGCGCCTTCGGCCCGACCGTTTGATCCCAAACCAACTCGAACCGGTCCGCGAGATCCATGCGGCTGAGCGACGTGCAATCGCGGTGATCCGACTTCATGCAGATGACGTGGTGATTCGTCAGCACGTATCCGTCTTCGCGGCAGAAAAATCCCGTGCCCGAGCCGACGCCCTTGCCCGTCTTGATGGCGCGCACCTGCACGACGGACTCACGGCACCGGTCCACGAGCTGGGTCGTCGGAATCGGGGTCGCCAAACGCGGGAGCGGCGATCCGCGCGGCGTCGTGCGAAACGTGCGCAGCATCTTTTCGAATGTCGCGAGATACTTTTCGAACTCATCGCGCGGCGCGACCGCCTCGATGAAGAACAACATCTCCTCGTCCATCGTTTCGAGAAGGAGTTCGCGACACGCCTTGTTGTTCATCTTCACGAAAAATTGCTGGCGCACGGCTTCCTTGCCGCTCAACGTCGTTTTTTGCGGCAACCCCAAGAGCCCAAACACCGGCTGCATCTCGAATTTTTTGTTTTGCTGCACGAACCCGGCGTACCGCTTCATCCACGATTCATAGACGCCAAAGCGGCGCGCGGAATGCGATGCGCCGATGTTGTAGACCTGCACCTGAAAGCCGAAGTGGAAGTCGTTGGCGGCGAGCACGCGCTTGGGACTCAAAACAACTTTGAACCCTTCGCCCGTATAAAACGACGAGGCGACCCAATCCTTGGGGTGCTGCACCGTGAACAAGCGGTGGTCGGGAACGAAGCTCGCGAACCCGGGATAGACGTAGTTGCCTTCGAGCGCGCGCACGACATCCGCGTTGGCGCCGACCTGGGCCAAACGAAGCTTGTCCTGCACCGTCAACTGGACGCGCAAGCCCTCGGCGATGATCTTTTCCACGACCTGGTCTGGCTTCATCCCGCCCTGCAACATTTTCAGGACGGCACTGATCCCAAACTGCGGGCCGCGGGAGCGCTTCTCGCGCAGGGCCGCAATCACCGCCTCCGTCGCGCCCAATTTCTTGAGCTCGACGATTCCGCGCGGCGAGATTTCGATGCTCTCCGCCTCTTGGATGAGGCGCAACAGATCGCCCTCGGCGGTTCCGGTTTGCACAAGCAGCTTGAGCTGGTCAAACCGAATGGGGTCGCCCGCACGCGCCAAGCTCGGAAGCCCGATCAACAGGGCAAAAACTAATATCCAACGAGCCATGACTTCCCTTTCGTTCGCTTGGCCAAGGGTACACCCTGCCGCTCCCCGCCTGGGTCCAGAGTCGAAGAATTTCGGGCGCCCCCGCCGAAGCCGCCGATCCGAAAAAACCGAAACACGCCGAAGCGGCTCGGGTTGGAATGAACGTGGCGCCGGATCGGCGTCGTCCCAAGAAGGAAAAACTAATGAACATCTCCATTTTTTTGCGCCGGTGCGGCGCGGCCGCCGCCCTGGTGGCACTCACGGTCCCGGCGTACGCAGGCGATGAAAATGAAGCGCCGATGGGCGACCCGAAGCCTACCGATAAGCCTGACACCGCAAAGACCGACACCCAAAAGACCGATGGCGACAAGCCCGGAAACGCGGGCAAGGCCGGCAAACGCGGGCGTCGCGGTGAGCGCGCGCCGAGCAAACTGTTCGCGGCCATCGATACGGACAAGGACCGCAACTTCTCCGCCGAAGAATTGACGAATTCGTCCAAAGCACTTTTGTCACTGGACAAAAATGAGGACGGTCAACTGACGGCCGACGAGTTCGGCATGCGTCGCGGCGAACGCGGCGAGCGTGGTGGTCGCGGTGGTCGCGGCGGCAACCCGATGAGCCGTTTGGACAAAGACGGCGACGGCAAGATCAGCAAAGACGAAGCGCCAGAGCGCATGCGCGAGCGTTTTGACGACATCGACGCCAACAGCGATGGCTTTATTGACGCCGAAGAGCAAAAGGCGTTGATGGAGCGGATGCGGCGCGGACGCGACGGTCGACGCGGTGCGGATGGCGCCGACGGCGGTGGCCCTCCGGGCGCGAATGGCGCGGACGGTGCGGACGGCGCCGATGCCCCCAAAGCCGGACCCCAAGATGGTGGCAAAGGCCGCGGCGGACGCAATGGTCGTGGCGGCCGGGCGCGTCGCGGACGCGGCGGCGACCCGATCGCGATGACGCTGGACGTTGACAAGAACGGTTCGCTTTCGGCGGACGAGATCAAGAACGCGCCGGCAGCCCTCCTCGCCCTGGACAAAAACAAGGACGGCAAAGTGGCGATGTCGGAAGTCATGGCCGTCGCGCGGCGCCACGCCGTGGCCGGCATGATCGAACGCCTTGACAAAGACGGCGACGGCAAGGTCTCGATTGAAGAGGCGCCCGATCGCATGTTGGAGAACTGGGACCGCCTCGACCAGGACGGTGATGGCTACATCACGGCGGACGAGATGGGTTCCATGGGCGGTGGTCGTCGCGAAGGCGGCGGCAAGAAAAAGAAAAAGATCAAGTAGCCCACCGCTTTAAGACAACCCATGAATCATGCACGAGCAATCGAGCATGCGATGAGCCGCCGGACCCCCTCCGGCGGCTCCTTTTTTTTGGGCCACCGGACTCCGCCGGCGCGACGATTCACTCCGCCGAACCGAACCCAATCCCGACGGGGCGCGAACGGTGGTGGTCGCGGGCGGGCGGTCGCAACCTACTCGAGCGCGGCGAGACCGTCGTCGACGACCAGCGCGATCGCGTTGCGTAGAAGCGACGCGACGATGGCGGGAACACGCGCGACCAATCGATCCTCTTTTTCACGGCCCGCCCACGCGACTCCAAACACCACTCCCCAAAGCGAGTACGCCGCAAGCTCCGCGGAGAGTTGATGCCGGTCCAGTGTGACGTCGGTCGCCGCATCGAGCGTGTCGAGGTAGAGCGCAAACAGGTCGCGCTGCCACGCCCTCCGCTCCGTTGCCGACAACCCCTCGACCATGATGCGCGCAAAATCGAGCGGCCCCGGTCCGCGACGCGCCCCGACCCAATCCAAGATCACCGGCTCGTCGCCCAAAAACAACACGTTGTCCAAGTGACAATCCGCATGCGCCAGTGTCAAAGTGGCGCGGCTCGAAACGTCCACGGCGCGCGCAACCAAGCCCGGGACCTTGCGCATCGCGACCGCGATCTGGGCTCCGCCCGCGCCGTCCCATCCCGCACCCTCGGACCAAGTCGCGCCGTACCGCGCGACGCAACGCTCCCAATGCGCGTCCCACTTCTCCGCGACCTGACCAAGGTTGAGCCCCCACTCCGGGTACTCCTGCAGCGCCGGATCGTCGGCTCCCCAAAACATGCCGTGAAAGCGCGCGAGCGCCGCGACCAACGCTTCGGCGCGCGCGCGCGATCCCACACCCTTGGTGCAGTCGCCCTGGTCGGCGTCCGACAGATCTTCGAGAACCAACACGGAACGCTTGACGTCGGCATCCACCGCGGCGTGAAAACAAAAGGGCACACGAATCGGCATCCGCGGCGCCAGCGCGTTGAAGAAGTGAACTTCGCGCCCGGGGTTTTCGTTTTGGGCGAGCTTGACCACCGCCGACCCAAGCGCGGACCCCGGCAGGGTGACCTGCACGAGTTCGCCGTCCAAGCCGAAGCCGACACCGACGCGTCGTAACTCGATCTCGTTCCACCGCGTGTGTTGGACGCGCGGGTCCAAAGCGAACGCACGTTGCAGCCAGGCAGCGTCGACTTCCGGAATCGAGGCGGGAACGCTCATCGCCCCAAGGATACGATGCCGGCGGCGGCGTGTCGTCACGCGGGCCGCGAGCGATCAACCGCAAGCGTATGTTGTGCGTGCGGCGAACCTGCGACACGGGTCCGCGCGAAACGTGTGTTGCGCGTGCGGCGAACGTGCGACACGGGTCCGCGCAAGAGTCCGGCGATTCGGCGGCACGCTGTGCGGCGAGGCTGCAGCGAGAGTGCGGCGAGCAAGCGGGGTGCGCGCGGAGAGCGATCGCCCAATCAAAAATGGGGCGCGCTACGGACGCGAGCTTATGTGGAATCGAAGTGGCGGCGTCGGCAACTCTCGCAGATGCCGTGCGTCACTTCATTGAGCTGATCTTGCGGCACGAGGTGCGACACCGGCAGCCACGTGTGATCCTGGGCGCGGACGCGGCCACACCACGCACACAGACAAATCCACGAATCGGAGCTGAGCAACTCGAACGCGGGTTCGCCGGGGCGCAAATGACGCGCGACGTTGGAGAGGAGCTCTTGTTGTTCGTGCGAGAGGTGCTTTTGATAGCCCTGGAGGACGGCGTAGTCTTCCGGCGTTGCTTCGGCGAGTTCCGGGAGTCGCTTGACGTCGCGGTGCGCTTCGAGAATGCGGCGCAGGCTCGCGACCGACGCCAGCTCGAACGCCTCGCGCGCGTCGTCGGGCGAACGCAGCTCGTCGGCAAACGTACGCCCGAGAACGCACGCATCCAAAACAGCCTGCGAGTCCGGTACGTCGTGCAAGAGTGCGAGCGCGCGTCGTCCCCAGTGCAGCGCGGCGGCCCGATCTGCTTGCTGCTCCAGAGCGAACCGCATGTTGAACTCGGCAAGCGTCCGCTCCCAAACGAGTCGCCACGATGCCTGCAAATCGAAACGGTCCGGAATCGCCTCACACTGCTGCACCCAATCGGCCCGGTCCTTGGGACGCAGATCAAACAAAAGGCGCAGGCGCTGGATCATGACGACCGCTAAGACCGCGTCCTCGACATAGCCGTAGCTTTCGATCCACTCGATTTGCGCCGTGCGCGAACGCAGCGCTTGGCCGTGCTGACCACGCGCGACGTACAAATCCGCTTGGCCGTCGAACACGTTGTGTCGAATCACCCGGCGCTTCGAAGTGCGCTGCAGCGAGCCGATGCCGGCTTCTGCGGATGCAAGCTCGCGCTGCGCGCCGTCCGGATCGTTCACGCGCAACAAGATGTTTGCCAGTTGCGTCGTGGCATAGAGCCGTAGGTACGGGCGCTCCAATTCGGACGCCACCCGTTGGCCCATACGCGTCAGCACCATCGGCTCAAACACGCAGTCGCGCGTGGACTGCGCGTTTGCCAGGTTCAACACGGATCGGATCCAGTAGAGATCGCGGGCGCCGTCGTTTTCACGAATGCCGCGCCGCCATCCGAACTCCGCCTCTTCCGAATCGCCGGTGTACCACGCTTGCGTCGCCAGCGTGTGAATGGCGGCGCGCTTGAGAACTCCGGTTCCTGTATCGGCCACACGGTGCAGCAGCGGACCCAGCGCAACGGGCGGCGTCGGCGCTACCTGATCGCAAATCCACAGCAACCGTTCCTCGTCGTGCGCGTCGATTTCGTCGCACGCGGCGGCGTAGAGCGCAAGGGCCTCCGCTGGCTCGGCGACACGCAACCGGTCGGCCTTTTCTAGCGTTGCTCCCACACCGTCTTATCGGTCCACGCTTGCGACGCGGGAGCCGACAACCGTCTCATTCCGAGGCGGCCGCGCCCCGACTCACGCGTTCTTGATCCTGTCCCACGCCCACGAGATTGAGTCCGAATTTTTTTTGTAGGGGCGCGAGGAAACCGGGAAGCGTTCAGGCGGAATCGCCCTGAGATGCGTCGTCGGAAGAACGTTCCGCGTTCGCGCGCTTCGGCACGACACCGCGACGAAACCGCCACACGACAACGGATCCGACGAGCGCCGCGAGGCAGAGCGTGATGGCCCCCCACCGTCGCAGCCGCCCGCCCGCATGAAGCATCCACAGACTCAGCGACACGGCCAACCAAATCGTCGCGATGGTGATCGCGCGCGCGCGATTGGTCATCGGTTCTTCGCCATCCAAGATGCGCAGGTACGGCGCGAAGAAACGATTGCGCATCAACCGCGTCTCGAGCCACGGAATGCTGCGCGCAAAACACCACGACGCCCCCAGCAAAAAGATGGTGGTCGGGAGCCCAGGAAGAACCACACCCAGCGCACCCACCAAAACCAGCAGCACGCCGGTACCCGCAAGAATCCACTGCCGAGGACGAGGCAAGCCAAAAGAGTGACAAACAAAAACCCCAAAGCAACCCCAATGCGGTACCGGGTTGGATTTTTTTCGCCGTAAGCGGCGCTCACATCGCCACTTAGGACGGCGAGGTGCGGCATTGGTGCCGCAAAATTGGGCCTCTCCGGACGACCTCCGGCGTCAGAACGGCGCGTTGGGGCCCAACGAGGCCGACAGCGGCGAGCGATGGCCAAAAAACGCGGCACCAATGCCGCACCTCGACGCGCTTACCTCTTGCGCGGAAACGAGTTACGAGAGAAAAAATCGAACCCGGTACCGCCTTGGAGGGAGCGGCGTGGCTCTTGTTTTTTTGTTTTGACAGGGGCCTGTCTTTTTTTGTTGGAGACACTTTGGTGACAGGGTTTGCATGAAGTGCGTGCTGTGGGGCGTCGTAACGACGGCGAAGCGATTTGGGGGGCGAATCTCCTTGTAAGCCGGATTCGGTTCAAGTCTGCTCGGCGCTCTCGATCGGAATCATGCAAAAGACTTGGCTGGCCGCGGCTCTATGTGCGGCGCTCTCCCTGACCGGGTGTCGCGCAGCGAATGCGGTGTTGAGCACGGCGGTGAACCTCGCGGGCACAGCGCTGCAGGCGAAACTCATGATGAGCTGCGTGCCGGAGGGAGCCGAGATCGACACGCCGACCGGACCGCGCGCGATCGAAACAATTGCGCCCGGCGACTGGGTCGTGGGGTATGACGGTGCGTCCGTGCGCGTGATGCAAAAGCACGCCTACCTGGAGCCGCACGCGAACGATCGTTTCCTGGCCGTGGAGTTTGCGTCAGGCGCAACGGTTTACGTGTGCGACACGCACCGCATCGCCGGGCAACGCGCGATGGACTGCGAACCCGGCCAAGAAGTGGCAGGGGGCACGGTGGTCGCGATCGGTCCCGCGCCGTTCCCCGTCGTTCGCTCCTACGATCTGCTCACCGAGGACCGAGGCTATCGCATGGCCGGGGTTCCGATCAACAGCATGATCGAAGAGATGCAAGCCACCATGCGAAGCCTCGCGACAACGCGCGCGTCGCGTCGCTAACGGCCGAGCCCGCGCGCACGACCACCGCTACAGGTCGACGACGCCGCGCCGCCACGAAACGACGACGAGCCAAAACAAAAACGACGCGAGTGGAAACTCCAGCACCGGATCGACGACGTCAATTCGTGCGCGACGCGAAAGAAGATGCGCCGGGGCGACCGTGGCCAGGACCTTGTTGTGGCGCACGAACTCGACGCGACGACCGCTACGGCTGAGCGCAACGATCGACAACGGCCCGATCGAGCTCTGCACCTGAAAACGCGGCCACTTCTTGGTCGCCCAACGAGCGGTGGCCACTTCGACGCCGCCCGACTCCATCGTCCAACGCCCGCCCAAGCCGCCATCCTCCGCGATGACGGAGCGGACACCGTCGATCGTGATCGCGCCGTCCTCTTTCGACCAACGAAACTCAAGCAGAGCGCGGTGCGACTCAGCCTCCAACCGGTAATCCCAAGAAAACAGACGTTTCGGCGCGCAACGAATCATGGCCGGTCATCCTATCGAAAACATGCGCCCCATCTTCCAAGAACCAGACGCGGTAAGATCATCGTGTGAACGGAAAAGACGCACACCTCATGCACTTCGACAACGCGTGGAATCACGCGTGGGAGTCCCTTCTCACCATCCTCGACGGCGTGACCGAGCCCGAAGCGTCCTGGCAGGCGCCGTGCTACCGCGACGCGAGTGCCGACGAACACGGAACGGCGGCCGGCTCGATCCGGTGGCATGTGCGGCACCTAGCGCAGTGCAAACGCGGGTACGCGCTCCGGCTTCGCGGCGACCGCGCGGCGCGCACGCCCGACGTGGACGCCAAACCCAGCGCGACGTGGGCCGAAGATATGACCGAACTACGCGCCGCCCACGAAGATCAGCGCCGCGCCATCGACGAACTCGCGGCCGACGCAATGACGACAACGGACTCCGACTTCATCACCAACAACGTCCGCCACGACACGTGGCACGGCGGCCAGATCGCACTGGTTCGGCGCATGTGGCGCCATCACGCCCGCGCGCCGTCTAAATAACGCTAAACTGTTGCGATGCAGGTCGCGACAGGAACCAGTGGATACGCGTACAAAGAGTGGCGCGGCGCGTTTTACCCCGAAGAGCTTAAGGACAAGGACTTCCTTACGCATTACGGAACCCGCCTCCGCACGGTGGAGATCAACAACACGTTTTACCGGATGCCCAAACGCGAGGTCGTCGCCAAGTGGGCGGCGTCTGTGCCGGACGGATTTCGGTTCGTGCTGAAGGCGTCCCAACGCATCACGCACAAAAAGAAGTTGGCGGACTGCGAGGACGAACTTTCCTACTTCACAGGCTCGGCGGCCGAGCTCGGCGACAAAAAAGCTCCGCTCCTGTTTCAACTGCCGCCGTGGCTGCGACGAGATGACGCGCTCCTCCGCGACTTCCTCGCGATGATTCCCGACGGGTTCCGCGCCGCGATGGAGTTTCGTCACCATTCTTGGTTTGACGACGCGGTGTACGAGACGCTCCGGACCGGCAACGGGACGCTTGTCATTTCCCAGAGCGACAAGGCCCCCGAGCCGCCCGTGGAACACACGGCCGATGACGCGTATTTCCGTCTACGGCTGCCCACGTACACAGAGGCCGACCTTACGCAGTGGGCCGAAACAATCCGCGGGGGCGCCTGGAAGTCCGCGTACGTGTACTTCAAGCACGAAGCGGATGCCGGAGGGCCCCGGATGGCCGAAGCGTTCCAGCAGCGATTCGCGGAGACGTAGCGCGGGAGTCGTCGCGCGCGGTGAGAACCGGGGCCGCGCCCGCGCGAGCACGCCCGACCACACCAAGGGACGCCCCTCTCAAATCCGTTTTGGCGTCATTTGGTTTCGTCCCAGCTTAGGGCCCACCATGACAGCCTCCTGTCTACGCCGTCTCGCCAACGCAAGAAAACCGCGTGCCAATAGTGGCCCCCGCCGTGTCCAGCGGTAGGGTACTTGCGAAGAGGTTCGAGGGATTTCCGAACTTGATGTTCCAAGGAGGTCCCCATTGATTCACACAACAAAGCTGCTCGCGATAGCAGCCGCCATCCTCGCCAGCGCGGAAACAGGATGGGCCCAAGACCATTCCGAACTCCCCGATCAACAAAACGACCCGGCGTCCACGCGGTCGTTTAGCTGCGGGACGCCCCCCATTCTGAACGGCACGTTGCTGCAGAGCTTTGTGCCCACGCTGCCAACGCTCACCGCCGTCGAGTTGCGGTTGCGCGCCGGCACGGCTTTTCCCGCAAGCGGAGTAGCGACCACGATTCGCATTCGCACGACCGCGACCGACAGCGAAGTTCTCGCCGAATCAACGGCCCACGTGTCGGGCCCGCGGGTCGCCGGGTCGCAGTTCTTGCTCCGGTTCGACCTGGAGCCGCTCGCCGTAACGCCCGGGACCACGCTCGCCATCGAATGGGTCACACCCAACAGCAACGAACTGACCTGGGTCGGCGCGGCGGGCGACCCGTACGCGGACGGCACCGCGTTCAGCTGCATCGGCAACGTCTGGCCGGGCGGCGCAACGGACTTCAACTTTGCGACATTTGGACTCCCCGCCGCCGAACCGTCGGTGAAGGACAAGTTGATCGCACTGCACGACGCCACGGTCACTGCGACCACGCTGCGCGGGAAACGATGCCTTCGCCGCCTCGTTGTTCTCGCGTGCCGATGCGTCGAGCGCGGCAAACTCAAAGCCGCACGGATCAAGCTGCGCGTGTTTCAGTGGAAAGTCCACACGTTCGTGTGTTTCGGATGGTTGGAGGAGTCGGTTGGACGCGCCCTGATCAAGGATGCAAAGGAGATCAGGGCGGAACTGTGCGTGGCGAACTCCCAGCGTCGCGCCAGACGACATCGATCCTAAGCTTGGCGGTGCGAACGTATGTTCGCGCCAGCGCCGCGCAGCGCCCGTCGCTGCGCGGCGTCTTTTTGATCAACCGCTCCCGGACTGCTTGCAAAAGCTCGACCGCGAAATTTTGACGAGCGGTTGTCCCCGAACCGCATTTCGCGGCGACGATAAGTGTGATGAAGCATCCCACCGCCGACGAGCTTATGGCGCACTCGCGATTTGTCCATGCGCTAGCCCGTAGCTTGTTGTTTGACCGGCACGAGGCGGCGGACGTCGCGCAGGACGCTTTGGCAATCGCGCTCGAAAACAGCCAAAACATACGCAAGACGACGCGCGCGTGGCTCACTGGAATCGTGCGCAACCGCGTGCGCGGGACGCTTCGTTCCAAGAAACGACGGATCGCGCGCGAGCAGATGCAGGCGCGGCCCGATCTCAGTCCGGCGGCGGCCGACGCGGTGGCCCAGGTCGAGATGCAGCGCCGCCTCGTGGACGCGGTCGGCGAGCTCGAAGAGATCTATCGCACGATCATCGTCATGCGATTCTTCGACGGTCTACCGCCGCGTCGCATCGCGCGCACGTTGGGACTCGCGATCGAAACCGTCAAAAAACGTCAGCGGCGCGGTCTCGTCTTGTTGCGCGGCATGCTCGATCAGTCCTATGGGGACCGATCGTCGTGGTGTCTCGCACTCGCGGGCGTGACTTTGGTCAAACCGCTGGCAACCGCAAGTGCCGCCGTCGGCGGAGTCAGTCAACTGGTATGGGGAGGAGCGGCGATGAAAGCAGGAACGGTAGTCGTCGGAGCACTCGTGGCGTCCACTGCGGCGGTCGGCGTGGTCTGGGACGCGCGCGGCGATCAAGAAGAGAGCGCAAGGCGCGCCAACGAACCGCGCGCCGTTGTGCGCCAGGTCAACGATCGCAAGCCGGTGCAAACAATCTCCAAACGCGGAGCACAAAGATCCGAACCGTCCATCGCGACGACCAAGATCTTGGGAGCGCTCGTCAATCACAAACCTCAGCCCGTCTTGGCAACGCGCACGACGTTGCCAGGCTTCTCGAAAGCCGCCATCGGCGTTTCGCTCCAAGGTGGACTCGCGGACGTTCGATTCAAGTTCACGGACGGATTCGTTTTTCGGGTCGCCGGCCAAACGAAGCCAAGCCATAAACCCGACGACCTCACCGCGAACTACCTACGCGCGATGACGAAGCGTTGGGACGCTCTGCGCGCGGGCCAGGATCGCACGGAGCTGCTCGGCCGCATCACCGACACCCATCGCGACTACTGCCGCCGCACCGGCGACGCGCAGTTTTTCACGTGGCTCGGGCGCGCGATGGCACGCGCGCACTCCGCGAGCGAGCAGAGCCTCATCACACGGGCGCTCGCGCACACGCCGGACGATGCGCAGCGCGAGCTGATCCTGCGATGGGCCGCGAGTCCAAGCGCCTCGGTACGTGGGCTGGCTGTTGCGCTACTCCCGCGTGTTCGCGGTCGTGCGCGGGCCGTCGCGCGCACCCGCCTTTTGACAGCACTCCTCGACGCCGACGCGGGCGTCCGCCGCATCGCGGCCCAAACCGCCGCATCGATGATCGGGGCCACAGACCTCCCCTATCTCACCGCTGCGTTGGGCGCCGAAACGGACCTTTCCGCGGCGCGTCAGCAGACGAAAACGATCCTTCGTCTGGACCAGGCCAACGGCAAACGCCTCGTGCGCGGATCGATGCGCCGCTCGAGCCGCGCGCTGGTCGCGGCGATCGAGAAAGAACTCCGCTAACCGGAGCAACGGGCTCGGCTCGAAACGCCGAGCCCGTGATTGAAGCTACTTCTGGCGCGTGTACGTCAAGCGCATGTGCATCTTGTCGCCATCGGCCTCGACGTGGTAGGCCGTCATGACCCAACCGTTGTCTTTGAACTCGATCGTCGACTTGCTCTTGCGGAGCTTGCCGTCATGGTCCGGCTCATCGCCGGTAAAGATCAGCATCCCGTCTTTCTCGACGCCGGTCTGCTGGCTCATCACGGGGCTCATGTTGTCGATCCAAGTGTTGATAAACTTGCCGCGCACGGTGTCGTAGCCGCTGGTGAGGCGCCCCTCGAACGGCTGGCCCATAAAGTTCATCTTGAACGACTCCTGCAGATAGTTCCCGTTCATGATCATCTCGCGCTTGGCGACGCCTTTGCCCTTTTGCGGATCACCGGGAGCCATCCAAAACTCCGTCGCGACATCAAACGTCCCCACGCTTTGCGCGAGTTTTTTATGCGCGTCAGTCTTCAACATCCACTGGGGCATCTGGGGCTCCCCAGCGCCGGCCTCGCCCTCATGGTCTTCGGCGCGGATTTGTGTGACGAACAGCGCGCCCGCGAGCACGGCTCCAAACAACACTGCAAATTTCTTATTCATGGTTCTCTCCTTGGTAACAGACTCATCGCGTAGCGGAGTCGTTATACCTTCCGCGATGCCACCCTGCGCGCTCTGCGCCCGGCACAGCGGCTCGTGGTCACACTTTCCGGGTTGGCGTCGCCTGCGGTTGCAACGAGGGGCGCGCGCACAGTCCGTACAACCGGGCGATAAACGCCAACTAGGGCGGCGAGTTGCGACCGGTGCGCATCCGCGCGGCGCCGATGGTGGTCGCGGCGACAAAGGTAGCGGAAGCGGGGTCCGATCGTGCGCGGCGACTCGAGCGCGAAGGCACGAGCTGCCCGGCCGGGGCGCCGGAGGGTTCCTCGGCGTCTACGAATCCGTTCGTCGTGGGCGCGCGCGCGGCAGCGCCATCTAGCGCGCGGGCGAAACGAGCGGGATACCGGCGCGCTCGCTGAGTTCTTGCGCCGTCGAGCGGAGCAAGTCATCGCGCCACGAGACAGCCAGCCGGTGAACGCCGGGCACCGCGCGGTCTCCGATCAAAAGCCCGTCACGGCGCGCGGACGCCAAGAGCGCACCGCCTTCGGGACCGGCCAGGAGATGGATTTGCCACCACGCCGACGAGCCCGCTTCCTCGGTGACTGAAACCATGTCGACCACAAGTCCGGACGCTTGATCGAACGGCACGGTGATCTCGCCGATGACAAAAACGCGGCGGCCAAAGTCCACGCGGACCGATGCGCCCGACCCGAACATGAACACGCCATAGAGCCCCACGGCAACGCAAGCGCTCACCAGGACCCAGCCGAGGGGCGATCCCTTGGAGATTCCGCCGACCAAAAGTGCGACCACAAACCCACCCACAGTCGCAAAGAGCCCGACGTAGTGAGGACGCCGTGAAGGCTTGAGCAACCAAACGCCGCCGAGGCGACGAATAAACACAGTTTGCATGGAGGTCGCCTGAGCCTACCTGCGCTCATCCGGATCCCCCACGAAACCAGTACCGATGCGGCGATGCGGAACCCCATGCGGAACCAGGTCAATTCGTCGCCATACCGATGCGGCACCTACCGATGCGGAACCAGGTCAATCCGCCACCAGATTTGCGCGCCAAAATTGCGCCATCGTTTGTCCAGGTTTTGGCGGCGATTTCCCGCAGCGGCCGCGAACGGCTGGCGCCCGATTGACCTGGTTCCGATTCCGGGCCCCGCACCTCGGGAGCGCGCCCGCTGACGCCCGATTGACCTGGTTCCTACAGGAGCGCGGCCAGCCGCTCCGCTGGATACTCGCTCGTCAGATCCGTTCTCAGGTTGCGGTAAAACCGGCTCATCTCCAGGGCTAACGGGCCGCGCCCCTCGAGAAAGGCGCGGTCGCGGGCCGGCAGCGCCTCCACCACGCCCTCAATCCCCGCCCCGTCCACCGCCGCGCGCCACAGCTCGCGCAGTCCATGGTGCAACACCAGCGTGTAGACCAAACCGGAAACGACGGTGCACCGGTCGAACTGGCGATGCCGCCCCATGAACTCGAGTTCGTCGGCGCCGAGCGCAAACGTTGGCGCGATGGCCAGCCCGTGATCGCTCAAAAAAAACGCCGCGCCATCGGTCAAAAAGTTCTCCAAGTGCGCGTCCATGTGGAGCACGCCGCGCCCGTTGGCAAAGTCAACCGTCCGCAACAACTTCGCTTCGGCCTCGCCCAACAACGCGGCGCGATCCTCGCGGCGCGCCAACTCGGCGCCCAGCCACCCGTGGACCGTCTGCGAAAACCGCTCCATGCACAACACCACCGATGACGTCGCGTCGGCGAGCGCGGCGACGCGGCGCGCAATCGCCGGATCGTCGCCCCACGGCTCCATGCGGCGCTTGTCATCGACGCCGCGCGAAACAACCGGCAAGACGCGCGCATGGTGCAGCAATGCAAACCCAGAACACGCCCCCGCCTCCACCCAAGCGTTCGCCAGCTCATGCACAGCCCACTCGCGCCACGCCCCAAACCCACAGCTTCCGATCCGGTACTGATAGTGCAACGGAAGCGCAAACAGGTTGGCCGTATCGCCCGGCGCCGCCCGCTCGCGAGCGCTCACCGGAACCAGCTTCACGAATACCGAGTGCGCGCCGCTCGGCAACGAAGCCGTCGCGTTTCCGCGCTCTTCAACACCGGTCCCCGCCAGCCAGCGCACCATCGCCGCATCATCGAGCGCCGCCAGCTCCTCTTGGATCGCTCGGTGGCGGCGCAAGCGGGCCGTTTCCGGCTGCGGCGTTTCGATCATGAATCTTTTGTATCCGATTCCGCTCCCCCGGTCGTTAGGTTGGCAAGATGCGCCCGTTTCTCCTTTTGCCCTCGTCGCGTTTTGCGCGGGTGCCTCGATGGGATCGAAACGATAAGCGTCCGCGAGCACGAAACGATCTCATCCGACCCACGCGCTCCAACAAACACAGCGGACGGAACCGACGTCGTCGTCACGGACGCCCAACACGAAAACAAAGATGACTTCGCGAGTCTCGGGCGCGACGACACGGTCTCCAATCCGCGTTTTGTGCGCTTCCGGCTCACGGCAAAGGAACAACAAAACGCGGCGGACGCGCCACGCGCCTGAAGACTCCCTTACATTCGCTTCAGAGTGCGTCGACGGCCGACGCCGCGCCCTACGATGCGCGCTATGAAGTCGAATCCGCATCTCCTCTGCGCTCTTTTGCTGTTTGGATGCACGCAAGCGCGCCCCCCCGCGGCCACAACCCAGCCGTCCGACCCGCTCGTCTGGCAAGCGACGTTCACCAACACACCGCCGACAATCGACGGCCAGGTGGACGGCGTTTGGGGCAAGGCGCGCGCGCTGCGCGTGACGGTGCGCGAAGCGCTGGGCGGCGGCGCGCCGCAAGAGGTGACGTTGCGCGCGCTCTACACAGAGGACCGCGTGTTTGTCCTAGCGAAATGGGCCGACGCGACGCGAAGCGACATGCGCGACCCCTACGTATGGGACGCGAAGCAAAAAGAGTACGTCCGCCCCACCGAGCCCGACGATCAGTTCGCGCTCGATTTTCCGATCGAAGGCGATTTCAAAATCAACATGATGACCACGGCCGCGTACGTGGCGGATGTGTGGCATTGGAAAGCGGGGCGCGGCAACCCGGCCGGTTGGGTGGACGACAAACGTCACCTCATCGGCGACCGCGGGCGCAGCGACGCGAAGGTTTACGACATGGGCGGACGCGAGACGGCCCACATCGCGCGACCCATGGACGCGGGCACGCCGGCGTATCGCCGCACGCCCAAGCCGACGGCCTACACCCAAGACCGCATTGACTCGTACGAGCCCGCACAACCCACCGGCAGCCTGGCCGACGTGTCGGGCAAGGGCGTGCACGACGGCACGACCTGGACACTCGAGATTTCACGCGCATTCGACACCGGTCACGACGACGACGCCGTGATCGAACGCAAACAAGACAACGTGTGCGCGATCGCGATCCTCAACGACGAGCTGTATTGGAACCATTCGGTCTCCGGAAAGATCATCCTGCGCTTTGCGCCCCGTTAAACGCTGTACCCGACTGAGACGGGAAGCCTGTACAAACTCCGGGGGCGTGGTCGGTCGTCTGCGCTGCCCTCTCTAGCAGTCCGTTTCAAATGTAGTCGTCAGGCGAGAGCAGAGATCGCGAGATCCGCTCGCAGCCCACGGGAAGTTTTTCAACGGGCTGCTACACATCGAGACACGCCCAAACAAGGCAGGGACGCAACCGTTGGGATCGGTGCGTCCACCCGGGCGTCAGGCATCGCAGGAATACGAAGGGGACCACACCATGAAGCGACAGCATGGATTCACGCTTATTGAACTGATGATCGTGATCGCGATCATCGCCATTATCGCGGCGATCGCGATCCCGAATTTGCTCTCGGCGCGTCTGAACTCAAACGAGACGGCCGCGCTCGCGACGATGCGCACGATCGTGTCGGCGCAGACGCAGTTCAAAGCGACGGGGCGCGCGGACGAGAACGACAACGGGATTGGCGAGTTCGGATACTTTCCAGAATTGGCCGGCGGCCGCGCCGTACGCGACGGCGCAAGACTCGCCCCGCCCGTGCTCGCGACCGCGTTTCGCTCCAACCAGATCACGGGAAGGGTGATCCGGAGTGGGTACCACTTCCTGATCGCGCTCCCGACCGACACGGCGTTCGGCGTGGACTTACAAGGCATCGACTTAGTAGATGCAGACTTGGCCGAGACCACGTGGCTTTGCTACGCATGGCCGGCCGACCACGGCAACACGGGCAACCGTTCGTTTTTCGTCAATCAAACCGGCGACATCGTAGCCACCGACGACGCGAGCTACACGGGCACAACCCTACCGATGGGCCTAGCCGCCGCGTTCGCAGGAAAAGCAAACGTAAGCTCCCCCATCACCGGAACGATCGCAACAGGAGCGACAGGCCGCGACGGAAACTTCTGGGTGCGCGCCGGGTAGACAAACAGAACCCATCGAAGCGACAACGACACCCGACAGCGCCGTAACTTAGAAATCTTTGACTTCGACGTTGAGCTTGCCCGCCTCCATCGTGAACTGGATGCAATCAAGCCGATGCGATGCTCCAAAATCGTCAGACGTTGGGCACGGGACACGCCACTCATCTATTTTTCAGACAACCATTTCCAGGCGTAGTACGCCTCGTAGGTGCAAGGCGCCTCGGCGAGGATCTTTCGCAGCACGGCGTGGCCCTCGTCTTTTTTTTGCGACCGCAGCAAGCCGCTCGCTTGTTGAAACAGACGGGCGCCGGTGTCGCGCTGCTCCGCGCGCTTTTTCTCGTACTCCTCGACCAGCGGATTGGCGGCCTCGGTGCGTCCGTACACGCGCCAGAACTCGAGCCACTCGGGCACCCACTTCGCCGCGTCGCCTTCCATGGATTTTCGCATCGCGACGACGGCTTTGGCTGCGGCGGCTTCGCAACGCGCGATGAGTTTCGCGGCGCGGGTTTGCGCGGACTTGTTGCCGCCTGCAGTAAGTGCGCGCGCGGTTTCGAGCGCCCACCCGTACTCGCGCGCCTTCGCCCACTTCTCGGCGAGCTTAACGCTCGTCTTCTCGGAGCGGCCGTTCATCGCGTCGAGCCAGTCGAGTGCGTCGTCAACCGGCGACAGCATGAACTGGTGGCCCAACCGCTTGGGTGCAAACAGCCGCAGGCGCGGGTAGCCCATCGCGCGAAAGACATCAAACGCGTGCTGGCCCTGCGCGAATCTCACGACCGGGTCGGCCTGGCCGTGAATCACGGCAATGCCGATTTGCTTTTGGCGCGCCAACACGTCGGGCTTATCGGCCCACAGGTTGGGCTCGTTTTGCATCCAACAATCCCCGGCCATCGGAATCGCGCCGTGATAGAGCTCGGGGAAGTGCATGATGACGCTAAACGTCAAAAACCCGCCTTGCGAATGGCCGCCGACATACGTAACGGTCGTCTTAAAGTCCGCCTGCACGAGCTTGGTAATCTCGGCCACAAACGGCGCGCTCGCAAACGTGAAGTTGTTCGCACCGTAAGGATCGCCCTTGCCGGTTTCGCCGTTGGGACAGCACAAGATCGCATCATGCGCCCAACGCTTCGCCTCAAAAGAGCGCAGGTACGAAAGTCCATTCATGTTGGACCCATGCAAAAAGACAACAAGACGCGCCCCGTCTTTGGCCTTGTACTTTTTGGGAACCCGCAAGAAGTAGTGCATCCCTTTGGGACTCTTCAAGAGCGCGGACTTGCCCGGCTTGACGTCGCCGGGCCGCGCGGCTTCCTTGAGTTTTTTGACTTTGGCCGACGCCGTACCGGCACTAACAAACAACGTCAGAACAAGAAGACCCAAACGACCTGTCATACAACGAATCTAGCGACGGCCGGCACGCTCGGCAAGGCGCACCTTGTCAAAAAACGGGCCCGCGCCTCCGCGAAAACCCGCCAACTGGAATCAAAGCGACGTGAACGGGGTGTCGCAAACGTATGTGTCGAAGTTGCCGTCCCAATCGGGCTCGGGCCAGCCGCCGACCTGCGCCGCAAGCGACCAGAGTTCGGTGGCCTCGGCGACGCTGATCTCGTCTATGCCCCACGGCTGCGGTTCATGGTCGAGCAGCGCGCGGCGACATCGGGACTCGATCGCGGTGAGCGTGTCCCCCATCCACTGCGCGCTGTAGCAACGCTCGGAAACGTCGCTCATCAACTCACCAAGCCGCTGAAGAAGTTCGTCGCGAGAGGCGTCGGACATGGCCGTGAATTCTATCCAACCGATCGTTCACCCGCACTTCGTCTACGCAGGGACTTGGCGTTTGCTTTTGGAACATCCGGTCTACGCAAACCGGTATCCGTCATCCAAATCCTGCAGGCGCGCGTTCACGGCATCTAACCCGAGCGCGAGAAGCTCGTCTCTGAGTTTTTGCACCGTCGCCCGCAAGGATTCGTGGCCGGTATCACTCGATGTCCCTAACCAGGTTTCGATGTCACGGAGGCCCACGAGTTGTTTCTGGCACGCCACGAAGTGCTCCATCAAAGTTCGGCTCTGATCGCGGAGGCGATTCAGTAGCGCGCGCGGGAGCGGACGTGGCGGCGACGCTAGCGTTTGCTTTTGGAACGATACACGCAAACGGCCTCTTCGCCGTCCGCGCCGCGCAGCCGGATGAACTTCAGCGTGTATCCGTCGTAGCCAGCGTACTTATGCGGGGTGCCGTTCGGTCGATGAAACGAAATCTCGTCGTCTGCCGTGCGCTCTTCGACGATCTTCGCGGGCCACTTGACCGGCTCGAAGCTAGCAACGCGGACGTAGCCGGCTTCGGTTTGGGCATCCTGGAATTCCTTGAAGTTTGCGAACTCGGTTTGGCGTTTCGAACACATCGCAAGCATTACGAGCAAGAGCAGAAACCACGTGCGCATGCCGGAATCCTACCCAAGGATCCCGACCCGCCGACATGGCCCGCGCGGGGTGTCCCCGCACCCCCAAAAAAAAGTTTTGGATTTCGCGTGGCCGCCGGTCGCCGTTCGCGCCTTTGGGAGCGGAGGCATATACATCATGAATCAGATCGCTTGTTTTTTGCTCGTCTTGGGCGCCGTCGGTTGTAGTGGGAACGGCAAGGAGCTGTTGTTTGAAGAGTCGCGCGCGATCGCGGGTGACTTCGACTACCGTCCCGCCGATATGAAGGTCGCGCCCGACGGCTCGTACGTCGTCGTCGGCGAATTCGAGAACGAAATCACGTTCGAGGTCGGTCAGATCACGGAGACGACGCTTACGGCGCAGTCGCAAGGGGCTGGTTTCGTCGCGTGCTTTACCGCCGGCCACGCGCTTCGCTGGGCGGCCTTGGTCGACGCCGATGTCGACGCCGAAGTTTGCACGGTCGATCTCTTGCCCGACAACACGTGTGTCGTGTCGGGACGGTACCGGGGGACCGCTGTCCTCGGCCGCGGGGAAGCGAACGAGACGACGCTGCCGAGCGGGACGCTCGCCGGCCTCGCAGATTCCGACGTGTTCGTTGCCCGCTACAACTCAAACGGTACGTTGGCGTGGGCGGCGAGCGCGGGCGGTCCGCAAAACGACACGGTGAGATCGATCGCAACGTTTCCCGACGGCTCGTGCGTGATCGGCGGCGAATTCATCGACACGACGATGACGTTTGCCCGCGGCGAAGCCAACGAAACCACCATCACCAACGCGGCCACCCGGTCCATGTTCGTGGCGCGGTTCGACGCGGCGGGCGCCTTCTCGTGGGCGCGCACCGTGAGCTCGGACTTTGTATCCCGGTTGGGAGCGCTCACCGTCATGTCGGACGGCACGGTGGTCGCCGTCGGGGAATTCAGCCTCGAAGCTTTCTTCGGAACAGGCGGCGGCCTGACCGGCGACGAGGATGACATGTTTCTCGCGTGGTACGAAGGCAACGGCGAACTGAAGGCCGCGTTCGCCACAAGCGAAAACGCCGACGCCATCGACGTGCGCGGTGTGGCCGAAACGGCTCCCGGGATCATCGCGGTCGCGGGATCGTTCCAGGGCGAGATCACGCTCGGCACAACGAACCAGTCGATATTGCAAAGCGCCGACCGATTCGACGTGTTTCTCTGCTCGATCAACGTGGCGGACGGGTCGTTGCGCTGGGCCGCGCGCGCCGGCGGCGACGACGACGACGAGGCGCGCGATTTGCACGTTGGATCCAACGGCGACCTGTACATCGTCGGCGAGTTCCGCGGCACGCTCACGGTCAACGGGACGGTGCTGACGAGCGCGGGCAGCGACGACGCGTTCGCGGCCGGATACAGTCCCAACGGGACGCCGCTTTGGGCGTTTAGCGGCGGCGGCGCCGGCAACGACCAAGCCGACGGCGTCGCCGAACTCGGCGACGGTTCGATCATCGTCACGGGCCACTTCGTCGGTCCCGCGACGATCGCCGGCATGCCGTTCCCGGGTCAAGCCGGAGACGACATGTTCATCGCGGTGTACCGGCCTTAGTTTTGGCGCGGGACCGCACGAAATCTTCGGCGCGGTCCCGCCGCATTTTGAGGAGCGCCAACCGCGCGCGCGACTTCTTGGGAAGTTTCCCCGCCGCTTGCAGGCGCTCCAAGAACGCGACACCGGCCCGGCTCCACTGGAGCGCGCGCTGAAAGTGCGACATCCCGTCCCCGGCACGGACCTGTGATTGTTTCCACGCGATCATGCTCAGACGATCGTACATGTCGCCGATGCGCACGATCACGCGCGCCTCGTCCGGATGCCGTTCGTGCAACGCGAGAAAGTGGTAGAGCGATTTCTTGAGCCACGCTTCCGCTTCGTCGGAACGGTCGAGTTTACCGAGCGCGACCCCGCGCCCGAGGGCGGCCTCCGCGGCGGCGTTGACGGACTCCGGATCGTTGGGCAACACGCGATCGATGTGTGTTTGCAGCGCTGTGAACTCAACAAGCGCGGACGCAAACTCCTCGCGCGCCCAGAAAAACCCCGCGACGTCGTACTGCGCCTCGATCAACGCCTGGTCCACACCCGGCCGATCCGGCCAGCGCCGCTGGTTGGCAAGGCACGCGTCCCGCCGTTTCCGCGCGAGTGCGAGCGCCTCGTCGCCGTGCCGCTCGTTCCCCGAAATGCGCGCGAGCGTCGAGTACATCGTCGGAAGATGCGTCCCGAACGTGGCGTTGTCCGGATTCGTTTCGCACAACGACTCCAACGTGGCGAGCACGCGCTTCATGCGCGCCCGCGCGGAGTCTTTGTCGCCGGCCTCGAACTCGAGGCGCGCGATGCGATCCTCGGCCAGCGCGGCTGCAAAACGCGCGCGCGCCGACCCAGGATGCGCGGCGAGCACGCGGCGCGCCCGCTCGAGACCGCGTTCGTAGTACGTACGCGCCGTCGCCGTGTCGCCCAAGCTCGGCAGGTCGGGGTGCCCCACCGTGTCGGCGAGCGAAACGTACGCTTGGGCAATCGCGGCGCCGGCGTCGGGGTTGTCTTCCGCCTCGCGCTCGAGCGTGGCTAAGTCCAAGAGTGCGGACTCGACCATGGCGCGGCTCGTCGGGGCGCCGTTTTCGAGTTTGAGAACGAGCGGCGCGTGCCGCAGCGTCGATTGCACGCTCCGGTCGAGCAAGGTGGTGAGCAACACCCGCGAACGCGCGTTTTCTTTGCGCTCGGCTTCCGCGGAGTCGGCCGCGCGCACAGCAAAGCGCACGCTCACGATCGTGGCGATGGTCGCAGCGATCAACACGACGGCCGCACTCGCGACGAGCGCGCGGTGGCGGCGCGCAAACATCCGAAACTGGTACGCGACCGACGGCGGGTGCGCGGCGATCGGTTCGCGCGCGAGGTAGCGCCGCAGGTCGGCGGCGAATTCGGCGGCCGATGCGTACCGTCGCGCCGGGTCCTTATCGAGGCACGTGAACACGATCGTTTCGAGGTCGCCGCGCAGCGCGTCGGAGCGGCGCGGCAAGGTCTCGCGAATCGTCTGCGCGGACGTAAAAAAATCGTCGCCCGCAAGCGCGTACGGAAGATCGCCGCAAAGTATCTCGTAAAACACGACGCCGAGCGCGTACACGTCGCTGCGCGTGTCGGGCGCTTGCCCCGACACCTGTTCGGGGCTCATGTACGCGAGCGTGCCGACGATCTCGCCCGCGCGCGTGTGCATCGTCGCGCCGTCGAACTCGGCGCCGACCGCGCGCGCGACGCCGAAATCGATCACCTTCGGGCGCCCGTGCGCGTCCACGAGCAAGTTGTCGGGCTTTAGGTCGCGGTGCAACACGCCCTTGCCGTGCCCGTGTTGCACGGCGTCGCACACCTCAGCGAACAGGCGCGTTTTCGCGGCGGTGTCGAGGCTCGCCGCAAAGCTGACGATCGGCCGCGCCCCCTCGACAAACTCCATCGCAAACCACGGACGCCCCGCCCCCGCCCCGTGGACGCCGGTTTCATACACCTGCGCAATCGCCGGGTGGTGCAAGCGTGCGAGCGTTTCGACCTCGTAGCGAAACCGCCGCTTGGTGGCGGGCGTGAGCAATCCTTCGCGAATGATCTTGAGCGCGACGCGCCGCCGCGGGGATTTTTGTTCGGCTTCGTAAACCGATCCCATGCCGCCGGTGGCGATCGCACGCACGATGCGAAACGGGCCGATGGATGCGCCCGCTTCGAGTGCGGATGGGCGCTCGGGTGGTTGGAGAAAGCGGTGCTCTTTGGTGCACGCGCGGAGTAGGTCATCGACTTCGGCGCGCAGCGCGGGATCGCAGGAGGCGTCGAGCCACGAGGCGCGTTCGTCGCTTGGTTGTTCGAGCGCGCTTTCGACGAGCGTGCGGATCTCGCGCCAGCGGTCACTCATGCGTGCCCCGTTGTAGTTCGCGGTGGAGCCAGCCGCGCGCAAACGACCAGCCGAGGCCGACCTGGCGTTCGGTAAGACCGAGCGCGCTCCCGGTTTCCTCCGCGGTCAGGCCGCCAAAGAAACGAAGCTCGACGATGTCGTTGAGCTGAGGATCTTTCTCGTTGAGACGCTCCAACGCTTCGTGAAGCGCGAGCAGGTCGGTGTGGTCGCTCTCCCAGTACGCAAGCGCCTCGTCAATGTCGAGCGAAACGGCCGCACGCCCACCGCCGCGTTTGGCCGAACGCTTAGCGCGCGCATGATCAACAAGAACATGCCGCATCGCACGAGCGGCAACGCGCAAAAAGTGCGTGCGATCCACGTACTGAGCATCCGGGGACCCAGCAAGCCGAAGCCAAGCCTCGTTCAAGAGTGCGGTCGGCTGCAGAGTATGGTCACGCCGCTCACCAGCCATAAAGCGCTGCGCAATCCCATGAAGCTCGTCATACAAAAGAGGCAAGAGCTCAGCCGAAGCAAGAGAATCCCCACGAGCCATCCGCAAAAGCAGCTGCGTAGTACGAGTAACGCGGTCCGGTGCCCCCATGAGCACCCATGGTACTGAAACCGGGCTCGGTCCGTCGCGATCAAGCCCCCCTGTTCGCATCGGTTCCATCGCCCACGACGAACTTCTTTCCATCTCGGTGTAGCGCGAAACGGAGTTCACGGGGCGTGACTCATGAAAGTTGCTTCGGTTAACTCGTAAGGAAGCAACGCAGAGAATATTCGCCGATCTTTCGCTAGAATCTCGGGCGGGAGAGGCAGTGTTAATGGATCTACAGAGAGCGGGAACGACGGAAGAACTCCGTCAGAGTCTGGGTACGTTCGCGGCCGCACTTCGTGCTGGCGACTCGCGAGCTGAGTTTTCGATACGGCATCCTGGCTACTGGGTACACGATCCCCGCGACGACTCGATCGCACCGGCCAAGTGGGTCGCTTTTTCGAACATGACGGCGGATCGGTACGCCGCGCTCCAGGAACGACAACGCAGCACGCCGGTTCGCGGATTCAACGGCACAAGGGCGAGGCGACATGTCGAGCGATTGACCGGGCGTGCGTTCGAACCGAACGGGAAGCTGCTCGAGCAGTTAACCCAACGCTTCAAGTCGGCGTTCGGACAGGACTGTCTCAGCAACCGCGATCTCAGTAGCCTCGTCTTCCTCTCTCTGGATCGGAGTGATTCCAACTTGCATTACCAAGTCCGCGACGAATTGCTGGAAACCTACCGGCGGCTCGTATCCGACGAGAAGATCGACAAGCAAGACGATTTGGATCGCTACAAACGAGCGTTCATCGAACGGTTCGGCCCCGAAGCGCTGAAGGCTCTCGATGGCGAAGCGCTTTTGCGACACATGCACGAGCATGGAACCCAAGACAGCCTTGTCTACTGGCTCGAGTTCAAAAACGACGAAGAGTTTCCGGAGATTTTCGGGAGCATCGGTGGCGGTAGCGCCCTCAAGTTCGGGATCTATCGCAAGAGAGAAACCGGCGCGTGGATGACCGGTAGTCCGGCAAGCCAGTACGAGATTTCAGTTGAAGAAGCGATCGAGATCGCCCGACGACATCGAGACGAACTGATCGCAAGTGTGGAGGCGATCGCTGCGCTGCCCGCTCAAGCCTCCGACGAAGACTACGCCAAGCTTCAAACCACACTCGAACAAGTGGCGCCCGCTGTTCAAAACACGGTCTGGGGCCACAAGTACTGCTCATTGATTCATCCCGACAAGATCGATCAGTTCCACGTCGAAAACTGGCAACGGTTCAATCTCGTTCGGATCCTCCAAGAGCCGCCTCCGACGCCGGGACGTTACGTTTCCGCTGGCCGGTACGTCGCACTGGCGAACGAGCTCGACCTCTCGCTATCGCACACCTGCCGCACGCTGGTCAGTCGAAACGGTTGGCCGTTTGCCTACCGACGATTCGACATTGGCAACAGCACGGAGGGTAAGCAGCATTGGCGGAGCATGGTCGATCGCAAGTGCATCGGCCCCGACTGGGGCGACGCCGAAGACTTGCCTGAAACGAAGAGACGCGTTGAGCTGCGCGACCAGCTGGCCGCAACGTACAGCTGGACTCACGAGCAGGCCGACCGCGAATCGCGCGCGCTGTGGGAACTCCGCAAAAGGGTGCGCCCGCGCGACCGGGTTTTGGTGTGTCGCGGCGACAAGGCGATCGCGATCTGCGAAATCGAGGAGACGTATCAGTTCGCGCCGGACTCCCCTTTCCCCCACTCCGCTCCGATGAGAGTGCTCGACAACACGACGTGGGAACCAGGTTTCGAACAACCGGCGCGGATGAATTTTGAAGAGATCCGCGATAACCCACGCCTTCTGATCGAAATCGAGCGTCGACTCCTCGACCCCGATCGCGTGCAACGGCCTCCTGTAGGCCCCACTCCACCCAAACCGGTTCGAGTGGCGCTCGACGGCATGCCCGGCAAGATCCAACGCGTGCTCGACCGCAAGGGGCAGGTGATTCTTTACGGGCCACCGGGCACCGGAAAGACGTACTGGGCCGAGAAAGCCGCCAAAGACATCGTGGCAACGCGGCTACTCGGCAAGCGTTTTGATGAGCTTGCCGGCGAAGAACAAGAGCGCGTGTTTGGCAAATCCGCGGCCAACACGGGGCTGGTCCGGCTGTGCTCGTTTCACCCCGCGTATGGCTACGAAGATTTCATCGAAGGGTACCGCCCCAACCTCCACGGAGATCAGCTTTCGTTCGGCGTTGAGCCCGGCATCTTCTTACAGATGTGCCGCGACGCGGCCGACGCTCCCGACACGCCGCACATACTCATCATCGACGAGATCAACCGAGGCGACATTCCCCGAATCTTTGGTGAGTTGCTAACCGTTCTGGAGCTTTCCAAGAGAAACATGCCAATTCTCCTCCCCCTCACCGGGAAGACGTTGCGCGTGCCGCGCAACCTAAGCGTCATAGGGACGATGAACACCGCCGATCGTTCCATTGCGTTGCTCGACACCGCGCTGCGAAGGCGGTTTGGGTTCATCGAACTGATGCCGGACCCGACCGTTCTGAAGGACACAGAGATCGAGGGCATCCCGATCAACAAGTGGCTCGACGTACTGAACCGCCGCATTTGCGAGAGCATCGGGCGCGACGCACGCAACCTCCAAATCGGCCACTCGTATCTCATGGTGCAGGGCAAGCCCGTATCGGACATGGGACAGTTCCGCCGCATCCTGAGCGAGGACATCTTGCCGCTTCTGGAAGAGTACTGCTATGACGACTGGGACGCACTCAAGAGCATCCTGGGCAGCGGATTCGTGGACTTGAAGCGACAACAATTCAAGGACGATCTCTTCGGACTCGACCAAGCGCCCAACTTGATCCAAGCGTTGATGGCCATCGACCCGAGCCTCGCGACCACCGGAGACGCGACGGACGGCGCCGACGAAGACTCCGAAGATGAAGCGGCCGATCCGGAAGACGACGTAGAGCCCGGCGACGAAGCATGAGCGTCACTACGGTCGAGCTGTCGGAATGGACCAAGCTAGGACTCCTCGAGGACGTGTCGTTTGACGACGAGCGCACCCGATCGATCGCGGCAGACCTCGACAAGGCCGGCACGGTCAGCATTGTGGAGCTTGCCCGTGGCCTGTCCATCACAACGAAGTCTCACGTCGGTTCGCTCCAGCTTGGATCGCTCCAGCTTCAGATCCGACCCAAGATTGAAGGAGCGCCGCTTGCCGCATTGCTTCGATACGCGTACCGACTCAGGGACCTGCGACTCCTGGGCCAGCACCGGGCGCGCATCGCCGACGCCGCGTTTCAAGACATACTTCTTGAGCAACTGATCGCGGAGGTCAACGAACTCATGGCGCGCGGGCTCCACCGTCGCTATCGCCGTCGGGAGGAGTCGCTCGCGCGACCGCGCGGGCGGTTCGACTTCAACCGCATCGCAAAAGGGCCCGGGCTCGTGGAGGCACGCCTTCCGTGCCGCCATCACGTCCGCCTCGAGGACTGCCTGCCGAACCAAGTCCTCCTAGCTGCGTTGCGCCTCGGCGTCAAACTGACGCACGACCGAACACTGCGCACGAGCTTACGGCGCACGGCCGCAGTGCTGAGCGAACGCGTGGCTGCGATTCAGCTTACGCCGCACGTCCTTTTAAGAAACAAGCGCGAATCAAATCGCCAACTCGCGGCGTATGAGCCCGCGTTCCGATTGACCGAACTCTTAGTCGCCGGTTGCGGAGCTGCGATTCGAGGAGAAGACGCCGGCGTTTCGGTCCCGGGGTTCTTGTTCGACATGAACACGTTCTTTCAGCAACTGCTGTCGCGATTCCTGCGCGAAAACCTTCCGTCATGTGACTTCCGCGACGAGGTCGGCCTCAAGACCGTGTTCGAATACGAGTCGGGATTCAATCCCCAGAATAAAAAGGCGCCGGTCCCCCGCCCCGACTTCGTCGTCATGTCCCGCGGAAAGGTCGCTGCCGTCTTGGACGCAAAGTATCGAGACTTATGGGTCCATTCCGTGCCGAGCAACATGCTCTACCAGCTCGCCATCTACGCACTCGGACAGCCCGACGTGGACAAAGCAGCGATCCTGTACCCGACGATGAGCAAACAGGCCACGGAAGCACGACTCGAAATCCGAGACCCGGTACGCGGCGGCCGACGCGGCACGATCGTTCTCCGACCGGTCCATTTGGGCATGCTCGCGCAGCTCGTGGAAGGAGGGCGCACGACGACCCGCGAACGAAGAGACCTTGCGGATCAACTTGCGTTCGGCGCTGTCGGATCGGCGTAAGAGAAGCTACGTTGTACGAGTAACCCGATCCGGAGACCCCATAAAAAGAAAGTGGACTGAACGCGGCGCGTTGCGTTTGGGGCTGGGGCGGCGTCGAACGCCGCCAGGCTCTCTACAGGCCCGTGGACGCGGTCGGCGATTCGACTTGGTCGCTCATGACATCTGCGCCGCGTAGCTCACGACCAACAACTTCGACCGTCGCATCATTGTGGCCCATGTCCCGAAGATACGCCTGGAGCCCCTCGGCAAGTTCCCGTGAATTCAAGACGTTCTCGGACGTTGCAGGCCGCAGGCAAAATCGAAACTCGATGCGGCCTCCCTCCTCGATTGGAAGCAAGCCACTAACCTGTAGTTGTCTCACGTATGCGAAACCGGTCGTGTGGTGCAAGAGACCGAGTTGATTTCGCGCCGAGACCTTCAGTCGCGGCGGCTCGATCAACTGGAAAAGCGCCGAGTGAATCTCCTTGGCCGACGGGTCCTTTGACGCGAGATGGTCGAGCATCGCCGACTTCAACAAACCCGAGTCGGCCAAAATGTCGGAAAGCGCCGGGGCCGCATCCTTCAGCGGAATCTTAACTCTGCCCGTCTGCCAGCTGTAGAGCCGATTCCTCCATCTCCGCGCAGTCCCGCCCAACAGCTCGCGAAGGCGCTCCGCAAGTTCGCCAGGCCCCAAACCGGCAAGTTCCCGCAGGCGAACTAGGAGCTCTCCGGTTTCGCGGTACGGCGCGTCGGATTCGGGGACGTTCGCCAACGTGTCGAATTCATTCATGCTGCATCACTCACAATCCACCCCCAAAATGGTCCCTCTAAGTCTACTAGTTTGTCGCGGATGGACTGGAACAAGCTTCGTCCTTCGGCGGCCTCTCGACGAAAGCTCCGGGATGCCACCTTCAGTAGCGCGAGAGCATGGTTTATCGACTCCGGTGCCCCTTTGAGAGTCGATGCGGTCTCCGCGTGGGCGACCGCCTGCGTGAGCTCGCCCTCCAACCGGCCGTCCGGCTCAAGCTGATTCGCCAATCGAATGACCTGGGCCTTAAGAACGAGCAATTGTTGATCGGCGTCGCTTGCAGCGGGTTCATCGCGCGGAACACGCTCCAGCACGCGCGGAAGCAGCCGAACAGCGAGCGCGAGCTGCTCATTTGCCAATTCAAGAGACGAGCGGACGCCAACACTCGGGGTGACTACGTCTTCGGGTTTGAGTTGCCTTAAACGTCCCGCGGCGATTCCGAGCGCAGCTGCAAATTCTTCGACCATGCCAGTCAACGTACGGGCGGATCAAGAAAAAAATACCAACAACGACGTCACACGGGGCACAGGAAAGCGCTATCCACAACGCGGGTTCAAAAAGGAGGAACAGCGAGTAGCAGTTCCCGGCGTACGGTCAATTCGCGGTTCCGTGTCTCGCTTGGAAACACGCGCATGCACAAGAAGCACTACAGATAAGGACGTTGAATCACGCCTGCACAATGGGGAGGCCAATGTCTGGGATCAGCTGGTGAGCCAACACCATGGTGAGCTTGGGCGGAACCGCGTTTCCAATCATCTTTGCGACGGAAGTTCTGTTCGCGCTACCCCAATCGAAGAAGTCAGGAAAGAACTGCAGTCTTGCAGCCTCCCGAGGAGTTAGCGTTCTCCGCTGAGAGGGGTGGAGGAAACGGCCTTGCCCCATCGAAGTGAAGCCGGATGTAATCGTCTGTGCCGGCTCGTCCCACTTGAGCCGGCCATAGACCGATCTGTACGAGTGGCCGCCCCTTCGATGACAGGGTGGGCGTAAACCGTCCGGCAGGTCGTGTTGTTCGTTGTCATAGAGCCATCCCGCACGTCTTTCGTTTTCTTTGCTTTGTCGAGACGGCTCATCCATTGCCCCACGCGGCTTCCCGGCGAGATCGCTTATGGCCCAAGCTATGGTTCGGCGTTTCCCAGCGGCCGCCAAAAGCGGACCAAGGTACGCCGTCGGGACTCGGAGGGGGCGCTTGGTAGCAAGCAATACGTGCCGCCGGCGAGTCTGAGGCACTCCAATCCGGCTGAGGTCCACGATGCCACTCGCCGTGCGATACCCCAACTCATCGAGCACCCGCTCCGTCTCTTGCATGACTTGGTTGCGATCGTGCAAGACTGCTGGGACGTTTTCGATGATCACGCACCGCGGTCGGAGGACCATCGCTGCACGTGCCATCTGAAGATAGAGTGCGTTCTTCCCATCGGATCTCCTCGTGTGGTTGTTTAGATCTGAGTGCCCTTGGCACGGTGGTCCGCCCACCAAGAAGTGAAGCGACCGCCCGACGCTGGCTTGAACCTCAAGTTCGGATCCCGTAAGCCGTTTCCGACGACCTCCGTCGAAGAGTGACTCGACCGTGGCATGGCGAGTGTTTTTGCGCCCAAAATTGCGTCCATATGTCCGAATTGCGGCTAGCTCGCAGTCCACCGCCAACCGAATGTCTGTTGCGCAACCAAGTTCGAAAGCCCCGTGGGCAATCCCCAAAGTCATCCCTCCACAGCCAGCGAAAAGGTCCACGACGCGTACTGCAGGTCCCGCATTCTTGTAGTCGGGACAAGAGCGGCGTCGCAGGAACGACTGGTCTCTGGTTCGTGCGGTCACAACGAGAGTATAGGCAACGGCCCAACCCAACTTCTCGTTGGATACTATTCCCCGTCCTCCATGAGGGTGTACACACGGACGTTCGGGCCGGCAACGAGCATTGTGGCTTCGGGGAATGACTCTAGACTGCGCCTCGGATGTCCGTTGAAAACAGCAATGCGCGTGCCGGCACCGGGAAGTGCCGTGGCAGCTTGAGTGCCGTCCGCGTCAATGTACCGCCCATGCCGCGTGCAACCCCGAATAGTCCGCGTGGTTCCGGCGTGCTCGAAAGTAATCCACGCACGGTTGCCTCGCATGCTGCCAGCGGCGGTGACAGTGCCGATTGCATCCACAGGCGAGAACCGCGATCGACCCTGCACTTTGGTACCCTCTGCACCCAAATCGGCAAGATAGCGGGCGCACACTGGCCGGTGGCGACAGAATCGACACGTGTCCAGAGTCGGACGAGCCAGTCCCCCGACCTCGGAATCACTGAGCGACTTGCCCGTGCCAATAACACTCACCACGCCGCGGAGTAGGGCCTTCGCTGAATCGAGCGCTCGCATTGCATCGTCTGGCGTGAAGCTTACTTCGAGAACCCGTCCTGTCCGGTCGACTAGCTCTAGCCGAGACGGCCAGATTCCACAGACCTCGTGGTGCAAAGCGGCGTACAACAGCATCTGAGTTGTGTGCGCCCCGATTGGCTGCCCAGATGGGTCGGCCACTACACCCGACTTGAAATCCTGAAGCACAATCGAGCCGTCCGACCGATCGATGGCATCTATTCTCCCCGCGACCAATCCATCGCTGCTTTCAAGCCGGGTCTCGGTCGTGCCGATTTCGCCGCTCTGACCCGCGTTGCCATAGACGCGCTGGCTAAGAGCCAGCTGAACGGCGGAGAGCCGCACGCGCTCAAGGAGGCCGTAGGATCGGGACAGAGGGAGCCAACATGCGTCCCCGTTATCACGCGCCTGATCTTCTACTTTGGCGATCTGCTGGCTCCAAATCTCTTCCAGCTGTACTCGCGATGGCGGGTTCCCGCCGTCGCCTCTTCGAGCCGACTCGATGACACCATGGAAGGCAGTGCCAACGTAGCGGGCGGGCGAAGAGCTTGGCAGTGATCGCGAGTTTTCCGGAATCGTCGCGTTGAGGGCGAGCTGCAGCGGGCAGTCCTCCGCCATCTCTACTTGACCGGGAGAGATCCGATCCGGAGCGGATACGGTCGTCACAACCTGGGGGTCATCCATCAGATTCGTCGGCCATGGCACGAGTTGCTGCCGCTTCTATCAGGTGTTTGGCGCGAGTCGGGCGATGACGCAATGTGAAATCATCGATGAGTATCGTCGAATGGGGACGAACGCCCTGCGTTTCCAAGCTCACAACTGTTTGGTCGAGAATGTTGCCCGCGCGCCCGCCGAAACCAGACCAGAGAGGATGTCGTACGACGACGAACCGCACATCGTCACCGTCGATGCGCTTGATTGCCGGCAACGCCGCATCAACCACGGCTTCGTATGCGATCTCGTCTTCATCACTAGCAAGAGACGCGAAGTTCTCGACCGCAACGCTCGCCGCTTCTCGCCAACCTCGCAGCGATGGAGACTCATTGAAGCTGCCATTGAGGCCAACAAAGTAGGAATCCTCGGCCAGAAGTCGCAGCACATCGTATCCCAATCTCCAGTCCAACAAACCGTCTATGAACCGATTGCGATACCCGCGCAAACAGACATAGCACGCGCGATCGCACTCACTTACGTGCTCCACTGAGTCGAGGACTCGGTTCGAGTACTTCGTGTCGCCAGAAAGAAGACGAGGGAGGAATTCGGGCCACCTTCGTTCGAGTTCTGACACAAATCCCGCGCCGTTCGCGTGATGATCCGCGAGCACCAGGACCCCTTGGCGCCGCACCGGATCATCCGAGATTGGCATCACAGTGATAGGAGGAATATCGAGTTCGTCGGGATCGATGTCCAGCTCAATCGTCCACGCGCGACGCAGGAGTTCCGCTGCTGAATAGAACGCAGCTCTAGCCGATGAGCCACCCAGAATTGGATCGAGCTGGATGCCCGCCGGCAACCGCGCATGTCGAATTCGAATGACGTCGGTGCGCTTGCTTGCATAGATCACGAAAGGCTGCGGCGCGGTGGCGTCAGCTATGTATTGGTCAGTCCACGGGCCATGGCTATTGGGTCTACCTTGAGCGATCGGGCGCTCCCTTCCAGCGGCTCGCTTCACCCTGAAGAGCCCTCGGCGGCAATCGTTGAGCCGATACACTTCCGGCACACCCGACTCAATAATAGAGTTCGCGACCTGCTTAGGTTGGCCGAACTGTTCCGATGGAACGGCGAGATACGACCTAGACGTCTGGCCATGGGTATCGTCCTCACCTACAGGAGCAGACCTCTCATTCACTACTCGAAACGCAGCTGGAGAGTAGGCGTCGCAGAAGAGGCAGGTCCCGTGATCATCGCCGACGGGGCAGCCGCAAGTCGGACAACCAGTCGGGCTTGCACTATCATCCTCTATGGAGAAGTGCTGACATTCGGGACACCAAAGTAGCTTTCGATGCTGCTCCAGGGCATCTCCCGTCGGAACCCACTGGCCACGGCCGGAAGATCGATCCCATCGGAGCGAGGGAGTGAATCCGTTGCATTGATAGATGAGCTTGTCCTTTACTCGTCTGCTCCCCGGCGCGAACTCGGTAATCGCAAGTTCCAGGTCACGGTCGATGCTGCTCTGGCCTGACGAAGAACTACTCCAATCCTGCTCTGTCAGATCGAGATATAGAAACCGCACCCGGGTTGGCATACCCAACATTGGCAGCAATCCTCCCTCCGCAAGAACTTCGCCCAAAGCCAGATCTGGACGCGTTTCACGAGATACCGCCTCGTCGATCTGCGCAATCATGTCCTCCTCGACCCAGCGCTGTAGTCTTCCCCGATTGAGAGGTGAGGAACGCACAATCGTCCGCGAGACGGAAGCGATCTGGTCCGATGAGGCGGCGATCCAGTCGAGGAGCCTCTGGCGGTAGGAGCTCTTCCATGCAGACAAATCACAGAACTCGCCATGCGTATCTGAGCTCGTAAGTGTGTGCCACCGCGCACCCACAGCCCAGAATGCCCTCCGCAATACTTCCTTCGCCAGAACGCGACGCGCAATCTCCTCGCGGTCCATCGCGAGGAACGGTATCGGCGGCGAGTCCCCTGTAATCCGCTCTGGCTCCTTGAAGTAGAAGGAGTCATGTGAGGTATTCCGGCAGAGAGTAAATGCATAGGCGAAGCGTTGTCCCTTTCGCCCGGCACGGCCTACTCTCTGTTGATAGTTGAATCGTTCCGGAGGGACATTCGCCAGCAGCACCGAACTAAGAGAGCCGATATCCACACCAACTTCCATCGTGGTCGTCACGCTAAGGAAGTCCACGCTATCAAACTCAGGAACCACACCGTGCGAAACCGGATCAGCCGACGGCTCGCCTCCCAAGAGTACGTTCCGGAAGCGGCGCTGCCGAAAGAGAGGGTCGTCGGTCTGGCCCGTAAGTTCTTCACACGCCAGGCGCCGCACACCGAGGTCGTTCGAGACGGGAGGTGCGTAGAAGTGCCGCAAGCGAAGCTCACCAGCCGACTCCCCGGACTCGCGAAGCGAGGGATGAGCGCATGCTACACAGACTTTCGCACCAACATCCAAGTGGGGGCGACGACAATTCTCGCAACGAAGGACGGGCGCGTCATCGTCCACGACAACCACCTCCAGCTGCGAGAAATGCACGATCAAGTCGTTGTGATTCGCGGCATTCAGCGCCGCGAAGATGGCTCGTGCAAGCTCCATTTGCTCGACGCCAAGCGAAGCTGCGGCCCGATGCACAAAGAGACGAGCCAACGCCTTCTTCCTTTTCTCCTTCCCGGACACGGGAACGCCTATTTCCGCAGCGCCCCTCTTCGCCCAACCGGCATCTGCCTGACTACGTTGGGGGTTCGATGGGTAACGGCGATAAAGCTGCGAAGCCAACAACTCCAAGAAGCCCTCACACGCTGACCGGAGCTTCGCTTCCCGGATGCCTAGTCGTGCGGCCCCTTGAGCAATCAAGGCGGCAGCTTCTCCGGCTCTTGGGAGCGCTGCCCGCGCGACTCCCATAGACTCAAGCCCGAAGTAACTCCGGCTGAACACCAATTCCATGAGTCGAAAGCGAAGCACGGCATCTTGAGCGACCAGCCATCGCTCGCGACGCCCCCAGAGTTCACCTCCCTCACGGGCCTCCGGGGTCCAATGCCATCTCCCATCTTCCCCCTTGTCGAAGAGCGCAGTCCAGTGGTACTGGTCAGAGAAAGACCGCCCCCACTCGGAGGGGCCCACCGGATTCAGGCCAACCGCCAAACACTCCGCCAAGAAATGGCAAGGCCTCGGAAAGTCCGTTTCAAGGAGTAGATCCTGGAGCCGAATGCTTACCGGCCCACCTATCAGCGCCAAGCCGGCGGTCGCCTGGGTGACCAACAGAGGATCGAGCGCGTCATCTATGTCTCTCCGCCAGCGGTTGATCCGCTTTACCGCGCCCTCAGCATCAGGGAACCGACGAAGGACGTCCTGCGGACGGGCTCCAGAATTGAGTTCTTTGAGTATGTAAGATTCAAGCCGAGCCTCACGCTTCCTCTGGCGTAGGTACCCGGCAATGATCCGGCGTGCGCAATCCTCGTACTGGCGAAGCTGCACCTGGGCTGCGACAACGGCGGCCTGCTCGCGTGAGTCTGAGAACGCAACCATCTTCGTTGCCCGGCTTTGGTGACCGGTCATGGGTTCCAGTCCCACGCGTGCCGCACGAGCAAGGACCTGTGCAATCTGATTGAGGCCAGGGCGGAAGTTACGAAGAGGGCTCTTGCGTATCCGGTCAGAGTGGTCCGCGCCACAAGCGGGGCAAAGGCACGGCAGGCCGGAAACCTGCTCCGCTTTCGGAACGTACCCGTGAAGACTTGCGGCTTCGGCACGAGTAAGGGAATAGAGAAAACCCTCGATCTCGCCAGCCTGAGTTGCGCCGTCGTGAACAAACCCTGTCGAGGGGTGGAGCGAAGCGCGCCTCCACTCGCACTCGAACGTCGCTCGCGGGGCAGGTAATTCCCAATGGCGTCCGCCCACCCGAGCCAGCTCGTGCATGTCAAATTGCGTCCACCGCTGCGCGATCGAATGGAGGTCTTTTCCAGGCCAGAACACGACTAAGTCGCCGTGGGACTTGAACTCCGTCAACTCTGAGTCCGAGCGAAAGGGTAGGCGATCCGGATCTGGCTCAATCACAGTTAGCTCCCAGCCAGCGATCTCCGGTCCCATAACTCCTTCAACCTCGCGCCCGAGGCGGCCACCCGCGAAAAGCACCGTTCCGCAATGTTCGCAATAAAGGAGTTCGAGAAGGCGCGAGCGCTCGGGCGGATCCGTCACTGCCATGGGCTCAACCCGCAGCTCGTTGAACGTGCGCCCTTCACCATCTGCCGGTCGCGCCGTTGCCCACAACCCCTCCAGATTCCGGAAGAAAGCGTGGACGCGAAACCGGGGGAGTTGGGCCAAGACGTTGTCGTCAGCATTTTCTGCGGCGTGCAGCAGGGATAGCAGTCCGCGGAGCGCGTCATCGCGGCTCTCTTGGTATGCGAAGAGAGTGGGCGCTTGCGCCAAGTTGGCTAGTTTTGTGGGACGCGCATCGCCGTTTTCAAGGCCGAACGCGGCCTCCATTCGTCCGCAAAGATCCCAGTCTGTGATGAGCCCGCGAACCAGCGACGACACCTTTGACTGGATGTGGATATCGACGTCGAACTCCTTTGCGACTCGATCAACCAGTTCCGAACTGACATCTAGGCTGCCGTCTGCTCGAAGCGCACAGCCAAGATTGGCTAGTGCGGCACCCGGCAAGGGGGCTCTCTCTCCCTTTTGAGGATGGCGGCGCAACGTGCCACCTATGATCCGGAATGTGGCGCTGTCCTTAACGCCCCAAAGGCTGGACAAGAACGATTGGCTTTTCCGGAGATTTTCAAGTGGCTCGGTGACTAGCGATGCACTCGAAGCCAAGATACGGAGCTGGGGGTGATCTGGGTGCAAGCCAAGTCGGTCCATCAAAAGGCGCAAAAGGTACGCGGTCTCGGTTCCCGCCGCCCCTCGGTTGAGATGCAGTTCGTCGACGACAAGATGAAACCTGTTCTCGGGGCTGCGCTGGAGCCAGTCCCGCGTTTGCTGGAAGATGTCCCCATCCCCCAGATCACCGCCAAGCGCATCGTCGGCGTGCCGCATGAGCATCGTCTGGAGCATGCTGTAGTTGGTGATCAAGATATCTGGAGGCGTCTGTTGCATCTCCCATCGGTGGAGCATCTCAGCGGAGTCAAAAGCTACTCGCGGGAAAAAGCTTCGGACCTCAAGGAGCTCCGAATGGCTTAACTGGTCCGGGTTCACTCGGACATATTCTTCGATCCTCTGCGAGAGCTCGTAGGAGGCACGGGTCTTCTGCCGGAGCTCTGATCGCTTCTGGCTGTTCGCCTTTCCGTCCGGCCTGCGCGGATGACCTGCGACTGGTGTTGATCCATTGAATCTTCCGAAGTAGAACCGATGCTTTCCAAGTCGGGCATCCAATACGCTTCGCACCCCAGCACTGTCCAGCGACGACCGCAGGCGCGTCAACTGATCTTCGACCAAAGCGTTCATGGGATAGAGAATCAGCGCACGAACTGCGGGCTCGTGAACATCGGTCTCTCCTCTTAGTTCGCGGCGATTGCCCTTGGGTATTGACCGGCCCGGGAGCAGACCCTCCCACTCATCACGGCTGGGATTAGGAACCGGGTCCCAACCGGCCGCTTCGCGAACAAGCCCTGCGAAGATCGGCAAGAGAAACGACTCCGTTTTTCCAGATCCGGTACCTGACGTGATCACGCAGGGACGACCAGCGAGAGACTCCCGCAGCATCTCGCACTGATGCTCGAAAAGATCCCATTCCGGACATAGACCCCCTTCGGCGGCGACAACGGCCTTGAACAGATCGATCGCCTCATCGGACATGCCAGGAAGGTCGGTAGCACGCAACTGGCGAATAGGTCGGTCAGTCACATACCCAGGAAGCAACTCGACAATTGGATCGGTTGCGAGCGTTCCCGCCACCTCCAAGAGAGAACGTCTCTCGATATCAAAGCTGTCGAACCGAGTACCGAAAGCGGTCTCAATGTACTTGATTAGATCGTCACGGATGTGATCGACCGGCCCTAACGGATCGACTAGTTTCGCCACCTACTCAGCCCTCCAATCCTGCTTGACTGACCGCTTTGACATGGACGCCCAGCATCGGCAAGCGGGCACCTTTTGGCCAGGCCTGTGTCCCGTACGCCCCACTGTACATACAGAAATTCCCGGTGCACCTCCCCCGAAAGCTCATCCAATCGACTGATTCCTCAGGCGGCGCTGGGATGCCGAAGTGCTCACTGACGCCCGCTACTTTGAATGGGGATCCTTGTCTGTACCGGCGCAGTACCGCAGTTCGGCCAGAGCTGAGAACAAGCGCACGCTCCAGTATCGGAGGGAAGCGCAATTCAATCGGAACGAAGACATCGTGCTCCATTCCAGGAATGGGGGCATCGGGCATCGCCCGACGCCTTACGAACCAGCGCGCGACTTGACGATCGGGGACCTCAAGGCGCTTATTGCCTTCCGTGTCAACGAGGAAGAACCGCCAGACGGGACGATCTGGGTATCTGCACTCCCAGAGAACGTACCGGTCTCCCGACGTCGGGGGCTCGACTACAACCCCCAGAGTTCTCGGATCAAAGAAACGGACGATGAACGTCGCCGCTGGCTTGCCGTCGGTCCAGCCCTGGGATTCAAGAAGCGATTCAATGTTCTTTAACCCGGCGACGATCTGGGATGCCAACGGAACCTCCCCTGTGAACCCGACTCCAATCCGCTTGGCGAGTTGACTAAATCGGTCGATCGCGTTGTCACCAGTCGTGAGAAGCACTCGGGAATGTGGCGCAAAGAGAGGGCGCTCCGGGCGCAGGCCGACGTGAAGGTCAACTGCGTGCTTTTTGGCTGCGCGCTTGAGGGCTGACAGTTGTCGAGGCAGCCAACAACCAACAAGCACACCCTGATGAGCTAGCCAGGGGGCCAGGCGTAGCTCGTACGCTCGATTCGCGAGACGCGGAAGTAGTGCTATCTGCGGAGGGAGCTCGGCCAATGAAACGATAGCTCCGTTGGCGTCCTGTTCAAGCTCAACAACGCCTAGTGCGTGCAGGGTCTGGACTTCGTGCACGAGGTATCTGGGGCTGACAGCGCGCGATCCATCTTGAGGCAGGCAGCCGGGCAGCAACCGCTTGGCCTCGCTCCAGGCCAGCCGATGGCGCGTGCGTATTAGTTCCATCACACGCTGAGCAGTCCGGTCAACTTGTTTGGCGATGTCACACTTGATCGGGCGGGACGCTGGCGGCAGCGGTGCAGTTGGCAGGCTTGTCATTCTGTTGACTGACAACCCCTGGAAAATGGCCTCGGCGCGCCGACTGGCCAAGCCCAATCCGTCTCGCGGGAGCGGTTCCGCGAACTCGTCGGTAACTGGCTCTAGATCCACATAAAAGGCGACGAACGCCGACGCAGCGCCGACCGATGCTCGGATCTCGCAGCGGGTACAGGACTCCGGCACTTCGTCTATGACGAACCTGTGAATCTCGTGCTCACTATCGTCCCAAAGCCCGCCTTCGGCTGAGGCGTGTGCGAGAGTCTCACTGCGGGCCGCCACCGTACCTACCTCGCGACTATCGTCATTCACGGCTCTGATCTCGACTTCAGGTTCAGCGGCCATTGCACTCGGAACCGTTATCGAAAGACCAGGCAGACCGAAGTATAGGAACGAGCGTCGTCCAGCGGCAGATGGTATGCCGCCGACGAGCCGAATCCGAGGTGCCAAGTCTGCAGAACCTGACCGTTCCATTGCGCGGAACCTTCGATATAGGACACCGCTAGCGATGTCGCACTCGGCCCAATCGCTGAGAAACTCGCCGACATACTTCGGCAGGACGTATCTGTGCCTCGATTCCGTGAGGAGCAGATAGTCTCCCCCTTGAGACAGGTCTCGAACATCCACTTCTTCAAACAGCCCCCGGCGATCGCTGGGACGAAGGACCCGATGCTCCGCCTTGCTGCGCCACAAAACGGTCTTTGACCCGCGGACTTGGAATCGCAGTGCCTCGAACCAGGAGGCCGCCTCCGCCCAGCTTGGATCTCCGCGATCATCCAGCACGACGGGCTTCCCTGACACACCATCTCCGGCCGCAAGCTCATACTCACGCGCAACCGTTGACGTGCGGCTACGAATCGTCGAAACGAGATGACGGTCTGAATCTGTCATACCGGTCACGAGATCTGTCACAAAGCGCGCCGCTACGAAGCTACGGCCCCTCGCTTCCAAACTGAGGCGCAATGGAAGCTTGACGCGCACAACCGTCCCTTTTTCCTCAAGTGCCCGTAAATCCCAGGCTTGAAGCTGGCTTCGGATCTCCTGAAGCAACGCGGGAGCAGCCTCGTCGGTTGGCCACCTCGCGAGGAGACGTCGCGTCCGGCTCAGCAGCTTGGCTGCCTTGGCAACGTCGTGCAGTCGCCGGTCAGATGGATCGGAGTCTGGAGTCAGGCCGGCCCGCAAGAACTCTTTGCTGAGGGCGTCGTGTTCCCGTGGCGCAAGTAGGATCTGTCGCCGCGGGACGCCAACATGTTTCTGTTTCCCAAATGACTCCGCCCGAAACACGCCGAGCGATCCGGCTTTGTATCGCGTAGACCAACGCTCCAACGCCACCCACAGAGGCCAAGACTGCGCAAGCGATTTGATCCGGATCGCCGGCCTACCAAGCAGGTCGTGAAGCCTGTGGTAGTAGGCATGGGGCTTCCACTCGCCACCACGATGGTTCACAGCGAGGACATACAGTGCTAAGACAGCGATGAAGGGTGGAGTCGGGACGGAGTCGCAATTGCTGACGTCTTGTTTCCAACGGCCGAAGAGTTCCAATCCAAGCCCTTGAACTGTTGAGCTCTTGCGGGCCTCTGCTGCCTCAAGCACCGCAATTGCAAGATCATCCCTCTCACCGCCGATTTGGCTCAGCGTCTCTTCATCTACGGCCAAGCGAACTGGCCGCGATTTGAGCTCGGGTCGAAAGAAGGCGTCCGCGATCTTGCGGTTCCAGGCGAAGTACTCAAGTGACTCAGTCAACGCAATCACCCGCGCGGCTTAGCGCAAACCGAAACCTTCAGACAAATCTTCGGATATTTCCCAAGCACCATGTTTCCCGCACACAGTGTTACATATGGTCGAGACTGATCGGGCGTGTCCCGAGCCACAGTATGCAGCCGCTTCAACAGAAAATCGCGGGCGATTGACTATTCCCGGCCCAGGCGCCGCCTGCGTCCCGCGACGATTGTATGAATCCGGACCCGTGCGGATGCCGAAGCGTCTATAGCACCGCAACCGCCCGAGGCACTACAATTTCCGCACAAACGCAGCGTCGTCCCGGGCCAGCAAGCGCGGGATCTGAAACAGGTCCACACCCGGCTCGGCGGGTTCTGGGATCAGCGTCAACGCCGCTCGATACCCCGCCTCTTGTACGCGTTGAGCGATTGCCTCGTCCCATGCGCCATCGGGGTATGAAAACGTCCTGGGCGAGCGCCCGCACAGCAGGCGTAGCGTCGCAAGTGACTCCACAAGTTCCACGCGTTGCGTCTCCTGGTCCACCTCGGTGAGAATCGGGTGGGAGATCGAGTGGCTCCCGATTGACCACCCCCGTTCAACCAACGAACGCACACCGTCCGCGTCAAGGTAGAGCCCGGGCGCCGGTGTCGTGCGCGTCGCGCGAAGTTGTTGGGCCAAGTCAGAGAGCGTTTCCTCACGGTCCGTTTCGGATGAGCGCAGATAGCGTCGCTTTGCATCGCTGTCAACGTGCGACACGACATCGACCGGCGTTTCTGCGCTTGTCAACACGGCATACCAGCGGTCGGCCGCGAGCGCTTGACCGCCCAAGACGCCTGTGCTCACAAACATCGTTGCCGGAACACCATGCTCCCGCAGGATCGGCGCCGCGAACTCGAGGCTGTCCGAGTAGGCGTCGTCGAACGTGAACCAGCACGGCGGACGATCGAACGAGATCTCACCGCGCAAGTAGGCGAGCGCCTGCATTTCGTTCACGCACTCGAAACGGCGTTTGGCATCCGCCACTTGGCTTGCGAATGAAGCGACAGAGACCGCGGTCCCGCGCAGGAAGTAGGGAATGTGCTCGGGCGCCCCATCATCGGGGATCACGCGGTGGTAGCAGAGGACATACACCGTCAGAGTTCCCACGGCGCAAGCGGACGCTCGGCGTCGGCGACATCGCGACCGTTGGTAGCCGACACTCTCATCCCGACTTCTCCGTGCTCCTAGTCGGCGGTAGTCCGAGGACGCGCTCATAGTCGAACCGGAAGTGCTCACGAAGAATCGCGGGAACCTGCGCTGCGCCTATTCCCTCCACCACTTCGAACTCGCCATCGCCATAGATCTCCAGCCGCTCCCCGCGCAGGAACAAAAACCGTTGATCGACGACGAGCGAGAAACGCACGCTATTGCTGAACGGATAAACCGCTCCCGGCCGGAACCGCGACGCGATGTCCGCCAAGATCTCGGCCTCCGGCTTGGGACGAAACTCGATCTCGAGCTGAAGCGACTCCGTTCCGTTCCGGCGATGAAACACCGCCATACGGTGCGCGCTGATCTCGGTCCGAAAGTTCATGCCGAAACAACCGTAGCTGATCTCCCGGTTCGTTGGATACAGCCTGAGCGCCGGCCAGCCGTTGCCGACATCGGCAAAGAAGTCCTCTCCATCGATCTGCACTCGCGCGAGCCGGTGGATCTCCTCGCCACCGATGAATCCGGTGTGCAACGACGCGTCGATTCCAGCTCGCTTCGCTGCGTGGATAAAGTTCAGCGTCTTGTCCGAGCAAGTTCCCCCGTGTTCCGGCAATGAAGGCTGTCGCCCCTGAAGTAGATGGAGATTCTGAAACGGCTCCGTCCGAAACTTCTCAAGCATCAACGATTCCACGGCTCGTACTTTGTCGGTGTTGGCGTTCATCGATGCACCACGCCACGTCGGTCGATCGCTTCGTCGAAGCAGGGATAGCGATGGAAGTGCTCATCCGCCGGGTCGAACGCAAAGCGCTCCAACCAAATCCGGCGAAGCTCTTCCCGCTCCGTCTTCCCATTGCGTCGGAGGTAGTTCACCACGTCTCGGCGGATTCCGCTGCCGACGTCGAACGAAGTCTTGGGTCGTTGGAGAATGGTGGAAGGAAGGAACTTCTCAAAGCTCCTGCGTAGCGAGAGCTTGTTTCGCTCGCCGTCGTACATCTCGTCGTAGTTCAACTGATCGCTGAAACTGCGAACGGCCCGGTCGAGGAATGGGCATCGCGCCTCCACGCTATGCGCCATGCAGCAGTTGTCGAGACGTCGCAACTCGGTGAACTGCAGGTCGTTGATGAGTTGGGCTCGGACCTCGCGCCACGGGTCCAGCCTCCCAAACGAGTGGTAGCCGCCGAACAACTCGTCTGCGCCCTCACCTGTCAAAACCACCTTGATGCCGGCCTGGTGAGCCGCCTGCGCGAGCAAGTACGTTGCGAGGCCGTTGCTGATCACCGAGGGGTTGTAACTTTCGGCTGCGTAGACGACCGCGCGTACGAGTTCAGGAAGGCGCTCGCGCGACGGCAAGGCAATGGTTCGTACATCGGTGAGGCCGAGCGCTTCGACGACCGTGCCGACAGCGCAGCGATCCGGCCCACTCGGATCGCCCAACGTGAAGTAGACGACATCGTTACGCAACCGCGATGCGATCGCGGCCACGAGCGAGCTGTCGAGTCCGCCGCTCAGGAACACGCCCACCGGCTGGTCGGCGCGCGGCATGCGCTTGCGAACCGCCGCCTCAAAGAGCGGCACAATCCCAGCAGAGGGCTCCACGGGTTGGTGCGCGGCGATCCGCGTCACCCTCCCGCTACCCAACTGGACACGAGCCACACCTCGCGGAAGTAGCTCGAACCAATCCATTTCGTCCATCGCCTTGAGTTCACTCGTGATGAACAACTCGCTGCGCGACCGACCGACAAAGAGCGGCTTTTTTCCGATGTGGTCGCGCAGGCAGGTCACCTCCCGTGTGGAGGGGCGCAGCACCACGGCTGAATAAAACCCGTCCACGTCATCGATGACGCGAGCCCCACGCGCCGCAAGCAGCGGTAAGACAACATGCGCATCGGACTCGCCTTGCCCCCCAAGCCCGAACTCGCGCGCTAGCTGGCGATAGTTGTAGACCTCGCCATTGACCACGCCAACGGTCTCGCCGTGACGGAACGGTTGGCGACCGTCCGGCCCGTCGCCATTGATCGCGAGTCTTGTGAACCCAAGCGCCACGTCACCGTCGGTCCACACGCCGAACTCATCCGGCCCACGGTGCTTCAGACGATCGAGACAGCCGCGCAATCGCGCGCCTGCGTTGGGCCCCTGGAGTAAGACAATTCCGCACATAGCCGACTCCCTAGCTCCCGAGTTTCCGAATCTCGGACCGGACCTGCATCAGGAGACAGCCAAGCCGGTTGAGTCCCGTCCCATCGCCACCGTCTCCCCAATACGCGTCCTGGTCGGAGTGCTCGACGAGAAGCCGGTCGCCCGATTGCACCAAACGATCGCGCAAGTCGGGGTGCTGCTCGAACTTCGCTCGCAACCCCTCCAACATCACCTGCTCCTTCACCGACTCCCAATCCTCGCGGAGTCGCACGGCCGATCGCTCGTACGCTCGTTGCTTGGCCCGCGTCGGCGTCGCGCTACTCCGGATGTACTCGCGGTACTCGGCCTCGGTGAACTTCTGCGCCTGATAAAAGTGTTCGACGGTCGGCCAGACGTTTCCGTCGAGGAACACCGCATGCGGCGAGAAGTTCGACAACTCCCCCCACGGTTGATCGGAGTGGTAGAAACGAATCGTCCCATTGGAGGCGGCATCGACCTCAAGCTTGAGGTGGTGGCCCAACTTGGACTTTTTGGTCCGCAAGTACTCCGCGTTTTCTTTTCGAACGTTCGGGCGCGTGTTGACCATCTCTACATCAACGCCTCTGTTCTGTAAGAACCGCACTTTGGCGGGGTTGTTCGATATGAGCCGAACGCGATCGAGTTTGAGATGACGTAGCAGGCGCACGACCGGCTCGTAGCTGCGCACGTCCTGTTCAAGGCCGAGCGCTTCGAACGCCTCGACCGTGTCGATGCGATCGCGGTGCATGGCGTGGACCGCGCGGATCTTGTTGGAAAGTCCTTGGCCCCGTCCTTCTTGGTGTAGATGGACGATCAGGCCGCGCCTCTCCCTCGCGATGCGCTTCATCGATTCGCGCAGCTGGTCCGCGCAGTCGCAGTCGATGGCCCCAAACACTTCGGACGCCACGCAGGAGGAGTGCATGCGAAGAAGCGGCTGCGCCCCCTGGTCGTACAGGTCGCCAAAGGACACGATGCGCACGCTTTCGTCGCCAGTGTCATACATGCGGAACTCGCCTTCGGGAGTCGGAAGTGGACACCAGTTGAATAGGGTGTTCATGCCTCACACTCCGTTCCAAGTGCTTTCCTGTCACGGGCCGGGCCGAACTGTTCTTGGAGGAACGCAACGTCGACGCTCGCTGCTGCAAAGTCGTCGGCGGTGGGCCGCAATGACGCGAGGAAACCCGCTACGTCCTCAAGGCGCTGGGCGCGCACTCCCGCACGGATCTCGGCGAAGGTCTCCGGGGTGGACCAGCAGTCCAGATGACGAAGAAAATCGTCGAGTTCCCCCGGCTCGACAGTTTTGCGGATCGCCTTGGTAAGACCCGCGATTCGCAGGAAACTCTGCCGCAACGAGGCGAGCCGACGGCCCATGTACTGTCGCGCCAAACGGCAGACTTGCTCCATCTCCACGGCGGAGAACTCCAACTCGTGATTGGGCTGATCGCCGAGGAACTCTGATACGCCTCCGTACAACGCCGAGCCGATCAGCTCGCCCTGAACCTTGTCAATCTCTAGGCTTGGCGAGCCAACAACGCGGCCTACGTGGTGGACCGGGAACTCGACCGCCTTGATCTCCATGCGTCGATAGTGTCGGTTCACGATCGCCCAGATCATGTCTGACCGTCTTGCCTCACGTCCTCGCAGGCGAGTGATCGTGTTCGGCGTAGAAGTCAGCGCGCGGCTGTCGAGAATGAACGTGTTTCCGCCGCGGTTCACCGAGTCCTTTGCTGCGGACAACGGATCGCGTTTCATGTTCGCGATCAACGGACGAGTGAGGGGAATGCCGTGCAGAATGCCCGGCGCTGCCGCCAGCACCCGTGCGTACGCTTCCCGAACGGTCCCCCCTTCCCTCCCTGGTTCGAGCCAGTACGGCGTTTCGAGGTGGCCCGTGTGCTTGCGCGACAGGTCGTAGTAGTAATCCGGGTACGTAGCGCGCAACTCCGCGTTCTCAGGACTTCGGTCGGGCAACCGAGCGTCCGCCGGCAGCGCACGCAGCCAAGTCAGGTTGTGCAGCAGATCGACCAATTGGACGCGCGTGCCGTTGAGTGGAGGGTTGGGCGACGCCCCCTCGGATGAGCCGATGAGAACAGCCGTGCCGTTGTTTCGGAACGCCGGAAGCCAAGGAAGAAACGCCAACGCCCGTTCATCAACGCGCATGTCGTCATCGAGAATCCAGCCGATCGATCCCGAGTCCGTACGGAGCAGTTCGCCCACGTACCGCTGCACCATGGTTCGCGCCTGCGCGATCCCGACCTGTCCATCGGTCCGTGTTCGGAAGCGCTCTCCGAAGGCGCCGGCCGCTGCATCGCGACGCTGACGCGACACCGACGCTATCGCCACCGCTAGACCTTGCCGTCGGGCTTTCGCGACGACGCCGTTTAGCTCGCGCGCCGGGCTCCCATTGTCCAACACCACGACGGCCAGGCGTTTGACGCTGGGGCTCAAGCGAAGCGCTGCGAGTCCGCGCAACAACCGGGCGAGCGTGGCCGGCTCGGAGCTGATAACCCCCACGTACAAGGGGTACGGCGCATGGTCGGGAGCCGAACGACTGAGAGTTGCCGCGCGCGAAGTTCGACGATCTCGGTCACGAGCGTTGCCAGACGCCTCCGGACACCAATCGAACAGTTTCCGTGCTCTCTGACGGCAAGTCTCCCGCTGGAGAGGAGTCATACGGCCGGCGTGTTTTCTCCAAAACGCAGAAAGCCCGCGAAGTTTGTCCTCGGAGCCGCGCGCACTCAATCGAGGCCTCGATGATTCAGCGAAGTGGTGTACGAGCGCGACCGGGAGTCGGCCGTAGCGGACCGTCCCCATGTCGGAGATGCGGATGCAAAGATCTCGATCGGTGGTACTGCGGAGAGCCTCATCAAACTGACCCGCCGCGAGAAGAACACTCAGCCGCACAAACAGATTCGATCCTTGTACACCGGGGTTCCCGATCAAGAAGTCGTCGGCGCGCAGCGACTCGGGAGCTTCATTCATCAACGGGGCGCCGTCCAGCGTCTCGATTCGAAAGAGATCCGACGCGACCATGTCGAGCCTGTGTGTCTGCGCTTGGGCGTTGCATCGCTCCAGGTAGTCAGGAGCCCAGGCGTCGTCGTCGTCGAGTCCGGCCACAAAGAGCGAGGCGGGATCATCGACTTGGCAAAGGAGAAACTCCAGCGCGGTGTTCCAACTGCCGCTTGCCCCAGGCGTCCTGTCGTTCTCGAGATAGACAACCTGGCAATCGTTCAAGCTAAGACGGGCAACGATGTCGCGATTCGCTGGCCGACTACTCTCGTTCGAATCGTCAACAACAACAAGTCGATCTGGGATGCGGGACTGCGAAGCGACTGAACAGAGCGCTCGACGAGCGAGCAAGTCGGTCCGGTCTTTCGTCGCGATAACGACGGCAATCTGCGGCTGTAATGCAGAGTCGCGCATGACACCTCCTTGGACGGAGTCGGCTTACCGCAGAGCGTTGCGGCCTCCCCATCGAGACGTCCGAGATAAAGCGAATCAGATGATCCGGCACCAGAGGTCATGTCCATGACTCTGATGCGCGCCAGCGCTCGTTCTCTTGGCCCGACAGGGCAAGTTGTTTCAATCACGGTAGCACAGAGCGACTTAGAGACGACCGAGGGCGTTAGAAAAGAGCTCCGCGTTCGATGAACATGCCGGTTTCAACCAAACGCCCGGCGAACCGTCTTCATCGAAACATAAAGATGCAGCTCATCATCAAAAAGCGCCTTGAATCCGTACCGCATGTAGAAGCTCCGCGCGGACTCGTCTTTTGCGATCACCTCGACGCCCCACAGTTCGATCTTCTCGGCGGCGTCCAGCGCCTTTTGCAACGCGTACACCAGCAGTTGCTCTCCGAGTCCGGCGCCACGCGCCTGTTTGTCAACCGCGAGTCGCGCGATGTGCAACACGGGTATCGGATAGCGCGGTAAGCGTTTGCGTTCTTCCTCGGGCAGATCCGCGCAAGCAACCTCCCCCGCTCGAATCGTCACGTATCCGAGTACCGCGTGGTCATCGGGGCGCGTCGCGACATAGGTGCGCGAGAGTTCGCGCTGATCGTTTTGGCGCGCGTATCGACGCAAGAACTCGTCGAGGGCCGGGACGCCGCAATCGAAATGCTCGCGCACGTGGCGCGCCCCGAGGCGGAAGATTTCCACGTCCCGGCTCAGTTGCCGTCGCCTCGTGAGCGGCCGTGCTTTTGCGCCGCCTCCACAAGCGCGGGCGCCGGCTCGTCGTCACCATCCAAGACCGCGAGAACGATCTCCCAATCCCGTCGCGTCAACACCGTGAGACGGAGCCGCCGCGCCTGCTCCAAGGCCTCGGAAACAACAAACGCCGAAAGAGACTGCCCGCGCAACGCTGCAGCGTCCTCAAGCAAAGCCTTGTGCGCCGCAGAAAGGCGGACTTCGATGCGTTCGGTCTTGGTAGCCATGGCAATCCAATGTACGGCGTTTCGCCGGACATTGTGTACGGCATACTTCCGTACACTCAAGGGCTGAGCCGTAAGCTGATTATGGTCCACGGCTTACAACACGTCGCGGCGGGCGCGGTTGCTTGCGCTTGCGCGCGGTCGCCTTGTTCGATCGCGCAAACGTGGGCCCGTCTACCAGGTACTGGCCTGCGCGCTTGATGGAGTACGCGCCGTTAACGCTCCGCGAAATTTCGCGCGCCTACGCGCCGTTGATCCGATCCTCAAGCCGTTTCAGTTCCGTCATCAGGTCGTCGAAGCTCGGCGGCTCGCTTGGGAACATTGATCGCATCTCGCGGTAGTCTTCTCGAAGCGCGTTGCGCAGCTCGCCCGCCGGCGCTAATCGAAGAGTGCCGGGTGCCGCTTCGGTGTAGTTCGCCCAACCGCTTGAGAAAAACGCCATCTTGTGGCGCACTACCTGCTGTAGGAGGTCGAGCCGATGGAGCGCTCGATCGGCAATCCCCTTGCGCGCCATCATCACGATGTCGGAGGCATGGCGCGACATCTGCCTCCATGCGTTGACGGTGGCGCTTTCGTACGGAGGCGGTCGATGGGACTCTGCGTGAAAGATCGTGACCTTCTCCCAAAAGGTTCGCTCCGGCGAAAGCACACGGACTTCCGTTTCGGCTTGGCGAAACATTTGGGGGAAGTGTTGCGCCGCGTAGCTTGCGATGATCGCCTGCTCAACCGGATCGTGATCCGAGCGAGCCCCAATCTCTAGACGGACCATCGGTCGGATGTAGCTAAGGTTGCCATACTCGACCGTGGGGAGCCCGCGCGGGTACTCGAAGTGTAGATCGGCCAGGCCTCCGTGCCCATCCACCGGCTCAAGTGCCCACCCATCTGTCCCCAGCACACAGGCAAAGGATTCGCGAAGTCTGGGTCGAAGCGAAGTTCGAACGACGTCCGCGCACGCCGACGCAAGACCTGCAATCTTGCGCTTGCGCGCCTTTCCCGTGGCGTTGAGAGGATCGTTCTCTCCGCTGAATCCAAGGTCGGCGCGATCAAACGCAAGGTCGATGTCTTCCGAGAAGCGATCGATCAACCCGAACGCCTTCGATAGCGAGGTGCCGCCCTTGAAGAGAATGCGTTGTGGGAACTCGAGCGAAAACAAGTGGTGCAACGTGAAGCACACCCAAAAGTCCTTCTCCACAATGACTGCAGACGCGAGCCCCATCCTTGCGGCTGTCTCACCGAAAAGCGCAGCGCGGTCTTCGGCTGACGAGATCGCAACGCCGTTCATGCGTTCGTCACGGTCAGCGCGGCATCTTGTTCTTCTTGCGCGATGGCTTTCAGCGCTGGACGCATCCACGCCGGGGCATGACGCACATACTTCTTGAGCGCGGCGCGGTCTCGATCGCGGAGTTTGCTGCGCAACGTTGCAACGACATCGCTCGAGATGCCATCGGGTCCAAGGTGACGAAGCGCCTGAAGTACAAGCCCCGCCGTTGTTCCCGCACCAACGAGCGCTCGCGGCGAAGCATGTCGAAAGCCGATGGCGCGCCTACCCACCCGAACCGTTCGTGTCGCACCGTCGGTCAAGTACACCAACTGCGCCGGAACCTGCGCCGACAGACCGAGCTGGTTCGCCGCCCGCGCACCGTGCACCTGAATCCGGCTGCCGGTCGAACGCGCCATCGCGGCCGCCACCTTCGGGAGCGAGGGCGACAGCGCGCCGAGGCGCGGGTGCCGCTTGGGCCGGTCATAAACACCTCGCGACAGCCGCCGAATCACGTTGGCGCGAACGAGTCGCGACAGCGCTTGATCCACCGCCGCGCGGCTCCCAAGATCCAAGAAATCGGCCGGCACAAAGATCGCCCCCGGACGCTGCTTGCGGACTCGAGAAAGGACGGCGGCCTGCACGGACTTCATGTCAGAAACTATACCATATTTTTCGGACCGTTGGAGAGCGAAACTGAAGAGTCGGACGTGAGAATATTTAACCTTAAGCCGGTCTGCCCCCCCTCATCCGGAGGACTCTGCTGATTTGTGCATGACCTTAAGACCTTTATTCGCATGCAGTTAGAATCGAGTCGGCGGACGAGCGGGACTGCCGCGCGAGCCGACAGGGCGTCCCCCATCGCGACCAGCGCCACACACCGCAGCACCTGCCATAGAGTTTCCGCTCTCAATCCGCGAGTCGTACGAACTCGTGCCACGTCACGCCGTCCGCGCGGCGCGTCTCGCCGGATCGCTTGTAGTCCGTCTCGTTCTTGAGCTGCCTCTCGGCGAGCATCCCCGCTTTTGTCGGTTGGGCCGGCGCCAGCTCGCCGATCGTGAGTCGCCCCGAATCGGATTCGTAGCCTCGCACGTAGAACACGACCAAGGGCTTCCCGCCCACGCTCTCGAACGCGTCCCACTCGCCCTCCTCCACGACGCACCAGATGACGGCTGGGAATCGCGACGCGTTGCTTTGCCGGGTTCCGTGACAACCCGCAAACGCTGCGGCCAAGATTGATCCGAGGACGAACGTGACCTTCACTGCGTCGGGGTCCGAGAGATCTGTTTATCCAACGTGGCTCCCAGCGACTCCGCTAGACCCCGCGCACACCCTAACCCGTGTACCGGTACTGACCGCGCGCCTCGCGCTGGACGGGGTACGCGCCGTTGGCGAGGCGGCTGAGGAGCATCGACGTTTGGACGCGGTCGACTCCGATCCCTTTCGATGCGGCGGGTGCTGCGAACACGCCTTTTTGTTTGGCCGCCCATTGCAGGAGGCGATCGGCGTGACTGCCGCTGCGGACCTTGCCCGCTCGCTTCCCGGTCGCACCGCTCTTGGCCGCGCGCTGGGACTTACCGGGCGCCGCGGCATGCGCGTGTTTCGGCTCGGGGGCGGTGGTCGTGATGTTGATCGCGACGTCGCCATCGGACAGGGCCGCCAAGATTTCGGGCGAGAGACTGATCGTTAATTTTGCTGACATGGTGCACCCAAGTTAACAAGGTCGCTGCCAGGGCGATAGTTCGGCGACGAACGACCGACATCGGTCGGGAGCGGGCGCCGCGCGCGCCTCGCCGCGGACACGGTTAGACGCCTATTGGATGTACCGCACCCAGCCCAAGGCTTGAACGACAGCGGAAAGCGGGTCACGCACTGGTATGTCCCTTGTCCTAACTCATCACGGACTTTCGCCTTGCCCGCGCTGGCTGCAGTGCTTGCACACGCTCTTCCAGCGCGCGGGAATCCAACCCAGTGTTTTCCCGCCCTTCCTATCCACGACCAGGTCGTCCCCTAAAACAAGGTCGACCGCGCCTGCGGGAAGAAGCTGCACTTGGTCCAGGTGATCGCGAAACGCCGACGCATCTAGCGACAGATCGGGTCGGAACTTGTAGCCTTCGGCAACCGCAACGACTAGATAGGGGAACGCCTTGGTCTGCGAGGCGCGTGCGAGCCACTTCAACGCACCCTGTCCCGCGCGCGGATGCAGCACGCGCCGCTCTTCGTCAAAGCACTCGGCTCCGACCACCACAAGGACGCGGGTCGTCGAGTCTAGTAGGCCTTCGATAAACTCATGGTTATGCACCAAAATCGGTTTGCTGTTGTTGGGCAGATCTTGCTTGAGTTCGTACACCATGTCGTGCGCGCCCGACTCGTCGTTGGCCGATCCTTGAAGCACGACAATGCGGAGCTCCGGTGATTGCTGGCTAGCTAGAATTGGACGAACCCCAATACGAAGCGCGTCCCGGATGGTCTTGCTGTATCCATGAACAACGATGACGCCGGACAGCCTGTTTTTGGATTGCACAAACCAGTGACGAACAAGCTCTTCGAATCGCTTGACGACTTGCCACCTACCGATATCCAAAATGTTCATTACCTCCTTCCGAAGGTACTGAAGCGGCCTCAGCTCATCTAACACTTCCGACAGTTCTCGGCCGTCGGGGTAGCGTTGCTCGGCACTCACTTTGCCGATGAGCTTGAGCGCGCGCAGCATCTTCTCGGCGCTTTCTTTTTCTCCGAAACGCCGCAGGTTTCCGCTCAAAGAGCGATCGAACATGTTTTCACAGAGCGCGTGAACCTGGTACCCGGCATGCGCACGCTGTTTGTAGAACTGAAACGTCAAGGCACGTCGCAGGTCCGTTGCGCCTTCTATTCCCGGATCGGCAAGTTTCTTGAAACAACGCGCGGTTTCTTTGGATACAACCTCGGCATAGTGACGAACGGCCGCCGTGGTCGAGTTAGTCGTGCTGTACGCCAATACGTCTCGGAGCGTAAGGCTATGATCTTCGAGTTGGACTTGGTACTCCCGACCACGCTCCATCTTTTTGCGGATTCGCCGGTTCTGAATGAGCAGGCCTATCATTCGTGATCGCGCCTGCGGCGTAATCACTCCTTTGAGAGAGGCGAACTCAAGCAATTCGATCCAATTTCTCGCAAACTTGCGTGCGCGCCGTTCGTACATGTCGGGCCTGAACTGGAACACATAGTCAGAGAGAGACCGAACGGAGAGGTCCAGCTCTTCCGCCCCGAGTTCAACCATGGATTGCAAGCATTCGAGCTGCAACATTTGGCTGTCTAGCACAGCGTCCAAGGCAGAGGCCGCGCTCCGGACCGCACCCGCGTGACGCGAAAGACGGATCTTCAGCTCGTTGGCGGGAACCTCATCGTCCAACACCGATCGCACGACGCCTCCCGCCGCGCGGTCTTCTCTGTCTTGTCGGGTCTGGTCGGCCAACTCCCAAAGCGCTTGGGGCACGTCGCAATGGAGAAACTGATCGCAGACAGCTCGAATATGACGCGCGATTGTGAGCAGAATCACTTCCGGATGTTGGTTGCCTATGGAGACTTCCGCATAGGCTCTAGCGTCGAGCAAGCGCAAAGAAAGCGCGCTCTCGCACTTCTTTCGCCACCGCATGAACATGTAGGTTGCGGTGCACGCAGCCAAGAACGCCATCACGCGATACCAGACCTTGCCGGACGAATCGAGCAACCACGGAAGCCAGGGTGACCAGAGCGCGAGCACCAAAGAAGCCCAGCCAAATAGCGCCGTAAGTACTCTTCCCGCATCTAGGCGGGCCGCCCGCCAGCGCTGCCGTTCTTCGACGCAGGCATGGAGCGCGGTCTTGTCATCCACTGACAAGAGCGCGCGTAGAGACTCTCCTTCGAGTTTGTCTACGGGTGCGCCACGCAGTAGAAATTCTCTCGCCGTGTGCAAGATTGCGGAAAGGCGCCCACGGAGTTCCGTCTGTTCTGTCATTGCATACCCTGCCGAAGAATCCAATCGCGCCCTCGACGAGCCCCCAAAGAGTAGCCGATCCAATCACAATGTTCGCAGTGACCAAATCAGGTGGAGCGACTGGAGCGCCGCTTTCTATTGTATTCGATCTATGATCGCGTCTTGCAACACAGAAAACTACGGGCTAACCAACCTGGCAGCCCGTTGAAAAGGTAGCAGGTAGGCGAGAGCGAGGAGCGCACCGGAGCCTTGGCCACAGCTAGGGCGAGGATGCGCGATGAAGATATTCGGATTCGCCGAAACAACAACCCTGCGGTCGTAGCCCCCGAGGACTTTCCCAACGGACTGCTGGCACGCAGCGCCGGGCGACGCGGCTTACAGCGACGGCGACGAGCCGAAGTCGAACAACAGCCGCGTCGGGGTTTGCTGTCGGCGATTCCATAGGGCCGCGACGTCGCATCATTTCGCCATGCGTATACGCACGTCGACCGGGCGAAAATCGCCGTCAGCAAGTCCGGTCGCACGCTGCCACGATCGCGCGGTGTAGTGGGACGTCGCGGACCATCGTCTCGCGGTCTTGCTTCGGTGCGTGCTCGCGTAAAAAGTCGAGTAGGCGGTGGGCCTCGTCGCGATGGCCTTCGTCGCTTGTTAACTCCCATAGCCGGAAGCGGGACTCCATTTCGATTTCGTGGTCTACGTGGCCCTTGTGCTCTTTTAGTGCGGCTTCGGCGGCTTCAATACTTCCGCCGGGCAAACGTGCGCGTTCCGTGACGGCGGACACCACCACGTTGGGCGTTTTGGTCTCGCTTGCAAGGGCGAGAGCTTCATCGAGCAACGTCGCCGCGTGCGTCGTCTTTCCGCGCGCGGCTTCGATCCGCGCTAAGACCACGAGTGACGTGGCCACGTTGAGTTGGGCGCCCAACTCGCGCTGCACGGTGAGGCTGTCGGTCGCGAACTTTTGCGCCTTGTCGCCATCGCCCTCGGCTTCGGCAACGCGCGCGAGACGCTTTAGGGCCTCGCCTTCCTGGCGGCGGTTCCCCACCTCGACCGCGATCTCCAACGATCGCTCCAAGTGCGAGCGCGCCTCCTCGAAGCGGCCGAGGCGCGCGCGATCGGAACCGAGCTTGCTGACGGCGCGCGCTTCCCCCCGGCGGTCGCCCGTTTCACGAGCCAGGGCGAGCGTCTTCTCGAAATGCGTTGTGGCTTCCTCGATGCGGCCGGCCTGCGAAAGAATCGAAGCGAGGTTGCCCGTGGCGTACGTCTCGGAGCGCCGGTCGCCAACCTCGCGGGACAGGTTGAGCGTCCGTTCGTACTGCGCGCGCGCCTCTTCGATGCGGCCGGTGTTTTGCATCACAATGCCGAGGTTGCCTGTGGCCTGGAGTGCGTCGAGCCGGTTTCCCGTTTCGCGCGCGAGCACGAGGACCCGTTCAAAACAAGCTTGCGCCTTATCGGTCCGACCGAGGTTCCAAGAGACAAGCCCCACGTTAAACGTCGCTTTGGCCTCCCACTTTTTGTCGCCGCGATCGCGCGCGAGGGCGAGGCTGGCCTGAAACTGCGCGAGCGCTTCCTCGTAGCGACCAAGCCCCCGGAAGACAACAGCGATGTTGCCCGTGGCCTGCCACCGCAGCTTCTCGTCGTCGGCTTCGATTGCGTGCTCCTCGGCTTTCTTGTGTTGCTCCAACGCGGCCAAGAGATCGGTGGTCTGCCAAAGGTGTGTCCCCATGGCGATCCGCGCCCGCGCGCGCAGTGCGGGCTTCCCGCTTTCGTCCGCCCATCGCAACGCCTCATCCAGGATCGGCCGCACGATGCCGTGCTCGCCGCGCACACGGTGTCGCTCCGCTTTCCGCAGCAAGATGCCGGCGCGCGCCGCGCCCTCCAGCAACCGCGGCACGTCCAGCGCCAACGTCGCGAGTTCGATGGCCTCCTCGTAGCGGATCGTTTTCTCGAGGTGATCGAGCGCACGACCGAGCCACGTCACGCCGTCACGCGGCCGGCTTCCGCGCAGATGATGCGACGCAAGAAACACAGCGTCCTCGTGTTGCGCATCTCCGTCCAGCCGCGCGGCGTACGCATCCGCCACGAGGGTGTGGTATTCGGCGCGCAGGTCGGGCGGAAGCTCCTGGTACAAGACCTCTTGAATCTGGTTTTGGTCAAACCTCGTGTGGCCGGCCTCGCCGTGCAAAAGGCCCCACCCGCGTTCGATCTCCGCGAGTTGTTGAAGAATCTGAATCCGCTTGGATTCGAGCACGGTCACGATCAGTCCCGGATCGAAAACCATCCCGATCACGGAACCGACATCGAGGATTCTCCTCTGCTCCCCCGTCAACCCACCGAGACGCCCATCGATGATGTCTTTAACGGCGGACGGAACCTCGATTTTCTCGATGGCGCTGGTTTGGACGTAACGGCCATCCGGTTCGCGCCGAATGAACTCCGCTTCCGTCAGCCCGCGAATCATCTCGAAGACAAAGAACGGTACGCCGTCGGACTTCTTTGCGATCTTCCCGCCCAACTTTTCGGCGAGCGTGTCGTTTTGCAGTGCCTCTTCCAACAGCTCGAAGACTTCGCGCGCGCCAAGTCGGTTCGCGATGATCCGTTGGTAGTTGGGAAGACGGCTGGCCTCCTCAATGGCCACGCCGGGCCGTGCCGTAAACAAAAGAAGCGCGCGTTGATGCTCCGCGGCGCGGACAAGGGCGAGCGCAAGATCGCGGCCTTCCTCGCTCGCGAAATTTAGATCCTCGACGATCCAGATCAGCGGCTTCTCTTCGGCCAACGCACGCATGAGATGAACGCACACGGCGGCGAACGCATCTCCCCCCAAGGGCTCGGCTCCGGGCGGCGGACTCTCACGTCGAATCACCGCCGCAAACGCGGGGACGAGCAAAGGGGTCACCGTCAGGTAAGGCGCGATGGCGTCCGCAAACCCGCCTTCTCCAAACTTCGCGAGCAACGCATCCGAAATCGCGCCCATTCCGCCCGAGGGGGCGTAGGCGCCGTACAACACGTGGCTTTCGCTGCTTTCGATTTCACGCAAAAACGCGTCCACAAGCCGCGTCTTCCCGATCCCGGCTTCGCCCTCGATCAAAACGGCGTTGCCGTCCCCGGCGCGCGCACGATCCCAGGCGGCGTGCAGGGTGGAGAGCTCAGTTTCCCGGCCGTGCAGCCGCGTGTCTTTTCTCACGCGGATCTCCGGTAGGTGCACGTCGGGCTTGCGAACCCGTGTTGCCAGGTCGGTCCACCACGGCGCTTGCTCTCCACGCGCAACGACGTCTTCCAACACCGCGGCGGACTCAAACCTCTCTTCGGGTTTTTTGGCAAGCAGGCAGGCGACCAACTCTGAAAAAAAATCGGACGTGTCACCGGAGTCGGCGAGGCGCGGGGGCACGTGCGACAAGTGCGCGTGGATCAGCGCGGCCGCATCATCTTGTTGAAACGGGTGTTCGCATGTGGCCAGTTCGTGCAGCATCGCGCCGAGCGAGTAGAGATCGGCGGACGTGGTCACATCGTCGGACGAAAAGTGCTCCGGCGCCGCATACGTCAACGACCCGGCAAACCAGCCGGGCGTGGTAATCGCTAGGTCCGCATCGCGAAGCTTGGCCACGCCGAGGTCCATGACGCGCACGTCGTGGTCATCGGTGATCAAAACGTTTTCCGGTTTGATGTCGCGGTGCACGATCCCTTCGGCGTGGATGGCCGCGAGGCCGGCGGCGGTCTGGAGTGCGATCTCGCGCAGCAGCGCTTCCGGGATACGTCCCAGTTCGTTGAGCAGCTCGCGAAGACTCTTGCCCTCGACATACTCCATCACGAGGAAGTGATAGTGCTGTCCATCATGGACGATCGCGTCCGCGTCATACGTGCGGACAACCTTGGGATGCCGCACCCGCTTGCCCAACTCCGCTTCCAACATAAAACGCCGAAAAAATCCCGGCAGCTCCAGGAGATTGGGATGCATCACCTTGAGCGCAACGGTGTCGCCCGACGCAAGACCGGGCCCCGCCTCGACCGCCTCGGCCCGGTAGACGCTCCCCATCCCGCCCGAGCCGAGCTCGCCTTGGATGCGGTAGGCACCGAGTTGCGTTCCGATTAACCCGTCATCCGGCATGGGGCTGCGTATCTTAGCGAAAGCGCACAACACAAGGGGCCTAGCCGGAAACTAGGCTGCAGTGCGTCGTCTAGCGCGGCTTTGGTGTGCGGCGTCGTTGGGCGCAACCACCCTGTCAAAATTTGGTTCATGCACAGACCGGGGCGGCCGATCGCGGGTACGGTGGCGCCATGCAATGGAAATGGATCGTTCTCGGTGCCGCGTTGGCGGTGGTTGCTGTGACCGAACTCAAAGCCGAGGACGCGGACGCCGACTACCTGGAAGACCAGAAGCGATTTCATCCCAAAGACTGGGGCGAGGTGCAGCGCCTGAAGCCTCTGCTCGCGCTTGAAAATCAAGTAGCCAAGGAGTGGCTCAAGAAGTTTCAGTCGGAGCCGGATCTCGAACAACGAAACCTCGCCTACGGCGCGCATCACACCGAGGCTCGTGTCGGCGTCGAGGAAGTCACGTTCCGCGCGCTGTTGGTTGAGCGCGAAGGGCGCATCGTGCAGCTCCGCCTCGAAGTTTGGGGCCCGTTTCACGAGAACCGCCTCGCACTGCTCCGCAAGGCTTGGGGTTCGAACGTGACGCGCGCTCAAGGCGGCATGGTGTTCACATGGCGCAACGCGGGGCGACTCGCGACGTGGAAGGCTGCGATCGCAAAGGACCTCGGCTCCGTCGTCGAGAGTAATCCGGCCGATCGCAAACTACCGAAGGCGGTTGCCGACGCGTGGGCGCTACTCATGGATCCAACACAGGATTACGAATTCGGAGTCTCGTGCTACGAGTCCGGGGAGGCCCCGCCCGGCTACCTCGCCATCCAGGAACTTGTGAAAGCTAAGCGCCACGACATGGTGCGCGCCGTCTTGCGGAGTCCCAACCCGCAGGCCCGCATGCACGCGGCGCTGGTGCTCCTAGAAGCACAAAAGAAGCGGGGCAAAAAGGACAAGAAAAATGACGTCGAACCGCTCGACGACAAGGACCAGGCCGCCATCAAGAAACTTCGCGCGCAAGCGATCAAGATCCTCTGTTGCGACGGCAGCTTGATCAGTCACAAGAAGCCGGCCGTAGCCCTCGACGACTACCTCTCCGATGATTGAGTTGCAGGAGATCAGCTTCTTCGCGCGTTTGTGTCGGTGTCGTCAGCTCCCGATGCGTTGCGAGCGCCAGATCGCTTCCCATCGGTCGCCGTTGCGGACAAACACGAGCGTCTCTGTGCCCGTCTCTTGATGCTGCGTGCCAGCAGCTTCGTATGCCACCGTGAACGTATAGTGTGCGACGGCCGTGTTTTCGACGACATGCACGGCATGGTTCAACACTTTGAATTCATGCGTCTTTACGTGCGCGCAATAATCGACATAGCTGCGCACCATCGCATCGCGCCCGCGCACGATTTCTTTGCCGTCGGGGCTATCCATCGCGACGTTTCGGTGAAAAAGCTTGGCGACGCCTTCCGGGCGCCCGGCAAGCCACGTCTCATGGGCTGTCTGAATCGCAGTCCAGATTTCGGCAGCGCTGTCAGCCATGTGCGCATGGTAACGCTAGCTAACGCACACCTGGCCACCGGAGGGCTGAAAAAGGGAAGTTCTCGTCGTCCGACATCCGCGACGCAGTTACCCGTCGTCGACGAGTGTGTCCTGGAGATGGAGCGTCGCCAGAATGGACCGTAAGCCCGGGTTGAGGCCGCGCACGCGGAGTTGGTGGCCGCGCTCGTTGAGCTTTTTTTGGGACTGAACAAGCAGTCCGATCATCATGCTGCATAAAAACGTCACGCCGTTGCCCAAGACGATGACGTCGGACTCAGAATCCCGAGCGACGGTCTCAAACGACGGCTTCAAGTCGAGATACGCGTTCTGATCGAGGTCGCCTTCGAGCTCGATCCAGCGCACGCCGTCGCGATCGCTCCACGTTACGTTGTCCATAAACACAGTCTACAAGGGACGGGACCCGACGCATGGGCGTGCGGGTCCCCCCTTCGTCGCTCTAGAATCCGTTTTCTAAGACGACTTCGTCCAACGTGAGCTGTCCCGGCTTCGGCCACGGCGCCTTGGTGCCCTTGCCGATGGCCACCATCGGGCCCATGACGTGGTCGTCGGGCAGTCGGATGAGCTTCGCGACGGCTTCGATGTCGAAGCCGATCATCGGGCACGAGTCGTAGCCCATCGCCTTCGCGGCGAGCATCAGCGTCTGCATCGCCATCCCGATCGATCGCTGCGCTTCGTCGCGCTGTAGCCACTCACGGCCTTCGTGAAACGGGCCCATCCAGTTGACAAGTAGGTCCGCAACCTCGGCCGGCGCGTTGACCCAATAGCGCTTCGGCTCCTTCGCCCACGCTTTTAAGTCGGCGGTGAGGATCACGAGCAACGAGGCCTCCGTCATCTGCGCCTGGTCGTTGCCGTTCTCCCGGATTTTTTGGCGCAGTTGCGGGTCGCGCGCGACCACGAAGCGCCAGTGCTGGATGTTGAAGCTGGTCGGTGCCTGGATGGCGGCCTCGAGCAGCTTGCTTTCCTCCTCAGTCGTCAGTCGATGCGCGTCGTCGTATTGCTTGACGGCACGGCGCGCGTAGATGGCGTCGAACGTATCCATGGTCGAATCTCCTTCAGGTTCGTCGAGTGCCGGCCACAGCAAGGCGGCGACCGAGGTGAAGAGTGATAACATTCGTACGTCGCGACGCGAGACGGCGCCGGAGAAATCTTGCACAACTCCACGAGCCGACCGCGCGACCGGTCACGTAAGGACCGACACGCATGGCCCGGGCCGTTTCCCAACCCGGAAGCGTTCTCACGTGCCGAGGAGCTAGGAGAAGTTCGGCTCGAAGGTGACAGGCCAAGAGATGTGTTCTCGGACTTTGAAAACACAAGTCGGGGAATCAATCTGTTCGGACCCCGACTTCAGCCAGAGCATGTTCCGCCTCGCGGAGCGCGACGTGGCTGCGGTACGACCACTCGGCCCAGTGCTGATGGTTTGCTCGCTCCTCTTTCGTGCGACGACGCAAAATGACTTCTGCGCGTGCCGCCAGTTCGAGATCCTTGTCGTGGACGAGGCGCGCGAGCGCGGGTAGCGCCCCGACTCCCAACTCGCCCAGGTAGTCAACATCCATTGCCACGCTTGGATCGCGCGTGTGACGTGCAACATTTCGGTCCGCGACGTACCCGTCGACGTCGAGCCCCGCCCAACACGACAGCACAATGAGCGTGCTAGCGGCGTTGCCATCCATCAGGAAACGAAACGACCGGTTCTGCAGAATGCGGAGCCCCAAAAGCACAAACCCGACAGCCACTAACGCGAGCCAAAACATCGTCGCCACACGAAATCGAGTTAGCCCGTACGCATCAGCGTAGAGACCAAGACGCGACGCGGCTCCGGCAAGCACGAGAATGTTTTGAACAACAAAAACCGCCGCCAGAGCACGTGCCATTCGATGCTCGCGCGGCCGCGCATTGCTTCGAAAAAAGACGACGATCATGAACGCGGCCAGCACCACGGCAACAATCAAGCGGTAGCTTCCGCGGTGCGCGTATTCGCTATACGACATCCCGTCGGGAAGATCGAAGCGCAGCCACAGGAATGCCAGGTCCGTTGCGTTGGCGGCGAGGAAGAGCAAGTTCGTCAAGATGAGCGTCGTCACGCACGTCTTGAGCTCTCGCGCGAGATTGTCCTCGCTGGCGCCGTATGCCGATCGCCGCCGCGCGTGTCCCGGATGCTGGCCGAGCCGAAAGCGCATCAGCCCGTAGACACCCGCAAAGATCGCTATCCAAAACACAAAGCGAACAGCGTCGAAACTCGCGAGCGAATGCACGGTATCCGCGAGCTCCGCGATCCAGCGAGACAAAACAAGGTTGGCGGGAACGATGAGCAGTGCAAACAGCAGCGTAATGACGATCGGAACGAGCGAGAGGCGCACCGGAATGACGCCGCTTGGTGCGCGACGGGTCGAAATCAACACGGCGCGACGCGTGTCGTGTGGCGCGGCGACGAAGCTGCGCAGGCCGCCGGTCGTACCACGAACGAGCGCTTCAAAAAGAGAACACCCCGCGCCGAGCTCCGCCATAGCGACGATCGCCCAACCCAAGAGGATCAAAAGAAACAAGCCCGTGGCGGATGGCTCGACCGCCGCCACAACGACGAGCGCACACCAAACAAAGAGCCACAACCGAGCGTGCAGCAGACGCGCGCCCCACCGCGCCACGGCGACGCCACCGACGCATAGACAAAAAAACGTCAGCCCGACTCCGAGCGACTCATGAAACAAAAACACGTCCGCGAGCGCCGTCAGAACCAACGCCATGCCAACGCGACGAAAGAACGTACCCATGTCACGAGCGTAACGCCACGTCCGCCTACATCCAGACCCACGGACGATTTGACACAACCGTGGTCGGTTGATGACAGTGGCAGCGCTTGGCTAGACTTGGCCGACCTGAGCGGCGACTACGTGGAAGCGACTACCAGGGCCGCCCCGACGAAGTGCGACATCAGGGACGCTTCGCGCGAAGACGTCGAACCGGAAAAGGGTCGCCGACGTTCCATACGAGTTCGAGCAACTCGTGACCGCGGAGTTCTACTCGTAGCTTGATGGGGAGACGAAGGGCAGCGGCGGCCGGCGCCTCGGACTTCACTCGAACGGCTTCCGCAACGGCGTAGACGCGCGCCCCGGCTTTCATCACGCCGACTCCTGCCGGAGTGGTCACTTGCGCAAACAGTTTCGCGAGAGAAATCGTCGGGCCGACGAACAGATCGCCGTCGCGTGCAGACTTGCTGTTCCTCCGGCAAACAACACGGGAGCGACCCGCCGGATAAACGTAGGTGGACCGGTAGTGGCCACCGAGGCGAGTGCGCTCGGGGATGGCACCGAGCGAGAACCCGTTCCCAGCGTGCGTCTGTTGACGCCTCTTGGAACTGCCCTGGTCGCTGGCGGAAGCACCAACTTGTAACTTCCAGGCGCGGTTGCGATGCGCGCGCACATTCGCCCAATCCGGCGCGTGGTATTCAAGCGATGCGGTTGCGCCGCCGATGCCGCCAACTTTCGCGGTGAATACCTCGGCGCCATGACGGTCAAACAGTCGAGCGCGTTGATCCAGAGAGCGCGGCATGCGAAGCAAGACCACGACGTCGTTGTTCCCAGCCGCGACCGTGAAAGCTGGAGGATCGAAAGCCCCCCGCCGCTGCCGCGAGCAACTCAACCGGTAGCGCCCCACCGGCCATTTCACAACGCGGAGCCCCTTGGCCGCAACGACGCCGTCGAACTGAATGTGATCCCCGGCACCCCACGGCCCGACCGCAGGCGCGCCAAGACGCCAAACACGAACGCGCGTGGAAATCGGCCGATCGCTCTCGGCGTCATGCAATCGCAGGTGCAACGCGGCGGTACCCGTGCCACGAACGTCTTCGGGCAACAACCCGACGACGCCGGTGAGGGGCGGACCAGTCTTCTGCGAGTTGTCGGCCGACTTGGGTCGAGTTCCGGCGGCGGCTTTGGCGCGGTCTGACTCAATGCCTTCGGCAAAACGACTTGGCACAACCGAGTCCAAAGAACTTTGTCGGTCGGTCGCCCTCGTCGCGAAGGATTCATCGGGCCACAAGAGCGTCAAAGCGACGACGATCACCGGCACGGCGAGCAAAAGAAGAGTAGTGCGGTGTTGGGCCAAGCAAGGATAGTAACGGGCGAGCAAGCGCGATCGTTCGGAGAAGAGAAGGGTATAGGACCCACGAAGCCGTCACGAGACGACGGCGGCGCAAGTCTTCGTCCCGGGGGGCGCTCGAAATCTGTATTCTTTGTGGGTATGCGTCGTGTTGCTTGCTCGCTTTCGCTTCTGCTCTTTTGCTCGCTGGCTGTCGCCGGGAGTGAAACTCCTCCGGAAGGCCCGCCCTGGCAGCGCGACCTCGTCGCTGCGCAAAAACAAGCTCTCAAGGAGGGCAAGCCGATCTTTTGCTACTTCACGAAGACGTACTGACCCCATTGCGTCGTCGTCGAGAAGCAGTTGCTTCCGAATCCTGCCCTGAAAGAAACTTACGACAAGATCGTTTGGGTATACGTCTACCGCGACTTCTCCAAGAGCAAAGACGACCGCGCCGCGGAGCGCATCTCGATCCGTTTCGGCGTTTCGAGTTGGCCCCAGATCTTTCTCGTCGACCCGGCGACGATGAAGGTCGTGGCGCAGACCGGACGTAAGGTGGAGTCGTTTCTCGCGGCGGTGAATGCGACGAATATCAAACCGCATCGCTCGCTCACCGCATGGGAAAAGGTGCGGGCGGCCGAAGAGCGCGCCCGCGACTTCACGGCGCGGCCGACGACCGCGCGCGCTCAGAAACTGCTCGACCAAGACGACATCGTCGTGCGGACCCTTGCTCTAAACCATCTCGCCGAGAAAAAACCGGCGGTCATCGCAAAACGCGCGGTGGCATTGCTCGCGGTGCCCAACGACCCGTTTCGCTACGTCGTGTTGGGCGTCTTAAAAGACTCCGGCACCGCCCAGGCAGCGCCGGCGCTTGAGGCGCTGGTCGCGAACCCGGCGCCGAGCCGCAACCCCAACGTGTTGCGCTCCCGCGCCGTCCAGGCGCTCGCGCGGTGCGGGACCGCGAACTCGGTCGCGGTCGTCGCGCCCTGGGCGCAATCGGGGAAATACTTCAACATGCTCACCGGCGCCGCGGTGGACACGCTCACAGCGATCGCCAAGCGGCACAAGAGCGCACGCAAGAGCGTGGACCTGGCCCTCAAGACAGCCTACCCGCCGATCCCCGAGCAAGGCGAAGCGCGAGCGATGCGCGCGTGCGTGGCGCTGGCCCGGCGCATCCACAAAGCACGCGGCGTCAAAAAACCGTTCCCCTCCGAGTACACCGAAAAGACCCGCGCGGCACTGATGCGCTGACCGTCAACGATCGCGCGCCCCCCACTTCGCCCGGGCGCCGGTCTGCTCGGACGCCTTCGCTGAAAACAGAAATCCGGCGACGACGAGTTTGATGCGTACTGCGTCCGGCTGCGCGACTTCGGCGCCGAGTTGCCCCGTCAACTTCATCGACGGGGCAACAAGCGGCTGCCGAATCAGAGGTCGGTGGCGGTTCGTGCGTGGACGGCTCGACGGCGTCGCAACCAGATTGCGACGACGGCGCCTAAGCTCAACAGCGTCAGCGTGCCGGGCTCCGGAATCGGCGTTACGCTGGCCGAGAACGACGTGGCGTCGTACCGAGCCGAGGTCACAAGGGAGCCGACGAAGAACAGCCCGTAATCAAACTGCGCCGGGCGGATGCGCTGGGTCGTTGAGAAGTGAGAGAGCGCGACGTTGTCGCCGACCGAGATGCCCGGGACGGCGTTGGTCAAACTCAACAAGCTCAGCGTGGACCCTTCGACGTCCCAGGTTGTGTCGAGCCCGTTGAAGGGATAGTACTGCCCGCCATTGATCGGATAGAGGCCGACGCCGTGGGCAGCGGAGCGCACGCCGTTTGTGGAGGCAACCGAGGCGCCCGTGATCGTCAGCGAGTTCGCGATGGACTCAACGAACGGCTGATTGAATCGATCGATGTAGGTGTCGGAAGTGTCGAACGCCGCGCGGAAAACGAGAGTCGCTCCGTCGAGCCCGAGCGTGTCGGCTCCGATCGACCCGAGGATATCGGGAGCCGTGCGATGAGCCAGCACCACCCGAGCTTCAAACTGGATGATGTCGGCGTTTGCTAGCGTGCTCCCTGCAACGAGCGCACCCAGGACCAAAAGAACATGCTTCACGAGACCTCCATTCGAGCGACCATTTACCGTCCGCAGGCTCGCCGTTCCCGTGACCGTTGTCAATCACATTGTGGCTTGGTTTTTCGGGGGCTGCCGCGCAGGGCCATAACGTTTTCGAAAATGGACAAAGGTGACTTTGCCACCGATCCCATCCACACGAAACACCGCCGTCGCCTTGCCGCCAACCGGACTATTCGTCATCGACGTCGCGCCAAGCGGTAGCGCGCAGACCGTCAACGATTGCGACTCCGACACGCCTCCGCTGAAACCAGCCCGGACGATGCCGCACCGCATGTCGGCGCGCAACGCACCGCTCGCACACACAATCCGATGGTAGCCGACAGCTAGAATCCACCGCCAAGGAACCAATCGCAGTGAACCGCCTCATCTTTCAGCTCGGGACCAACAACTGGCAATCGGAACAGGAGTTTGCGCCGGGGAGCGGCATCCTTCACGAGCAGCATCACAACACCTACAACGACTTAGATGGCGTCGCGTGCTACAGCGTGTTTCCGTCCCGCGTCCAGCGCTTTGATCGACCCGACGTGCGCGTCTTTCCGCTCGAGCACGACATTCCGATCTGCGAATCCGTGTCGCCGGTCTCGTCGTATCGCTGGCACAGCATGAGCGACGAGGAGTTTGATGCGTACCGCGTCCGGCTGCGCGACTTCGTCACCGCCTACATCGATGAGGTCGAAGCTGAGCTCGGTCGGCCGTTCGATTTGTTTATCGCGCATCACGCGTTCCTCAATCCCATGGTCATGGGTGACGTCAATCGCGCGCGTGTTGCCGCGGGCCGACCGGCTGTGCCCCTGATGGCGTTTGTCCACGGCACGTCGTTGCTCATGTTTCGCAGTGAAATGGCCGGCGACGACCCCGAGTACCCGCCCCGTTTTTATCCGCGCTGGATCCAAGAAGGCGTGTTCGATGCCGTCGACGGCGTCTTCGTCATTTCCAACTCCCAAAAAGAACGCTTCTTGTCGGTGTTTGACACGTTTGATGCGGCGAAGATATTTGTGACTCCCAACGGCATCGACCCACGTGTGTTCCGCGTAGACGACACGCTGAAACGAGATGAGGTTCTCGCGCGGTTTCCGACCACGCCGTATGAGGGCAGCGCGGCGGCGTCCGTCAACATTCCACCCGGCTACGAGCGAGTCGTGTTGTTCGTCGGCAAGTTCGCCGACATCAAACGCATCGATTGCCTGCTCCACGCGGCGGTCGTTTACGAGAGAGCGACCGACCTGCGCGTGGCCACCGTGCTCGCCGGCTCCGGTCCGCTCGAAAACCAAAAGCTCTATCAGGACATGGCGGTCGAGCTCGGCCTGTCCCACGTGTACTTCGTCGGCCCGCACGCGCAACCCGCGCTGGCCGCGCTCTACAACATCGCGGACGTGGGCGTCTTTCCCACCAAGTTCGAGGCGTTTGGCCTCGTCTTCTTGGAGTGTCTGGCGTGCGGGACCCCCGTCATCGGAACGGCCGCCGGCGGACCGCTCGAGTTCGTTGACGAAACGGTGGGCGAACTCGTCACCGACTTCGAAAGCAACGAGGAGTTCCAAAAAGCGCTGGGCGAAACGATCACGCGCGCGCTCGTAGAAAACTGGAAGTCGCACAAGGCGAAAGCCGCATTGGATGTGGCGTCACGCTACACCCTGACCGTGCAATGCGACCGCATCCTAAAAGGCGTGGACGCCTTGGCGGCGCGGTCGCACGCGTAAGTCGGTGGGCGCGATCTTTACAGCCGCACAAGCGACGCGCGAAACCGGCGGCCCTTGATGCGTCCGTTGTTGAGGCTCGCGACCGCGTTGTGGCTCACGGCCGTCGCGACCGCCACGTACGCGAAGCGGTCGCGAATTTCGATCTTGCCGATGTCTTGGCCGGCCAGGCCGCCCGCCTCGCCGGTAAGCGCCCCTAAGATGTCGCCCGGACGCACCTTGTCCTTGCGACCGCCCGCGATGTGAATGGTGTCCATCGCGGCGGCGCGCGCGACTTGGCGCGTGATCCCCGCGTTCGCGCCAGCGTCTGCGACGTGCGGCGCCATTCGTTCGAGCGGCGCGCGGATCCGCTCCTCGATCGCTGTGATCTTGTACTCGTCGCGCGGCGTGGCCAGCGAAACCGCGAGCCCGGTTTTTCCGGCGCGCCCCGTGCGGCCGATGCGGTGGACGTACACGTCGGGTTTGGACGGCACGTCGTAGTTGATGACAAGGTCAAGGTCTAAGACGTCGATGCCGCGCGCGGCGACGTCGGTCGCGACCAACACGCGCACGCTCCGGTTGCGAAACATCGCCATCACGCGCGTGCGATCGAATTGGTCGAGGTCGCCGTGCAGGCACGCGGCGCTGACTCCTTGGATCATCAACGTGTCGGTTAACTCCGCGACGGTGGCTTTTTGGTGGCAAAAAATCAGCGCGGACTCGCACGGATGCTCGCCGAGCACCCGGTACAACGCGGGGAGTTTTTGGTCGTGGTCCACCGCGAGCACGCGCTGGCGGATCTCGGCGGTTTCGTTTCCCGGCTCGTCGATGGTGATGCGCACGGCGTTTTGTTGGTACGTCCGGCTCATGGCCTCGATCGATGCGGGGAACGTAGCCGACAAAAACGCGGTCTGGCGTGACTTCGGAAGCGCGCCCAGAATTGTTTCCATGTCGTCTTGAAATCCCATGTCGAGCATGCGATCCGCTTCGTCGAGAACGGCCGTGGTCACGCGGTCCAGCTCGAGGGACCCACGCTTTAGATGGTCGAGCACGCGCCCCGGCGTACCCACGACGACGTGGGCCCCGCGCCGGAGAGCGGCGAGTTGCGGACGCACCGGCTGTCCGCCGCAGAGCGTGAGGACATGCAACCCCGCGCGCTTGCGCCCGAGCTTGCGCATCTCGCGGGCGACCTGCGCAGCGAGCTCGCGCGTGGGACAGAGCACGAGCGCGCTGGGCCCCCGGTTGTCCGCCGGAAGTCGTTCCAAAATGGGCAGCGCGAACGCGGCGGTCTTACCGCTACCGGTCTTCGCCTGGCCGATCAAGTCGTCGCCCGCAAGCAGTACAGGAATGCCCCGCGCCTGAATCGGCGTCATCTCGACGTAGCCAAGTTCTGCAACAACAGCAAGCAACGAAGGCGAAAGAGCAAGCGAATCGAACCCGGCGGGCATGGACAGCAAGATACTCCGGGTAGCAAAGGAGTTCGGATTTACGTCTTCTAGTCGCGCGGCCGACGCCAGCGCGCGTGATCATTTCGCCGGCGTCTGCTCGCCGTTTCCAAGCCCTATGGGTGTTTGGCTCAAGGGGTGGGGTAGCTGGATGAGAAGGGGCGCGGGGAGCCCGTCTCAGCTGTCGTTCTGCTCCAGCCACTCGGCGTCAAGTTGGTCCCTCGGGCGGTTCGTCGAGCGCTTGTTGAGAAGCAAGTCTTCGCGGCACAAGACAGGTACCGTGAGTCCGTCGATCACCCGCGACTCGCGCCGGCTCCAGGCCGATTCGAAGTCCACGCCGTCGATCGCGGTGAGCAAGTCGATCCGGCGCGGGGCAACTCCGATTTGGAATACGGTGCCGGGGCTGACGAGATCGTTCCGCGTCAGATCTCCGTACGGAGCCCCAAATCGCTGCAGCGCACTCCACACACGGCCAGCGTTCTCAGGAGTCGCTCGAATCCAGATGTCGATGTCGCCGGTTGCCCGCGGCAGTCCGTGCGCCGCGAGTGCGTACGCTCCCACGACGAGGTACTCAACCCTTTCCGCGGACAACGCGGACAACATGTCGCGATAGTCGGGATTCAGCATCGAATTCTCCACGGAACGCCCATGTATCCAGCGTGAGCTGCCACATGACATCCAACCCGTTGGCAACGGACTCGACCGGCGGGTGCTCGGCCGCGCGCCCTCCGTCGGATCGCGTCAGCTTCACTCGTGTGTCTTCGCGTGCCACCCATCCAATTTACCGTGCGACTCAGGCATTGCTGCTACGTCAATCCACGAAAGGCGGATCTCTAAGGGCGAAAAAGCTCTCATTCAACCCGGACGCGTTTAGTCGGCGGCGCCGGTCTCGACGACCAACGCCGTCGTTTGATTGGGCACAACCGTCACCCGCCGAATCGCCATTGCGTCGAGCCTTCGAGAATTCGGCGGGAACACGTGCACAACGGCCGTTCCTGCAACGCACCCTTGGATCCGCAGTGCGCCGTGCCGATCGGTGTGTCCGCTGCGCTGAACCGACCGGCGAGTGAGCTCGTTGTTGTCGCGAGGCGCGGGCCCGTCTCCGCTCCAAACGTACACGACGACGAGCGCGCCCTCCGTCGGCCGGCCGCCGTGCCGGTCGTTGTGCCGCGCGCGGATGGATAGCGTTCCCGCCGCCGGCGCTCGAACGGTCACGGCCGCCGCCGCCGGAACGCGGAACCGCACGGGTGCGCGCACTCCGTTCGGGAACCGTACCTCACCTTCGTAGGGTCCCGGCGACAGATTCTCGAGCCCGGCATAGCCGTTGGCGCCTGTGCGTCCACTCCCTTCCCGCAACCAGGGCGCTCCGCGCGTGCGCCGCGCGGATGCGAGACGCCACACGGCGCTGACCGGCGCGCCGTCGCTGTCTACGGTGCGCAGCGCAACGGCATGGTCGCCCATGCGGAGCTCCCCGCTCCACCGTTTTTCCCGCGCGTGCATCGGAGCAAAGTCGAACTGCCACTCCAACGGTCCGTTCCGCACCAGGAACGCGTTGACGTACGTCGCCGCGAACGGGAGTCCGAATTCGAACGCGCCGTCGGACCCCGTCCAACCACACCAGCCGTAGCCATTGGCGACGCTTGCGCCGGCCAGCGGCCCGGCGGGCCCGGTGACACGACCGCGAACGCGCACGGGGCCGCCGCCGCGCGCGTCCACCCAGGTCGTACGCCCCGCTTCGATCGTTGCACTGCCGATGCGGACGAAGCCGCGTTTGGCGTCCAACGCGACGATGTCATGGACGCCCGGCTCCAGCCCGGCCACCGTCATGCCTTCCCCCAGCGGCAAGTACGCAATCCAATTCGGCTGCGGCGCGCCGGCCCGTACAACGCCGATACGACTGAACGACGTCGCGATCTGGAGCATGCCGGCACGCGCGAGTTCGTGGGCGAGCATGACGGGTTCGCCATCCTCCACGCGAACGGCGTCCCGACGGTCATAGCTCAGGCCGCGCGCGAACACTTCCACGCGATGAAGCCCGGGTGGAAGCCCCGCGACGGAATACGACCCGTCGGCTCCGGTCAAGGCGCTGCGTACGACCAGCGGACTCGGCGACTCCGCCATCGGCATCGACTCGAGTCTCCAGATTTCAGCGCCCTGGATGCGATAGCCAAACGACTGGTATGCGCGAAGCGGCACAAAGGCGACGTCGACGCGGGCACCGGTAACCGGTCCGCGCGCGGTCCGGACCACGCCGGCGATCGTGCCGCCCGGCGTGACCTCGAGATTGCAAGTCGTCACGGCGCCTGACGCGACGGCTGCCCGCGGCGCGTCGAGCGAGTTCGGTAACGGCGTGCCGCCGCTCGAGAAAGGCGGCAACACGAGACGGACGCCCGCGGGCGACCGCAGCGAAAGGGTGTACGGACCCGCCGGGAGCGCGTCAAACCGGTACCGTCCGGCTTGGACCGGCGCCTCGTGGGTCCACCCGATCGACGGGAGATAGGGCACTTGCCACACGCGCTGGTGCGCGACGACAACAGCGTCGGCGAGCGCGTCTTCCGGCACGCCGTGGAGACCGCCCGACAACACGCCGGCGCGATCCACGGTCAGCACGATCGACTCCGCGTCCGCCGTGTCGAGTTGGTGTCCAGCACACCACCCGCAACGTCCGTCCGCTGCCGTCGCGCGCACGATCGCGTATGACGCGCCGACCGAAGGCGCGATCAGTTCGCCGCGTGCGTCCGTCACGCCCTGGAATTGATACGGTTGCGCGCGCCGTCTCCGCGACGCGACGATTTCTATCCGCGCGTTCGGCACCGGCACGCGCGCAGGGTCGATCACCCGTACGACGATGTCACGCCGCGTCACCTCGCGAACGACGACGCGGATCGGTCCAGCCAGCGGGAGCGCCATCTTGACCGTACCGCGGCGCGCATCCGGTGCGACGGCGTCGACGCGATACAACCCCTCGACCATGTCAACCACGAACGCGCCGTCCACACCCGTCCGCACCGAACGCGGCGGGAGCGGCGGCGACGGCGTTTCAAACTGCGGGCGCATGCCGCCGACGTCGGCCACGACGGTTACCTCGGCGCCGACGACCGGCTCGCCGCTCTCGTCGGCGACGACGCCCTTGAGGACGGTGACGGCGCGCGCCTTGCGTTGTTGCGCCGCAACGGGTTTGGGTAAAACGGCCGGCTCCTGTCCGTCGCGCAGCAATGCGATGGGAGAAACGTCCACCGCCGATCCACGCACAAACGAGCCCGTGCCGCGGTCGGGCCACCACGCCAGCAAAGTCGCGACGACGACGAGACACGCAACCGCGGTGACGGGTAGCCACCGCGGTGCGGCACCGCCGGCCGCCGCTTGCGCGAGCGACGGCGCCACGCCGGCCACCGCGGCCGTGGCGAGCAACGCCGTCGCGACGGCGGCGCCGAGAGCGGATCGCAAAGCAGCCAGGCCGCTACGCACGCGCGCCTTCGCGGCAGCTTCCGTGATTCCCTGCGCCTCGGCGACCTCGGCGAATGTGCGCCGCGTTAGGTAACGAAGCACAACCGCGTCTCGCTTCGTCGCCGGGAGTTGCGCGAGGGCGTCGTTTAAAGTCAGGCGATCGACGGGCGCGCGCGGGCGCTGTTGTTTCGCGAGTCGTTCATGCGCGGCGAGCCGGCGTTCGTTGCCTCGTGTCCAGTGGCGTGCGTGGTTGCGCGCGACACCGCACAGCCACGCCACGGCGTCTTCGTCCGCGATCTTGCGCTTGACAACCAGCGCCGTCAAAAACGCTTCTTGAACACAGTCCCACGCGGCGTCGTCGTTCCGGCTCACGGCGCGAGCCGCTCGCCAGATCCGTTGCACGTGCTGGCAGCCGATCGTTACGATTTTCATACCACTATGGAATGCCCGCTCAGAGTGCCTTTGATCTTCAACGTTACCACTAGGCGCAGCTTGCGTGCGAAAGCTCACGATCGCGGGCGGCAACGGAGCGCCGTATTGCATCGCCCTTACGCGACCGAGCGTTGCCGCCCCGGCGACGGATTAACCTGCCTAGAACCACCCCAAGAACTACAAGGCTACGAACAAATGCCGTTTGGGTCGAGTCGGTAGCCCACGCTGTGGACCGTTCGGATGTAGCGCGGGTTGGTCGGGTCGGGTTCTAGTTTTTGGCGCAATCGACGGATGTGCGTGTCGAGTGTCCGCGTCGTGGAACTTCGTGTGCCCCACACTTCTCGGAGTAGGTCACGGCGATCGACAGGTTCCCCGACCGACGCATGAAGAACGCGAAGCAACTGAGCTTCGGTAGGCGTCAGCGCCACCGATCGACCTTGGTCGACGTACTCCAGCGCCGAGAGGCGAATCGTTCCCGGTCCGAACGCAAACGTGGTGTCGGCAAGGGGGATCTCGGGGAGTCGTGCTTGGATTCGCGCCAAGAGCTCCCGCACCCCAAAGGGCTTTCCCATGTAGTCGTTCGCCCCGGACGCAAAACCGCGGACCTGATCGTTCTCGGTGGATTGCGCGGAGAGAATGATCACGGGAAGTCGGGGGTTGGTTTCGCGCACGCGGCGTAGCACGGTATGCCCATCGATGCCGGGCAGCATGAGATCGAGAACGATCAGATCGGGACGGCACTCCTCGAGTAACAACAGGCCCGTCGGTCCGTCCTCGGCGTGCCGGACGTTGTATCCGGCGCGCTCCAGGCTATAGCGAAGCCCCGCGGCCAGGTGCGCGTCGTCTTCGACGATGAGGATGGTCGTCATCGCACGCGCTCCAGCGTCAAACGGATGCGCGTACCGCCGGCGTCGGATTCTTCGGCGGTAACGGCACCGCCGCAGTCTTGCACGCATTGCCGAACGAGGGCAAGCCCAAGCCCCGTGCCGCCACTGGACCGGACCGCCGTATCGAGTCGAAAGAACGGTTGAAACACGTTCTCGCGTTCACTGGCCGGGATCCCCGGCCCCGCGTCGTCGATGAGGAGCGTCCATTTCGACTCGTCGCGCGAGAGTTGCACCGCGATCAAGGTACCCGCAGCGTAGTGCACAGCGTTGGAGAGAACGCCTTCCACCGCGCGCCGAAAGAGCGGCTCTGCTCCGCGCGCGCGTTCGCCAGGTTCGGGGATATCGATCCGCATGGCGGAGTCCTCCACGCGGGACTCAAACTGCGCAACAACGTCGGCGACCACGAGTACGGGATCGAAACTTGAGTCGGCCGCCGGAAGTTCCTCGCGCCCGCTTGCGACTGCAAGCATCTCCTCCACGCGCTCCCGCAGTCTGGCCGTTTCCTCGAGGACGATGCCTGCAAATGACCCTACGCGCTCAGGATCCTCATGCCCGTGATCGCGAATGAGCTCGGCATAGAGTGAGATATTCGCGATGGGTGTTTTTAGCTCGTGGGTGACCGCGCACAAAAAACCGGTACGACGCTGCTCGAATCGTTGCTGCCGGCCGAGCACGATCCACGCAGCAACCGCCGCGGCGCCGAGTATGAACCCACCGAGGATCGCGAGGAGAGTGTGTGCATGCCGGAGGCGCCGGGCCGCCGCGTGGCCCGCGGCGAGTGTTTCAGGAGTGGCGGCCAACCAGAGGCGCGGGAACGGTCGCGGAAGAGCGCGCCCCTCTCCCGACGTGCTTCGTTGCCATCGGACTTGACGGTAGCCAGGCACGACCGCGCGCATGAGATCATCAAGCGATGTGCTGGAGACGGAGTTCGGGCCGAGCCAGGCCACTTCGCCCTCGCCGAAAAGGATGAGCTGGTCGGGGTCGGGAGCGGCCAGAAGGCGTCCCTCGGCCTCGCGCAACGATTTTGGGCGCAGAGGGACGTCCGGCGCGCCTGTCGCATACTGCTGGGTGGCCTGCGTGAGACGATCCCGCTCGTCCTGCGGAAGGTCGGTCAATGCTTGGGCGACGCGGAGCATAGCCAGCGCCGCGCGCGGCGAGTTGGATCGCGCGAGGAGTCGAGCGACCGCGCGGCGCGCCGCCGATTCCTCGAGAGCGCTATTTGTGTCGAGGATGATCCCCATGTAGGCGTCCATGGCGCGGCCAGAACTGTCTCTTTCAAGCTCGCGCGCATCCGCGAGTGCGGGCGTGAGGGGCACGGAGGCGTCGCTCACGACGGCGCGCACAGCGAGCTCCGCAACGGGTTCGCCCACACGGTTCCTCCGAACGAGATCTCGCAGCGCAAGGGCCGCGCGTCGGGTGGACCAGATCAACTCACGGTCGACGGTACGCTCATGTCGGTTGCGCTCCAATTCCCACGCCGACCGAGCCGCACGCAGGCCCAGCATCACAACCGCGAGCGCGGCTGCGAGAAGACTGGCGGAGACGACGGCGCGCTTCACACGTCAATTTTGCACCGCCGCGCGGCATGTCGCCACACGCGGATGCAACGAACTTGTGAACCTCGCGTCGGAGCGACCGATTCAGCGCTAGGATCCAGCTCTCCCCTGGAGAAAGGAAAAGAAATGAGTAACTGGAAAGCCTTGATTGTGATCGTCGGAGTACTCGCTGCGGGATCGGAGGCCGAGTCTCGGCTGTCGGCCAAGGAGGCGTTCGCGAACATACAAAAGGCCCTGAAGGAAGTTCGTAAGGAAAGGGCGGCCGCACGACGATTCGACAAGGCCCTGTTCACGCAGCAGGTTTACCGAACGCGTTTGAGTCCGGGCGATCTCTATGAGGATCTGTTGGCGGCGACGGTGACCAAGGTCATCGAAAAAGAGAATCGAGCGCTCGTCGTATTCAGAACGCCCGATCTCGAAGAGCGAGCATCGCTGGGCGTTCTGATGAAGAAGGAGAGGACCGAGTGGCGAATCGCAAGCGGGCGCAGCCTTGTTCTCTCCGGGAACGAACTCGCCAAGCGCTGCGGAACCAAGCCCGCGAGAGCGCGGTTGAGCATGCGTATGACAAATGACAGCTACGGTGCCGGCGCGTACTCCTTCACGTGCGTTTCGGGCGACATGAAGAAGTTTAAGAACCGCGCCGACGTGTGGTTTTGCCACAACCAGGATCTTCATGTGAAAGGCGAAGCTGTCGATCTCGGCAAAGTGGCGCTTCAGACCGTGAACGCGATTCCAGTGGACGGCGCATGGACCAAACTCGTTCAGGCGAAGCCTGGCCACACCTATGTTCTGCGTTGTGGGGCCGATAAACGTCGCGATTTTTTCGTGGCGCTTCATGTGAAGCGGATCAAGCGCGGTGTCCTGGAGTTCGAGTGGACTCTGCTCGCGGTCGGATGGGGAGCTCCACTGTCGATTCATGCGGAACACGTCACGGAAGAAGTGGCGCGCGCCGGAACCGATGGGCCGGACGGGCTTTGCCACAAGGACTAGCGGCTACCCGAGGGAACCGAATGGGAACGGAGTACGCCATGCGCGTGCTCCGTTTTTTTCGGTCATCGAATCTTAGGAGGGGCCGCGTGCGATGGCCCGCTCCGGCCATGAAAGTTGATGCGCTCTCGGCTCAGAGCACCCTCACTACCAACCCAAAGACAACAGCGTAACGGTTGTTACGGCCATCAGGATCGACATCGGAACGCCAACGCGAACGAAGTCACGCGTGGAGTACCCCGCGGGCCCCATCACCAGCAGGTTGCACTGGTGGGCGAACGGAAGCACGAACGTGCAACTCGCACCGAACGCGACCGCGAGGAATGCGCGCGACACGTCGAGCGGCGAGGCCGCGGCGACTTCTGCCGCCACCGGCGCCAGGATGATGGCGGCGGCGCTGTTGTTGCTCGTTGTGCTAAGCACGGCGGCAAGAACAAACAGGGCGCCGATCAGCCCCGGCACCCCCACGCTGGGTTCGAGCAGCAGCACCGCCGTCGCCATTTTGGCCGCGACCTGGCTCTGCTCCAGAGCGATCCCTAAGGGAATGGTGCCGATCACAAGAAAGAGAATCGTGAAGTCCACCGACTTCCGCGCGCTCGCGATCGAGAGGCACGACGTAAACACCATCGCAAGCGCGCCCGCGATCGCGCTGATGGCCAACGGCATCCAACCGAGAAGCGGCGGCAAGAGAGTGAGCACCAGCAGAAAAACCGCCAGCGGCGCGCGGCGCACATCCTCGCTGCTCACCTCGCCTTCGCCGAGCACGACGTAGTCCGGATGATGGGCGAGCGCGTGCACGCGCGCCGGCATACCGGACACGAGGAATGCATCGCCCAACCGCAGCGGAGTATCCCCAGTCGCCGCGGTGAACACCTTGTCGCCGCGCCAGATCGAAATCACGTTCAGGCCAAAGCGTTGCCGGAACGCGAGTTCGCGAAACGTCTTGCCGAGCGCAGCACTCCGCGGGGCGACGCTAACCTCCGCGAGCGTAAGCCCGTGCGTCAGGATACGTTCCAGCTCCGCCGCATCCGTAGGCCCCGCGGTCAAGCCCTTCTCTTCCACCACCCGCACGACATCCGCCGGTTCACCCTCGACGTAGAGTTCGTCGCCCAGGGCGAGTACGAGGTCCGGGCGTGGATGGATCGACCGGCGACCGCGCATCAGCAGGACAATGTCGAGCCCGTACCTGACACCAAAGCCCACCTCCGCGATGGTTCGTCCGACGATCGGCGTGTCCGGATTCACTCGCATCACAACAAGTTTGTTGGTGAGGCCGTACGCGCTTGCGAGGACCTCCTCGGCGCGCGGCCGCCGTTCTCCCGATCCGCGCTCGGGAAGCATGCGCCATCCGATCAACGCCATGAACGCGACGCCCACGGCCGTCACCGGCCCGCCGACCGTCACGAACTCAAACATGCCCAGCCCAGAGCCCGTTCGCAGTTGCAGGTCATTGCCGAGAATGAGGTTCGGCGACGTGCCGATCAACGTCAGTGTGCCGCCGAGGATCGCCGCGAACGAGAGCGGCATCATGAGCTTTGCCGGGTTCATGTTCGACTGCCTCCCGAGCAAGGCGACCGCAGGCAAGAGCACCGCCACCGTCGCGGTGTTCGACATGAACGCGCTCATCACGGCCGCCGCGATCATGAGAATGACGATCGTACGCGTCGTGCTACCGCCGCCGACGCGTTGGAGCCCGCGCGCGATGAGGGTCGCGACGCCGCTCTCTTTCAGGCCAGCGCCCAGAATGAAAATCGCGCCGAGCGCCACGACGGCCTGGTTGCTAAATCCCGATAGACATTGCTCCGGATTCAACACGCCTGTGAACGCAAGCACGACCGGGATCCCGAGCGCCGTCGCCTCAAGCGGAATCCAGCGGCTTACAAACAGGGTCATAGCCGTGAGCAACGTCGCGACCGAGATCCAGGCGTGGAGATCCATTGTGTTTTCAGTCCCGTGCGTCGAGATTGTCGAAGGGGAAAAACCATCGACCGTTGTGCCACCGGCTTGTACCTTTTTGCGCCGCGTGAACAAGCTTCCTCCGATCACGAAGTCGCTGAGGAATAACGCCCCGCGCGCCCCATCGTTCCGAGCGCCCCGCGCGGCACTCACCAACCCAGGCGGGTCGACCCGGACTGTGCCGTTGGCACGGGCTGTGTGCTACTTGCGAATACCGGGCGACGACATGGCCTGCTGGATCCAACCCGCCAGCCTGTCTGATCTCCCGATGAGATGGAGTGAGACCGATGAGGATGGCCGCGAGGAGTACAAAAACACATGCGCGACACCAACGCACGGGCGTGCGCACACCGGGAGTCGTGCGCGGATCGAGGCTGAGCCTCCGCTTCTTGCGAACCGCAGCCCGTTCCGCGGCGCCGCTTCTCCTCGCGTTCGCAGGTTGCTTGTCGTTGCCGCTTCCCGATCAGGGTCCCGACCGGATCGACGATTTGCCCGAGACCCTACGCGGGAAGAGTGCCAAAGAAGTGCGCGCGCTGTTGGGTGCACCCGACCTACTCGACACGCCAACACACCGGATTTACGAGTGGGCCACCGATCGCCGTGTCTTCGTCACCGCCGCCATACCGTCGGGTTTGCCGGTGGGAGGTATTGCGGGCGGCCGGCGGTTCCGTGCGCTGGTTCGGTTTGATGGTCACGGCGCGGTCGCGAGCGTAGACGTCCAGAGTTCGGATGCCGGCAAAAGCGAGGGCGCCACCCTCGAAACCAGCTACCGACTCGTTGCCGTGCCGGAACTCGCCGGCGTCGTCATGACCCGCTCTGACGCCGGCAGTGGTTTTTTCGCGCTCCCCACCCTCTCGCAAGACGGACGTGTCCTCGCGCTGATCGACCAACGCAATCGCGTCTGGGTGCTGGACGTGGATTCGCGCCGAGCGCATCTTGCGCACGAGGGCCGCTCGAGAACGTTTCTCTCGTCCGTGGGGACCGTGTCCGCGGCACTCTCGGCCCGCGGTGATTCCCTGCTCGTCGCGCAGCGCCAAGGACTCGCGCGACGACTCGAACGCGACTCCGCAGGTCGGTTCGCCCTTACTCTCGCTGCCGATGAGAACGATGTAGCGAAAGCAACCTTCGGCACGAACGGGAAGCCAGTGCGACTCACCAGGCGCGGCGAACTCCGAGTCGGGGCGCAAAGCGGCATCATCGCCGTGCAAGTCGATCTGAAGCTTGGCGTGCGCGGTCCTCGCGTCGCGCGAGCGGCGCGTGCGGGAGAGTACGTCGTCGCTCGCGTCGACGGTGCATGGCTCCAACCGGACCAAGCGCTCGTACTTACCGCCAGCGGACGCGGTCTTGCAACGTTTGACACACGCCGACCCGAAGCGACCGGATGGGGGCCGCCGGGTCTCTTGCTCTCGCCGTGCGGCCGGTGGCTTGCCCACAACTCGGGGCGCCACGTCGAGCTCTGGCGATGCGCAGAACTAGTTTCGAAGCCCAGCAGCGCGAGCGACGACGCGATAACGCCGGAAGCCGTCTTCGTGATGGCGCAAGCCCATCTCGACGAGGACTGGCTTGAGCCTGCAGCCGCCATCGCATTTTCAAGCGACAGTCGACTCGTGGCCGCCGCGACAGCGACCTCCATCACGGTGTGGTGCCTCGACGACGGGCGACGGCTCGCGCGACTCGGACCGCTGCCACTCGGATTCGACAGGGGCCAGCGCGCGCACGCCTCTCCTGGCCACCACCCCCTACGCGTTTGTCGACTGGCTCTGACGCCGGAGGGGCGTCTGACCGCCCTGCTGAAGGCGGCGCATGACCAGGTCTACCTGGCCGTGTGGCGCGTCGCATTGCCGCCGCCTGCGGTTCGAACAAACGACGGAAGGAGATGACTCGATGACACGCTACCCGATCGCCGCCACCAAACCTCTCAACGCTACACCGTTGCTGTGTGCATGGCTCACCTGCGGCGCGTTGTCGTTTTTTGGCTGCGCCACGCCGACCGGTACGACGCACGCGCTGGAGAGTCGAACGCTCCGCGGACAGCCCGTTCAGATCACGACCATCGCTGTTCCTTCCCATCTCTACACACACGTGCATGCGTTCGCGGGCTCGGTTTGGGCGACCCGTGGAAGCGTGTGGGGACTCCCCAAGACCGTACGAATCGATCCGAATTCGTACGATGTCGTGACGCTCTCCAGGCCATGGACGGCGGGATCGCCGGATCTCTTGATAGACGATGACTCGATGTGGTTCTCGGACGGTATGACCAAGATCACCGGCCGCGGCGATCTGTACCGACGCGATCTCAAAACGAATCGCGATGTGGCGACCATCGGGGCGGTGGGCTCTCCGTTCGCGGTCGGCGACGGCGCAGTCTGGGCCTACAACCGCTACACGGGTGCCGTATCCGCCATCGATAGGAGCAACAACCGGATCCGACAGCGGGTCGTCACGCGAGGAGGGCCTTACGGGTCAATGACGTTCGGTGCGGGTTCCATTTGGCAGCTCGCCTTCGAGGGCAACGTATCGGCCTGGGACCTTACAAAGGGGTCCGTTCCCATAAGCGTCGTGCGCCGCATCGATCCGCGCACAAGCGAGATCATCGCGCAGATCCCGATTGGTCCGTACCGGCCTACCGATGGAATCGCGTTCGTTGGCGGCTCGATTTGGGTGTTGGGCGAACGCGACACCGGCGCCAAACCCTTCGCGACGCGAATCGATGTCGACACCAATCTTGTCGTCGCGACGATCCCCCTGCTCAGGAGCATGGAGAGTGCTTGCGCGGTTCACTCCGCGCCGAAAACGCCGGTTTACTGGGACGGCGGTGTATGGATCTCGACGTTTTGCTCCGCTATCGCTCGGGTCCCCTACGTCTTGGTAAAAGTCGATCTCCGCACGAATGAAGTTGCCGACGAGCTCCGTCTACCCATGCGCCGCGGGACCCCCGATAGCCTGAGGCTCGCGGCGGGAGAGGGCGCGCTTTGGGGGTTCGATCACCGCTCCGCGATTCGGATCGATTTCCAAGACCCGAGTTCGAAGGACTAGGCGCTGGAACATCTGTCCGGTTGGACACGAATCACAGATCGAACGGATTGGAGCGCCGCCCGTTCCTCTCCTTGTGAAGGCGGTCTTGTTCGTGCTCCTCGTCAGCGTCGGGGCGACCGCTTTCATGGTGTTCGGACTCCGCAGCGAAGCAGCCCGACGCTCGCGTACCGAGGAGACAGACTCCCAATTCGCGTTCGACGCCCCCGCCGATCCAGCCCAGCAGATCGCGGATTCGCGGAGCCCGTCGGAAGAACTCGACGAGACGGACGTGGAAGACGAGGAAATCGAAGAGGAAGAGACGGAAGAAGAGGATGCCGAGTCCATCGATTGGCTTGGCACCAAGCAGACCACCATCGTCGACGCCGCCACCGGTCAACCGATCGAGGGCGCGCAGGCGTGGATCATCGCGTGCAGCATCAAGAAGCGCGAGGTGCGCGGTGGAATCTCGAACGGCCTCGGGGATGTCGCTCTGCACGAAGCGTCCTGTCGGTCAGCGGCCCTGATGGTCAAGAAGCCCGGGTATGTGACCCACTTCGATTGGATCGGGAGCCGGTGGGATCGGGAAATGCCGGAAACAGTGAAGTTGACCTCCGGGCAGCCACTTCGGGGCACGGTCCTGCTTCCGGGCGATCGGCCGGCCGCGGGCGCGCGCGTCTATGCGTGGGACGAGAAGGAACGCACCGAGATCAACCACGACGTGAAGATGGTCGACCCGTACGACGACGCGTTCTTGGTCTGCGACGCGCAGGGGCGTTTCGAGATCGGCGCGGTTGCGGCGGAGCGGCCGGTCATCCTCAGCGTGGTCGTGCCGGGCTACGCCGGCTACCACGCGGTACATGGTCCCCAACAGGACCTGGTCGTCCGCGTCGGAATCGGCGGAGTCGTCGAGGGTCGGGTGTTCGACTCTGCGGGGCTCCCCGTGGCCGAAGCTGACGTGTACGTCGAGCGCGAGGAGCAGGACGGTGGCTACGATTTCGGAATCATCGGGGCCTCGGGGGCGACCACGCAGACCGTAACGGATGGCGACGGGCGCTACCGGGTCGTCGGGGTGCCGCTCCAGGGTCGCTACGTGGTCACCGCGAGCGCCGACTACTGGGCTCGCGGCGCCAGCGAGTCGTTCGCGCTCAGGGAAGGGAACGCACGACAGTGGCGCGACGTGCGCGTGGAGAAAGGGGCGGGAATCAAGGTGCGCCTTGCATCGACGACGGACCGACCCGCGGGAGCTCCGCGGCTG
>JAJFFF010000006.1 GCA_021776785.1 Planctomycetota bacterium | reverse complement strand
CTCGGATGGCCCAACATCTGACGATGTTGGAGCTCGACGTTTGAGCGGTCGGTGCCAGGAGTCGGGCACCCGGTGGCGCCTCTGGCTTCGGACCCGCGGTCGGCTCCGTGTTCTTCGGGGTTTGTGTGATTCGCGCCGATGTTCAAACGCGCGATCGGTTACCCGCGTATTGCGCACTGCTACTCATGCTGATGCGCTTGCGTGCTCGGCCCCGCGCACCACCCGCTCGACATGTCCAACTCTCGCTCGAAGTAGGGCTCAAGAAGCTCGACCAGGCTAGCGCCGATCGGGAGGGGGTGAGGCTCTGTCCACTCAACGTCCAGCGTGCGAGTAAGAACATCTTCACACGATCGCCGTGGGTGAAGCGCCGCATACGAGCCCGCGAATGAAGTCGCGTAGTTGTTGTGGTGTGTGTGGACAAACTCGCTCCAACTCGCAACGACATCATCCTCAGACCGAACATCGATAAACTCGAACTCTTCAAGAGCCCGCTCGGTCGAGCCACCCCACGCTTTAAGCAGTAGTGCTCGTGCCTCAGCGTCTGCTGCTGGCGCGCTATACCCGAACACGGTAGCAGCTTGCTGGACGGCGGCATCCGGTTCAGGACGCGAACGAGGGGCTCCACCTCGTCATGCCCACCTCGGACCAAACTCTCTGTCAGCTTCGTCGCAATGTCGTCGCTACCCGCGACGATCGAACTCACAAGTTCCTTACTCAGCCGATCATGCTGAGCGACGGCCAAGAGCACAGCCGCAGCGCGATCCGGTACTGCCCTTGAAGCCCGGCTGACCTGATAGCTGTCAGAGACCGAGCTGGGCTGCGATCGTCTCCAGCAAACGACTTCGCGCATCGGACCGAAAGAAGATCGCGCCGGCGGTCAGTTCGTCGCCGAGGAATTGCGTGGGCGGACGGACTCGGATCTCGACTCGGCCGCCGCCATCCTCCCGCGCCAACTCCACGTGGTCCCACGGGACGAAGTGTTCAATGATGCGCGGCGGATGAGGCGCCCACCGCACGAGCGCAAGCCAGACGAGAAGAATCCCGCCGACGGCCCACCAGGCGGCCGGTGTCAGCAGAAGCGCCAGCGCCGTGGCGAATCCCGTCAACAGGAGTCCACCCACATGGATCCAGGCCCGCACCGGCGTGGTGACGGGGCGCCCGACGAGATGCATGCCCGACCGATCCGTCCGGAGCGTGCCCGAGCCGCGGATCGGAAAGAGCGGCAGGTCGTAAGAGACATACAGTGCGCGCTCGAACCGACCGGCAATGGCCTGAGCACCGAGCGGTGTGTTGGACGGACGGCGGCGACGACGTCCGTACCGTGCGCGAAACGACTCGACCCAAGGAAACAGAGTCATCGCGAGTCCGAGGATGCCCAATCGAGCTCCCAGCGAACCCGGATGGATAGTGCCGGTGATCAGCGAAAGGGTCGTCGCGATCACCAGGAGAACGATCCCCATCGTGCGAACCGTTCCCTGGTCGGTGAGGTGGACGTTCCAGAGGAGTCGCCGCCGATCCGGTCGGACGGCTGACCCGCACATACGGCACCGGTGCGCGTCTGAACTCGAGGCGACACAACGGTGGTGCACGATGCGGCGACACTCCGGACACGGGCGTGCCTCCTCCGCGAAACGAACGACGGCCTCGCACACCCCGCACTGTTGCCCGACGATCCGCCCCACGTTGGAATTCTAGCTGCCGTCTGTGAGAACCGCGCATCTGGGCTCGTCTATGACAGCCGCGGACTCTGTGGACTACATGGAACATGGACAACTCACGACCGTAAGTCCTCGTTGAGGGCCTGGTTCCATTTAGACGGCGGATCCGCCCTATCGGCCGCTCCGATTCCCGTCAGCAGCACAGAGAGGAACAACGTCTGGAGCAGACATACGCATTAGTTCACGGTAGTTGACACTTGCACCGGCGGGTTATCCGTTTGCTCTCTTCTTGATCAGCAGCAGCCCTTCCCCCTGCAAACAGATCAACGCAGCCGCCGAGGTCGCTGAGATTCAACCTCTTGAAGAGAGCCACGTTGGGATGCTCGTTTGTGATGACGGTCCTTTCACCCTAGTTTCATGAATACGCGCGGATCGATCGCTGCTGCGCTGAGCATGCCACCCCAAAGGGTGCTGGCGATCCCGGGTGTCATCACATCCTGCCCCGACAGGTAGAGTCCGGCGACCGGCGTGCGCGGGCTGAGCGCCTCCGACAGGACGCGGCGCGGCGTCGTTTCGAGCCCGTAGAAGCCGCCCTTTTCGTGCGCGGTAAACTTCGCGGTGGCAAGCGGAGTACCGAGCTCGCAATAGACGATGAGCGGCGCCAGTGCCGGGAACTTCTCTGTGTAGTACGCCAGCATGCGGGTCTCGATGCTCTTCTTGAAAGCTGCCCATTCATCGGGCCGCTCCCTTGCACCGCCTTCGGCAAACTCCGCGACGGTGGACCAATCGGCAAGAACCATGAACTGGCCCGTGTGATGGTTCGCGGGGCCTGGGTCGTGTGTTTCATCCTTGAGCGAAGGGAAGGACGCGAACCCCGCCGGAATCGGACTATCGAGATCGGACCAGATTCCCTTGCCGGTGTCCCAGCTCTCGTAAAACCAATGGTTCGAACGCGTAGCGCCATGGCGCGCAACGTCCCCTTTGAACCCTAGGTAAATCTCGAAGTGGCAAACGGAATGCTTCAAGCCGGCGATCTCAACGGCCCAGGCCTGTTCACGGATTTGTTGCGGCAAAAGGCGTTTGACGGTTTCGCCGGCTCCAATCGCCGAGACGATGGCAGGCGCTCTGAACTCCTCTCCAGAGTTCGTGCGGACGCCGACAGCGGTTCCGTTCTCGATCAAGATCGCGCTGCCGGGCGTGGCGGCACGGGCGCGGCCGCCAGCGGATTCGATCACCGGCACGAGGGCTCGTGCAATCGCCGATGCACCTCCGATGGGGTAGCCCGCTCCCTCGAGGTAGTGACTCATGACGGTTGCGTGAATGCCGAAGCTCGCCTTGTCGGGCGTACCGCCAAAAGTGCCCCATTGAGCCGCTAAGACCGCGGCGAGCTTGGGGTCGCTAACGTAGTCGGCGATGACTTCGCTGGTCGTGCGACTACACCATCGCTGGATCTTTCTCTTGTTCCACCAGCGATGCGCGGAGCGGAACGGCTCGGGCATCGAACGTTCGGAAGTCGCGAGACGCAAAGCCTCCTCTCCCGACTGCAGTGCTTCGAAGTAGGCATCGATCTCGGCAGCGTGACCGACAAATCGCTCCTTGAGCTCCATCTTGAACGCTTCGGCCGGACGCCCGACGGCAAGCTCGAACCCACCCGGAAAGTGGAGCGTGTCGTAGACGGTACCGACCGAGCGAAACTCGATGGTGCCGCCGCTGAGCCAGTCGAGCATTTTCCCGCCTGGTTGATCACGACCGAACAGGCCGCAGTAGTGAAGGCCCACGTCCCAACTAAAGCCTTCCCGCGAAAACGAGTGCGTGAGCCCGCCGATGTGGTCGGCCTGCTCAAGAAGCAAGACCTTGTGTTTCATTCGGGACAGCGCGGTCGCCGTCGTCAAGCCGCCCATGCCGGACCCTATGACGATGACGTTGTATTCGTTCTCCGTATTCATGTGGCCTCCGTTGTGTCGATGACGCGGGCATCGTTTCCACGACGTCTAGAAAGCACGCGCCATGCCACGCGCTACGACGCGCGACGACGGCTACGCTTTCGGGGCGTCGGGAAAGCCGCCTGTACTGCGCACACGAAGCAATGGGGTCGTCGGTTCCGTCACGATGGGTCCGTTGCCTCCTCAACCGAGTTGGGTAGCGCCGGCATCTCCGTCAGTTCATGAACCGCGGTGTATCCCCCGGCATGGACTGGGTCATTTCACAGCTCACGACGGGAACACTTGGTTTCTGGGGATGGCATGAACCCTGCGACTTGGGAACGTGGGAAGCTGCCAGAGGCCAATCGACAAACGGAACTCCGGACAACTTCACATGACTCCCTTTGTATCCCGCTAACTGACATGCAGAGTCACGTTCCGGCCTGACTCCAATGGCTCCCTCCCGAACGTCAGTTCACCGCAGAGTTTGCGTTGGCGTTGACACCGACTACCTGGGGAGGCGCAGTTCGAATTCGTGCAACGCCGACTCGTCAGTCTCGACGAGCACTCGGCCCGAGTTGTGGAGCCAGACGCGTCGGGGCGAATCGCCCTCGCAGAATAAGCCGGTTCGGTAGCGGCGGCCGTTGGAAGTTACGAGGATGGAGCGCCGCCAGGTGGTTCTTTCAAGTGGCGACCTGTCGTTGATCCTCAGGCCAAAGTACCCACGGTCGTGCGTGAACCGGCACAGTGCTAAGGCGGGTCCGCGACCGACTCCCACGGAAATTGCGATTCTCATGTCGTCGGTGAAGCCGCTCTGACGGGCGATGTTCGGCGCAAGCGGGGGCAGCCGACGTTCGCCCTTCAACACGTCGAAGACTGCGCCGGAATCATGGTTGCGAAAAAACGCCGCGCCGGCGACGCGGTAGATGCAGTGTCCGTTGTCAAGCAGGGAGAACGACAGCACGCTCCGGGCCACGACGCGCGCGGCGGCTGGCTTTTCCAGATGCATGAGCCAGAGGTCGGCCGGTTGACGCGATTGCCCGGAGAGACGGGAGCAAAACGCGGCGAAGGCGCCGCGGGCGGCAATCCGCTCGAAGTACGAATTCTTATTCAATCGCGTGAACGGGTAGACCTTGCCGTCTCGCGAGAGCCCCCCGGCGTAGATTTCGTCAGAGGTCCGCGGGCGTTTGGTGTAGACGGGGTGGAGCGGGCGGTCGGCGTCGGGCCAGCTGAAGTGGATGCATCCTTGCGTGTGCCAGTCTGGGATCGCATCGACCAAGGCACCCGATGCCAGGTCCAACGCCTGCCGCGGACGCCGCTTGTGACGCTCGATCGACGGCGTCTGGAACACCGCGACGGAACGGTCGGCGGAGAAGCAGTCGAGATCCCATCCGGTGGGCATGCGGCGCACGCGCCCCGACCGGAGACTCATCCAAAAATAGAGCGGGCGGTTCCCCTTGCGAGGCCACGTCGCCTTGTCGCCGCCCTCGACCATGACAATCGCCGCGCCAGCATGACGCACGATAGAGCAGCCCTGGATGCGCGGAGCGAGGCTGCCGGGTACGCGAACTTCGGAGATCTTGAACCGGGCGAACCGGCGGGTCGCCGTGTCGAATGCAAACGGAGCGGTGTCTGCCGTCTGCATGAACAGCCAGTGGCGATCGCCCACCGTCGCCGCCCGCACGATCCGTGCGCTCTTAAATTCCGGCGCGGACGCCAGCTTGCGGGGCGCGGCCGTCGTCGTCATCGAGAGCGAGTAAAGCGAGTCGCTCCGGCGAAGGACGAGTGCATCCTTGCCATCGGCCGCGATGATTTGGTCCCAGCGTCCGAGATCGCGCCTGGCGACCGTCAGCGCAACTTGCATCGGAGGGGCAGCCGCGTCAGCGCACGCCGATGCGGTGACCGCGAGCACTACGATCCACGTTTTCAGCATAGACTTCGCTCTAAGTCTATCGACGCTGGAGCCTTGACGTCGGGCTTGCGAGCAGTCCGGAACCCGTTGCCGTGGGCCCGGACTTCGCTCGCGTTGACTTCATCGTTCATGAAACACCGCGATACCGAGCCACGAGACGTTGATCTCCGAGTTTACATCTGGATTGTCTTCGTCGGCGTAGATGAGGTGTTCGAGGGTCACAAAGTCGGTCGTCACGCCCTTCACGCGGCCGCGAACCGTTACGGTTGCCGCACCGCCTTCCTCGCTGAAGTATGTCACCGAGACACGTTCTCCAACCTTTTGCTCGAACCAATCGCGAACCGTGCTTCCCGCATTGTCACTGCGAGTCGGCTGCACGGGATGGTGAGGACCCAAGAGCTGCACACAAGTTTCTCGCGCGCGATCGAGTCGGACCTGGTGCTCTGACAGAGCCTGTGCGCCCAAACTGTCGGGTTCGCGCAGGACGCCGAGCAGCAAGTGTTCGGTGCCGATGTAGTTGTGCCCAAGTTGCACCGCTTCGGCAAGCGCGTGTTCGAGGACGCGCTTGCTTTGAGGCGTAAACGGAAGCTGCCTCATTCCAGCCGGCGCCGTACCGATCGTCATTTTCTTCTCGACCGCAGCTCGGAGTTTCCCAAGATCCATACCCAAATCGCGGAGCATATCGGAGTGCACGCCCGTGGATTCGTCGCACAGGCCGAGCGTCATATGCTCAGGGCCAATGAAGTCGTGGCTAAAGCGCAATGAAGCTGCGAGGGATCGGCTCATGGTCTTGCGCGCGCGATCGGTGAATCGGTCGAGCATTCCTCGATACTAACCCGCATCTGCGGCCGGGGGGTCGCAACGACGCTCTACGCAAGCCGACCCGTCGTATCTGCTTATGTGCAGAAGGCGCAGCTCAGCGCAAACGGCGCTTAGTCGAGCGCGCGTCGGGCGGCGGCGCGCTCCGCTCCTTCAGGTTCTTTTCGATCGCTGTAGCGAGTTGGTACTTCAAGTCCGGGCGGCGCTGTACGACCTCGCCGATTAACTTGAGCTCGGGCAAGTTGTCGAGCATCCCAACGATCGCCATGCCGGTGAGCTGTCCCGTGCTTAGCACCGCGGTCTCGGCGTAACCGCGGCCCGCTTCCGCGCTCCGTCCCATCGACGCGAGCAGGCGCGCTCGCATGAAGTGCGCTTGCGGGAGCTTTGGGGTCACCGTGATCGCCGCGTCAGACTCGCGCAGCGCGACGTCGTTCTCCTTGCGCACCTGGCGGTGAATGTATCCAGCGATAACGGCGACAGGGCTCTTCCAGGACATGTGCGTCTCCTTTGAAACACCCATGTCCCGTGCCGCGGATCGGTGACAGGAAACTCGTACGGATTGTTTGAGCTCGCTAGCGCTTCGGGATGGTGATGCGCAGGGCTTCGACCATCTGATCGCGCCGCTCCAGATCGACCGAAGCGCGGACGATTTTTTTGTCGTACATCGCGACGACATGGGCGCGCGTCTTCCCTTTGGGGCGAAAGTAATTAACGCGGATCACGTACTCGCCGGGCTCGGCGTGCTTGAGCCGAAAGATCTCGGGGCCGAAGCCATCTCGCTGGTCGGAAACAAGCCGACCGCTGAGAGCCGAAGTGCAATGGCGCCAGTTGCAGACGTCGCCCAAAGGATCCACGACATGAAGATCGACGTCGGCGTCATCGCTCTCCCACCGCAACACGACGACCAAGCCGTCTTTCGCGACAGCGAGTGCCTTCTGCGCGTAGTCAGACCAGAACCCTTCGTAGCCGGAAGTAAGGACCTGGACGCACAGGCTTTCGCGGCGGCTCCCTCCCGCGAGCGTGTCGTACACCAAACCGAGTCGCGGGCGCTCGCGACGTTCGCACAAAAGAGCGAGATCGGCGTGGGAGTCGCGGTCGAGCGGTAGGTCCGCGAAATCAGAGTCCGGTACTTGCTCCAGCAGGTTCGTCGATTTTCCGAGTGTTTCAACGTGCCACCGCAACCGCTGCTTCGGCGTCGCGCGAGCCCGAAGATCCAGCCACGGTCGAACCGGTGTGCGTTGCACAACGCTGGCGTCGTCATGAGCACGTATACCGAAGCGTTGGTAGTCCTTCTCGGTCTCAAGCATGACCAACGAGCAGGTCGCGCGCACCACGCGGAAGTGGCGCGCGTACGCCTCGGGCAAGCCGACACCCTGATGGGCGAACGGCTCCAGTCGAGAAACCGCGACCTCGCCGTAGATCCGTGGCGTGAGAGAAGACGTGACCGGCGCCGCCAGAGTCATAGACCACGCGCGCGACGCATCACCCTTGCGAATTCGCAGATTGAGCTTAGCCCCGGCAACGGCCTCGCCGCGCGCAACGATCCTGCCATCGGCAAACAGCACATCAGTGCAACCCGTCAATGTGGCGGATGCGGCCGTCCACCCGAACAACTCAGGGGGCAAGCGGACGCCCGTATAGCCACCGCCCACCATCGCCGTGGCTGCGGGATACGCGCGCACGAAACGACGTTGATCGGTGGCGAGATACTCCTCGTCGTCGAGGCGAACGTCGATGGGCCGCTTGGTTTTCGGCAGATCGAGCGCGAACTCACCGCTGGGAGGTAGATCCTGGTCGTAGCCGATCACAACCTGGTGCAGCTTCCCCGGCTCAAGCGGAAACACACGCACGGAGAAGACGCCGGATCCATCCCACTCGAGCAAAGCAGGATCGACCCGCTCTCTGACGATCGTGGTGTACGCGTGACGCGCCCGCTTGCGCTCGACCATGCGCGCTGACTTCATACGAAAAGGAGCGCGCGACGCCACGGCTGCGTCCGCGTTCAGCGCCGTCTTATCCCTACCACCAAATGCCAGGGTGTGAGGCGAAGCGCCGTCCGGTAGGCGAAGCTGAAACGTTCCCTCGGTCAACTCGGCACCGCCGTAAAAAAACGAAAGCGCAAGCCGAACACGAACGCGAAACCCCTCCACGCGAGCGGTGGCGGACAGCGTCTCGAGTTCAAGGTCGTCGCCATCGGAAAGCTCAACGCGCGAAGCAAGCGGCGGAAGCGAAGAGGGACCGGGCCGCAAACTCGCGGACGCGTCGGACGGATCACTGGCGCCGAACACGCGATCGTAGCGGTAGTAGATCTCCAGGCAGGACGTGTAAAGCGCGGTCGTGTCCACGCGTCCGTCCCAGGATCCGTCCGCGCGTTGTGACGTCACGATCTGCTTCTTCATGCAGTCGTTCCAACGGCGCCAAGCGCCGCCACCAGCCTGGAACATCCCAAGCGTCCCGAAGTACCAAGTCAACGGGTCGCGCGGCTGTGCGCGAGAGAGCATCTTGACGAGCCACTGAATGCGCTCGTCCGTGCGCGGATCCGCTCCAAGGTAAATGCGGCTCAGGAGTTCGGCCGCGTTGGTGCGGGCGGATCGTTTTCCGAGCGAGTGCTCGTCGAGCCAAAGTCGTTCCCGCCGAAATATCTCGTCGTCGACGACAAATCCCGCGAAGCGACCAGACTTCAACGCCATCAAAGCAAAAGTGCGCGTCATCGGATCGTCGCCAAAGTCGCGCGCGACGAGCGCAGCGAGTCCGGATTCCGCGGGTTTTTTGTACCGCGGGTTCTTGGTCAGGGTGTACGCCTCACACAGCGTGAGCACAACGATGGCCTGCTCACGAACACTCGATCCGGGATGCTTGATCAAGAACCGAAGTCCCCGCCGCACATGACCGGCGTAACGGTTCTCTTTAATGTTGCCGCGATCGGTGTAGCCCGCTCCTAAAAACGAAAGTAGGCAGACCCCGGTAGCGGCGACATCCGGTTTGCCGTCGACGTGCCAAGCGCCGGAAGGATGCTGCTGCACCGCGAGCCAACTACTCGGAGCACGCTCCCCAAGAGACAATGAGGTCAGAAGAAGAAGCGAAAGGAACCAGCGCATGCGATAGGAAACGAGCCCCGTGGGCGATCGGTTCGAAACGAGTGAGAGTAGACAAGAAGCGCATGTTCAGACGAGAGCCGCCGAAACAACCGCAGGAACCTACTTCAGAACGCTCAACGCTGACCGCATCGTCCGCGGTACGGCGGCGCGCCGAAGGATGCGTTTCTGATCCGCTTGCACGTCCACGCCACACACGGCAAGCGCCGTGTGTGGATCGCGGGCTAGAGCAGCGCCTTGACGAACGGACTCGGCTCGTAGTCTTCAAGAATTAGGGTCTGCTCGCCGTTGCGGTGCATCGTGACGCGCTTGAGCTTGACCTCGGGGGTCTTCTCCGGCGTGAACAAAATGTCGTTGTGCGTGGCGTTGCGCTTGTTCTTGAACTGCGCGCTCGAGATGTCACCGCCGAGATGATCGCTGCGGCCGGTCGCAACGTGCGCGGTCCCGAGGATCTTCTCGTCTTGGATGTCGGTGTGCGCCCACGGGAGCGTCTGCGTTCCGAGACCCAACTCGGTGAGCTGACCGGCGTTCTTGTCGAACTCGATCGTCTCCATGTACTTGCGCACGAGCGCTTCGTCGCCCTGAACCAACTTCTCGACGCCGACAATGCCACGGTCCTCGATCTTAAAGATCGCGATCGTCTCCGCGTCGTCCTCAAACTTCTGCGGCAAGAGTCCCTCGCCGCCTTCCGGCACGTAGTACACCTCGCCGGCGGGCAGGTTGGCGACGTCGCCGAGCGCGCGCACGAGACCGTGGCTCTTTTGCGCGTCTTGTCCACCGAGGTGCAGGCGTAGGCTGTAGAGTTCACCGCCCACATCCCATTCGAGCACCATGGAGTCGGCGCTCGACATGGCGGAGCGCATACGCTCGGCGCGGGCGGAGACTTCTTCGTAGTCGACGGCAAGGCCACTGGCGAGCACGCGATCGTTGGCGCCGTGCATCGTCGCGCCGCGAATGCCGAACTCCTTGGCGAGCGCGGTGATCGGCGCGGTGGCCGACCAACGGCCCATGTAGAGCACAATCGAGTACTGCTTGAGTACGTCGCGCAGGGCGAGTTCTGCGCCCCCCGGCGTGAAGACGGAATCAGGCAGGTCGAGGTTCGAGCCGCCCGTCTCCTCGTACGCGTAGAAATCGACCTTCGTCCCGCCGAGCGCGGCGAGGTTGTCCTGCACGCCTTTGAACAGGGTGTTGTACGCGTGCTTTTGCGGGCCGAGGCCGTCCTGCTTTAAGTAGGCGTAGTCGGTCACGTCGCGCGGGTTCGGCAAGTCGGTGAAGACAGCGAAGCTCTCCCCGTCTTCGAGCTCGAATACGGTGCGCAAAAGACGCACGAGGTCAAACGGCGGGAACGCGTAGCCGTCGACGACGACTTGCCCCTCTGCGTTGGTCGGAAACTGCTGATGCATTGGGTTTACTCCGAATATTTTGGACGTGAGCCACGCCCAATTCCCGCGACCGTGGCGGTGCGGGATGTAAAAAAGGGGCGGACGCCATTCCACCCCCCAATTCGCACGGGTGCTCCAGTTAAATGCGACCCCTATCGTAACGCGGACCAAACCGACCGCCAAATCAGCCGGACGGAGGGCGTTTGCGCTCCTCACGGCGGACGAAACGGCCGCACGGCGCCCCAGCGCTCAGCGCTCCAATGCGCGCGCGTTCGTTTCACGCCGCACGAGATCGGGCATTCGGCAAAGTCGCAAAGACCAGGCGGTTCCGAACGACACGGATCGTCTTCACGCGCCCCGACCGAACTCTCGCCTCAACGAGCGCGGGTGCGGGCCTACGGCGCCTTCGGGGTCTTGGTGATTCGTACGTAGGTTCCTTCCGTGGACTTGGCGAGCTCTTCGAGAAGGCGCCGTGACTCTTCGCCATCGGTGCCGACATGCACCGTGTGCAGCCGCACTCGTCGGAAACGGTTGCGGCGCACGAAGTCCTCGACGATGTGTTCGGGGAGAAGATACCGGCATCCAGCGATCGCACCGTCGGACACAAGGACAAACGTGTCCGCGGTGATCGGCGCGGGTTGCTTCACTCCGGCCGGGTCGAGCCCCGCCAGTTTCATGGCGATCAGCAGGCTGGCATACGGCGCCTGCCATCGCGACCACCCGGGCACGACGGACTTGAACGTGCGCTCCAGGTTGCGACGACTCTTCTTGTCCAACATCGCGGGTGCGAGGTTTGTGCTCGCACGAAACTTCGGATAGTCGTTCGACGCACTGTCGGACAAAAGCACCAGACCGACGCGACTCGTGTCGGGATACTGACCGACGACGCCCCAAAACTGCTGCAGGAACACCCGCCGCCGACTCGGATACTGATGCTCCCAATCTGGGAGCTTCTTCATGTCCATCCCAAACCAGTCCACGTATCGCTTGGTTCGCTGAAACACGTTGTCGCAGGGGCTCGTCACCTTATGGCCCCATTCGCAAAGAAAGATGGTCCCGCCCGCGTTGCTCACCGGTATTCCATAAAACAGCGGCGTTTTCGTTGCGGACTGCGGCGCGTCCGCCGATGCTTCGTCGCGCTTGAACCGACCGGCTTCGACATCGGCTCGTCGCGTTTCGTACCAAGCCTTCCAGGCCTTCGGCGCGTCGCCAAACGTTTGGCCGGTCAGAGCCCGCAGCGTGCGCAAGGCCTCCTCGCGTTCGCCCCCGGTCGCTTTCTCGTAGCGCACGAGCACCGACGAGATCCACGTTGCATGGTTGGGGTTGAGTCGGCGCACATCTTGGAGGAGCGCGCGCCGGACGATTTCGCTTTCGTCATCGAGCAGTGCGTCCACACCTTCCGGTCCCGCACCGATCAACCGCCCGGCAGCGACGATGCGAAGCCGGTAGTCGCTGGCGCGCAACTGGGTGCGGACGAGCGCATGTGCAGGGTCCAAGAGATCGAGGATCGCAACGCGGCGGGCGATCGAAGAGCGTCCATCCTTTTTGACGGCGTCTTTCCATCCGCGCTCGGACAAAAACTCCTGCGCGCCCTTCGCGAGAAGCAGCGCGCGGCCATAGCCCGCCAACCGTCGGTGGAGGCCCGCACGCCGAAACGCCGGCGCCTGATCGTTGAGGTACTGCTGCGCGCGCGATCGTTCGGTCAAAATCGCGGCATCTAACTTCTCCGCGGTGGCGAGTGCTAAAAACAACTCCTTAAGGAGGTGCGGCAGCGCCGCGACACCGTCCGACTGCGCCAAGGCAAGGGCCGCTTCGATCCGTTCGCTCTCGATCTTGGCCAGTCTTTGCCAAAGCGCGCGCATCGAGTCGTTGACCTGGTCGATGTCACCGCCCTTGTGATGGTGATACGCAACCAAGACCTTGCTCCGCGCTTGCCACGCCTTCGCGAACTGCTTGCGGAAATCGTCGAAGTACGCGCGCTCCCGCTTGTCGAGGCCGCGGGCGCCCTTCTTGAAGTCTTGTAGCGGCCCGGCAAGCGTTGCCGTCGCCATCGCAAGCAAAGCTATCGCACACAGTATCGCTCGATAAGCCGCCCGACGATCCGATCCGATTTCCTCGCGCATAGAAACCTCCACCACCCAATCAAAACGGATTCACAACGACGACCGGAACCAAAAAAAGAAATCTTCGATCCGCCCAGCGGACGTAGCCGCGGTGTTCGAAGCCAATAGACTTGCGCGCGGGCGCGCGCAATGACGCAAGTCGCCCCCGAAAAGGCATCGGCGCCGCAGTCGCCATCGGTCCGGCTCCGGTCGAGCTACGCCGTTGGCGCCGTCGTGTTGCTCGCTAGTTTGTCGGCCCGGGAACGACTTGCTCGAGGCTTCTCCGTGAGTGTCGCGATCCGTTTCGTCTCGGCCAGGACGGACGACACACGTTCGACAGGCGGACTGGCGATCGGCGTCTGATACTCTGGTCTTGGATTCGAAGTGGTCGGCGGACTTTCTGCCGGCTGTTCGGACTGCAATACACGCGCGGATCCGCGCGGCGAGGTGACTATGGTCAAGGGCAAAATCAAACGCGAAAAGAACAACAAGCCCAAGCTCTCCACAAAGGAGAAGCAGGCCAACAAGGCGGCGAAGCGCATCGCCAAGGACAAGAAGTAACGCGAGCGGCGCGATCCCGCGTCCGCCCAACTCACGCGGGCCAAGCGCGCGATGATCTAGCGCAACAGCGCCGCCGCCTCCGTGTTCATGCGCGCGATGTCTGATTTTGTTGCCCAGTCCGGGATCGCGGCCCACTCGTTGTTTTTCTCTTTGTGCTTGGCCCACTTCTTGGCTTCGCTGTCGTTGCCTTGTTTCTTTTGGGCTATCGCGATCGCACTCCAGTGGAGACCGCAGCCTCCACCGCTCTGTTTCATCGATTGCGTCAGTTGTTCCAGCGCCGGCTTGGGTTCGCCATTTCGTAGAAGCGCTATGCCCAACACCAAGCGATACCAGCTCGACTCTTCGTTGCGTTCGGTTGCGTACCGGGCCAGCGCGACGGCGCGCTTTGCGTGTCTTTGTTCTTTTGCGATGCACGTCGCCAGAAACCACGCCTGCACAATGTTGAGGTCCGGGTCGCCTGGATACTTCGCCTTTGCCTGCGCGAAGTGGTGCGCGGCTTTCTCTTTGTTTCCTTGCTCTTGATGCACCTCGCCGAGCCTCGCATGGACGGCCGGCAGGAGAAACCATGTGTCGGGGCGCTTCGGTTTTTTCTTTCGCTGCGCTTCGAGGACTTTCAGGGCTCCTTCCAGCGCCTCTTGCGCACTGACGAGCCAACCGCTTTCCGCGTGCAGAAGTCCGAGGAACGCGTGGCAGGCCGCGAGTCGTTTCGGCGTCGTCCCGCCGTACTCCGGAAGTTTCTCACGATACGGAATCGCAAGCGCAACGGAACCCTTCGCCTGACGTCCCTCTCCCGCGTTGCGATACGCGCGGGCCAACAACTCGTGCGACGCCGCCAAACGCCAGCGCGTGTCGTCGCTCGGCACATCAAGTTCGCGCTGGTAGTAATCTCGCGCCAATCGCAACGTCACCCGCGCTTCTAAGAGCTTGCCGACGTCGAGGAATGCGCGCCCGCGATGCAGCGACTCGCTATACGTGCTGCTTACGGTGCTGCCCGTCTCCAACCCCATGATGTCGAGCTGTCGTCGGAGCCACGTCTCGAATTCCTTTTCGAGCGCGATCGGGTTCACGCCGAATCGCTTTTGAATCGCACTCCCCGGCTGTTTCCACGATTCGTTTTGCACCAGCTCGACATAGTCGTCCGAGTAGAGGCCGTCTCGGTACCGAAAAAAGAACGCCGTCCACAGCCCGGCGAGCATGTAGTGCTCCAACTCGTACTCCGAGTCGTGAAACTCGTGGTACGTGAAGTTGAAAAATTTCGGCAGGGGCGGTCGCTTCTTCGAAAGCAACCACTCTCTTCTTGCATCGGAGAACGCGAGCACCGCGACCCCGCTGCCGACGAGTGCAAAGCTGCCTATATGCGCGGTCTCCACAAAGACCGCCAAGCCCTCATCGATGGCGGTCGTCAGCGCAGCCGAATGCGCGCCGATCGCGCGATCCAGCAATTGATGCGACACCTCGTGGCGCGCGATCTCGCGCAATCCGTTGGACACGTAAAACAAGCTCTCCTTCGTCGCAGGATCAAAGTAGCCGCCGCTGTCGCCGTGGTCGTCGTCTTCGGAATCCGAGTTCGATCGATTCCACTTCTTCCACATCTCCTCGTCGTGCATGATGCGGACTTTGAGGAGAGGCTGCTTCGAAGCGCCGAAGAGGAGGTCTTTCGCCTTGTCGTGGAACAGACGCGAAAACGTCGCGATCCAAGGCGGATAGAACTCCTCCAGCCAGTTGGCGACGGCAACCGCGTTTTGAAGGTCCGTCGACGCGCGAATCGAGTAATGCTTCGTTTCGACAAGCCACGGGTTTGAGATTCGATGGTGACTCTTGTTCAGCGCTTCCAGCTTGACCCAACGGATCACGACTCCTTCTTGAAACTGAGGATAGAGCCCGGCCGCGTACTTATCCGCATGGCCTTTCACGATCCACCCGAGCCTGCGGTCCCACACGCGACCGTTGCTCTCGTAGCCGTCGGTGACGCAGTTTGGAACCCATCGGTTGCGTTCCGCGTCAAACTTGGCCCGCACATATCGTTGCGAGATATTGGATTCGGGGACATAACGCAGCGCTTCAAGAAAACACGTATAGGCAAGCTCGAGCTCGCCCTTGCGCAGCAGCCGCTCCGCGTGCCCTTTGAGTTTGGTCCCGCATTTTTTCGCGATCGAACGGTAGCGCGCGCGCAGCTTGGCCGCGGCGTCGTCGGGCGGACTCTCGGCAGGCGACTGTGCGCGCGCACGATCCAACATCGCGCCCGTCTCCTCAATCACCGCGACATCAGGATCGCGACGTGAGATGTCGCGTACGAATTCCCAGCCGAGATCAAGCAGTCCATACTTGAGGCACGACTCGATGATTTTCTTGAAGTCGCGTTCGAACAGAGCGCGGATGCGCGCTTGTTGTTCGACGTTCTTTTTACGCGTCCGTTCGCGCTGCTGTCGAGCGCGAGCCCGGGTGCGCGCATCCGCATCCCCATGCGCGGTCCCGGCCGCGAGCAAGAACACGAACACCCAAAGCACGCCGATGCGAGTCGTTTGCAGTCCCATGAGCCCCCCCCCGAGAGTGAAAATCCATGCTAGCACACTTCATGGTTCGACAGGGTCACGCCGTGGTTCGGCGTGAACTACGGCACCCGCAATGCCGGATAGATCGGCAACGGGGCGACTGGCATGGACCAACACTCGGACCAGTGCTCGAGAGACGTTTGCGCGCCGTCTCCGATGCACCGAAAACAACCAGTCTCGTGCGTGAGCTGTGCAAGCGCCGCCAGGCCCGCGAGCGCGCGCTCGCGAAACGTGATCGCGCCCCACTTCTTATCGCGTTCGAACAGATCCGGCAACGCGAGCAACCCCGCGAGCCATGCGATGCTGCACGCTACGAGACCTTGTTCAAATTCGGCGCCCGCGGCCTCCGGAAGCCAGCGCGCCAGTTCGTCGCGATACGTACGCCGCAGGTCTTGGCACAGGTCGCCCGGGATTCCCTGCGCCCAAATGCTGTGCAACCATCGCACGACCGGGAACGAGCCATCGACGCATGCATGGCGAAAGCCGCCGGTTTCGAAATCAAACAGCCGCAGGGTCTCGCCGTCGAAACTCGCGTTTGCGGGCGTCCCATCGCCGTGTGTGAACACGCACCAAGGCCCTGGGTCTGCCAGAGTTTGCGCCACGTCTGCACACTCGCGCGCAAACGCATCGGTGATGGAAACGCCGGCGCTTCGAAATCGATCCGGGAGGGCATCAAGCGCATCGTTGAATCGATGCACACGATGGCGCGACGCAAAAACCGCTTGGGCATCGGCGACGCGCGCCTGCCACGCCGACTCCAGTCCTGCCGTCGCTCCGTGTAGTCGCGCAAGCGCTTGGTGAAACGCCATCAACGCGGCGCGCGCACGGGGCGCATCATCACCGCAGAGGATGTTGCCGAGGAGGACCGGTTGCATATCGCCAAGGTCCTCAAGAACCAACAAGTCCTCGTCGAGATCCGCGGCGAACGCTGTCGGAACCAAGTCCGCGACGTCCGGGATGTCCGCCAAAAAAAGCAACGACGCCCACTCCGTTCGAAGGTGCCCTTGCCGCAGGTTCGACCGCTTCGCGACAACCGTCTTACGCCCACCCGGCAACCCCGACACGGCGCAACGAGCAACGACGCTAGGCGCCCCGTCGTACCCGTAAATGACGCCGGCCAAGTCGGCGTCGACTTGTGGACCAAAGGTCCGACGAAGCAACGCTTGCGTCTTGGCCGTGAGCTCGGCGGCGTCCCACCTATCGCCGGTCCCGATTTTCATACGATTCCCTTCGACGCAACTTCACAACCGATTTCGCTCGTCTCGTGGCGCAACCGGGTATAGCAATCGATCCGCATCGTTATTCGCCTCCATCGCTGGACCCAGCCCGATTTCCGATTCGGAAATCTCCGGATCACTGCAACCGCCAACTCAAAAACAGCCGATTGCATAGGCCATACCCTACGTCCGAGTCGCCGCGTCGGCATCGCTACTCGGCGTTTGACTACTTGGGTCGTTCTGGCTCGGTCGGATCCAGTCCGCGGCGCAGTTTTTCGAGCCTTTCGTAGTGGGAGTTGTCGTCGACGCCATAGTTCTCGTTCGACTCGTTGCCCATCGCCGTGCACGCGCGCATCAAGACCCAGATCAACCAGATCCGAACGAACCAACCACCGCATCCGATGCTCCCCTCAGCCGTGTCGATAGGTTTGTGGCGACTCTTCTTGGACTTGAAGCGGATGTAGTCCTCTAAGTCCGGCGCGTGGCGCTTGAGCCACTCGTGCAGCGCGCCGTCGCGTGCAACCTTGGCCTTCAACAAGGCGCTGACGGTGAGTGTCGGCTCGCCCTCCCAACCCCCGCGCGCGATGATTCGCGCCATCCCGTGGCGCGCGTTCTCGTCCAGGTATAGCCTCTCGTCGAGGACGGCTTTCACTTCGTCGATGCCAGCAAACTTCCAATCCGGCCTCTCGTCAGGAGGCATCGAGTTGTAGACAACTTCGGAGAGGGCGAGCGCTCTCTCAAAGTCGATCGGCGCCCAGATCGTTGCAAGCTCTAAGGCAAGGAACTCGCCGCCGCGCGGAAGGCCCTCGTGCGCGCGCCGTTCGAGACCGGACGCAATCTCAGCAAGCGCCTCCGTATCGTCCGCTTCCGTGAGCTTCCACACCAACGCCGACAGCTCCTCGTTGGAGCCCGTGAAGTACTGATGGATCGCATTCGGTATCGGCGACTCGGACTCGGGGAGAGGAAGTTCGTCGCGTGGGGCTGGTGCCGCGGCCAGATTTTTGTCTACCTCGGGCTCACGCGGCCGGGTGTCGCGAAAGGACGGATCTCCGTGCGACGCATGCTCGCTGGCGGTGAGGTCATCGCGTTCGAGCAATTCGTGAAACTCGACATCGTGCTCGTGTTTCGAGGCCGCGTCCCGCGCGCCGTCACCGTATTCGTCGTCGTATTCGTATTCGCTGTCCTCGTCCTCGTCCCGGCGATGGTCCGCGTAGGACTTCAAAAACTCATAGGCATCGCGCACGCGCCGAAACCCCTCCGGATCCTCGTCGGGGCGATGCGCGCGGAGTTTGACGACATACGCACTGCGAATCACAGCGCGGTCTGATTCCCCGTCTTCGAGGCCGAGCACCTCCCACGGAGTCATTTCGTCTCGGGCCGCGATTCCGCTTCGGCGTCAAAAAGCGGCTCGACAAACTCGTCCAAGATCGACGTCGCGATACGAATTCGCTCGCCGTCCTGGCTTTCGAGCGCGGCTTCGAACGCATCCAGGCGATGCGTGAGCTCTTGACGCTGGGTCCCCGCAAGTTCTGCAAACAACCGGTTGGCGCGTTCGATGCGCGCGCGGTTCGGAAGCAAGTCTCGCGGCAAGATCTTGAGTGGTTGCAGCCGACGCACCGCCGCCTCGACTTCAGCGGGAGTGAGTTCGCCGGGGCGGCTCTCGATGACCTTCTTGTACTTCTTGCCGGACTCTAAGACGTTGACTTCCACCTCGAGGATTCCGTTCATGTCATAGGAATACCGGACCTCAAACTCCCCGGGATGCTTCTGGCTCGGACGGTGGCGGAGTCCTTTGATCTCGAACGCGCCGAGGAAGGTGTTCTCTTTCACGAAGCGACTTTCGCCCTGAAAGACGTTGATCGTCACCTTGTCCTGTCGCGCATGCATTGTCGAGAGCGTCACCGCCCGGCTCACGGGAACCGTGACGTTGCGGTCGATGATCGGCTCAAAGAATCCGTCTTGAATCGAGTCCTTGCCGAACTGCTTTGAGATCTCGGTACCCAGCGTGTGCGGGCACACATCCGTCAAGATCAGATCGCGCACAGCTTCGTTCTTGCTGATGGCGGCGGCTTGGATCGCGGCGCCGTAGGCCACGACGCGATCGGGATCGACCGATCGGTTGATGGGCACGACAATCGTTTCGCGAAGCAAGGTATCCACGAGACTCATGCGCGTGGCGCCTCCAACAAGAAGGCAATCGACCAGCTCGCTGACGTCTGTCTTCGCGTCGCGCAGACAGCGCATCACGATCGGGCGAAGTCGTGCCGTTAGGTGGCGTCCGGCTGACGCAAGGTCGGCGCGCGAAATCGAAACACCGTCGCGTTCTACCGATTCGTGTTCGGCAAGGCCGCGCTTCGCCAGCTCTATCGTCTGACGCAGACGAGCCTTGCCGCTCGCGTCGAGCGAGCCGCCTCTTTTCTCCAAGATGACTTTGAGCAACTCGTCGGTGTAGTCCTCTCCGCCGAGCGCGCTGTCTCCGGCGGACGCAAGCACTTCAATCACGTTCTCAAACACGTTGAGAACCGTCACGTCAAACGTACCGCCGCCGAGATCGAAGACCATGAGTTGTGTCTCTTGGTCCGGGTGTCGATGACCATACGCAAGGGCCGCCGCGGTAGGCTCGTTGATCACGCGCGCGACTTCAAGACCCGCGATGTTGGCGGCGGAGACGGTCGCTTGGCGCTGCGTGTCGTGAAAGTACGCGGGCACGCTGATCACAGCTTGGCGAACCGTCTCGCCCAAGTGGATCTCCGCAATGCGTTTGAGCTCGCGCAAGATCGCGGCGGAGCACTCGACCGGCGTGAGCTTGCGTTTGCCAAACACGTAACGCCGCTCCGTCCCCATGTCGCGCTTAAAAAACGCGCACCCGGACTTGGGATCATGGACAAGGCGATCCCGCGCGGGTCGGCCGACAAGAAGCAACCCGTCTTCGGCGAAGGCCACGGCCGAAGGGGTCAGCTCCTCGCCGAGTTCGTTGGCCAACGCAACCGGCCCTCCATCGCGCAGGATGGAGACCAAGCTATTCGTCGTTCCCAAGTCAATCCCGACAATCATCGCTGACCCCGCGTCTTTGGCGTCCGCCTGTGCGGTCGCCGCTCCCCAAGGCTCATCGTACCAATCTTCGCACGGCCCGGCCGGAGTCGGATGGGCCATGCGGCGCCGTCGCGGATTGGATCGAAGCTACAACCACCCTGGTTCGCGAAGAGGCGGCTGCGCTGTGGGATGCTTTCTTTGACGGTTGCCGGACGTAAGACCTAGCCGCGCAACACGTCGAAGATCGTTTCCCGTCGTGTAGATCCCTCGTCACTGCAGGCAACCCGTGACGACAGCGGCGCAACGCGCGGGTGGATCGCAGGCCGCGCCGAAACCCTTCACGGGCACGGATCCATTCGCGTGGCGTTCCCTTGCGTGTTCCGCGACCATGGCGCCATGAAATTTGCCGCGCGAAGGGCCGAATCGATTGCCGAGAGCGCCGCCGCGTGACTCGCATCGGCGCGCGGGTCTTGGGTCTCGCGTTGATCGGAGTCGTGCTGTGGCTCGTCGGCTGGAAAGACCGCGTACGGGATGCAGAAGATCGACTTCACTACGGGCGCGTGACGTCGCAGACGGATCAGGAAGTCGTCCTAGAACATCACGAAGGACGACGCGTGTTCAAGGAGCCGCGTCAGGTGCGTCGCGGCCTCGCCGGCGCGTTTATCAACCTCGCCCGCGCTCCCGGCTGGGCGCTACTCGCGGCACTGAGCCTTCTGATGAGCGCGGCGCTTATGCAAGTGCGCTGGGGCGTGATGCTCCACGGCGCGGGCCTGCAAACACCGTGGCGTCAGATCTTTCGGCTCGGGTGGATCGGCTTGTTTTTTAGCCAGGTGATCCCTGCGGGGCAAGTTGGAGGCGACTTCATTAAGGCGACCGCCATCGCACGTCATCATCCGGATCAAAAAGCACAAGCGGTCGTGAGCGTGCTCGCGGAACGCGGCATCGGTCTGTTCGTCCTGTGCCTCGCCGCTCTCGGCGGGGTCCTCTTTGCGCCGAGCGGGTCGCGCGTTGCGCTGGCGAGGACCGTGACCATTGTTTTCTTCTCGATCAGCGTTGCGTTCCTCACGCTGATCTCGTGGCCCCGTTTACGGCGAGCGTTGCGTCTACGTCAGCTCGCGTCGCGCCTGCCTGTTGCCGAAAGACTCGGTACCGCGTTTGTCCTGTATGGGCGTCGCCCCGCGGTGCTCGCCCAATCCATCGCCGCCGGACTCGCCGTACATCTTTTCTTCCTGAGCTTTTTTGCCTGCGCAGGACGCGCGCTCGGCGCAGAGATCGGCCCGTTCGCCCTCCTCGTCGCCATCCCAGTCGCGCAGATGGCAGGAAACCTTCCCGGCCTGCCCGCCGGTTGGGGCGTTGGCGATCTCGCGTTCTTTTTTTTCCTACCGGCTGCCGGCGTACCCGCCAGCACAGCGGTCGCGCTCTCATTCACCTTTCGCGCCCTGTTTATGATTCTCTCACTTCCCGGAGGGCTCTTGTTCGCCCGACAAGAACGCCGTTCGGCGTCGTGAGTGCAGCGTCGGCGAGGGCGCGTGGCGGAGGAAAGTAATCGCCCCCCCGCCACGCCCTTGCTGCATCTACTGTCCGATGTCGGACTGGAAGAACCGGAAGTCGTCGACCACGACTTGATCGATGCCCGCTCCGGGGTTCTCGGTTGCCGTTCCGAACGTGCCGTTGTCCCCGAAATCAATCTCGACTCGTGCTACGACCGCTTGTCCCAACACGCCGCCCACGAACTGGCTGGCGCCGCTCGCGCCTGCAGCCGCACGAACGTCGAGCAGGAGGTTGTCGTTTGCGTCGAAGAAACGAAGTCCGGACTTTTGCGCGAGTTCGACGTCGGTGAAGATCGCGCCGAAGCCGTGCACGAGCGCCGGTGTCACCTGGTCGGCGAGGAAAAAACGGACCGTGACGCGATTGCCACCGATCACCGAGAAGTTCACGGTCGGAGAAACGTTGCCAAAGCCCTGGCCCGCACTCGGGTTCGCGGATGCATCCGGAAGTGTGGCGAAGGAGTCCTCACTGACGACCACGCCCTGTCCGGCATCGCCGATGTTGATCTGGCGAAGGCCGGCGCCGTTTAAGAACAGCGCGGGCGGAAAGTCGGTCGTCGCGCCGAGCGTGAGCGCGGTCACGGCGCCGCCATCCCAGTTGATGTTGCGCTCACGGCCCTGGGCAAGCGGCAGGCGGCGTCGGTCAAACCGAACGAACACATCGTCGGCAAGGGACGCGATGGGAGCAACGAACGCCGTCGGCGCGACGGCATCCTGCGCGAGAAAGAATCGAAAGTCGTCCACGACAACGAAATCGTCGCCACCGCCGGCCGGGTTCTCGACACCGGTGCCGAAGTTGCGGTTGTCCCCCATGTCGATGCGTACGGTTGCGACGACAGCGTTCTGAAACACCGCGCCGACGAACTGGTGCGCGCCGCTTGCACCCGGGACGGCGCGCACATCGCGCAGTAGACGTCCTTCCCTGTCATAAAAGCGCAGGCCGCTTTTACCGGCGGCTTCGACGTCGCTGAAGATCACGCCAAAACCATTGACGAGCCCCGCTTCAGCGGTGTCAATCGTCGTGAAGCTCACCGTCACGTTGTCCTTACCCAAGACGGCGAAGTTCACGGTGCCCGTGAGGGGCCCAAACCCACCGCCCGCGCTCGGATTCGGCGAGCCGTCGGGCAGTGTTGCGAAAGAATCCTCGCTGACGGCGCTGGCTTCGCCGGTCGCACCGCCCACCATGATCTGCCGGTTGCCCGCCCCGTCGCGAAACAACGTGGAGGGAAAATCAGCGGTCGCGCCGAGAGTCAGCACCGTCACCGCGGCGCCATCCCAGTTGATGTTGCGCTCGGTGCCGGCGGCGACGGCGTCTCGTTGGACGTCAAATTGCGCGACGACGTCGTCGTCGATGGCGAGGAGCTCGGCCAGGAACTCCACGATGTCTGGGTTTGCGTTCCCATCGCTCGAACATCCAAAGGACGTGGCGAGGAGAAGAAAGAAAAGCATGGTTTGTTTCATACAGCCGAGTACGTCGCGTGGCCGCCGACCGACAACGCGACGCGGTTACTTTGCGGTAAGGCGCGCGTTAGGTTTCCGTAACGCCGTAAGTGAGGTGTTTCGCACGGATTGCGGCCTCGATCAGGTCGGTCTCCCTACGACAATGGGGACATGAAATCTACGCCTGAGGGTTGGCCGCGCCTTTCCGTGGCTGTGTTCTACACGGATCCTCGTGCTGCCATCGAGTGGATCGTTCGCGCTTTTGGGTTTGAGACGAGAGTCGTCGTCGATGATGCGGACGGCGGCGTCGCGCACTCGCAACTGATCTACGGCGACGCGCTCATCATGATCGGAACGGCGGGACGGCAAGGCCGGGAGTGGTGCCAGTCACCGGCCACACTCGGTGGCGCCAACACTCACGCGATCGCACTGTTCGTCGATGACGCCGACGCGCACTGCGAAAACGCACGGGCGGCGGGAGCCATCATCGCCACGGAGCCCATGACGCAAGACCACGGCGCGGACTACTGGGCCGACCGCATCTACGAAGCCGTCGACCCCGAGGGCCACCACTGGTGGTTCATGCAGCGCCTGCGGGGTTGACGAAGAGACGTCGAACTCCTACCCCTACCGCGCGTACGTGCCGTACGCCTGCTCCAACGCTTCCGGCGTTACGCCTAGCTTCTCGAGCCTTTGCCATGCCGCACGTCCCAGCGTTAGTAGTTTGGCTTTTGCTTCTTCGACCGCGGCGACTCGATCCATCACCGATGTTTCACCGTCTTTGCGGTGTAGCTCCTCGCGGTACTTTGCGACGGCTGCTTCCAACGCCAAGCGTGCGCTCGCGCGGCGCCTCTCGGCTTGATCCCGCCCGGCCCCGGTCGCCACTTCGTAGGCGCCGATGGCGTCGGATGCTTGCCGCTGCGCCTCATCCACGGCGGCCTTTGCTTTCGTTAGCGTTTCCGCGCCGAGCGCCGTTTCCAGCGCCGCTAGCTCGCTTAAGAACGCAACTCTCGCTGCGTCGACGTTGTCGGCGAGCGTTCCGTCATCGGTCTCCGCGCTAGTCCTCAACTTGCTCGCGGGCTCGGCGGCGATCAAGAATTTCTCTGCGAACTCCTTGGCCGCGGCGGCGGCTTCCACAACAAGCTCGGGCTTTAGATCGTTAAACCTCTGCGCCACGTCTGTGATCGCTGTGTTGTCCGCGGCGCCCGCGGCCCGCGACAGCCGTTCCTTCAGCGCGTCGATCTCGTTTGGGTTCACCGTGTTCTCAAACAAGATGTCCATCGAGTTCACTTCAAGCCCCGCCACGAACTGCGCCGGGTGTTCGAGCTCGAAGCGCCCGAACCGGCTCTTATAGAGCTCGAAGTACTCGGCGGCGGTGACGAGCGAATGTAGTTCGTTCTTTGGAAAAAACAGCACGCCGCCCGCGCTCGCGCCCTTCGGCACCTTGATCACATCGGGGAAACCAAACGTCACGAGGTTGCGCAGATTGCCACCCACCCGCTCCGGCCAGAGCTTTTCCCCCTCGGGAATCAGAATGCCCGTAAAGATGCTGACGCCCTTCAAAAAGTCGTCGGTCAAATCAAACGGCGAGACCAGAGCCGTCGCCACCGCGCCGACGAACTTCATCGTGCGAAAGACAACGTTGCGCGGCTCGTTGGTCTGCTCGTCGGCCACGTGGGAGTACACAAGGCTGCTGCGCGCTGGGCTGACCGCCACCGGCACGTTGAACGCGGGCGGGCTTTCGCTGTTGCTGGGAACCGGAGGCACGACAAGCGCTTGCCCGCGCGCAGTGATCATGCCCACCGTGACCACGCGGTCCATGTCGGAACGGTTGTAGAGTCGCACGGCCACGACGAGATAGTTCTTAGCGACGACGGCGCCGAACACATCGCGTGCGACGACTTCCGACATCGGAAACGCCCGAATGTCGTCGTACGAAACCGATTCACGCAAGACCGAGCGAAACTCGGTGGTCGCTCGCAACACAAAGTGGCGCTCGAGCTGAGGCTGGTGGCGCGGCAATTTGCGAGAAAGGGTCTCGGCTTTTTTGCGACGCGCTTCGACCGACCGGCTCGCGGCCTCGACGCGCCGCTCGCAAATCTCGCACTTTTTTTGAAGCTCGTCCGTCTTGTCCGTCTTGCTGTTTTTGGCCGCGGTCAGCTGCGCGTGGGCGGAGCCCACGTCGTCGATGGCGTCTTGTTGCTTTTTCTCCGCAACTTTTAGATCCATCAGAGCAACCCTCAGCTCTTCGTTGGTTGTCAGGTCTGCCACGGACAACGTGACGGCGAGACGATCCAGGTCGCTTGTCTTCTTGAAGTACTCGTGGCTGATGCGCAGCTCCGCGCTGTGATCGGAGATGCTATAGACCGCAAACCGTCGCGCCGCGAGCGGGTCGTCATTGGATACGCAATTGTGGTCGCGCCGAATCGGTACCGTGCCGACGATATGCGCGGTCCATTCAGCCGACTGCAACGCGAACCCTCGAATGGGAATCACCACGTCGGTCGGGACCGTCTTGTCGAACGTGACGACCGGGTTGTTGCCGATCACGTGCAGACGTGGATACTCAGGCGGCAACATCAGATCGTCAACGGTGACGATCGCACGACGCGCCACGCACGACGCGATCAGGCTGGTCCACAAGACCAAAGCAATCCGCAACATCACAACCCCCTATCGACAGCGTCCCAACTGTTGCCAAAATTGTGATGATTCGGTAGGAAGCTGTCAACTCCCGATTCTGTACCGAACGCTCGTATGGGCTGGATTCAGCGCTGGGGGTGCACGTTTTCGGCCGTTACTCCGGCGGGCAAAAAAGCGTCATCGCGCTGCGTACTCGCGCGTATTCGGGAGATATTGCAAACGGAGCGCGAAGATCCTGCGGCGCAGAGGCCCACCCGCACATGCCGCGACGATCGCCAAACGCTAAGCTAAAACTAAGAAATGGGGCCGGCTCCCGCCGTCCGCGCGTGTCCCCTGGACCCTTAAAATTGGGCAACCCTGCGGCGTGTCCATGGCGCTAAGGAAACCCAGCTTGGGAAACAACGACGATAGACAGGATGCGTCTGGAACCGTCGAGCACCGCGCCGGAGACGGCGACGCGACGGTGGCGCGGGTTTATGCGCCGATCGGCCCCTACCAGCCACGCGGTTTTCTTGGCGAAGGCGGCATGGGCGAGGTCTTGCTCGCCGAGGGGCCAAGCGGCGACCTCGTGGCGCTCAAGGTGCTGGCGGCCGCCCCCGCAAACTCGGCGCTCGCCCGGCGCTTGGAGCGCGAGGGTCGCGTCATCGAGGGGCTCGACCACCCCAATATCGTGCGCGTGTTGGACCACGGCGTGGATCCGGCGAGCGGCCGTCCGTACGTCGCCCTGGAGTACGTCCGCGGCCGGAGCCTGATCGATACGCTCAAGGACCATCCCAGCCACCGCCTCCCGTTTCGCAAAGCCGCCTTCGTCTTGGACGCGTGCGCCGACGCGCTCGGCGCGATCCACGAACTCGGAGTTCTCCATCGCGACGTCAAGCCCGGCAACGTGTTCATCGACAACGATGGGCAAGTCAAACTGTTCGATTTCGGGCTCGCGCTCGCCGAAGACGTATCGCAGCGGCTGACGCACAAAATGGAAGTGGTCGGGACGCCCGCCTATCTCCCGCCCGAAGTGCTGCTGCGCACACAAGATTGGTGTCCCGCGTCCGATCTTTACTCACTCGGCTGCCTTGCGTTTCACATCATCGCGGGTCAACCTCCGTTTTGCGGCGACTTAAAGCAGGTGCTCGCCGGTCAGATGTGGCAGCCCCCGCAACCCATCGAGGACTTGGTACCGGATATCCCGCCCGCCCTCGCCTCGCTCATCTCGGACCTCTTGGAAAAAGACCCGGACATGCGCCCGACCGTGGAGCGGACGCGGCAGGTTCTTAGCCTGTTCGCGCCCCAAGACGGCCCGTGTTTTTGGCCTGACCCCGAGGAGGTCCCGGCCGATGCGCCTGCGGTGGAGATGGCGAACGTTCCCGCGCCCGGAACGATGTTTGGGCGGTACCGGCTCGTGGAAGAACTCGGACGCGGCGGCATGGGTGTCGTCTACCGCGCCGAAGACACGCACCTCAAACGGACCGTCGCGCTCAAGCTCATCCTCGGCGGCGAGTTCGCAAGCCCCGAGGCGAACCGACGCTTCCTACGCGAAGCGGAGTCCGTCGCCGCGTTGGACCATCCCAACATCGTGCGCGTATTCGACGTCGGCGAACACCAAGACATTCCGTTTCTCAGCATGGAGTTGGTCGAAGGCAAACCGCTGAGCGAGATGTACCGCGACAACGACATCGGACCCGCCGCGCTGCTCCGAACGTTTCTCAAGATCTGTGATGGCGTGCAGCACGCGCACTTTCGCGGAGTCATTCACCGCGACCTAAAGCCGCAAAACGTCTTGGTCGACGCCAACCGCGAGCCGCGCATTCTTGATTTCGGCTTGGCGAAACGGGTCAGCGCGGAAGGGCTTCCCGATCACAGCCTGACCGGCGACGGATCCGTTCTCGGTACGCTGCGCTACATGGCGCCCGAACAGATGAAGGGCGAAAACGACAAGATCGACGTGCGCAGCGACGTCTACGGCTTAGGCGGCATTCTTTACGAGCTCGTCACACGCGGGCGCGCACCGTACGAGGGCGTGTTGGCCCAGGTTGCTTACGACCTGTTGCGCGCGGACCCGCCGCCGCCGAGTGCGCGCAACAAGGGCGTTCCGTGGGAACTCGACGCGATCTGCCTCAAAGCAATCGAGAAAAAACAAGACCACCGCTACCAGTCCGCGCTCACCCTGCAAAGCGACGTGCGACGCTACCTCGAAGGCGTTCCGATTCTCGCGCGCCAGGGTTCGCTTCTGTACCGGCTGCGCAAAGGCGTGCGACGCCACAAGGTTGCGGTGATGATTGCCGTGTTGTTGCTCGCGGCCACGGTGGGAACGTTTCTCACGATCCATTTCGCCGAGCGCCGGCAGCGGGTCGAGATCGCGCGCTTGCTTAAAGAGGCGCGCGCCGCACCGCTGGCAGAACGTCCGCAGCTCTTCTCGGAAATCCTCGGCGTCGATCCGGACAACAAGTTCGCTGCGTTGGAGCGCGACGTGGCCGAGCGCGAGCTTGCGTTCCAACGGGCGGCGCAAGAGAAGCTTCGGTTGGAGAAAGAGCGCGGCAAGCGCGAGCTCGCCGAAGAAGAACTGCGCACAGAGAAAGCGCAGGCCGGTCTGCGCGAAGTCGAAGCCCGCGACGCGGCGCGGCAAGAGGCCGAGGAACAGGAGCGCGCCCGGACCGTCGCCCGTGCACAGAAAGCGCTGGACCGTGCGAAGAACGCAACGCAAGCGACCGAAGAAATTTCGGCGCTGCGGTCGGGACTCCTCCTGCTTCCGCCGGGCCGCAGTGCCTTGCGCGACACGCTCGAAACACGCATGGTGAAGACGGCCTCCCGCTTGACCAAGACGGCGCTGGAGCGCGGGGAGCCCGGCTTGGCGCGATTCTGGTTGCGCGAGGCGGGACAAGTGGACGCGGCGAAAGCGCAGTCCCAATCGTTGGCCGCGCTTACGCGACGGGTCGAACTCCTGGAGAGCGGACAGGGGAGTCGAAGCGAGGCGCTCGAGCTGATGCGGAGCGGGGAATGGTTAGCGGCGCGCGACAAACTTCTGTTGGCGCGACGGCGCGGCGTCCCAAACGAGGTCATCGAAGAAGACTTGGGCGTCGTGCGCAGCCGCTGCCGCGAGATCGCAGAGGCGCTGCTCGGCGAAAGCCGTCGCCTGCTCGGAGAGAAAAAAGCCGCGCTTGCACTGCAAAAGAGCAAAGAGGTCCTGAGTAAGTGGGCCGACAGCGAGGAAGAGCGGCAAGTCGCTCAAAGCCTCGTGGAAACCGCGGCGGCGCGCATCGCGGCGAGTGCGCAGATGGCGGCGCTCCGTCACTTCAACGATCCGGGTGGCGCGGATCGTGGCATGTCGACGCTGGCGACGGCGGCGCGGTTGCTCGTCGGCACACCGGCCGGCAAAAGACTCACGCAAGAGCTCGAGCATCGCGGTCTGCACCAGCGGGACAACACGCTGGCCGGGTGTGTCTACGTGCCCACCCTTGCGAACCTCCGCCACGCCCCGTTCTTTATCGCCCGCCGCGAAGTGACCAATGCCGAGTACGAAGCGTTTGTGGAAGCCGGCGGCTACGCGGACGCGACGCTGTTCGATAAGGAAGCACGATCCCTTCGCGCAGAGTTTTTGGACGGCACCCCAGGCGACAAACGCTCACCCGGGCCGCGCGTGTGGCAATACGGCGGTTACGGCGACGCCGCCAACGCAACGCGACCGGTCCGCGGCGTGACGTGGTACGAAGCCCGCGCCTACGCCCGTTGGTTAAGCCGCAAAACCGGACAGCACTGGCGCCTCCCCACGGTTGAGGAGTGGCAGGTTGCGGCCGGATGGGACCCGGAGAAAGAGCGCTTCCGGCGCTACCCCTTCGGGGATGCGTTCGACAACAACAAGACGCCGTGGGCCGGCGTCGATACGCGAGCGGTGGGCGCGACCGCCGCTGATCGCTCGCCGCTCGGCATCTTCGACGCGGGCGGAAACGTCAGCGAGTGGGTCACAACCACAGACCAAACGCCGCGCCCCGCGTTGAAGGGTGCATCGTTCGCGGTCCCGGCAAAAGTCGCCCAACACCAAGCGCAAGTGCGCACGACCGGCCATCCGACCGCCACGCCTCCCGCGTCGTTAACGCGGCGCCTGGGCTTCCGCCTCGTCCGCGCGATTAAGCCCGCAAGCGATAAGAATCCACCTGAGAAGGCGAACGACAAATGACTCGACGCGCGCGTCTTCTTCTTCCCGCGTTGGTGTTGCTGGGATGCTCGTCCCTGCCGACGACCCGCCAACCACCGCCCCGTCCGACGCAGCGTGGCCAAGCACTCCCGCAACAACTCTGCGTTGCGCCGATTCGAATTTCGGTCACAAAAGATGAAGAGCGCAAGGAGAGCGACCTCGCGACGATCACGGCATCGGACAAGGTCGCAGCCGAGCTGCAGCGCTGGATCGACGCGAGCGGTGCATTCACCGCTGTCCGCGTAGCCAACGGTGAGCCCGGGGAAACGGCGCTGTCGGAGGCGTGGCGGCATCGCGAGCATCTGTTGCTCGAGGCGTCTCTCAACAATTTGTCCTTGTCGTTTGAAGGACACAACGGCTGGTGGGGCCCTAACCTCGCGCTTTGGTTTCTCGTCATGGTGCCCGCATGGTTTGTCGCGACCGAAAAATACGAGCTCACGTTTACGGCCGACTGGACGCTGCGCAGCGTGGACTCCGGGGCGATCCTGGCGGAAGGCCAACGCCACGTACGCGTGCCGGGGACGCTCCGCGAGATGGACCGCGGTTGGCAGATTTTGGGTTTCTTGCGCCCCAAAAACGACGCGGACAACTGGCGCAAGATCGCGGCGCTGTTTGTCGAATCCGCCCGCGCCGAAGCCGCCGCGGCGATCACGGAAGACATCGTCACGCGTTACGTGGCGCGCGCCCGCGAACCCGCACTGAGCCGTCGCATGCAAAAAACGATGGCTCTTGTCGTTGGGGCGTCGGAGTACCGAGACCCGCAACACGCCCCGTCGCTCCCCTACGCCGCCGCTGATGCGAGAGTCATCGGCGAGACGTTGCGCCGACACCTGGACCTACAAGATCACCACGTCCGGCAACTGCTCGATCGCAACGCGACCAAGACCCGTGTCTCGCGCGCGCTCCAAGATCTAGCGTTGCGCACGCGTAAGGGCGATCAACTGATCATCTACTTCGCGGGCTACGGCACCCAAACCGCCGCGGGTCGAGCACTGCTCACGAGCGACGCCGATCCAAACGGCGCGGGCGTGTTGACGCTGCGCGAGATGGCCGCGCTGCTTCAGGGCATCGAGGGCGAGTGCATCGTCTTGTTGGACTGCAGTTTTGAAGGGCACGGCCGTTCACTGCGCGGGGTCGATCCGGCGGCCGAAAGTGACGCACGCGATCTCGCGCGCCTGAACAGGGTCGCCACAACGATCTTCGCGGCCCGTGCAGGCGACCACTTGGTCACGCCGGAACAGGTGCGCGCCAGTCTGTTTGCCTTCCACGTGGCGCGGGGCTTGAGCGGCGAGGCCGATCACGAGCACGATGGCGTGTTGACGCCGGGTGAGTTGTTTCGATTCGTTCACGAAAACGTGGTCGCGGACGCGGCGTTCTTCGGTCAGCAACAGCGCCCGATCGCGGCCGGGCTCGAGCGTGGGATCGCGCTCACGTTGACGCCAAACAAGACGCGCAAGAGTTCGACGGGGAGTTCGAAGCGATGAACAGGCTCCGCACCACGCACGCATCGGCACGAGTCGTCGCTCTGGCGCTCCTCGTTTTCACGGCCCTGCCCGCATGCGGGCTGATCATTGGCGGCACGATCGCTGCGGTCGATTCGACGAACGGCACCACCAACACGGCGCCGGCCGCGACGATTCTCGCGCCCATCACCAACGCGCCGCTCAACGATCGCATCGAGATTCGATACCTCCTCATTGATGTCGAATCCAACACGGTCGACATCGCTGTGACGTATCAGATCAACGGCGGTCCGTTTTTTACCGCGACACCGGTCGCGGACTTCGGACACGAAGGGACGGCCGCGTTGAGCTCGGAGCCCGGCGGCATCGAGCATCTGTTTGTTTGGAACTCGGCGTTTGACCTCGGCGATGCCGACCATGTTGACGTGCGCGTGCGCATCGCCCCCATCGACGACGCAGGCGCCGCCGGCGCGGAAGAAACGTCGGTCTCGTTTCCGGTTTTGAACCGACGCATCGCGACGTTCGCCGGCGGCGAAGTGCGCGGCAACCTCCTCATCGGCCCGTCGGGACTTTGGCTCGATGAAGACGAAGGCGTGCTGTACGTGGCGGACGACCTGGGGAGCAAGGTCCAGCGGATCGACCTCGCCACGCTGGCGGTGACGCGCACGGCCGGCAACGATCTAAAAGGCTACGACGAAGACGACGTGCTCGCGAGCAGCACGTCGCTCGATGATCCCTCGTCGGTGCTGCGACTCGGCGACACGCTGTACGTCGGCGTGGCGTTCCGCATCCGCGCGATTCGAACGAACACGGGATTTATCAAGACGGCGATTGGAACCGGCGTCGAGGAATCGTCGGGCGACGGTGGATTCCCGGAGAACGCCGGCATTGTCGATCAGGTGTTTGGCCTGGCGCACGACTCGCGCGGAAACATCTACTTCACTGAGGAGAGCGACCTGCGCGTCTGGAATCGCCAACCGACGCCATTCACGGTCGCGGGGATCGAAGTTGCGCCCGGAACGATTGAAACCATCGGCAGGAACGGTGACGAGCCCGAGGCGTGGCAGCGTTTGCTCATCGACGACCAAGACCGGGTGTTTGTGACGAGTCCGGAAGGGCTGTTTGTTCTCAACACCGGCTCCGAGGACTTCACGCTGTACGCGGGTAGCACGCTTCCCGCGACCGTCCCTCCCGGCGAAGTCGGTCGCATTCTCGGCACCGACGATGGGACCGACGATGACGGCGAGCACGCGCTGCTCACCGAATTCAACCTTGAGGAATGCAATATCGCGTTCCACGCCACTGAGCCGCGCTATTTTCTTTCGGCCGAAGACCATCGCATTCGCGAGATCGACACGAATTCCGGCATCGTACGCATCCTCGCGGGCACAGGAGACGCCCAAAACGACGGCGATGGCGGACCGGCACGCTTGGCGTCGATTCATCAGCCGCGCGATATCGCGCTCTCGCGCGACGGCATGCTGTTTCTCGCGTGCGCCTCGTCCGTGCGCGCCATCAACGTCAGCGCGATCGCCCTCCCGCTCGGACCGACACTCGTTCAGCCCGGCGACATCGCGACGGTCGCGATCAACGACCCGGGCGACTTCCTCGTCGCGGACGACTGTCTTGCCGTAGCACAAGACGACAGCGTCTACACGATGGACTCAACGTCGAAATCGCTCATTCAAGTTGATCCTGTAACGCGCCGACGCACCGTCGTGGTTGGAGCCGGCGGCGCGTACGGAGGAGACGGTGGACCGGCGGTCGACGCCTCGGCGCCGGGATACACAGTCGTCATCGACGCGGATGGAAACCTGTTCATCGGTTCGTCGGGCCGCATCCGGGTGGTGAATCGCCAGACGATGCCGATCGTCGTCGCGGGCATCACGATCCAGCCGGGTCACATCGATACCATCGCGGGAAACGGCGACGAGGAGCCTTCGGGCGACGGTGGACCGGCACTTGATGCAACGTTTACGGGCCCGGAACAACTGGCGCTCGACGGACAGGGTGGCGTCTATTTCGTCGATGTCGGACGCGTTCGCGTCTTAAACATCGGCGTGACGCCGCTGACCGTTTCCGGCATCGAGGTCGCGCCGGGTTGTATCGAAACACTCGTCGGGAACGGCGACGCCGAGGAGTGCGCAGGAGATGGCGGGCCCGCGCTCGACGCATCCTGCGCCCCCATCGGCGTATCGCTCGACGCCGCGGGCAACATCTACCTCGTGGATGAAAGTTGCGGCGGAGTGCGCGTCGTCAACGTGACGGCGAGCGAGCTAGTTTTTTTTCAAAACGGCGACACGCTCCGCGTCGCGCCCGGCACGATCGAAACACTGGTCGGAACCGGGGACGCGGGTCGCTTCACCGCGGACGGCCTTCCAGCACTCGGCACGCGGCTCACCAACCCGCGGGCCACACTCGTCCATCCGACGGGCCTCTTGATTTGCGACGCGGGTTCGCGCCGCCTCCGCCGCGTCGACTTGGACACCGGCTTGGTGACGACCGTCGTCGGAACGGGCGAACCGGGTTTCAACGGGAACGCGATCCCACTGGAAAACGTCCGGGTCGCACCGGAGTTGGTGGAGATCGACTCCGCAGGCCGGATCTATGTGCTCGACGGCAGCGGCCGCATCCGCCGTTTCCTTCTGAGCGGACCCTAAACGCCCGACCGAGCGAGTCGCACGGCCCCCCCCCGGCCATCTCTCAGACCGAGCCTCCGTACGACAACGTCAGTGCGACAACATCAGTACCACAGCGCCAGTACTAAAGAGTTAGTCGAGAGTGAGGTCGAGATAGGTCTGGCCCGCGTCGGTTGTGGCCGCGTCGCCTTCTGCCTGAAGAGCGTCGTTGTACACCTTCAGCACGGCGGCGCGGACGCCCGTCGACGCCGGAAGTTTCACGACCAGCCACGCCGAAACGGGGCGGCCCTCGATCTCTTCGATGCCTGCGAAGACCACTTCCGCGGCACCCGCGTCGTAGAACTTTTCGACAAGCGCGCGCAGATCATCGTCCGAAATGTCTTCGGTCCAAACCGCGCCCTCGTCAAAAAAGGCGCGCGCCTCCGCCGTCGTGCCGAGGTCGGATTCGGTCAACAACTCTCCGCACGCGCCGTCGTAGCCAGGTTCGGCGCCGCCACATCCCGCAAGGACGAGCAACAAGGTGGCGACCAGGGTTCTCACACCGTTCTCTCGACATGGAGCGGCGGCCGCCTGAAGCGCACGACGACCCCGACGTGTCTCTCTCTGCGACGAGCTCGACCAAGATCCGCTTCTGATGCGAGCACGCGCTTTACTAGCTATGATCGCCGCATGCATGCCATCGCAAGACTCACGATCGCCGCCTGCGTTCTGAGCCCGTTTCATGCGAGCGCCGAGGACAAGGCACTCCCCGACTTCGACAAGCTCTGGAAGTATCACGAACCGATCGCCACCCGCGCGGCGTTCGAGAAGATCCTGAAGCAAACCGAAAAATCGGCGCCCGCGAGCTATCGGCTGCAGCTCCTGACACAGATCGCGCGCACACACAGCCTCGCCGGCACGTTCACCGAGGCGCATGCCATTTTGGACCGCGTGGCCCAAGAGCTCGCAGGCGACACGGGTGCGGGTCAAACACTCGCGCGCGTGCGGTATCTCCTCGAACGCGGCCGCACGTTTCGCTCCGCCAAAAAAGTAAACGAGTCGCGACCTTTGTTTTCAAAGGCGTACAAGTTGAGCGTCGCAAGCAAACTGGACTACTTCGCGATCGACGCGGCGCACATGATGGCGCTCGCCGTCGACGCGGACCAGAAGATGGCTTGGAACGAGAAGGCGCTAGCGATCGTCGATAAGACCCAAGACAAGCGGGCTCAGGGGTGGCGAGCGACGCTCTACAACAACATTGGATGGGACTACCACGACCGCAAGGAGTACGCCAAGGCGCTTGTATTGCTGCGCAAGAGTCTAGCGACCTGGAAAGCGCGGCGCCCCGACAGCGAGGGTGCGCGAACGGCGGAGTGGTCCGTCGCGAAGCAGCTCCGATGCCTCGGCAAAGCGAGCGAAGCGCTTGCGATCCAGATCAAGCTCTTGCCGCTTCACGAAAAAGCAGGCGAGTCTCCGGGATTTGTGCACGAAGAAATCGGTGAGTGCCTGCTGCTCCTGAAGCGCCCCGAAGACGCCAAGCCGCACTTCGCAAAGGCCCATGCGATGCTCGCGAAGTTCAGCTGGGTGGCGGAGGACAAGGAGCGCATGGCGCGTCTCCGGCGACTCGCCGGGCCGTAGTGCTCGAAGGTTCAAGACCGACTCGGCGCCGCGGGATCGTGGGATCTCGGATTCATGCCGCAAACCGTCGCGCACACTCGTACTAAGGATGGGGAGGTGCGCCCCGCGTGATCGGCTGGAGTGTTGCAGATGCCTCGCCATCTTCTCGTTTGCCTGTTGTGTGCCTTGGTCTGGAGCGACACCCCGAAGGAGGCGCCGCCCATCGAGGGACGCTTGGACGTGAGTCCCGCCACCGGTGACCGACCGCCCGAAGTCTCGATTCAAGTGGGCCCGACGCGTTACTTGCTGGCCCTCGATGCGCCGGCCGTCGGCAGCGCGCGTAAGCTGCGGGGTAAGTACGTCACGATCGCAGGGCGGCGTGAGAGTACCGGCAAGCACGCGTTCCAACTCCATCCGGAAGCGGGCGCGACCGTGACTCTGCAAAAGCCGCGCGCGGTGACGGGCATGGTGCGAGCGACCAAGATCAAGAAGAAGAAGACTTCATACAAACTGGTGACCGACGACAAGACCACCATCGCGATTGCGGCAGCGGATGGCCGCCGTTTTAAGAAGTTCATCGACAACTATGTGGCGGCGGAAGGCCACATGATCTCCGACGGGACGTTTCGGCAGCTGGCGGCGGTCCGCAGTGTCGCGGCGACGCCTCCCCCCGGAGCAAGGAAGCTCAAGAAAGTGACCGATGCGCTGACCGGAACATGGAAGGGAACCATGGTCACCACCGAAGTTCCGTCCGGAGTTCCGGGCGCCAACGTGGGCGACAAGTTCGCCATCGCGTTTGTCGCGAACGAAGGGTTGAAGTCCGCCGCGGGACGCCTGTTCGACACGTACGACATCAACGGTGTACGCGGACGAAAGTTCTCCGTCAAAAAGCGCACCGTCAGTTTCGATGTGAACTACACGTTCGGATCGGGAACGTACACGGCCCGCCTGGAAGGAACGTTTACACCGGACTTCAAACAAATCGCGGGCACATGGGGCAGCGGGTTCCTCGGCAAAGGAACGTTCGTCATCGACTGGGTGAAGCCCCGGCGCTAGCAACGCGGCCCTGGCGTGGCGGCGACGGGTGTCGCATGGCACTCTGGAGCACGGACGAAGTGCTCCTTGTGGTGACTCTGGCCGGCGCTGCGCCCCCCGCCGATTGAAAGGACGGACGCGGTTGGCGGGCCGCGTCCATCATCCCTACTAGCGTAACCATCGGCGGACTCGCTACACTGTCGTCGTGCGCGTTGTCTGGGTTGTCCTCGTCTTGTCGGTTGCGGTGGGCGCGGAGGACAAAAAAGACCCGTTCGTTGACGCGCTTGCGCATTGGAAGCGCCAGATCAATCGGCCGCCGCTTACGTTTCGATTGGGCGCCATGCGAGAGTTGGCTGGGACGCGTGACGCGCGCGTTCTTCCGATTTTTGCCAAGCGATACAGATCGCCGCGTTTGCCCAAAGACCACGAGCGGTACTTGCTGGCCCGCATCGCCGGCACGTACTTCACCAAGCCCGCGCACGCCGACGCACTTTGGAACTGGGTTCGAAAAAACCGCAAGGACGAAGACGGCTGGTTGTGGTTTAACGCTTTGCGAGCCGCCGCCGCTTCCCCTGACGTTGCGCCGCTTGCGAAATACATCCGCGGCAGCGGCAACGTATTCACGCGCGCGGCGGCGTTGGAAGCCCTCGCGGCGGCAGGCCGCCCCGAAGCACTTGCGCTCATCCCCGACATGCTGCAACACGCCGTTGCGGTCGAAAGTTGCGCGGCTGTGTTGCGTCAACGCAAACTCGATCTGGGCACGCCGGAGTTTCGCGAGGCGGCGCTGCGTGTGATCGCGATGCTGGAAGCGGGCGCAACTTCGGCGCGCACAAAACTCGTGATCGCCCGGCACCTAGCGGACGTATTCGATGTGGATGACGCGACGACCGACCCGCTGTACTGGCGCCAGTTGTTGCACTTTCAAGAAGTCAAAGACAACGCCGGTTACACACGCGCGCTAGGCCCGCAGTTTTTCGGAATCCGGGCGAGCGGCGCGCGCGTGGTCTACGTCATCGACATGTCCGACTCGATGACCGCGAAGTTCACGAGCCTTGAGAAGTTCGCGGCGCGACTCCGCCTCCCTGAGCTCAAGATCGATTGGGACACGGTGCATTCGCGCTTCGACTTAGCGCGCGCGTGCATCCGTGCCTCTCTGCGCCAGCTCAGCAAACGCGTCCGTTTCATGATCGTCGGATTCGGATCGGAGGCCTTTGTCTTTCGGTCCACCAAAGGGCTTGTGCCGGCATCGCGCGGCAACGTGGCGGGGGCACTCAAGGAACTCGACGCCATCGAAGTAACGCCGCAGACCGCGGGGCGACCCTACGGGAAACTACGCGGGTCCACCAATGTTCACGGCGGGATCTTGCGGGCGTTTCGCGTCCGCGGCAAAAAACTGGTCCGCGAGAACGAACACGTCGTCGGCATGCGCAAAGGCGCCGACACTGTGTTCCTCTTAAGCGACGGACAGCCCACCGAAGATGACTTCGGCGCACAGGACAAGTTCGCCGGCGGCACGCTGTCTAAAGACTCCGAAACCGGTGAGACGACGACCAGCGGAGCGGGGAGTGCGGTCTACTTCGGCCCGTACCGCGGCGTCGCGGCACTTCTCGGCGACGTGCGCCGGCTCAACCTGTTTCGCAAAGTCGAGATGCACTGCATCGGCATGGGCGAAGCGGACGGAAAACTCATGCACGGCATCGCCGACATCGGCATGGGCACGTATCGCTCACTGGGTGCTATGGCGAAAGAGGGTCGCTTCGCCACGTGGTGGGTCATCGGGGCGTTCGACGCGAAGCGACGATCAACTTGGGCCGACGCGGAGTTTCCCGAACACGGCGTGGAGCTCCGCAAGACACACACCTTGGATGGTCGCAAGGCGCGCTGGCAAAGGGTCCGGGCCAACAGCAAGGGCGCGGTACGTCTCGCGCGTCGTTTCAAGCCCGGCCGCGACGTCGCCGGCTATGCGTTCAGTACGGCATACGTTGAGCGCGAGACGAACGCCGCATTGAAACTCGCCTTTGATGGCGGCACGCGGGTGTGGGTGAATGGAGAACTGGTCAGCCATCGACTCACGCCGTCAAGATTCGGGGACGAGCAAGATCCGATTGCCGTAAGACTCAAACCGGGGAGAAACGAAATCCTGATCAAGTTGTGCCACGAAACGGGCGCGTGGCGTTTCTCGGCCAAACTAACCGCGATCGAGGGTGCGCCGCTGGTGTTTGTCGGCGAGTAGTCGGTCGTCCTTTCGGTTACTCTTCCGACGTTTCTTCCGATTCGTTTGCCGCCGCGGACACGCCCGCCGGGAGGGAAGCGGCGGCGATGTACACAAGGGCGATGAGCGCCAGTGAGTACGCGGTACCGTGAAGATACGCACGATTTGTGCAGTCGTGCGCGGTCCCCTCGCAACGCTCCAGAATAAACGTCGCCAGCAAACTGTACGTGCCAAGCGCCAGGGCCGCTGCAAGAAGCATCGTCGCGTTGGGGCTGTACCGGCGCCGAAGACGGATACTCAATACTCCGCAGCCAAGTCCGAAGAAGGTAGACAAGCCCGCCCTCCACAAGAGAGGTGCCGTCGCCGAGTCGGCAAAGACGTAGTGGAGCAACCCGGCAAGGCAACCGGAAGCAACGGCGTTCACTCGGCGCTCCGAGTTGCAGGTGTCACTTTTGAAATGTTTTGGCGCGCTTGCGCACGCGCACCGAGAGCGGTGATCCCGAGCACGCCCAGCGAAAATACCGGGAAGGTCAGGAGGCTCCATCCGCTTCCCATCATCGGCAGGGCAACGGCGCAGCAAGCCGCGACGATGACTACCGTCCGACGCGATCCCATAAACAGCCCGATGAGCACCCCGATCCCAAGTGCCATCGTCGTCGCGTACCGCGCCTTGAAGTCTCGGGTCACACTCGCCAGCGTTACGTGTTTTGGCAGCCGCTTCCCGTAGATGCCCGTCAAGGCGCCATCAATCGCGGCCTTGGCAGAATTCATCCGACCAATCTCGTCGCCGGACAAAGTTCCGCTCGCGGCCAGTTTCGCGCGATGATCGGCGAGGACTTCGCACTTTTCGATGATCGTGCTCAAGAGGAACACAAGCACGCCACACCCGACGACAACAAGTATGTAGTAGCCACGCATCCCTAAAGCCTACCGACCGGCGCGTTTGCGCGCCAATGCCGAAACAACCTTGCAGCGCATGCGTAGGGCATCACTGCGAACTCGCTCCAGAGACGAACGGCCCGCAACTCATTCGTGAGAGCACCCATCCCAGCTCCTTTCATCCAACGCATCGTCGTCACGACGCCGTGCTTCACTACGCCGTGCTTCACTACGCCGTGTTCATTACGCCGTATTCGCAAAGTTTGAGCCAATCAGACACGCGCGGCAAAACGCGGATGACTCTCCCTGTGTGTACCACCGTGTAATCACACTGACCCTGGTCGAGTACACACTCTCCCCCGCCACGTTTGACCGCGCGCTCCATGCGCACAACAAGAATTCTCAGAATTTGTGAACGGAATCGCCTCTTCGTGCGTCTTTAGGTTTGAGGGGGGAGTTTCGTGCGGACGCTTACTTTGGTTCTCTTGCTGGCTGGGTTTGCGATGGCCGGGGACAAACCTCAGATCGAGTGGGTCGGCGACTGGGACGCCGCGTTCAAGCTGGCCAAGAAATCCGGGAAACCGGTCATGGTCTGCATCAACAGCAAGGACGGCGAAAGCGCGAACGAAACGACCGCGACGACAATCTACCGTCACCCGCTGTTTGTTGCGCTCACGCGCAAGTTCGTCATGGTCTTGATCAGCACGCGCGAACACAGTGCGACAGGCCCCTGCCCCCGCTTCGGCGGCGTAACGTGCGACCAGCATTTGGACTGCTGGAAATCCCTCTCGGCCCACCACGGCGACGTCTTCAACACGCCAGGTACCAACGGCGCTCAAATCTCGCCCCAGCACGCTTGGTTTTCACCCGACGGCGCTCTACTCCGGCGCAAGGAGTACTTCCTCAGTCAAAAGGACCTGACCACGCGCATGCGCGCGGTCCTCGCTGAAACGAAAAAGGCGCGGAAGGCGGGCGGCGACGACGGGACGCGGATGGCGGGCAAGTCCGATCCTCTCGACGGCAAAGACACCGCCGCGCTCGAGCGGCTAAAAAACGCCAGCGACAAAGAAGCGCGCACGGCCGCGCTCGGAACACTCCTCGGCGCGGACAAGACAGCGGTCTACGTCGCGCTCCTTGAACTCTTGCGCACAACGAAGAACAAGGGCTTGAAGCGCGATCTATTGCGCGTGCTCGCGCGCGAAAAGACGCCCGACATCCGCGGCGCCGCCGAAGAGCATCTCACCAACAAAGACGCAGAAACGCGTTCATCCGCCGCCGTGGCCCTCGAGTATCTGGCCGAGAAAGAGTCCGTGCCGGCGCTTCTCAAGCGAGTCAAAAAAGAACGCGACGCCGTGGCGCGCAAGAACGTGTGCCGAGCGCTCGGCGCGTGCGCGGGACCGATCGCCGACAAGGCTGCGGCCAAAGCACTCCTACGCGCGATGGCGAGCGACAAGGATCCGGTCGTGGCCAAACACGCGGGCCTCGCCCTCCACCATTTTGCGGGCGAAGGCTCCAAGCTCGTCTTAAAGCGGCTCGAGCGATCCTTACTCAAGACCAAAAACGAAGATGTCGTGCGGGCGATCGTCTATACGCTGGCGTTTGTCGGCAACACAGAATCAACCGTGAAAGCGCTCCACAAACTCGACGAGGAGACAGCCGAGGAGTGGAACAAACGCCACATCCATGCCGCGATCGCCAAGCTGAAGGCCACCCCGGAAGAGCAAAAAAAATTCGCGAAGTACGGCGACTGGCTCTACTGGGAAGACCGCGAAGACCCCGCGCGCAAGGGCTAGGCTCTGCCCGAGAATATGCCTGCATCCGGCCGGCGCTGCACCACGGGACCGTCGCGCCGTCTGCTTGGTGTATCTCCCGGATCCGAGTTTCCGGGATACGCGGGGGGCGAGTAAGTCTGTTCGACGAGTCCGCGGCGAAGCATCGCCGTTGGACGCTTCCGCGTCGGGTATCTCTGTTGGACGCTTCCGCGTCGGGTGTCTCTGTTGGACGCTGCAGGATTCGACTCCACTGCATTCGACTAGCTACGCAGCCGGTCGTGGCCCGAATCCGCGCTAGCGGCTAGCCGGTTCTTGCCACTTCTTCTTGTGCTTTTTGAGTACGGCGCGCGCCTGATTGGCCTCGGGCGAGCGCGGGTGCTCCAAGATGAGTTCGCGATACAGCTTGAACGCGGCGTTGCGCATGTACTTTTTGTAGAGCGCGTTCGCTTTCTCCAATTTGGCCTGAATCAGGCGACGCTTCTCCTTCTCTTTGCGCGCGCGCACTTTGATCGCCTCAAGACGCTCTTGGTGTTTGGCTTCGAGCGCCTTGTACGCCGCCGTGAACTTCGGATCGTCCTTGATCCCGTCGCACAGTTTTTTGATCTGCTTGCCGAGCTTCGTCATTCCGAACCACTTCAGGACGAAGTACGCATGAGGCGCCATGGCTTCATAGTTGCCGGCGTTGTAAGCACCGATCGCCTTGTTGTATCGGTCGGCCGCGAAGTAGCCGGCAAATCCCTCGGGCACGGGCGCCCCACTGTCGTGGTAGACCTTGCCACCGAACGGATCGAGGATGACAAGCGTCGGGAGCGCCTCCACACGGAAGCGCCGCACAAGGTTGGCGGTCTCAAGGTCGTTGGCGTTGAACTTGAGGCAGATCATCGACGACAACATCGATTTGACGTCGGCGCGTTGGAACGTGACCCGCTCCATCTCGATGCAAGGGGGTCACGTCTTGGAGTAAAAATCAATGAAGACGAGCTTGTCTTCGGCGGCCGCGCGCTGCTGCGCGGCGTTGAGGTCGGTTTCCCAAAAGATCTCGGCCGACGCGGTCGTCGCGAGAAGAGCGAACGCTCCAACCATCCAAAGGACAACCCTCGTGCCGTCAACCATCCTTGGATGGTATCACTCGGCTAGCGCCCGAGTTGAATCGAACGCCAAAGCGCGCGTTCGTAGCCGCCGCCGAATTCGATGCGCGTCGTGTCATCCAGCGCCAAAACGAACTTTCCTTCGACGGCGCCGTCGGTGGTGACTTCTTCCGCTTCAATCGTCTCGCCGTCGCAGACCACGTTGGTTCCGATGAAGCAGACATCGCCGTTGGTGCGTTCGCGATAGATCGTGAGCAACTTTTCGCGCTGCGCCAACTCGCGGACAACTGCGTCCCAGCTCGCCAGGTCGAGGTTTTTGACGAACTCAGGCGAACTCGGCGACTCCGCGACCACGCGCCCGAAATTTTCGAGCTTGTGATTGCCCCATCGGATCATGGATACGTCTTCGCACTCAAAGATCGTGACGCCGCCAAAGTTGCAGTCGGAGTCCACGAGCGCGACAACGATCAACTCGGCGGAGATTCCGGTGATAAACCCGCGCACGGTGTGCTCAAACCGCTCGCGTCGCAGCTCCACAAAGCTGCCGTCTTGATGGTGTTGGTTAAGTTTGCTCCACATCGCGCGCCTCGAACCGCGCAGTTTCGGCGAGAATCGGGCTGTTGTCCACGAACGCGCTGAAACGAACTTCGTCGCGAACGCCCACACGTCCGCTTTCGACGAATCAGAGATCTCAGCGTGACGATGGCAATCACGCCGCGGCGAGGCGCGACGCCGTCGGGTCGCTTACGACACAACGGATCGGAGCGGCGTGCAGGTCTTCGCTTCGGCCCGGGGCAGCGAGCGGCCAAACGTCCCCGCAAAGACGAAATCCGACGGGACGTTCAAGATTCCGTCGGCTCCCCGGAACGTACCCTCGAAGCGACGCCGAACTCTGCTACTCGTTCAACTCCCCCCCATCGATTCCGACCGGCTCGCGCGTCGTCGAAATGGTTGGTTCGCCCGTTCCCAACGATCCACGGTGACTTGGCAGCGCCCTGCCGTGTGCGCGTGTCACCGTTTTGTCTCGTGGCGCCGCGGGACACTTTGCCATCGGGCGGTGAGTTGACCCGTAGACGGGACCGGCGATAATCCGGGCCCTGCCTTTTTGACTTTCGTGCGCGCCGCTCCCGGCGCCCGACCTTTTGAGCACTATCTATGAAGACTTCTCGCCTTGTTCTTGTTGGCCTCTTGGCGCTTCCCTTTGGTTGCGCCGGCTCGGCCGGCACCCCGTCCCTCGCTCCTGAGCTGGAAGCGCTGCTGCGCGGCTTTGTTCCGCTGACCGCCAACGACCTCGCAGTCACCGTCGCCAACACGACGGTCGTGGGCTTGCGCGGCGTGGCCGTCACGCACTGGGACGCCACGGTCCCCGCGAAGGTCCCGCCGTTTAGCGACACCGAGATTCGGTCACACGGCATCTTCAACGTCGACCTCGACACCACCGACCTCCAGACGTTTATGTCGCTTTATCCGCTCGGCAAAGACGACGAGACGAATCCGACGATTCAAGTTCTCGCGGCCAACCTGCCGCTGGCGATGAACCCGGGCAACTATCACTTCGTGCATCTGCGCGTAGAGACCGCGCTGGCGATCAACGTCGCCGACCCGACGTTGCTTTACGAATACGGATTTGTGTTCGACGAGGACGGTTCGGTTTCAACCGGCTACAACGCGACGGAGCCGACCAAGTTCTTCAACGGTTCGGATCGTTGGTACGAGTTGACGTACTCAAACGCGCAGGGCTGGAACTTCATGGTCTACACGGCGAGCACAACGGGCACCGGCGAATCGGAAGTAAGCACGATCACGGAAGTCTCATCGGGCGCGAAGATCATCATGAGTGGCGACACGCTTGTGTTGATGGTGCCCGCGAACGAGTTCACAAGCCCGATGCCCGAGTACCGCACGACCTCGTTTGTCCACGACGGCGACTTCGGCATCCCTTCCCCGCACAGCTGGTCCGGCAACGCCGAGCCGCGCGTCGTCGAAGGCATGCAGCGTTACCCCTAGTAGCAGTACACAAACACGACAAAGGGCCCGGCGCGTTCATGCGGCGGGCCCTCGTTTTTTGTTACTCCGGACGGCGCTCCTGCAGTTGGTACGCGTTGCCGTCGGGTGCTCGAAAATAAATCCAGCGCCACGTCTCGTTATCGTCGATGACGTCAGTGAGCCACTCCACGCCCCGTTCATCGAGCTCGCGCAGCGCCGACTCGAGGTCAGCAACGGTGAAGGAAACGATCGGCCCGACGTATTTGCCACGCGTTTCCGGCTTTGGTTCCAGCAACTCGTAACTCACGTCGTTGGGCATCGAAAACACAGCGTAGCGATCGAACTGCGTGTCGACTTTCGCGCGCCCAGACGACTTCACTTCAAGGCCCAACCCGTCGCGAAAAAACGAGAGCGTGGCGTCAAATTGCTGGGTGCACGAGGCCACCCAAGTGATTCCCTCGGTTACGCGCATGTTTGCAAGGATACGGGCGCGAAGCGACCGGGCTCGTTGGACACCCGGATTAACCGCGGACGATCGGGATCTGCGCGTGCAACTCGAAATGCTCCATGCCGTGCGCGAACGGACGGCCGATCCACGCTTCAAAGCAGGGCTGCTCGGCCGGGACGTAACGGCTGCTCGGAAGCCATGTGCGAAAGAGCCAATCTAGGCAGCGTTGCTCGAGGTCGATTGCACCCTTCACCTCGACTTGCGCAATCGTCATCGGCGGAAAGTCGACGCGACTGATTTCACCTTCAAGCTTTATGTCGGGCACTTCTAACCCAACGTCGTACCGACAGTCCGCGAGCGCGACGATCTCGGGATCCTCCCACATGTAGCCGAGCCATGGGCCGTCGGCGAGGCCACGCTTTTCCGCCCAACGCATCAAGCGCTCGCACGCCTGCGGCACAACATCGGGCCGGAACGGATCGAGCACGCGAATGTACGCGACGGTGCGCGCGGGAATATCGACGATCTCGACTTCGAAGCCGTCCGGGTTTTCTCCGGGCGGCAGCCCCTTGAGGAGATGCGCAACGGCCGGGTCCTGCGCGCTCCAGCGAAGCTCTTCGCGCTTGTCGCGCCGGTGCGTTTCAAGGTCGAACACGCTGGGCGGAACGCCGAAGCGCTGCTTAAAGCTCCGCGAAAAATCGGACGAAGACGCAAACCCGCAATCGAACGCGATCTTGGTCAGCGATTCGCCCCCTTTGTGCGACATCATGAACAGCGCGCGTTCTAGGCGCACGCGCTTTACAAACTGTTGGAGTGTTTCGCCGACCAAGGCGCGAAACACACGGTGGAAGTGAAACGGCGAGAAATGCGCCACGCGGGCCACATCATCGAGCCTCAGCGGCGCGGCGAGGTTACGCACGATGTAGTCGATTGCGCGATTCACGCGCGCCATGTAATCGGGGCGCGGCGGGGTGGATTTTTCTCCGCGATTTAGCAAGATCTGGCAAGCAAGCTACTGCGGGCTTTGACACCCTGCAAGCTGAAAGGACCGGACGGTTTCTCGGCGCGGTCCACAGAGGATTTCAACATGCAAAAACTGGTCACGGCGCTCGCCGTCATCTTGATCGCAGGCGCGATGAGTCAAGTGCTCAACGCGGAATCGAAGAAGATGGAAAGGAAATCAACGATGAAACTGGGAAACTTCTCCGTCAGCCTGGCGGTCAAAGACATTGGCAAGTCGCTTGCGTTCTACGAAAAGCTGGGCTTTCAAAAGATCGGCGGCGAAATCAAGCAGAACTGGTTGATCCTGCAAAACGAACGGGCCACGATCGGCCTGTTTCAGGGGATGTTTGAGAAAAACATCATGACGTTTAACCCCGGCTGGAATCACAAGGCGGAGGCGCTCATGGAGTTCACCGACGTGCGCGATCTGCAAAAAGAGATCGAAAAGAGCGGCATCAAGCTGACGACACGCGCGGATCCCAAAAGCGACGGGCCGGCGAGCATGGTCCTCGCGGACCCGGACGGCAACACGATCCTGATCGATCAGCACGTACCGGCGCCGAAGAAGTAGGCGCGAGAACATGCGGCGGTCGGATGCTCGGGCGCGGGCGTTCGGCCGCTGGTTCGCATTGAGCCACGCGCAACTGCAGCGGTCAGTTCCGTCGGAGAACGTTCACGGCCCTCGTACTCATTACTTCAAATCGTGCAGTGGCAGGCGAGAACCCACGACCATCCAACGAAGCAAAGTCGATTCGATCTCTGCGCACATCGAAGTGGGCCACGATCTCGTTTGCTTGAATAAACACGACTAGGGCGTAGCTGTCGTAAGAGAAAGCGGCAGGGTCAGAAAACGCGGACCATGAAACGCCGGCTGTGGTCGAGATCCGCTCCGCCGTCACGTAGGGCGAAAAGAAAATCACGGTATCCCAGTCGAACGCGGAGAAGTCTCGAAAGTCCACGATCCCGCGACTCACTCCGTCCTCGATGAGATCCATGAACGCGCGCTCATGTCGAGTCGCGGTCCACCACGCAGCAGCCGCACCAAGCAACACCAGGACAGCAAGCGCTAAGCACACACGCCCATTCGTCATCGACAACCCCAATACAGCAATACAGAACCACGTCGACGCGCGCGCGACGCCGCCTTCGAGCGCGCGGGGGCCAGCAAATGCGAATCCTCCTACGAGCAATTTACAGAAAGAACGTTACACCCCTGAAGAGCTCCGCTGGTAGTTCAGGCGACTGTTTTCGGACCCCGAACCTGAGCGTTGTCCGAGTAGATCCGGACCCCGTCACTGATCAGGACGTCTCTATTCGGGTTCAAGTTCGACATCGATTTTCGTCGGCGCGTCGTCATGGACGTGGATGCCTTCAATTACCTTCTTCCGATACCCAGCGGCTTCGACCTCAAGGCTTGGGTAGTACCCCGGCGCGGTCCACCCCCTCAACTCTGAAGACCACCCCTCAGCCCGCGCGAGCGTGTGGAGTTGACCGAATCGAGCTTGGCAGTCGCGCACACGCAACTCGGTATCCGAGTCTCGCAACTTCAGAATCACTGTTCCTGCACCGGAGACTCTCAACGTGAGCTCTTCACCAGATGCCAGGATGGAGAACCGCTGCTCCAGTTTCCCCTCCTGCGCGTCGTCGATGGAGGCCCGAATCTCGAGCGGGGTATCGTATGGGGCGTTTCTGAACCGAACCACGCCATGCGGCTCGACGACGCTCGACGTCGTCGTGTGCTCGTGGCCCTGGTGAAACAAGAAGGCGTGGCCGGACTTCGGTCGCTTCCCGCGAGTATCCACCAGTTCAATTCGGAGCATTCCGATTGCGGGAAGGGCCAAGCACAGTGGTGCTGCGTCGCTCGAAGGGATCTCAAAAATCTGCAAAGGTGGACCGTGCAATTCCTCCAGAAGGTCATCGAGCGCGTCGATATCTTGCACTTCAGGAGGTGGTCTATACACGGCGATAGCCGCGTCGAATCGAGGCACCCCGTCAAGCTCGAAACAGCCTTCGTCGTCGGCTTGAACGGTTACATCCAGCGGGTCTCCGGTAGGCAGCCCCGCAGCAGCGACTCTATAGCCACCCGCAGGCTCGCCCTTCCAAGTCAAGATCGTACCGCGCACTGTGCGCCCCTCTTCCAGCGTAACGACGAGCGTTTCATGCAAGTCGTGCGTTCTCCATAACGCGCGTTGCGGCGGCTCAGACTGACATACGGCATCAACGGAGACCGAGTACTTGCGACGGGGAACGGGGCCGAATTCGAATCTTCCTTTCCCGTCAGCGATTCCCTTGAAATGAAAATGCACAGGAGGCTCGTCCGCAGTCAGCATTACTTCGATCACAGCCTCTTTGGCAGCGGCGCCGTCGCTTCTACGCACTGAGATATTCCCGGTCGCAGCCGGCAAGAGGACCAGGTCGGGAAATTCGATCAGGCTGCCGGTCCAGCGCAATTCAACCGGCGCCGAAGCTTGCCCGCGCCAGATGGCGCGGGCCCAGAGGTCGAGTGCGAATACACCGCCGTTTCGATAGGCCTCCGTGTCGTCGATCTCGTCCACAAAGCTTAACTCGGCGGGCCCAAACACGTATTGGCCGCCCGCGACCGTGTCCACCGCAGGCGAGTCGTTGATCCGCACGTCTTGCGGCCAGGTACCCAAGATCACCGTCGCGTCCCGGACACCGGACCCACCTAAGTCGACAACGCGCCCAAAAATCTTCCGTTCCATTTCACCGTCTCCGGTTGCTAAAGCACGCCCACATCTCAACCGCGCAGTATATCTTCGTATAATTGAGTTTTTTTAGAGATTTCTTCAGCGCTTTGCTCTTCCATTCTTTGTTGTAGCCATGCGCCATGGCGCGGCACTTCCTGAAACACTCCGCGTCTGTGAGGCATCCACCGGCATTCTTCGCAACGAGGTTGTCGCTCTTCTTGACTTTGTTATCTTTTGTATAGAAATAGAATCTCAACAAGCAGCTACAGTTGCCCCAGTTCTCTGACCCTTCTCCTACGGGAGATGCAAGCATGAAGATGGCTCCCAGGATCCTTGGAACAAGCGGCACCTTCTTGGGCTTCACGCGAGGCTTCGGCTGATCACTAGGAGATGGCTTCTTCGACGGATCTCGTCTGGCGGGCGGTGTCTTGGGAGGCCATGTCGCCGGGGGCGGCTGTGTCGTCGGTGGCATCGGAAACGGGTAGACAGGGTCTAGACCCGTCGGATCGACCAACCCCACGGGATTGCTGTTCGCATAGACATACAGATTTGCATGCGGCTCGTATCCGAGCGGATCTCGCTGAAGGAATCGCCCCGTCTTAGGGTCATAGCTCCGTGCGCGGTAGTAGAGTAAAGATGTCTCGGCATCGGATGCTCGACTAGTAAACGTCCACGGCTGGCCTAGCGGATCGGACGTCTGGACGACTCCACCGACAGTCGTTGTGCGGACGCCATATGGCGAGTATCGGTAACTGACGATAGCGGATTCAGCAGCATCCGTCATTCCCATGACGGATCCAAGAGCATTTCGGTGGTAGTAGCTTCGCGTCACTTCTGAGGTGTCGGAATCGGCGTCGAAGTCTAGAACATCGGCCTGGCGAAGCATTATGATCCCATCAATCTCGTCGGACCACACGTAGTCCTGCATCCAGGTATCGCTTGCACCATATGCGCAAACGACGTGCGACACCTCGGGTGACACCGGCGAACGAATATGCCGCTCGATTGCGCCGCCAACGTCTTTCTCAACTCGACGACCAAGTGCGTCGTACTTGTAGTCCGCCACCACGCCGCCACCCGACTTCAGTTTCACCTGGACGATGACGTTTTTGTAGTTGTACGAGAACAGGTGCGTCCCGTTGTCGGTCAGGTTGCCGTTCGCGTCGTTCCCGCGCGTTGTTCCTCCTACGTTCGTGTAGCTATTCAGGTTGTTGGTCGTGTAGTTTGTTGTCGTCGATGATCCGCCATACGGAAGATCGACGACCGACGTTCGATTTGCGTCGTCGTCCATGTTGAAGGTGAGTTTTTTGACATACGTGCTCGCCCCGGGGTTCGCTACGTTCGACGATCCCATCCACGCCGTCGTCAGGCGGCGTAGTTTGTCGTACGCGAACGCGTCACCGAGGCCAGTTCCGGCGTACGACTCGTGTGTCCGATCGTGGACCTTGTTGTAGGCGTAGTCTATCTGCCGTATCTGTAGTTCGACATCGAGATGCGTCGGCGCATCGTCGTGGACGTGGATGCAGCTACGGTACAAGGCGCCGCCACCCAGAGGCAACAGACACGCTCGCCGCGCGAACTGACTGGTTCCGAGCCGGCCGCGTCTGTGTCTGCTGCATCTGGGCTACCCAAACAACAACCCGCGACGAATGGCGTGCTCTAGCTGACTCCAATCCCCCGAGATGACCCAGACGAAGAGAACGACCAACGCGATGACGACAAGGAGGACAAGCAGTCGCGTTGCGTTCTTCATTCGCAACGCATTCCTGGAGGTGTCCGTCGCCACGACCCGGTCGCGCTCTTGATGGCCGCTAGTCGATGAGCGTTCAGTGGAATCACTCATTTTGGCGTCGTCAAAACTACCGTAAGTTCTTCGCCGACCCTGACGGCGATCGTACTTGGATCTCCGTCGAATCCGGGCGACGAACCATGAGCAATCCCAACGCGCCACTTCCGAGGTGGTAACCGTAGTCGCACCTCACCGGAAGTGTTTGCCTCAAACCCGAGCGACGGCGTCCCCGAAACCCCCTCAACAAGTACGCGTGCAGAGGCAACGCGCTGACGGTTTGGGCGCACAACTCGGACTCGTACACAGCCTGTGCGGGGTAACCGAATCACAACCGGCTCTTCCATCTCCGTTCGGAGTTCAAGCTCTCTTGTTGCCTGGATAAGCCCGACATACGCAGTGAAGCGCCATTTGCCAGGCTGGAGGTACGGAACTGTGTAGGTTTCGTTTTTGCCTTCAGTTTCGTGAACCATCGTGCTCCGAGAGCGTGAAGACCAAGCGTAAACCGACGCCGAGCGCGCAACGTCACCGTTTGCGTAGAGAATTTTTACTTTTACGGCGATCTGGCCCAATTGCACGGACAGGTGCTTGGGTTGCTCACTGCCCCGTAGCTCAACAGCCCCAACTCGCGCACGCACCTGCGGCGTTTCACAAACGATCTCATAGTGCCCCGCTCGGTGTAGACCAGCATCAAACTCGCCTCTGGCGTTGGTTAGCCCTAACGTAGGCTCGCCCACGGTCGTTTCTTCGACCCAGGTCCGCTTCGTGCCAACTGGAATCAACCGAACGCGTGCATCTTGAACCACGCGATCTCCACTTCGAGCGACGCCTCTTACCCGGACCGTCGCGACTTGTCGCAACATGAGATGCGAGGCTTTGTTGGCCATGACCGAGACTTTGCCCGCCGTGCCCTTGATCCGAGCAACTCTGACAATCTCAATCAACGTGGCCAAGTCCACGGATGGCCCTTTGCCAACCACGCTACCGGTCTCATCAACGAAGACCAGATACGTGCCGGCCGCCAATTTCCCGAAAGAATAGCGGCCTTTGTCGTCGGATCTCGCCGTTGCGACTTCGACCTTGTGTCCAAGGTGTGTAGGTCGTGTTTGCGACTCGCGTACGGCAACAACCACTGCCCCTTGGAGCGGGCTTCCGTCCGGCCTCAATACTGCCCCGTCAATACGCCCCCGTTCTTCTGCGTATGACGTGCCTGCTGCGGCAATGAGAACCGCAACGATGAGAGTCCACACTGCTCGCATGCTTAGCGCTGTGGCCGACACCGACGCTCGTTCCACAGGTGCCAACTCATAGTGGTCTTGATTCGTACTACGACCTTCCAGCCCTTGTATTTTAGCTTCCCTTTCTCTTTCCATTCAATGCGGTTCTTGGCGCAAAGCGCGCCTCGATTCGTGCAACTGAGATGCCACGTCTTAATGACGAGCCGCCCCCCCAGGAACCCGGTCCGCCTGGTTTTTGCCCTATCCCTCCAAGGATCTTCTTCGGGCTCGTTCCCAAACAGCCCTGAAAAAAAGTTTGCACTGGTCTGATTTCGCTCCTCCTGGCCAGCCAATAGCTCTGCGGCTTCGCGCCGCACAATTGAGCCACCGATCGGACTTGCGATCGGGATTAGAGGCAGTCTAGTCCCTGATCAAGCGCGTTCGGTGTCGCGCCTCGCCCCCAAATAGCCAGAAACGTCGCTCCTGCCCGGTATTTCGTTGTTTTCCAACACAAACGAATACTGACCAAAAGGACGTTTCAGGTGAATGCACAAGATGCCC
>JAJFFF010000050.1 GCA_021776785.1 Planctomycetota bacterium | reverse complement strand
ACCCGACAACGCCTAAACATCAAACGCGCGACCCGAGAGCTGGGGGAAAGGGGGCCCTGTGTCATGCGATGCGGCAAGCGAACTGCGATCCGCAAAACAGCGAGCGCGCGCGGCGCTCCGCGACGACTCGCTTGTTTTAGGCCTAGTTCGATTGCGGTGATCACACGCATCGTCATGCTCGTGTCGTTTTCTTCGCCTTTAGGTTCGTAACGCCACGCAGGCCGGCCGCGGGCTGAATCGAGCACTTTGACAGCCGACCGCAACGGTCCGATGTACTTGTCTTTTTTTCCAGTCGCGACGATGTACTCCGCCAATCCGCGCGTCGCCACGGCCTGACAATACATCCACGAAGACGTCGCCACCGACCCGATCCGTCCTCGATCGTCCTGCAGCTGTAAGAGACCACTCACGGCTTTGTCCGCGATGTCTTGCCGAAACGGAATGCAAGCGGACAGCGCCAATCCGGTCACGCCGGCAGAAAAAAGCGCACCGCCCCCAAACTTCTTGCTGTCCCAATGCCCTTCCGGCTCCTGTTGGGCCGCGAGATACACAAGTGCGGCATCGATGATCTTGCGCGCGTCCGCGTAGCGATGCTGATTCCCCCACTCGTAGGCTTGCCCGCTGATGGCGGGAAGCGGAAACCCCAACTTCGCCAGCCGCTCCTTTTCCCTTAGGTACTTCTTGTTGTCGGGATCCATCGTCAGCCCGCACGCGACCGCTTCGGCTAACTCACTGGAGCGTTTCTCGCGTTTGAGAACTCTTACATTCGCCGCGAGAATGCGATGGGCGGTTTTACGCGCCGCCGCATACCGCGCCTTGGATTTGGGGTCGGTCGCTTGCCGAAACGCATCGCACGCCGTCACCCAGTCGCCCATCACGACCGCGCGCATCCCGCGTTGCGTTTGCGCATCCAGAGTTTCCCCAAAGACACCACCGGTGCATAACAACACAATGGTCGCGATACCGAATCTAACTCTTCCCATATTGGCCAGCCTACCATCATCGCTATCGCGGGCGCGGCGGCGCGGGTATTGTGAACGCATGGCTTGCATGGTTCGCACGGTTCGCCTAGTTCGTTTGGCTTCGCTGCTCGCCGTGATCGCCGCGTGCGGTTCCGAGTCCGCGTCCGCGCCGCCGGTGCTGCACGGAGCGCACGTGTGCTCACTCACACAAGGAGCACAGTTGACCTACGATGTGACGTGGGAAGACACGCGGCAAGTGATCCGCGTGCGCGTCGACGGCGGCGATCGGCGCGACTTCGGTGAGGAGAAGCGGGTCCCGTTCGTGTTCGCGTACGGCACGCCGGGCGGCGTGGATCATGCGACGACGAAGTCGATTTTTGCCCAGAGTGCTACGGGCCCGCATCAGTTGATCAGCGACTTTGCGCCGTTTGTCCTGCACTACACACCCCCCATCCGGTTGTTACCGGCGAGCTTTTCGTTTGGCGATACGTGGGCGTGGGACGGCAAGCTCGGTTGGCGCGGCCAAACGCACGCGTCGCCGGCGACCGTCACGGTTGACGGCGCGGAAACGCTGACGCTCGCGACGGGCGACGTCGATGCCGTGCATACGATCGAAAACCATCCCGCGCACAAATTGGAAGTACACCGTTGGTTCGCCGTCGGGATGGGACTGGTGCAGATCACCGTCTTCGAGAACGGCAAGGAAGTCGCGCGCGCCGTCGCGACCGCACGTTAGGAATCAACTCTGCGGAACCACAGAGAAAAACCGCGGGTCCGGACTCTCGAAGCCGGGCCGCTGATCCGGAAGCCAGGAGTCGCGGTTGTTTTCGACGCGCGTGCGGACCGCGCCCTGTAAGACTTTGACGGCGCGACGCACACGCGAGCGCGCGGCTTCGGGAGGCATGTCGAACATCTCGCTGATCTCGAGATAGTTCTTGTGCTCGGCGTAGCGAAAAAACAGAAGGCTGCGATCCAAAGCGTCAAGCGATTGCATCGCGCGAAAGACACGCCACTGCGTTTCGCTGCGCGCCAGCACATCGTGGACGGCGGACTCGGAGCCGGACGGACGCGCCACACGCTCCTCGCGCCGCGCACGACGCGACCGACGCCGCACTGACAAGAGCGCAAGGTTGCGCGTCACACGCACGAGCCAACGACGCGGCTCGCGAACACGATCGGCGTGCGTCAACGCAACAACAAACGCCTCCTGCACCACGTCACGCGCAGTCTCCTCGTTCCGAACAATGCGAAGCGCAACACGCCGCAACAAAGGCTCATGCGCATAAAACGCCTCGAATGATTCCCAATCCACGCTCATGGGTTTCACGATACCACGGTTGGGGTGCGTAGCAGCCGCCGACCAGCCCCATAACTTGCACGGCGAACCCGCACCTATTCATCGCGTGATGCAAAATCGAAACGAGCCCAAAAAGAGACGTCTGTTTTGACCGATCCGACGGTTTCTGGCATCCATCTGGACGCGCGCCCGCTCTTCCTTTCGAGACAGGCCGACCGACGTTGGTAAGCTACGCCGCAAAGCCCCCGTAGCTCAACTGGATAGAGCACTGGACTTCTAATCCAACGGTTGCAGGTTCGAGTCCTGCCGGGGGTGCTACTCCTGCGCCCATGTCTTCTTTTCACATCGGCCTTCTTGTTGCCGTTACCGATGATGCCGCGCGAAAGTCAGGCGGTGCGTCGGCGCTTCGGGATCGTTTTCTTGCGGCATTGGCGCGCGCTCAGGCTGCTTTTTTGCGCTGTGAGACCGGTGTCGTCTTGAGCGTTGTCGGCTCCCATACCCTCGGGGCGGCGTTCGCGACCCGGGATGTGACCGCGGCTTTGGACGCCTGCGTCGATGGCGAGGCGGGTGCTTCCCTACGAGCGGCGCGGGCGCAGGCCGGCGCGCATCTGGTTGTCGTGTTGGCTGGGCCCCTTCTGCCGGTTCGCGGCAAAGCGTTTGTGATGTCGGAACCGGACCCGCGGTTTGAGCGCTTTGCGTATGCGATCGTGAACGTTCGTGCATTATTGGGCGAGTCGATGACGCTCGCGCACGAACTGGGACATCTTTTTGGCGCCGATCACAATCGCGCATCGATCGAAGGAGTGCCGCCCGCGGGCCCTGCCTTCGGTTGGCAGTTCACCGCGGACGGCGTGGATTACCGAACGATCATGAGTCGAGCGCCCGGCACCGTCGCGCCTGTGTTCTCGTCACCGCGGATTCGCCATTGCGGCGTTGCTTGCGGCTCGGAGTCGGCGGACAACGCCGGTGTGATTCGGGCGAACGCTTCCATCGTCGCAGAGTTCGCCTAGAGCTCCGTAATGGCGTGCTTTTGCAGCGTCACGCTGCTCAACACAACTCCCTCGGCTGTCAGCCATGTTTCGAAGGCGGACTGATCGAGAAACTGCCCACTGATGAGCTCGAACTCCATCGTGGTCGGATAGCCGTAGCCGGACAACAAACACCAAATCTCTGTAGTGTCCTTGTCGCAACTCAAGTAGGCAACGGTCGTGCCCGCTCCATCTTTTACCCGGTGCACACCATCGTTGTGCTCTCGACTCTGCTTGGGTCGGTACTGGCCTCGAATTGTCATTCACTTCTCCCAAAGAACGGACCCCTATTGGTCCCTTGACGTTTTCACGGCTCCATACCCATCCAACTCAGACATTCATTCATCGATAAAATTTCACGCCGGACGGCGTGGTATTTTCTTGGAACGTACGTCACCTGCGTGCGTACCGTCGATGCATGCTCGCGTCGAATCGACGGGAATCGAGATCCCAGCAAGGCGATGACTTGGGCGCCGACCGCCGGCAAACGCATGTTCGCGGCGGAACCTGCAATGGCACGTGCGTCCTCTTCTTCCATCGCTTCACCCGCAGCGACGCCGACCGCTTGCACTTGCTGCCGAAGCTCGGGAGTGATCCAACGACGGACCAAAGACTCCACGCGCGTCGTCCACTCTCGCGCTCGATCGTGTTCGTGAGCTCGCAGAGCAACTCCAGCCATCGAAAGAGCGACCATCGCATAGGACGCAGGAACCGCTTCACGCATGGCATCGAGTGTCTCGGGCTCCATGTCAAGTACACGGTCCTGCCGCGCTTCGCACTCAACGAAGTTTTGGATCACCCGGATTTCCAGATCCGCAAGTCGGAGGGGCACCACTTCGTCGAGACACGCATCGAATACGGTCCGCGCTTGATCGAATCGACCCGCGTCCATCAAGGCTCCGCCTAGCCCGAGTTGACCAATGATGTGATCCCTGCGCGAAGAGGCTGCTCGGACCGCAAACTCAAACTGACGCGCGGCTCGATCGAATCGGCAACGTCGGTACAAGAAAAATGCACGCACATAGCGCGAAAAATACTGAGTGCCGGAACGACGCGCCCACGCCATGTAACCCCGCACGACGCGGGCCTCAAGATCTCCCAATTGCTGGCTTGCAAGTACGCGATCTCTTTGTCGAACGCCCTCCTCGGGGTCGGCGAGCTCACCGAGCGCTTCGTACAGCTGAAACGCCCGTAGGTACTGTCCGCGGGCACGGGCCAACATCGCATACGCAAGCTTTGTGAGTTGTTCCATCCGCCGAGTCATCACGCGCGATCGCTCCAATTCATAGACCGCGTTTTCGACTGCGTCGACCGAACTCGCCGAACAGTGAACTAGCGAACTCAAGAACTGAAACTCCGCCTCCCGCGCGCCGACCGATCGCGCATGCGCCAAACCTGTTCGAAGAAGAGAACGTGCCCGCGCGACTTGGCCGCGTCCGTGATAATCAAGGGCGCACGTGACCAGCTCTTGTACCGAGTCACCCTTGGGCTTTGAAACGGACTGAGCAAGTGCGACGAGAGCCGGCTCTTCCGTTCGAAGCAACCGCATGGCGTCCAATGTTCGCCGCTCGACCCGCACACACCCGTCTACGACCTGCGCCTGCCCGGACCGCACCCACTGCCGCAACTCCGAAAGAACCCGCCCCGGCCAGCCGGCGGTTCTTGCAAAGAGCTCGTGGGCGCCGTCCTCGCGGAGATGCAGGATCGCGTCCGGTCCGCAAAAGAGTGGACGGAGTTCGGTTTCTTCGCGCGCGACCAGCTTGTGCGCGCCCGGCTTGTTGGCCGCGACGCCTGCGAGCACGCTGGTCTTGGTGCGCGCGTCCTGCAGTGCGGCGCGGCTCGCTTCGTCCAACTTGGTTTCGTCGTAGACCACGAGCACGGCACCGGTCCGCCCCGCTTCGATAATCGAAACTCCGGCCGCTGTCGCCGCGTCGGCCGGAATTTCGATCACCGTTTGACCCGCGTCGCGCAACCGCTGCGCGGCCTCGGCCAAAAAGCGCCCACGTCCTGAACCCTTCGGTCCGGCCAAGTCCATCCCGCGCCCGCCCTCGCTCGCACGGCACAAGGCATCGACCACCGCGGGGTCGCCCAGCCACGCAAACTGATCGAGTTCGACCAACGGCGGCAGCGATCCCTCCAGCTCGGCGACGGCGTCCTCGCACGTCGCCGGGCGAGCGGCGGGATCGTGCGCGAGCAGATGCATCACGAACGCAGCGACTTTGGCGGGCACGCGTTGCGGCAACGAGATCGGCGGGCGCGACCGACGCTTCTCGATCAGCGTGACCACATCCTCAGCCGGATGCGGTTCGTGCCCGGCCAAAGCCTCGTACACCATCACGCCGATCGCATACAAATCCGACGCGGGCGTCGCAACGCCGGCGCCTTCGATCTGTTCGGGCGCCCAATACGCGGGCGTCCCCTCCCGACCTTCGACTTCATCGCGACTTGCTTCGCCGCGCGACGTGCCCAGGTCGAGCACAACCGGCCGGCCGTCCGCGTCCATCAAGATGTTGGCGGGCTTGAGGTCGCCGTGCACGATGTCGCGGGCGTGAATCTGACCGACGATGCGCAACAGGTTGGCCACCGCGTCCGCGATGTCGAGCCAAGGAAGCGGACCCTCGCGCCCGGGAAACGGTTCCCCGTCGACGAGCGGCGTGACGATGAACGGCGCCCCGTCGTGCTCGCCCTCGTCCAGAATGTGAATCACACCGGGAAGGCGTAACCAGCGCAACGCAGCGCGTTCGCGCCGATCGCGGTCCGGCGCCGCGCGCGCGCCCGTGTGCCACACTTTGATGGCCACCGGCTCCGCCATGAGCGTGTCGACGGCTTCGTAGACGAGGCCGGACGACCCGCGCCCCAACACGCGCTCCGCGCGATAACGCTGCGCAAAGACAACGCCGATGTAGTCGGGTTCTATGCCGTCGCCGTGCTTGGCCGCCAACAGCGAGAGCGCGCCCACCGCAGACTCCGTCGGTTCCAAGAATCCGTCCAAATCGGCTTCCGCGCCAAGCAACGACGTGAGCTCATCCCATAGCTCTTCATCGTCGCCGCACGCCTGCTTCACAAACGCCGTTCGCTCGTCGACAGAAAGCTGCAACGCGTCGTAGAGGATCTCCTTGACGCGCGGCCAGCGGGCGCCGGTCAACGCAACTCCCGACCCAACCAGACGCGCGCCGACAGCCAATCGCGTTCCACGGAGCGCTTCGGAACATCGAGCACCGATGCGATCTCGTCCATCGTCAACCCGCCGAAAAACCGAAGCTCGACGATCTGCGCGCCGCGCGGATCTTTTTCGGCAAACCGACTCAAGACGTCGTCTAAGTCCACGATCTCGATGCCCTGTTTCTTGAGGTCGGCCTCGATGTGGTTCATCGTCATCTGCTTGGGCGTGCCGCGCCGCGCTCGATTTTTTCCGCGCGCGTGATCGACCAAAACACTCCGCATCGCCTTCGCGGCGAACGCCAAGAAGTGGCCGCGGTTCGCCCAGCGCGTGTCGGCGCCCCGAAACAGTCGTGTGTACGCCTCGTGCACGAGTGCTGTGGCTTGCAAGGTGTGCCCGGCCGGCTGCCGCCGCATGTACACATCGGCCTGAGACTTGAGCTCTTCGTAGAGCCGGGTGTACAGCTCGCCTTCAGCAACGCTGTCACCGTCGGCGACGCGATCCAGCAAGATCGTTACCGTTTTCCTTGCACGTGAATCCACGTACACACTCTCCAATCGTCCAAGAGCCCTGTACAAGCTCATCTTTCCAACAAACTCGCGCGGTCAGCGAGCACCCAATCCAATGGCGCCAGTGTCCGTCAGCGCTCCCCCAACATTAATAAAAGTTGCGTGGGGTCGCCCCGATTTGCCCTTGAGGCAGCTCGCGGCTGGACAAAGATCCGATAATGCAGGCGTGCGACTGCGCCTTTTGATCGGCTTGCTCTTGGTCACCATCGCCGGTGCCTCATATTATTGGTGGCGCCGCGCCCAGGCCGCCCCGCGCGGCCTCGTGCGCCACATTCCAGCCACGGCGCTGACGTTTCCGCAGGTGATGGAGCGACACGAATACCGCGCGGTGCCGCTCTTGCGCCGCTTGCATCGCCCGCTGTTTTTGACACACGCCAAAGATGGCTCGGGGCGGATCTTCGTCGTCGAACAAGACGGCCGCATTCTCGTGTATCCCAGCGCCAACGCCCCCGGTCAGGGTGCGGTGTTTCTCGACATCAAGCGCCAGGTGCGCCGCCAACACATGGAAGAGGGGTTGCTCGGGTTGGCGTTTGCGCCCGATCACGCGCGCAGCGGTCGTTTTTACATCTACTACTCCGCGAGCCAACCGCGGCGCACGGTGCTGTCGCGCTATGCGGTGCAAGCCGGGCGCGTCGGAGCCGAGGAAGTACTGCTCGAAATCGGGCAGCCCTACGGCAACCACAACGGCGGCATGATCGAGTTTGGTCCCGACGGCATGTTGTACGTCGCGGTCGGCGACGGCGGGTCCGGCGGCGATCCGCACGGGCATGGTCAAAACAAGAACACGCTTTTGGCCACGATCCTGCGACTCGACGTGTCGAGCGACGAGGGCTACGCGGTGCCGCGCGACAACCCGTTCGTCGGCGAGGACGACGCGCGCCCCGAGATTTGGGCGTTCGGCCTGCGCAACGTTTGGCGCTTTAGCTTCGACGCGCGCGGCCGCCTTTGGGCGGGCGACGTCGGGCAAAACCGGGTCGAAGAAATCGATCTCGTGTCGAAGGGCGGCAACTACGGATGGCGCGTCTACGAAGGCAAAGAGCCTTACAGCGGCTGGAAGAAGTGGCGCCAGATCGGAGTGGGCGACGTCGTGGCTCCCGTGCACGAATACAAACACGCCCCCATCGCGAGTGTGACCGGCGGCTATGTGTATCGCGGGCAGAGCGCGCCGGACTGGCGCGGACGCTACGTCTTTGGAGACTTCGTAAGCGGACAAATTTGGACGCTTACGGATCGCAACGGTCGCGCCGAGTCCGTTCAAGAAGTCGCCAACGTTCCCAACCTCGCGTCGTTCGGCGAGGACGAGGCGGGCGAACTCTACGCCGTTTCACTCAGCGGTTCGGTCTACCGGTTCGAGCGCCGCGCACGGCAAGACACGCCTTCGTTTCCGCAGCGACTCTCGGAGACGGGCATGTTCTTAGACACCAAGCTCATGACGCCGGTGCGGGGGCTGCTTCCGTATTCGGTGAACCATCCGTTTTGGTCCGACGGCGCGACAAAGAAGCGTTGGATGGCGCTGCCCGCGGGCGCCAAGATCGAGTTTTCCAAAACCGGCGCCTGGACGTTTCCCGTCGGCACCGTGTTCGTGAAACACTTCGAGTGGCCCGCCGCACCGAAACCGCGGCGCTTGGAGACGCGCGTATTCTTGCGCGGCCGCGACGGTTGGGCCGGCTATACGTACAAGTGGACCGACGATCAGTCCGACGCCGTGCTGCTCGAAGACGCACTCGACGAAGCGATCCCGGTCGAAGGCGCGCCGGTTTGGCACTACCCGAGCCGGCAGGAGTGCATGAGCTGCCACACCGAGGCCGCCGGCTTCGTGCTGGGCGTGCGCACGCGCCAACTCAATCGCGACCAAGACTACGGGGACGCGGTCCAGCACCAGATCGCGGCGTGGAGTCGCGTGGGGTTGTTTGCCCAACCCGTCAAGAACGTGACGGCGTTGCCACGCTATCCCGCAGCCCCCGAGGGCCACCTCGAGGACGACGACGACACCGACAACGCAGCGCGCGCACGCGCCTACTTAGATGTCAACTGTGCGATGTGTCACGCGCCCGGCGGCCCCGCCCCTGGTGAGATGGATCTGCGTTTCGACACGCCGCTGGACGACATGCGCTTGATCGGCGCGCTCGCATCGCAGGCCAAAAAGCTCCGGCCGGGCGAGCGCCGCGTCGTCGCTGGCCATGCGGCGGGGAGCCTTTTGTGGCAAAGCGTCGCGCAACAAGGCGAGCGACACATGCCGCCGGTTTCGAGCGACGTGATCGACCAACACGGAGCGGCGTTGCTCGCGCGGTGGATCGACGCGATGGAATCAAAATAGGTCGTCGGGCTCGTCGTCGGACGGAGCGTCTTGGACGCGCGAGCCGACGCGGTCGATCGCCACGGTGATCGCGTACCCGACCACAACGAGGATCAGCGCCACGCCCGCCGCGTTCGCGTTGGGCGTCCAAAACACGCGCGCCTGCCCCGCGGACACCGGCACTTGAAACGGGTAAATCCCCAACACCGAACCGACGAGGAGCCCGAGCAAAAAGCCGAGCGTCGGCGCCGCCCAACGCTCGAGCATGGTCTTCACAAGGTTGCTGATCACCACGATGCCCAAGACGACGCCGATGGCGACCGGACCGAGGACGCGCCCCGCCTCTTTGAGCTTGTCCATGTCGGACGCGTTCGCGCGCGCAAACTCGACCGCGCCCAGAATGCGTTCGTACTGGCCCAAGATGAGCAGCATGTACGCGCCGCTCACGCCCGGCAACACCATCGCGCTGGCCCCGGCCACGCCCGCGACAATCAAGAGCATCATCGAATCCGTCGACTCAACCGCCAGTGTCGAGAAGGCCATGGCGGCCATGAGCGCGAAGCCGACGACGCTTCCGATCCAAAACGAAGCGTTCACCGGCTTGGCCAACCGCCACACGAGCGGCACGCCGCCCAACGTCAGGCCGATAAACAAACTAAACATCGTCCACCGGTGTGTTTCGACGAGGCTTTTTACGGGGCCGGCGAGCAAGACGATCGCGAGCACGGCGCTGATTCCGATCACGGCCAGCGTGAGAAATGACCGCACCTTCCACCGCAACGACGAGAGGTTGGCGATCGCGTCCACGAACGCTTTGTAAACACCTGTCGCGAGCAACATCGTGCCGCCGCTGATCCCGGGGACCAGGTTTGCAAGACCCATCAGCACGCCGCCGGCCGCGCCGCGCAGCCAGGATGAAACGCCGCTTCCCATGACTGCATGGATCGGCCGATTCGTCGCGCCGATTGCGCGAAACCCGGCGCCGCGTAAACATTTTTCGGCCCCTGTGCGACCGAAATCGTGGCCTAAGCATCCACTGGTAGAGTGGCACTCGTTCATGCGTCGTTGGCTCAAAATCACTCTCCTCGTGCTCGTCTTCTTGGCCGTGCTGATCGGCATCGCGCCGTCGCTTGCCAACTGGGGACCCGTGCGCGGCTGGATCTTGGACCGCGCGCGCGCCGAGATCGGTCGCGACCTGGACGTGGAGTCCATCGAAGCGGGTTGGAGCGGGCCGGTTTCGGTGCGCGGCCTTGTGGTCGCCGGCCAGCAAGCGGACGCCACGCCGCCGTTGCGCGCGGAACACGTCGTCATCGACGGCGCGTTGCTTGATCTGGCGCGCGGTAAGGGAGAGCGCGTGATCACCGTCACGCGCCCCGAGATGTTTCTCGAAGCGCGCGGCGACCGATCCAACATCGACGACTTAATCACGCGGTTTGCGCCGCCGCCGCCGCCCGACGGTGATCTGCGCTTTCCGCCGGGCTACCGGCCGCCGACGCCGATTCCGATGCACGTGATCGTTCACGACGGATCGCTGTCGATGGCGCATCTGCCGCGCGCCAAGACGACGTACGTCGATCCGTTCGTCGCCGATCCGCGCGTGCGTCCGGCGAGCGAGGGCGCGCTGCGGGTCATGCTCACCGCGATCGAACTCGATTTACGCGTGCGCGGGCGCGCGGGTTCCGCCACGTTCGCGGCCACGTCCGACGTCGCCGGTGTCGCGGGCTCCGCGCGGGGGCAACTGACATGGACCGCCACTTCGATTGAAGGCGAGGTCGACGCGGATGGATTCGATCTCGCGTGGCTCGAGCCGCTGCTCGGATTTTCGATCCAGGGCCGGGGCACGATCCACGCCACGGCGAAGGCCGGCCGCTACGAAGTGCGCGCGCGCCTGAACGAAGTCGCCGCGTCCGGCATCGGCGCCTTGGATGTACGCGAGGAGTTTGTCGAGTTGCAACTCGAAGCGGACGACGACGGTCCGCGCACGCTCGAACTCACGAGCGCATCCGAAACGATTCAGGCGACGTGGACGCGCGGCGAAAACGGCGCGTTTGAAACCGCAGGCCAAGCGCCACTCGCGCTGGTGCTCGCCGCACTCGGCGAACCGCGCGCGAAAGGCATCGTGCATTTCGACGCGCACGCACGACCCGACGACGGCGGTTTGGCTTGGCAGGGCGACGTCACATTGACGCACGTGCGCCTCAAAGATGCGACCGGCCAAGTGAGCGGTCCGACCAACATCACGTTGGAGACCAAAGGACGTTGGGCGTCCTCCACGCTGCGCGGAACCGTGGTTGCCAAAGCGCCGGAGTTTGCGTTGCAGTCCGCGATCGAAGCCACGCGCACGAAAGCGGGTTGGCACGCCCAGGCGCGCGGCGACGGCACGGTGCGCTTCGACCCGTGGGCGACGTTGCTCGCGCCGTGGTTGGCGATGCCCGACCAAGCGCGCGTTCGCGGCGAACTGCAATGGAAACACGATGTGGCGCGGCGCGTGGACGGAACGGTTTCAGTCGACCTGACGGGCCAATCCGAAGACGTGTCGTGGCAAGGCTTCGGCGAAGCGGACGCGAACCTGGGTTCGGTGCCGCTGCGGATCGACGCCGCGTGGGACCCCAAGGACCAGCTCGTGCGGCTGGTGGATCTGACGCTGGGCCGTCTGTCCGCGCGCGGCGTGTTGCGCGGCGTGAACGACAGGGCCACGATGACCTTGGATGGGCGCGTGTCCGGCAAGGTGCGCATTCCGCCGATGCTCGCCGGCCGTCTTGGTCTAGAAAACCTCGGCGGGCGCGCGCACGTGGACCTCAAAGCGGACAGCGACGGGGCGCAGACGCGCGTCAAAGGAACGATCGCGCTCCACGACGTGCTGGTCGGAGCGAACAATCAGGTCGTGCAAACCAAACGCGTGCATATCGTCGCGGACGCGCGCGGCCACGGTGGCCAGTGGTCGCTTGAAAGTTCGGTGTCCGGCATGGGCGACTGGACGGCGCAGACCCAAGGCGTCACGTGGCCGCTCACCGAGAGCGCGCGCGTCGTGTTGCGCGGACCGTTGGCGCAACTCCCCCACGGCGAGGACAAACTCGACGTGCGCGGCGACGCGACGATCACCGTCGGCAGCCGCGGCGACGGTGAGTATTTTGCAAATGTGCATGCGCCGAACGCGGCGCTTCGCTACGACGACAGTCCCTGGCGCCGCGATCAGCTACGCGTCGACGCGACGTGGATCGATGGCGATACCGCGAACGCGGAGATCCGCCTCGTGCACCACGACCTGTATCTTGACGTCACCGCGAAAGCTCCGTTCGAGAGGTTTCTTGGTTCGTTGAGCATGCCGGTCGAGGGATTCCAACGCGTGACGGCGTCGATCGCACTCACCCGGGGCACGCCTTGGCGCGCGCAGGTCAGCTCCGCTCGCAACGGCCTGACGGTAAACGTGAACGCTACTCTCGACGACTCGTTCGCGGCTACCTTTAGCGCCGAAGGACCGTGGCGCGCCGTCCGTGAATGGGTGCCTGAGCTCGGCGCGAAAGGCAACCTTACATTGCGCGGCACCGCGCGCCTTGACGAACGCAAGGCCGTCGTCATCGACGGAACGTTTTGGTCCGACTACGTCGCGTGGGACACGCACAGCGCGGAGTTTGTCGATTCGAAGTTCAAACTGCGCGTGCCGATTGATTTCGAGCGCGAGGCGACTGCGAGCGCCACGATTCGGGCGCGGAAGGGCGTCGCGGCCGACGCGCGCTGGACCACGTTGGCCGGCGAGCTGCAAGCGGACGGATTGGTCCATTCGCTCGAACGCCTCGGCACGACCGGCGCGTTTACGGTCGCGCGCGTGGAAGCCGAAGGCGCGGTCCTCACGAAGGCGCGCATCGATCAAACCGGCAACGGCAAGCGTTGGCTCGTTACCGTGCGCGCCCCCAAAGTGGAAGCCGAAGGCGCGACCGCGCGCGACATCACGCTGCAATCCAATTTGCAGCTTGGACAAAAAACCACACGCGCCCGCGTATCGTTCGGCGGCGGGCAGGCCCAAGCTCTGACTTGGGGCGCGGGCAGCGCCGACCTTGCGTTGGCGGCCAACGAGCTGCGCATCGAAAACGCGTCTATCCGCGTCCATGACGGCCTCGCCAAGGGAAACATTCGCCTCAACACAAGCAACGACAAGTGGACCGTTAAGCTCACGACCAAAGATTTCAAGCTACGCGAGAGTGCCGGCGAGGTCTTGGGCTTTATCGTCCCCATCCTGCGCATGCGGGCGGGTCGTGCCGGCGAACGCAAACTCAGCGGGTTGCTCGACGCGGAGCTAGCGCTGAGCGGACGCGGCTTCGATCTTGCGTCGTGGATCAAGAGCCTGGACGGCCAAGGGCGGATCCGGCTGCGGCAAGTTGAGATTACGGGAAGCCACCTGCTGCCGCTCCTATCGTTGCGGGTCGACAGGCTGCTGTCGCGCCGCCCCTATCGCTTCTCGGACCTCGACGTGCCGTTTCGAGTCAACGCCGGCCGGGTCCGCGCCAACGACTTTGAGTTGCGCGGCGAACCGTTCCCGATCCACGTTTCGGGGAGCGCCGGCCTCGACGGGTCGCTCGACTTTATCGTCAAGCCGGTCCTCGGCGTCGTCCCCATCCCCCTTCGCGTCCGCGGCACCTTCGACAACCCGAAGGTACGCGCGGCCCCACTCCGGCTCGTGCGGTAGTGCCGGGTGGTAAAGTGGCGTCCGTGTCCACGCACCTTCTCTTGCTCGATGACATCGGGCGCATCGTCGGCGAAGCCGATTCGTTGCGTGAGGTGATGCAGCGCGTCGTGCAGTTAATCGCGAAGCGAATGAACACCGACGTCTGCTCGATCTGGTTGCTCGACGCGGGGCGCACCAAGCTCGTGATGGAAGCCGGCGAAGGACTGTCCGATGACGCCATCGGACGCGCCACGCTCAACAAGGGCGAAGGTCTGACCTGGCAAGTTGTGGAAACGCTCTCCCCCATCGCTGTCGAAGACGCGCAGGCGGACCCGCGCTTTCATCGCTTGGAGTCGTTGGGCGAAGAGCCCTACCACGCCTATCTGGGTACACCGCTGCAGGTGCGCGGCATGCCGATCGGCGTCATCTACGTCGAAACAAAAGAGCCGCGCCGCTTCACCGACGACGAGATCCGCGCGCTCTCCGCGATCGCGTCGCAGATCGCACCGGTCGTGGACAACGCGCGCCTGCTCTCGCTGGTTTCCGGAACCGAGCCTGCCCTGCGACCGAACCGTCGCCGTCATGGCGTGCGCCGGTTCGTCGGCACGCCGTGTTCGCGCGGCGTCGTGGCCGGCACACTCGTGATTTTGGACGACAAGATTCCGCGGGCGCCGGACAAGACCGAGACGGTCGAGTTGGAGCTCGGGCGGTTCCAGTCCGCGTGCCAGCGCGCCCGGCGCGAGCTCGCCGAGATGCAGGACTGGCTTCGCGAGCGCAACGCCGAGGAAGCGGCGCTTGTGTTTTCGGTGCAGCGCATGATGCTCGACGACCGCTCGTTCATCGGGAAAATGCGTGCCGGCATCGAGGCGGGAGCCAGCGCTCACAGCGCCATCCTCTCCATCACGCGCGAATTCGTCACTCGTTTTGAGTCGCTCAAGGATGTGTTTTTCCGCGAACGCTCCGAAGACGTGAAAGACCTCGCCGGTCGCCTTGTCCGCCATGTGCGCGACGACCGGCGCGGTGAAACCACAAGCCTCGCGGGCAGCGTGGTCGTGCTGAAAGAACTCGCGCCGTCGCGCATGGTTTCCTTGTGCGCGCAAGGCGTGGCCGCTGTCCTCACCGGCGGCGGTGGTGCGACGTCGCACGCCGCGCTGTTGGCGCGCTCGCTTGACCTCCCGCTCGTCGTCGGCTTGGGCGACTTCGTCCACGAAGCGTCGAAGGGCGAACGCGTCTTGGTCGACGCGGCGTCGGGCGAAGTTGTGCTCGCACCGCCCGACGACCTAATCGAGGAAACGTTACGGCAAGCGTCGGCGGGCGACATCGGGCTGCGCGTCGCGTTCGGCAGCGGCACCGAGCGCAGCGGCCGCATGACGTTTGGCGCCAACGTGAGCCTTTGGGGCGATGCCGTCCGTTCTGTGGACGAAGACGCCGACGGCATCGGACTCTACCGGACCGAGTTCGCGTTCCTCATGCGCCCCGATCTTCCCAGCGAGGAAGAGCAGTACGTGCTGTATCGCCGTGTTGTCGAAACGGTCGCGCCCCGTCCCGTCACGTTCCGCCTGCTCGACGCGGGCGGCGACAAGCTCGTGCCGGGACTACGCCAGGTCCCCGAACCAAACCCGCTGTTGGGCTACCGTTCGCTGCGCCTCCTCCTCGACCACCCCGGGATCTTAAACGACCAAGCGCGCGCGCTTCTCAAGGCGCTCCAAGGCTCCGACGGTAAGATTCTCGTGCCGATGGTCGGATGCTTGGCGGAGTTCAAAGCGGTGCGCACCGTGCTCACGAGCATCCAGCGCGACTTACCGCCGCTCGGCGCGATGATTGAAGTACCGTCGATTCTGATGGAGATCGACGAGGTCGCCGCCGAAGCGGACTTCTTGTCGATCGGCACCAACGACTTGACGCAACACATGCTCGGCGTCGATCGCACGAACGCACGCGTGACGCGATTTTTTGACGCGTGCCACCCGGCGATGATTCGCTCGTTCCGCGTGGTCGCCCAAGCCGCGCACGCCGCCGACAAGCCGTTGAGCGTGTGTGGCGAAGGAGCGAGCGATCCGTTGCTGCTGCCTGTCTGGGTCGGCCTCGGCGTGCAACACTTAGCCGTCCACAACACCCGCATCCGTGTCCTGCGCACGTTGGAAGCGACGCTTGATTTGGACGAGTGCATGCGCTTGGTGGACGACATCGGATCCTTGCACACCGTCGAGTCGATCCGCAGCCGCTTGTTAGAGATCGCCTCGCCGGAAGTGGTCGAATGGGTGCACGCGCGACGCGGTTCGTAGTCCTCGGCGCGCTCCTCTGCGCCACGCACGTCGTCGGGGAAGAAGCACCGGGCGCGCGCGCGTTCATCGCCGATCTAAGCGCCACCGACGCGATCGCGGTAAGCAACGCACAACGCGCACTCGTCGCACTCGGGCCCGATGCGGTACCCGCGTTACGCGAGGCCATGGAAACCAACGACGAAAACCTGCAAGGGCGGTTGGCGTCGATCCTGCGGTCGATCGGACCCGGCGCCGCGGCCGCCACGCCCGACCTCGTTGCGTGGCTCCATCGACCGCCCGCCGTTCGTCGCGCCGCGTTGGCCGCACTGGCCGCCATCGGACCGGGCGCGCACACAGCCGTTGCCAAGGTCGTGCCGATGCTCAACCGTCCCGCGTGGGAGGATCGGTTTGCGGCGCGCGACGCGCTGGTCGGCATCGGCGTCGCTTGCGTTGAGCCGCTGCTGCGGGCGCACCGGACCGGATCGCCCGATGTTTCGGCGATCGACGAGAGCGTGTTCGCGGGCCTCGGCGCAAAGGGCGACGCCCAAACCCCGCCGATGCTTGTTCGCGCTTTGACGGATGAGGACGCACCCACCCGCGCCGCCGCCGCGCGTGCGCTGGGCGCGGTCGGACCCAACGCGACGGAGCCGGCGCGCGTGGCGTTGGAGCGTGCACTCCACGACAAGGATCCGATCGTGCGGCGGCGGTCCGCTCTTGCGCTCGGGTTCCTGCGCGGACGCGGCGAGCCGGCGCTGCCCGCACTGCTCGCGCTCGCGCAAGACCCCCACCGCCGCGCGGTCGGGGAAGCGCTTACAGCCCTCAGCATGATCATCGGCGACGCCGGCCCGTCTCGGTTCCGAGCGGCCCCAAAGCTGCGCCGCGCGCTCGCACGCGGACGCGCGTGGCTTACGGCCCATCAAAACGCGAGCGGTTCGATCGACGCGGCGGACTTCGACGCGCGCGCGACCAAGATGGGCGGAAGCGGCGGCGCGGGTCGCCCGGAGTACACGATCGGCGTGACCGCGCTCGCTACGCTCGCGTTGTTGGAGGCGCCGTCGAGCGATCGGTGGTTCGAGGTAGCTGCGCTCCGCTTTTTGATCGGGACTCAAACCGACGACGGCGCGTTCGGGACGCCCGGCCGCCCCAAGCACAGCATGTACAACCACGCCGCCGCCGCTCTCGCCATGGTCCGCGCGTGGCGCGTGTTGCACGACCCGCTGTATCGACGCGGCGCGGTCCGGGCGATCCGGTTCCTCGAGCAGGCGCGCACACCGGGCGGCGCATGGGGCTATGGCGTGCGCGACGGACGCAACGACACGTCCGTTACGGTTTGGATGGTGGACGCGCTGGCGCAAGCGCAACGCGCCGGGATCCCCGTCGCGCCGGATGCGTTCGTGGACGCGCATCGTTACGTCGTGGCCATGACCGACGGCGCATCCGGTCGCACTGGCTACAGCAAACGGGGCGAGCGGCCCGCGCGCCCGAGCGCGCTCGTGGCTCGGTTCCCGGCTAACGCATCGGAGTCGATGACGGCGGCCGGCCTGCGCGTGCGTCTCTTCGCAGGCGTCCAAGACCGTCCGATGTTCCAAAAAGGAATCGCGCTGTTGGCCGCGCTCCCGCCCCAACCGCACTCCTCTGAAGCGGGACGCCACGACTGGTACTACTGGTATCACGCGACGCGCGCGCTGGCGATGGCGGGCGGCGCGGCGTGGCGCACGTGGTCGCGCGATGCGCAGACGACGCTGCTCGGCATGCAGCGACCGCGCGGCGACGGCGCGGCGAGCGGGTCGTGGGATCCGAGCGGGCCGTGGGCTCGCGACGGCGGGCGGGTGTATACAACCGCGCTCGCGTTGCTCATCCTGAACGACGCTGCGGGGTACACGCAACCGATGTATCGACGGCGCGCCGTCCCGGCGGAGTTGGCGCCTGCTGTCACGTACCTCAAGCGGCTCGCCAAAGACAACGACCAAAGCGAAGCGATCCGTGCGGCCGCAACGCACGCCTTGGCGGTGTTCGGACCGCGGTAGCTCAAAAACTACGGGGCCGGGGGCTTCGGTTCCGCGGAGGACCCCGATTGGGTTTCGGGAGGATTCGGCTCGGGAGACGTCGGCTCGGCGGGGTTCGGCAAGGGCCGTTCGATCTGTTTGATCCCGCGGCGCACCGCGCGCAAGACGTCTGGATGGAACAGGATGAACACGGCCATGACTTCGAGACGGCCGATCCACATCGTGATCGTGAACAGGAGTTTCGTCCAGACCGAGAGATCCCCAAACGTGCCCATCGGCCCTAAGCTTCCAAACCCCGGCCCGATGTTGCCGAGTGTCGCGATCGATCCGGTCACGCCGACCAAAAAATCGTTCTCGATCAGTCCGGCGAGCAGCGCGGCGATCGCGAACACCGTGAGGTAAGCGACGATGAACGCGACGATCTGGCTCACGGTCTCGCGGGCCAGCGGGCGACCGGCGATGCGGACACGACGTACAGCGCGCGGATGCAACGCCAGCAACACTTCGCGCGCCAAGAACTTGCCGAGGACGACGATCCGGATCACTTTCGGGCCGCCCCCCGCCGATCCTGCGCAGCCGCCGATAAACATCAGCATGAACAACACCATGAGCGAGCGGTCCTGCCACAGGTTGAAGTCTTCGCTCGCGTAGCCCGTCGTCGTCAGAATCGAAGCCGTCTGGAACAGGCCGTGGCGCATCGACTCCTCAAAACCGTGCCCCGGCGAGATCGCGAGCAGCAGCGCGATGAGGGAGCCGGCGAGCGCGGTGATCAGTAGGTACGCGCGAAACTCAGTGTCACGCACCAAGACTTTGGGGCGGCGGAGCGCGCGAAACTGCAGCGCAAAGCTCGTCCCCGCCAGAAACATGAACGCGACGATGATCCACTGCGCCGTCGCCGAATAGGCTTCGATCGAGCGCGCCGCGGGGCTGAATCCGCCGGCCGCTAATGTGGTGAACGCGTGGCACACGGAGTCGAAGAGGTCCATGCCGCCGAACTTCCACAGGAGAAAAACCTGGAGTGCGGTTAACCCGATGTAGAGCTTCCACAGGGCCAGCGCGGTGTGCCGGATGCGCGGCGTGAGGGCGGCTTCCTCCGGCCCCGGCGCTTCGGCAAAAAACATCTGGCGTCCGGCGACGGCCAACATCGGCAAGATCGCGACGAACAACACGATGATGCCCATGCCGCCGAGCCACTGCGTCATGGCGCGCCAGAAAAACAATCCATTCGTGACGTTGTCCCAGTGATGGTCCTGAAAGATCGTGGACCCGGTCGTGGTAAAGCCCGACATGCTCTCGAAGAGTCCGTCGATGAACGAAAAATCCTGTTGGATGTAGGGCAACGACCCGAGCAGCGCGGCCATGAGCCATGCATTCGCGACGACCGCGATCGCTTCGACGCGGCGGAGTTCGTCGGTCGATCGGTGCAACCGGTTGAGGAACCGCGCGATGAGGAACGAAAACAACGCGCAACCGAGAAACGTCGTTCCCTCGACGGGGTTGCCGTAGCCGAAGTCGACCGCGGCCGGGACAAGAAACAGGACGGCGAAGGGTCGCAGCAAGATGCCGAGGACCCAGAACACGCGCGACAGGTTCATCCGAGAAAGGCCTTCAGGGCCTCCGGCACACTTTCCGCCTTGCACACGATCAGGCAGTGGTCCCCCGGGGAAAGCAGCGTCGCTCCGCTCGGCACCATCGCCTTGTTCTTGCGCACGACCGCCGCGACCAAGCTGTCCGGCGGCAAGACCAGTTCTTTCAACGCGGCCGGAGTGAATTCCGGGGGCAGTGTCACGTCGAGCAATTCCCCACCGCCCTCACCGAGCTTCGCCAGCAGATCGACTTCCTTGTGGCGAATCATGTGCAACACGGCCTCGAGTGTCGTGCTGCGCGCGCTGATCGGCACGTCGATGCCGACGCTTTCAAACACGCGCCGGTTCGCGGAGTTCGAAACGCGCGTGATGATTTTCGGGATGCCGAGCTGCTGCCCGAGCAGCGAAGCCAGCAGGTTTTTTTCATCGCTGTTCGTCACAGCGACGAGCGTGTGAGCAAAACGAACGCCTTCGGATTCGAGAAGTTCAATGTCGCATCCGTCGCCGTGGAGAACGAGTACGCGGCTGAGTTCTTTGGCAAGCGCTTCGCAACGCACGCCGTCGCTCTCGATCACTTTGATGAGCTGCGCGGAGTCGCGCTCCAACGACTTTGCGAGTTCGGCCCCGACCGTGCCCCCGCCAATGATGACGACTTCGCCGGCGGCGGCCCCGCCGAGATGCGCGGCAAACCATGCCGCAAGCTGGTGCATCGACCGCGCGCCCCCCCAGAAGTGCACGCGGTCACCCGCCTTGAGCACACTCTGACCGCGCGGCACAAACCACTCTTCGTCGCGCGTGATCGCCACAATCAGCGTGCCCGGCGGCAGCGAGCGAATCTCAGCCAGAGGACGGTTCAGGATCGGAAGCCCGTCAGGGAGCCGGTACTCAAGCAACCGGATTTGTCCGCGCGCGAAAGAGCCGACGTCGGTAGCTCCGGCGACGGTGAGAATACGTTCAATGTGGTCCGCAAGCATGCGCGCGGGCCAGATGATGTGGTCGATACCCATCTCCGGCGAGCCGCTCGCGCCCGTCGCGTCCCCACCCGCGAACGTCTGGACGTATTCTTCCTTGCTGACAAAACAGATCGTTTCGGCGTTGCCGAGGCGTCGCGCCGTCAGGCACGCCAAAATGTTCATCTCGTCGCTGCGCGTGCACGCGATGACGAAAGCGGCATCGGCGACGCCGGCGCGAGTCAGCAGTTCCGCGTCGTTGCCCTGGCCGTCGAGCACCTCGACATCGAGCTTCTCAAGGTTCGCGCGCCCATCGACACCCGAGTGCACGACGCATACGTCGTAGTCACCGCAGAGATCGGCGGCGAACTGGCGGGCAACCTGTCCGCTGGAAACCAGGACGATCCGCATGCGATCGGGAATCTAGCATCTCCTTTGCGCACGGGACAGGGTTGCTCAAGGGGAGACGCCGAAAGATCTCCAGATCCGAACAAACGGCCCGGAATGCTTCGTCGGGACGCGTGGGGTACGCGCGCGAACGCTAGCCGGACTTGGTGACGACGACTTCGCCACGCCGCGGCGTGAGTGCGAGGCGCGTGCTGCGCGCGAAAAACAAGAGCGCAAACGAGGTCGCCAACAGATCGCGCTCGGGATCGCGCCACGCCCCGTCTTTACGCTGACGCTTGAGCAGATACGCGGCGCCGCTGTCGTACCAGTTGTGGCCGCCGAAGACGGAGACGGACGCGGCGGACCCCGCGCGCTCCAACGACCAGAGCCAGTAGTGCCGCCAAAACGAATCGTTGCGCTTGCCTTTTTTCTTGCCAAACGCGCGCGCCGCGTTGCGGTTCCATTGCGGATCGAAGTCTTTCCCGATCCAGGCGACCGCGCGTTGGAGCGGCGCGCCGGTCTCGCCGCACAGCGCCAGCGCCATCGCGGCACTCGCTGTCATCGAGCCATACGACCGCGAGCGCTGGTTGTGCGCGTAGCCGTAGCCGCCGTCCTCGTTTTGATGCGCGACGAAGTACTTGCGCGCGAGTGCGAACGGCGCGTCGGGCACCGCAAGCCCGCGCTTGCGCAGGGCGGCGAGTGCGAGCACGGCGACCTGCGTGTTGGAGTTGTCCCCCGCTTTTTTCCGAGCGCTGCGACGGTACGCGTAGCTCCATTGGCCGTTGCGGCATTGGCCGGCGACCAATCCCTCGCGGAGTTTTTCGATGAGCTTGCGATTGGTTTGGCGCGGCTGCTCGAGCAACGCCAGGATGCCCAATCCCGCGCCGTACACCGTCCCGTCCGGAAGCGCGCGCCGGAGTTGCCGCGCGGCCTTGAGGCACGCCGGATCGTCGGCCAAAACGCCCGAGTGGCGGAGTGCCAACAGAGCCAGCGCCGTCTCCCCCGCGGTCGGGCCGAACGTGCCGTTGCCCTTTTGCTTCTTGCGCAGCCACGTCACGCCGCGCTGGACGGCTTGCGAAATGGCTTTGTCGTGCGAGATCGTTTTGGACGCATGCGCCCGCGTCGGGCTTGCGCCGAGCGCCCACACCAGGCAGAGAAGTACCGTTCCGCGAGCCACGTCACCCATGGTAACGCGCTTGCGGCCGCCGTTTCAGCATGCTGATCGAGATCTGTCCGCCAGATGCCGATAAGAACCCGATGTCTCGCAATTTAGCCTTCGCCGCCATCCTCGCTGTCGCCGGTGTTACGTTTTGGAGCCGGAGTCCGGACGTGAAGACCGCACCGTCGGTAGAGGTGCCGAAATCCGAGCGCGTACGCTGGATCAGCCGCGACGGCGACGAGGTTGAAATCGCTGACTTCTTGCCCGCCGATGGCGGTTGGACGGTTGTGGAATTCACCGGCGATTGGTGACCCGCTTGCCGTAGTTTGAGTCCTCAGTTGGAGCGACTCGTGAAGTTCAAAGGCAACCTGCGATTGCTCAAGATCGAAGTGCCGCGCGGCGGATCCGACGTGGGCGCGCAATACTCGATTCACACCTTGCCGACGCTGTGGCTGTACGAAGGCGGCGAGATCGTGAGCACCGAAACGCGCGAGATCATCGGTATGTTGTCGCAAGTAAAATAGAGCCGCCACCACACGCGCGACGAGCGTATTCCAATCCGAGACAGGGACCCGTACACTGTGCGGCTGACTCGAAGGGATAAACGTCCCAAGAATCAAAACGATCGCAAGATCAAGCTGCAAAAGCGGCCAAGACGGCAGCGGTTGGCGGGCTGGTGCCCTCCACGGACTTCAAATCCGATGTGCCCGGTTACGCCGGGCAGGTAGGTTCAATTCCTATGCGCTGCCGCCACACCCACTAACCCGCAATCTGTGCGAGTTTGCGCCAAGATTAGGGACGGACGCAAGTGCGACTGAGCGCGATCTCGCGGGAACCAACGCGACCTGGGAAGAGCCACCCACAAGGCCACCCAAAAAAAGGGGGGGGGGCACGACCCCGACGGCACCGTTGACACTTCTAAACGTTGTCCGCTAATGCCGCCCTATCGCGCGCGCCGGGCCCTCAATTGCGAGGTGCCCTCTTGCATCGGCGCGCCCGTCCTGCTTGGATCACTATCAGGAGGGGAACATGATTCGACTCGCCGTTGTTGGACTGATCGGGATCTTGTGGGGTTCGCAGACCTGTCTCGCGGACACTATCGTCCAGAACTGGCCCGAACCGGGAAAGACGTTCGCTGATCGCCCGCCGGGAACTTTCGTCCAAGCGGGAGGAGCCGGACAACTTCTTCTCGTGGGCCAGGTATTCCAGGTTCCCGATGCGGATGCCGCACTCGCCTCGTTCACGATCTGGGCGAAACGGTTTCAGCACAGTGCTGGTCAACCGGCAACCACCATGCGCGCGGCGGTTTTTGAATGGGACCGCGCGACATTGAGACCAGTAGGACCGGCACTGTTCGTCAGCGGGCCAGTCGGGCCTCTTAGGCCGGGTGGTCCGCCGATGCTTCCGTATGAGTTCAACATGGGCGATACCGAACTAATCACGAGTGGATGGTATGCCGTAATCGCGGAAGGCGATTCTCAAACCGAGTGGGGTGTTATCGGCGGCGGCGTGGGTACGGAGGGCTACCTGGTCGCCAAAGGTGGAGGCTTAGATACCGTGTCCGGCGCATGGGAATCGCCGATCCTGTCCGGTCCGTTTCCTTTCACTCACGATCTGGGATTCAGTGCCAGGTTCGTAGCACCTACACCCGTTCCCGAGCCAGGCCCGGCAACCATGCTTGCCCTCAGCCTGATGCTTGGTCTTTGCTTTTATCGAAAGGTCCGCGACGAAAACTGAGTAGTCCAGTGGCGTACGGTCGATACCCTGCAACGGACACTCGCCGCCTCCATATCAGGCCGTAGTCGCGCAGTTCTCGATACGCCCATACGGTACGTGCCCTACTGAGCCCGGCGAGACTCGCGACGCGTTCTACCCCCGCATAGGTCACCCGCTTACGACGGTCGGACAGTGACGCGAGCACGATGTAGACCGACCGACTCGCGGGCTTCAATCGAGCCCACACGCCGCTTCTGACAAGCTCGGCGTGAATACGAAACCATGGTTGGTTGTCCATCCCGTCGCCCAACGCGAGCACGCCGTCCGTTACGCGCTTCAATCGTTCAAGGTATCTTGCGAACTCGTTGTCCGGACCCGCGCAAGAAGCGCGATAAGCGCGCAAAGATGCGCACTCCAACGCGAGAATTTCGTTTCGCTCCATTGTCGTCACACTCCAGGGAGAACGTTCTTGAACGGATTCTGACACAACCCAACGCGCGCACGCGCGTAGACAGGAACTGCGTCAGCGATATCCAAACGTTGTCCCTCAGTCTCGTAGGCTAGGAACTCGTGAGTCCTGTCCTTACCACCGCCGCCGAATCGATCGAGATTCTCGCGAGATTTCCGACGGCTCAGCAACGTATCGAACTCATTCTAAAGTTCGCGACCGTCGGAACGACGCTCGACGAGTCTGGGTTACCGCTTGAGCGTGTGGACGTTTGCAGCATAGCGGCGGAGGCCGCAGGGCAGATCACGCTGTTTCCTTGGGCCAAGGAAATTCAAGGCCGCCACTTCCGACTTGCACAAGAGGTCACACTCGGTTTGCTCTCACGGATTTGGCCGCGCGGGATGCAAAAGTGGGGGTTCGTTGGAAACGACCCGCAGAGTTGTTGGGAGACCTACTGGGCATGGGTCAGACGCATTCCAGAATTCGATGATCCGAGACGCGATGCTATCGAGCGTTCGAGATTGTGGGCGCACCGGCTCGTCTGGAGTATCTGGACGGACAGGCGCAGCCTTCCAGCCGCCCGCCAGAAAGTTGAATTCCAGACCGGAACCAAGCTAAAGGCGGAATCCGAGTCTGTCGCGGACGCTGAGTTTCTGCGCGAGCTAGTGAACGAGTCGGTGGCGCGCCACCCACGAACTCCGTTCTTCGTCGGAAGGGACGGCAAGCTACGCATCGGCCACCGCCAGGCGAGCGAGTTCATGGTCCGCGGCCGCGAGCGCCGCCCCCACCTCGAACTCGATCGTGAACCGGTCAGCCTCGATCTATGCCCGACTGAGCGAGTCGCTCGGGTCGAGCACGCGCGACGGGCACGGGAAGCGCTTGCAGCAAGGCAAGCCGGAAACTCCCTCAGCAAGGCGAGCGTTATCGTTCTTGAGAACTTCCCCGCACTTGCGAGTGGGAAAACGAACTTCCGCGAACTCGCAGAGCGTACGGGCGTGGCCCGGAGCACGCTCCACGACGCCTATAAGCGCGAAAAAAAGGCACTCAAGCGAATGATCGCCTGATTTTTTTTTTCGGAGTCGCCCGGACAAGCCGCAAGATCCCCGCCATCTGCGGGCATGAACAAGAATGACCCCATCGTTCGACGTGCCGCGCTGCCGGAGATTCTATTCGTTCCGGATATCGCGCTCGCACTCACCTTGAAACCAAGCGCCGCACGGAAAGCTGTTGTGCGGGGCGTCTGCGGCCCGTTCATGCGGATCGGTCGTCGCCTGGCCGTCCGCCGTGAATCTTTCCTAGCCGCGCTTTCTGCAAGGGAAGAACACCCGCGCAAAGCGCCCAAGCCGCCGAGCGCCAACCCTAAGTACGTTCGACTGCTTCGTGGCAAGAATCAAAGAGGAAGGCGGGGCCAATGAGCTACCACTCAAAGACCCTCGCCTCCCCCGACTCTCTAGCCCAGCATACGCTTGCTCGCGACATATCTGCTGCCGCTTGGCGAGTTACTTCGAGTGGGGATCAAGGCGACCAGTGGAAAAGCCTCGTGGCCCTTGGGTGCCGTGGCGTTGGCGCGCTAGCCAGCAAGGACTGTCATCCGGACGTGTCCGACGCCCTCGCCGAACTCAGTGCGGCGGTTGCAACGGCATTGGAAGGGGGCGCGCTGTGAGCGGACTAGCAGTATCCCCCCCGCCGACGGGCTGGCCGTCGCTGCCTCCCCTCGAAGCGTTCACCGGTCCCGCTGCGGACTTTCTTCGCATGGTTGAGCCACACTCTGAAGCGGATCGTATGGCGCTCCTAAACCAATTTCTGGCCGCGTTCGGCAACGTCGTCGGGCGCGGCCCCTACTTTCTCGCAGGACGTGATCGACACCACCTAAACCTGTTCGTCACGTTGGTCGGCGATACCGCACGCGGTCGCAAGGGCCAGTCCTGGGGATACGTTCGCGACGTTTTTGCCGAAGTGGATTCGGAGTGGTCCGAGTCGCGCGTCGTTAACGGCTTGTCATCGGGCGAGGGCGTGATTAATGCACTTCGGGATGGGCAAGGGGACGACGTTGGCGAAACCGACAAACGACTTCTCGTGCAAGAGGGCGAGTTCGCCTCCGCATTGAACGCCATGCGTCGGGAGGGCAACACGCTATCGCCCACTCTGCGCAACGCATGGGATTCCGGCAAGCTGCGCACGCTCACGAAAAACTCGCCGCTGCGCGCCACCGGAACCCATCTTGCGCTTATCGCGCATATAACGCGGGCCGAACTCAAACGCTGCCTCCGCGAAGTCGAAATGCGAAACGGGCTTGGCAATCGCATTTTGTGGACGTGCGCGCGACGGGCACGGCTCCTGCCGGACGGCGGTTCGCTTACCGACCGCGAGTTGACGCAGTTTGCCACACAACTTCGGAGCGTTGTCGGCGCGGCGCGCCGTGTCGGCAAAATGGGCCGCGACGCCCACGCCGCTGCGCTCTGGCACGAACTCTACGCACACCTATCACGCGACCGCATCGGACTGTTCGGCGCTATGACGGCGCGCGCGGAAGCTCAAGTGCTTCGGGTTTCCTGCCTGTTCGCCCTCTTGGATGGTTCATCCACAGTCTGCGAACCGCACCTTCGGTCCGCGCTAGCGGTTTGGGAATACGCGGAAGCGTCCGCGCAGTTCCTATTCGGCGAGCAGGTTGGCGACCCCGCCGCCGAACGCATCATCGAACGGTTGCGCGAGCGTCCGAACGGCATGACGCGGACGGAGATTCGCCATATCTTCTCGGGACACAAAAACAGGGGCGTAATCGACGCGGCACTCGAAACGCTTCTCAACGCAAACCTCGCGGAGCCCGTCACCGAACCCGGCGCGGGCCGCCCAACCGAACGCTGGCTCGCTACGCGCCGCGAATGAACTATTATTTCTGACTGGACATTAATAGTAAGGCAAGAGAGTATCTAACCGTGGCGAAACGAAAACGGGCACCGGGCGGCGGTCGAAAACCGCTGCCCCCTGACGAACTCCGAGTGCGGTACGCACTGCGACTTCCGCACGATCTAGTCGAACGGTTCCGAGCAGTGTGCGCCAAACAAACCAGGGGCGAAGCCACTCGGGTTATTGAGCGCGCCATTCGCGCCTACGTGCGTCGATCAGAAAGGAAGAACGATGGCTAGAAGAACGTTTGGAACGGTTGAGCGCCGCAAGCGCGAAGACGGCACATTCAAACCCGGCTATTACGCAAAGTTCACATGGAAAAGCCGCCGCTACGTTCGTTCGGGAGGCCCAGAGAAGTCGCACGCGCGCCGCAAGCTCGATGCGGCACACGGGCTCCTCAAGAGCGGAGTGGCGATCGAGGACGTGCTCTCCGAGGTGTTTGGCGATTTCTGCGGATCTCGGCTTACGTTTCGCGAAGCCAGCGCACTCTATTTGGAGTACGCAAAACCGCGAAAACGCGACTCAACGTTCAGTGCCGACGTGAGTCGATTCCGAGTCCTATGCAAAGAGCCTTGGGCAGAGGAATATCTAGCGCGCGTTACGCCCGAGCACATCAGCCGGCACGTTCAGCGCCGTTTGGCGGCTGGCTCAAAGCCCGGAACCGTCAACCGTGATCTCGCTGCGATCTCGGCGTTGTTCCGATGGGCGATCATCATGAGCTATGCCGACGAGAACCCCGTGCGCCGTGTAGAACGCCCGTCGGAACGAGACTCGGGCCGCGAGACCTATCTCACTGCGACCGAGTGCCGCGCGTTAGTTGACGCCGCCGAAGGCGTAACGCGCGACATGATTGAATTCGCACTCGGTACGGGCTGCCGCCGCGGTGAATTTCTGAAACTACAATGGCGCGCGGTCACCCTTGGGATGACCGCTGCCGAAAGCAACATTCGTATTGAGCCGGTAAATGCCAAAACCGGGCGGGGACGTACGGTCCCGCTTGCGGCGGACCTTTTCAAGCTTATGGTCCGCCGTCACCGAACGCGCCCGCTCCCCCACCTACATGGAGAGGACTCTGTGTTTGTCGAGCCGTGCGGATCACCAGTAACGGAATGGCGTCTTCGTCGTGGATTCGCACGTGCGATCAACAAAGCGAAAACGAGTGCAGCGAGGGCGGACCTACACGAGTTTGCATCAAAGCTCGACTCGATTCGAGTCCATGACATGCGCCACACGGCGGCGAGCTTGATGGTCGCCGCCGGAGTTCCGATTTTCGATGTCTCCAAAATCCTCGGACATTCCACGCTCCAGATGACGTTGCGTTACGCTCACTTCGTCCCCGAGGCAGGCAGAGCGGCCGTGGATGCGCTCGCACGCGCGCTGGCACGTCGCGCATAGGCAGGGAGCACCTATGAAACTCTGTTGTATCCACTGCTTTTCCGACGAGTACTTGCGCAGATTTGTTCAAGAGAACGGCCAATCTGGAAACTGCCAGTACTGCGGCACTCAAAAGACCACGACGATCTCGACCGCTGTGATTGGCGACTTCGTTCGGGACAAGCTGATCTGCGCATATACGCGTTCCACGAGCGATGTCGGTCCATATGACTCCGAAGACAAGGTGTACCTATGGGGCGATCCCACAGATGGACTGTACGCATGGGAGATTTTGCTGAGTGAGGAGTGCGTGCTATCGAGCCGGGCATGGACCGATGACAGCGTTGCGGAGAAGCTAGCACAGGACCTGGTTATGGACAGTGGACCCGACTCGCGCGACATCGCGCAGGGCGCGGACGACTGGTTGGGAGGTGACGCGCTCCTCGTACTACGAAACAAGTTCTTCGGCCCGCAAGACACTGGGTTTCACGAAGGCTGGCATGGGCTGAAGGAGCGCCTTCAGCGGGCGAGGTTTTTTGACTGCCCAAGCCACGGCGAATCTCGCGCCGAGATACTCAGACCGGTCCTCGATTTAATCGAACAAGCGACAATCACCCTCGACGCTGGAACTTCACTTTGGCGAGCGCGGCGAATCTACGATGATCGTCCGCCCCCCGTCGGTGAGTTGAAAGCTACTGAAATCGGACCTGCGCCGCCTCGGCTGACTAACGGCAAACGTATGAGTCCGCCTGGAATCTCATACATGTATCTGGCTAGTGATGGCGACACGGCGTGTGCTGAAGTTGCTTGGGAGCACGTTGACTCACGAGTCTGGCTTGGAGAATTCAACCTCAGAAGTGAACTGAAAATCCTAGACCTGACCGGCAAAACGGCCGCGTACGCTGGTTCGATATTCAGCCCAACTTATGATCATAGTCTGCGCTGGGCCCCGCAGATCATGCACGGATTTGCCAACGAAATCTCCAAACCTATCGAGGGGACACAGGAAGAACTCGAATACGTGCCGACGCAAGTCCTATCAGAGTACGTTCGACTATTCGCAGGAGTCAACGGCATCGCCTACAAGAGCGCAAAACGAGCGACCGCGGTGAATTACGTCCTCTTTTGCGGCCGCGCGCCGGATCATCCCGGCTCATGGACAGCCGCCGCGGCGGTTCCCTTCTCAGACTGGATGGAGCTCGGCCAACTACAAGACATTCGTAGTGCGCCGCCATCGGCGCCCGCAGGCTCACTTTGAAGCTCGGCGCATATCGACGTCGAGTCCGGCAAAACGAGACGGCATCCCGATGGACTTGTAGAAGGCTTCAACGTACGCGTAAACAGATAGGACGGCCCACTCTCCGCACCCAAATCCGAAGCAAGACTTGGGAAAGAAAGAGTCGCCCCCTGCACGAAACGGAGTCACGTTAAACTTACCCCGGAGCTGGATTTCCAGTTTTGCGTGATCGCCGGAATCGTTGCTGTCCCACTCCGGGCGGAAGTGAACTAGCGCGTTGCGAAGCCGGATGAGCGACTGGACAGACTGTGTCGGCTCGCCCCCCCGCGGCAGCTTGACCCCGTGAACGACAGAGTGTGCAACGTCGAACTTCGCCAGCGTTGAGATTCTTAGCGACCCCTCGAATTCGGCCCATAGAGTCGAGATCAACGGGGCTACGTCGCTGACGTGATCGGGGAGCTTATGAAGATTTCGAGATGCACACGCATCTGACAGCCCGTGGAAAAACTCATTTGCGCACGCCTCCAGCGCCGCCACCGACTCGATCACTGCCGCGATGCCAAACGATGTATATGGAATCCGCACTGAGTCCGGAAGCGGCCCAATATGATCTCGATTCTCGGACTCCAGTTGATGAAGAGACCGCGCAAAGAATATCGCCGCATCGATATGGCGACGAGACAGGCAAGCTAGAACTGACGCGGTGACCATGCTTTTCTCCAAGTGGTGCCGCCTAACCAGCGGCAGGATTTCGCAGAGTACCACCGTCGGGGTGACGGTAGAGCCACCCTGGAGGCCACCTATTGGAACCGAGTCGATCTAACCTGCCTACTGCAATAGAGATGCACAGTCCTGCGGTTGGACTTCAAATCCGATGTGCCCGGTTACGCCGGGCAGGTAGGTTCAATTCCTATGCGCTGCCGCCACTTTTTTTTGCGACTGCGCGAACTTTGAGTCGGTAACCCAGCCCGTCCACCGGCCCGCGCTACTCCGCTTGACCCAGGCGCAACTCGAGGCGTTTTAGTTCGCGTAAGATCGCGTTGCGGTCGAGGCGGCTGTAGTACCAGGACTTCAAGAGGCCGACCCCCACGCTCGCCCACATGAAAATTGTGGCGAACAGCACGAGGTTGCGAACGTCGGCGTGGTCGGTCTGGAAAAACCGTACCGCGGCCCACACCGACACGCCAAAGATCACCGGCGCCGCGATCCACACCACGAGGACCAGCCAGCGTTGCCGGCCTTGAAAACTCTCGACGACTTCGGCGCGCAGCGTCTGCTCACGTTCTTTGTCGAACGCGTCGCGCATGTCTTGATCTGAAAACGTCATGCCAGCTTCTCCTTTAGTTGTTGACGTGCATAGTGCAGTCGCGATTTCACAGTTCCCGGCGCCACATCGAGGAGTGCGCCCATCTCGACTATGTCGAAGCCATCACGGTAGTGCAGCGCCAACACCTCGCGATGCTTTGGTGCGAGCGACTGGATGGCCCGCGTGAGTGCTTCGATGTCGGTTCCCGACGTGGATGGCTGCTCGTGTCGCCTCCGCATTTCATCGAGTACTTCGCGGCGGCCCCGATCCGCACGAACGAGATCCACGCTCTTGTGGCGCACGACGGCGTGCGCCCACGCCGAAAATCGAGCCGGATCCGCAAGGCGCCCCAGTCCCTTGACGATGGCGAGCCAAGCCTCCTGCAACGCATCCCACGCAAGGTCGTCGCGACCGGTCACGCGCCGGGCGTGTCGCCAAAGCGGCTTTTGCCAGCGGGCGACAAGGCGGTCAAACGCGGCGGAATCGCCATCCTGGCAAGCCAGGACAAGCCACTCGTCGGTCAGCTCGCGCCGCGTTTTGCCCATGCTCGACTCTATGTCGTGAAACCGAGCCCGCGGGTTCAAACATTCTCGCACGCGACGCGTCCGGGCCGGCGTCCTAGCATCGCGGCCGGAATGGGCGCGATGTAACCGCACGGATTGGTGCAGTTGCAACTGTCAAACGGGCCTTGATGTAAACCAGCAAGATCGACCATAATTCTTATCGAAGTGGGAAGCGAAGGCGCGCCGCGACGGCGTACGGGAGATTGGAATGGCAAGGCAACCCGACGAGACCAGTGGAGTACGGCGCTCGCACGGAACAAGTACACATCATCCGCTGCCGCGGGACACACAAATCGGACCGGCTATCGTCTGCGTCCACTGGATCATCAGGGTTAGTTAGGAATGTGGGACAAGGTCGTGCGGACTATGGACCGCACATGGAAGTGGTTGCTCGGCCACGTCGACATGTGGGTTAAAGACGCCTTCAGGCAATGCCGCCACGCTCTGGGCGAGTTCGTTAGGCGGCCCGCCGCGTTGTTCGCGGTGCTGTTCTTGCTCATGGGCGTTGCTGGGGGCGGATTGTGCTGGTTGTACTTCGCCGTCGCCTGCGGTTCGTGGGCTCAAGCCAAGACTCTGAACGACTCCTATGCCGTAAGCGCTCGAAACGTGCGTCTCCGTTGGCTGATCACTGCCATCTTGTTTGCCGTGCTCTCGATCGTGGCGTTCGCGTTCATCTACCGAGACCATTCTGTGTTCGATGACGTCACAATGGACTTCTGGAGTTCGCTCTACTTCAGCGTCGTTACTTGGTCAACTCTCGGAATTGGCGATCTACAGCCGGACGCGACAAGCCACGCGGCGCGCACGGCCGTGGCGATCGAATCGGTTCTTGGCGCCGGGTCGATTGCACTTTTCGTTGGTCACGTCTTAAACATCATGAACACCTCGCCCGTTCACCTCGACTGGGCATCGGCGAGAGGGAGCAAACTGGAAGCTGATCTCGTCGATGGGCTGGCAAAGTCGATTTCAAAACCTGGTGCGGATCGAATCTCCGTGTTCACACGAGTGGCGTCTGGCTGGAAGCACAAGTGGGACGAAGCACACTACGTACGGTATTTCGACGCGATCGAGCGCGCGATCGAAAACGGTGCCAGCTACCAACGGATGTTTTTCTTCCGAGGATCAAAAGACCCAATCAAGATGCTTCAGGGCCAACGGGCGCTACTGGAGCACCTGAAGCGCGCGATTCTCCTCGGTGAACGCGAGAAGCGCTTGGTGCAATTTAAGTATGTCTGCGCTGAGACCGCCGGTTGGCTGGGTGTGTCATTCGCCCTGATCAGGCGAGGTATGTCGCGGACACAACTGGCCATCTACTTCCAAGTTGGACAAGAATCCACAGGCGGAATCGGCCTACTCCAGTTTGAAGAAGACTTGGGCGCGCTGGCCCCATCGATGATGGAGACGACTGCCTCGCGGTCTTTTCAGGAGGCGTTTGAAAAGTACTGGTCTGGCCACGGGGCCGAAGAAGACCAGGCCCTCGAACCTGTCGACATTACGCTGGAGATGATCGACACGCAGCTCAACCAGAAGGGTGGCTCGGTTTGATCATGGCGCTGCGTAAATGCCGCCGCGACATGAAGCGCAAATCCGTGCTAACCCAGCATCGCGGCTCTTAGAAAAACATCCGCCCCCACCGGCGGCGCGGTCGGGTCGATCAGTTTTGCGGAGACTTGTACGTGTTCGAATCCGCCTTTCTCGAATCGCTTTTTGAGTTCGCTTGCGCTCCATGAACGGACGCGGCCGCTCTTGTGTAGTACGCATTGGTTTTCGCCCTTGGCGATCACCATGTGCATTTCGGCGAGCGGCGGTTTTGGCGTGAAGTCGATGTAGCGGATAAACCAGATCGGTTCGCCTTCGTGTTCGCGGCGCAGCAACGGCAGATATGGGTTGTTCGTCTCACGGTGCGCTTCGAGCGCCTTCATGCCCATCACGACTTTTCCGCCGGGACGCAGTACGTCGCGCAAACCGGCCAGCGCCGCGTCGATCTCATCCTCTTCGAGAATCTGCGGCCACACGTTTCCCATCGCGATGACCGCGTCGAACCGCTCGCGCTCCGGCGGCGGCGTTCCAACTCGCCATTCGAAGAATCGGTCCGGCGTCTGCGTGTGCTCGATCGCCTGCTCAAGCATCGCCGGGGACGCATCCGCGCCGTACGCATCAAAACCGGCCTTGCACAACGCTTCGACATGGCGCCCCGTGCCGCACCCGACATCGAGCACGCGCCGGCATCCCTCGAGCGCAACGAGAAGCCCCGGCATCTCGCGCGAGAGACGCCCCTCCCAATCCACAAAGACGTCATAGAAGTCCGCCATTTCGCGGCTCGGTTTATCGTTCGACATGCCGATGATCGTACAACCACCTGCCTCTCATGAGCCGGCCGTCCGAGCTGGCGAGGTCGGTCTAACGGCGCAATTGAGACCGAAGGTCGCGCACCAACCGTTCGGACAGGTCGATGTCTCGTTCGCGCGGATCGAACTGAACGCTCAGGATCGCTTGGCACGACGAACACAGGAACTGAATCGCCTTGCGCTCGCGGCCGCCCACGATGACGTGTGTCGTCTCGGCTTGGACCGACTTGGGCTGCTCTTCGCAGCGCGGACAGGTTCCCTTCATGCGGCCAGCGTACCAGCGGTTATGCTCGCGGCATGTCCTCCGCTCGCTTTGTTGCCGCTTTCAACGCGCGTTCGACCGATGACTTGGGGGCGCTGCTTGCCGCCGACACCGCAACGGAGTTGGTCGGCGCTTCGGTTCCCCCCGAAGTCGGACCGGACGCCATCCGCGCCGGATCGTTTACGCATATGCTGGGAGAAAAGCCGCCGCTTCTGGCCGAACGGATCGACGACGAAACCGTCTGGCTGACGCACGGGCCCAGCGGCCCCGTCGATGTCATCATCGCGCTTACGATCCGCGACGGCACGATCACGAGGCTGCGATACCACACGCTGTGGTGCGACCGCGCGTTCGTCGAAGCGTCCGCAGCGGCCGCCGGTCGCTCCGTTGCAACGCCGGGCGGATCCGAAGAGCCCTGAGCTTTATTACGCTTCCGCGCCCGCCTGCGTCCCGTGGGATCGCGGCGGGCACGCTCGTCGCCCCGTGCTCGACCGTTTCACGGTCCGCGGCGCCCAAGGTGCGCGCCGTGACTTGACAGATCACTGTCAATATGCGGCCGCGCGGACGGCGGCCAGGCGCGACCGCTCCGCGCATCCGGCGCAACCACGATCCGCCCCCCTTCTCGGGCCCCACTCCCTCCCTTGAATACGATCCAACGGCCGTCGACCGGCGTGTTCCGGCGCCGATCCGGCCGCTGGCGGCGCCAACCCGCGCCCGCCGGGACCCCGTCCAATCGAACGGAAGATTGCGCTGAGCTATGCGTTGCGGCCACAATTGCCCCTATGCGACCGATTACGCAGCTTCTCTATGGCGTCACGCGGCTGGCGCTCTTCGCGCTGACCCTGGCCTTTCTCAGCTTTTGGGCGTTGAACACGGGCAAAGCCGACATCGTCGAGCCGGTGACCAAGTACGCCACCCGCTACATCCCCATGCTGCTGCTGCCGGTTTCGGCCGCCATGGTGGTCGTGCTACTGGCACGCTGGGGCGCGAAAAACCGCGGCGAGTCGGTCGGTTTCGGCGATTTCTTCGCGTTCTTCATCGCGGTCGGCCTCCAGGTGGCGACGATTGTCGTCTACCACGCGCAGGGCAACGACATCGGCAAGACGTTTGGGTTTTCGGTCCCCGAGGTCGCTGAGCTGACCAACTTAGCCGAGCCGTACGGGATCCTCGGCGTGGCCGGCCTGCAGGGCGGCGCGTTCTTGTTCTATTGGTTCGCCGACCCCGATCCCAAGACCGAAGACGACGACTAGAGCAGCCCCTAATAGAAAGCAAGCCGTTAGGTCGGTCCGAACCCCTTGGAATGGAGCGACTTACGCCCATCGGGGAGAAGTTCAGCCCGCCCCGTCGCCAACCCCGCACCGCGTGCGCCCCTCACATTATTCCAGGGGGGCGCTTCTCCATGTTCCACCGATGACACGCAAATCCCATGTTGGTAGAGTGTCGCGTCTTCCTTCGAGGGCGAGGTCTAAGCTAATGACAAGGGTATCCATGCCGGAATTTCGTACCCCGATTGCGCTTTTTTGCGCGTTGGTTCTGTGTGTTTCATGTGGCCGCAAGACGAAGCAGGACCCCGGGGACACCGATGGCGCTTCGTCGCGCGACACCATGGAAGCTGGTGCGTTTGACGCCGGGTGCGGGGAAGAGAGTTCGGGCGGGGCGTCCATCGCTCGCGACATCCCCCACGACATCCCCCACGACGATGAGTTCCGGACGGCGATGTTTGACCGTCAGTTTGCGATGGCGCAAACGGAGTACAAAGCACAGCGCTTGGATGCTGCGTACGACGCCGTCACGCGCGCGCTTGGATTCCGTCCCGAGAGCGAACTCGCTCTGAACTTGCGCCGCGACATCTTGGCGCTGCGTGGCGATCGCATGGGCGATGCGGACGGCATGCTGGAAGATGCGGCCGCGGCGTACGAAGCGCGATTGGGCGAACAAAAGGTTCGCATCCAGCGCTTGATGGACGAAGCCGCAACGGCCAAGGCCGCCGGGGACTTCGACGCGGCCCGCCGCTCGTTGGAACGCGCGCTATTCATTGCCGAGACCGGCAAGCGCCTCTCGCCCGGTGGTGGCGACTCCGAGCTCACTTCGCTCGGCAGCGCCGCGCGACTCGCGATGGACGATCTTAACGACACCGTCCGTGACGCACGCGCCAAGAAACTCGAACAGGACACAAACGACGCGATCGCCAACGAATCGAAGCTCGAAGAGCGCGCGATGTTTGAAGCGCGGGCGCAGCGGGCGACCCTGCTCAGCAGCGCGATTGACGCGTTCAACGCGGAGCAGTTCGACGTCGCGGTTTCCAAAGCCGAGGAGGTCTTGGTCGACGAGCCGGACAACGCGGTCGCCAACGACATCGTCCTTAACGGACGTCGGGCGCGGCGCCGCACCATGTCGGAGCGGTACCTCCGCGATCTCAAAGATTCGTTCCGACGCTGGCAGGTTGACATCGAGCGCGCCAAGGTGCCGCAGTCAGCCATCCTGCGTTGGCCCTCGCAGGCATTTTGGGACAACATCACGCGCTTGCGTGCGTCGCAAAACAGCGCGGCGGCCGGTCGCACGCTCACGCCTGAAGAGCAGGCCGTTTTGAGCTCGATGCGCACGGCGGTCATCGATCTTCCGTTTGAGAACACCGCGTTTTCCGAGGTCGTGGACTACTTGACCGCGTCGAGCGGGCTGAACTTTGTCATCGACGCGCGCGTCAAGAGCGATCTCGAGTCGGCCGAAGTGACCTTGCAGGTCAATCGCGTCACCGTGCGTGACGCCCTCGACCTCATCATGGGCCAGGTTTCGGCAGAAGGCGAAGTCGTCTACGAGGTGGTCGGCAACGTCATCCGCTTCATCAGCAAGGCCAACCGCAAGCGCGAGTCGGTTTTGCGTATTCATCCGGTCGCGGACCTCACGCTCGGACTCGTCGATTACATTCCGCCGCAGATCACGCAGATCGGCGTGGACGAAGATAGCGAGACGCCGCTCTTTGGCGGACAGGCCGAAGAAACGGTGCAGCAGTACGGCTCGATCGAAGAGTTGATGGAGCTTGTCCGTGCGTCGGTCCGCCCCTCGGTTTGGGAGGAAGACGGCGGCACGCTTAACGCCCAGGGCAAAAACCTTGTCATTCACGCGCCGGCGGACGTGCAACAGGACGTGGCGCGGTTCTTAGACGACCTGCGCTCGTTCGGCGGCGTCGTCATCACGATCGAGTCGAAGTTCCTCGCCATCACGGATGCGTTCTTGCGCGACGTCGGCGTTGATATTCGCGGCCTCGGCGGCGCCAACGGAGGTCCGCTGGCCGTGCTCGACGATGTGACGTCGGGCTTAGATGACAACGCTTCGGCGGCGCTCGATAACGGCGGTCCCGGAGTGAGTTCCGGCGGTGCGGCGCTCGCGCCCTCGTCGGGTCTGTTCTTCAACGACGGCAGCGATGGCGACATTCGCGCTCGCAGCGAAAACATCTTCGGGTCGGCGTTGGGTTCCGCACTGAGCGCCCTCGGTGGCGGAACGTTTGCGGTCACGTTTATCGATGACTTGTCGGTGAGTGCGATCGTGCGCGCCACGGAGAAGAGTTCGCGCGTTCGCGAGATCACGACGCCGAGCCTCACGGTTTACAACACGCAACGCGCCAACCTGTCGGCCGTGCGCCAGATCAGTTTCGTGCAAGACTTCGACGTCGAAGTCGCGCAGACGCAGTTCATTGCCGATCCGGTGATCGGCGTGTTGCAGGACGGTGTCGTGCTAGACGTCCGCCCGACGGTCAGCAACGACCGCCAGTTCATCACGCTCGAGTTGCGCCCCACCGTGGTGGAAGTGCAATCGCCGATCGCGACGTTTCAGACGCTGCTCGGTGCCGCGATCGCGGTGTTTGCGGCGCAGAGCCCGGTGGTGATCCAGCTGCCGGAGATCGAGATTCGCCAAGCGCAGAGCACCGTTCGCATTCCGGACGGAGGCACCGTGTTGCTCGGTGGACTCAAGTCCATTCGAACGCAAGACCTCAAGTCGACGACGCCGATCCTCGGCAACATCCCGGTGTTGGGCTTTTTGTTCAGCCGCCAAGGAAAGTCGGAAGAGGTGGAGCACCTGATGATTGTCGTCACCGCGACGATCACCGACATGCAAGCGGAAGCCTCGATGCTATCGCGCTAACGCGCATTCGCGGTGGGCTCGTGTCTATGGCCCAACATCTGACGATGTTGGAGCTTGACGTTCGGTTGGTTTGGCATGCCCTTGGATGCTCGTTGTCGCCTCTGGCGGCTGGCGGGCGTGGGCTTCGCGTGGTTTGGCGTTGCCCCTTGCTTGCTCGTTGTCGCGTCTGGCGGGTTCCGGGCGTGGGGTTCGCGGGCGCCTTTTGATTTTCGTGGCCTGGCGTGCCCTTGCTTGCCCGTTGTCGCGTCTGGCGGCTGGCGGGTTCCGGGCGTGGGGTTCGCGAGTGCGTTTTGATTTTCGTGGTTTGGCGCGACCTTGCTTGCTTGTTGTCGCGTCTGGCGGGTTCCGGGCGTGCGGTTCGCGGGCGCCGTTTGATTTTCGTGGCCTGGCGTGCCCTTGCTTGCCCGTTGTCGCGTCTGGCGTCTGGCGGGTTCCGGGCGTGGGCTTCGCGTGTGCGTTTTGATTTTCGTGGTTTGGCGCGCCCCTGCTTGCTCGTTGTCGCTTCTGGCGGCTGGCGGGCCTGGGCTTTGAGCGGTTTCGTGGCTCGTCCTTGCAAGCTCGATGCTGCCTTCGGCGTTTGGGGGCGCCGGGTTCGGGCGTCGGGTGTTTGTCTCACGCTTTGAAACGCGGTCTTTGGCGATCTTGGCGTGCCGGTCTATGTGCACGGTTGGGTCGTGCTCTCGTCCGTTGGCTTGGAGGCATAGCGACGTTTCATCGTTTGATATGCGGTCTCGATTGGATCTTTTTGTGCGGCCGGGTTACATCTCGGGTATGGGCGGACTTACCTATTCGCAATCCGGTGTCGACACTTCTCATGCCGCCAGCGAGACGAGCGCGCTGGCCAAGATCTTGGCGCAGACCGTGGCGTTTCGCCAAGGCGTCGGCGAACCCGTTTTCGACAACGGGTACTACGCCAGCGCGCTGCGCCTGACTGACGACTTAGCGCTCGGCATTTGCACCGACGGCGTGGGCAGCAAAATCCTGGTCGCGGAGCGAGTCGGTAAGTACGACACGATCGGCATCGACTGCATCGCGATGAATGTCAACGACCTCATCTGCATCGGCGCGGAACCGATTTGTCTGGTCGACTACATGGGGGTCGAGCAGCTTCAGCCCGGTCGCATGGAAGAAGTCGCGCGCGGGTTATACGAGGGCGCACGCCAAGCGCGCATTTCGATTCCCGGCGGCGAAACCGCGCAGCTTCCCGAAGTGATCAAAGGGCACAAGCCGGGCGAGGGCCTCGACCTGGTCGGCACCGCCGTCGGCATCGCGCCGGTGAAGCGTCTCAACGAAGGTTCTTCTGTCGCACCCGGCGACGTTGTCTTGGCGGTGGCGGCGAGCGGTGTGCACTCGAACGGATTTACGCTCGCGCGCCGCGCACTCTTCGGCGCGGGCGGTTTCGACGTGGATACGCATCGCCCTGAACTCGGCCGGACCGTCGGCGAAGAGTTGCTTGAGCCGACGCGCATCTATGTGAAAGAAGCGATGGCGCTGTTTGAGTCGGGCGTCCCGTGGAAGGCAATGTGCCACATCACCGGCGACGGCTTGCTCAACCTGACTCGCGTGCGCGCGGCGGTCGGTTGGGAGATCGACAAGGTGCCGGCCGCCCCGCCGATTTTCGACCTCATCCAGAAGTCGGGGAGCGTCGATGTCGCCGAGATGTACCGCGTGTTCAACATGGGCATCGGGCTTTGCATCGTCGTCGCGCCGGAGCATGTCGATCAAGTTCATGCGGCGCTCGAAAGCGTGCAATCGAACGCCATCGTCATCGGCCGCGCGACCGCAGAAAGCCCTGGCACCGTCTCCTTGCCCCAACTCGGGCTAAAAGGCGCTGGCACCGCCTTTGCAAAAGCCTAAGCATCTTCGCGGGGGCCACCCCGGGTCTTTGAGGCGCTTGTTGAAGCGGCACCGGGCACGGCACGCGAGATGGAGGCATGAGAATGATCAACAAGTTCCTGCTGGGAACGCTGGTCGCGTTGGGCGCCCTTACCCTGGCCATGGCGCCGGGTTGTCAAGGCTCGAACACGGGCGGTGACGGCGGCGCGGCGTGTCACAGCGGCTGTGGCGGTTGCGGCGATGTCGTCGAAGGTTGCGGCGGCGGCGGTGACGGCGGCGGAGGCTGTGGAGGCTGCGGTGCCGGTTGTAGCGACGGCTGCGGTGCCGGTGGCTGCGGTGCCGGTGGCTGCGGCGCCGGTTGCGGCGGATGTGGCGACGGCTGCGGTTGCGGCGCGGGCTGCGGCGGATGTGGCGATGGCTGCGGCGGTGGCGGTTCGAGCGCGGCCGACACGCGCCACGCCAAGACTTTGGTCAAGGCGTATCGCACGTTTAAGAAGACGAACGCGACTGCGTTCACGAGTAAACCCCACAAGCGCCACAAGGTTCACAACTGGGTGAACAAGATCGGCCTCAAGACGTTCACGAGCGGCAAGGGCGACTATCGTCCGGGTGCTGTCGTCGTCAAAGAGGGCTGGAGCAAAGGCAAGCGTAGCTGGTTTTGGATCATGGAAAAACGTGGCGCCGGTTACGACTCCGACAACGGCGACTGGTATTACGCGATGGTCTCGGCCGGCGGCAGCGTCAAGATGGCCGGACGCATCGGCGCGTGTGCAGACTGCCACTCCAACGCGAGCAACGACTTCGTGTTCGGGAACCCGAAGTAGTCCCGCACATATTTCACGCCCAATGATTCACGCCCAATGATTCGGGCATAGCGTGGGGCGGGCGCACAACGCGTCCGCCCCGCCCACCATCGCGCGTCGCGTTGAGTGTCAAAACGTCGGAGTGTCGGCGCACGACGCGCGCCACACGACTCCGCACGTCGCGGGCCGCTCGCCGGCGAGCGATTCCGTACCAAAACACGACGCTGGCGGTCGATGTGATCGACGGGGCGGCCGCAATACAAAATTCGGCGCGCCCACGATCCCTTCGCACCACTCCGGCCGTGCCCGCAGCTCCAATTTCTAATACACGTTAGGCGCGCCCCCTGGTCAAGCAGCGGCGCGTCCCGATAGGATTGTGTCATGACGCAAGGAACGCCCTCTTCACCCGCGCCTAAACATCGCACGGGGAACCAACCTGATACCCAAGTCGACACGATGAACCGTCGTGGGTTCACCAAGCGTCTCGCCAAAATGTTTGGTGCGGTGTTTGGAGCGATCTTTGGACTCCCCGCGGTCGCGACGCTCGCGGATCCCGTCCTCGGCGGCGGCGCCTCAAAGTGGGTTGACGCGGGCACGCTTGCCGAGCTCGCGCCGGGCGCGGTCAAGCGGTTTAAGTATCCCGTGCAAGCGGGCTGGGAAACGCGCGAAGAGGCTGGGTTCTTGATGCGCGCCGAAACGGGCGATGAGGTCGTTGCCTTCTCCGCTCGTTGCACGCACGCGGGCTGCAAGGTCCGCTTCAAAGACGACGAATTCCATTGCCCCTGCCACGGCGGCGTTTTTTCTCGCAACGGCGATCCGATTGCGGGCCCGCCGACAGTACCTCTCGTGCGCTTTGAGACGCGGCTGGACCAAGACCACATCAAGGTGAAAGCATGAGCGCCTACGAAGACGGCGCCGCATGCCGCCGACACGGTCTGGTCGCGCCCGCGCGCGTGGACCGCTGGCCGAATTTCGGGTTGCTCGCGCTGATGGTCGCGGCGGGCGGCCTGTTGTCCGGCGTGTTTTTGAGCTTTCACTACGCCCCGACGATGGAGGCGGCGCGCACTTCCGTCCTTCACCTGCAGGAGCGCGTGACGGGTGGTGCATGGTTGCGCGGCTTGCACCACTGGGCGGGCAACTTCGCCATCGTCCTCGCCGCGCTGCACGGACTCCGCTTGTTTTGGCACGGCGGATTCAAGAAGCCGCGCCGCGCCCTTTGGGTCATCGGATGTTTGATTTTTCTTGTGATTGTCGGGTTCGCGTACACCGGCTACCTCCTCACCGGAGATGAGCGTGCGTACGCGGGACTCGGCATCATGCAGGCCGTCGCCGGTTCCACGCCGGTGGTCGGCGAGGCGGCCGCGCGCGCGGCGTTGGGCGGCGATGCGATTTCGAGCGCGACGCTGACGCGGCTGTACGCGGTTCACACGATGGTGCTGCCCATCATCTTGGTGCTGCTGCTCGGTCTGTTTGCATACTTCTGGCGCTGCCTCGGCCCGGCCCGCCATCACGCCGACACAACTGACGAGGTCGTTCCGCTGACGGACTACGCGCTGCGGCGCGACCTGATTGCGGGATTGGCGATTCTTGCCGCGCTCGTGTTTTTTGCGTGGAAGTTCCCGCCCGCGATCGGACCGCAAGCGGACCCGATCGGCCCGGGTGCACCGGATGCCCAACCCGAGTGGTTTCTCCTTTGGGTCAACGAACTCCTCCACATGGACTCGCTCGCATCGATCCCGAACGCGACGTTTGTGCTGGCCGGGCTTGTCCCAGGCCTGCTCGTCGCGCTCGGTATCGGCTTGCCGTTGCTTTTCCGCAACCCCGAGCGCGCACCCGGCAAACGCAAGCCGGAGCTGATTTTGGCGGCCGTCATTTTGCTCGGCATCGGCATTCTCGGCGCTCGCGCGGCGGCGCGAGCCCCGGCGACGGATGCGGAGACAACGACCGAAACAAGTGGCGGCGAGACGGGCAACGGACCGGGCGACAACTCGGGAAGCGGCGCGGACAGCGACGCCGAAACCCTCAACGCCGCAGCGAGTACGATCCTGCGTAAGTTTAAGTGCGCCAGTTGTCACGTGATCGACAACGCAGAGGACGGCGGCGACAGCGGACCGATGCTTTGGCGCTTTGGCAACAAAGACGGGATCCCGAAATTCGGCGACCTCTACACGCGCGCCTATTTTCGCGCAAAGGTTGGAGACCCGGAGAAGTTCTGGCCGGACACGGGCATGGTCTATGCCAAGCGAGCGGGCCCAATGACGCCGGAGAAACTCGCGACCTTGGAGCGATGGTTCTTTGACGGTGCGCCCACGCCCAAAAGCGGCGACGACTAGGTAGGACAACGACTTCACCTCCCCTCTTGTGCCCAGCGCCGCGACAACCCGCGGCGCTGGGTACGACCGCCTCGCCGTCGCACGTGCCGACGCGTTTCGTAGCGATGCCGTTGGCATGCCGTTGACATGCCGTTGGCATGACTGTGAAACGACAGTGGCATGACGACGATCGAGCATGGTCGTGGTCCTTGTCTTAGCGGCGCGCCTCGCGCTTGGCTTCATCGACGATCTCGTAGGCTTTGGCCAGCGGTGCGTCCATGTGGCTTCGCGCCCATGCGATGTCTCGTTGAAACGCTAAGTGCGGCATGAAAAAATCCTGCAGGATCGCATTCCGCACTTCCTCGTCGCCCATCTGCCAGAGGTAGCTCACACTCTTAAAGATACTCCGCACGCGCCGCTGCGCGCGGCGCCGGATGCGTTCGCAAAGATCCATTTGCAACCACATCATGTCCGCGTGGAGTTCCTCGTGATCCACATTCGCGGACGGCTCGTCCACGATGGCGCGATGGCGCTCGTGTAGGTAAACAATCGCATCCCGGCGGTTCAGTCTCGTCATGTTCTTCGCTCCCATGAAGCAATGCCGCCCGGGACCACTTGGAACAAGGGATGCGCCGTTAGGGCGCCCCTGCGACGCGCGCGCTCCGGGCAGCGTTCCAGCAGCTTGCGTCGTAAGTGTTTCCATTCGTAATCGAGTTGCCCCTTCGTCGCGGACAACTTCGTTTTGTTGCGCACGGAACCCAGCTTGCTCTTGTCAAACGAGTAGCCCCGCTTCACCGCTTCTTCGTAGACCGCAGCCAGGTACGCGTTCACAGCCGAGATCGGCGACGGGTGCTTCCGAAACCGTTCCAGCTGGGGATGGTTCCGGTACGCGTTGGTCTTGCCGCGCAACACCTGCCGCGCGAGCAACGCTTTGCGCCACACAGAAACCAGCCCCGTCGGATCTAAGTAACAAGGATGAAGAGTCCACAGTCTCACGAAGCACCGCCCTGGGCGGATTGGTCACGCACACGCTCGGGCTTGGGATTTCGTAGCAAACGCATCGAATCACTCCCGGATACTGCGACCGTAGTTCGACCGCGCGAGTTCTTCCAAGAAGCCGTGCCAACGTTTCCCGAGCCCTTCCGACCCACCCGCCTGCACGCAGTTGATCTCGACGAGCCGGTAGTGGTTGAGAAGACGAATCTCTTCCAGAATCGCGGTGCGCGTTGTCTCCGCGCCCCGACTGGGAACGCCGTCGGTCAAGACGAAGAGCGAATCGACGTCGTCGTCCGCCATGGCTTGCTCCAACGCGTCGAACAGATTCGTCCATCCAGCGGGTTTGAGTTCGTCAATCCAAGCTTGGCACGCACGCTTCGCCCCGGGCGTAGCCCGCACTAGTTTTTTCTTCCATGTGAGCAATCCGGTCTGAAACACGATCACGTTGAAGCGCGCGCCGCGCGGCAGTCCAGCAACAACCGATTTGAGGTCTGCGACCACGAGATCCCAACGCGAGAGAACCGGTCCTCCGCGCCGACGCGCCCTCCGCGCACGCCCCGGTGCCGGCTTCTCCATCGAACGCGAGCCGTCGATCACAAAACAGATGCGATTCGAAGTGACCGGCAGGCGGCGAAAACTCAGCGCCGCGCTCGTCCGCGACTCCTTGGGCTTAGGCGCCGCACGCGGTGCCGGCACCTCAAAGCTCTTTCCCTGATCGCGCCACCACCGCTGCCAGCGCGGAACGTCGAGCCCGAAGTCCGCGTGGGTCAGCGCCACGAGCACACGCAGGGTCTGCGCCTGCAAGCGCCCCACCGCGCGGGGAAGCGAATCGATGAGTGCTGGAACATTATTCTTGTCTCGCAACCGCTCGCATCGATAGAGGGCCGCAAGCCGGACGCGCCAAGACGGGTCGCGGAGGAGTCGCCGAAGGGAGGCGGGATCGCGCACAACACGCGCCGCACCGATGCGCACGATCTCATGGCGATCGCCCACGGCTTCGCGCGCCCACGCGACGAGACCCTTGCGTTCGATCGCCAGCGCGCGGGTCAATGGGTCCAGCCGCAGCATCGATTTTGTAATGGCGTCCGTGGCGAAGCCCGCACCCGCCAAGGTGCGCGCCCGCACCGACGGATCGCGATCCCGCAGGAACGGCGTCGTATTCGCCTTGCGCGCCTGCAGCACGCGCAAGCCCTCCCGCCGCGCGCGCTCATGCTTGAGCGCCAAGACCTCGTGCAGCATCGCGTCGGTCTCGGTGGCGCCCCGTTGGGCCAGCTCGGCCCGCGCGGCGGCCCGCACAGCGACATGGTCGTCGTTTAAGAGGGGATAAAGGGCGGCCCGCACGGTATCTCCAGAAAGACCGCGCAATGCACGAGCAGCTTGGATGCGCAACTCGGGGGAAGGCGAATTTCGCCAGCGTGTGTACAGGGACAGCGCATCGGTGTCTGGGGAGCAGACGAGGAGGAGGAGCAAAGAGGCAACGTGCATATTGAATTCGGACCGATCACGGACCGCCGCCCATAGAAGTCGCGAAAACAGCCCAAAGGTTTCATCCCATTTCAAAAAAGTTCGTAAACACGCTGCCGGAGCGGGATCGCGCGCGCTCAAAAACAGCCGACCGATGACCCGACCGCCGCTGCTACCGCGCGTGGCGCGATACTTGGCGCGCAACCAAGCCGGCGCCCGGAGTCGCTCGCCCCCACCGCCCACGAAAAAGGGCGGCGCGAGTGCATCGCGCCGCCCGGGCAGCCCGTTGAAGAAGTGCTTGGAATAGCGAGAGCGCGGAATCGGAGCCGAGATCAAGGAGCGAACCGCAGCTGTAGCAAAGCTACAGCGAGGATTCGCGACGCAGAGATCGGCTTCGAGGCCCGCTCGTAGCCCATGTGACTTCTTCAATGGGCTGCTAAAGCCCGTTGAAGAAGTGCTTGGAATAGCGAGAGCGAGGAATCGGAGCCGAGATCAAGGAGCGAACCGCAGCTGTAGCAACGCTACAGTTCGAGATCCGCTCGCAGCCCATGTGACTTTTTCAGCGGGCTGCTAGATCTCGCGTTACTTCAGGACGGTCCAGAGGCTCTCCTCGGCCCATCCCTGGGTGCCGATGTGCCCACCCGGCCCCGGGTACGTTTTTCGCAACGCCGCGACCAAAGCATCGGCGCGCTTGTTATGGGGCGCGCTTCGCACCGCACTCAGGTCCAGCGGCTTGGTCGTCGCAAACACCTTGATCACCATGCGCCCTTTGGCCTTGGGATTGGTGTTCATCGAAAACGCGATCTTGAGATTCGCGACCAACTTCTTCTTGGACGCAGCGACGATCGATGTCGAACCGCCTTCCATCGCCGCGAAGCAATAGACGTAGGCGGGCACGGTCGTGTAGCACTCAAACTTCAGTTGCTCGCCGGCCTTGCGATCGCCTTCGCCACCCACGAGCCGCGTGCGCAGCCCAAAGCTCGGGCTCGGGTTCGCCAGGCGATTCACGCGCGTGAACTCGTCATGGCGTTTCGTAATCAGCAAGCGGAGATCGCGCGCCACGTCGGCCTGGGATCCGCGCATGTTTCCGACGAACTGATTCGACTTCGAGTACACCGACGCAATCATCTCGTTGCCGGACTTGGTCGGAACAATCCAATAGTCCGGCGTATCGCCACGTTTGCTCGCGATACGAATCGTGGGTTCTTTGCGCAGTAAGCTCACGATGCCCTGAAGCGCCGACGCCATCTGCGCAATCATCGCCTGCGATGTGCTCTTGAAGTGCGTGAACGCAATCATCGGGCGTCCGGCCGGCACGCGCATCGAGCGCGGCACAAGACGGTCGCCCCGACGCACCTCGCCCGAAACAATCGTCGCGCTCGCGTACGTCCACGGGCTGCCCTGCGGACGCACCCACTTCACGGTCTTGCCCGTCAACTGAATCACGCCGCGCGGTTTGCTTGCGTCAATCGACGCATACGGATAGACGTCGCAGATCACGCCTTCGGCATCGATCGCAAGACCGCCCATGCCGGAGACATAGACCATGTGCTTGCCCTTTACTCCCGTGCTGAGAAGACCGGGCTTTTGCGGGTCGTATAGGCCGTACGCGGTCATGGACGTCCGGACGAAAGGAGCGTCTTGCGGCGCCTCCGCGAGCGAGAACGGGTAGCGTCGAATCGCGCCATGCGCCTGCGGACTCTGTCCGGGGTTGTGGAACTGCGACGAACGCCGAATGTGATGAATCAACTCGCCCCACGACTGGCCGTTTGAGTTCAACAGCGCATGACGAAGCGCGCGCGAAAAGATGCCGCCGCTCGGTCCGCCCATCGCGGTCTCCCACGATTGACTCGCGGAGATGAACACGTATCCGCGGTCCACATCGATGCCTTCGACAACGCCGCGCGGCTCCGTTTTTTTCGCGTCTTCGGCTTTCTCTTTGAGCGCGCTGCCGACCGCTGTCCTCTTCTTGCGCGTCCGCATACCGCCGACGAGTTCGATCTCACCCTCGCGCACCGCCGTGCCCGAGTGGCACGAGTCGAAACAGACCGTCACGTTTTTGGTTTTAAACTTCGCGAGCAGATCCGCGAGGTCATCGTCGGTCAAGAACATGCGCAACTGATCTTCGGTCGTCACGATCTTTGGGAAGTTCTCGGCCGTCGCCAACGCCTCGTCCTTCCCGTCGGGTTCATCGCCGCTCAAGTCGGGAACCTGCGTGCCGTGACCGGCGTAGTAGAAAAACACCGCGTCGTTCGGCCCCGCCTTGGCGGCCAGGTCCGTTAACTCTTGACGAATCCGCGCGGCGGTCGCGTCGAGGTCCGTGACCAACGTGATGTTCTCCTTGCCGAACCCAAACGTGTTGATGAGGAGTTCCTGCATCGCGATCGCGTCTTTGTCGCACGCCGGGAGGTCCGACCCACCCGCGCCGGCCGGCGGATAGTCGGAGATGCCGACGAGCAACGCCCAACGCTTGCCCACGTTCACGGTGAACGGAATGTCGATCAACGGCTCGCGATCAGCGTTCCAGTACAACCGAAAACGAAACTTGCCGCCCGCTTGCGCCCACGGTTGCCCCGCCAAATGAAAGCCACTGCCCCATCGAAGCGCCTTGCCGTCGGTGACGATCGGGTTGCTCCGAAGGATCAGTTTCGTCGCCTGTTCATTGACGATGCACGGAATCATTTTTTGACCGGCGGGCGGCGCTATCTTGGAACCGAACACGATGCGAATCGTGGGGTTCTCCGAAAAGAACGTGGTGGTCGGCGCCTGCGCGACCAGACCCTTGGACCAGTTCTGGCACAAGGAGGCGGTGAACGTCGGCTTCGCCACTTCTTCGGCACCGACCAGCGCGACGAGCACGCTCAAAAACACAACGGTTCGCATGGGAACTACTCTCCAAATATCTACAGTCGGTGCGCGCCTCTTGGGCCGGCGAGTTTATTCTCGCTGCGACGCGCACGACGGCCACTTAGCATCCCGTTGAAAAACTCCGTGGGCGGCGAGCGCCGAGTCGCTTATCTGGCGAAGCCGATCTCTCGCTCTTGCCTGACGAATACTTTTTCAACGGACTCTTAGACGTTCTTTCGGCGTTCGGGTTCCGCCAACCCAAGGGGTGTCTCATTTAGCGCCAATCGCCGTACAGCAAGAACGCCGACCAGTAGTAAGGGTGGGCGTAGCGGGCACTTACGCGATCTCCCGCTGGACCCGCAATGTCGAGTCGGGCTTGACGCAGCGCGGTCCCCACGGCTTTTTTGCCCTCGATATGGTGCTTGTAGAACTGCACCATGAGGCGCGTTGTGGACGTCGTGTAAACCGGCCACAGGCTGGCGACGACGGCCGGCGAACCCACAAACAGGAACTGATCCGGCATCCCGAGCATCTCCGCCTCGGTGGTGCCGCCCGTCCGCGCCGTGTTGCACGCGCTGAGCACGACGAGGCGGAGCTTTCCGTCAGCCACACAGGCGGTGGACTCCAGCGCGTCGAGCTCGCCGCGCATGAGACGCCCGTCGTCTTCGCCGCTCGCCGCCAACTCGAGGTACGGCTCGGACGGCTGCGGACTGTTAAGAAATCCGTGCGTCGCGAAGTGCAGGATCGAACAGTCCTTCGGGAGCCCGCGCAGCAACCGTTCTTCGGTGGCGGTACCTGACTCCTCGGTGTTGAGTTCGTGCCTTTTGAAAAACGGTTGGATGCTCCACGCTTCTTCGAGCGAGGAGTTCAGCTTGCCGACCGGATCGACAAAGCCGACCCAGAGGTCGGCGCCGCGCGTGGGTTCGTCGCGCAACGCCGGGAGATATTCGGTCAGGTGCTCGTGATGGACGAAGTACGCGGTGCGCGTGGTGTCGACTAGGAACTTGCCGTTCGGATCGATCAGCGCGTCGAACGGCAACAAATTGAGCGAACCGTACGGCATGATCAGCAGCGGGTCCGCACCGACAACATCGCCGGCGACCGGGCCCATCAACTTGTCGTAGAGCCATCGCAAAACCTCCCGCGTTTCCGCGCAGTTCTTGCGATACCACTCCGGGTTCTTTTCGCTCTTTTCGGCGGCCATGCCGAATCCGCGCCCCTTGCCCTCCGACGCGCTCTTGTCGATCACTTCATCCGTGAGCCTGCGGAACTCAGCGACGCGTTCGTTGATCGTTTTTCGTCCGACGTCGTGGCGCGTCCACGTGATGATGCCCTTCTTGCCGAACACCCAGATGAACAGGCTCTTTTCGCCCAGGAAGTACATCACCAACCGCGCGTTTTCGGGGAGGTGTTTCACCCGGCGTGACACATACTTCGGCTGGAACTTCACGCGTGACCCGAAGTCTTTGGGATCCGCTAGATGCAGCGCTGCGTGCATCTCGTCGAGCCGTTTGCGGTTCGTGGCTAACACAAGCGTCAGCTCGTCGGCGAGTTTGCGGTTGCCCTTCTTCTCCGCTTCATCGATCTGCTTTTGCAGCCGGGCGTTTTCGCGCTCCGCCTCTTGAATGTCGTCGAGCAACTTATCGACGACCGCGTTCCCCGTGCGTCCGCCGCGGACCCCGTCTTTTAGAACTTCGAACTGCGCGCGCGCGACGAAATCCATCGCCTCCTTGAGCAGATCTTTTTTCTTCGCCGGATCTTTCTCCGCCTCGATCAACCGCCCCAGCAGCTCCGCCATCGACTCGTACACTTCGATGCGCCCGCGCAGGAACTGCTTTTGCGTTTTCGGGTCGTTGCCGGCCGCCGAACGGATCTCATCCAGAATCGCAACGGCGGCCCGGCGATCTTCTGCCGCGCCGGCAAGGTCGTTGGTCGCTTCGCGCGTACGACTGCGCCGGAAGTGCGCTTTCCACGTTACGTGCGGCGACCGCGCGTTCGCGATGGATCGACCGAACGCCCGCAACGCGGCCGGGTAGTCGCCGACCTCGTGCTCCAACCGTCCAAGCTCGAGTGTGACGAGCGCGATGTACGGCTTCGTTCCCTTGAACGTGCTCATCGCTTCGTCGAACGCCGCGCGCGCGCGCTCGAACTGCTTTTGGTTGCGACAGATCCGGCCCAGCAAGATCAGCACCTGGCCGTGATCGAACGGGACGTCTAGATCGCGCACCAACCCCGCGGCTTTCTCCGCCAGCGCGCGCGCCTCGTCGTATTTTCCGATGTCGTCCAGCAGCGTCGCGGTCCGTCCCAGCACCGCCATGTGCAGCAGCGCCTGTCCGGCGCGCTCCGCAATCGGAATGGCCCGCCGCAGGAACTTGAGCCCCTCGGCCGAGTCGCCACGTCCCTGGAGTGCGGAACCCCAGGCATGGAGGGACGCCGCTTGGCCCCAGTCGTTGCGTTGCCCTTCAAACTCCTTGAGCGCGGCCTGCGCGTACTTGATCGCTTCTTCCTCGCGACCCAATTGATGCGCCAGTTCGGCGCGGACGCGGGCGAACTCAGCACGCGCCCAACTGAACGGCGGCATCGTGGCGTGCGCGCGGCGGAACGCGGCTTCCGTTTTCTCGTACTCGCCGCGGTCGCTGTGCAGCCTCCCGATCTCGATCCAGGCCCAATGCTCCAGCTGCGAGGCGCCGTCCTTTTTGGCATCCCGCGCCGCCTGTTCCCGAATCGCCAACGCTTGGTCGAAGTCACCGCGGTTGGTGTACACGTACGAGAGCTGGATGCGAGACGATCCGACGACCATCGGATCCTGCGCGAGCCGAATGCTCTCGCCAAAGTATCGCTCCGCGGCCGCGAAGTCGTACTGCTCGTGCGCCAGTCGCCCGAGGTCCTGGAGAAAGTTCGCCTCCATCCGGCGGCTGCCGATCTTGCGCGCCAACTCCAGCGCGGTCTGGAAGTGCTTGGCCGCGCCTTGGTGGTTCGACTGAGACGCCTCAACGAGCCCCAGCGACTCCATGCACCACGCGGTTCCACCGACCTCTTTGGTTTCGCGATAAATTTGCAACGCTTCGGCGACGTCGCGGCGAGCGTCCGCGTAGTTCCGCAGAGTCGAGTGCACGTTGGCACGCCAGCGGAGCGCCGTGGCCAAATCGCTCTTGTGGTTGCGTGCGCGGTGAATCTTGATGACCGCGTCGTACGCGTCGCGCGCGGCCACATGCTCGTTGCGGCCGCTTCGCACTTCGGCGACCTTGGTGTAAACGTACGCGCGCCCCCACGACGACTCGGCTTTCTCGTACATGAGAAGCGCTTGCTTCAATTGAGCCAGCGCGGTCTCGCTATCGCCCAGCTTCGCCGCCAGTTGCGCGAGATCGGCGAGAGACTCGGCCACCTGCGTCGGTTGCTTGAGCGCCCGCCGGATCGCCACAGACCGCTCGTGGTGCCCGCGCGCCTCCGCGTACATCCCGAGGTTGTCCTTGAGACGACCGATGTTGACGTGAGCCGTCGCCACCGGACCCGGCTCGCCCAGCTCCTCGCGGATCTTTAAGCTCGACTCGTAGTACTGGTACGCGTCCTTGTACCGACCGAGCGACCACAACTGCGACCCGATGCTCTCGAGCGCTTCGGCTTCCGCGGCCCGTTCGAACGTGCGCCGATGCTGGTCCAGAAGAGCCTGGTACACCGCGGCCGCTTCGTCGTTGCGCCCGAGTTTTTCCAGCGATTGCGCCCGACCGGTGCGCGCTTTTGTCAACTGCGCGTAGTCGCCGACCGCGGCCGCGTCCGCTTCTGCGCTCTCGTACGCAGCGATCGCCGCCAAGTGGTCGCCTTGTTCGCGCAGGAGGTTGGCGAGCGTGCGATACGTCAGCGCGCGGTTCAACGTCGGCGTTGCGCCATACAGCAGCGCCGCCTCCTCGTAGCAGCGGCGCGCGCGTTCGTACGCGTGGATCGCTTCGCACTGCACCCCCACGTTGTGGAGGCTCATGGCCTGGCTTTCCTTGTCGTTGGCGCGGGCGAACGCCGCGGCTACGTTTTCGTACGCCGCGAGGGACTCCCGCACTTTCTTTTGATCGCTGAGTAAAAACGCGTTGGAAAACGCATGCCATCGCAGAGCATTCTCGTCTTGGAAGTGCGTGGCCAGTTCCAGCGCCACATCGAGCAGGCGGCGCGACTCTGCAAACTTCGCTTCACCGGACTGATCGCGCGCGCGGCTGAGGAGCCCTGTGAGGACGCGCCCGATGTCTTTCTCGTACCGTCCAAGCAACGTACGACGCGCCTCCGCATCCGGGATCGCGATCATCTTCTCGATCAACTCGGCGCGGCTGTACGGCGCGCCGCTCACAACCCAATCCGCAAACGACTCTTCGACGAACCGGGTGCGGTTGTAATACGACGTGCTAAACGTTTGCATGAATTGGAGGTATTCATGCACTTCGCGCGCCGTCGCCTCCACCATGATGTCGCGCGGCCGCCGCCCGGCGTAGCGTCCGTTCTCCAAAACGCGCTGAAGCTGCTCCAGTTCGCCGTACTTCGCCCCGGCGACGCGAATCCCCTCCGCCATCTTCTTCACGATCGCGTCTACGAGCTCCGGTGTCTCGGCGCGATAGAGCGAGCGATAGTCGTAGAAATCTTTCTTCGTCTGGAAGCTCTTGAAGCGGACGTTGGATTTCACCAGCTTCCAAAGAATGGAGCGCTTGAGGGCGGGCACACGCACCTTTAAGTCCACGACGTCGTTTTTTTTCACGATGTTGGCGCCGGTGGCGTCTTTGAGCTTCACGCGCACAACCGCCGTGTGCTTTGCCGCGTCCAAGACTTCGGCGGCGCCGAGGTGCCAGAATCGAACGGACCCTTTCCCTTTGGTGCGCGTGGCGTAGCACTGACCGCGCCATCCCACCACGATGCCGTCGTCGGTGCCCGCGCGGATCAAGACGTTTCGTGTCGCGCCGCCGTTCGGCATCACCGCGGTGATGTTGAACGCGATCAACTCGTCGGTCATGGCGACGTCTGGGGCCGCCCGCGCGGCCGGCCCGAGAGCGAGAAGCCACAGCCCAAACCAGCGCCATCGCTTGTGGCCCGCAGTTCTCATCGCGCGAAGCGCTCCCACCACTGTTGGGCTTGCGGCAATCCGGCCGCTCCGGCTCTTTGGATGAACGCGAGGCCGCGTTTCACATCGAGCGCGACGCCCTCGCCGCGAACCATCAAGCGTCCCCAATGAAACACAGCCCACGGATCGTTCTTCGCGGCCCGGGCTTGGATGACTTTCAGCGCGGCGTCATTCCCGAGTGCGGCCGCGCGGCCGTAGTAGTGCCACGCGCGCTCCAGATCGACCGGCGTTCCCTTGCCGTTCTTGAGCATGGATGCGTACGCGCGCATCGACAAAGAGTCGTGCTGCAACGCTCCGCGTCGGGCCAACGCGGCGGCTTTCTTGGAGTCCTTCGGCATTCCGAACGCCTTGTTTCCGGAACATGCGACCGATAGATAAAAGCGCGCTGTTCCATGTCCGTCGGCGGCCGCCCGCGCCGCCACCGGCAACATCGCCTGGCGCTTCTCCAAGGTGCTTAGGTCCTGCAACGCCACAATGAACTGCGCGTCGACATGGCCCGCCTGGGCCGCGCGTTCGCGCCACTGCGCAGCGGCAACACGGTCGGCGCGCATCGCCTTTGTGCCGGTGTAAAAGCGCGCACTCAGGTAGGCCATGGCATGGCGGTCCCCACGGAGCGCGGCGGACCAGAGATAGAGGAGCCCCCGGTCCGGATCGATCTTGTTCGCATACACGCCGAGCGCCACGAGCGCGTCCAGGTCACCTTGAGCGGCGGCTTCCTTGTGAGCGCGCAACGCGTCAAAGCCCTTGGGGAAGACCCCCTGCTTGGTGCCTTCCCGCCCCGCATACGCAAGCGTCGACATCACGACGTGGCGTTCGCCCATGTCGGCGTTGTTTAAGATGTCGACAACATCGCGGGTTCGACCGCCCGCAATGGCCTTGACGGCATAGTCGATCACGTGCGCACGCGAACGCATCGTTCGTTGCGCGAAGTAGCGTAGGAGTGCGAGTGCGGAGTCGCGGCTGAGATACGTCGCCGCGGCGTGCTGCCACTGGGCGACCGCTTCGAATTCACGCCCCGCCTCTTGGTGGGCGACGCCCACTCGATACGCCGCGCCCGCCCCGTCGTGTTCTGGCAGCGCCCACAGCTCCGCGCGCGCCGCTCTATCGTTGTATTCGTAGGCGCGGCGGAGCCAGTGTTCGCCGGCTTTCACGTCGCGCTTCACCGCCCCACCGCGAACCAGCGCGCGCCCCCACATCCGCATGGCGCGGCGGTTGCCCTGGACGGCTTGCGCCTGAATCGCGATCGCCGCGGCCTTGGCTTTCGCGTCGGCAGCGGGGGGCTTCTCATCGGGCTTGCGCTCAGGCGCCGGCTTGGGATCGGTCGGGGCCGGATCTGGATCCTGCGCGTGTGCAGCGACAGCGCCGCCCGCGAGCATCCAGAACACAGCTAGTCTTCGCATCGTTTTCTTGGGACGCAGACCGCGGTCCGCGAGTTCCCCAACCTGTCGGGATTCTAGCGGAATGCGGCCTCACCAACGGGCCGAACAGCGCGCGAACGCCTTTAGAACTGGATCGACGCGCCGAAGAAAAAGCCGTCGAGCGTCGCGTCGATGATGAAGTCTTCCACCGTCGCGTCGACGCTCACGATGCGGTAGCCGCCGCGCAGCGCGACGATCTTGAACACCGTGATCCCGGCACTCACCGTAACGTCGAACACGGTCCCGTCGATGTCGCCGTACGTAATCGAAAGTCCGGACGCTTCCACTTCGAACGTGAAACGGCTGACTTGTAACTGAACCAGCACGCCCACGACCGGCACGGGGAAATCGCCGTTCTCCTCGCCACTTCCGGATGTTTCGCCTTCAATGCGGCCGCGGAGTTCGTAGTACGAGAGGCCCGCCAGACTTGCGAGTCGGAAATTGCTCGTCTTGACCAGCGTGAACACGCTGAGCAAACGATAGTTGTTGATCTCTAGATGCGACGTTACGTCTTCGTTGACGTTGAACGTAAACCCGCCAAAGTCGAAGTCGCGGTTGACGTTGGACTGGCCGTCAAACTCAAGGAGAAAGAAGTCGAAACGAAACCCGATCGGCCCCGCCGTCACGGTGATCTGCGGCATGATCGTCAACTCGTTCTCGTCGAGAGCTAACTCGTCATCGAGGTCCACCCGTTCGCCGTTGGAGGCCATATCACCGCGCAGTTTCGGGTACCAGAGTGCACCGCGAATACTCAACCAGCCAAAAAGACCGCCGTCCGCTGCCGTGACCAGCGTGTCGGGCTGCCACTCCTCGGTGCGCCCCGTCACCCACGCCTCGGTTTCGGCGCGCAAATGCTCCTCGCGCTCCAGGGCGGAATCCGCGGAACTGTTCGCGAGTACCGCGGTCGTCAGTCCTAGAAGCGCCAGAAGGATTCGCATCAGTTTTTCTCCCCATGAACCGAAAGCTAGCGTGTGAAGCTTCGCTGCGGCTATTGCTCAAAGCGCCTCGCACAAGTGCGACTGCACCGTCTTCGAAATCGGCTTCTTTGCCGATCGTGCTTTACCACGCTACGCCGAGCATGGCGCGAAGATGAGACAGTCCGGGAGCCCTTGCAAACCGCAGAAATGCAGTGGTTGCACAGGGTTAACGTCATCTGGACCTGGATCGCGCTCACGACAAAGGCGATTATTTTCATCGGCTTTTTTTGGTGGGCGCGGGTCAGCGCGTTCGGAGACGCCGCACTCCAAGGAATTCTCGCAGCCGACGTTTTGGCGTTTTTGGTGTTCGGCATGTTTGAGTGGAACTTCCGCCGTCTCGCGCTGACGTGGGGTCTGCTGTTTGAACTGACGTTGCTCACCGTCTTCTTTTGGCGCAACTCGTTGCTCGATGTGCCCCACCACGACATGCGGTTGTTCGGCGCAACGGTCGCGTTCGGCTTTCCGTACCTCTTGCTTCGCACCGTGGCGTGGAGCGTCGAGCACGCGATGGAAACGTCCGGCGTCATGCGGAACTGATCGCCGCCACGGCCGCGACATCGATCACGCCGCGCCGCCCCAACGCGCGCGCGGCGGCATCCAGCGTCGCGCCCGTTCGCCACACGACATCCACCAAGACCACCGAGCGCACGCCGTGCATGGGCACCGCCCGAAACGATCCGGCCGTGCGCCGCCAGTGCCCCCGCACGGTCGCTACTTCATCCGCGGTCGCCGGTGCGCGCACGCGCCGCAACACGTCAGCACGCAGGGGCCAGTCCATGGCGCGCGCCACCATCGCGGCCAACTCACGCGCGCCGTCGATGCCGCGGCGGCGTCTCGTCCGCGGGTGCAAGGGCACAGGAACGACCACGGGAACGACGGCGGGTGACGACGCGTCCACCACCCGCTGCGGCAAACGGCGCGCCGCCGAAATTGCGAGGGCGGCCACACACGGCAAGGTGGCGAGGCCGCCAGGGGCGAGCAATGGTTGGGTCAGGCGACGCGTGATGGGCCCGTACGAGGCGGCCGCGCGCACCGCGTAGAGGCGCGCGGGCCACGGCGGGCAGCGATCGCAAACAGGCGTCGCGAGCGCACGGGGGCGCCCACAGCGATGACAGCAGGGTTCGCGCACCCACGGGAAGCGATCGAGGCAGGGGTCGCACATCCAGGGCAGAGCGCCGGGCGGCTGCCGACACAGCGCGCAAAACGGCGGCGAGAGACAATCGAGCCACGAACCGAAAACGCCCACGCCTAACAGTCGCGTTTGGGCGGCCGAAGGTTTCAGCGCAGGAAGATTTTCTTGAGATCGGTGGCGTCGCGGAGCCAACCGATGTCCAGCAGCTCGCCGGCCGCGCCTGCGAGAAACACGACCGCCCAAAACGCGATCAGAAACATCGCGATGTCGCCGAGGCGGCGTGCCGGCGGACTCTGGGAAACCGTGTAGCCCATCACGACCAGAAGGAACAAAAACCCGACCATGCGCAACCCGTTGGCGATCGGGAACGCGATCAGCGCAAAGCAAAGCAGCGCGATGAGCACCACAACGGCGGTCTGGCGCGTCGGTTTGGGGGCGGTCGATTCCACGCGCGGCATTCTAAGCCGAATCGGGAGTCCGTGCCTTGCGCTTAAAGGGAAGCGGCCTGCTAGAACTCGACGTCGCTCTTGATGAGCGCTTCGATGATCTCGCTCTCGGGCACGCCGGAACGCTCGACGAGGCGGGCGACGAGGCGAAACAACACCTCGATGCGCTTGCCCAAGTCGTCGGCATCGTCCATCTTCGAGAGCAAGATCTCGGCGAGGTTGATGCGACCTTCGAGCGGACGCGTCGGCGCAGCCAAGTCCGGGTGGTCGGTGGAGACCTCGGCGGCGGCGGCCTGGATGTCTTGCAACGGCGCGGACACGACCGGAGCCGTGACGGGGGGTGCCGGGGGCGGCGTGGCGGCCGGCGCGGGCGCGGCGGGCGCGGCAGGCGTTTCGACGGCCGTCCCGATCGAAGCGTTCGGCGCGTGCGGAAGCGTCGACGGCGCCGTCGCGGGCGGCTTGCCTTCGTCGAAGTTGTCTTGCACCTGCTGGAAGAAATTCACGAACGTGTCGCTGTCTTCGGACGTCGGCGGACGCGCCGTGTCCTCTTCGAAGACATCCGAAAGCGCGTCTTTGATCTCTTCGACCTTGTTCTCGTCGATGCCCTGCATCTGCTCAAAGAGCTCAACGCCGGCCTTCTGGCCCGACTCGAAGAACTCATCCATCTCCGCTTTGACGCGAGCGTCTTGCTCTACGTCGTCGGGATCGGCGGCAACCTGGCGCTCTTCGACGGCAGTTTCCGTCTCGGACGCACGGTCGCCCTGCTCTCGATATTGCTTCTCGAGCAGTTCCACTTTTTTCTTGCGGAGGAATTCTTCAAACGGATCGATAGCTCGGGTCATGGCAGTACACCCCGCGTTCTTATCGACAATTTCGGGGTTCCGCTGTACGTTTGGGGAGATCAAACGTAAATCGTTATGAGGCCATGAGAAACGTCGTTAAGCCCGCCCTCGCCGTCGTCCTTTTTGGGACCGCTTTGGCCATCGGCTGGCAGTTTCTCCCCCATCAGGAGGCCCGAAAGGTTCCTGCCGGCGCGCAACCGGAGCTGACCGAAGCGGCGCGGCGGGAGTTGGCGCCTTGGCGCAAACGGGTCGCCCGGGCCGATGCGGTCGCTGCGGCCGACGTGTTGCGCGAAGCGCGCCGCGATGTCTTGGGGCAAGAGGCGCAGGCCGCGCTTGTTGCTTGGAGCGTCGAGCTCGGGCAACACGCCCTGAAACAAGCGCAGCGCGAGATCGATGACGCCTGTACTCGCTATCAGTATGTGACGGCCCGCCGCGCGGCGGAGCGATACCGGCGCGCATGGGCAACGTTTCCTGTGCATGCGGAGATGGCGAAGTTGCCGGCCGCCGTGGTGGCCGAAGCCGACGCCACGATCGGCCGGCGCATTCGCGAAGCGGACGATCTTTTGCGCCGCGGGAGACCGGACGCCGCGCGGGAAGCCCTCGCCGTCCAGCTAGAACTCGACGAAGCGCACCAGCAGCGGTGGAACGATGCGATCGCCGCGCTCGATCGACGCATTCGTGTGCACGACTGGAAACAAGCTCGCGGCACTAAAGCTCCCGGGGTCAATCCCGGCGCGCGCCCCCCGGCGCCGTCCGGTATCACCGTCGAGCTGCACCTCCCCCCCGCTTTGCCCGGCTATCCGCCCGCGGACGTGAAACGACTCGCCGAGGCGGAGACGATGCTCCAAGAAGCGCGCGCGGCCTTTGCGAAAGGTCGTTTTCAGCCGGCGGCCGAAACGCTGACCAAGCTGCAGAGTTTTTACGGCGATCTTCGCTTTGTGAAGGGTCGCGCGGAGGGCATCTCGGCGGTACACGCGCTCGCGCGCTATCGAACGCTCGGACTCTCCGGGTTGTTTCACGCGACCAAGGTCACGCGCAGGGGTAAGCGTCATGTCCTGCGCTACGACTTCAAGACCGATGCCGAGATGTTGGACTGGGAGCCGATGCAACTCTTGGCGCATCAAGACGACGGCAAGTTCGAGCGAAGCCCGACGGGCGTGCAGGGCAGCGGCGTCGCGTGGTTGATTCATCGCGGCTTCTTCGACGGCCCGACAACCATTCGCTGTAAGGCGCGCGCCAATCAACAAAAAGCGCACGGGCTCGTGCTCTGCCAGGAAGGCAACGAGACGCGCCACCTCCTGTGGCTGATTTCAAACCACTGGTTGGTGGAAGGCGAAAACTACGTCAAGGCGCGTCCCGGCCACTCCGTCTTGATGTTCGGCAAAGGGGTCAACCGCGACGTGCCGGTGGAGTCGCCGGAAGTCGGCTTTATCTTTCGCGGGGCGTCGCTCAGCAAACCGCAGCCGAATCAGAGCGAGGTGGTGACGCTGTCGTTTGGGTGGGCCAAGAACCGCATGAAGGGCGTGATTCGCACGCGCTACGGCGAAGGCGAACGCGAAGACGTAGCCACCGGCGACGATGGGCGCGGCATGTCGCGCTTACGGCCCGGCCTGATGGTCGTGCAAAACGCCGTCACGTTTCGGGAAGTCGAAATCGAAGGGCGCCTGCACAAAGAGTACGAGAAAAAGCGCGTCAACGAGCTCCTCGAACTCGCGGCGCTACTCGACTAGGTTGCGCGACGTTGTCCAGTCGCCGTCGGGGAGGACGCGGCGCCAACGCACCCAGAAATAGAGCGTGACCACGATGGCGCCTAAGCCGTCCGCCAGCATGTCCCGCTGCGCATCCCAGATGTCGCCCTGCGACCCGAGGAACGCGGCGCCCGAAGATCCGCCTTGGAGGGCGGCGTAGATCCACTCGATGATCTCGTAGAGCGCGGCGACCGTAAAGATCGCAAACACGGGGAACAGCAGGAGCACCGCCGTCGAGCGAACCACTTTCTTGCGCAACAACAATTCCGCGATCGGGTACGCGTAAAACCCAACAGAAAAGTGCGCGATGCGGTCGTAGTGATTGCGTTCAAACGAAAACATGTCGGTGATCCAGTCAAACGGCACGCGCTCGAACGTGAAGTGACCACCGATCGTGTGCATGTAGACGAGCACCGACATGAGCAGATAACTCATGTTGCTAAACCGGAACTTGCCAAACGTCGCGACGAGGCCGGCCGCGATCAAAACGATCGGGATATTCTCGGCCCACCATGTCGCGCGATCGTGCGGCGCCCATCCACAAATGGCGAACAGTGCGATGTAGCCCAGCAGCAAGATGTGGGGAACTCTCACCGTTCCTCCGCGAACACGACGCTTCCGGTGTCCACATCGTAGAGAGCGCCGACGATCGCAATCGTGCCGGCCACCTGCAGCTCGCGAAGCACGGCGCTTCGGCCCCGAATCTCCGCCACGACGCGGCGGGTGTGGATTTCAGCAATGCGCCGGACCAGGGCCGCGTCCTGGGGATCGCACGTGGCGCCGCCACCCGCCTCTTGAATCGCGGGGGCCAGCTTGTGAAACAGGCTGACCACGTGGCCGGATGCGGTGCCCGCGCACGCGGTCCGAATCGCGGCGCAATCGGTGTGGCCCATGATCACGACGATCTTGCAGCCGCCCGCCGTGCACGCGAGCTCGAGGCTGCCCAAGATGTCATCGCTCAACACGTTGCCCGCGACACGCGCGACGAACATGTCATTGAGACCCTGATCGAACACAAGCTCGGGCGGCACGCGCGCATCGATGCATCCAAGCACAACCGCAAACGGCGGCTGCGGCGTCTCGCGGATGCCCGCATACTCCGGACGCCGTTCGCAAAAACGGCGGTTGCCTTCTTCCAGGAGACGGCGCGCTTCAGCGGGAGTCACCGCACGCTCCTAGAGCGTCTCTAGAATCGAAAGGCCTGACGTCACCGAGCACGTGCCGGGACTCTCTTCGACCTGGAGCGACTGCACGACGCCGTCATCGACCACCATCGCGTACCGCAGCGATCGCGTACCGAGTCCAAACCCGGACCCATCAAACGACATCTCCATGCTGTTGGCGAACGCGGCGTTGCCGTCGCTCAGCAGCGTCACCTTGCCCGCCGCCTGAAGGCTCTCGCCCCACGCCTTGAGCACAAACATGTCGTTCACCGGCACGCAGATGACCTCGTCAATGCCCTTGGCCTTGATCGCGTCGATGTTGTTGAGAAACGACGGCATGTGGTCGTTATGACAGGTGCCCGTATACGCACCGGGCAAGCCGAAGAGGATCACCTTGCGGCCCTTGCAGTAGGCGGCGGAATCGATTTCTTCCGGGCCATTTTCTGTGAGACGACGCAGCGTCGCCGACGGAATCGCATCGCCAATCTTGATCTTGCTCATGGCGCGCACTATGCCATAGGTCGTTTCGACCGCCAAGCGGCGCGGCTCGGTTGGGGCCATTCCTCCGACAGAGGCTAACGATCGGGACAGGCCACGCCGTTTGCGAGGCAAGCGGAGCGAAACTCGCAGTGATGGCACACATCGCTCGGTGTCGGTTCAAACGTCCGCGTGTGCGCCTCCGCGAAGTCGTAGAGCAGGTCGTCCAACGGCTGGTCCGGAACCTCGACGACCTCTTGGGCGTCCACGTAGATCAGGTACGCGCGGTCCGGCGCGGGACGCCCCATGGAACGCAACGCCGCCAAGTACACCGCCACTTGGGTCGCGTACGCTTCCGCGCGCACCGTGGCGCCGGTTTTGTAGTCCAGGAGCAAAGCCGGCGTCGAGCAGTAGAGATCCATGACGCCGCGGACCGCCCAACGCCCGAGCCGCGCGAGAAACGGCATCTCGCGTTCGCACGCGTCCGGCTCCATCGTGTCCACAATCGGGAGGTCGCGCGTCCATTCCGCCCAGCCGGTGAGCTTGGCGACGGTCGCGTCGTTGGCCTCGGGAAGGTAGCGCAAAATGTCGTCGCGTGTCGGTACATCGAACGGTCCGGACTCGGCCATCAACTCGTGAAACACCGTCCCGAGTTCCCGCCGCGGAAACTCGTCCACGTCGCTGGCCTCGCGCCAGCCCTCGTCCGGCCAGCCCTCCCTCGGATCGTCAAACTCGATGCCGAGCATGCGCTTGAGTCGGTAGCGCCGCGGGCAGCGCTGAAACTCGACGAGGTCGGCGACCGCCACGACGTACGGGGCGCGATTGGGCGCGCGCCGTGGCAACGTGTCGATGCGACGCAGTAACTCCGTCGCCTCGTCGTTCGCACGGCCGAGCGCTAGGGGCAACCCGTGTCCCCGCCGGACCGCGGCACGCACGGCGCGCTGCGTCACACCGGCCCGCGCGAGTTTCGGAATGCGCCACCCGCGCTTGGGCTCGGTAAGCACGTGGCCAAAACGCACCAGCGTTTGCTCCAACAGGCCGGGCTCGTCAGTCTTGCGCCCGCAACCGAGCAGGAGATGCCGTTCGGCGCGCGTGAACGCGACGTAGTAGAGCCGCTGAACTTCGCGCTTCTCCGCCTCTTTGTCCCATTCGCGAATCGCGTCGGCACCCGGCGCGCTGATGTTGTTCTTCGCCTTGATGCGAAAGCTAAACGAGCCATCGGGCCTGAGCACGACCGAACGTGCCGCGCCCCGCTGCGCGTTTAGGCTCCCCACCATCACGAGCGGAAACTCAAGCCCCTTGGACGCGTGAATCGTCATGATTTTGACGGCGTCGTCGGTCTCGGCCGCGATAGGGGCCTCGCTCTCGCGCTGTTCACGTTCGCGAAACTCGAGCAACGCGCGCGCGTACTGCGCCGGCGACTCGGCATGGCGCCGCGCACGACGCATCGCCTTGTGCAAGTTGGCGTAACGTCGCCGCCCGTCGTTTTGCAACAGCATCAAGACGTCGCACTTGGACTCGCGCAGGATCGTCTCGATCAGGTCGCCAAGTTCGATACGCGACGCCAGATCGCGCCACCGGCGAAAACGGGCCGCAAAGCGCGTTAAACGCTCCCAGCGCGCGGGCGGAATCTCGGCGGGTCGCTTCGCACCGGCGGCTCGTTCCGGGAGCGGCCCCTGGCCCGGAAGGTGGAGCAGGTCGGCTTCCGGCACACCGCAAAACAGCGAAGTCAACGCCGACGCAGCGCAAAAGTCGTCGGACGGATCCTCGATCAGCAACAGGAGGTGCGCGAGATCAACGACTTCGCGCGCCTGGTAGTAGCCGCGGCCGCGAACGACCACGTACGGAATCTCCGCTTCCGCGAACGCGCGTTCGTAAATCGACAGGTGAGTCGTGGCGCGCAACAGCAAGGCAGCATCGCCATACGTGATGCCACGCTTCGACTCCACAATCTCGCGCAACCGCGTCGCGAACCCAGCCGCCTCTGCGCGACGGGCGTCGATGGCGCGCTTGCCTTGACCGCACACGAGCTCGACGGCGGGCTCGTCTTGCGGATCCCATGGCCGCGCCGCCTCCAGCGTCTGCTCCGCCATCGGCGTCGCCGCGAACAGTTCGCGAAACACTTCGTTGTTGAACGCGACGATCTCCGGCCGCGAACGAAACGAGCCGCTCAATCGGAAACACTGCGCGCTCGTCTGTAGGTCTTCAAAGATCTTGGCGTCCGCGTACCGGAATCGATAGATCGACTGTTTTTCGTCGCCGACGCCAAACAACTCGAGGCCTTGGGCAAGCTCCTCGATGATCGCTTCCTGGATGCGACTTGTGTCCTGATACTCGTCCACAAGGAGGTGTGTGTAGTCGGCGCGAATCGAAGCGGCGGCGTTGGAACGCAGCAGCGCGTAGCCCTCGCGCTCCAGATCGGCGAAATCCAAGAGCCCGTCGGCCCGCTTGCGCGCCGCATACGCATGGTCCAGCGCGACGACGGTCCGCACGATCGCCGCCCCGTACTCCCGCGCCGGCTCGACCCAGGGAACAAGCGCGTAGTCCTTCGCGATCTTTTTTCCGTCTCCGAACAGAGGGCGCAACGCGGTCGCGACCGTGCCCTTGGTGGCGAGCGCAAAACGCTCGACGTAGTCGGGATCTAACGCGGCAAACGACTCCGCATCGGCGCGGAGCGCGTCCAGCTTCTTCGCGGTGCCTTTGGCGGACGAATCCTGCACGACGGCCGCATCCAAAAAGCGCTGCATGCGAACGCGGAGCGATTCGAGATCAAACGACGGCGGTTCCAACTGATTCATCGCGAGCGGCGTGGCGCGCGCGGCGAGATAAAGCTGTCGAAGGAGCTCTTCCGGCTGGACGACACGACTCAACAGATCGCGATCCTCGGGGGAGAGATCGTCAATCGTCTCGCGCAGCGCGTGTTCGAGGTAACTCTCGGCGGTGAGTTCGTCGGCCAACGCGAACCGGGGATCGAGCCCAACGTCGAGTGCCCGCTCGCGCAGCAACCGCGCCAAAAACGCGTGGATCGTGGAGATCGGCGCGAATTCCGCGTCGCGCACCGCCGCGGGCGAAGCGCGCCCCACCATGGCCTCGCGAATCCGCCCCTTCATTTCGCGCGCGGCTTTCTCGGTGAACGTGAGCGCAAGAATGCGCCGGACGGCCGCGCCGCGTTCGACAAGCTTCAGATAGCGTTCGGTCAAGACGCGCGTCTTGCCGGTCCCCGCACCCGCCACGACCGCGATACGGCGCCCCTCGGCTTCGACCGCGGCGGCCTGTTCCTGCGTGAGTTCCATCAGCTCGCCCCATCGCCGCGGGCGATCTTGCGCGACCAGTGCGCGCGCACGACGCGGCACAGGTCGTACCCATCGCACTTGCCGCGCTCGCAACCCGAAGTGTCCGCCGGCGCGAGCGCGAGATGACCGGCGCGCGCTCGCTGCGCGACCGCCGCGATCGTCTCCTTCACGCGATCGCGCCGCAACGCGAGCTCTGCGTCGTCGATGCGCTCCACGTTGTCCTTGCCGGTGTAGTGCGCCGGCACGTCACCCGCGACAAAGCCGGTGGTCTTGCCGTGATGAATCCATTCGAACACAGCGCCGCGCGCGCCCGGCTCCGCGAGCAAGTACACGTCAAGCTGCGTGAGGTCGTCGGAAACGCGCCCCGTCTTGTAGTCTCGAATCAGGTCACCTTGCGGATAGCGATCGATGCGGTCGATCTTGCCGACCAAACGCACGTCACCCACCATCGTGTCGATGGGCTTTTCTGCAAGATGGAGCGGTTCCCCCGCCAACGCCTGGGCGGTGTCTCTCACCTCGGCGCGCGCGATGCGACGCGTGGCCTCGTCTTGGAGCGACAAGCGCATGCCCTGGGTCTCTTGCTCCCACACTTCGTCAAACGCAAGTTCGGGATCGACGCCGTCTTGCGCCCATCGCTCCAACGCGGCGTGCACGATCTCGCCGCGCCGGATCGGATCCAGTTCGAAAGGACGCGGGCGCCGCAGCCGCAGCATCTTCATCCACACGAGGTAGGGGCACTTTTTGTAGTCGCGCAAACGCGATGCGCTCAATGGGGCCACCGGATCCCGCGCGCCCAGCAGGAACGGACGTCGCCGCACGAGTTCCAGACGGCGCGGCCAAGCCAGCAGCTTCTGATCCATCGCGCCGCGTTCGTAAAGCGCGGCCGCCAACTCGCCCCCACCGCGATGCGCGTGCGCCAGACCATCCGCCACCATGGGTAACAGATCGGCGCGCACGACCGCATCGGCCGGCCCGGCAAACTGCTCCGACAAAGCGACCTCCCGCTGCGCAACGCCGTCGAACGGGGCCAACGCCGACGCGACGTAGGACGAACACGCGCGTTCGCCGCCGTCTTCGTTAAACGCCGCCCAACTCAACACGAGCCGCCCGCGGGCGCGCGTCATCGTGACGTAAAACAGGTATCGTTCTTCGGCCTCACGTCGCCAGCGCAACGGCAGATGGATGCCGTGTTCTTCACTCAGTTGCGCGCGCTGCTCGTCGCGCAAGAACACGTCCTCGCGAATGATCTTGGGAAACGCGTCGGCCGTCAGTCCGGCGACGAGGACCACCGGTTTCTCCCATTGGCGCGCGTGCAGCGCTTCGACCGCATACACGCAGTCGAAACGGCGGTCCGGCCACGCCCCTTTGAGCGTGGGCAAGCGGCGCGCGAGATAGTCGCGGGCCTCGTCGAGCGGAAGCCCGTCGAGCGCGCGCGCTTCGCGATCCAACACCAAAAAAAAGCTCGCCGCGCGCGCCATCGACTCGTCGCCGTCGGGGCATTGCAACAACGCGTCGCGCACGCCGAACGACCGCGCGAGCTGCTCGTGCAAAGGCGCATCGCTCTCCGGCGCCGTCCAAAAGTCCTCAGGCTGTTCGTGGCGCCGAATGGCGTGCGCCCAAGCGTCCACCACGGGCGCGGCCGGACGATCCAAAAAGTACGGCGAACGCAGCAGGTAGAGCAGCTCCAGCGCCTCCGCGCGGTCCGCACGCAACCACAACGCGACGGCGCGCGCCGCGGGCGACTGGCCGAGCGGATCCGGCGTGAAAAATCGGAGGGGAACGCCGTAGCGTGCGAACGCGGCCCGATAGAGCGACTGGAGCCCGTCAAAATGGCGCCGCACGATCAAGAAGTCGGCGAACGATCGGCCGGACGCCCGCACCAGCCGCGCCAGGCGGTCGGCCTCATCTTCCTCCGACGCGCACGCCAACGTTTCGATGCCGACCCCGGAAAGGCGCGGCGCGTCCGCGTGAGGCGTTTCGAAGCGGGCCGCCGCCACGAGGTGCTCCTCCAACGCGGCCAGCGCCGGTGTTTTGGTGGCGCGCACGTTGTCGCGCAGCGCGACGACCTCGTAGTTGCGAAAACGATGACGGGTTTGTTGCGCGGTCTCGAACAGCTCCGAGTCGCGATCGGGATCGAGCGGCAACGTAACCACGATGTCTTTCGTCATCCCCGCGAGCTGTTCAACCATGTCCTGTTGGACCGGCGTGAAGTCGTGAAATCCGTCGACCAAGACGAGATCGAGTGCGCGCTCGGTGGGCAAGACACCCGCGCGCAACCGATCCCGCGCCAAGATCTGTTGGTCCTCGTGATCCAACTTCGTAAGCGCGTCTTTGTAGCGCGCGTAACTCTCAAACAGCGAGCGCTCGCGCGTGCCTTCCAAGAACTTCGCGCGCGCGCGCTCCACGATGTCGGGGAGGCCCTGCTCCTTGATCTCTTTGACCGCCGCCAAAAACTCGGCGCGGAACCCGGGCTGCTCGGCGCCGCGTTCGAAGTCGAGACGCAGCGCGGCGGCGGCCACGCGATCGCGCTCGGCGGGCGACGCCAAGTCGCGCACGCGCAAGCCGGTGAGTCGCTCCCCCAGGGACGTAAACGTCTGCACACACCCCGGGTCGAATCCGCGGGCTTGCCGCAGGAGCGCCAGACGGAGGTGCTCGGCTTGGGAATACGTCGGCACGAGAAGCAGACCGGTGCATCCGTCGCGCACGGCGTGCGCGAGCTGATCCAGGCAGGTGCGGGTCTTGCCCGTCCCCGCCCGTCCCAAGTAAAGGCGCTGTGTCATGTCCCGATCCGGCGTTAAACCCGGTTTGAGGCGAATTCCGGGCTCCGACAGTGAGCATACGGGCCCGATCGCGCGCACTCGCGATTTTCGACCTCACAGCGTAGGAGCCATCGGCGACAATTGCCGCCAGGGCGAGGAAACAGGTATGATTCTGCGCTTGCTCCCGGGCCGCCCCGACTAGGAACGCGGCGGTCCAAAACCCAACGATTTTGCGCCTCATGAAAGCTGCTCTCAACCGGTCTGTGGCCGTGCTTGGCACCGGTCGCTGTCTCCCCGAACGCGTCATTACGAACGCGGTCCTGCGAGACCTCTGCACCAACTACGACGAAGACGCCTCGGGTGACTTCGCGACCTGGGTGGACCGCGTCACTCACATTCACGAGCGGCGCTACGTCAACGACGAGCAGACATCCGCGCACATCGGCGTCGAAGCAGCCCAAAAGGCGCTCGATATGGCCGGCGTGAAGCCGACGGATTTGGATCTGATCATCTTCTGCTCGTTCACGCCCGCGGCGTGCGTGCCCGGCGACCACGTCTTGGTGGCGGACATGCTCGGCGCAAAAACGACGCCTTCGTTCACGCTGACGGCGGCGTGTGCCGGATCGATCCAGGGGATGTCGATGGCGTTCGGCATGATCGCGAGCGGCCTCATGAAGCGCATCCTGGTCGTCGGCGCGGAGACGATTTCGCCGACGTTGGATTTTGCCGATCCGCTCACCGCGATCTTGTTTGCGGACGGCGCGGGTGCGGTCGTTCTCGGTGCCGTCGATGGCGCCGTCAACGGCACCGAAGGCGGGATGTTGCCCCCGTATCTCGGCTTCGAGTTCAACTGGGACAACATCACGATGAACAACGCGAACTTGCCGTTCCGGAGCAAGGTCGCGGTACCCGCGCAAAACGGTTGCCCCCCCGCCATCGAAAAAACCTATCTCAAGATGGTCGGCGGACGCAGCGTGCTGCGCAACGCGGTCAACACGATGGCCGGTGCGGTGCGTCGCGTGCTCGGGTACGAAAACGGTTCGATCCCCGAGGCGGATATGAACGCGCTGCGCGACCGCATGCGCGTCATCCCGCATCAGGCGAACGGGCGCATCGTGGACGGCCTGACCAAGAAACTCGGCATCGCGCCCGAGCGCATGACGAAGACCGTCCATCTTTACGGCAACGTCTCGGCCGCCAGCAACCTGCTCGCGCTCGACTTTGCGATTCGCGAAGGCAACCTTGTCGCCGACGCCGACCCGGAAACGGGCAAGATCAATCAGGTGCGCACGATCGATGAGAAGGCCCAACGCGGCGACTTAATCATCATGCCGAGCATCGGCGCGGGCTACCTGTTCGGCGCCGTGGGCTTCGTCAACGTCATTTAGCAGCCTCCTCACGCACCAAGGCACAAGAAAAGGGACGCCCCAGCAAGGACGTCCCTATTTTCGTGTTCGGATCGCTTAGCGCTTGGTTTTGAGGTCGAGCTGCTCGCCTTGACGGATCACGCGGGCGCGCACTTCGCCGCCCACCGCAACGCCGCGCAGGGCGGTGGTCACATCCGTCGGCTTGCGCGGGTCCTGACCCTGAAACGAGATCAGCACGTCAAACTTCTCAAGACCGAGTCGGTCGGCGAGCGAGCCCTTCTCAACCATGACGACGACCAGTCCGCGGCCGCGCAACATGAGCTGCGCATCGAGGACGCTCGACGGGCGCTGCACGTGGGCGCCCAAGGCGCCACGCAACGGAGCGTTGGCCCGTCCGCGATTCAACCAGCCGCGCCGCTGAGCTTCGCCATTGGCCTTCCGCATCCGGTCGACCAAACTTTCGATCTCACGCATCTCGTTGCGGAGTCGTTCGTCGTTGTTCCAAAAGTCCTTCCAGAAATCATCCATGTTGAACGGGTCGCGCCCTTGGCGCCCGCGCAATCGGTTGATCCGAAAGTCCATCCCGCCGAGCCGCCCGCGCAGCTCCGGGTGTTTTTTCTTGAGCTCTTCGATCGACGCGCCTTCGTAGGTCTTCACGACGGTTTTGCCGTCCACCAACTCGGTCGTCTTGACGCGCACTTTGCCGTCGGTCATCTCCACTTGGATGCGGCTGTTGCCGGGGAAGATGCGAACGCCGCGCTGGCCGCGCTTCGCACCGGGCTTCGCATTCTCACGCGGGTCGTCTTCGACACGCTCGCGCCCCATGCCGGCACGATCGGCGTCGCCGCGAATCGCGCGCAGCGCACGGCCCGCACGCAAACGAACTTCTAAGTCGTTTGACTTCAACGCCTCTTCGAGAGCGGGCACGGCCTTCGCGCCCATTTCGATGAGCTTTTTGGTCGCTTCCTCGCGCACGGTGTAGTCGTCATCGCCCAAGCGCTCGACCCACACCTTCGCCGTTTGACCGTTGACCTTCGGCGCGGGCTTTTTGACGTCAGCATCCTGCGCCATCGCCGTCGCGGCTACCAAGACCAGAGAAGTGAGGAGTGTCATTTTCATGTCGATACCTCTTTGAGGCCGCCCACGATCTCGCAGGACCGGCCGCTTGTTCCATCTCTATTACGCACCTGAGCCGAATTGGAGCCAGCCCTTTTTTCCAACGCGCTCCAGCCCCTGAGACAGGCCGGGATCCGGCCGTCGAGGTGGTTTAGGTGTCGGCGAGCTGCCCGAGGTTCTTGAGGCGGGCGTAGCGCTCCTCGACGAGTTCGTCGATGTTGCGTCCGTCCAGGTCCGCGAGAAGCCCCACCAGGCGCTCTTTCAGCGTCTGCACCATCGTGTCGGGCTGGCGATGCGCCCCGCCCACCGGCTCCGGGACCACGTCGTCGACGATGCCAAAGCGCTTGAGATCCTTGCTCGTGAGGCGGAGCGCTTCCGCCGCCGCCGGCGCTTTCTCGCCGTCTTTCCACAAGATCGCGGCGCAGCCCTCGGGGCTGATGACGGAGTAATAGGCGTATTCGAGCATCAGCACGCGGTCGCCAACCCCGATCCCGAGCGCTCCGCCGGATCCGCCCTCGCCAATCACCACACAGATGATCGGCGTTCTCAGCCGCGACATCACCATGATGTTTTCGGCAATCGCCCACGCCTGGCCGCGTTCTTCCGCGCCCACGCCCGGATAAGCACCCGGCGTGTTGATCAGGGTCACGATCGGCAGCCCGAACTTTTCGGCCAACCGCATCTTTTGTAGGGCCTTGCGATAGCCCTCGGGATGCGCGCAGCCCCAGTTACAGGCGATGTTCTCTTTAGTCTCTTTGCCCTTGCGGTGGCCCACCAGCAAGAATCGCTGCTCGCCGATCCGGGCAAACCCGGTCGTGATGGCGCGGTCCTCGCCGTAGTGCCGGTCACCGTGCAGCTCCACGTACTCGTCCAACATCCCGGCGATGTAGTCCGACGTCTGGGGCCGTAGCGGGTGGCGCGCGATCTGCACGACGTCGTACGGTTCTAAGTTGTCGTAGATGTCGCGCGTCATCTTGTCGAGCTTGTCGACGAGCGGCGTGAGCTCCCCATTGAGGTTCATGCCGGTGGACTCAGACAGGCTTTTGAGCTCGCCAATCTTGAGCTCCAACTCCACGATCGGCCGCTCGAACGGCAACCCGATGCGAGGGGTTTCGCGCACACCTTTTTTGTCGGCCATGGGGAATCCGAAAGCCTAGCGCGGGTCATCGAAACCCGCAAGGTCTACCAGCCCTTGCCCGAGCGCGCCCGCGCTGCTATGATTCTCGTAAGTCCTTATTTATCAATAATTTATAGCAGGATAGCATTTGTTTATGAAGTGGTTCAGGATCGCGGTTCAAGTCCGCCCAGCCTATGCGGATCCGGTCGGCGTGGCGGCCCAGGCCGACCTACGGTTGGCGGGCCTTTCGGCGGAGCGTGTGCGCGTCGAGCGTGTGTATTGGGTGCTCGGCAGCCAAGATGGCGACCGCCTCGCGAAAGCATTGTTTATCGATCCCGTCTTGGAAGAGCCTGCGCAACAGGGGCGCGGGACCGCCGTCTCGGTTTGGAAAAAAGCCGGCGTCATGGACCCGACCGAGGCGTCGATTCGGCGGGCGGCCCGCGCGCTCGGCGATCCGATCACGCGCGTCGTGACGGCGAAAACCTATTGGATCGAGAGCGCCGCGGACGAAGCCACCGTCCTCGCCGCCGTCGGCGACTCGCTCGCCAATGAAGTCATCGAGGAGATGGGCATCGGCCCCGCGCCTCAGCCGCAACCGCTCCCGAAGGCGCGTGCGCATCATCCCGTGGTGACGATTCCGTTGACGGGACTGTCGGACGACGAACTCGTCGCACTCTCGCGCAAACACATCCTTGCGCTCGACGTGGTCGAAATGCGCGAAGTGCGCGACCACTTCGCAAAACTCGAACGCGAACCGCGTTTGGGCGAACTCGAAACGATCGCACAGACGTGGTCCGAACACTGCAAGCACAAGACGCTGACGGGCCCCATCGATTACACCGAGGACGGCCAAAGCGAACGCATCGGTAACCTCTTGAAGGAAACCGTGTTCGCGTCCACCGTGAAACTCGACAAGGATTGGTGCGTGTCGGTCTTTAAAGACAACGCTGGCATCGTGCGGTTCGACGACGAAAACGACATCTGCTTCAAGGTCGAAACGCACAACCACCCCAGCGCGATTGAGCCGTATGGCGGCGCGGGGACCGGCACGGGCGGTGTCATTCGCGACATCTTGGGCACGGGCCTCGGCGCGAAGCCGATCGCGAACACCGACGTGTTTTGCTTTGGCGAACTCGACACAAAAGAGCTCCCAAAGGGCGTGCTGCATCCGCTGCGCGTCATGAAGGGCGTGGTGGCGGGCGTACGCGACTACGGCAACCGGATGGGCATTCCCACCGTGAACGGCGCCGTTTGTTTCGACAAGCGCTACCTCGGAAACCCGATCGTGTATTGCGGGACCGTCGGCATCTTGCCGCGCGGGATGGCCGAGAAAGCCGCGCGCCCCGGCGACAAGATCGTCGCGTGCGGCGGGCGCACGGGGCGTGACGGCATTCACGGGGCGACGTTTTCGAGCGAGACCTTGCACGACGAATCCGACGTCGTGAGTGGCGGCGCGGTGCAGATCGGCAACCCGATTGAAGAAAAGCGCGTGCTTGACGTGTTGTTGCAGGCGCGCGATCGCGGTTTGTACACCGCCATCACCGATTGCGGTGCGGGCGGGTTTTCGTCCGCGGTCGGCGAGATGGCGGAAGAGACCGGCGCGGAAGTGTGGCTCGAAAACGCGCCGCTGAAGTACGCCGGATTGGACCCCGTCGAAGTGTGGATCAGCGAAGCGCAGGAGCGCATGGTATTTTCGGTGCCACCCGAACACGAGGCGGAACTGTTGGCGCTTTGCGCCTCGGAAGACGTCGAAGCGTGCGTGATCGGCGAGTTCAACGACTCGGGTCGATTGGTCGTGAAGCACGAAGACGACGTGCTCGTCGATCTCACGATGGCGTTTTTGCACGACGGACTTCCGCTTACGCCGCGTGTTGCGACGTGGACGACGGTGGACCACCCCGCGGCGCCGGCGCCCGCGGATCCGCGCCGGCATCTGCTGGATCTTTTGTCGCACGGCAATGTTTGCTCCAAGGAGTGGATCGTGCGCCAGTACGACCACGAGGTGCAGGCGGGTTCGGTGATCAAACCGCTTGTCGGCGTCGATGGTCGCGGCCCCGGCAACGCGGCCGTGGTCGCGCCGGTGTTCGGGTCGCGGCGCGGCGTCGTGATCGGCTGCGGCATCAATCCGATGCTCGGCGACCTCGATCCCTATCAGATGGCGATGAACGCGGTGGACGAAGCGATCCGCAACGTCGTTTCGGTCGGCGCGAATCCGGACCGCATCGCGATCTTGGACAACTTCTCCTGGGGCGATTGTAAAAACCCGGAGACGTTGGGCGCGATCGTGCGCGCGGCGCGCGGCTGTCACGACGCCGCACTCTTGTTCGGAGCACCGTTCATCTCGGGTAAGGACTCGCTCAACAACGAGTTCCGCACCGAGAAAGGTTCGATTCGGATTCCGCACACGTTGCTGATTAGCGCGATGGGCCAAGTGGACGACATCACGCGCTGTGTGACATCCGACGCCAAGCGCCCCGGCACAAAGCTCTGGCTGCTCGGCGAGACGCGGACCGAAGGCGTGCCGACCGTGAAGTCGGATGCGCCGGCGAACATGCGCGCGATGGCGCAAGCGATCGCGGCGGGCCAAGTGCGCGCGGTGCATGATCTCGCGGAGGGCGGCCTCGCCGTCGCCGCGACCGAGATGGCGATCGGTGGCGCGTGCGGTGTCGCACTGGACACTGACGTGGATCTGTTTGCCGAAACGCCGTCGCGCTTCTTGATCGAAGCCGACCAAAACCCGGGCGGCGGCGCGGTCTTGGTGGGCGAAGTGATCGGGGAACCGATCCTGCGATTCCCGGGATTCGAAGTGAGTTTAGAAGACGCGAAGCGAGCGTTCTTTTGCTGGGAGACGATGCTGTGAAAGCGCTCATCCTTCGCGCCGCAGGAACAAACTGCGATCTCGAAACCGCGCACGCGTTCGAACGCGTGGGCATGACGGCCGAGCGCCGTCACGTCAACGAGTTGCTCGCCGAACCGACCATGTTGCAAAGCTACCGCGTGCTCGCGATCCCCGGTGGATTCAGCTACGGCGACGACGTCGCGGCCGGGCGCGTGTTGGCCACCGAGCTGCGCGAGCGCGTGGTTCCGCAAGCGCGCAAGCTTGTCGAAGACGGCGGCCTCATCCTCGGGATCTGTAACGGCTTTCAGGTGCTCGTGAAAACGGGACTCCTGCCGGGGCTCACTGAACAAGACGTAACGCTCACGCACAACGCGTCGCACCGCTACATCGACAAGTGGGTCGAGTTAGAGGTCGACGGAAAGTGCGCGTTCCTAACGAAGGGCGAGTCGTTTTACTTCCCTATCGCGCACGCCGAAGGCAAGCTCGTGGCCGACGAAGCGACGCTGGATCGCCTCGAGCGCGACGGCATGGTCGCGTTGCGTTACCGCGACAACCCAAACGGTTCGCTGCGTTCCATCGCAGGGCTTACGGACGCGACCGGTCGCATCCTTGGTCTGATGCCGCACCCCGAACGACACATGGAACCGTGGCACCACCCGACGTGGACGCGCGACGGGTTAAGCGACCTGCCGGACGGTTTGCGATTTTTCCAACAAGCCGTTGCTGCAGTGTCCTAAAAAGCGACGCCTGCCACGGACGCTGTCCTCTGCACCTGACACCAACTGTCTCCGCCCGGGGAGCCGCGCGACCAGCGCTCCGCTCCCCAGGCGGTTTTTTCGTTTTGGCAAGGGCGTTGCGTAAGGACGGGAGTAGTCGGTTAAAGACTGCGAGGAGGATTTCTGATGAAGCGCAAACTCGTCTTACTTGTACTCACGGTTTCGCTCGTCGGCATGGGTGGTTGTCACACAACCAGCCGGCGCGTGGTCGGAGGCGCCCTGATCGGCGCCGCCATCGGTGGCCTGATCGGCGCCGCGGCTGACCACGACGACCGCCACGGCGACCGACACTACCGCCGCAGCCACCGCCACAGAAGCTACGACTATTACTGCGACTGACCGGTCCGCAACCAGACTATTCGCAAAGTCCTACCGAGAACGAAAGTAGGGTTTGTGAGGGCGTCGAAGCTTCATACACCTCGATTCGTGCCCTTCCAGCGGCGCTTGCCGGCAAACTCGGAATCGAAATCGATATCTCTTCGGAGGAGACGCGCGTGACCGTCATGACCTGTGAAGACGGGAAAGTCGCTGTGTTGAGGTCAAACTCGCCATACCGAACTCTCGCGCCAACAAAGGCCGGAAAGTTCACGCCCAGTACTGTTGCGCTGTCACCGTCCACGTTCAGGTAGTACGGCTCCACCGAATGCAACTGCACGCTTGCAGGAAGGGCCCGTTTCAGCAGCCCCGACTCGGGGCGAGCCGTGTAGTTGATCCGCACCCACGTTCCCTCTGTGAGTGCCGCCACAGTCAGAGTGTTCCAACCGGCCGATAACTGCTGCGAAGCCAATAACTGGCTCGGCGCAAGTTGGGCGTCCATTTTCCAGATCTGAACGCCCTCACCGACAGTGCCTTGGATCTTGATTGCGGTCTGGCCGACCTCGAGAAGATTGACCCAAAGGCTAGGCGCAGGATCTGGCTTGGTCCACTGCACATTCGCATCGGCAACGCCATCGGAATCGGCGTCCGTGAACCTCTGATAGCTTCCCCGGTGATTGTAGAGCGTTCCGAACCGCGAATAGAATCCCAAGCGCGAAGATCCGAGAACTACGCTCAACGCCGAGTCACTTTCGGCTACTAGGATTTGGGCATTCAGGAGGACAGGAAACTCAGATGCCTCTGCGAACGGTGCGACGCCTATGGAGTCCGGAAATCCGTCTGCATTGGTATCTGAAGCTTTAATGATGTCCTGACATCGCCTGTCCAGCATGAACACTGTCCCGGTACTCCCAATTCGAACAAGTTGCGACGCGTACATGGGCACAGCCCCACTATCAAGGAGCGCGACCGTCGTTGTCGAATCCGGTAGACGATCACCGTTCGTGTTCGCGACCAAGTCCGTCCTGAAGAGAGTGAAAGTTCCGGCCTGGTTCACGCAGCCCACGAGCCAGTGGGTGACTGTGCTTACGCCGGAGCCCTGCCAGGGGTAGACAAACAAGACCTTTGACTGCCCTGCGAAAGTCACGGTCACGTTGTCGATCTGACCCGCAGCTTCCACATCTGCTTGCGACGAGTTGAAACTCCAGCCTGGACGTGCCCGTAAATCAGAATCTGTAATCTCTGGCGGCGAGCTCAGGACCACTTGTGAAGCGGTTCTGAAGTCAGGAGAGTGCGTGCTGCACGCCGCCAAGAACGAAGAAGTGAGAAGGACGATGAGTCTCATGTGATTACCAACTGAACAAGACAGTAAGGAGCTTGCAGCCAGCGAACTTCCTATAGCCTTTTGCTTTCTTTGATGTGCCTTGGCCGGTTGACGACGGAATCTTGCCTAGTGCATCACAGAGATTTCGTTTGGCGTCCGCTTTTGATTTCGCCGCAGCTTGGTCGGCCTGAGCCTTGGCTGCGGCGTCGGTCATGTTTATGCCCTGGATGTTAGGCTGCTTGCCGGAGAGCGGTGAAACCTCGTTGTCGGCCTTCGCGCGAGCTTCAACTTCAAGATACCAGCGCTCGGCATCGGCAAAGTCTTGGTCACCTGCTGCTGGCATTCCCGCACCTCCGCCAGCTTTGTCGAGCGGGAATTGTTGCACCTGGTGCGCGTGTATCAGTTCCTCAAAAAAGATGAACTTCGCGTTGTAGACGTTGAAATCGGCCAGGTCGGCCGACCTATAATGCACCTCTACCGGCTTGCCGCACTTGAACGTTGTAACGGAACGCTTCAGGCCATTGGGATCAGAACTATCGTCTATCTTGATAGTTTCCTTGTCGATGCCTTGCTTCAGCGCGGCTGGCGCACAAGACCAAAGCTCGTCAAGCTTGGTGAGTCCCGCATCAAGCTCTACGTTGATCTGACCCGCCGCTTTCATCACTCGCAGTTCCGCTACGGTATGGCTCGCAGCATCCGCTACCGCACAGAATGAACCAACAAAAACCAAAACCAACCCTAGCCGCAACGCTGCGCGTCTCATGATGATCTCCTGACTGACGACTCAACCAAACAGTAGCTATGAACTCTGAAATCACAATTTTATTCCACTAATGTTACATCGCTAGGACTCACGGTCGGAGTTGCTGTGACCACGCCGGCCTGCCGCAGCCGGCGACGACTGGTGCGGCTGGTGGATCAAGCCCGGATTGCCTAGGCGTTCCCCCGAATCTGCTACGCTCGATTCACTAGGGATCTGACCTGTACCGCCGAACACGCCATTGTTCTGGAAGACGTCGTCGGAACGACCGCCGACGTGGCTGTGGGCACACGCCAAGATGTCGTTGTTATCGACTTGGGCTCGATCGGGTTCAATGCAGCCGGCGGCGTGTTAGACGCGGCGGTGGAATCAAGGCCGCGGAGCGCATTATCAAACTGGATTGGCGACGCACCGAGCGTGCGGCGCGTTTTGAGATGCCGACTGCTATTCTGGTTGCGTCATGTGGCCGTTTCGGAAGGCGCCGGACACGATTTCGGCAGACGCGCTCTTCGCGCGTTGGTTTCGGGTGCAAGTGCCCGAGGGGCACGCGTCGCTTGAGGCGTTTGACTTGGGCGTCACTTCGGTAGAGCTCGAGCTTTTGCCCAAGACTCTCGAAAAACTAGCGCTCGACGGCGTCGAACGCATCTACCAGGTGCGCAAACACGATCTCGAGCCCAACCGCGACGGTCTTGTCTACTTGGACTCGATCCTCAACGCGGAGCTACGCTGGAAGCTCACCGAGGAACAAGATCCCAACTTCCCGCGCAACCTGTTTCGGTTGGTGTGCACGGAATTCGGCTGCATCGTCGGCGAGATCTTTGTGCGCGCGGGCAAAGCGACGTGGAGTCCGCGGCGCGCGCCCAACCACTGGCGCTCCACAGTTGTGCTCTCAAGCGGCATCGCTTGGGATCCCTTCCGCGCTGTGGTGAAACAACTCAGCGACGAACGCGAAGACGGCGCGCTCGTCGAGATGTTTGATCACGCCTAGCCCAGTGAAAAAGTCACATGGGCTGCGAGCGGATCTCGAAGGCGATCTCTGCGTCGCGGATCCTCGCTGTAGCGTTGCTACAGCTGCGGTCCGCTCCTTGATCTCGACTCCGATCTCTCGCTCTCGCTATTCCAAGCACTTCTCTAGTAGTTCGGATCGGTCGCTTCGAGGAGCCGCGGTTGCTGGCGCAGGTCGCTGTGGATGGTCACCATCCCGAAGTGTTCTTCGGCCAGTGCGCGGACGGCTTCGGCCTGGTGTTCGCCGATCTCGCACAGGAACACGCCGTCCGCGTGGAGGTACAGCGGCGCCTCAACGATCAGCCGGCGGATTACGTCGAGCCCATCGGCGCCCGCGTACAGCGCATGGTTCGGCTCGTTGGTCTCGACCGTGAACGTCGATTCTACGTACGGCGGGTTGCTCGCGATCACATCAAACGGCCCGCGCCCGCGCACCGGGGCGTACAGATCGCCGGATAAAAACGTGCAGCGGTGCGCCACGCGATAGCGTTCCGCGTTTTGCTCGGCGACCGCGAGCGCGTCCGCGGCGATGTCGGTTGCTGTGCACGCAGCCTCTTGCAGCGCAACGGCGCAACTCACAACCACGCATCCGCTCCCCGTTCCGATCTCAAGCAGACTGCGCGGGGCCAACGCGAGGACACGCTCCACCAACAGTTCGGTCTCCGGGCGCGGCACCAACACGGCGGGCGTGATTGCGAATTCCCGTCCGTAAAACTCCTGTTTGCCCAGGATGTACGCCACGGGGTCGCCCGTCAGCCGCCGGCGCACCATCGCATGCAGCGGCGCCGCCAACACGTCGGGGAACGGGTGCGTCGCTTGCACGAACAACCCGGCGCGGTCGGTCTCCAACAACGCGCACAAAAAAAGCTCCGCATCGAGGCGGGGAGAGTCACACCCTCCTTTTTCAAGCCTCGACGCGGAGCGTCGAATCGTTTCTTCGATCGTCAAACGCGAAAACTATTTACGACGGCGCCCGCGCGCGGGCGCGGCCGGAGCTGCGTCCTTTTTCTTGCCGCCAAAGATGGCTTTTAAGAACACAAACATGATCAGCGCGCCCCCAAACGTCGCTAACCAAACGCCGGGGCCCCACTGGCCCAACCAACCTTCGATCTGCAACTTCAGGTTGTGACCCGTGCCCGACTTCAAGAACTCCTCGTACTCGCTCCAGCCCTTGAAGCCTTTGACGCTGTTGAACGCGAGCAGTCCTTTGACGCCCATCCAAAGGCCCATGATGCCCGTGAGGAACGTGATCCCCATGCCGCGCAAACGACCGGTGCTGATGTTGGAGATCCCAACGCCTACCGTGTAGAGCGCGAATGCCAGCATGAACGAATAGAGGACGCTCTGCGTGCCACGCACCTCAACGCCGTAGACCGTGTGACGCTCCCAAACGGATAGGCCCGAGACAACGCACATCGAGGCGCCGAGCAAAATCGTGTAATGCTCTTTAAACGTGCGCGGTCCCGAAGGGCCGGCCGGCGCCATCGCGGGCGCCGACGGCATGTCGGCGGGGCCGTCATCCAACCCGACGTCGTCCGCGGTCGTCTCGAAGTCGTCTTCGATATCCCCGTCATCTTGCGGGGGCAGATTGTTTTCGATCATTTCTTCTCCTCCAACTCTCCGAGATCCAGCTCCGCGAGGCGCATCGCCTTCTCTTTTTTACGTAACGCCTCAATGAGTGGGTCGATTTTGCCCTGCATAATGTCCGGAAGCCGCGGCAGATTGAAGTCCAAACGGTGATCGCTGCATCGGTCTTGCGGAAAATTGTAGGTCCGAATCCGCTCGCTCCGGTCCCCGGACCCCACCTGGGCCTTCCGGGTGGCCGCCCGCTTGGCGTCGCGCTCGGCCCGCATCCGCTCATAGAGCCGCGAGGAGAGCACGCGCATCGCCCGCGCGCGGTTTTTGTGCTGGGATTTTTCGTCCTGGCACTTCACGACAATTCCGGTCGGAACGTGCGTGATCCGGATGGCCGATTCGGTCTTGTTGACCTTTTGGCCGCCGGGCCCGCCCGCCCGCATCGTGTCGATTTTTAGGTCTTCTTCTTTGATGTCGATTTCGACGGCTTCGGCCTCGGGCAATACGGCGACGGTGGCGGCGGAGGTGTGCACACGCCCCTGCGTTTCGGTCGCGGGTACGCGCTGGACGCGATGGCCCCCGGACTCAAACTTCAGCGCGCGATAGACGCCCTTGCCCTTGACGGAGAACGTCACTTCGCGCAGACCGCCAAGTTCGGTGCGCTGGATGTCCATCACCTCCGTCTTGAACCGGCTCGCCTCAGCCCATCGGCGATACATCTCGAACAGCTCGCCGGCAAACAGTGCGGCCTCGTCGCCGCCCGCGCCGGGGCGGATCTCGATAATCACGCTCTTGGCCGATTCCGCTTCGTCGGCCGCCATTTCGTCGGCCAAGTCTTCGGTGAGTGCTAAGAGCTGCGGTTCGAGCGTGGCGAGCTCTTCTTGCGCCATCTCCGCCATCTCGGGGTCTTCTAAGAGCGCTTGCGTCGACGCGATCTCCGCGCGCTTAGAGAGCCACTCCTCGTACTTCACAGCACGTCCCTGGAGTTGACCGCGCTCCTTAACGATCTCGCGCACTCGCGCCTGATTCGTGGCCACCTCGGGATTTTCGAGGAGCGACGTCAGCTCGCGATAGCGCGCTAAGACCTCGGGCAGGCTTTCCGGCTCCGCCACGAAATGATCGACTTACGCGTCGTCCGAAGCCGGTTTTGCATCGGCTTCGGAAGTTCCGCCGCCCCGCTTCTTGCGATAGTCGCCGTAGCGCTCGCGGAAGCGCTGCACGCGACCCGCCGAGTCCACAAACTTCTGCTTGCCCGTGTAGAAGGGGTGGCACACGTTGCAGATATCGACCTTGATCGCGGTCTTGGTGGCGCGTGTTTCGAACGCGTTCCCGCACGCACATTTCACGGTGCAGGTTTCGTAGGTGGGATGGATGCCGGACTTCATGACTTACTCCCCCGGTGTGGGCCCGCCACAGGCGGTACCGGAGCGTTTCTAACGCGGTTTATGGGGAACCAAATAGTCTAGCAGCGCCCAGGATGGACGCAATATCCGGGCGAATTCAAACGACGCTGGAGCGACGCGCCATCCATACAGGCCCGGAAAGGGAGCCCGCTAGGAGCCGGACTTCGCGGGGGCCGGCTTGGTCGCCTCGTTGCCACCCGGGGCGTGTGCGTTTGATTTCGCGGGCGCGACCGGCTTCGCGGTCTTGGCGGGGTGGGCTTTGTCCGAGCCGGCCGTGTCGGGACCGGGGGCGGCTTCGATCGGCGGCTTCGGCGCGGTGGCGTCTTGGCCGAGCGTGTAGCTCCGCCCGCCTTTTTTGAACTGCGCGACCGAGACCTTGGTGATCTTGCCCTGCCAGTCCGGGTGCTCCACCACGCTTTCCGCGATGCGCTTTAAGTAGAGGTCGATTGTCTGGGGGTGCTTGCGCAGATCGGCGCGCATGACGACTTTGATATCGAGGCCGCTGCGACCGCCGTCTTCGCCGGGGCGCACGAGCGTCACCTCGATCGGCGCGATGGCCGAGAGATAGAGGCCGTGCTCGCGCCGGATGTCTTTCTCCAAGCGCTCCAGGTCGGCCCGCGTCGGGATCTGCTGGAGATAGAACATGGACATCAACGCCATGAAAATGGCGGTCAATAGTCCCAGTCCCACAATAGTCGTCAGCCCTTGACGCACGCTGGTTTATCGGCAGTCCATGCCCGCAGCTTGATCGACGATCTTAGATCTCGCCTTCGCCCCAAGTCGGGGCCCGAAGCGCGCTTAGCGAACGGGGCGAACCAGGGAACGCCCCTGCTCGCTCACGCGGTAAAGGCCGCGCTTAGATCCCTCGTCAAACCAACCGTGCTTGCGCTTGAGAGTGCCGACTGCGTGATGAAGGTTTTTGGGAAGGTCGCGACCGACGACGGCGAAGCATCCGCCGATCTGCTCGATCGAAAACTCGGACTGCCCTTCCACCTCTTGGAGGTAGAACCCAAACAAGAGGAGCGCTTCTTGAATCGCACCGCGTCCGGTCTTGGTGGCGCGGACCTGGAAGAACTCGGCGAGCGCCGGACGTGCGTCCGAACCGGGCTCCACGTTCTCGGTTTCTAAGTCACGCAAGTAGTGGCGAAAGAAACGAATCTGTCGCTCAACAAACTCTTCGGAACCCTGCAGTTCAATCGTCACGTCCGGCGTCGTGAACTTGAGCACGGTTTCTTCGACTTCGGTACTCCGGTCGCCTGATATCACAGCCCCACACCCTTCGTTTCGATCGCCCCACTATGCCCCGCCGGTGTGTTGCTTGCGCTCCCCTGTGAGCATGCCATGCGCTGGCGTACCCCTGAGCCGTACGCCTGCGACCGATAGCTGCCCCGCACCCGACTGTGGGTAACCCTACTCGAAAACGACCCTATCGCCTACATTCACGCCGTTTTTCGCGAACCATCCGGCGGGCATTTCGAGCGCGAATCGGACCGCTGAGTTGCTTGGGTGGTAGCGAAGCACGCTATGGGGCTGCCCCCACTGTGGTTGCATCGTTATCAGCTGTCGGATCTTGCCTTTTTTTACATAGGCGAGGTCGATCGCGATGCGGCAGTTCTTCATCCAAAACGACCGGGCGCCGTGATGGGGATACTCGAACAACATCCCTTGGTTCTTTCGGTCAAATGACCGGCGCAACATCATGCCGACCTGGATGCCGTTGCCCGTCCGCCGCTGAAACCCGACCTCGATCGGGCCGCCGGCAGCCTGAATCGTCAGCCTGCCGTCGATCGGCGGAAACGGCACCTCGCGGCGCGCACTGGCGGCGAGTGCGCGCTCGTCGGCGTCCGCTTCGTGCGCGTCGGTGTAGGGCGCTTCCTGCATCGCAACGATGCAGTCGGGATGAATCGGGACGCGGCGTGCCAGTGCGCGGCAAAACGTATGGACGGCATCGTGCGTCGCTTGCGGATACGGACGCGGCGCGCCCGCCTCGACAACGATGGCGAGTCCGTTGGTTTGCAGTTGCTCGTTGTTGCCATCGACCATCCCCGATGCGCGCCACTCGCGTTGCACCCGCATCGAACCGGCGGGGAGCTTCACACCCGCGCCTAAGACCAAGTGAAATGCGCGTTGTTCGAAGCCCGACCCATGGCGCTCCCCGTCGCGGATCACGACGAAGTGCGTGTAGTCCGGTCCCTTGCCGGGCGTCTCCAAAGCTTTGCCAATCACGGCGTCGAGATCGTCCGCGGTCATGTCGGGCGCGAACGAAAACCAGTCGTCGTCAGACGGCGGTAGCGTCACTCCGTCCGACATCGTCGGCGCCGTAGACGGTTCCTCGGTGCACGCGCTGGGGGCGCAGGAAACCAACGCGAACAAGAACACGGATCCGAATCGTCGCACGTTAGGTCTCTTCCAATCGGTGAAGGAGTTGTCGCACCGTTTCCACCGGGAGCCCGACGACGTTGTCGTACGGCCCATCCAGTTGCGTGACGAATCGGTCCGCGGTTTCTTGGATCGCGTATGCACCGGCTTTGCCGAACGCTTCACCGCTCGCGACATAGGCGGCGATCTCGTCAGGCGTGAGCGTCCGCATCGTCACGTGGGTCGTGACGACGTCGGATTCGATGCGATCTCCGCGACAAAAAGCCACACCCGTGTATACGCCGTGCGTCGTGCCGGAGAGAGTTCCCAATATTTTTTGGGCGTGCGCCGCATCGCGCGGCTTCCCCAAGATCAGGTCGCCCAACGCCACTACGGTGTCGGCGCCGAGAACCCATTCGTCGGTGGTCAGGGTCGCCGCCACTGCTTTCGCTTTGGCCTCGGCGTTTTGGCGCGCGACGTCCGTCGGCGAGGCGCGGGCCGGCTCCCACTCGTCAATCGACGCCGGCATCACGCGAAACGCGATACCCGCCTCCGCAAGGAGCGCCCGGCGCCGCGGCGATTCCGAGGCCAAAACAATCATGTTCTGGGAGCCCTCGGAACCGCTGCGTGTTGCGCCACGGGATGGACTATCGCCGGGACGACTTGTTGGTGCGCGCGCGGTTGGGGCGCGTCGTCTTCGGGCGCGCGGCGCCCCCTGCTTTTTTGGCCGCCTTCTTCGCAGCCTTTTTCGGCGCGGCTTTCTTGGCGACCTTCTTCGTCGCCTTCTTGGTCGCTTTTTTGGCCGTCTTTTTGGCGACGGCCTTCTTCGCCGTCTTGGCGGGCGCCTTCTTGGCCGGTTTCGCCGCAGCCTTAGGCGGCGGCGCCGGCTTTCTCCCGGCCGCGGCCTTGCTGGCCGCTTTCTTGGCGGCGGGCGGCGGCGTCGGCGTGGCGATCACGGGCGGTGCTCGACGGACCGGCTTGCGCTTGGGCGGCTTCGGCATGGACTTAAACGCCCACGCTTTCGCAAACTGCCGCAAGGCGGCACCGATCTTGGTTTTGGCCGGCATCGAGCCATGCACCGCGAGAGCGCAGGCCATCGCCATCTTCTCGAAGGCGACGGTCGCTTCGCGCTCGGTGCGCTTGCGCGGCTTCTCGTCCATGGATTCTTCCAAAATCCACTGATGCTCGTCGGCGGCGTAGTGGAGAAAGACCGCGAGGCCCATCTCGAGAACGTGGCCCTCGGCTTCCGCAAAGTACTTTGCGAACTGCGTCGGCGTCATATCGCCGGTGCGACCATAGTCCATCGTGTGGTGGTCCTTGTGGAACCGCCACAAAAAGCCGTGGAGCGTCTCCGCCACCGTCAGCGCGTCATTTTTGAGGTGCGGACCGATGATCGACATGACTTCGAACGGTCGTGCGACACGAAACTCGTTCATGTCCACGTAGAGCTCACGGATCGCTTCCAGCGCCTTGGTCGCGCCTTCGTTGGAGCCGTGTCGCGCCATGATGACCCAACACGCCCGCTCGGACGCGTCGCCGTCGGGAATGCCCATGCCGTCCACGACCTTGAGGTACTTCTGCACGTCGCTGACGCGCTTGTCTTTTTTAGCGGCGGCCACGGATTACGAGCGCTTGCAATCGATGCCGCGACGCTTCAGCAGCGACCGGACGGTTTCCGAAGCCTTGGCACCGGTGCTCACCCAATATTGGGCGCGCTCTTCTTTGATCTTGAAGTTTTCATCGCGGTCTTTCACCAGCGGGTCGTACCACCCCAAGTCCTCGACGGGTGCACCGTCGCGACGCGTCGTGTGGTGGAACGCACCGATGCGATAAAAGGGCCGGTTTCGACGACCGGTCCGCTTCAGACGCAAACGTACTGACATGTTCTCTCCTCGTTCCGCAGGTTGGGCTCTGTTTTAGAAGTTGCGGACGCATTCGACCGGCAACCACGTTGCGCGATCTCGGTGCGACGGCCACTTCCAAGACAGAGCCTAGACCCCAAACGGACTCTGACCTTCTTTTTTCATCTGCTTCAGCAGCTTGGCTTTTTGTTTTTCCATACCGCGGCGGCCCATCGACCCCATGAACCCCTTCATCGCCTTCATCTGCTTGCGCATCTCTTTGAAGCCTTTGAGAAGTTCGTTGACGTCTTTGAGTGAGCTGCCGCTACCCCGCGCGACTCGTTGCCGGCGTTGGCCGTGAATCTCGTCGGGGTTGTGGCGCTCCCAGGTGGTCATCGACAAGATGATCGCCTTTTGTTTTTGGATCGCGTGCTCGTCCACTTCTTGGTCCCCAAGCTGCTCGGTGAGCTGTTTGGGGAGCTTTTTCATGAGATCTTTCATCGACCCCATGCGCTCGATCTGGCGAAACTGCGCGAGCATGTCGTCTAGGTTGAACGACTTGACGAACATGCGTTCGGCCAACCGCTGCGCTTCCACCTGATCGATGCTTTCCTGCGCGTCCTCGACCAGCGTGACGATGTCCCCCATGCCGAGGATGCGCCCGGCCATACGGTCGGGGTGGAACAGCTCGAGCGCGTCGAGTTTTTCACCGACACCGGCCATCACAATCGGACGTCCCGTGACGTGGCGCACCGACAACGCCGCGCCGCCGCGCGCGTCACCGTCGAGCTTCGTCAAGATGACGCCGGTTAGATCCAACCGCTCGTGAAACGCCGCGCTCGATTGCACGGCATCTTGACCGGTCATCGCGTCGGCGACGAGATACGTTTGATGGGGCTTCGCGCACTTGCGTACGTCGTCGAGTTCGTCCATCAACTGCGCGTCGATGTGCAAGCGGCCCGCGGTGTCCAAAATCACAACGTCGTGACCTTGTTTCTTCGCGTGCGCGACGGCACGTTGGCAGATCTTCGGCGGGCGGCCGCCGTCTTCGGCGTACACATCAACGCCGAGTTGTTTGCCGAGCACTTTGAGCTGCTCGATCGCCGCCGGCCGCTTCACGTCCGCCGCGACCAACAGCGGCGTCTTCTTGTGCTTGCGGCGCAACCAGAGCGCAAGCTTGCCGCACGTTGTGGTCTTACCGGCGCCCTGTAGCCCCACCAACATGATGACGGTGACGCCGGACGCATCGAACGTGATCCCCTCGTTGGCGCCGCCCATTAACGCAGCCAGTTCATCCTGAACGATCTTGATGAATTGGTGCGTGTGGCTGACGCCCGCGATGCCCTCGGCGCCGATCGCTTTGCTCCGCACCTCCTTGGTGAAGGTGCGCACGACATCCAGGCTGACGTCGGCCTCCAGGAGGGCGCGCTTCACTTCGCGCACCGCGTCCTTGATGGAGTCCTCGGTCAGCTTGCCCGAGCCTCCTCCAAGCTTGGAGAAGAGGCCCGTCAGGCGCGTGCTGAGCGACTCAAACATTTGGGGAAACCCCGCAGAATACGGCCGGTTTGCGCTGCGGTCAATCTGCCGCGCTCGCCCCGGCTATTTCGCTTTCTCGACGGTCTTCACGCCCCCATCGGCGGCAAACAGGATCTCCACGGGCTGATCGGTCGGGCGCCGTTCGCGGCGGATCCACCCAAACAGCGGCGTTGGCGCCTTGGGGTCGTAGTAGTAGATCACCGACGCGCCCTTCATGTCTCCATAGGTCGCGCGGACTAAGGTGCGGCGCTCGCCCCCGATCGCGACCTCCTCGACGTGGCGGATCTCGCTCAAGAACTCGCCCTCCAGCAGGGCGCCCCCCCGGGCGATCGCCACCGCTCGAACCGGCGGCGTAAACAGCCATTGGTCGCGATTGGGCTCGCGCTCCTCGATCCCGGCGCGCACGTGCGGGTAGACGAGAACGGGGTCGTCCGATTCCGGCTCCGTGATCGTGGTGGCGACCCAGTAGCGCCGTGACGGCCCCACGTTGTGGATGGGCCGCAAGACGGCGCGCTGCCCCCGGGTGGCCAGCAGCGTGTGGTTGGTATAGACAAGCGGTTCGGCGCCCCAACGCGCAAAGTACCCCTTGCGTTGGAGCAGCAAGGAGACGCTGGCCAGCAACAGGATGCTGAACCCAAACGCGAGCCACGCCAAAGCACGGTTGCTCATCGGCCCGGCTGCTCCTGGTTGTGCAGCAACAACACGTCTTTGTCGCGCTCCCAACGGACCACGCCAAACACCGCCGTCTTAGGAGTGACCCACATCCGCTCCGCGACCTCGGTCAGAGAACGGCGCGGCAACACGATGTCGAGACGAAACCCGTCGCGGTCACGTCCGCGGTGGACAAATGTCTCGCTCGTGAGGGTTGCGATCACGGGCCGCTCGCCGACCGGGTAGTCGTCGGACTCCTCGTAACGCGGCGGCAAAAACCCGTGCGCGAGCGTGCGCGGCAAAACGGCGATCTTTCGACTCGTTTGCAGGCGTCCGCGCTCGTCGAGCTGGCGCATTTCGATCACGAATTCGCGCCCGCGCGTGCTGTTTTTGTACTCCACGGCGCGCTCGACGCGGTACTCGAGGTATCCCAGGAGCGTTCCGTCGCTGCCGTCGGGATTGCGTTCCCGGCGCTCGTAGCGGGCGAGATCGCCCATCGCCGCCCCGTAGATCGCCGGCGCAAACACCGGAAGTTTGGGCCGCGCCCGGCGCATGCCATCAAACGCACCGAAGGCAACGCCGGCACCCAGCGCGACCAGCGCGAGCGCCTCCAAGGCCAACAGTCCGATCAGAAATCTACGCATGAGAAGTCTCGCATCCTATGACGAAACCGAGCGCCCGTCCTGCCCCAGTTTTGCCATCGCCACCACTCCGCGCCCGGAGCTGTGGCTCGCGCCTTACTCCCCTTCGATACGTTGAATGCGGGCGCCTAAGCTGCACAACTTCTCTTCGAGACGCTGGTAGCCGCGGTCTAAGTGATAGACACGGTGGATCTTGGTCGTCCCTCGCGCCGCCAGGCCAGCCAGCACCAAGGCGGCACCGCCCCGGAGGTCGCTGGCCATGACTTCGGCGCCGTTGAGCGACGGCACGCCGTGGATGATCTGGCTTGGACCCTGCTTGCGCACCTCGCCCCCCATGCGGTTGAGCTCAGCGACGTGCATGATGCGTTCGGGATAAATCTTCTCGGTGACGACGCTCATGCCGTCGGCCACTGACAGCACCGAAACAAACGGCGCCTGTAAGTCGGTCGGAAAACCGGGATAGGGCAGGGTCGTCATGTCGAGGGGGCGCGGTCGATCCTGCGCGATGACGCGAATCCCGTCCTTGGACCGCTCGACGCCGGCGCCGAGCGCGCGGACGGCCTCGATGACCGCCCCCATCGAGCCGGCATCGGCGCCCCGCACCATCACGTCACCCCGCGTGATCACGGCCGCGGCCATCAAGGTGCCCGCCTCCATGCGGTCGCAGATCACCCGCCACGTCGTGCCCTGGAGTCGTTCGACCCCGTCGATCACGAGCCGATGGCTCCCGATCCCCTCGATGCGCGCGCCGCAAGCGACCAAGAAGCGCGCGAGATCCGCGACCTCCGGCTCGCACGCCGACCCTTCAATGATCGTGCGCCCTTTGGCCAAGACCGCCGCCATCATGACGTTGGCCGTGCCGAGGACCGTGGAGCCAAACGACCCGGCCAAAAAGATCTCCTCGCCGCGGAGCGGGCCGCGCCCGGAGACGTAACCGCCGTCGAAGTCGAGCCGCGCCCCGAGCGCCCGGAGGCCCTTCAGGTGCAGATCGACGGGCCGCACGCCCAGGTTGCAACCGCCCGGCATCGACACTCGCGCCTCGCCGCGCTTGGCCAAAAGCGGCCCCAGCACGCAAAAACTCGCCCGCATCTGCTTCACGATGTCGTAGGGCGCGACGCGCTTGGACTCGTCGGTCACCTCAATTCGGATCGTGCCGTCCGGATCTCGCTCACAGGCGCAGCCAAGCTCGCGGAGCAGCTTGAGCATGGTTCGGATGTCGCGGAGGTCCGGGACGCCCTCCAAGACGACCTCGCCCTCCACCAGCAGGGTGGCCGCCAGGATAGGCAGGGCCGCATTTTTGGCGCCTGAGACCTGCACGTCACCGCGCAGAGTCGTCCCGCCTTCAACCGTAAAGCACTCCATCCCCTCACCTTATCGCCGTGGGGCGACGGCCCTACTAGGCCTCCAACCCTCCGTTTCGCCCAAAACTCGACGAGGGGTGAAAGCCCAACACCGCGGAGCAGCCGGGGAGCTCGCGAGCCGCGCGAAGGCGGCAGATCGAGCCGGCCGAGACCGGTTCCCCGAAATCTGGGGGACTTAGGCCTGCTCGCGGAATTGACGGTCTGGGCGCGCCTTCTTATTCTAAGTGGTTCGGCCCGGAGTACAGGGTAGATCGCTCCGGGGGCCCTTTTCGTAGTTTTCGCGCCCCGTCCGTAACTGCACGGGAGACCGCCGCAGTTGGTTTTGCGACGCACGCACAACCTGCATCAAGAGGAAACCAAAACGCATGTCCACCGACGTTGCCATCGATATTAACCGTGCCCTCGACAGCGCCCTGGCCGATTCCGGCGAAGCACTTGGCTTGCGCCGTCGCGCTGTCAGCGAAGCGGACTTGCGTCGCGCCTTGCGGCAGTTGGTCGACGACGCTCCGGCGGCGGCGGCCATGGGCGCCTCCGATGCGGAGAAGCACGCCGCGGCGCACTTCATTTTGAGCAACGACGAAACCGTCGGCGGTTACGCCGAGCGCACACAAAACCATCGCGTGCTTTATCTCTGGGGTCTCTCGGAGTTGTATCGCAACCGCAGCGCGAAAGCGGCGGAGGTTTTTGACCGCTGCGTGCAGTTGGAGCCGCGCGACACGCAAGCTCGTTTGCAGCAGGCCGCGTTGCTCGCGCTTCTTGGCGAGCCCGAGAAGGCGCGCGAAGCACTCGGCAGCATGGCCGAAGACACGGAGCAGGCGCGTGTGCTGTACGCACTCGGCGCGATCGCCGAGGCCGAAGCCGACTACGAGCTGGCGCAGCAACAGTACCAGGCCGCCCTCATGCAGGACCCCGAACATGTGGGTTCGCTGTTCCGTCTTGCGTACCAACATGACCTAAGCGGCGACGACGATGCCGCTATCGCGCTGTACGAACGCGCGCGCCGCATCAAGCCGACGCGCGTCAACATCTTGATCAATCTCGGCGTCTTGTACGAAGACCGCGAGGAGTACGACAAGGCGGCCGAAGCGTATAGCTCGATCCTGGCGCAATACCCCAACCACCCGCGCGCGCGCAAGTTCATGCGCGACACGCAGTCGTCGTTGTCGATGATGGTGGACGAGGACTTGGAGCGCAACGAGGACCGCCGCAACATGCTGCTGCGCACGCCGATCTCGGACTTCGAGCTTTCGGTGCGGTCGCGCAACTGCTTGGCGAAGATGAACATCTCGTCGCTCGGCGATCTGATCCAGCGCACCGAAGCCGAACTGCTCTCGTACAAGAACTTTGGCGAGACCAGCCTGCAGGAAATAAAGGACATCTTGGGCGCCAAGGGACTGCGTCTCGGCATGCGCCGCGAAGAGGTCCTGATGCAGGATTTGCCCACGCCGACGCTGCCCGACGTTCCCGCCGACAGCGCGGAGCGTTCCGCGGCTATGAACTTGCCGATTTCCGACCTCGATCTCAGCGTGCGCTCGACGAAGTGCATGGTGCAGTTGGGCGTGAACATCATCGGCGATCTCATGGCGCACTCGGAGTCCGCCCTGTTGCGCACAAAAAACTTCGGCGTGACGAGCCTGCAAGAGATTCGCACCAAACTCGGCAAACTCGGCCTGTCGCTCAACAAGTAGGCCGCGACCGGCCGGGGATCGCACGTCGTGTACGACTACATCCGAGGACGCGTGGCCGACCGCGATGGCGCAGCGATTGTCTTGGATGCGGGCGGCGTCGGTTATCGGCTCATCTGTTCGGCGACAACGCAGACGCGTGCGCCGCGTGAGGGCGAGACCAAGCTGTACAGCCATCTCGTTGTGCGCGAGGACAAGCACGACCTATACGGCTTTCACGATCGCGAGGAGCGACATCTGTTTCGGCAGTTGCTGGCGGTGTCCGGCGTCGGGCCCGCCGTCGCGCTCGCCCTGCTCAGCACGTACGAACCCGCCACGCTGGCTACCCACATTGCCGCCAACGACATCAAGCCTTTGACGCGCGTCAAAGGCGTCGGCAAGCGCACGGCCGAGCGCATCCTCGTCGAGTTGCGCGACAAAGTCGCGAAGGGCGCCCCGACAGCCGCGAAGGCGACGCACACGGGACCGCGCAGCGATGCCGTCCTCGCCATGTGCTCGCTCGGCCTGCCGCGACCGGAGGCGGAGCGGCGCGTGGACGCGGTACCGGAGCACATCGCGACGGTCGAAGAGATCGTCAAAGCGGCGTTGCGCGTCGGGCCCTAGCGCGCTGGGTTCCTCGCCATGCGGCCCGGGGCCCGGCGCCCAGCGAGGAACGCCTCAGTACTCTTTGACGTGCGCTTGGACGTGGCTCTGTGACGTGCGGCCCCTCGTGCGCCGTCAGCCTCGGCGATGACCGGCACGATCGATACTCGCACCGCGCATGCGGGCGTTGCTCCGCAACGGCGCAACGCAACGCTACAATCCCCGCCATGTCGACTCCGTGCGTGCGCATTGCCGATCTCGCTCAGTATGAGGGCCAATCGGTCCAGCTTCAGGGGTGGCTCTACAACCGCCGCTCGTCCAAGAAGATGCAGTTCCTCCAAATTCGCGACGGGAGCGGTTTGGTCCAGGGCATCGTGAGCAAAGCCGACGCCGGTGACGAGCTGTTTGAGCGGGCCGGCGCCCCCGGGCAGGAAGCGTCGCTGCGGGTGACCGGCACGGTACACGCCGACGCGCGCGCGCCCGGCGGATTCGAGCTGCGTGTGACCGAGGTCACCGAGGTGGGAGCCGCGACCGACTACCCGCTCGGCAAACAGGCGCACGGCCCGGACTTCTTGCTGTCGAACCGTCACCTCTGGTTGCGGTCGAAGCGCCCCACCGCGACGCTGCGGATTCGCGACACCATCATTCGCGCGATTCGAGACGTCTTGCACCGCGATGGATTCATCAACGTCGACGCGCCGATGTTTACGCCCGCCGCGTGCGAGGGCACGTCGACGCTGTTTGACCTCGACTATTTTGAAGACACCAAGGCATACCTCACGCAATCCGGCCAGCTTTACATGGAAGCGGCCGCGATGGCGCTGGGCAAGGTGTACTGTTTCGGTCCCGCGTTTCGCGCGGAAAAAAGCAAGACGCGCAAACACCTGACCGAGTTTTGGATGCTCGAGCCCGAGATGGCGTACGCGTCGCTGGAAGATGTGATGGACCTGTGCGAGTCGTTGCTCGGCGAGATTGCCGCGCGTGTGCTCAACGACAACCAACGCGAACTCGTCGATCTGGAACGCGATCCGGCCGTGTTGGAAAAGATCGTGCCGCCGTTCCCGCGCATGACGTACGACGAAGCGGCGAAGATCCTGAAAGACAAGACGGACTTCACGTACGGCGACGACTTCGGCGCACCGGATGAAGAAGCGATCACGGCGGGACTCGACAAGCCGCTCCTGATTCACCGCTGGCCGCACGAGGTCAAAGCGTTTTACATGAAGCGCGACCCGAACGATCCGCGCTGGGCGCTCGGCGTGGACGTGATTGCGCCGGAAGGCTACGGCGAAATCATCGGCGGCGGCGAACGCGCCACCGACCTTGCGTTCCTCGAGGAGCAGATCGAAAAGCACGAGCTCCCCAAAGAAGCGTTCGAGTGGTACTTGGACCTACGCCGCTACGGAACGGTCCCGCACGCGGGGTTCGGCCTGGGACTCGAACGAACGGTCGCATGGATGTGCGGCCTCGCGCACGTAAGAGAAGCGATCCCGTTCCCGCGGATGATGCATCGGATTTATCCGTAGGGCTTCGCCCTACGGATAAATGTACCTATGGTTCAACGGCTGACGCCGTTGACACTTTGACGCTCGTTCGGTTTGGCATGCCTTTGCGCGGCCGTCGTCGCCTCGGGCGTTCCGAGGGCGCCATTGCGTGGCCCGTCACGGCGATCGTTCCGTGGACCATGACGGCCGCTCACGGTTCTCGTCACTACGCCGCATGCAATTCCCCCCGAGCTTCCGCGGCACGCGACGTCGCACCCGTTTCGCGGAGAAGCTCGTCGACACAATGCTTCACAGTGCTCCGACGTCCGCGGCGAGCGGCGACACCAAGGGCATGTCAAACCGAGCGCTAACCAGAGACGAAGTAGCAATCGGTGCCGATGGATCCTTGGAATTCGGCGCCGTTTTTTTTCATCTGGTCGATGAGTGTTTTTTGGTCCGAGAACGCTTCGACCTGGATCACGACGCGGTTGTTTTGCAGCGTTTTGCTGAGGCCGGCGAGGGCTTCTTCTTCGTGGCCCTCGACGTCCATTTTGATCACGAGTTCTTCCCCTTGGCGATCGAGAAACTCATCGAGCACGATGCTTTTCACTTCGATCATTTCGCCTTCGCGTTTGTCGAAGCGTCCGGGCTCGGGATCGACAGCACTTGCGCCGACGTTGCCGGTGTGCACTTGAAAAAACGGTGTCGTGCGCACCGTGTCGGACGCGGCCGCTTGCACAAACTGAAACCGCGGGTCGGATCCGTTGAGTTCGTGATGAAGCTTAAGTTGCGCAAAGCAGGCCGGGTGCGGTTCGAAGCAAACGATCTCGCGAAAGCGCGGATCGACGGCGAAGAAGAACGAATACACGCCGAAGTTGGAACCGACATCGAGAAACGTCGGTGCGGTCATCGACCGCGAAAGATCAAAGAGGCGGCGCATCTGCGGCAGCTCGTACGAGTGCCACAAAGCAACCTTGCGCGAAACGGCATCGCGCGGATCCAACCGAAAACGAACGCCGGAGATGTCACGATCTAAGGGTAGCCCCCCGGCCAGGGAATGCCACGCCCGCCAACCCGAAGCGGTGAGCTTGCGCACCCAACGAACGCGATGCAGCCAAGGCCAACGAAGCGCCGGAAACGGATAACCACGGTCCACAAAGAGCGATGATACCGAGCCGCAAGCACGCAAACGAGTTCCAACATGCGGCCCAAACGCGGTCAGTCCGAGGCAGCGCCAAGGCTCAGACAGCCATCAAGGGCAGACCTCCGAGATCGGAGACGTCACGTCACGTGCACGAGCAACACCGCCAGAGGCGACGAAGAATCAAACAAAAGCATGCCAAACCAATCGAGCCTCAAGATCTCAACAGCGTCAGCTGCCAGCGAAGTCGCACACGTCGAAACTCGTCCGTCAGTGTCGCACCAAGAAACGCCGGAGGCGACGACGAGGCTTAAGGGCATGCCAAACCGTCCGAGCGTCGAGGTCTCAACGGAATAAGCCGTTGAACCCAAATAAAAGCGAGGCCGGCCCAAAGGGCCGACCTCTCTTATCAGTTCGATAATCGAAAAGCGCTTACCGGCTCCACCAAGAAGCCACAAGCAACACGCCCGGCACCGGAATATCGGTACCGATCACGCCGCCGAGGTAGCTCGACGTGCGAACCGTTCCCTCGCCAGCGTTCGCCACAAAGTATGTGGTGAAGCGCGGGGCGATGGGCTGTGCGAAAGCAATCGACGCCGGCTCACCCGTGAGGTCAACCGGACCAAGACCGGACGAGAGATTCTCGTTCACAGCCTGGAACAGGTTGGACGGGGCGAGCGCGATGATCGAAAGCGCCTGCACTCGGTTCTCACCAGTTTCCGCGACCAAAACCGCTTCCGAGTATCCGTTGTTGGATGCCTGGGCGTTTCCGTTCGTGATGTACTGGACGGCGGTGGGCTGCGAGAGTCCACCGATGTTGTTGATGATCTGGTTGGGAGCAGCGTTCGTGGACGAACCGGCACGTACCGACGGCTGGTTCGAGACGAAACCGGTCGAGAACAACTCAACCGTGCCACCCACCGACGAAATGTAGAAGTGGATCGAACCCGTGGAGAAGTTCCACGGCGCGAACGCCACATCCGTCGGCTGCGACGACAAGTTGACGCCGCGGAGATCCGGTTCAACCGCCGCACTCTGCGTGAGGTTGATGATTTCGCTGAAGTCGGCGGTGCTCTCACCGGCGTTCAACGCACAGATGATCGAGTTGGACGGGAAGGCCGGACCACCGAATGCGGGAATACCCATCGAGTTCGGAAGCGCGGTGATCTTCACCTTGCTCGGGCTAATACCAACGTTGATCGTGCCTAGGATCGCGGGACCCGGAGGCGAAATCACGCCGCTTCTCTGCGCGGGGAACACGCGACGGAAGTCCTCTTCCGTCAAGATCAGCTGCGAACCGCCTGCGGCCACGTCGCCGGCCAGGCCGGCCGATGTCGCCCACAGCGTGTTGTTGGCTTGCGTGTACCAGCGGACGCTCGCGATATCGAACAACGTCACCGTGTTGGCGCTGAAGTTCGAGACCGTCATACGACCCGTGCCGCCCAACGCGGTGATCCCAATGCCACCGGGCGAAGGTGTACCGAAGCGGCCAAGCACGTTCATTTCGTACGTGTCAACAATGACCACTTCACCACCACCTGTTGAGGACGAGGCGGCGTAGAGGTTACCCATGAACAGACGTCCGGGGTTGACTCCGGGGCAGTCCGCAAACGAGTAGAACGATGTGTACGGACGCGAGTCCGTGGAGATATCCACCAAGTCGGGGATCGCAACGCGGACAATCTCTTGCGCCGCGCCGTTGCCCGACGTCACAACCGAGTTCGGCTGACGCGCGGGGTTCGGACCCACGAGGTAAGGCGTGCGCGCCGGGTTGACGTCGATGACGCCGACACCGATCGTGTCGCCAAAGTAGACCGCTGAGTTCGTGTTCGGTGCAAACACCGGATTCGGAAGCGGCTCTGTCTGGAACGTGAAGGTCGTGTTCGGGCTTCCCAAGGGAACCACGTTGCCGGCGGTGTCGGTGACACCGTTCGCCAACTGGAACGCCACTGTGATCGCCTGGCCGCGCGGGAAACCGGAGTTGCCCTTCTGCGGAGGATCGATCGTCAAACAGATGGGATCACTCGCCGCCATGTTGACCGGGAAAGCAGTCAAGTCAGGACGGAAGACCACGTCGGCACCGTTGCGCGGGCTCGTGCCCGACTGACCGGCGTTGCCGTTCTGGTCAAGCTGGAGCGCCGGGAAGTTGTTGCCGGGGCCGTTGCCGCCGTCGGTGAACCAGAGACCGGGAATCGGAATCGGGGTCGCCACGCCAGCAGGCTGGAACGTGACCGTGATCGACGCGGTGGACACGGTGCTCGCGAGAATCGTCTCGGACAACGTGACACGTACGTCCGTGCGGGGATCGACATTGGTCTGACCCGGTGCAGGCGCACTCGACACAACGACCGGACCAAGGTTGTCTTGGCCGACGCGGAACGAGAAGAAGTATTCTTGTCCCTTCATGCCGTCGCCGTCCGCGCCGCGCACACCCAACTCCACGATGACCGAGTATTGACCCTCGGGCAGCGGCGCAGTCGGACTCACACCCGCGGGGCGGATGATGAGCGTGTCGTTCGGCCGGAACGTCCCCTCGGGGGGAATCACGGTTGTGGCGTTGACCAGCACGTTGGCGCCCGGAGGGTTAACACCGGGAACGGTCGGCTGGCTGGGGTCAAAAGGCCCCTGCGCCGTGTCGAAGAAGAACAGACGAACGTTACGCGTTCCCTGCGGATCGGAGGGATCCGTGTTGCGCACACTGGTTACGTCCAGTGAGTTCGTAAAGATGAGCGTCACCGCTCCGGGGTTACGTAGTGTGGGGTTGTTGAGCGCGTTGAACCCGTCATTCGAGTCCGCCGTTGATAGCTCATCCCCGTTACCCGGGCTGTGCGTCAGGATGAAGATGTCACCGATATCGTCATCGGGATCACCTGAAGCACCACCTGAGCACCCAGCCAAGACAAGGCCGTAGACCACTACTCCGAGGTAGAGGAGCCGTCGCATGAAATCCTCCCAAAATGCCGATACTTTCCCGGCTGGACGGTAAGGCGAGCACCGTACGAAATGGTTGTTAAGGTCGCAACCGGGATCTGAGGAACAAAATTCTGACTGATTTACTGACATAGCAAGCTGCCAGCAGGTGAATTCGCAAAGCGAGTGCCAACTCAGCATTACGCCCCATCAAATCCGTAACTCGTTGTCTAATAATGACTTATGAGCTTGCCCCCAAGAAACAGGCGCCCAATCGAGCGGTTTTGCTACATCATTGAGGGCGCGAGGGCGCTCAGGGGGCTGGGGGCGGCGGCCACGCCTATTCTCCCTGATCACGGGGGAGCGAGCGCCGAACAAGACCGGCGCACCAATCACGAGGGGCTGCGCACGGCTCTCGAAGCCGATCGCGGTGCCGCGCTTACTCGCTGTCGCGCCGGCGGCTAGCTGTCGCTGGTATCGCCGGTTTCGCCGTATTTCTCACGAAAGTAGCTGGCAAGGCGGCGGAGGTTGCGGCGATCTTCCTCGCCGATCCAGAGGAACTGGACGCCGGCGGCGATGCCGTACTCCTTGTCTGCATCGGGATCGGTGTCTTTCTCGCAGCGGACCACGCGGCCCAACGCGAGCACCGGAGCCGTCTCGTTCACGATGTGAATCTCGAGAGCGAGATGACAGCCGACAGGAAGGTCGTCCACGACGAAGAGACCGAGTCCGCCTAAGCTGAGATCGCGCGAGCGTCCCCAACGGCTGGATTCGGTGCCCTCGATATCGCGAAAGCGAACGCGCACTTCTTCTAAGAAGCGCTTATGGCGACGGCGGTCCGCTACCGATTGCGACACGGCGGAAGATTCCCTGTTTCCCTCTTGCACGTTGATGGCCTCCAAGTCGAAACCTATCCCACGTTTGGTGCCACGCTGGCCGGGGTCATTCGCAACGTATCGAACTGAGACAAGCCTCTGTCGCGGAAACGCAACTGATGGCGAGACCGCACGTTGCGCGCAGTCTCCACGTGCCCTACCGTTGCGGCGCAAGCACGATCCAGTACCGTGTGTCGATCACGCGGCGAATCGCACACCCAAAGAGGGGGAGTGGCGGAATGGCAGACGCAGGGGATTTAAAATCCCCCGGCCGAAAGGTCATCCGGGTTCGAGTCCCGGCTCCCCTACGGGCGCTCGCGCGTTGTCAATTTCGGTGCCTTGGGGTGCTGTGCGGTAAAACGTTGCCTATGCGATTCGCGCTTTTGCCTACCCTTCTGGTTGCCCTGCTCTTGCCCGCGGTCCGGGCCGACGACGACGCACCCACCCGCCTTCCGTTCGAACTCAAGGACGTTCCGGCGAACAAGACTTATTGGTACGGCGTCTACATGGCCGGCAACAAGATCGGCTGGGCGCGTCTAGCGATGGGCGCGAAGGATGGTCGGCTCGTGTCGTCCCATCTCGTCACCATGAAGATTCAGTCCATGGGTCAAACCGTGAACGCGCGGGTGAGCGGCTCCGAGGTGTTCGATCAAAAGCCCCCGTATGCACTACACTCGGCGGAATCGTCCCAGGTGATGGACGACAGCAAAACGCTCATCTCGCTGCGCCGCAAGGGCGACGGCTACGAGGCGATCGTTCGTTCGGGCGACGACACCCGCACGCTCGCCGCCACGATCGACTACACGTTCGCCGACGTCATGGCGCCCTATGTTTGGTTTCGCGGGAGCCGGTCCGTCGGCGACACGCTCGCGTATCGCGCCCTCGATTTCGACAAACTCACGACGTCCACGTCTCGCCTCACGATCGAAAAGATTCGTGAATCGATCGTCGGCGGCATCAAACAGCGGTTCTTTGAAGGGATCTCGATCGACGACGACGGCGAGGGCGTGTTCCGAGCCAAACCCACGGGCGACTTGCTCCAACTCACCATGGGCGGGTTCATCGAAATCCGGCTCGAAACCGAGAAGACCGCAAAAAAACTCGACGCACCGTCTGATCTGTTCGTCCTCGGCGCCGTCAAGATCGACAAGCCGCTCGGCGATCCGGAAACGGTCACGGAGTTGATCGTCGAAGCCACGGGCGAAGGCGCGAAGTTTTTGAAATCGCGCACGGGCCAAGTCGTTGTGCCGGGAACGACGCCCGGTTCCGTCACGCTCAAGATCGGGGCGCATCACGGCACGCCGCTCAAGGCCACACCAAAAGAGATCGAGGAGGCGCTGCGTTCGACCGTGACGTATGCGTCCGATCACGAATTGATTCGCGCGCTCGCCAAACGCGCCGTCGGCGATGCCAAGACGCCGCGCGACAAGGTGCGTCGGATCCTCAAGTTCGTTTCCGACTTCATCGAGGACGAGTACGGCCCCGAGTTCCAAAACGCGTTACAGATCGTGCGCGCGCCCAAGGGCGACTGCAGCGCGCACGCCATGTTGTTCACGTCGCTCGCGCGCGCGGCCGGCATCCCGGCCCGCGATGCGACCGGCTACATGTACATGGGCGACGAGGTCAAAGCATTCGGTTCGCACGCCTGGAACCAAGTCGCGATCGACGGCCACTGGGTCGAGGTGGACGCGACCTGGAACCAGTGGCCGCTCGACGCGACCCACATCAGCTTCGGCGACGACGAAAAGGGATCGACGGATCACTTCTCGACGTTTGGCAAACTCAAGTTGCGGCTGATCTCGGTGAAGCGCAAGAAGTAGCTCACGAACACGCGGCCGCGCCGACGGACTCTCGCCCGGATCGACGCACCACGTCGGTCCGGAGGCGGCGTTTCACGATGGCCCGACCGGAAGCAGGCCGCGCGATGGGACCGCGTCGGCTACGCTGAAGTGGTGATGACGGCGGGCGAGCACACTCCGAACCGACACCGGTTCTTTGGGTTGTGGCAACATGAGCCCGATGCCAAGCTGCGCAACTTGCGACGTGCCGCGCTCGGATTTACGACGCTTGGTTTTTTCACGCCCATTGCGCCCTGGCTGGTCCCCGCCGCAGTCGTCGGGTTCCTTTGGTTCTTCGCACCGCTTCCGCTCGTTGGTTTTTGGTGGGCGGGCGTGCGCGTCTACAACCACACGTGGTTACCGTCGGTGACGTGGATCGGCCTGCTCGCGCTTCTTGGCTCGTTTGTCAACGTTGCGTGGACCCATCCCGTCACGTTGCTCACGGTGGCGTGCAACGTCATCGGATGCGGCTCTTTCATTCTCTTGTCGAGGCGCGCGCCCGCGATCCCCGACAGCGTCGACTCGGTGTTTTAAGACCCGAGGACTTGAAAAAAGGGGGCGGCCCCGGTCGGGCCGCCCCTGCTAGCGGAGTTCGTACGCGCGAACTCCTTCGGGACCAAACACGAGCAAACGCGAGTCCGTGAGCAAAAAGTGCTCATGCGCATCCGCTGCTGCTGTGCCCTCAATTTTTCCGGTCTTGATGTCGAACACACGCAGGGGCCCGTACGGGCCGGCGATCGCCAAACGCGTTTCGTCGGTCACCATGCCCGCTTGTTGTCGACCCGTTTCGCGAGCGAGGCTGGGCACGTAGCGCCACGCGACGCGGCCGTCCTTGGTTGCGCACACCACGGTGCCGTCGCCGGCGAGAATGACGATGCGATCGCCGACCACCAGGATCGACTCGATGTACGCATTCTTATCCAAGCGCCACAGGACTTTTCCGGTTTCGCCGTCGCGACAGCGCACCACACCCGAACTCGTACCCTCGAGCAACTGGCCGCCCATCCACGCGAGTGCGCCGCGCGCGGGCGCTAAGAGGCCGCGCCGCGAGCGCGACTTTCTCTTCCATAAAATCTCTCGATCGCGCGACATGACCCACAACGCCGCTTCGCCCGTTACAGCAATGCGTCCGTCGTCGGCGACGGCGACCGCACGGTTCACCGCCGCGCTGGGCGACGGAATCGGACCGAGTTGCGTGCCGTCTTCCAGCGACAATCGGAGCGGAGGTTGCACACGCGAGGTCAAGAGCAACTCGTCGCCGGCCGACATCGCGCCGTTCACCAACATGCGCAGCTCTGATTTCCACAAAAGGTCGCCGGTGTTTTCATCCACGCCGTGCAAGACGAGCGGACGAGGATTCGTCGACGGCACGCCGTTCACGACGCGCACAGGAACCGCCTGACCCCGTCGGGGTTGCGCAGCCACGAGCAACACGCGGCCGGGCGTCGCCATCGCGACTTCAAACCCCATGCCCTCGGGAGGCTCGACTTGGAACGGCTTGCCGGTGGCTTCACCATCAGACTGTTGCAACGAGTGGATCTTTCCCTCACGGGTCACGATCCGAATCGCGTCGCCCTTCGGAAGCACGCCGACAACATTGGCCGCATCGTGACGCCACACGGGCGCCAACCGCGGCGCGCGCGGCGCCGGCTCCTCAAGTTTGGGTGTAGGCTTCGCGCCTTCGCGGATGTGTTGAACCACCTTGCTGCCTTCGGAAACAAGAGCGGCGGCATAAAGCGCACTCAAGTAAGCGCGGTCCTGCACGTTGCGCCCCAAGATTTCTGTCGAGTCGGGACTGTGCGGCACGATGTCGCGAAACGTCCCGTCGTCGTTTTGATGGGCCACGACTTTTTTCAGGACGGCCCGGTACGGCGCGGCCTTGTCGCCCGCGGCGAACGCCATCGCGCCCAAGACGACGTGCATCGCCGGACTCGCGTGTCCCATCGGCACGCGCTCGACGTTGGCGGCTACGTACGCCTCCGCCCGCGCCACCATCGGACTGGCCTCTAACCGCAGGGCGCGCAACGCGAGCACGCCGGCCGCGGTCCGGCCCGCTTCGTACCCCTTGCGATACGGACGCCCACCGTACGGCCACGCGCCCGCCGCGGACTGCTGCTCCTCATAGAGCTTTAGCGCGGACGCGACGACCTCGGGATCGGTTTCGATTCCGAGGCGCTGTGCGATTCCGATGGCCGTGATCGCCATGTTGGTCGCCGCGAGGAGCGTCGTCGGATAAAACGACACGGAGATGCCGCCGTGCCCCCAGCCGCCGTCGGCGTTTTGCGTTTCTTCAAACCGCTGCACGATGCGCGCGATCTGTTTCTTTTGGTCTTTTCCACGCCAATGCCGCTCGGCGAGATACAGCGCGTAAAACCCATCGCTCCAGCTCTGCTGTGCGGGCGCGCCCTCGCGGATCGACGGCGCAAGCTGCTGGAGTATGCGCGCGCGGTGCTTGTCGAAGTCTTTGTGTTCGGGAAACTGCTCCAGCAAAAATCCCGTCATCGCCAGTGCGCACACCGCCTTGCCGTGCGCGAATGAGTTCCCCTCCGGCGTATCGAGCAAATCGTTCTGGTCGAGAAGCCACGCGAGTGTGCGCGCGGCCGCCTTACGGTTCGTCTCCGACGCGTCGGCCTGGGCCGGTTGCACGGCGAGCGGCAGCAGCACCGCGAACGCGAGCAGTACGGCCCGTCTCATTCCTCTTCCTCTTGCGCCATCAGGACGCGGAAGTGCTTGTGAAGGTTCTTGGCGCGCGCCGACGGGCCGCGCGGACGCGGCTTGATGCGAAACGTCGTGCGTTCCGCTTCCTCGTCTTCTTTCGGAAGCTGCATGCCGCCCGGCAGTCCTTGCACCTGCATGCCGCCCTGCGCCCGCATGTTCGCCATCGCGCTGTTGCGGACTACCGCGACGCGCAGCTCTTTGAGCAGGCCCTTGGGGTCAAGCTGGACCGACACCTCGACGTGCAACACCTTGCCGCGCATCGAGATCATCGCTTCCATGCCACCGCCGCCGGTGCTCAACAGTCCGGCCGCGCGCGGCGTGAGCTTGGCTTTGAAGGTAGACGCGCCGTCTTCGGCTTGCTTTTTCGTCCACTTCGCGCTCTTGGCCCACTTCTTTAGGCGGTCGGCCTGCAGCAAGCGCGGCAGCGCGTCGGTGACGTCTTTAAGACCGGGCTCTTCGCCCGCCACACCCGTGCGCGTGACGTAGATGACATCGTCCCGCATGAACACGCCGAACCCATCCATCTCGCGAGGTGTGGTGATCAAGAGTCCGCCCTCGCGCGGCCGCCAAACCTCAAGTTGCCCTTGGAAGGGTTCCTTGTTGCTGCCGCCGCCGACGATCATGGCGCCGCCCAGGCCGCCCGGAGCTTTCTTGATGTCAATCTGTACGGTCGCGGAGATCTGCTCCTGGCCGGCCCATTTTTGGATCGCCCCAGTCGGACTCTCTTCGCTCGTCTCCGTCTTGGCGTCTTGCCCCCAGAGCGCGCCCGCCAACAGGCACACCCCTATCCATCGATTCAAAAACACGTTACAGCCTTTCGAAAGGCCGGGACCAACCGCCTATACGCGGCCCATGATTTCGTGCTCCCCGATTTGACGGAACCGAGTGCGCTACGACGTGAGGCGCGGAGTGCCCGAGCGTTGTGCCGTCGGTGTCGGTTGCGCGGCCATCAGTCGCATCGCGAACTCGCGCTGACGCCGCCGCGTGCGGCGCGCCCCGACGATCGCGCATGTCGCCAGAGCCAGACCGACCGCAGACAATACGGTGCCGTCAACGGTGCGCAGCAACGTCGCGATCACCCAGGCCAGCCCGGCCAAGGGAGCGAGCGAAAGCAGAGCGCCGACCCACCACGGCCGGAGTTCGGCCGGATCTTCCACCACACGGGGTCGCGCCGGAGACCTATCCATCGTTGCTATAGATCGGCCGCCAACCGGGGTTTGGGCCACGAGAAACGCGGCGTACGCCGAAATTCGTCGACTTTGCTGGACCTCCCGCACCAGGCCCTGGGAATTGATCCGACGCGCGGCTGATCCGGCCGGGCAATTGCCGTACCCTAGGGCCATCGTGCAATCGGTTCGATGGGATGATCGTGACGGCGCGCGCTGGATTCAGCTCCGCGGCGAACTCGACAATTTGGGCTACCAAAAGGTCTCGGCCCGCTTTTTTGAGGCGGCCCGCGGGGCCGACATCGTCATCGTGGACATGTCCGGCGTGAAGTTTGTGTCGAGCAACGGCGTGCGTTTGTTGCTGGCGGCGCACCAACAACTCCGCCCGCGCGGCGGTCGCCTTTACGTGACCGGATTACAACCGGGCGTGCGCAAGGTGTTTAACACCATTCGGATTTTCGAAGCGATCCCGGAGTACGCGGGAACCGTCCTCGATCACGAACCGGAGCCGGAAGCCGACGCCGACGACGCACCCGCGTTGAGCTGATCGCGCAACACGCGCCGCAGCGGTTTCCCGACCGCGTTTTTGGGAATCGACGGAACGCGGCGAATTTGGCGCGGCACTTCATAACGCGCCAAGTGCGTCGTGCAATGCGCGAGCAACGACTCATCCGAAGCGGTCGCGCGCGTCACGACATACGCCACCGGAATCTCGCCATCCTCGTCGTCGCGCAATCCGACGACGACCGCTTCGCGCACGGCGTCATAACGCAACAAGCATTGTTCAACCGTGTTGGGGCTCACGGTGTAGCCGCGAAATTTCAACATGTCTTTTTTGCGATCGACAATCGTCAGGTAGCCGTCCTCGTCCATCGCGCCGATGTCACCGGTTTGCAGCCACGGTCCGGTTTCCACGCCGTTCCAGTAACCGCGCGCCACCTGCGGACCTGCGATCTGCACTTCGCCCGGCTCGCCCGGCGCGAGCACCCGATCCGGTTGATCGACATCCACGATGCGACAGTCCGTGTCGGGCAACGGCACGCCGACGGTGCCCGGCTTAAACCGTGCGGGCGGGTTGTTGTGCGTTTCCGGCGATGCTTCCGTTAGTCCGTACCCCTGTTGCATCGGCGCGTGGGCGAAACGACGATCCCATCGCAGCTTGAGATCGCCTTGGGTCAACATCGCGCCGACTTTGACGTGGCGCAAGGACGGCACCAACCGCGCTGGCTGCCGCAACAGGCGCTCGAAAAACGTCGCGCTCCCATAGAGCACGGTCGCGTGATGGCGTGCCGCGAGTTCCATCGCATCCTTGGGCTCGCCGAGCACGATCGTGCCGCCGACCGCGATCGTGGAGTGCAAACACGTGGAGAGACCCCACGTGTGAAACAACGGCAAGACCGCCAAGTTGACCTCGTCGTGCCGCCAACGAAACCAACGCGCGTTCTGCAGGGCGTTCGCCACCAAGTTGCGATGCGACATCATCGCGCCCTTGGGTGAGCCGGTCGTGCCGCTCGTGTACTGGAGCACGGCGAGATCGGCGCGATGCCACGGGGCCGGCGCGGGCACCGCGGAGTCCAGCGGTTCGCCGTTCAACACGACGCGGGGTCCCGCATCGCGTTCGACAAATCGCGCCGTGTCCGGATTGGCGTGCGGGTCCAACGCGACCACGATGCCGCCCGCGCGCAGCGCGCCGAAGTACGCCGTCACAAAATCAACGCTGTTGGGATAGCGCAGCAGCACGCGGTCGCCACGCGCCACGCCGCGTCGGGCGAGCCAGCCGGCCACGCCGAGCACGCGTTCCCAAAGTTCGGCGTAGGCCACGCGCTCCGTTTGCGCGATCAGCGCGGTCTTGCCGGGATGGTCGCGCGCACCGCGGGCCAAGAGCTCCCACACGGGAACGGACGGATAGTCTCCGTGCGGCGCCACGCCGGAAGGGTAAAACGCATGCCAGGGTCGATCGATGGGCCGTATGTTAGCCCGCGTTCGTGACGACTACGGCCGCGGAACCGCGTTCGGGTCCACGCAGCGCTGCAACTCCGCGAGCAGACGCACCGTCGGGTCCGTCAGGTTGCGGAAGCACTCGTCCTCGCACTCGACGAGCCAGAAGATGCCCGAGCGCTGCCGCCCGAGACGCACGAGTGCGTTGAATCCTTCAAGCCCTTGAAACTCGGCGTAGGCCAAGTCGCCGCCGCGCATTTCCAAAAGACCCGGACCATCCTGCGCGGCGATGTGAACCGTGACGCTGCGGCGGGCGTTGAATAGGAGCTTCACGAGATCAACCACACTGTAGTTGGCGAGTTCGCCCCCATCGCAGTCCTGGTTAAACGAGCTCTGCTCGAACGCGACCGTCCCGGTTTCCGCGAGGTCGATTTCCTCGCGTTCCTCTTTCATGCGCACGAGGTAGATCGACTGTCCCAGTTGCAGGCGGCTGCCGTCGCGGACGGCCACGCGCGAACGCACGCGGTCGCCGTTGAGATAGCTGCCGTTGCGGCTGCCTAGGTCTTCTAAGAACGCGGCGTTGTTGATCTGGGCGACCGACAGCATCGCGTGGCGACGCGAGCAGGCGGCGTCTTCGACAACGACGTCGCAATCCAAACCGCGGCCCAAGACATAGGACTGTCCGCGACGTAAGGGGATTCGATTGCCCGAAACTGTGACGAGGTGAGGCATCCGCATTCACTCATCGGACGGAAATGCCTACGGGCTTAACTCCCGTTTTGAGCCCAAAAACTCCCTTTTTGGGGCCGTTTTGCCCATCCTGCCGCCTTCTCCGGGGCGTTCGGCATAAGCTAGCTGGCCCCATGCATGCCGTCGTTGTTACAGGCGCTTCGACCGGAATCGGACGCGCGATAGCCCTTGAGCTGGCCCGATTTCGCTACGCCGTGATCGCGACCGTGCGGCGCGCCGAGGACGCCGAGGCTCTCCAAAAAGCCTCCAAAACCCCCATTTCCTGCACGATTCTCGACGTGACGGACCATGGCTCGGTGGAGCGCGCGGCCGGCGAAATCTTAGAAGTTTTGGGCGATCGCGGGCTCTTTGGCCTCGTCAACAACGCCGGCATCGTGATCCCAGGGCCGCTGGAGCACCTCCCCATCGAGGCGTTCGAGCGTCAGCTCGCGGTCAACCTGACCGGCGTGTTGCGCGTGACCCAAACATTTTTGCCCCAATTGCGGCGGGCGCGCGGCCGCATCGTCAACATTAGCTCGACGAGCGGCCTCGTGGCGTTCCCGATGCTCGGGGCCTATAACGCCTCCAAATTCGGCCTGGAGGGGATGAGCGACGCGCTCCGCATGGAGTTAGCGGGTGCTGTGGACGTCTCGCTCGTTGAGCCGGGCCCCGTCCAGTCCGAGATCTGGGAGCGCTCGCAACGCAGCGCCCAAGAGATCTGGGACGCTTTGCCCCCCATCGCGCACGAGCAGTACGGGACGCTGCGCGCGGGACTGGTGCGGCAGATGGAGCAGGCGACAACGGGGGCTGTGCCGGCGCGCAAGGTCGCCGACGCCGTGCGGCGGGCGCTGGAGGCGCGGCGGCCCAAGACGCGCTATCGAGTGAACGCCGGCGCGGCCCACGCGCGATGGCTGCCGGATCGATGGCGCGACGCCCTCGCGCGGCGAATCCTCAAGAAGGCCTAGCGTCGTCTTCGGACTCACGGTCCGACCGTTGGGCCTCGGCGTAGCGCTCCGCCTGTTCCTCGGCATCCTGGCGATAACCGTGCGTCAAAAGCACCAAGAAGCCGAGCACGAGGACCGCCAAGAGGGCGTAGAAGGGGTACCCGCGCCGCACAAACATGGCGCCCACCGTGATCGCGATGAGCGATCCGACGAGCAACAAGATCACGAGGAAGCGCCGGTACCGCTGGAGTGCAGGATCTTCGGCCATTTCCCCAGATTATTGCCGCCGTCCAGCCCCCGGATATTATGGCGGCGTGAGTTCGCTCAACAACACCCTGGTTGTGGTCATCGGCGTTGTCGTCGTGGTCCTCGGTCTCCTCCGCATTTCCGACATGTTCGCGATGGATGCGAACGTGTTCTACAAGGCGTTCATCCTGCTCTACGCGCTGGTCACGATCGCGACCGGCGTCGGCTTCATCATGAAGCAGGGCTGGGCGTACACGCTCTTGAGCGTCGGCGTGCTGTGCGGGTTCATGGTGTTGTCGATCCAGTTCGTGCTGGCGTTCGATTCACCGAACAAGTCGATCCTCGGCGCCGCGGTCCCGCTCGTTCTCTCGATGTGTGTGATCGCGTACCTAAGCAACTGGAACAACGAGCGTCACTTCCGGCCCCAAACCGCCGACCACCACTAGGGTCGGTCGGAGAATGGCCGGCGCACCGAAGGCGCGCGGCGGAGCCGCATCCGACCGCACGCAGGCTACCTCTCGCCTAGCGACGCCGTCGCGAACGTGCAACGCTGAGGCGCCGGCGCACCGATGAGCATTCCTTTGCAGCCCGGCATGCGCGCCGACAGCGCGGTCAAGGTCATCGGCAAACAGCTGCTAGCAGCGATTCACGCCAACACCGACGGCGCCCAGCAAGGGCTCGATCCCGAGTTCTTACACGACCTCCGCGTCGCCGTGCGCCGGACGCGCGCGGCCTTGGCGCAATTCAAAGGGGTGTTCCCCGAGGCGACGACGAAGCGCGCGAAGCAGGAATTTAGGTGGCTGGGCCAGGTCACGGGGCCGACGCGCGACTACGACGTGTTGTTGCAAAAAATCGATCGATATCGCCGCGACCTCGACGAAGCTACCAACGACGATCTCGACCCGCTCCTGGCGTACTTGAAGAGTCGCCAAGAGCACCACCAAGCGGCGTTGGTCCGCGTGCTGCAATCGGCGCGCTTTCGCGATTGGCTGCAGTGGTGGGCGACGTTTCTCGAGCGGCCGCCGCCGCAACGTCCGCGCGCGCGTCATGCACGGCGCGTGATCGAGGAGTACGCCGCGGCGCGCATCTGGCGCCTCCATAAGAAGATTCTGCGTGACGGCGGCGCGATTACGGACGCGACGCCCGACGCGCGCGTTCATGAACTGCGCTTGGTCGCCAAAAAGCTCCGCTACCTCATGGAGTTTGCGCGCACGTTGTTCCCGCGCAAAACGATCGGCGCCCAAATCAAGACGCTCAAGCGCCTGCAGGATTGTCTCGGCGACTTTAACGACCTCGCCGTACACCGCGAGGCGATGGAACGCGCCGCGGCGGAGCTGGGCCCTGAACACGCGGCGGCCGTGGCGGCGACACAGCGCCTGGGCGCGAGCTTGCGGCAGCGGCAGGCTCAGGTGCGCGCTGACTTTCAAACCGTGTTCGCGGGCTACGCCGAGGATACGTCCCGCGAACGCGCACGCGCGATGTTTGCGCCGCAACCCTAGGTTTTGGCGGAGAGGTGCGCTTACGCGGCGCGCAAGATCACAACGACCAGCAAGACCACACTGAAGATCGCAACCGTCCAGGCCCACGGCGCCGGCCCGGGTGCGAAACGGCGGCGGCGGCGACGCCCACGTCCCCGAATCAACGGCGGCCCGACCGGCGTGTCTCCACTCCGGTCCCCATGGCGCCGTCGCGGCATTCGGTTGACTCGGTTCAAGGTTCGTTCGATACGCCGCAAGTGTCGAAATACAGCCATGACGACCGGTACCGCGACCTCGCGCCGGGTATTCGCGCGCATGGCTACACTGAGCGGCTATGCGAGGGCAGCAGGTGTTGGTCACAGGCGGAGCAGGTCTGATTGGGTCGCACCTTTGCGAGCGCTTGCTGCAGGACGGGCACGCGGTGACGTGTCTCGACAACTTCTCATCCGGCGCCGCCGAGAACGTCGCCCCCCTGCGCACGCACGAAGCGTTTCGACTGATCGAACACAACGTGCAAGACCCGCTGCCGCAAACGAACTTCGACCGCATCTATCACTTGGCGTGTCCCGCCTCGCCGGTGCACTACCGCAAAGACCCCGTCGCGACCGTGCGCACCAATGTGCTGGGCTCGATCCACGCTTTGGACGCGGCCCGCGCAAGCGGCGCGCGCGTGCTGCTCGCCTCGACAAGCGAGATCTATGGCGATCCGCAAGAGCACCCGCAACGCGAATCGTATTGGGGGCACGTCAACCCGATCGGGCCGCGGTCGTGTTACGACGAAGGAAAACGGGTCGCCGAAACGTTGTTTTGCGACTACCGCCGCCAGTTCGCCACCGACATCCGCATCGCGCGCATCTTCAACACGTACGGGCCGCGCCTCCGCCTTGACGACGGGCGAGTCGTGTCCAACTTCGTTTGCGCCGCGTTGCAGGGCAAGCCCATTCGTCTCTTCGGCGACGGCGGACAGACGCGCAGCTTTTGCTTCGTGACCGATTTGGTCGAGGGCCTCGTCCGCCTGATGGAGGCCGACGTGAAAGAACCGGTCAACCTCGGCAATCCGACCGAAGTCACGATCCGCGGACTCGCCGCGCGCGTCCTCGCACTGACCGCGTCCAAGAGCGAACTGGTGCATGGCCCGCTGCCCGAAGACGATCCGGTGCGACGGCGACCCGACATCGCGCGCGCTCAAGAGCAGCTCGGATGGCGCCCGACCGTGAGCTTAGACGAAGGGTTGCGCGCCACGATTGAGGACATCGCCGGGCGCGTTTCCGTTCGTTAAGCGCAGGAGTAACGGCGGCGATTCAACAATCGCTCGACCGTCGCATCGATGGCGCGGCGCACGCCCCATGGGCAGTCGGCGCGCATGCGCATCAGCAATCGGATGTGGCGCTCCGAATCCGCGTTCGCATCGCGGACGAGCAAACTGTGGCCTTGCGCGATCGGGTACGCGCGACCGGCGCGCGACAACAACACGCCTTCTAGGACTTCGTCATCGGGTCGCATGTCGGCTTCCGCGACGTTGCGCAACACGGCATCAAAGCGCCGCACGCGCACACCGAAAAGCCTCATGTCTCCGAAACGGTCGTTGGGGCAGCGCAATGATGTGAGGAGACGAGTTCGCATAACACTTCTGTAAATCGGTTCGGAGTGGGGTCGTTCGCCAGTCGCGGCCCAACTCTCCCGGCCCCGCGGCCACGCACGCGGTGGTTTAGGTGTCCCCCGAAGGAGACGATCTCGTTTCGCAACCCGCTCCACTCGCGGTATGGTGGCGGCATGCGACACGCTGGGATGCTGCTTTTGCTCACCATCATGATCACCGGTTGCCGACCCGCCGAGGACCCGCTCGAGAGCGACGAGTCGGCCGCGGATCGAATCGGCATGCGCACCGTCGTGCGCAAAGACATAGTGGTCGGCACCGGGAAAGAGGCCCAGCGCGGAAACCGCATCACAGCGCACTACACGCTGTGGCTCACCAATGGACGCAAGGTGCAAAGCTCGCACGACGGGCCCGGCAAACCGTTCACGCAGATGCTCCAAAAAGGCAGCCTCATCGACGGCTGGGTGATCGGCATTCCGGGCATGCGCGAGGGCGGCAAGCGCCGCTTGGAGATTCCGTCGCACCTCGCGTACGGCGGACGCGCACAACAGGGCATCCCCGCCCACTCCGATCTCATCTTCGAAGTGGAACTCGTCAAAGTCGAATAGCGGACGCGTGTTCTCGGGCCTAGTGGCGCAACTCGATGATGCAGGTTTCGATGCGCCGTGTGACTTCGGTGTCGTTCCACGTTCCGGCGCGCAACCCTTGTAGGTACATCTCGGCGAAATCCTCGCCCTGGGCCCCGACGTTGTTGGGCTCGCCGGGGTGCCAATGGCGAAACGTGTCTTCCGCACCCGAGTGCCAATGCCACTTTCCTTCGACACCGGCGTCGCTAAGCCCGATCCACGCGGTGCGGCTATGCGTCTGCGCAAGCGCGAGCAATACGTCGAGCTCTTGGCGGTTGCGAATGGTTGCCAGATGGCCGTCGATTTTGCGCGCGAGGGCGGCGGCTTCGTTCCACGTCATACCGTCGTCGCGCTTGACCACCGCGTAGCGCCGCTCGCCCACGGTCTTGGTGGCGACGACGAGATACTGATCGTCAATCACGGCGCCGGGGCGAAGCGTCGGACCGGAGTCGATGCCGACGATCGCTTGGGCGGGAACGGCGAGGGCGCCGTACGCCGTTCGCACTTGCACCGACGCTGCGTCGAGCTTGCCGATCCATTCACTTTTGCTCGTACGAATCCGTACGCCGTCTTTTGTGCGGGTCAGCGATTCCACGTCGCGCATGCCGAACTGCAACTCGCCGTACTTGGTGTGCAACGTCACAACGTTGTCGGTTCCCCTAAGCAGGACGCGCATGCCACCGCGGATCCGCAAGAAGCGGTGTTTCTCGTCGCTGCGGGGACGTCGCCCGCGCCGCGCCGTGATGCGCAGCTTCGTGTCCGTAAGTGCGATCGTCGTCACGCGGAACGCGATCGCGAGATCGAGCGGATGCTCCAGTCGCCCGTGCAGACGATCGGTCCAGGTCGTGAGCGTGACCTGTTTTTGGCCGTCGTAAACGAGGCGACGCACCGCGGCCGCGGGCACGACCAAACGGCCGTACGGCGTACGCAGGGACAAGCGCCGCTTCACAAATGTCACGTCCTCGGTTTGCGTGCCGCGCTCCAAAATCCAGGTCGAATCTTCGCTTTGTAAAAGCGCGGAGATCGTGAGCAGCATCGCAACGATTCGCATGACGCACTGATCGTAGCGCAAACGCCCGTTAGCTATGTCGCAACGGCGTAACGGGCGCCTATAGGATGAGTTGTGCCGGGCGTCGAAACGCCCTCAGTAAGCCCTGCGTATCCCATGATCACGAACAATTTCCGTCGTGCTTTCCGTAGCTTTTTTCGCAGGCGGTCTTCTCACACACCGATCCCGTGTTCTTCGCGTGAGACGCCCGGCGTGTTCGTCGCTTCAACATCTGACGATGTTGACGCTCGAACAATGTTTTTGGCCCAACATCTGACGATGTTGGAGCTTGACGTTCGATCTTTCGGTGCCAGGAGTCGGACGCGCGGCGATGCCTCTGGCTTTGGGGCCGCGACTGATGCGTGCAGTTGTCTTTTGGCCCAGCACCTGACGGTGCTGTGTCTTTTGGCCCAACATCTGACGATGTTGGAGCTTGACGTTCGATCTTTCGGTGCCAGGAGTCGGACGCCCGGCGATGCCTCTGGCTTTGGGGCCGCGGTTTGCGTTCGACGAATGAGGCCTCGTTCTCGCAAAGCGAGAACGACCCGCCGAAGCCTTGGCGTAGGCGGGGTTGTGCGTACACACAACGACAACCGGACGGAGCCCACCCGGCAGCCAAACCACAGAGGCGCCTCGGACCCCACGCCTTCCGGTCGCCGAAGCCTTGGCGTAGGCGGGACAACCGAGCCTTCCGGCATGGCGCCTTCGACCACAACCTCTCCTCTCAACTGGGCGTGCGCGTGGTGCGTCCAGCACCTATTTATCTTCGTGTAGCGTAGAGGACGGCGGCTCCGCTTCGGCGGGGTCGCCACTCTGTCCCAGGGACTGTTGCGCAAAACTTGGCCTCTAAGTTCTACAGTTGTAGAATTTCGCCATGACCACCGTGCTCATTGTGTTGGGCTGCCTCGTCGGCCTTTTCGTTTTGATCTCGATCATCGGACGCTTCTTGTCGGGGGACTTCGCCGCGCACACATCCGTCGAACTTCCCCACCCGCCCCAAGACGTGTGGAACGCGATCGCGGATTTTCGTCGCCATCCCATGGGCGGCGGCATGACACGCGGCGTAGAGATCGAAGAGACCGAGAGCGACGCGCCCGGGCCGATGTGGGTCGAAGACATAGGCTCATCCAACACGCGCATCAAGACCGAACGTAGCGAGGAGCCGTCGACGCTGATCCGTACGTTGGAAGACTTGGTCGTCCCGATGACGGCGCGTTGGAAGTATTCGTTGCAGGCGACCGAAGTAGGGACCCAGCTCACGATCGAAAGCGCGACCAAGGTCAACCTCGGCACGTGGCACGCGCCGATCTTTCGCGTGCTGATCAAGCTGACCAACGGCGTCCAAAGAGGCGTGGACCACTACGTCGCGCGACTGGGCAAAACACTCCAAGCCGACGCCGCTACAACTTGACGTCAAACAGCGCGAGCACCTTGATCATCGCGGCGTAGCACCCAATCGTCACGGCGATCGAGATGGCCAAGCTGAGGTAGAAGTGCAGGCCTTGTCGCAATAACAGGGGCAGCACCAAAAACAGCGCAAGCGAAGGCAGCACGAGCCAAAACACGCCCGTCGAGAGCGCGCTGACCCGCGCGGCATCCTTGGTGTCGTGATAGAGCCACACCATGGCCAAAACGGACACGAGCGGAATCGAAGCGAGGAGCGCGCCCAAAAACGTATGGCGCTTTCCGGCTTCCGAAATCAAAACGATGAGCGCCGCCGAAATCGCGACCTTTATTGCGTAATACATCGACGCGCCCAGCCTAAGAATTGCTGGGAACGAGCGCGAGGGCCAAACTTGGATCCGGCCGCAAACACGCCGCCTGAGCAGATCACGGCGGACCTAACGGAGGCGAACAGGCTAACGTGTTTGGATGATCTAGAGCAGCTCGGCGCCGCGCACGCGAATCTGCTCCATGAATTCACCGAGATCTTTGGCGCTGGTTCATCCGAACTGTGAAGCGAGGTCGACCAGCTCGTTGAACCCGAACGGGACCGTGCGCTGGAACGAAACGATGTGAATCTCTTGGCCCACCGTTCGTGCGCAGGTCAAGATGCCATTGTCATCGACCTCCGACACATCCGCGCTGTCTTTGAAGGCTTGCGCCACGACATCCGGCTTGTAGCGAGGCTCGCCGTGCAATGCGCTACGCGGCCTTGACGCTCAACACTGCAACGTCTGACGTCGCGCGAACACCGCCAGAGAGCTCGTAGACGTTGCGCTTTGTGCTCTGTCGCACGCACGCGGTGATAAACGTCTGCAGATAGTCAAGGCGCGTGGGGTTTTGCTGCTTGGCCCAGCCGTCGGGTGTCATCTCTAGCTTGCGCGCCATTCTGAGCGACGCGTCGATGACTTTCGTGAGACTGTCAATCGCTTCGTCTGGAGTCGGACCCGCCGCGAAGTGCGAAGTAAGCACCGAGCGCGCCATCCACATCTCGGAATCGCGATAGACCAAGAAGCCGAACGTAAGAGGAAGGTCACTCCTCCACGCGACGGTTGCATTTGCCACATCAATCTCCCGTGTCGTGCCTCTCATAATTCGACGAGGGACCGACAAGACATTTTTCTTGCCCGGGCTCCCTTAAGAGACTCCGAGAGTCTCTCGGGTCGCAAACCGGCCTCGGGCGCCGCTCAAAAGGAGCTTCGCGTGACTCTGGCAGCTCACCCAAATGCCGGCCAGAGGGGCCAGCTGGATCCCAACCGGCTCCCTCTAAGACGACTGATATCGAGAGGTGGCGCCCGGATTTGAACCGGGGATCATGGATTTGCAATCCATTGCCTTACCACTTGGCCACGCCACCGTCTTGGGTAAGCCCAACATCCTACCGCTGTCGTAAAGCGCGGCAACCCTGGCTTACGTACGTTCCAAATGAGAAGCGGCCCCGGACGAATCCGGGGCCGT
>JAJFFF010000049.1 GCA_021776785.1 Planctomycetota bacterium | reverse complement strand
GATAAAAGGTACTCCGGGGATAACAGGCTGATCTCTCCCAAGAGTTCACATCGACGGGGAGGTTTGGCACCTCGATGTCGGCTCATCACATCCTGGGGCTGAAGGAGGTCCCAAGGGTTTGGCTGTTCGCCAATTAAAGTGATACGCGAGCTGGGTTCAGACCGGCGTGAGCCAGGTCGGTCCCTATCTCCCGTGGTTGTAGGAGATTTGAGAAGGTTTGTCTTTAGTACGAGAGGATTTGGATGGACGAACCTCTGGTGCACCAGTTGTCACGCTAGTGGCATCGCTGGGTAGCTAAGTTCGGAACGGATAAGCGCTGAAAGCATATAAGCGCGAAGCCCTCTTCAAGACGAGATCTCCCATGAGGCACGTTCAAGACTAGGACGTTGATAGGCCGGTCGTGTAAGCGCAGCAATGTGTTCAGCGAACCGGTACTAATCTGCCGATCGGCTTGACCACTTTTCTTTTCTCTTTCTTGGCCGGTGTGGGTTCATCCTTTGGATGAGTTCGCAGCGTGTTGAGAAAGAAAGGTAGTGGTTCGAGTTGTTCAGAAAAATAAAGTCATCGATTCACTATTACCGAGAGCTGGAGCTCTCGGGCTGCTCTGCCTTTGTTCCATACACACGTGTAAGGCTTGTGTGGACACGCCACGGACGTGGTTGAGGAATTCCTCGGAATTCTCCAGCCGGCGCCTGCGGTGTGGTCGCGCCAGTCGTGCTACGCAAAAACAAATTGCGTGGTGGTCATAGTGTTGGGGTCACACTCGTTCCCATTCCGAACACGGTCGTTAAGCCCAACATGCCGATGATACTGCCAAAAGCGGGAAAGTAGGTCGCCGCCACGTTTCAAACAACCCATCACGCCCTTTGGGCGTGGTGGGTTTTTGTTTGAATCGGGCGTGTTTGTTGGCCCGCGCCTCACGGCGTTGGCGCGATTCGTGGAGTGCCCGTGTGGAGTGCCCTTGTGGAGTGCCTTATGGAGCCTTGTGGATCGTGCGGTTTTGCATGCGTTGGCTGGCTCGTCGCATTGGACGGCCGGCTGATTCGTTGGCCTTTTCAGGCAGGATTGTCCGCTTGCTGATGGGGGCTTGACTGTTGGGTTTCCATCGCTATTTCTGCGTCTTATACTTCTCACACAATGCGCGCTTGTAGCTCAGCCGGTTAGAGCGTCCGCCTGATAAGCGGGAGGTCGGTGGTTCGAGTCCACTCAAGCGCACCAACACAAACAGGCCGCGGCTTTAGCCGCGGCCTGTTTCTATTTGACCCGGGCAGTATTGGCCAACGCTTGACGGTGCGGTGTTTCTTGCCCACCTCCTGACGGGGCAGTGTTCATTTCCCCACCACCTGACGATGTTGGGGAGAGCTTGAGGTTCGTTCGGCTTGGCATGCTCCTGCGCGCTCGGTGTCGCCTCTGGCGACGAGCGCACGCGGTTGCGCGTCCGCTCCTCGCGCTGGCGGTGGTACGCGCTGGTGCCCAAGCCTGCGGATCTCGAAGCTCGTCGCGCGGCAATCGCTGGCAATCGTTGACAACGTCGTGAGTCCGTCAGATGGAGGGGCCAAAAAACTCCGCGTCGGGAGGTTGGGCCGGAGCCGCCGGCCGCGGCGCGCGCTTGATCTCCAGCGACGACACCGCGCGCGCAAGGGCACGCCAAACCGCCCAACCGACGGAGCTCCAACATCGTTCGATGGACGGCAAAAAGGAGCTGCAGCGACAAGCGCCAACATCGTTCGATGGAGGGCAAAAAAGAACTGCAACGACAAGCGCCAACATCGTTCGATGTTGGGCCATAGGAACCGACAACCCCTATTCGATCCAGGATGGATCGAATAGGGGTTGGAGACGAGGGGACTCGAACCCCTGACCCCCGCCTTGCAAAGGCGATGCTCTCCCAACTGAGCTACGTCCCCGTGTCGTGTCTAAAACCCGCGCTTGGGTAGCGGGTTCGGTGTGCTCTTGTACTCATCGGCGCGGACCGGGCGGGACTTTGCTGAATGGGGCAAAATAAGGGTGTGAGCTAGTTTTTGCGGCGTTGTGCGCTTTGAGGCACGTATCGGCGATAGAGCTCATAGGAGGCACTAGCGATGAATACTGCTGCATTAGGCGTGATTTTGGGCGTTGCTTCGCTTGCCGGCGTCGCGATCGTGTACTCGAAGGTGGATGACCTTTCGGAACGTCTCGAGACGCGCCGCGAAACGGTTTCGCGCACGGGCGGCGACGCGGATGCGCCGAAGTCGGACTGGATTTCTCCGGACCGATCGTCTGGTCGCGTGCAGCCGCTCGCGAAGCCCAACGACGCGGGCACCGACTCGTTGCCCACTAAGCGTGACGCCGCACGGGAGGTCGATGAGACGGACAACAGTCCCACCGCACTACTCGAGCGCATTCGTCGTCTTGAAGAGAAAAACCGCACGACCGCGTCGCGACCGGTCATGCGGTGGGGCGGGAAGCGTCATGTCCGCAACGTCGACGGCCTCGCCAAGCGCCTTGGTCTTTCGCGCACCCAAAAAGATCGCATCACCGACATCGTCGATCGGACCAAGCAGCGCATCGAAGATGTCATGCGAATCCCGGACGAAACCGGCAAGAGCCCGTTCGAGCAGCGCAAGCAGCAGCACGATAAGTTCCGCGCCGCGTTGTCTGAACACAAAGACAGCCCGGGACGCATCATCAGCTTCGCGTCCGGCATGCACAGCTACCGCAACAAGAAGATCCCCGGTCGCGAGGAGACCTACGGCCAGGAGATCGATCGCATCAAGGGCGAGAGCAAAAAAGAGATGCGCGACACGCTCGATGCCAAACAGCAAGAGTCGTTCGATGACACCAACGTCGATCCGATGCTGGGCGAAGGCGGTTCGACCATGGCCGTGAGCTACGTCGCCGAGGCGCCGGTGATTCTTGAGGCCGACGACAAGTAGCCGGCCGCGGCCGCTTCGTACCCCGCTCGGCGTACCCCGCTCGCATGATTCAATCCGCGGATGGCGTCTTACCGCTGTCCGCGCACCGCGGCGTCATCGTGCTGTCGGTGCATCCCGACCCATGTGGACCGTGAAGCGGTCTACAATAGGTCCCTACTTGTTGGGGTCCCTTGCTTTGAGGGGTCCTTTGCTTTGAGGGGGTCCCTGCCCGTCAGGGATTGCCTGCTTGCCGGCTGCGGGTCCACGTGAGTCTTGTGATTCGCGCGACAACCGAAAAGGAGCGTGTTTGGATGTCGATGCAGGTACGTCTGATGCCTTTCCGTCTCATGATGGTTGCGATTGTGTTTGGCGCCGCCGCGCCGGCGTGGGCCGCACCGCCGCAAGAGCCGTCCGCGCCGCTCCTCAACGTCGACATCGTCGATCGAACGGGCCGCTCGTTTTCTCTCGCAGGATTTCACCGCGTGTCCGCCGATCACCAGTTTCGCGGATATCTGGGCGCGGCCCACATCAACGTGCCCTACGCTCGACTGCGAGGCCTTCGGGTGCGCAGCCCGGAACGTCCGGGCGCTCGCATGCGCGCCGCGCTGACGCTGCGCTCCGGCAAAGTCATCGATGCGACGTTTGACGAACGCGAAGCAGGCCAGCTCCACGTCGGCTTCGCGTGGTTTGGGCGTGTGCACGTGTTCTTCCGCGACATTGGCTCCCTCAAGATTACGGGCAAGACCGCGCGCAAGGATCTGCCGGTGTACGGCAAACCGGTTCCGGGCGTCGATGTTGCGCTGACCGATCGCGCCGGCGTATTCACCGAGCTCGTCCGCTTTCGCCGTGCCGCCGGTGAGGATGCCCTACCCGGCGCGCTCGGTGCCTTTCGGATTGCTGTGCCGCTGCGGTTGATTCGGCATGCCGTGATCCGTCGCGACGAATCGCCTGGCCGCGACGTTGTGATGACGGCGCGCGACGGCAAGACGCTGCGCTTTCGGATTCCGACGTACGAAGAAGATGCGATGTTTGTCGGTGCGGCCGAATTCGGGACTCTCCGCATTGCGCTCGGCAAGATGCGCCGCCTCGACGTGCATGGTGTCACGCCCGAGCTGCGCAATCTGGATCCGCTCGCGGCGGCTGGCGTGAAGCGAGACGCCCAGAAGCCGTCGAAACAATAGTTCGCGGACACGGACGGACTCGATCCGCGCGCCGGCTCGCCATCGGGAGGGCCTCGCGGTACGATCGCAGCAACCAGCTTGGACACCGTATCGACGCCTGAGGGCCGCACGCTCCTCCATTTTCACACCCGCGACATGCCGCGCTATCTCACCGGCGTCTTGGTCATTGGTGGAGGTGTCGCCGGCCTCAGCGCGGCCCGCGCGGCCGCCCAACACGACGACGTCTTGGTCGTGCTTAAGGATCCTCCCCAGCGATCCAACACCGCTTGGGCGCAAGGGGGCATCGCCGCCGCGATCGGCGCCGGCGACTCGACCGCGGCTCACGCCCGCGACACGCTCCGCACCGGTTGCGGCCTCTGCGATCGGGAGATCGTGGACATTGTGACCCGTGCGGCGCCCCGCGCGCTGCGCGAACTCGCGGGGATTGGCGCTCGTTTCGATCGGGCGGAGAGCGAGAGCGCTTCGGATGATGCTCCGGACGCGGATGTTCACGCCGATGAAGCCCTGCCGGGTTCGACGGCGGATGCAACGACCGAGCTGCCGCCTGACGTCGCCCTGGGGCGTGAAGGCGGTCACGGCCGCGCGCGCATTCTGCACTCGCGCGGGGATGCCACTGGCGCTGAAACGAGCCGCGCGCTGGTGACGGCGGCGGCCCGCCATCCACGGATTCAATTTTTTGACGACGCATTCGTTGTCGATCTGTTGACGGTGGACGCCCGCTGCGTAGGAGCGCTGATCCGGCGCCCGAGTGGCGAGCTCGCGGCTGTGTTCGCGCGGAGTGTTGTCTTGGCAGCAGGCGGCGCCGGTCGCCTTTACCGCGAAACGAGCAATGTGCGCGGTGCGACCGGAGACGGCGTGGCCGCTGCGTATCGCGCGGGTGCGACGTTGCGCGATCTTGAGTTCGTCCAGTTTCACCCGACGACTCTCTATCTCGCGGGCAGCGAACGAACCTTGGTGACCGAGGCTGTGCGCGGCGCCGGCGGCCATCTCGTTGACGATCACGGACGCCGCTTCATGACCGATATCCACGCGGATGCGGAACTCGCACCGCGCGACGTCGTGTCGCAAGCGATCGTGCACCACCTGGCTCAACCCGACGTGCAAGGCGTGTTCTTGGACCTACGCCATTGGCCGCGCGGAAAAGTTGCGCGGCGTTTCCCGGGTCTCGTTCACACATGCAGTCGTTACGGACTCGATCCCGAACGCGATCCGATCCCCGTTCGCCCGGCCGCGCATTATTTCATCGGCGGGATCGCCGTCGATGCGGATGGGCGCTCGGACTTGGATGGTCTCTTCGCGTGCGGCGAAGCATCGGCGACCGGGCTCCACGGGGCGAACCGACTGGCTTCCAATTCGCTGCTGGAGGGTCTCGTGCTCGGTGCGCGCGCGGGCCATGTCGCGGCGACCGAGGGCCGCCCGCGCTACGACGGCCACGTGGCGTCCGCGAAGACGGCCAAGCCGCGCGACCGTCATGGGGAGGTCGCAGACTGGCCCGATCTAAGAGAGTCGTTGGAAAGCATGATGTGGCGCCGCGTCGGGATCGTGCGGGACGCATCCGGGCTTACGGCGGCAGCTACGAAGATTGCGCAGTGGCGACACTTCACGGCGCGGGTACGCCTCGAGCGACGCTCGTCGTTTGAGCTTCAAAACCTCCTGATGCTCGCCGAGCTCGTCACCGCCGCGGCGATGCACAGAGAAGAATCGCGCGGCACACATCTTCGTTCCGACTTTCGGGAGCGCGACGACGTAGCATTTCTGGGCAGTTTTTATTGGCACGTCGAGCGCGGCATGCGTTTTGAACGTCTTCCCGACCCGACAGACGAACCAAGCGATGGTTGAAACCGGACACCGAACCCACGAACGCCAGGAAGGCGAGCGCGCCATCCTGATCGGCGCGTCGCTTCCCGACACACCGCAGACCTACGAGGAGCCGCTGGAAGAACTCGGCCGCCTTGCCGCGACGGCAGGCGCGATCGAGGTGGGACGCGTCGTGCAACGAATGCAGCGTCCGAATGCGTCCACGTTTATCGGAAGCGGGAAGGCACAAGAGATCGCGGATCTCGCGCGCTCGGAGGCGGCCGACCTCATCATCGCCGATGTCGATCTTTCGCCGGCGCAGCTTCGCAATCTCGAGGCCATTCTCGAGTGCCGCGTCATTGATCGCACCGAATTGATCCTGGATATCTTCGCCCTGCACGCGCGCACGCACCAAGCGCGCCTCCAGGTCGAACTGGCCCAGGCACAGTATCTGATCCCGCGCCTCAAGCGGATGTGGTCCCACCTCCACCGGGAAGGTGGAACGGGGCAGTCCAGCGCGATAGGGACGCGCGGACCGGGCGAAAAGCAGATCGAGATCGACCGCCGCCTGTTACGGAAGCGGATCTCCGAACTTCGCGTCGAGCTAAAACGGATCGAAGCGCGTCGCCGCCGCATGGCGGAGAGTCGCGATGCTTGGTTCACCGTGAGCTTGGTGGGGTACACGAACGCCGGTAAATCCACGCTCCTGCGTCGGTTGACCGGCGCGTCGGCGTTCGTCGCCGACCAGCTCTTCGCGACTTTGGATACGAAGACGCGCGCGTGGGAACTGCCCGGGAACAAGCACGTGTTCTTATCCGACACCGTCGGGTTCATCCGCAATCTGCCGCACCATCTGGTCGCGTCATTCAATGCGACGTTAGAAGAGGTACGCGCGGCCAGTCTCATCCTGCATGTCGTCGATGGATCGCACCCCGACGCGCAGTTGCATTTAGACGCCGTGGAATCGGTGCTCTCGCAGCTGGCCGATCAGGACACGCCTCAGATTGTTGTGTTCAACAAGTGGGACCAGGTTCGCGATCCGCTCGACGTTCGTTTGCTGGCTGGGCGCTTCGAGACCGCCGTCTTTGTGTCGGCGCACACCGGCGAAGGCATCGACAGCTTAGTCGAAGCCGTCCAGGCCCACATCGAGCGCGCGCATGTCGAAACCGAGTACGAGGTGCCCGCGGGCGCCGGTAAGTTGCTCGCGTTCCTGGCGGACCGCGGCGCGGTCTTGGCGCGCGAGTATGACGAGGGAACGGTGCGCATTCAGGTACGTCTGAGCCGGCGTGATCTTGCCCACGCGGATCGGCTGGCGCGCGAGTGTGGGGCGGCCAACAACGGCGCTCCAGCCCCCCAAGGCGCCCCGCGGCGGGAGGCAGCGGACGATGCGGATGATGCGGACGAGGAGATCGCGACGACCCCGACCGCACGAGAGCCCGACGACCCCGCACACGACTCCGCACGCGACGGCGCGGCCTGAGACCGCACGGGCCAAAAGAAAAGCCGCCCCTCCAAGTGAGGGCGGCTTTTCTCGTAAGGCAACCGGTGTGGGGCTACTTCGGAGGCAGCTGCAAGACGGAGCCGGTCTTCACGGTCGCCGACCACAGGCCGTTTAGGGCCATGATGCGCGACACGCGGGCGCCCTCGCCTTTGGAACCGTAAAACTTGCGGCAGATCGCATAGAGATCGCCGTCGCTCGCCTTCACGGTGTAAGTCGACGGAATCTTGTTCGGGATCTTGCGCGGCGTCTTCTTTAGGTCGCCACGTACGGGAATCACGGTCGGGGTGCGGCCATCGGACTTCACCGCCGGGATGATCAACTTCTGATTCGCGAAGATGCGGTTGCGGTTGCGCAACTTGTTCGCAGCCACAATCAGGTCAATGCCGTTGCGCGACTTGTAGTACTTCATCGCTATTTTTTCGAGGCTGTCCCCCGATCGCACAATGTGAATCTTCGACTCGACTTTTGGCGTGGGCTTGACGTTCGGCTTCGGCGTCACGCGGTTCTTCTTCGCGCGTGCGGCAGCCGCTTTTTTCTCCGCTTCGATGCGACGCAACATCGCCTGATGCTCGCGGGCCCGGGCGTCAGTGTCGTCCATCTCGCGGCCGCCACCCGGATCGGTCTCCTCATCTCGGTCGCGCGCGTGATCCGGGTCTTGATCCCGTTCTTGATCACCACTATCCGGGCCGACGATGAGGTCGAACCGATCACGCTGTTCACCCTTGCGATCTGCAAGGGTTTGACGGTTGTCTTGAGGGCCGTTCCATTTGTCGAAGGCGATCACGCCCGCGACGACCAAGAACAGCAGACCCAAAACAAAGTATTTCACCCGGTCGGCCATCGACGAACCTCCGTACTCGATGAGGCGTAAAAACGCATGATAGTCCCCCATATGTAGGGGGTCAAGACGCGTTGCGCTCAACTGCAAAAGTAGAGGCGGGGACCGACGGGATTGGGGGCGGCGCGGCGGGTCGGGTCGCGGCCCAAGGTGCGACGCGCGCGTGCAGGGGGCGAGCTGGCCGGCTACGAAAAAAGGCGCGCCCCACCGAGGGAGCGCGCCCAAAAAGTCCTATGTAGTCGCCGTCTCGGCGCCTGCGGGCGGCTTAGGTCGCCGCTACCTCCGGTGCGTTTTCCTCGAGTCGGATGTAGCCGACAAAGCGGAGGAGGAAAAAGATCAGGACGCCGACCGGGAAGGCCAAGGTCAGGTTGTTGAACAACTCCAAGCTGAAGTCACCGCCGAAATCGATACGGCCGAGCGCCGCATCCACGACGATCAACAAGACAGCAGACCCGATCACATACGGAAGCGCGGCCTTGGCGAAGCCTTTCACGCTGGATCCGGTCTTTTCCCAGAGCCACGGCAAGAATAGAAGCGTCGGGCTTGCGATAAACACCGACGAATACGTTCCGATCAACACGCCCAACGACAAGATGAAGGCGAATCCCTCGAGTGCCGAGTTCTTGCCGTAGTTCATGACGAGCAAGATCACGACCACGATCCACGTTGTCGTCGTGGTTCGAATCGTTCGACTAAGCGTCTGGTTGATGGAACGGTTGATGATTTCTTTGAGACCCGATCTTCGGTTGCCGTGATTCTCACGAATACGGTCGAACACAACAATCGAGTCGTTAATCGAATAACCGATCAGCGTGAGGAAGGCAGCCACCGTCACCAGGTTGAGTCGGGCATCGACGAGGCCGGCCCAGTTGGCGAGGGCGACGAGGCCCAAGACCACCAACACGTCGTGGATCAGTGCCACGACCGCCGCGAATCCGAATGACCACGAGCGGAAGCGGAAGGCGACGTACAAAATGATTCCAAGGATGGAAAGCGCGATCGCCCGCACCGCGGCGTCGCGGTGTTCTTGTGCTGTGGACGGGTCGATACGATCCGCCAGCGGGAACGGGTCGCACTCCGCGAAGTACGTGTCGAGATCGTCCGCCGACATGTCCGCGAGTGCGGTGAGCGTCGCTTTCGCCGCCTCCTGCTCGCTGCGACGTTTGTTCTCGTCGGTTGAGTCTTTCGTCAAGGCTTCCCGCGCAGCGGTAATGCTGAACTCACTCAACGCGCGCTGCACGTTGAGTGCAATTTCCGTCGCATGCTCGGGGCGGGCGTTGGGGAACTGAAGTTCGAACGCCGCGCCGGCGCCCGGCGGAAGCGTCTTCGCCTTCTTCACGGTGGCGCCCTCGAGGCGGCGCGTGCGATCCGTGTACTGGGCAAGAACCGCGCGCAGGACCGACTCGTTCGCCTTGTTGGAGACGAGGAACAACCGTCCCGTCGCACCGCCGGTCGCGCCCTGCTTAATCGTGGCCAGCAAGGGACCCGGCAACAGCTTGCCGGCGAACGCCGCTGAAAGCTCCGATTTGAAGTCTTCGATTTGCTTGGCGTCGGCGATGTCTTGCGAACGCAGTTCGTACTCCGAACTCATGTCCGTCGCGACATCGGCGCCGATGCCGGATGCCGATGCGCGCACGGCGATGCCTTGGTAGATCTTGTTGCCGCCGTCCAAACCCTTCATTGTTTCGCCGACGGATTCGATCGAGCGGGGTTCGGAGAACCGAATGATCAGTTTCGACCCCTTGGTGAAGTCGAGATCGTACTTCACTTTCTCAGGGACCAAGTCCCACAAGAGCGCGCCGACGACCATAGCGCAAGCCGAAAACGTCACGGCCTTGCGCATGTAGTTGGTCCAGCAAACGCCGGTGACTTTGAACTCGCCCTTCATCTTGGCGATCTTCGAGTCGCCCCCGCGCTTGAGCAACCAAGCGAAGAACGTGCGCGTCACATAGAGGGCTGTGAACATCGACGCGATGATGCCGATCGCGAGCGTAATACCGAACCCTCGCACCGGTCCCGATCCGATCTGGAACAGGAAGTACGCGGTGATCAGTGTCGTTAAGTTCGCATCGACGATCGTCACGAGTGCGCGATCGAAACCGATGCCGATGGCCTGTAGATCGCTACGCCCTCGGCCGCGCTCCTCCTTGATGCGCTCGAACACGAGGATGTTGGCGTCCACCGCCATACCGACCGTCAACACGACACCAGCGATACCGGGCAGCGTGAGGACGGCTCCAAACCAGGTCAAGACGCCCACGAGCAGGACCAGATTGAGAAGCAACGCGAGGTTGGCAAGCAGACCCGGCCCCATGTAGAGGTAGATCATGATGCCCAACACGACGCAGAATCCGATCAGCACGGAGAGCACGCCGCGATCGCGTGCGTTGCCGGCGAGCTCCGGTGCGATGGTGCGCTCCGAGATCAGCTGCGGTTTCTCTTTAAGCGAACCGGCTTGCAGAATCGCGGCGAGGGAGCGCGCGGAATCTTCGGTGAATCCACCGGTGATCTGACCGCTGTCGCTCAAGCGTGACTGCAACGTCGGGGCCGAGTGCACCTGATCGTTCAGGATGATCGCCATGAAGTCGCCCTTCTTCGACGTCAGCGAAGCCAACCCACGATGGGAGAACTTCTTGACGTTGAAGTAGACGCCCCAGCCTCCGCCCAGCCCTTGCAAGTCACGCTGGTGGCTCACGCCTTCGAGCGAGGCGCCGGTGATGTTTTCACCGTCGAGCTTGCAGAGGATGAACGGCTGCGACTTACCGTCTTCGGTCGGCACGCGTGCGGACCAGTTGCGGTCGCGCGCCGCGTCGCTGAGCGGGAACCAGCGCAAGCCGTACGGGTAGCGATCACGATCCGACGCGATGAGATCTTCAACGTTGATCTGCGCCGCGACCTTGTCGGCCAGCCCCTTCTTTTTGCGCTCTTGGTATTTCTTCCAATACTCTTTGTAGTTCTCCGCGCCGGGCTCGACCGTGATGCGGAACTGCAGCTCACCGAGGTTGGTAACGAGACTCTTGATCGAGTCCACGTTGGCCTTGTCCTGCGCGCTAACTTGCACCGCGAACCGGTCGTTTCCGATCGGTTGGATGACGATGTCTTTGAGGCCGAAGCGGTCAACGCGCTGCTCGATGACGCCGATCGCCTCTTTGAGCACGGCCTGTTTACGCGTGTCATCGATGTCGGTGAAGTCGAATTTAAAGATCAGCTCGGAACCACCCTTGAGGTCGATTCCAAGTTCGAGATCCCCTTGCGTCACGCCCTTGTAGGCCTGCCACCCGAGGAGTCCGACGATTGCGGCGATTAAGGTGAATCGCCAACCGATATTACGAACCATCGTAGTTTCCCTTTTCTTCAACGGCTTGCGCGGTTGAGACTATCGTTGCCTGGATCCATCGAGATCGGTGCGCACGCAGGTGCGGACTGCCGATCGGTGGGGCCTCTCCGACACGCGCCGGAAGTGCGCCCTTTAGGGACGATGGTGAGGCGGGGGGAGCGCGCCGAGACCGGCGCGAACGTGACGCGTGCGCAGGAGCGCCGCGAGCGGAATCAGTGGAAACGTTGGTGCGCACGGCCGGCGTGCGAACAACGGGTTGCTTTGCGGCAGCGGCGACGATGCGAAGTCGCTTGCGTCGTCGTTATCGTCATCGCCGTCACGGGGATCGCGCGGCAGCGTCAACGCGACCAGCGCGGACGCCGTTTCGCCGACGAGAAGGCGACCATTCGGAACGCGATGTCTTTGTTCGCGTTCGGTTTCGTCGTCGGTCTTTCGCGGCGTCGGTCGCGCCGATTTGGAATCGGACGCGTCTTGCGTCTCCGCTTCGCGCGCGTCAGCGACCGGTTCGCGCGGGGCGGCGACGACATCGTGATGGGTCGGCGCCAGGCCGATCAGCAGCGCGAGACCATACAACCAGCCGCGGTGTTTCATGACTACGCTTTGGCGTCCGCGTTCTTGCCTTTGGCGTCCGCTTTTTTGCCCTTGGCGGGCGCGGTCGCAGCTTGATCGGACGCAGCCTGACTCGAAGCGAGGTCGAAAATCGAGGTGCGCCGCACTTTGATGCGCGTCTCTTTGGCGATCTGGAGGACGGCTGTGTGCTCGTCGATCGAAACAATCGAGCCGTACACGCCGCCGCTGGTCACGATCTCATCGTGTTTTTTCAATTCCTTCATGCGCTTGCGGCGGTGCTTGTCCTTCTTGCTGAAAAGTGGCGCAAAAAGCATGACCACGATCAGGATGAGGAAGAACGGCAGCATGCCGGTGAGCGCGCTCGGCGCGGAGGTGCCGTCTCCTCCGCCACCCGGAGCGGAGTCCGGCTGGGGCATAGCGACGAGGAAGGCGATGAGATGAGTCAAGCTGAGGATTATAATCCCGGGCCAAGCCCCCGTGAAACTCTTCGTCGCCATGTCCGGAGGGGTCGACTCCTGCGTCGCCGCCCTCCTTCTCGCCCGCGCCGGTCTCGAACCGGTGGGAATCCACCTCCGAACCGGAGTAAAGGGCGATCCTGTCGCGCCCGGGCAGCGTCCCCGGTGCTGCGGATCGGACGAGGCGGCGGACGCGCGCCGCGTGTGCGGCCTGCTCGGGGTGCCGTTTTTCGTCCAAAACACCGAGCGCGAGTTCGCGACGATTATCGAGTCGTTCGCCGACTCCTACGCGCGCGGCGAGACGCCCAACCCGTGTGTGGCGTGCAACGGGGACGTGAAGTTTGGCGCCCTGTTGCGCCGCGCCCAATCGTTGGGGGCCGGAGCTGTGGCAACCGGCCACTACGCACGCCGCGTCCGTTACGGCGAGCGCTGGGCGATCGCGCGCGCCAAGGATCGCGACAAGGATCAAAGCTACGTGCTCTACATGCTGGATCAGCCAGAACTTGAACACGCGCGCTTTCCGTTGGGTGACTTGGTCAAAAGCGAGGTGCGCGCGCTTGCGCGGGAAGCGAAGCTGCCCGTCGCCGACAAACTCGAGAGCCAAGAGATTTGTTTCGTACCGACCGGGGACTACCGCGATGTCGTGCGCGAAAAGCGCCCGGACGCGTTTTTACCGGGTGAGGTCGTCGATCCACGCGGAATCGTCATCGGGCGTCATCCAGGCGTCGGTTCCTTTACGGTCGGTCAACGCAAGGGACTCGGCCTCGACACCGCGGAGCCGCACTTCGTGGTCGGACTTGATCCTGTGAAACGGCGCGTCATGGTGGCGCCGCGCGCCGAACTCGGCGTATCGGCCGCACGCGTCGGCGACGCGCGGTTCACGGCGATCGATGCGCCGCTTGCGGGAATCGATGTCGATGTTGTGGTGCGCTATCGCGCCGAGCCGGTGCGCGCCACGGTTACCGCGGATGGGCATGGCAACGCGGACATCGCATTTCACGAACCGGCTTGGCCCGTTACTCCGGGCCAAGCCGCTGTGTTTTACGACGGAGATGTCGTTTTAGGTGGGGGGCGGATTAGACCTTGCTCTTGAGGTCTTGGCCGGGCTTAAATCCGACCGTCTTGCTCGCCGGGATCTGCATCGGTTGCTTAGTCTGGGGGTTAATGCCCATGCGTGCTTTGCGATGCTTTGTCTGGAACGTTCCAAACCCCTGGATCTGGACCTTAGCGTCCGCGATCAGGCCGTTGGTGATGTTACCGAACACGACTTCCACAGTGCGTTGGGAATCCACGCGGGAAAGCCCCAAATCCTTAGCGACTGCATCGATCAGTTCCGTTTTGGTCAACGTCGGTCTCCTTCCTGAGCGCCGAATTGGCGGTAACGGAGCCTAGCAAACGACGCAAAATGCCGTCAACAAAGGCGAATCCCCGGGTCGGCGCTGCGCTGGCCGCTTTTCTCCTCGCCCTGGTCGGCGCGGCGGGGCTAGCGCCGGTCTGGACGGGCCGCGAAGGCGCCGTGATCTTGGTGGATGTCTCGCCCTCGGCGAGCCCCCCGGCACCGCTGCCGAAGGGCGCAAAATCGTTCTCCGATAGCGACCTGGGACGGGCGCTGCGGGAGGCCCCAGGAGACGGGCGGATCCGGCTTTTTACCGACGGCGTGGATACCGGGCGCGTGCTCGAAATCCTTCCAAAACGGCCTGTAGACGTGGTTTTGCGGCCTCGCCGGGACGATATGGTCCTGCTCGGGGTCTCGGCGCCGCAACGCGTTCCGGTGGGCCGCGTCCTCTCCCTTTCGGTGCGGGTGGGACGCACCCAGACCCCGGCCCAAGGGGCCCGCGTATGTGCCCTTTCTTTGAGTCGCGACGGCGAGCCGGTCGGCACGCCGCGGGTCCTCTCCCTGGAGCCGGGCCAGGTCAGCGACGTGCGGTTTTTAGACCGGATTGACGCCCCCGGAGTCGTGGTCTACCGAGCGGAAATTCATTCGGATTTTGGCCCAACCGAGGGGGATCGGCGCGATTTTCCGGTCCGGATCGGCGTCAAACCGCGCGTCCTGGTGCTCGGAGAGCCAGCCTGGACACACCCCGATTTCGCATTCCAGGGGGCTTTGGGAAGCGACGATCAGGTGCTTGCCAGCGCCGCGAAACGACGTCTTTTCGACGCGATTTCGCTCCGCGGTTCCTTGCCCGCCGCGATGCAGCGGCAGGTGGTTCAGGCCGTGACCGAGGGGTGCGGTTTGGCGGTGTGGTCGGGTGCGCCGTATCGCGGTGGACTCTTAGAACCCGTGCTGCCTCTGACCGAACGTCCACCCCAAGGAAACGCGATCCTCTTGGCGCTGGATATGTCCGGCAGCATGGAGCGGCGCAAGACCGAATTGTTGGCGGCGGTGCAGGCGCTGCGCACGGCCTTGGGTCCCGACGACGAAGTCGCGTTTGTCGCGTTTCACTCCGAGGTCGTGGCGTCTTCGAAGTGGCGAACGAATGCGACCGCGTCCTGGGATCTCGCGGCGTTGCGACCGAAGGGACAAACGAAAATCGTGCCCGCACTGCGTGCGTCGCGCGCGATGTTGGAGCAACGAGCCTCCAAGCGGCGGCGCCTTCTCGTGATCAGCGATGGCGCGTGGCACGACTGGATTTTGGCGGCGGACGCGTTGCGCGAATTCGGCAGCATGGAGCGGGCGGCGCTCTTCGTCCAAAGGGACGTGGATGCGCGCGCGTTGTTGTTGTTTCCCACGCGCGTTGTTTCGGCGTCGGACTGGGCGCGTGCCATCGTCGAGCTCGAACGCGACGGTGGGACGCGGCGCGTGGCGCGCGCGGATGCCAAGACCGCACAGTCTCCTTCATGGTTGGCGGGCGCGGCGCCGCCGGCCGGCGTCTATCAAAACTTCACGCGTCTGTTTCCCAACGGGGACCGCGCGGCCGTGCCCCTGTTCGCGCCTGACGCCGCCCTGTTCGGTGCGTGGAGGGCGGGCGGAAAGGTCGTTGTGTCGGCTGTCCCGTGTGACCGAGCGGCCGTGTTGCACGCGGTGGCGCGCGATCAAACGGACCTGACCCTCGACGTGACGCGGCGGGGCCACACGATTGAGATCGATGTTTTGGGAGCGGGGGAGCAACCGGTCGTCATCGGAACGCGCACGGTTGTGATGCGTCGCGTGGGGCCTGGGCGCCGTCACGGCCGCGCGCGCGTCGGGGTAGACGACACGGTGGTGCAGTGCGGTAGCGCGATCATGGCGATTCCGTCCGCCGCCTCCTTGGAAGTGGCGGGGCTGCAGGCCGACCGCGCCACCGCGCAAGCGATGGCACGAAAGACCGGTGGCCGTCTGGTCACGGACGCGACGCAACTCGATGAAGCGGGCGCGCCCCGTCCTGCGTTCTGGTTCCCGCTCGTTTTGGCCGTGTTGATGATAGGACTGAGTGCCGTGAGGAGACGAGCGTGAAGCAATCCCTAACTTTGTGCGTGCTGCTGGGCGTGGGGTGCGTGGCACCGTCGCCCGCCCCGGAACCGGCCCCGAATCCAAACAACCCAAACAACCTGCCGAAAAAAGGGGCGGAGCCGGACTCCGGCGCCCCCGGCAAGACCGAGCCCAAAGCCCAATCGCAGCCCCAGCCCAAGGAGGCGGACAAGCCGCAGCCGGCCCGCGGGGGCGTCCAACCCGGCAAGACGCCGCGGCAACCGACCGTTTTGCCGGCCGGATTCAGTTTGCGCGGCAAGCCCGTCGTGAACCGGGCTCGATTGGGTCCCGCCCCGACCTGGCGCCAGGTGTTGGGTCGGCTCACCAACCTGCGGGTGGACGCCAGCACGACCGGCCAAGAGCTCTTAGCCACCCTTGAGCCGGGGGCGTTTCACGTCACGGATCGGGGTGGAAAACGCCGGACTTGGCGCTTTCCGCCGGGCCTTCGACTCGCCGGCAGCGCCCATATCGTGTTTTATCCCGATCTGACGGCCCGTGTTTATCGAAGCGATGGCAGGAAAGCCCCGGCGGCGGATGAGGTTGTCGTGGTGGACGGAAATGTCGAATCCGGTGAACAATTTCGGCTGATCGTTAAAGGGGGGCGCACCATCCGGTCGATACCCAAGCCAGGGTAGCTGCATGACTTGCGGCGCGATTCCCGGAGGTATCTCATGGTCCGTGTATGGCTCGTAATCCTGGCTGTCGTCGCGACGGCTTGCTCGTCCAGCGGCGAGAAAAAGCAGGATTTGACGGAGGCCGCGAACGCATTCGCGGAACCGTCGAATCCGATCGTGAAGACGCGCCTCCAAGCGCGTGTTGACAACATCAAGTATCAGCGTGGCGTAACGCTCGTCACAAACTTAGAGCGCATCGCGAGCTACGGTGAGATCGCCGTTCCGGTTTGCCTGAGTGGACTCAAGAGCGACAACGCCATGACCCGCATGGGTTGCGCGTGGGTGCTCGGTCGCATCGGCGACACGCGCACGATTCCGAACGTGGAAGGCTTGCTCGAAGACAAGGTCGACTTCGTCCGCTACGAAGCCGCATCGCAGCTCGGTACGCTGGGCTCGCGCGCGGGTTACCGCGTCCTCGTCGAAGGCTTGGCGCACGCGCGTTTGGAGTATCGCTTCAAGTGCTTCGAGGCACTGCGCGAACTCTCGGGCCAGACGTTTGGCTACAGCCACAACGGTGCCCCTGAGGTCCGTGCACAAGCTGTCGTCCAGTGGCAGGCTTGGCTCGAAAAAATCGAGTCCGAAGAAGTCTAAGAATCTACGCCTGGCAGGCGCGCTTGCGCGCGGTCGGGAAGATGTGAGGAAGAGGAGGATCGCCGCTGGCCTTGCCAGTGGCGATCTTTTTTTATTGAAGCGCGGTCACGCGGTCCACGATCTCTAAGAAACGTTCGTTTTCACGCAACGAATCCAAGTCCGTATCCCCTTGCAAAAGCTTGAGATCGCCAAACCCGAGGTCCACGGCCTTGCTCAACGCATCCAATGCCATTTCAGGCATGGCGTTGAGGGCGCAACTACACGCGAGGTTGTAGCGCACGCGCTCGTCGCGGGGCAGGAGCGCGACCAGGCGACGATCCACCGCCAGTCCGTGCTCTTGTCGCCCCGTGACGGCATAGCCATGCGAGAGAAACCGCAGCGCCTCGGTGTCGTCCGGGTTTTGAACGAGCGCCTCTTCAAAGATGCTGACTTGGAAACGAAGGCCTGCCATTTCGAGGCCACTTCTCTCCGCCGATACCATCGGGGAATCGTACACAGAAGCGATGGACTTGGCTCGCTTCGTCTTGCGACACGATGCCCGAACCCGTTCCGTTGTCGTGCAATGGGGCGGGCCGTTTATAGGATGGCGTCGTGAGGACTTGCCCGCGCGTCTTCGATATTCGCTTCCTCGCGGCGTGTCTCGCATGCGTCGGCGCGGTCGGCTGTGCGTCGCTTCCTCGTTCGAGCTACGTGCCCGGGGGCGGCGATCTGCCGGCGGACAGCGTGGCCCGTTACCGGCAGGCCGTGGCGAGCGAAGGGCAGGGCGATTGGGAGGCCGCGCTGAGTCATCTGCATCGCTTGACCGCCACGCACCCGCTGCAGCTGGGGATTCACCTGCGACGCATCGATCTGGCGCGCCGCATTCACGGCCCGGAGGCCGCGGCCGCTTTGTACGACCCGGCGCCTCCCGGCATTCCCCCCGCACGGGCGGCGACGCTGGCCCGGCTGGCTCGCCTGCCGGCCGACGATGTCGCCGGTCGCGGCAGCGCGCTGGAGCAAGCCCTCAGCGTCGAACCGGGCGAGCCGTTTTGGCGGCTCGGTCTTGCCGATGTCGGGTTGACGGCATTCGAGATCGTTTTGGAGCGGGCTGCGAAAGAATCCGACCTCGGTGAAGTGCAGGCGTCGCGTCGTTCGTACGAGGAAGCGGCGCGTGTGTTGGAAGGCGCACGGCAAGACACGGAGACGGCTCTGCAGTTGGACCCGAAATTCATGGAGGCGCATCTCCTGTTGGGCTACATCTCGGCGCGGCGCGCCGAGCTTGCGTCCGATGTGGACGAGGCGGACTCGTGGCGTTCAGAAGCGAAGCGGCAGTTTGAACAAGCGCTGGAGTTGGATCCCGAGAGCTTTGCGGCGCATTTAAATTTCGCGGAGTCGTTGCTGCAATTGGATCGCTACTCCGAAGCCGTGAAGTACTTGCGCCGCGCGGTGCGATTGGCGCCCGCGGATCCGGTGGGTTGGAACAACCTCGGCTACACCCTGTATCGCGTCGGGCGGACGCGGGAAGCCGTGCGCAGCTATCGCAAGGCGCTGGAGCTCGATCCGAGTCTTGCGCGGGCGCGCGCCGCGCTGTCGGATGGGTTGCGACGTGGCGGCGACGCTGACGGTGCGCGCCGTGAGCTGGAACATGCGCGTAACGACGCTGGCGAGGATCGTGAATTGCTCGCCGAGATTGCATTCAAACTCGCGGCCATTCACGAGCACGAAGGGCGTCCGAGTGAAGCTGTGCGCGAGTACGAAACGCACATCGCGATGGGTGGCCGCGACGCCGCTAAGGCGCGTTCCCGCATCCGCCAGCTGTTTGAGGGCACGGCCGGATAGGGTCGGCCCGCGTCGGGATCGGCCTCGGTGCGTCGGCCGATGCTCAAACGAACGTGGGGCCGCCGCCGCGACGATCAAAGCCGCGGCGACGGTGGACAAGGTTGCTCTAGTCGGTCTTTAGCGCTGTGATCTCGCCGATCACGGCGCTCGCGCCATCGACTGTGTTCGACAGTTCCATGGACGCGATCGCGCCCGTGAACTGGAAATACGCGAACTGGTCGTTGGGCACGGCGAGTGTTCCGATGACTTGGTCGGCTGCGTCGCGCACTGTCAGAATCGAGGCGGCCTCCGGAAGGCCGATATCGGCGCCCGTGCCGCGCACGCGACCAACGACAATGCCGACATCGGTGGCAAACGTGATGGACGCCGTGGAGTCTCCGGTGACGCCGAACGCGTTCTCGCTCGGCGGAAACGAAAGGCCCGGTGTGTTGAGAATGAGACCGTCAAACGTCGCGGCCACGTTGCCCGCCGTTAACGTAAACGGCGCGGGTGCGCCGACCAGATCGTCAAACACGGTCGCACCAAACGTACCGTCGAAGCGCGTGTCGAGCGTGTTGCCCTGGGCGGCGATCAAACCAACCAACGCGAGACCGGTGTTCGCGACGTTCACAATTTCAATGCGCGTAATCTCGCCGCGCAGCGAGAGCGGGGCGAACTGACTGTTCGGCAAGTTAAAGGTCTCGAGTGCGCCACCCGGTCCAAAGGTTCGGATCTCCGCGTCGGCAACGCCTTGGCCATTCGTGCCGTCGGTGCCGCGCGCCTGGATCGAAACAAGCCGCGCGGGAGCGTTTGTGAATTCGATCGTGGCGGTGCCGGCTCCGGTCACGCCAAACGCGTTGGACGAATCGCCGACATAGAGTTCGGGCACGCCGACCGTCATCACACGACCGTTAAACGAAGCTTCAAACGGCGCCGCGCCTAAGTTGAACTGCACTAGGCCGCGGTTGGAGTCGAACGCCGCACCGCCGAAATTTGTCGCGATATCGAAGCTCTTCGCCTCCACTTCGCCGATGACCGCGACCGCCCCGTCGGTGCTGTTTTCCAGCTGAAGCGTCGTAATGTCTCCGGCGAAGGCGAATGTTTGAAACGCGTTGTCGGGAAGACTCAGCGGGCCGAGCGGCGTGCCGAGACCGCCGATCGCGAGCAGCATGGAGTCGGCCGGGTTGAGGCCGTTGCGGGCGCGGACGATCACATACGCGGCGGGCGAGCCGTTAAACGACACCGCCGCATTCCCCGCGCCGTTAACACCCCACGCGACCGAAGACGGGGAGATATACAGGCCGGGCTGGGCGATGCTCATCAAACGACCGCCGAACGTCGCGTCGAACGGGGATACGCCCAACGTGAAGATGTTTTGGGTGTTGATGTTGCCGGCAATCGCGGCGTCATTAAAGATGGATTGAAGGGCGGCCTGCGTGAGAGGGTCGATCGGAAGGGCGGGTCCGCCGCCACCACCGCCGCCGCCTCCGCCGCCGCAGGCGCCGAAGCCCGCAAGGGCGACGACCACCGTAAGTTTTTGCATAAGGGACATAGGGACTCCTGAGGGCGCAACCATCCTATGCCTATCAGACAAGGGACTAAGGCCAAGGCTAAATCACTGAGTTTGAGGTCGATCGTCCGAAATAGAGCAAGTCTGTCAGGCTTCGAGATCTGGCGGGATCACGGCCGCCTACACGCCGATCCATGCTTCGACAGATCTTACGCGCGCGGTGTTCGATAGATCGCCCCGCGGCGGCGGCCGACGCGGACCAGGATGCCGCGTTCGACCAAGCGGTTGAGCTCGCGGAGAGCCGTTCGTGCGCTCACGCGGTGATCGCGCACAACGTCGCTATTCGAGACGCCGCCGTGCGCGCGGGCGTACGCCAAGATGGCCTCCTGGCGCACGGTGAGTCCTTCGACGGCCGTCGGGTGCGCGGCGGGTGCGGACGAACCCATGTCGAGGTGGCGGCCTTCGACCGTGACTCCGGGTGCGAGCAGCATCGCCCGCTCGACGACATTGCGCAGCTCGCGGACGTTGCCCGGCCACACGTGGCGGTAGAGCAGGTCCAACGCGTCGGGGGCGAACGCCGCGACGCGCAGGCTGTGCTGTTGATTGAACTCCTGCCGGAAGCGCTCGACCAGATGGGGAATCTCCTCGCGGCGTTCGCGCAGCGGCGGGACGCGCACTTCGACGACATGAAGGCGGTGGTAGAGATCCTCGCGAAACTCGCCGCGACGAACCAGGTCGGCCAGCGCGCGATTGGTGGCGGTCACAATGCGCACGTCCACAGCGATGGGCGTCGTCGACCCGACGCGTTCGAACTCACGCTCCTGCAGAACGCGCAACAGCTTGGTTTGCAACGCCGACGGAAGTTCGCCGATTTCGTCGAGAAACAAAGTGCCGGTGTGGGCGGCTTCGAAGCGCCCGATGCGCCGCCGCTGCGCGCCGGTGAACGCGCCCTTTTCGTGGCCGAAGAGCTCGGACTCGATCAACGATTCCGGGATCGCGGCGCAGTTGACTTTGATGTACGGCTTTTGCGCGCGGTCGCTGTTCGCTTGGATGAGATCGGCGATGACCTCTTTGCCGGAGCCGGTTTCGCCCCCGACCAAAACGGTGGCGTTTGTCGGGGCGACGCGCGCTACGACTTCCAGGACCGCGCGCATGGTCGGACTCTTGCCGAGCACCATGCCCAGTTCGGCGGGCAGCGCTTCGTCGGTCGGCCGCGCGCCGGCTTGCACGGCCTTAGCATCGAGCGTATCGAGCAAGATGTCCGCTGCGGCCCCGTCCTGCGGGAAGTGCACGCGCGCCGTCGCGATCATCGGGGCGGGATCATCACCCGCGAGCTCGGCGGCACGCTGCGTGACCGCTTCGTGCAAGCGATGCAGCAGGCGCTGCGCCTGTTCCGGCTCGCGTTCGGGTGTGAGCAACATCCACTCGCCGGCGCGCCGATGCGCGAGAAGATCGCGGCTGGGCAGACGGTCCGCGATGGTGCGCGCGATCGCGCCGGCGTAGCGATGCGCGACAGCCGTCCCTTCTTGGCGCACAAACTCATCAAAGTCGCGGATCGCGATGCGGGCCACAGCAAGCGGACGTTTTGAAACGGCGGCGCGGTCTACCTCCTCGCGCAACCGCCGCATGAAATAGTCCATCGTGTAGAGGCCCGTGACCTCATCGGTCACCGCGACGCGGTACAGCCGGGCGTTCTCCAACGCGATGGCAATCTGGCGCGCGGTCGCGTTGAGTGCATCGTGATCGACGGGTGTGCCCTCGCGCAACGGCGAGCAAACGGCGATCCCCACGGCACGATCGGCGACCGCAAGCGGCACAAACAAACGCCCCGCTGCGGTGACGGACGTGCGCGTGGCGAGGGCGTTCACGACCGGCCCGTCTTGTGGCAAACGCGTGCCCAGCGGAGCGCCGCTTCCGATCACGTGGAGCGGATCCAAACGGCTCGTGGCGCGTTCCATTGCGTACAGGGCGACATGGGTGGCGCCGGTGGCGCGAACCAGCAACTCGGCGGCCGTGCGGGCGACTTCGCGCGGGTCGAGCGACGCCGTGAGTTCGTGCATGCCTTGGTGCAACGATTCCACGGCGCGCGCGCGCTCGTTGAGCGCGTCGGCCATGGTGTTAAACGACTGCGCCAAGCGACCCAACTCGTCCACGCCTTCGACCGGGACGCGGCTTGACCATTCGCCCTGCGCCACCGCGTTGGCGGCGCGCGTCACGCGTTGGAGGCGATCGGTCACGCGTTCGACCAAAAATCCGCCAGCCACGACGACGAGCAGGAGCGCGGCGAGTCCGGCCAGCAACACGGTCCGCATCGCAGCGGCCTGCGCGCGTTCGGTTTCGACGCGCGACCGATACGCGCCGAGCATGCCGACGACGCGGTCGCCGTCGCGGACCAACTCCAGGGCGAGCGAAACGGGCTTGCCATCGAGCCACGTCCGCGCATCGTAGGGCGCGACGCCCTGCCGGCGCATCGCGCGCGCTCGGGTCTCCAACTCGGCGACAGCTTGCGGAGTGCGCAGCGCGTTTGGAACCGCGCCCGCGAGCGGCTCGCCGGTCGGCGCGAACAGGATCGTGCGCGTGGTCTTGGTGGGCGGCGGCAACAGCGCATCGGACCGCAGGCCGACCGTGCATACGCGATCCTTGCTGCCCGGCGCGAGGCCGATCGCCATCAATCCATCCCACGCGGAGTAGTACAGGCCGGAACGTCGCACCGCACCCAAGAACGCGCGATTTTGTAGTTCGGGTTCGGCGTTGCGTGTCAGGCCGAGCGTGCGCAGAAACGCTTGACCGCCGGCGAGCGCGACGCGTTGTCGTTCGATCCACCGGTCCGTATCACGCTCCCCGGATCGAACGAGCAATTCCAACGAGTCGCGCGTGGCCACCGCCAGTTCGCGCACGGATGCCAGCTGCGCCTGAATGTGTTGGCGTGCTGTGACCAGGGCAAAGCGGGTGGCGTTTTCCTGTTCCGCTTCGGCGTCCTGCTGCAGCGTGCCGACCAAGAAATACACAAGGAAGCCGAGCGGCACGACCGTCGCCGCACCTAGCGTGATCAACATTTTCACGCGAAGTTTGCGAGCGCGGCCCAGCATCAGCGCGCCGACAAGGACCGCGACGAGGGCCGCCAGGAACGCGGCGAGGCCAAAAACCAGCGCGCGGTTTTGTTCGAGCGTGACGGCCCACGCGCTGCGCGGCAAAGCGACCTCCAGCGTACCCATTCCGTCTGTGCGAAACGATAACGCTCGCCCTTCCCACGCGTCGGACTTCACAACGGCGGCGGCGCCGACCACGCCGTCGGGCGTCTGCAACCGGAAGTGAAGACCACGCATCGACGGCTGCGCCTCCGCGCGTACCGATAACAAGTCACCGTCCAGCGTCAGCTCGGCGGCGAGCGCTTGGGGCGTCGGCATACGTCGGCCCAGCGTGACGGCCGCCACGTCGAGCTGCGTCAGCACACCGTGCGTCTCGACAACGAGGCGATCCAAGGGGCGCGCGGGATCGAGCGGGAGCGTGTGGAGCGTGTAGCGCGCGGGAATGATGCCGGAGCGAATCCATTCCATCGCCAAACGTTCGTCGGATTCGCCGTCGGCGAGAAGCGACAGCTTGGGATCGACGCAGTCCCGTCCGTTGCGCAGCTCCAATGCGGCGAGCGTTTCGCCCGACGCGTCCAACGCGCGCACCGTGGCGCACAACGCGCCGTACGCCGTGCGCGGATACGCTCCGTCGGCCGAGACGGCAATCCAAAGTTGATCCGCCGCGCGCGGCGTGACCTGAATCGCTGTCGTTGTTGAGCCGGTGAGGGACACGATCGCGCCGGTCGGGGTTCCATGCCACACGTCCAACGGAATGCCGGCGGGGGAGAGAGTCGGCAACGGCATCGCGGCCCACGAGCCGTCCGCAGTTTCGCTCCAGAGCGCGTGGAGAGCGAGCTCGCGGAACGGGTGCAGGTTGCGGACGGTGAGGCTCGCGAGTTTTTTGGTGCGTTCGGTCCCCAGGGCGACGATGGCCGGGGTTAGTTGCTCGCGCGTGAGCTGGACACGCGTGGGCGGGCCCTCGTCGAAGGCGATCGTGATTTCCGCGACGAGCTCGCCGGCCTGCGCGCGCGTGGCGGCCTCGCGCGATTCGAGATCGCACCGCAGGCGCGCGGGTGCGGTCCGCCCTTCCAACGGAAACGTACGGGTTGCACCCGGCCCGAGCGGAATGCGGTACGCGCGGTTGGACGGAAGCGGTGCGTCGGTGGCGAGGGGCGGCGCGACGGTCGTCGGCACCGTCGCATAGCGATGGGGGGCGCGAATCCGCACGCTACCGTCGCGCAGCAGCGTGAGCGCGCGCCGTCCGCGTTGCGCGGGTGGCCCGGAGTCAACGTCTAAACAAGCTTGCACAACGCGCGCGGCGCGATCGAGATCGGGCTCCGCCGCGGCGCGGGTCCACGTGCGATCGAGGGAGTCGGCGAGGTAAGGCGCCAACAGCGCGACCAGCGCCAGCGCGGCGAGCGCGAGCGTCAGGGCCAGACGTGTCCGCCGCGTCCACGCTTCCATGCGCGGCAGAGCGCGTAGCGCAACCCACGCGGCGGCAAAAAAGCACGTGCCGCCGATCAAGAACAGAAGCCACGGGCGTCGTGCGGGCGGCGTGGAGGCGGGCGCCGCCAGCGAAGGCAGGGTCAGACGTCCGAAGTGGCTCGGCTCCCGGTACAGGTCGAAGCGGCCGGACCATGTGAGGTAACTCTCCGGACGCGTGCTGGCCGGGTCATCGAGGTCATTGATGGCGATGTCGAAACCGATGGCGCCGCTCGCGTCGGGCCGGAGCGGCCGCAGGTTAAAGAGCGGGATCCGCGCCTCGAGTTCATATCCGCCTTCGACCGCGCGGTGCGCGACCTCAATGCCGTGCAGGCCACCGGTCCCAAACGGGCGCGAAGGGTCCCGACCGACCACACCCCAACGCTGGCCGCCTTGAAACGGGATCAGGAACAGTTGGAGGTCGTCCTCGGTGAATCGATCGCGGGGCTCATCGGAGACGAGGTCGGTGTCGAAAAACAACTCGATCGTGTCGCCGATCCACCAGTCGCGCCCCGGCGCGTGTACCAAGGCCTCGTCGCGGATGGAGAAGGCGAGGTAGAGGTCGTGCTCAACGACCACGGCTTGGACGCGGGCCGAGAGATCGTTGGGCCCGGTCCATGCGTCACGGTAGCTCGGATGCAGGTGGTCTGGCTGGTCGATCGTTTGCCACGCATCGGACCAACAAGCGTCGGACAAGACGCCATCGATGACGGGGCCAACGGCGACCCGGGGCGCCCGGAGGCGCGGTTTTTCGGCCGCGGACGCGTCACGAATGCCCGAAAAACACGTCAGGAGGACAAGTAATCCGCCAAATACAACACGCCGCACTGCCTAAGTATGTTGATTTCAGCGGGATATGACAAGCGGCGGATTGTGGCGGAATGTATGAAGTTGAGGCGGGTTGGGGGCTTGTCGCGCATCACAAAACCGCTAGCATCCCGGGATGCGCACTTTGGGCCGTGCCCTGCAGATTTTGGCGTTGGTGATGCTCCCCATGGGATTTCTCTTCGGACGAGAGCGCGGACCCAACGCGATGACGCTCGAAGTAGGCTTCCTCGTCGGAGGAGTCGCGGTCTTTCTCGTCGGCCTCAGCCTCCAAAAAAACGCGGGCGGCTAGACCTGGCTGGAGCCCAAGCCGATCGCCGTGCCCATCCTCCGCGTAGACCCGCGCGGATTAGGGCGGCCGCCGTTCCCTGCTAGGGTGCGTACATGCGCTATTTCAAAACGCCGGTCGTCCTTTTTCTGTTGATGGCGCTTTTGCCCGTGCGTGCCGAAGATGGCGCGGCTCCGAAGCATCAGAACTTCTTCGCTTCCGTGGTCGCGCGATTGTCCTTGGGCGATCCGGTGCAGTCGGGACAGGTCGTCTTGATCCCGCTCATCATCGACAAGGCGCCCGCTTCGCTGGCGATCGCGCCCGGTGTCGGGGCGTCGGAGTTGACGTTTGTCGAGCCCCGGTGGCCCGAGCGTCGCTACAACGTCGATGTGACCAACGGCGGGAAGCGGCCGGCCCTGCTGATGGGCGGCACCATTCTCGTCGGCGGAAAACTCGACCGCATGGCGCCGCGCGACCTGATCATCCCGCCCGGCAAGACGCAGGAAGTCCACATGCTGCCCGCGGAGTACCAGCGCCGCTACCGCTCCAAGCCGTTGGCGTTCCGCATGCATCCCACGCCTGCGCCGCCCTACCTGCGCGAGCGCGCGATATCCAACCCGTCTCGAAACCTCGTGCCGACGTTCGTTTCGCACTTCCTGAACTTTCGCCCGAGCGACGACGATCGCCTCTCACTCGCTGCCATCGACGAGGCGCCTGCGTTGGCGAAGTACTGCGTCACCTGCCAAGCCGCGTTCGCAAGCTTTCCCGATATCGCAGGCAAACGCGTCGTCGGATTCATTACGGCGGTGCGCGGCCGCGTTTACAGCGCCGAGGTGTTTGGCGACCATGCGCTACTTCTGTCCTCGTTCGAGGCACTTGTCCGCGCCCACATATACGCCGCCGCGGCGATTGAGTTGCGCGCGGAACGCGTGGGTTTCCCCCTTCCGAAGAGCGATGCCGATGCGTTAGCCAAGGCGACCAAGATGGCCGCCGCGTTGCTCACGACGCTGCAGACGAAACTCCGCTACCGACCGTTCGCGGTTCCGTCGGGGACGGCGGGAAGTGCGCTGCTCTTTAAGGCGGGCGGGACCAACGGCTACGCCACGGGCTACGGCGACCGTCTCGTTCACGCGCTGGTCTTTCCCTATGACCCCTTTGAGCAACGCCTCTATGCCAAACCGCTCCAGCCGCCCGAGGAGGAGGACGAGGACGCCAGCGCCGCTGAACTAGAACGCCGTTCGGACTCCGGTCGGCGCCTCACCGAGTACGAGCGCCGCCTCCTCGACCGCATCCGACGCCGCCGCGGCGGTTAGCAAGCGCTCGCAGCCCAACGATGGCTTCACAGGCTGTCCGGTGAGCCCGCGAACGGACTCACCGGACAGCCTGTGATGGACCCGGCAAGCTAAGCGCCAACAGGCGCTCGTTGACCCGACTTCTTCGAATCCACAAAGTGCAACTCGATCGCATCCTTGATGCAGACCGATGTGCATAGGTGATCGCAGCCCATGCACGCGTCCTGGTCGACCACCGCCACCATGTTGACGCCCGGCACCGAGTCGTAGTCGACCATGGCGAGGGCGTCATAGGGGCAGACGTCGACGCAGAAGACGCAACCCGTGCAAAGATCGGGATCGACCTTGGCTTTGGGCGTCTCTTTGGGCTTGAGGCGGGTTGCGATCTGGTCGGTGTCGTCCAAAATCGCGTTCACCGGGCACACGTAGCCGCACAAACCGCAATCGACGCAGAGCGTCGGGTCGATGACGTGGAGCTCCTTACGGATGCCGGCAATGCACTCCACGGGGCATTTTTTGGCGCACGCGGTGCAGCCGATGCAGGTGTCGATGATCGTGTAAGACATATGCTGCGTTGAGAGCGCGAGTTTCCCAAAAGCGTCTCCCAGTCCAGGGGGCCCAGTCAAAGCGACCGGTCAAAGCAACCCGGCACGGACAATTCTTCGGAAACCAACGCTTGGGAGAGGCTCGGGCCCCGCCTAGGATATCGGCGCTAAGTTTATCCGCAACTCAGGGCCCGCCAAGGATTTCCACGAGTTTTAGTGTCTCGCACATCCGCCTCCCTCCTCCTCGTCGTGGTCATGTTCGGCTGCGCGATCTACTTCCTTTTCGAGCCGCCGCCCGGGTTCTCCGACCCGTGGACGCTGCGGATCATCTTTCCGTTCTTGTTCATCACGTCCGCCCTCACGATGCTGGACAACCTGCGCACACGGATCCACATGGGCCAACTCGTGGGAGCGCTGCGGAGCATCAGCGGCCGCGCCGGCATCCCGCCCGCGCCCAAGGTGACCGCGGAGGCCATCGAGGTCCTCATCTCGGCGCTGAAGACCAACAACGCGACGACGCGCGAGACGGCGTTAAAGCAGCTCCGGCGCATCACGGGCGCTGATGCCGGCGAAACCGCCGACGAGTGGCGGGCCTGGTACCGCGAGAACCGCGAGAAGTACAAGGAGTAACTGCGCGCGACGTTCGCGCGCGCGCGCCCCGTTCTTTAGAATCATGCCGCCATGACCCTAAAGACCGCGTCGCCGCTGACCCGCCTCCTGGGGCCGATCCGCGCCGACATGGAGGCCGTCGAGCGCGAAATCACGCGCATGACCACGTCGCACACGCCCGCGATGGAGGCGCTGCTCCGCCACGTCGGTCGATTCGCGGGCAAACGGTTGCGCCCCGCCCTCACCGTGATCGCCGGCCGGATGTGTGGGGCGGTCACGCCGCAGCATCACACGGTGGGCGCGATCGTCGAGCTGATCCATACCGCGACGCTGGTCCACGACGACATCTTGGACGAGTCGGCGATGCGGCGACAGGTGGAGACGATCAGCCGTCGCGTGGGCAACGAAACGGCGGTCCTGCTCGGCGACTACATGTTCGCCACATGTTTTAAAGAAGCGGCCGCGCTTGAGGATCGATTCTCGTCGCGGTATCTGGCCGAGATCGTTGAGGTCGTGTGTCGCGGCGAGATCTTGCAGGTGCATCACCGCCACGACGCCGACATGTCGGAAGAAACGTACTTTCGCATCATCGAGGACAAAACGGCCGCGCTCTACGCTGCCGCGTTGCGTTGCGGCGCGCAGCTTTCCGGGGCTTCGAGGGAACATCAGGACGCCCTTGCGAACTTTGGATATCGCATCGGCAGCGCGTTCCAGATTATTGACGACATTCTCGATCTGACCGGTCATGAGGACGCGGTCGGGAAGTCGCTCGGCACCGATCTCGAGAAAGCCAAGATGACGCTCCCGTTGCTCCGGTTACGCGAACGGGCGACGCCCGAGGGCCGCGCGCGTTTCGCCGCCGCATTCGGGAGCGACGATGCCCAACAACGCCGCAGCGTGCTGCCCCTGCTCGCCGAATTCGGCGCGATCGAATCGGCCCGCGAAACGGCGGACGCGATGGTGGAGTCGGCCCGCACGGAACTGCGTCATTTTTCGGGGGCACCGGAAGTGGCGTTGCTCCTCGAAGCGGCGAACTACATTCTCGGCCGCGACCGCTAGTCTTGCGGGACGGGACGAATAAGACCGCGACGTCGCAGTAGCGTCGGCATGAGCGTCCCCTTCCAATCGTTTGGAGACTTGCGATGAATCGGCAACACTTTCTGGCGACCGCGGTGGGAGCGATACTCGGCGCGGTCGTCATGCATCTCGCCGGCGGCGGCGACGACAACGCGCGCCTGTCTTCTCGCACCACGTCCGACCGCGGCGAGTCCTCTCTCAGCCGGCGCAACGCGGAGCTTGAGGAGCGGGTCCAAGGCCAACTCAAAGAGATGGAGCGCCTGCGCACCGAAGTCGCGCGGCGTTCTCCTGCCGACAAGCCGTCTGCGGGCACGACTTCCAACGATGCGGGCGCACCCAAGCCTGGCACGGGGGTCGGTGCGACGAAACGAAGCAAACAGAGTCCGCGCTACGTCTACCGCGACACCGAAAAAGGACTCGATGCCGTCTCTTGGAACGACCTCGGTCGTTCGAGCGCCGCCTTGATGCCGCTCCTCGCGGATGCTCATGGCATCGCGCACGGCACGAAGAAAATGCGACCGGAGTTTTACGGCGAGCTCACCAAGCACGTCGGCGCGATCATCACGGAGGCGATCAAGGGCGAAGCCGCGGGCGCAGCGTGGGAGCATCCCGCGTTCGCGGTCAATCTCGTTCACGCTACACTGCGCAACGCGGGTGTGCCGTTGACCGCGAAGCAAGAAGATCTGCTCGAACAGATCGGTCATCGGTTCATCGAAGCGGATGCCCGTCGCAAGGCGGGCTACAACAAGGAGACGTTTGAGCTGCAAAAGCGCGTCGATTCGGTGCGCCTCCACGACGGTCTCTACCGCGACGTCGAAAGCATGCTGGACGACGCGCAACGCGCCGCGCTTTACCCGGCCGGCGTGAAAGGAACCGTCGGCCTGGATCTGTTTTCCGGTTCCATCCAGTGGGACGAGCACTTCAAGCGCATCGAGCACACCGATCGCGCGACGTGGCAACAGGCCGTGCGCATTCAGATGATCAGTAAAGTGCTGCGCCCATCGTTGGGCGATCAACTCGATCCGATAATCGCGGAATGGGGCGCAGGAATTCCGGATGCGTACTTGGAACGCGAGCCCACCGGGCCGATCCGCGAGAGCGAAGACTTAGAACCTGCGAAGCGCGTGACCGACGCTGCGGTCTTTCAGATCGCGCTATTCAAGTCGATCCGAGATCGCGTCGCGCTCACCGACGATGAGCGCGAGGCGTTGCGCAACCTGAATGTGGCGTGGGTGCCGTTGCGCACCGGCAAGGGCTAATAAAATGGCGGCGCCCGAAAGGACGCCGCCATGCCGATGATCGTTTGCCGATGGCTCGACGTCTTGGCGGAAACTACTCCGTGGCCGGGGGCAGGAGTTCCAGTTCCTGACCGTCGAGCTTGCGCTCGATAATCAGGCCGACGCCGGGCGCGTAGAACTTGTACTCCAAGGCGTAGCCTTCGAGCGGCGTCCACTCGAGCACCTGGCGGCAGTTTGTAAACACGCGGCCTCCACTGAGGGTTAACGTGACCCCGTCGCGGATCACGATCGCCATGTCCTCGGCCTCATCCAGGTAGAACTCTTGGTAGTACGACATGCCGAACGGCGGCGTCGCCCACATCTGGATGCCGGCGACCGCGCCGTCGACGCCCGATTCCCACGATCCGTCGGCATCGGTATCGATCAGCGTGACGCCGTCTTCTTCGTAGTTGTAGTTCACGACTTCTTCGCCCATGTACCAGACATTGCCGGCGTCGTCTTGCGCGTACCAGTCCATCGTGTCTTCCTGGATGACATCATCCAACCAGACGCGGTCGCGGACGATGACACATGTCACGCCGTTGACGACGCGCGTCGTCGCGAGCACCTCAACAAGAATCGTCTCGGTACCTTCATCGGTTTCGACTTCGAAGTCCCAGCTCGTGCCGGGTGTGTACGTCAAGTGCGGGTGCGTGATTTGTGTCGGGTTCGTGAACACAGCAGCGCCGAAGTCGGGCAAGCTAGGTTCGGTGTCGCGGTCGAACGTTCCGAGGATGTCAACAGGATCGGATTCGCCGTCGAGCGATTGCTCGCGGATCACTCCGATGCCCGGCGCGTAGTACTTGTACTCGACGCTCTCGGGCGAAAGCGGTGTCCAGTCGAGCGTTTGAATACAGCCCGTATACACCTGCCCGTCCGTCGCCGTCACGGTGACGCCGGTTCGGACGACAACGCCCATGTCCTCGGCTTCACCTTCGTAGAATTCCTGGAAGTACGGCTGTCCGATGACGGGCGCGTTCCACATGAGAATTCCGGCTACGGCGCCATCGACGCCCGCTTCCCACGCACCCTCGTTGTTGGTGCCGGTGGGCTCGTCACTCTCTTCGTCGTCGTACTCGAAGTTCACGACGTCCTCGCCCATGTACCAGACGTTGCCGGCATCGTCTTGCGCGTACCAGTCGTGGGTCTCTTCGAGCAAGAGTTCACCGAGGTACTCCTCCACCTTGACGACACGGCATGCGAGGCCGTTGACAAGACGCGTCTCGTCGAGTGTTTCGGAGATCACGGTCTCGACGCCGTCTTCCGTGTTGACGGCGTAGGTCTGGACCTCGCCGGGCACGAACGGGAAGAAGTTGTTGGTGATGTTGCTGGGATTGGTGAACGTCGCGGCGCCGAAATTCGGAATGCTGGACTCGGACAAGTTGAGTTCGATCAGGAGCTCGGTTTGCTCGGCGGGCATGAATTCGGGGTGTTCGGCGACGAGGCCAACGCCCGGTGCGTAGTACTTAAACTCGTTCGATCCGGCCTCGAGCGGATTGATGTCACGCGTTTGGAGGCAGCGATACGACATTCCGGTCGCGAGCGTAACGAGCACGTTGGTTGCGACGATTTCGCCGGTGTCCTCAGCTTCGCCGAGATACGTCTCTTGCGCGTACTTATCGCCAATTGAGAACGACGCCTTCATGATGATGCCGGCAATCGCGAGCGAGCCGACGCTCGCGACGTCCAGGCCTGCTTCCCAGGAACCGTCGGTGTCGGTGGACACCAGCTCATCTTCATCGTCGTAGTTGTAGTTGATCACGGCTTCGCCCATGTACCAGACGTTGCCGCTTCGATCCTGGGCGTACCAGTCCTCGGTGTCTTCGATCAAAAGATCGCCGAGATATTCACGCACGCGCACGATGGCGCACGTGACGCCTGCGACTTGGCGCGTACCTTCGAGAACCTCTTCAATGACGGTCTCGCGTCCGTCCTCGCTTTGAAACTGGTAGATCCGAATCGCACCCGCGACAAGCGGAAAGTACGAGTTCGTAACTTGCGCCGACTGGGCGGTGAACAGCGCGACGGAGAATACCGGTTCGGCCGGATCGCCAGTCTTTTTTGAGCTGCTACAGCCGCCGACGAACAGCGCCGCGATGAGCAGGCTCAATAGTGAATGCTTGGGAAAGCGCATTGGGGGGACTCCTTTTGTTTGCTCCATGCGTCTGCAAAGAAAAGTAGTGCGATGAACTTAGTCGCGACTTAGCGTTCGTAAGAAAACGAACAAAGCAAACACACCGAACCACAATGCGAAACCTCAGCGTGGACTCAGCGAAACGTTGCACGGTGAACGGCAATGGTTGAGTGGAGTGTGTCGCTATGTGGATCGTTTTGATTCGATACGTGTTTCGACTGTCGCGCCGACACAGCGCGAGCGCGCGCAAGCCGTTCCCGAAGAAAGAAACGCAACTGAAGCACGAGCGCGTGATCACCTAGCGTTCCGTTCGTCGCTGCAATCACGCCGCGGGGCTGGGCGCCGAACCGCATGCGTACGCGCGGAGCACCGCCTTTCGAACTTAGGCTGGGAACCGCGCGGCTGGTCGTGAACTTTGGCGACACCGAGGGCGGATGCGTCGACCTCGACGGCGCCGAATCGAACGCGGAAAACGGAACGGTCGAACTCAAAGGCATCGCGCCCGGCGCCCACCGCTTCGTGGTCGGTGCGGACGACTACATCCCGCGCGCATACGGCGTCCGCCTCGGCGACCACGAAGTACGCGTCGTACGGCCTAAGCTGACACGGCGTTGACCGGCTGCACCTACGCGGGCGGGGGTGCGCGCCGTACACGAGAGCGCGGGCTCTTCGGTTTCGCTGGCGCCGGTGCCTTTTGCCCGGCCGGCACCCAGTCGTCGGGCGGCGCCTCGCCTTTGATCTCGTAGAGAAAGCGTGACGGCATGCAGCGCACGCGGTGGCCGTGCTTGGCGCGCTGTTTCGCGAACGAAATCGTCAGGTTGCGCTGGGCGCGTGTGATCCCGACATACATGAGGCGCCGCTCCTCCTCGATCGTGTCGTCCGCGACCGACCGCTCGTGCGGCAGCGTGCCTTCTTCGATTCCAACGAGATACACGCGGCGAAACTCGAGCCCTTTCGCCGCGTGCAGCGTCATCAGGCGCACCGCGTTCCCCGCTTGTTTCTCTTCCTCGTCGCTGGTGCGGTCCTCGGTTTCAGAAAGCGTGAGCCGCTCCAAGAACTGGGGGAGGGTCGCGTTCTTCGCGCGCCGTTCGTAGTTTTCCGCGAAGTTCAATACTTCCTGGACGCCGCTCCAGCGCTGTTCGCGTTGCCGCGGTTCGCGATAGCAGCGATTCACTTCTGCCTGGTAATCCACAAGCTCCAGCATGCATTCGATCCGCCGTACGATGCTGCCGGTCGTGCGGCGTGCCTGCTCCAGTTTGCTCTGGAGAAAACGCAGCGCCGTGCCCGCGCCGGACGGAAGCGGTGTGCGAAAAAACGCCTCCTGGATGCCGCAGTTCATCTGCGCGGCGTTGTCGACGACGCGATCCAGCGTCGTCTTACCGATGCCCCGCGGCGGACAGTTCACGACGCGAAGCAACGACACGTCGTCACGCGGATTCACGAGCACTTTGAGATACGCCAGCACGTCGCGGATCTCCTTGCGATCGAAAAACGACTGGCCCCCGACGATCGTGTAGTCGACGTTGCGCGCGCGCAGCTCGGCCTCGAACGCCCGCGACTGATTCGCGGCGCGAAACAAGATCGCGCAGTCAGCAAACGTGAGCCCTTGGGGCTTGCGCACTTCCTGCACAATCTCCTCGACGATCCCGCGCGCCTCCAGCTCCTCGTCTTGAACGGGAACGATGCGGACGGCCTCGCCGCGACCATACGCCGAGCGCAGCTTCTTCGCATGCCTCCCGATGTTGTGATCGATCACGCTGTTGGCGGCGACCAAGATCTCATCGGTGGATCGGTAGTTCGTCTCCAGACGAATCACGGCCGCACTCGGGAAGTCGCGCTCGAACGAAAGGATCTTTTTGACGTCCGCGCCGCGCCAGCCGTAGATCGACTGATCGTCATCGCCGACGACGCACAGGTTCTTGCGCTTTTCCGCAAGCTGGCGAACGATTTCGTACTGCGGGCCGTTCGTGTCCTGATACTCGTCCACCATCAGGTAGCGGTAGCGATCCTTGAGCGGGGGGTCGGTCCGCAGGAGATCGACCATCCGCAGAAGCAGGTCATCGAAGTCAAGCGTATGGGTGCGGCGCAGATGTTGTTCGTAGCGGAGGTAGACCTGCCCAAAGAACTCATCACGGTCATCGACCGCGGCGCCGTCGAGATACTGCTCCGCGGAGACGAGCTTGTTTTTAAGAAGCGAGATCCGCGCCAGAATGTCGCGCGGCCGCATCGTTTCGGCCGCCAGGATGTCGCGTAACACGTTCTTGAGCGCAGCGATCTGATCGGCCTGATCGCAGATCGAGAAGCGCGGCGGGAGGTCGATGCGACGGCCTTGCTTGCGCAGGACGCGCGCACAAAACGAGTGAAACGTCCCGATGGTGAGGCCGGTCGCTTTTTCTTTGCCGACCAATCGCGCCACTCGCTCGCGCATCTCGGTGGCGGCTTTGTTGGTAAACGTGACGGCAAAAAGCCGCTCCGGCGCGTGGCCCTGGTGGAGCAGGTATGCCATACGTACGGTAATCACGCGTGTCTTTCCGGTCCCCGCCCCGGCCAAGACGAGCACGGGCCCCTCCGTCGTTTCGACGGCGCGGCGCTGTTCTTGGTTTAAACGTTCGAGGAGGGATCGCATGATGTCGCGGGCGCAAGATCTTAGTGGGCTCCGGCGACGAATAGCCGGGCGGCAGGCACGGTACCAGGCGGGATGGGTCGAGGGCGCGGCAAAGGGGGTTGCATGCGGATAACGGGAATCGTCACGGGGCTGTTACTTCTGGCCGGTGTTGCGCTCGGCCGTGACGACTTCGGACCCACACTGCGGCGACACAACCCCGCGCAAGTCGTCCTCGATCGCGCGGAGGTTCTCTCGCCGGCGGATGAAGCTGCGATCACGGCGACCGCGACCAAGCTTTTCGACGCCCACGACTCGTTGCTCGTCGTCGTTACCGTCGATGCGCTCGCCGACTACGGCGGACAAGGAATGGCGATCGAGACCTTCGCGCGTCTACTCTTTGATCGGTGGCATCTGGGTGCGGGGAGCCCAGGGGTTCTGCTTGTGTTTTCGCGGCGCGACCGGCGCGCGCGGATCGAGCTCGGCGCCACTTGGACCTACGAACAAAATGCCTTGTGTCGCCGCATCATGGACGAACACATGGTGCCGCGGTTCAAGGAGAAAGCCTACGCGAAAGGATTGCGCGCCGGCGTGGCGGCGATCGGGAACATGGTGGCTGGCGATCCGTTACCGCGAGCTCCGATACCGCGGGGCAGACTTGTCGTGTGGATTGTGTTCGGCGCTCTCCTGGCCGCCGGCGTCGCGTCCGTGCTTGTCGGCGGTCGCAACGGGTGGGTCGCGCGCCTCGCGAACGGATTCGGATCATTCCTCGGATCGACGATTAAGGGCGCCGGGCCTCGGCGGGGTCGCCGAACGTACTACCCCCATCATCACGACTCGTTTGGTGGCGGTTGGGGCGGAGGATCGGGCGGTGGCGGTGGTGGCGGAGGGGCCACCGGGTCCTGGTGACGAAGGGTTCTCAGCGCGAGACAATTTTGGGGCCACGCTTTCGAATTCGCGCCCGAGCCCCAGGGTAGCGGCGTGTCGGGGAGGATTGCCGTACCCCGTTCACGATAGGGTTATCCAAGGAGGCTCCATGCGCTCGCTTGTTTTGGTTTTAGGTATTTTGCTCGGCGCGACGACCGCGTACGGCCAAGAGGGATTTCGCATTTCGCTCGAACCGCCTGCGGAGCGTGCGTTTGTCGTCGATCGGGCGGAGCTCTTGGAGATCGCCGACGAGGCGCTCATCGTGCAGGTTGCGGACAAGCTGCTCACCGAGAAGGTGACGCCGATCATCGTGGTGACGATCGAGTCCATGAGCAAGTACGGGGGCGCGGGACTGCGCATCGAAACGTTCGCTCGTCTTTTGTTTGACCAATGGAAGATCGGCCACGCCGAGCTCAACGGATCGAACTGGAACACCGGCATCTTGGTGGTCGTCTCGAAAGGCGATCGCAAAGCGCGGATCGAGTTGGGCGCGGGCTGGGGACTCGAGAAAAACGACGTCTGCCAAAAGATCATGAACGAGTACATGGTCCCCGCGTTCAAGGCGGGTGACTTTGCCAAGGGTATTCAGGCCGGCGTCGAAGCGCTCGACAAGATGGCGCGCGACAAACCGCTTCCGAAAAAGCCCGTCTCGAAGAAAGCGATGTTTTTCATGATCGCGTTCGTTGGGATCGCGATCTTCATGATCGTTTCGCTGTTTCGAAACGGTCGCAAGGGCTGGGCGTGGATCCTGTTGGCGTTGCTGCTCGGCGTGATCGGGACGATGCTCTACAGCGCGATGAGGAATTCTGGATCCGGCGGCTCGTTCGGCGGCGGATCGTTTGGCGGAGGATTTTCCGGTGGCGGAGGAGCGAGTGGATCGTGGTAGACCTCGAACGCATGTTCTCGAGCGAAGAGAAATCTCAAATCACAGCCGCCGTGCAGCTGGCGGAGGCCACGACATCAGCAGAAATCGTTCCGGCTGTCGCGGAAGCGTCGGGTCGATATGACCGCGGCGAGGACACGTTCGGGTTCTGGCTTGCGGCGGCGTTTGCCGCATCGATGTGGTGGTTTTGGCCGCATCGCACGGACACCGGAGCGTGGGGCGAAGGGTCGCCGTGGATTGCCGTCATCGTGTTGATCGTCGGCATGATGCTCGTGTACATCCTCGGCGCCGTGATCGCGTCACGCACCAGTTGGCTGCGTCGATTGCTCACACCCGAGTCGCACATGGAAGACGAAGTAGCGGGCCGCGCGCGTCAGGTGTTTTTCGACCGGCGCGTCCATCACACCAAGGACGGATCGGGACTCTTGATCTATCTGTCGATGGAAGAGCGCATGGCGTTTGTCTGTGCGGACCAAGCGGTGACCGCGGCGCTGGGCGACGAAGGGCTGAACGAGCTCCGAACGCTTCTTGTGTCCATGGCCAAAGACGCGGGACCAACGGACGCGCTCTGCGCCGTCATCGCCGAAGCGGGCCGACGTTTGGCCGCGCCGCTCCCGCGCGCCACGAGCGACCAAAACGAGTTGGCGGACGCGTTGGTTTTGCTTCCGGCGCCGTAACGGCCACGGGCCCGTCGCGCGATCGAGCAAACGCGCGATGGACCCGTCGTGCGAAGGGGCTAGACGCGCTGGGCGCTGCGGAGCGTGTTTTGCAACAACATCGCGATCGTCATCGGGCCGACGCCGCCGGGGACGGGTGTGATCTTGCCGGCGATCTCGCGCGCGGCCGCGAAGTCCACGTCGCCGACCAGGCGCTTGCCGCTTTTGCGCGATGCGTCGTCAATCACGTTCGTGCCGACGTCGATGATCGCGGCACCCGGCTTGATCCAGTCGCCCTTCACGAAGTGAGCACGTCCGATGGCGGCGATCAAGATGTCCGCGTTGCGACACAGCTCTTGTGTGTTCTTGGTGCGGCTGTGACAAACGGTCACGGTGGCGTTGCGCTCGATGAGCATGAGCGCCACCGGCATGCCGACGATGTTGGAGCGTCCTAAGACAACCGCGTTCGCGCCTGAAATTTCGACGCCGCTACGGTCGAGCAACTCGATGCAACCGTGCGGCGTGCACGGCTTGAAGTCGCCCTCGCGACCCTTCATGGCCAGTGCACCGATGTTGAGCGGATGAAATCCGTCCACGTCTTTGCTCAACGGAACCGCGTCGAGAATCGTCTTCTCGTCGACTTGCTTGGGGAGCGGGAGCTGCACCAAGATGCCGTGCACCGCGTCGTCGCTGCCCAGCTTTTGGACGAGCGCCAAAACCTCCGCTTGCGTCGACGTGGCCGGGAGTTCGTGATGAAAACTCTCGATGCCCGCCTCCGCGCACGCCTTCCGTTTCATTGAAACGTACTTGTGCGAAGCGGGGTCGTCGCCAACCAGCACGGTGGCGAGGCCCGGGTTCACGCCGCGCGCTTTGAGCGCATCGACGCCGGTCTTGACTTCGCCGCGAATGGTGGCAGCAATGGCTTTTCCGTCGATCAGTTCCGCAGTCATGCTGCGGATCTTACGATACGCGGCAATCATGCGCGTATTCGTCTTGGGCGGCACCGGTTTCACGGGGCCCCACGTGGTGCGGCGACTGGTGGCGGCCGGCTGCGAGGTCACGGTGTTTCATCGCGGGAAGACCCGCGCCTCGCTGCCGTCCGGCGTGACGGTTCGTCACGGAGACGCGTCCGACTTGGGTGCGGCTCTGGCGGCCGCGCCGCGCCCGGATGTCTTTCTCGACATGATTCCGTTTCGCCGCGACGACGCACGGGCACGGGCCGCGATCGTCCGTGAGCGCGTGGGGCGCGTCGTGGCACTGAGCAGTGCGGATGTCTACCTCAGCTACGGGCGTTTGTTTGGAACCGAGTCCGGCGCGCCGCTCCGTGGGCCGCAGCGCGAGGACGCCCCGTTGCGCGCCAAACTCAGCGCGCAGGGCGAGCGGTACGACAAGGTCGGCGTTGAAGCGGAGTACGCCGCGCTGGACGCGACGATCGTGCGCTTGCCGGTGATCTTTGGCCCCGACGACGCGCAGCACCGATTTTTTTCGTGGCAACGCGCGATGCGCGACCGTCGCCCCGCGATCGCGATGACGCCGGAGCACGCCGCCTGTCGGATCTCGCGCGTGTTTGTGGAAGACGCCGCCGCGGGCATCGCGCAGGTCGTGTTGCACGAGCGCTGCATCGGCCAGACCTACAACATCGCCGAACCCGAAGCGCCGACCGAGCGCGATTGGGTGGAGCTGATCGCCCGGCTTGAAGGGTGGAAGGGCCAAGTGGTGCTTGTCGAGACGGCGCGCTGGCCCGAGTCGCTGCGTGGCCCGGCAAACTACGAGCACCACCTTGTGCTCGACACGGCGCGCATTCGTTCCGATGTCGGATACGCCGAAACCGTCACGCGCGAGCACGCGCTCCACACGACGTTGGCGTGGCAGCGGGAGTGTGCTCCGGACCCGGCGCCGCCGACGGACTACGCGGCGCTCGACGCGCTGCTTGCATAAAAACGCGCACGGCCCCCGACGTGGCCGTGCGCGAACCTGCGAAAGGCGAGCGCTTAAAACAGGCCCTTGATGCGGCCCGTTTCGAGGTCGATGTCGACGTTTTCGAAAGCCGGCTTGCTGCCGAGACCGGGCATCGTGCGCATGTCGCCGCAAAGCGGATACAGGAACCCGGCGCCGACGCTGGCACGGATCTCGCGGATCGGCAGCGTGAATCCAGTCGGCACGTTCTTCAGTTTGCCGTCGTGGCTCAAGCTGAGGTGGGTTTTGGCCATGCAGATCGGGAGCTTGTCGAACCCGAGGTCTTCGTAGAGCTTGATCTGTTTATTGGCGAGGGGCGTGTATTCGACGTCGTCCGCGCCGTAGATCTCGGTCGCGATCGTGTGAATCTTGTCCTTGATCGGCGCGTCGAGTTCGTAGAGGAACTTGAAGTTCTTCGGTAGCTCGCACGCGGCGACGACGGCCTCGGCGAGCTTGACGGCGCCCGCACCGCCCTGCGCCCAGTGGTCGGTCATGACCGCCGCTTCCGCACCCGCTTTGAGCGAGATTTTTTCGAGCAGCGCGACTTCCGCGTCGGTGTCGTTGGTGAACTTGTTGATGGCAACGACGACCGGCACGCCGAACTTGCGCGCGATCTTGATGTGCGCCACCAAGTTCGCCGCGCCGGTGTCCAGGGCGGCGAGGTTTTCTTCCGTCAACTCTTTCGGAAGCGGTTTCCCGGCGACGACTGTGCCGGCGCCGCCGTGCATCTTGAGAGCGCGAATCGTTGCGATCAACACCACGCAATCAGGTGTAAGGCCGCTAGCCCGACACTTGATGTTCATGAATTTTTCCATGCCGATGTCGGCCCCGAAGCCGGACTCGGTCACGGTGTAATCGGCGAGCTTGGTCGCGATCTGATCCGCGATCACGCTGGAGTTGCCGTGCGCGATGTTGGCGAACGGTCCGGCGTGAATAAGGGCCGGCGTGTGCTCGAGTGTCTGCATCAACGTCGGCATGAGTGTGTCTTTGAGGAGAACCGTCATGGCGCCCGCGACCTTGAGGTCTTCCGCTGTCACCGCTTTGCCTTCGAACGAAGTGCCGATGACACAGCGGCCGAGGCGTGTGCGGAGATCCTTCATGTCGGTTGCGAGCGCGATGATCGCCATCACTTCAGACGCCACAGCGATGTCGAAGCCGCTCTCGCGGGGATACCCGTTGATCTTGCCGCCGAGTCCGACCACCGTCTTGCGCAGCGCCCGGTCGTTGAGGTCCACGACGCGGTTCCACGTCACCGCGAACGGGTTGATGTTGAGCTTGTTGCCGTGGTGAATGTGGTTGTCGATCGCGGCCGCGCACAAGTTGTTTGCGGCGCTGATCGCGTGAATGTCGCCGGTGAGATGGAGGTTGAACTCTTCCATCGGAATCACTTGGCTGTAGCCGCCACCCGCGGCGCCGCCCTTGATCCCAAACGTCGGGCCCATACTCGGTTGACGGATGCACGTAAACACCGACTTACCGATCCGACCGAGGCCTTGGGAGAGGCCGACCGTCGTGGTGGTCTTTCCTTCGCCGAGCGGCGTCGGCGTAATCGCCGTGACGTCGATGTATTTGCCCAGCGGACGATCCTTTAGACGCTCGCGGACGTCGAGGTGAACCTTCGCCTTGTATTGGCCGTAGAGCTCGAGGTCGTCTTCGGTGAGTCCGACGCGCGCCGCGACGTCCAGGATGCGGTCGGTGTCGGCGGCCTGCGCGATGTCTAGATCGCTCGGCACGGGCCACTTCGGCGTCGGCCCACGGGTCCCTGTTTTTTCGGTCATGTTGCTCTCCTGTGCGCACTGTCCACGCGCGTCGAGCCGCCGAGTCTAACGGCGAGACACCGGCCTGTCATCCAAGGATCGAGAGCCCGGGCGCATCGGTATACTGGACGTTGTGGAGCCTGCTGAGACCGAACTGCGCTGTGAATTCACGGCGGAAACGATCGCGGACCGCGTGACCGCGTTGGGGGCGTGCATTCGCGCTCATTACGGGGAGCGTCGGCCGACCCTTTTGGGGATCTTGAAGGGGTCCGCCCTGTTTAGTGCGGACTTGGCGCGGGCCGTGGGCGAGCCGGCGGAGCTCTCGTTTGTGCACGCGCGTTCGTATGGAGATCGCACCGTTTCGAGCGGGCGCGTGCAGCTCGCCGGCCTGGAGGCCGAGCTCTTTGCGGGGCGTCCGGTCGTGATTTGCGACACGATTTTGGATACGGGCCGCACGCTCGCCGCTGTGCGGGACGCCGTCTCGAAGGCGGGGGCCTCGGAAGTGACCGCGTGCGTCTTGCTCGACAAAGCGTCGCGGCGCGAGGTCGCGGTCAGTGCCGACTGGGTCGGATTTGATGTCCAGGACCAATTCTTCGTCGGATACGGACTCGATCATGGGGGCCGTTACCGAACGCTCGGGTACGTTGGGGTCGTCAAGCACCATGTCTAAACGAGATTACTTTGCGGCGGACTTCGGAGATCGCCGCATCGCCCCTTTTTGGGCCACGAACCGCGGCACGAAGATCTTGCTCATCGCGCTGATCGCGATCCACTTGCTCTTTGGAATCATCGCGCGCGGTTCGCCGTCGGCGGGCGCGTGGATCCGCGACGTTCTTTATCTCAACCCGCAAGCGGCGATCAAGCAGTTCTATCTGTGGCAGCTCTTGACCGCTGGCTTTTTCCACGCGCCTGGCCTGGGTCATCTCTTTTGGAACGGCATCATGCTGTGGTGGTTTGGGACCATGGTGGAAGGACACCTGGGCACCCGACGTTTCTTGTGGTTTTACGGGCTCGCCGTTGTCGCCGGATCCCTCGCCTACCTGGCCGAGTCGGTCCTGGTCGATAAGAGCATCCCGATGCTCGGCGCCAGTGGCGCGGTGAATGCGGTCATGGTGTACGCCGCATGCTTGTATCCCTCGCGCGAAATCTTGTTGTTCTTTGTGATCCGTCTGCAGTTGTGGGTTGCCGTCGCGCTCGCTGTTGTTGCCGACCTCATCATGATCACGCAGATACCGGGCGGCGTCGCCTACAGCGCGCACTTGGGCGGAGCGCTGTTTGGATTTCTGGCGTTTCGCTACGGCGCGAAAGCGACGGGCCTGTTTGATCGTATCGATCAGATGGGGGCGGAGCGCGAGCGCAAGAAGGCGCGTAAACGGGCTGTGCAGGACGCGGAGCTGCGGGCCGAGTTGGATCGAATTCTCGACAAGGTCAACCGCGATGGCATGACGGCGCTCTCCGACGGCGAGAAAAAGTTCCTTAAGGACGCGAGCAACCGGCTTCAGCAATGACCACGCTGCTGAAGGCTGGCGTGATCGTTTTGCCGGTGCTGGTCATTTTGCTCGGGCTGCGCGCGTGCGCGAGCGGCGAGGGCGACCGTTGGGCGGAGCGGGCGCGCGACTGGGATCCGGCGGCGCGCCTTGTCGTCGACGACGATGACGTGATCGTTGTCGCGCCGACCGCTGCAGTGGGCCACGCGGCGGCGGACGAGTTGCGCCGGTTCATTCCTTATCTGGCGGACGGCTACGGCGACTTGCTCGGACGCCCCAAGGTCGAGCGCGTCGTCGCCGTCTTGTTTTCGTCGCCGGATCAGGTGCGCGCCTACGCGGGCCGTAACCAAGTTCTGGAGCCCGGTCGATTCACCGGCATGCATGGCTACACCGATCCGCAACACGGCGCCTTGTTTGTTCCGGTCGAGCCCGGTTTCGCCACGCTCCGCCACGAGGCTGTGCATTGGGTCATGGGCACGGCGGTGGGGCCGCACATGAGCTACAGCCCTTGGTTGAGCGAGGGTCTGGCCCAGTTGTTTGAGACCAAGCCCCCGGGTATTGGGCCCGAGGGCGTGAACATGATGCGCGTCGCGTTTCCGTCCTCCGACGCGTTCGATGTCATGCGCTTGGTCACGCTGGACGACTATCAACGGTTTGTGTCGGTCAACGGCGGACGCAACTACGCGCAGGCGCTCTTGCTCACGGCGTTCCTGTTCGACCGAAGGCCGCGCGCCCTTCTTCACGAACTGATGGATGCCCAACGAAGCGCGGTCAGTGGAAGAGTCGAGTCCTTCGAATCGCTGTACCGTCCGCACGAACCGAGCTTCCAACGAGACCTACGAGAGTTCCTAAAGAGAACCAAGGCCAAACAAAACTAAGCAACCAAGCCGGCGCCCCCGAAAAACAGCAGAGCCGGCCCCAAAGCGGCCCCTCCCAAGGCGATCCCCACGCTCCCCAAGGCGGTACCCCCAAAGGCGGCAAAGGCGGTACCGGGTTCGATGGTCAAAGGCGGTACCGGGTTCGATGGTTGTCGTCTGTAAGTCATTGAAGTGGCGTCGATTAGGGCGGCGGAGTGCGGCATTGGTGCCGCACTCTTGGGCGCGGAGCCGTCACGCTCCGCGCTCGGGAGCGTCGCGAGCGGCCACCAAACATGAATTGGAAGCGTTTTGCGAGTTTGACAGCCGCCTGAGCCATCGGTCCGAGCAGCGAAAGTGCGACAAAATTGCCGCACCTCGCCTGCGTAAGAGGCGTGACATCAATCGGTTACGGCAGAAAAATTTCAACCCGGTACCGCATTGCGGGGTTATTCGTTGATTTTGCAGGCTTTTGTGTAGCCCGCTGCTCTTTTGATGATGGGGAAGATTTGGGCGCTTCCGATCGCAAGGGCTGCTTCGACGACTCCTCGATCGCCGAATTTTTGGCGCCAGCGTTCGCGCCGTTCGCTTTGTCCGTGTGTTCGGTCGCACACCTCGTGGGTGAACTCGTAGGCGAGCCGTTCGTCCTCACTTAGGCTTGCGACCCGACCCGCCAGAACCGATTGAATCGTTTCGGGCGCAACGCCGTCCTTTTTCGCGAGTTGGATCGCGATGTCGACGCAGCTACCGCAGTCTTCTCGCTGCGCGCCAACAAGTTTGATGGTGTGGAACACACTCGGCGGCAAGACGCGCCGATGCTCCGAGAGGCCCTTGAGTTTCGAAAACTTCAGCAATCCGGAAAAGTCGTGCTGGGCGATGTAGCGCACGTATTCGAGCGAAGCGCCCAACTTCTTCTCTTCCCGACGCGTCATGAAGCCTACGAGTTTTTGCAACATCAAACGGACCCCCTGTCAGCTTGGTTGCACGCGTCGTGCCGAGGAACGAAACGGGGAGGGGAGCGCGTTGTCGCGGTGGCGTACGGCCAGCGCGACGCGCGATTTTTCACGGCGTGGGGAAAATTGCGCCACCTGGATGTGCGCGGGCGCAAAAAAAAAGCTCCGCGACGCGAGGCCGCGGAGCTTGCATGGTGGGCGACAAGGGATTCGAACCCCCGACCTCACGGGTGTGATCCGTGCGCTCTAACCAACTGAGCTAGCCGCCCGATTGCGCGCGCGCGCCTGAATTTAGTCAAGCGCGCGGGCGCAAGCCGCGGATTCTATCGCCAAATCGCGGCCGTTACCCCAAAATCACTTCCGGATTCGACGGAGCGCGATCTTAGCGGCGCGTGCGATGCGCGCATCCTTGCTCTTGGCCGCCAATTCCAGCATAGGGGCGGCGTCCAAGGCGGCCGGCCCGAGCGAGCCCAAGGATTCGATAGCAAGCAGGCGAATCGCGGTGGGGCCCGAAAGCCCGCGCTGGAGCGCCGGATAGACGAGCGTCGCATCGCGCTCCAGAACCCACAGCGCACGCGCGGCGTGGACGCCGACGACCGGCTCGGGGCGCTTGGCCGCCTCCGCCAACGCGGTAACCTGCGGCTTAGCGTGCTTGCCCATGGCGGCTAGAAAGTGGGCGGCGCGACCCGCGACCGCGGCGTCCTCATGCGAAAGCAACGCGGCGGCCGCGTCCACCGCCGCCGCGGCGTTGTCAGCGCACGCGAGTGCGACGTGCGGCGCCACTTGATCGTGGGCGCGCAGCACGGCGAAAAGTTCGTCAAGGTGCAGCTTCGCGACCGGCCGGAGTGCGGACGCGAGTGCGGCACGCACCGAAAAACGCGCGCGCGTGAGGTGCGGGTAAATGTCTGCGCGCATCGCGAGGACTTGCTTGGGAAAGTCCGCAAGCGCGCTCGCCGCGTTCCACTGCAACGCTTCGTGTTTGCTCGCAACCGCAGCCAGCAAGCAGCGCGCGACGGTTTCGTTGCGCGGCCCGACCGCACGGAGCGCGCGCACGGCAGTCGTCGCCGAACGTGCGTCATCGGCAGCGACCAACGTGACCAATGCCGTCGCCGCGTCGTCGTCGGGAAGCAGCGCCCAGGCCGCGAACGCGCGAACGGTGCCGCTCTCGTCGGCCAACGCCGCACGCAGCGCCGCGCGAGATTCTTTCGGTGCGCCGAGTTGACGCAATCCGTCAGCGGCGGCCTCTCGCGTGGCGGATTGTTTGGCCTGCAGCGCTTCGGTCAAAACGGCGGCGGCACGCCCGCCGATCTTGGCCAGACTCGTGGCGACGAGTTGCCGCGTGCGAACGTCGGGCGTATGGAGGAGCGGCTGCAAGCCGGAAATCGCCTGCTCTGATCCAATGTCGCCCAGCGCCACGATCGACTGAAACCGCACCAAGCTATTGGAGTCCTTCAGCGCCTCCACCAGGGCGGGCACGGCAGCGGCGGCCTCTTTTCCTTTGCGACCCAGCATGGCGGCGGCGCTACGCCGCTTGGAAGCGCTTGGAGACTTCAGCTGTCGAATCAGATCGTCTTGTGCCGAAGCGACCGTCACGAGGGCGAGGAGCATGAACCCTATGCGCATCGCCTCATTGTAGTTGTCAGTCGGCCTTCGTCGGCATTCCCCATCACGTCTGGTCGAATGCCCGATTCCGGGACGAAGCCGGCCGGAGAGAGTCTTTTGTTCGCCCCCCGGGGATGCAACCAGAGGAGCGACGACCGGCCGTGAATTCGACCGCTCGGCGCGGACGTGCAGAGGTGCGTTGCGGAATATGACGCAGAACGGTTGCATCGCGCGCGAACACGGACTCAAAACAACTCGCGCGGTCCGCTTGCAAAGCCTTGGTAAAGGACTTAGGTTCGCCTCGGATCAACGGAAAACGGATTGGGAAGTTAATGGATGAACCCACGATATCCGGGGTCACGACGGCGCCCGACGTCGACGTGCCGGCCCGGCATTTCGTAAGCGATACTTTTGAAGCGAGGCAGCTCGCTTCGCTGGAAGCTTACGGAGACGAACTGCGCGCGCGATCACTGGCGAGCGCCGCGGACCTGGAGCGTTGGATTCTCGACTGGAGCGAGTTGACGGCGTTGGTGGGAGCGGGCCGCATTCGCCTCTGGATCGCGCTCAGTCGCAACACCGCGGACGAAGAGATCCGCGCGGCGTACACGGCATACAGCAACGACGTGATCCCGCCGTGGCAACGGATCCGCGCCGCGCTGGCCCAGCGGTATCTGGAGTGCCCGTATCGTCACGAGCTCCCGTCGCGATTCGCGATGTTTGACCGCGCGATGGTGCGCGAATCGGAACTGTTTCGCGAGTCGAACGTCGAAGTACGAGCCAAAGACCGCACGCTCCGCGCCCGGCATTCGCAGATTCTTGGCGCGCGCACCGTCGCCATCAATGGCGATGTCGTAACCGTGCAGCAGGCCCGCGTTCGACTGTCCGAGCCCCTGCGCGCGACGCGCCGCGGCGCGTTCATGGCCATTCATGACGCGACCGCGCGCGACGAGAACGTCATGAATGCTCTGCTCGACGAGATGCTGGCGACTCGCAGCACGCTGGCCGCGAACGCGGACCTCCCGAACTATCGCGCCTACGCGTTCGTCGAACGAGGTCGCGACGACTACACGCCGGACGATTGTCTTCAGTTCCATGATGCGGTCGAAGCGGTGGTCGTACCCGCCTTGCGGGAACGCCACGAGCGGCGCCGTCAACAACTGGGCGTGGATCGATTGCGACCGTGGGATATGCATGTTGACCCGCACCGTGAACATCCGCACCGCCCTTTCCGTGACCAGGACGGTTACGTCGCGCTCGGCCGTAAGCTGTTTGCGGCCGTGGATCCGCGTTTCGCCTCCGAGTTTGATGTGCTCGTGCGTAACCAGCTTCTGGATTTGATGTCCCGCCCCGGAAAGGCGCCCGGCGGCTACAACGCCGAAGTGTTCGATATCCGGTTGCCGTTCATTTTCTCGAATGCCGTCGGAGACGCGCGCGAAGTACGCACCTTGCTCCACGAGGGCGGCCACGCGTTTCATACGTTGGCCACGCGGGACGAACCGATCGCCGAACTTGCTCACGCTCCGATTGAATTCGCGGAAGTGGCGAGCATGTCCATGGAGCTGATTGCCATGGAAAACTACGGGGCCGCGTATGAAGCCGAAGACGCTCGGCGCAACGGCATCGCGCTCTTAGAGAGTCGCTTGGAAGCGCTCGCGTGGATCGCGGCCATCGATGCGTTTCAACACTGGCTCTATCTGCATCCCCAACATTCCCATGACGAACGCGCGGATGCATGGCTCGCCGTGCACCGACGCTTCACCGTGGGTGTCGATTGGGAAGGGCTCGAATCGGTGCAGGCGCGGCTTTGGCAAAACCAGCAACACATCTTTCGCGTCCCGTTTTATTACATCGAGTATGCGATCGCGGCGATGGGTGCGCTCCAGGTCTGGAAGAGCTATCGCGCCGCGCCGCGCGAAGCAATCGAGAAGTATCGCGCAGCCCTCGCGCTCGGCGGGACGCGACCGCTTCCCGAATTGTTCGACCGGGCCGGTGCGCGCTTCGGGCTCGATGAAAGACTCCTCCGCGAAGTCGTCACCGATCTCATGGGCGTGATCACGGAGCGCGATCGCTAGCGCGACAGCGCAGGATTCATCGTCCGAGACCGTGGGCTCGAAGGGTCGCGAAGCGAGCCCTCAAGCCGCACCAAGGAGTCGCGCGGTGCGGCAAAGTTCGGGCGAAGGATCGCGGCTTCTTGCTTGGCCGCATCGACAGGGATACAGCGTCGCCCGTACGAGAACCGCGCCGGTCCAGGCGATCACTTCTGGGCGGGGCCGGGCGCGATCGTCCATCCGGTGCCGTCGAGATCTTTCGCGATGCGCGCCGCGACGGATCGGTCATCGGGATCGTGGTGGGGGCGCACGCCATCGGAGAACCGGTTGCGGTGAAACAAGTTTTGCGCGATCGTCGCCTTGTTCCAATTGGGACCCAGCTTGCGTGCGTAGTACGCGGTCGTTTCGTCGCGGGACTGGCCGAGCGGCGCCAAGTGCACGTCGATCCGCCCGAGATTGACGACGGAACCGGCCGTCACACGGAACGCGGTCGCTTCAATCAGCTCCGGCGGGAAATAGACCGTGTACACCCGTCCGTCGCGCTTCTCTTCGCACGCCACCGGCGCGTACCGACCCGGTGTCAATTCGAGCGCGTAGATCACGCTTCCCCGCGACACCGTCGACAACGCGAACTCGCGACCGCGCGTTGGAGAGTCCTCTTCACTGAGTTTGGCGAAATGCAGCGTCTGGCCGTACGTGCTGCCCTGGTTGTCGCGCGCAAACTGGCGCACGCGCACCGCCACGCCGCCCGTGTCCGCTTCGGGTCCGAAGAGCGCGGTCGCCGCACAGCCGCACGGGAACCCAGCCAGGAACAAGAACAAGAGAGCGGGCCAACGGTCGCGCAACATGCGCATACGGTAACCGGGTCGCGCGACGAACGCCGGGCGAATCGAGGACTCCAGGCCGCACGACCCACACCTTCTTCGCCTTCTTGCGGCGACTCTTTTCCCGAGCTTATGAAGCCGGGGTAGAATTCCGCCGCCATGTACGCAACTGGAGATCTCAAGCGCGGCGTCATCGTCGATCTGGACGGCGACCCGTGCGTGGTCGAAAACGTCGCCGTTTCTACCCCGACGGCCCGCGGCGGAAACACGATTCATCGAGTGAAGCTGAGGAATCTTAAGACGAAGCAACGCGTCGATAAGAACTTCCGCGGCGGTGATCTTGTGAAACCGGCGGATGTCGATCGCCGCCCGGTGCAGTTCCTCTATAAGGACACGCTTGCGTTTCACTTCATGGATCAGGAGAGCTACGAACAGTTCGGTCTCGACATCGATGCACTCGAGTGGGAAGCCAACTTTTTGATCGACGATCTCGAAGGCATCGTGGCGCTCATGTTTAACGAGGCGGCCATCGCGGTCGAGATGCCGCACCACGTCAGCCTAAAGATCACGGAGACCGCGCCGGGCGTGAAAGGCAACTCCGCGACAGGGCGGACAAAACCCGCGGTTCTGGAGACGGGTTTCCAGCTTCAGGTTCCCGAGCACATCGATCAAGGCGTGTCGATCAACGTCGATACGCGCACGGGCGCATTCCTCGGCCGGACCAAGAGCTAATCGCGCAGCCCTAATGACATCGCGCCGACCGCTCTTTGGACTTGTGGTCGGCGCCATCGCGATCGGATTCGCGCCGGTCTTTGTACGGTGGGCGGACGTGGGTCGGAGCGTGGTCGGCGGCGTCGGTCCCACATCCAGTGCGTTCTTCCGCCTTGCGATCGCGGTGCCGTTCTTGTTTTGGCTCGCGCGCGGAAGCAAAGGGGCGGTCGCGTCCGGCGCGGGCTGGAAGATCGTCTTGCCCGGCATCTGCTTCGCGCTCGACTTAGGCGTGTGGCACGTGTCGATTCACTACACGACGTTGGCGAACGCAACGCTGCTCCCCAACATGGCGCCGGTGTTCGTCACGCTCGGTGGCTGGCTGATCTGGCGACGGCGTTTCCGACCTCTGTTCTTGGTGGGGATGGTGGGCGCGTTGGTTGGCGCGGCGCTACTCGTCGGCGCGAGTTTTCAGCTCGACGCGCGCCAAGTCAAAGGCGACGCGCTGGGACTCCTAACCGCCGTGTTTTACGGCGGCTACATCCTTTCGGTGGGCTACCTACGCGAGACGGCCGGCATCGGCGCCGCGCGCGTCGTGGCGTGGGCCGCCCTCGTGGCCGCGTTGTTGCTCCTTCCCGTCGCGCTCGTCTCCGACGCGCCGTTTTGGCCCACATCGAGGCAGGCGTGGGGCGCGCTGATCGCGTTGGCGCTCGTCGCGCAAGTCCTCGGCCAGGGCTTGATCGCGTACGCCCTCGCGCATCTACCCGCCGCGTTTTCATCGGTGACTTTGCTCATCCAGCCTGCCTGCGCGACGTTGCTCGGCTGGCTTTGGTTCTCGGAGACGCTGAGTCCGTTGCAAGGACTGGGCGCCCTGGTTATCGCCGCTGGGATCTTGACGGCGCGGCGCGGAAGTCAGAGTCCGGCGCGCGGATCTTCGGCCGGCGGCGGTCCCGGCGGTTGAGTCACTTCGGCGAGGAGTCGCGCTTCCGGCGTGCCGGGGGCCGGCTCGTGCGCATAGCTCCACTTCACGAGCGGCGGTAGCGACATCAGAATGGACTCGGTGCGACCGCCAGTCTTGAGTCCAAAGGTAGTGCCGCGATCGTGGATGAGGTTGAACTCGACGTACCGCCCGCGCCGATGGAGTTGCCACTCCCGCTCGGCCGGCGTAACCGGCGTCGCGCGATGCTTCTCCGCGAGCGGGACGTACGCCTCGAGAAACGAGCCGCCCGCGTCCGCCAGAAAGTCCAACGCCGCGTCGCTCGCGGGCACGTAATCGAAAAAGATCCCGCCGACGCCGCGTCGTTCGCCACGATGCGGGAGATAGAAATAGCGGTCGCACCATGACGCGAAGCGTTCGTAGTCGGCAACATCGGGATGGCGGTCGCAAGCCGAGCGCCACACGTCGTGAAAGTGCTGCTTGTCTGCGGCGTGAAAATAGTACGGCGTTAGGTCGGCCCCGCCACCGCACCACGATTTATCCCCGTGTTCGATAAAGCGAAAATTCGCGTGCACCGTTGGGATGTGGGGCGAGCGGGGGTGGATGACCAAGGAGACGCCCGTCGCGAAAAACGTGCGCCCCGATCCGGGCAACGAACCGGCGAACGCCTCCGACAGTTCGCCGTGGACCGCCGACACGTTGACGCCGCCTTTTTCGATCAGATCGCCGTCCGCGATCACGCGCGTCAATCCGCCGCCGCCGCCGGGTCGCTCCCACGGGTCCCGTCCAAACGTTCCGGTGCCGTCGAGCTGCTCCAAGCCGGCAATGATCTGATCCTGCAGATCCGAAACGAGTTTTTTCGCGCGTTCGCGCATGGCGTCAGATTAACCGCGCCGCCGCGCACCCAGAAACGATCAAACAGCGTCCAGATGAGCGCCGCAATTGAGCAACGTGATCCGCGGCCGTTCCTCGTGCATCTGGACGATCGAAACACCCGTATTCACGCGCATCGACAAGGAATCGATGCGCGTCACGTCCAGACCCAACAGGTCCACGAGAAGTGCTTTGATGGTTCCGCCGTGGCTGACCACCAGCGCACGTTCGCTTTGGACGGCGGCCCAACCGCGCCGAATCCGGTCCCGAAACGCGAGCAGCGACTCGCCTCCCGGCAAAACGGGTTCGGCGAGCCCTTGGGGCATCTTCAGGAGCTCGCGCGTCCGCCCGCCAAACGTAAACCCGATCATGCCTTCCGCATCGCCGACATCGAGTTCGCGCCAACAGTCCGACAACGTCGGCGTGACGCCGACGGTCGCGCCGATCGCCGCGGCCGTTTCACGCGCGCGACTCAGATCGCTGCTCCAAATCTCGTCGAACGACTGGCCCGAAAACCGCTGCGCGACGGCGGCCGCCTGGGCGCGCCCGCGCTCGTTGAGAGAAATGTCGGCATGCCCCTGCATGCGTTTCTCGCGGTTCCAGTCCGTTTCGCCGTGGCGGACGAGCACGATTTCCCTCACGCTAACAACTCCGCGCAGCGTTGCCGAACCAGCGGCCGGGCGCGGGCGACGACTTCATCCATTCCGTCCGGCAGGCGCAGGCGGACGCGGGCGGCCGTGCGCTCCAAGCGCGCCAAGAGGTCGGGAGTTTCGCGGTAGCCGTAGAGAAACCGCGAGGCCCGAAATCGCTCCATTGTCGAGAGGAGCCCCGGTAGGGGCTGGGTGAGCCACGGCGCCACGGCCCGCGCGACCGCCGCCAGATCGACCCGATCCAAACTGGCGTAGTACCGATCCAGCCCATCGGGGATCTTGCGCGCGAGTTCGTCGTCGAGCAAAACCTCCACGAGCACATGGCCAAAAAACGAGGCCCGCATCTGCGGCCGATCCGGATGGAGGCGGCGGAGGTCGAGCGTGACGGAGCGCGCCACTTCCAAAAATGCGGGTGCTGTGTGAAAACGCGCGTCGTCGCGCCAGTGGCGCTCGATGCCCGCGCCGAGCGGCGTCCCCGCATCGACCAACGCCGGATCGAGCCACACGCGACGTTTCGTAGCGCCGATCCAATCGGGAAGCGCGGTGCCCGCCAACTCGTCCGGTTGGTCCAAAACCTCGCGCGCATGCGCAAAAAAGTTCAAGCGCGCCATCATAAGGGGTGCCCCCCGGGGCCGCCGCTCGGTAGGCTTACGCCGTGCCTGCCACGGAATTCCAAGCTCTTCGCAACGTTCCCTACATGGGCGTCATTTTTGTCGTCGCGGAAGCCGTCAAACTCGGCTTCGAAAACGGTCATCCCGACTGGTGCAACCTGGGCCAGGGCCAGCCGGAAGTCGGGCCGATGGACGGTGCGCCCGACCGCCTTGAGTCGTTCACGATCACGCCGCACGACCACGCGTACGGACCGCTGGAGGGAATTCCCGAGCTGCGTGAGGCCGTCGCCACGCACTACAACCGGCTCTATCGCCAAGGGAAAGCGTCGCAATACACCGGCGCGAACGTGTCGATCGCCAACGGCGGCCGCTTGGCGCTCACGCGCGCGATGGCCGCGCTCGGGGCGGTAAACGTCGGATACCAACTGCCGGACTACACCGCCTACGAAGACATGTTTAACACGCACCTCGCGCGCCTTGCTCCGGTTCCGGTGCGTACCGCCGAGGCGGATGGGTTCGCGCTGACGGCGGCGCGCTACGAACAAGCAATCGAGGAGTCGGGACTCGCCGCGTTCATCGTTTCGAATCCGTGCAATCCCACCGGGATCGCCGTGCGCGGTGACGAGTTGCAGCGCATCGTCGACACGAGCCGAGCGCACGACGTGACCCTGCTTTCCGACGAGTTCTACAGCCATTTTATTTATGACGAGGATCGCCCGGTGAGTGCGGCCGCGCACATCGAAGACGTGAACCGCGACCCGGTCGTGATTTTCGACGGGCTGACAAAGTGCTATCGCTATCCTGGATGGCGTGTCGGTTGGGTGCTCGGCCCGCCGGAAGTGGTGGAAACCATGGCGCGCACCGCCAGTGCGATCGATGGGGGCCCGTCCCGCATCGCCCAGCGCGCGGCGATCGAAGCGTTGGAGCCCTCCCGCGCGGACCAAGAGACGACGGCCTTACGCCAGGTGTTTCGCAAAAAGCGCGACGAGATGGCGACGCGTCTAGAAAAACTCGGTGTTCGCTTCGCCAAGGTCTCGGAGTCGACGTTTTATCTGTGGGGGTGCTTGGACGGTTTGCCGGCGCCGCTCAACGACGCGATGACGTTTTTCCGCAAGGCGCTGGAGCGCAAAGTCATGCTCGTCCCCGGTCAGTTTTTCGATGTGAACCCGGGCGGATACCGCAAGGGAACGTCGCCTTACGAAAACTGGATGCGGTTCAGCTTCGGGCCGCCGATGGACAATCTCCAATTGGGCCTAAGCCGCCTCGAAGAGCTCGTCGCCGAGTTCCGCTAGGCTCGATCTGAGAATAGCCGTGGCACCGGGGGCGCGCAGCCGGCCGCCTGCCGGCCACTTCTCAGGCCGAGCCTAAAACCCGTACTCGGCCCAACGGCGCGAAACGCGTTCGGTGATTTCCGGCGCTTGGCGGAGCAGCGGCGGGAAATCGCGCACCGGTTGTCCGTTGCGTTCATCGCCCGCCATTTTCTTGGTCGCGTCGAAGCCGATGTTGCCACCGCTGTGATGGATATCGCGCGTCGGGTCGAAATTCGCGCACCAGCGGAACAGGACGTCGTCTGCGTTTTCGAGGTCGACATCCGCGTCGACGGCGATGACGAAGTTCGCGCCGCACGCCCATCCGTGCGCGAGCGCGTCGCCACCATCCCCGGCACTTTTCTTGTCAACGGCCACGAACGCGCATCGACCGCGTCCGAACGCCGGAAAGGAAACGCGCGCGTCGCCGGAGCGGCGTTGGTCGGGGACGCGGGCCGCGATCGGGCCATCGATGGCGATGCCGTTGACTTCCTCGCCCGCTACCTTGCGCGTCGCGTCGATGCCCAGTTTGCCGCCGGCGCCGAGGCGCGGAGCAGCGTGATCCAAAATGTCGAGCGGACCGTTCACGAGTTCCAAATCGCGGCGGAAGTCCGCGTGTTCGAAGACCGCGCGCCAGACCGCCTCTTCGTCGTGCACATCGACGTCCTCATCGACGACGATGATCAGTTTGGTCCAAGCCATCTGGCCCGCACCCCAGATCGCGCTCATGACGCGGCGCGCTTGCAGGGGGTACTCCTTGTCGATCTTCACGAACGCGCAGTTGTGAAAACAGCCAAAGAGAGGCAGGTGATAGTCCACGATGTCGTGGATGATCGTCTGCAGGAGCGGCAAGAAGATGCGTTCGGTTGCCTTACCCAAGTAGTAGTCCTCTTGGGGCGGGAGGCCGACGATCGTGGTCGGATAGATCGCGTCGTGGCGATGCGTGATCGCTGTGACCTCGACGATGGGATACCGATCCGGCAACGAGTAAAAGCCGGTGTGGTCGCCGAACGGCCCCTCGAACACGGCGCCGGGCCCGATGTCTCCGTCCGTGCGCGGGTCGTAGCCGATCGTGCCGCACTCGGTGCTGACGTAACCCTCAATCACGATTTCGCTGTTCGCCGGAACCCACAGCGGAACGGTTTGCGCGCGCACCATGGCGATGCCCTTGCCGTTGAGGAAACCTGCCATGAGGAGTTCGCTGATCGCGGGCGGCAACGGCGCGGTTGCGGCGTACGGCATCACCGGTTCGCCGCCGAAGCAGATCGCAATCGGCATCTTCTCGCCTTTGCGCTTCCACGAACGCCAATGCGCCGCGCCGTCGTGGTGCATGTGCCAGTGCATGGCGAGCCGCGTCTTGTCGAGAAGTTGGCAGCGGTACATGCCGATGTTGTGACTCGGCGGCTTTTTTGCCTCACTGTCGCGCGCGTGGACCGTGTGAATACCCGCGAGCGTGATGTAGCGGCCCTCGCCACTTGCGGTTCCCGCCTCCTCGGCGGTAAGGCCGTAGCCAACGGCGGCCGGGTCGCCGTCCAGTGGCCAGCACTTAAGGATCGGGAGGCGCGTCAGATCGACTTCGCCGCGATCGGCGCGTTTCACGACCTCTTGGCAGAGTCCTCTGCCCTTGCGCCGCTTGGGCGGAACGCGGAGCAACGGCAGAAACTCTTTGGCTTTGCTCCAGACTTCGCGCAGGGATTGCGGCGGTTGGGGCTTAGCGAGGCTGCCGATCTGTTCGGCGATCGATGCAAACGAGCGCCCGAACGCCATTTCTGTGCGGCGGTAGGAGCCGTACGCGTTGATCAGGAGCGGGAAGTCACTGCCCGCGACGTTCTCGAACAGGAGGGCGCGGCCGCCGCGTTCGCAGTGGAGCGGGTCGAATGCGCGCGCGGCGTCCGACACCTGAGGGCAGGGCGCCTTGCACTGCCGATCGGCAATCTCCGCGATTTCAAGCAACGGCGAGACGGGCGCGCCGATGCGCACCAATTCGCCCGCCGCTTCCAGCTGTTGTACGAAGTCACGCAACGTCGCCATGGCCCCACCTTAGCGAGCGCGCAAACAAACGGCCGCGCGGCTCACGAAACAAAGCGGGGCACGCGATCGAGCAGCCCCTTGAAGCCAAGCCGGTCGCACACCGCTTCGAGCTCCTGGCGGTGCGCGCCGCGGTAGGTCAGATCATCGCGCGGGAGGTCCATGTCCGCGACGGCGCGTGCCAGCCGTTTGGAAACAAACGCATGTTCTCGGCCCGCTTCCAGCTTCGCGCGGAGTGCCTTGGCACCGCGTAGCGGGAGCGTTTCCACTTCGTCCAAACGTTCGTAGAGCGCTTCGAGCGTTCCGAAGTGCTGCACGAGCGCCGCCGCACTCTTTTTTCCGATGCCGGCGACGCCCGGAATGTCATCGACCTTGTCGCCGCATAGACCCTGGAAGTCGATGACGCGTTGTGGCGCAACGCCGAACTTCTCGATGACCTCGGCCGGGCCATACCGGAGTTGTTTGGCAAAGTCGAACCACTCAACATGGTCGGTGACGAGCTGTGCGAGATCCTTGTCGTTCGTGACCACCACGACGTCTTCGCCACGTTCCTGTGCGTGGTGGCACAATGTCGCCAAAATGTCGTCGGCCTCGTAGCGCTCGCTCCCATACACGCGGGCGCCCATCGCGGCGCCGAGTTCTTCGCACCAAGCCAGTTGCGCCACAAGGTCCGGCGGCGGGGTGGCGCGACTGCTTTTGTACGCCGGGTAAAAGTCGTTGCGAAAGCTCGTCGTGAGACTGCGGTCAAACGCCAGCGCCAGCCGCGCGGGCTGCTCCTCGTTGAGGAGCCGGACAAGAAAGCCCGAGAAGCCATGGACGGCGTTGGCGGGTTCTCCTTGCGGTGTGCGAATCGAATCCGGCAGCGCAAAAAACGCGCGGAACAGATACGGACTCGCGTCGACCAAATAGGTGCGGCTCATGCGCCCGACTCCGTGTCTTGCGCGGCCGGATCTTTCGCGCGCGTGAGGGCGTACCCGGCGAAACCGAGCACGGCGGACACGACGCCCATCAGCAAGGCGACGCGCGGGCCCCCGCCGAAGGCGTACGCGCACAAAACGACCCCGCCGAGGATGAAGAACTGACAGGTGCGCCGGAGGCTCTGGCGCGCATCGCTAAGCGCGCCGCGGCTTTGCTGCAGCAGCGCAAACGAGGACGCGCCGAGTTCGCTGCACGCGCCGCCGCACGTGACGCCATGCGCGGCCTCGCGGGCACACGCGCGACACAACCCCTTGCCACACGTGCGGCACGTAGCGACCGCTTGCTCCTCGGCATGCACGAAACAATGCATGCCGAGGATCTTACCGCAGGCGCAGAACGAACCCGTGTTCGTGTGCTACTCGCTCCGGAGGCAGCGCAGTTCTTCAACCGTGCTTGACGAGCCGATCGTGATCGCGTCGTCGCGACCGAGCTTGTAGGCGTCGATCTTGTCGCGCCACCGCACGGTTCCGCCGGTTAGCCCGACAACGATTCCCTTTCCGTGATGGTGATCATCGCTGTCGTCACTCAGCAAGACGACGGCTCGGTTCGCGCTGGGGGACGCACGGCAGCCGGATTCAGTTAGAGCGCGCCCCGCATACGAGGTGGCGTGAGCAAACGCCTCGCCCTTGGCGATCGCCATCACACCGACCTCGCCGCCCGCTTGCTCAAGACTCTCTTCGAAGTCCCCGGGGCAAAACAAGAGCTGGAGCGCATCGTCGCCGGCCAGTTCGCCGCGCAGCACGAGGTAGTGCAAGAGCGCCGGCCCGCTGGCGGCTGGATAGCGGCGCGATCCGGTGAACTCGAGCAAGCCGACCAGTTGCCGCACGTTGTGCGAACATTCCATGCGGTGCGCCTGGCCGGTGGAGGTCGTGACCAGCGTGCTGACCAGTCCGCCGAGGGTGGCGATAATCGTTAGGACTACCAAGATTTCGATGAGGGTGAAGGCGCGACGCATAAGAAACTCCTTTGCGCGTCCCTTCGCATCTTCTGTGCCACCACCGCGTTACGGCGGTTGCTCGCGAGTACGTGTCAAGCCGGGTTCGCGTACGCGGTAACCGGCTATCCACGTTCGAAAGTGCCCACGAAAAAAAGGAACGTGCGAACACGTTCCCTTTTCCCGTGGAAAATCCCAAGTGCTTACGCGCGCGCTTTGCGGCGACGACGCACGAGCACGCCAGCACCGACCAAGCCGAGGAGCGCAAACGTGGAGGGCTCCGGCGTGGGCGAGTACTTGTACGTGACGCCGACGAAGCTGCGGCGGTTCTGATCGTCACCACCGATTTGGCGGTTGTACGGGGTCACGATGACATCGTTCCCACCGGTGCGCCAAAACGAGGTGCCGTCGCCCTGAACACGGACGAAGAACTTCGAGCCGGCGGGGCCTGTGTACCAATCCAACGCCGTCTTGAGCGTGGTGGACTTGGCGCCAGCGGCTTCGACGAACGAGTCCACGTTGATCTGTACGCCCGGGCCGTTGTACGGCTTGAACGCGTCGGCGGAATCGGTCTTGTCGATAACGATGCCCAAGTGGGGGGCGCCCAGACGAATACGCGCAGTCGCTTCCCAATAGATCGGGAACCAGCTGTCCTTCGGCTCGATGTCGATGTCGTTCTCGAAGCGGAGGAGGCCGAAGATCGTCACTTCCTGGAGGCGGCCGAAGTCCTTATTGAACTTCGGGAGCATGGCTTCCTCGACGATCGAGAAAACGTTGGCGAGGCTGTCCGTGCTCTTATTCACTTCCACCTTAAAGGTGACAGTGTCAGCACGTGCCTCGGACGCCGTTGCCGTCAACGTCGCCAACCCGAGGGCAAACGCGCCCAGGGTTTTCAAAAGATGCAGTTTCACGGTTGTTGTCCTCATGTGTGAGTGGATGCCAAACACGATGTTCGGCGCAAGTTCCTATTCAACACCCGCGCCCCGCACATCTCTATAGAAAGGCAAACACACAAGCGCCTCAATGCGAGACGTCTGTTTCGCATTGAGGCAAAATGGCAGGAAACTGTCAGGTCGAGCGCCGACGACTGAGCCCAATGACCCGTCGTCGCACCCAAAACGGTTGCGAGAACGACTGCTATTTTTGCCGTGTGAGGTCGAAGCGAAGGACTTCGGCGCCGGCGGCACCCATGCCGAGGTCCCAAACCTCCATGACGATGTGATCCTTGCTTTCCAGGCGCGTAACGACCTTGTACGGCTTCTTGAACTGTTTCATCGAAGGCTCGTCGAGATAGCCGTACTGCGCTTTGACCTTGCCGGTCGGGTCCACGGGGACACCGGACGCAAAGTTCATCGATGTATCCATGCTGTTCACCACCGTCGTCACCCAGTTCTGACGGTAGTTGTCAAAACCCGTGATCGAAAACTGTTCGAACGGCATGCCCATCATCTTCGCGGTGAGTTTGCCGCCCAGCCAACGCCCGTCGATCAGCCAGTAATACTCGGCTTGACCGCCTTTGCTTGCCATGGGCGCCATGCCCGGCATCTTCATCGTTGTGGTGACGTCCCACTTACCGATGAATGAAGCCAATTCTTTGTGGAATTTCGTGGGCTTCCCGAACGGGAACATCGTCGATAGATCGGGATCTTGCGACGTGGCGAAACCGGCGCACAACACGACGCCAAGCAACAACGCGGGTACGGTCTTGTTCATCAAAAGGACTCCTTCTATGGCCCAACATTGAGCGGTGTTGGAGCGAGCTGCGCAGTCGGGTGACCGCAGATTTCAAATCAAGGACTAAGGTCAGCGCGCGTCGGTGCGACGAGCGACTCTTTGTTCTTCTAGCGCACGAATCTTCATCAGCGCAAAGCGCGCGTGCATGCTTCCGTAGCCGGGCTCTTTGCGGCGCGCCGCTTCAAACTGGGCACGCGCCCAGTCCATCTCACGCTGCCACGCGTCGGGTGGCGTCCAGCGTTCGGTGGCCGGAAGCAAAATCGACGCCGTGAGGACGAGGCCGGCGAAGGCGCCGCATCGTTGCACGCGGCGGTGGCGCCAACGGCCGCGCTCCAACGCATCGAGACGAGTGAGGATGGTGCTGCGGCGCCATGCGAACGACGTGACGCCGGCCCACGGTCGCGTGACGCGACGTCCCGCGGCGCGAAGGAGTGACCGACGATACGCGGCGGCGTCCTTGCCCAAGCAAGCCGCGACCGCTTGATCGCAGGACAGTTCGCGCGCACGGTGCGCGCGCACGGCGGCGAGCCAAACGCACGGATGAAACCAATACAGCGCACACAGCGCGGCAAACGCGGATTGGACCCAGAGGTCGCCGCGTTTGATATGCCCCAGTTCATGGAGCAGCGCGTGTTCGAGTTCCGCGTCCGAGAGTCCGCGCGGCATCAAGACGATGGGGTCGCGCAAGCCAAACACGGCCGCGCCCATCGAAGGCGGAACCCACGCAAGTCGCGGCAGTTTGTTCCCGCCAAAGCGCTGCGCGGCGCGGCGTGCCATCGCGCGGAGACGTTCATCGCTGGGTGCCGCGACGAGGCGCAGCTGTTGTCGCGTGCGACGACGACGCCAGACCCAACCCGCCAGCACCAGCGCGGCACCGAGGCACCAGATCGCGAACAACGGTGCCAGCCAGGGCGCCAACCACGGCGCGCTCGTGGTGCTCGTAGCAGCGGTCCACGTCGGAGCGGCGACCAAACCGGCGGGCGAACTCAGGGTGGGCGGCGTGAGGAGTCGGATGCCGAGCAGCAGCCACAGCCCGAGTCGCAGTTGCGGCCACAGCCGCTTCCCGACGGCCACGTCGATCAGGAACGCGAACGTTCCCCAAACGAGCGCTTGCCACGCCATCGGCGCCATCCACGCGAGCCAGGAATCGAGCATGGTCGTCCCCAAAGACATCACGCTTGATCCTCGGAAAGGCGGCGAAGGATCTCCCGACGCTCCTTGGCCGTGAGTTTTTCCTCCTCGACCAAAAAATGCATCATCGAGCCCATCGTGCCGCCGAACGCGCGGTCCAACAGACCGCGCAGCGCCGACGTCCGGGCATGGTTCTTGGTGAGCGCCGGCACATACACGCTTGTGTTCCCGCGCATTTTTGTCTTGAGCGCGCCCTTATCGACCAGCCGCGTCATCATCGTTTTCACGGTGGTGTAAGCCCACTCCGTTTCGTCGCCCAAAGTGTCGAGCACATCGCGCGCGGTGGCCGGCGCGCATTCCCAGACCGCGTGCATGACTTTCCACTCGGCTTCACTGAGTTGGAGGTCTTTGCGCTTCCTCTGTGCCACGAAACTGAAGATACTACATCTGTAGAAGTCGTCAAGAAGTGAGACAGTCAAAAACTTGGGCGTAGCGCGGCGCCGAGCCAACGGTAGTTTTTTGCGGAACCTACGGGAATAGGAATGGGCATGGGAAAAAGTTGGTTGGGTTGTGTCGTGCTCTGTCTGCTCTGCGCCAGCGGCGTGGGGCGGGCGGAGAACGTGTCGCGGACTCGCGCACGCAAGACGTTTGAGCACGAGGGGCGCGTGTTGCCCGTTAAGTACGAGCGCAAGGTGCGTGCGTGGGCCAAAAAAGACCAGCGCATGCAGGGCTGGGCCGACGCGTACAAGACCAAGTCCAAGTACTACAAGATCGAAACCAACGTGCCGCGGTTCATCGTCGAACTTGAGATCAAGCCGTTTCTGGACGAGCTCTACACCACGTACAAGACCGTGTTCCGCAAACGGTTCGGCCTGAGCGGAAGCGCGGCGAACGGCAAGCTGATCCGCATTTTTAGCGGCTACGAGGCGTACGCCAAGCACGCGAAGCCCGGATCGATCATCCCGCGCTCCAACCCGGGGTTCATCCGCAACGGCGACGAGCTCGTCGTGTATTACGAAGAGACGTGCCCGGAAGTGTTTTACGGGACGATGTTCCACGAGGGCGCCCATCAGTTCGTCAAGAACCTCATGCCGGGTGCGTCCGTTCCGCTTTGGTTGGACGAAGCGTTGGCGGTGACGTTCGAGGGCTGCGTGTACTCGCGCGTAACCGGCAAGATTACCTGCGGCTCGTTGCCGCCCGACCGCTTGATGGACGCGCAGGCCGCTCTCAAGGACGCGACCGCGCCCACGGGCGTCTCGCTCGCCGAGCATCTCTTCATGCGGTATCCCAAGACACACTTTCGCGCCCGCGAGTACGCGCTTGCGTGGAGCTTTGTCCACTACGTCACAAACACGGAGCAGGGCAAGTACCGGAAAAAGTTCGCGCGATTCGTGAAGGGACTCAACGGCGCCGGCAAAAAAGACATCGACGTCTTACTGCGTCAAAAACTCGGTGTCCCGTTCGCCAAACTTGATCAGGGTTGGCGCGCGTTCGTATTGGCGCAGCCGAAGCCGGTCGTACCCAACTGGATTGTGTTGGACGTCGACGGGCAAGCGACCGGAGTGGACCTGACCACCAACGATCGTATCGTGAGCATCGACGGCCGCGGCGTGGCGAGCTTTGAAGAGTTCAAACGCCGATGGACCGAGCGGGACAAGACGGCGCCGTCCAACTGGGTGGTTGTCCGCGTAACGCCGGGCCAGGGGGCGATGGGCGAAAGCCAGCGCCTCGTCAAGACGACGGTTCCCGCGCATTGCCCGATGGTCATCGAAGGCCGGCGCAGTCAGCGGCGCGGGCACAACCTCGCTGACTAGGGTTCAGGGCGCCTAGCGCCGTCGCGGCTCGAAGCTGCGTACGACCCACTCGATGCTGCCGCTGTGTCCCATGACGTGTCGCAGATAGCTCGACGGGTATCCGTACTTACTGTCGAACAAGACGCGGGTGACGACCTGGTCGGGTTTGTCCACGTTGTAAGGAACCTTGGGGTGAGCCTTGTTGCGAAGCTCGGTGCCGAGCGTGTCGAACATCCCGTCGATGCTCCATGTGCCGCGCAGTCGCTCCGCGACCTCTTTGCCGTCGGTGGTGCGTTGCACAACCACACCGTCTTCAACGACGACACGATGGTGAGCCGGGCGCAAGCCTTTCGTCTCGATCTCGATCACGTAGCTACGGATGGAAGCATTGCGCCAACGAGCTTGCGCCGCGGTCCACGCTTCCCGCGTGAGCGGATCGCCGTCGGAGCGCATCGAGACGACGAGCGTGATCACGCCGGCGACGAGGCCGAGACCGAGGCCGAGCCAAACAGGTTTCCGCACGCCCCAAAATGTACCCCGACGCGAGAAACAATCAGATCGGGCGGCGCACCAGGCGCCAGAATCCGACGATCGCTAGCACCGCGATGGCGGTAGGGCCGGCCACGCGACGCAGCAGCGACTGGGCACGGCAGACCGTCGGCTCATCACGCCGATAGCTCACGGTCAGACTCTCACCGGGCGCGTAGGGCACGGTGTCGCTGGCAGCCAAGGCGGCGGTATGGACCGCGCCACGGGCATCGCGGTACGAAACAAGCGGCGCAAACTGGGGTCCGGCGGCGTTGTTCGAGACGACGATGTGCTCGACCCTAGCGGTCGTCATCACCTCGCCGCGCTGGGTCGGGTACGTGGTGACGCCCACGGTCGCGCAGAGCGTCGCAAACGCGAATCCCGCCGCCAACCGCTGCCCCCAACCAAATCTTGATGCCCGCATGGCTTCGTCATTATCGGAATCGCCTCGGGGCGCTAAAGCTGAAACGGACCCCCGCAACCTTGTCGGAACCGGGCCTTATCTCACAGCGACACACATGACGCCGATCCGCTCTGCTCCCTCGTCCGTCCAAGAACTCTGTCACAAAGTGGGATTTCGCCTCGCGGCATTGCGGGAGACCGCCAGCGCCGGCCTCCCGCGCGTCCACCTCGCGTTCCGCGCCGAGGACGCGGCCCTTGAAACAAAGATGGAGGCGGCAGCGACGCAGCTGCGCGCAATGGTCTCACGACTGGACGAGCTCAACGCGGCGGCGCATGAGTGTCTAGACGCCTTAGACGCCGCATCCTCCACGGATGGATGATGCGAAATTGGCGCGGTGACGCATCGGCTGGGACTGCGGCTGGGGGCGCTCCAGCCCAAAGGACAGCCGCCCTCGTCGCATCGATTCCCGGCGACGCGTCGCGGCGCCCAACGATCGGCCGCGACCCGCGCAGCACGATCGTTGCGCGGCGCCGAGCCAAGCAGCGATAAGTCGCTCAATCCTTCCCGCTCCGGGCACACTACGGCTTATGCGATGGACCTTTTTGGTCGCGCTCTTCCTTGTGGGGTGCCGCGGCGGCCCGTTTCGATCAGGCGACCAATTGGTGGCCGTCGAGGCCGTGTACGGCGATGCCAACCTCTCGGATCCGCTCTGGTGGGTAGGGGAGGGCGACGCTTCCACAACGGCGGTAACGGTGAAGTACAGCCGATATTTCCGCCCTCGCTTGGCGTGGACGGTCGGTTTCACGCCCGCGCGCCTGTTCGACCAAAGCGACGGCACCGTCTGGTCGGCGGAAATCCAGGCCGGAATTCGTTGGGACGCTTTGGACTTTTCGGTCTACCGTGTTCCCCTTGTTCTTTATGGAATCGCGCTCGGCGGCGTCATGCACTCCAGTAAGAGTGTGCCGGCAGAGCGCGCGTCCCACACCAATCTCACGCAGGATCTCGGCCTCGGCTTGGAAGTGCGCTGGACGGATTCCGTGTCCATGGTGACCGGCTACCGGCTCAAGCATTTGTCCAACGGCAGCGGCTCCAACATCAATAACCCCAGCCAGAACAGTAACGACGTATTTCTCGGACTGCTCTTTCGCTGGTAAGGCGGACCATGTCAGAAAAACTCGAACCCCAAGACGCGCTTCCCGAAACGACGCTCGCGGAACTTCCGCCGCTGCTCCAGGAAGCCGTCAAACGCGCGGGGTGGACCTCGCTCATGCCGGTCCAAAAAAAGGCCGTGCCATACATGCGCGCGGGTCGCGACTTGATGGTGCAGTCGCGCACCGGCTCCGGAAAGACCGGCGCGTTTTTGCTGCCGATCATTGAGCGCGTGGACTTCAACAAGAAAGCCGCGCAGGCCCTGATTCTTGTGCCGACACGCGAGCTGGCGCGCCAAGTCGCCGATGACGCCGTAACGCTCGCGGGCGACAACGGACTGATGACCGCGGCCGTTTACGGCGGCGTCGGCTATGGCGAGCAACGCGACGCGTTTCGCAACGGCGCACAGCTTGTCGTCGGGACGCCGGGCCGCATCCTCGACCACCTGATGCGCGGGCACCTCAAGCTCGACGAGATCGAGATGCTCGTTTTGGACGAAGCCGACCGGATGCTGTCGATGGGTTTTTATCCAGACATGCGTCGTATCAAGCGGCACTTGCCGACGCACCGATTTCCGTCCTACCTGTTCAGCGCGACGTTCCCGCCGCACGTGCTACGCCTCTCCGGCGAGTTCTTGCAGGACGCCGAACTGCTCACGCTGAGCAGCGACTCCGTCCATGTCGCATCGGTGATGCACGTGAACTACGTCGTGCCCGCGTTAAAAAAAGATCGTTACCTCGTGCGCATTCTCGAGAGTGAAAATCCGGCGTCGTGCATCGTGTTTTGCAACACGAAGAAGATGGTGCACTACGTCAACGTGGTTCTGCAGCGGTTTGGCTACGACGCGGACGAACTCAGCGCCGATCTGGGTCAGGCCGCGCGCGAACGCGTGTTGAAGCGCATCCGCGGCGGGAACCTTCGTTTCCTCGTGGCGACCGACGTGGCCGCGCGCGGGATCGACATCCCGGAGCTGTCGCACGTCATTCAATACGAACCGCCTTCGGATCCGGAAAGCTACATCCACCGCGCAGGGCGCACGGGCCGGGCGGGGGCGGGCGGACGCGCGATCACGCTGGTGGCCGCGGACACGTTCGAGGGCATGGAATTGCGCCGCATCGCACAGCAGTTCAAGATCGACATGAAAGAACGTCCGGCGCCGACCGAAGAGGACGTGTCCGAATTGGTCGCGCAGCGCGTCACGGCGTTACTCGAAGCGCGTTTGCGCGAACGGGACCGTCTACAGGTGGAACGGATGCAGCGCTTTTTGCCGCTGGTCCGCAACCTGAGCAACGATGACGAAGCGGCTGCGCTTCTGGCCCTGCTGTGCGACGACTTTTACCAGTCCTCGTTGGAACAGCCGGCCGTCGCGCCCGATGAGGCGAAGGAAGAACGGCCTCCGCGTCGTGAAGAGGAGCGCCGTCCGCGCCGCGACGAGGGCGGAAACAACCGTCGCCGCGGACGTCGCCGCCGCTAGCAACCCCGTCGAGCCAGTCACCGGTGCGGCGAGCGGCTCGCGAAGCCGTGGATCTGCACCGCGTCTGAAAATTTCGTCCGGTCGTTTGCATGATCGAGAGTTTCCGAGTCGTCAGACACGCGGAGACATAAACATGAAAACGACTGGATGGATTCTCTTGCTGGCGCTTGCGGCGCCGGCTGCTAAATCTCACGACGCGATCGTCATCGCCGCCGACACACCGCTTCACGATGTGCTCACGCGTGTCGGCAAAGAGACCGGGAAGACTTTGCTCTGGAACCCGAATTCTCCGAGCTTGCGCACGCAGATGATAGCGACGCCGATCGAGCACAAGATCACCGACGGCGGGCGTTTCGACGCGTACCGCGCGATTCTCCTCTACTACGACATCCGGCTGATTGCGGGCGGTCGGAAGGGAAGCGAGATCTACTGGGTCGTCGGCTCTCGTGACTCGAAGCTGTACACGAAACAGCGCGTCAAGTGGGTGGACTACCGGACGCTGCTCAACGAGAACAGTGGCGACTCGGAGTACGTGGCCTGTGTCGTACCGGTCTCGGATCCCGTGCGCCTGCAGCACCTGAGGACAGCGCTTTCCATGTTGTCTTCGCCCGCGGGGGTGGGTCGGATCGGCACGCTGCGGCATAGCATCGTCATCGCCGACCTCGCGCCCAACGTGCGCGCCATGATCCGCGTGGTCTTAGAGGCCGAGAAGCTCGGCGCGTCGGCCGAACAAGAAATGGCCGTGATCCGCCTCAATCACGTCAAGCCGGGGACGGTGGTCGGTGTGTTGCGGGTGCTGTACGCACCGATCGCTCCGACCATGACCGGGCGCAAGACGCACGCCGCACCCCAGGCCGTGTCGGCGCGTTTTGCCAGCTACGACCCGCTCAATGCGGTCGCGGTGACGGCGTCGCGCGCCGAAATGATCCGCATTCGGAAAGCGATCGAAAAACTCGATCAAGCGCCGGCGCAATAAAGCTAGAACGAACTTCCGACGTGCGCCAAGTCGATCGTCTCCCCAAGAGCGGGAACCTTCGCCTTGGCGCCGTCTTCGTCGTGCATCGTCTTGGCGAGCGCGCGCATCGTGTCGGCCTCGCCGTGAACCAAGGCGACGGGCGGTTTGTTCTGAAACGCGCGGTACCACGTCCGAAGGCCGTCGGCATCCGCGTGCGCGGACAGTCCGCCGACCGTATGAATCTTGGCGGCCACCTTGACGGTCTCGCCCCAGAGTCGAATCTCATCGGCGCCTGAAACGATCGCACGCCCGAGCGTGCCGTGCGCCTGGTAGCCCATGATCATCACGTGCGTGGTGTCCTTCCACACGTGGTGCTTTAGGTGATGTTTGATTCGTCCGCCGGTGCACATCCCGCTGCCCGCGATGATGATCGCGCCCTGCTTCATCGTGTTGAGCCGTTGCGAGTGCTGCGAGCTCGGGCAGTACTGCAGATTGGGAAGCAACCGGTCGTTGTCGTGCGGGCGCCACACCTGCACGGCCTCTTTGTCGTAGAGGTCGGTGTGAATCGCGTACACATCCGTGGCCCGAATCGCCATCGGGCTGTCGAGAAAGATCGACCATCGATCGAGTTCCCACTCGTCGTAGTACTTTGAAAACAAGTAGAGCAGGTTCTGCGTACGCCCAATCGCGAACGCCGGAATCAAGATGTTGCCGCGTCGCGCGTCGGCGGACGTGAACACGGCGCGCAGTTCTTCGTACGTGTCGTTCCACGGGCGGTGAAGGCGATTGCCGTACGTGCCTTCCATCAGCACGAGATCCGCGGAGTCGAGGAGCTCGAAGTCACGCAGGATCGGCGCGTCGCGGTGCCCCAGATCCCCCGAGAACACCAAGCGACGCTGCTTGCCGTCCGCTTTGAGATCGAGATCGACAATCGAAGAACCGAGGATGTGACCCGCGTCGTGCAGGGTGAGTGTGACGCCGGGCAAAATCTCGCGCGGCGCATGGTAATCGAGGCGCTTGAAGCGACGCATCGCCTTGCGTGCGTCGTCATCGCTGTAGAGCGGTTCGACCGGCGGCTTGCGTTGCCGTTGCCGCTTACGGTTTTCCCACGTCGCTTCTTTGCCCAGCAAGTACGCGGCATCGTCCAACAGGATGCGCCCGAGATCGCCGGTTGCACGCTGGCCAAAGATGGGCCCGTTGAACCCACGCTTCACGAGAAGCGGTAGCCGCCCGCTGTGATCGAGATGCGCGTGGCTTAAGACGACGGCGTCAATCGAGGCCGGGTCGAACGGGAACTCCTCGCTGTTGCGAAGTTCATCGTTGCGACGCCCTTGGATCAGGCCGCAGTCGAGCAGCAGTTTCTTTTTTCCAACTTCGACGAGATGGCAGGAGCCCGTGACTTCTTGGGCTGCTCCGCAAAACTGAACGTGCATGCATTCAAGTAACGCATCTTGCCGTGACGGTGACAAGCACCAACGCGGGCGACGGGGAGAAGCTACCGGTTATCGGGAGCAAACCACGGGCGCGTGGCGAGCCATGTGCCGTCGTCGGTTGCGTGAAGAGTCGCCACGAGCGAACGGTCCAGCGACACGTTAACCACGACCGGGCCGCCTCGGGACTGCTCGAAACTATTCTTGAGATCATCGATCTTGGTCGCGGCAAGACGTTCGGCCATGGAGCGCGCGGTGACGTGCGTGATCGTGCGCGCAATCTTTGGGACATGCAGCGCTCGAATCTTGGCGAGGTCTCCCGACTTCAGTGCGGCGAAGTGTCGCGCGCGGTCTCTTTGAAAACTCTCGATCGCGCCGCTAAACCCCTTCATGAGCCGTCCCGCCTCGCGCAGCCGCGGGTCCTTGCGGGCTTCAAGATCGGCCCGGTGACGCTTCACAACCTCGTCATATTCGCTCGCGCGCTCTTTCGGCGAGGGCGGTCCAAAATACAGCCAGCACCCGCCGACGATCACGAGAGCGACGCCGAAGTACGCGAGGAACTCTTTCGCGCTCATGGCGGCCCATTGTAGGCGCGCACGGGGCGCCAAGCTGCGCAGAATGGACGAATTCGCTGTTCCTCGTGCGCGCGGACTGTTCCGTCGTTGACCCGGATCGACAACAAGTGGTGCAATGAAGGGCCAAGGGAGGATGTCTCGTGATCCGATCGGTAATCGTCGCTCTGTTTCTCATCTCGCTCTGTGCCCACACGTCGGCGCAGGATGCGACCTCCGCGCGCGTCTCCGCGCCGAAAGCCAACGCTCCGGCCGCAAAAAAGGGCGCTGCCCCGTGGCTCTCCAAGTTGCGTTGGCGCGCCATCGGTCCGGCCAACATGGGCGGACGCATCACGGCACTCGCGGTGCATCCCAAAGACCGCAGCACGTGGTGGGCGGCGACGGCTTCGGGCGGTCTCTTGAAAACGACGAACAACGGCGTCTCGTTTGAACACCAGTTTGACAAAGAAGCGACCGTTTCCATTGGCGACTTCGCCGTCGCGCCGAGCAACCCGGATGTGCTGTATCTCGGCACCGGTGAAGCGAACCCGCGCAACTCCGTTTCGTGGGGCGACGGCGTGTACAAGTCGGTCGACGGCGGCACAACGTGGAAAAACGTTGGCCTAAAAAAGTCGTTCCAGATCGGACAGATCGCGATCCACCCGCAAGACGAGAACATCGTGTACGTCGGAGCAATGGGGCGCTGCTGGGGCAAGAACAAAGAACGCGGATTGTTCAAGACGACCGATGGCGGCAAGACGTGGAGCAACATTCTCTACATCGACGACCAGACGGGCGTGATCGACGTGCAGTTGGATCCCGCGCAGCCCAACACGTTGTTGGTGGCGACGTGGCAGCGGCAGCGCGACGGATTTGACACGAATTCGCCGGCCGTCCGTTGGGGCCCCGGTTCGGGACTCTGGAAATCAACCGACGCCGGCCAGACCTTTCAACGCGTAACCAACGGGCTCCCGAGTGTCGCCATCGGCCGCATCGGACTCGACTACTACCGCAAAGACTCCAAGGTCGTGTACATGGTGTTGGAGAGCGAGAAGTCCGGCCAAGCGCCGGCCGACTCGCCCTTCATGGGAATTACAGGCGCGAACGCCGAGGTCGGCGCGAAAATGACCTCGATCACCAAGGACGGCCCCGCCAGCAAAGCAGGGCTCCAAAAAGACGACATCATCTTGGGCGTGAACACCGTCCGCATTCACAACTACAACGAGCTGTTGAAAACGATCCGCGGCTTCGTCGCGGGCAACACCGTCAAGCTCGATGTTGTGCGCGGCGGGAAGAGTGTCGCGGTCGAACTCAAGTTGGGCATGCGTCCGAAAGGGCCGAACGGCCAGCCCGGGCGGAGCCCGTTCGCGGCGATGTTGAACGGACAACGCGCCAACATGCAGGACCAACAGGGTCCGAAGGGCCACGACTACGGCGGCATCTACCGGTCCGAAGACGGCGGGGATTCTTGGAAGCGCGTGAACTCGTGCAATCCCCGGCCGATGTACTTTAGCGAACTGCGCGTGGACCCCAGCGATGACAAGCGTCTGTGGGTGTTGGGCATTCGTGTGTGGCGTTCGAGTGACGGCGGCGCGACGTTGACGAACGACGGCGGTCGCGGCGCGCACCCGGACCACCACGCTCTCTGGATCAATCCGACCGACGGTCGTCACATGATTTTGGGCAACGACGGCGGCATCTACGTGTCGTATGACCGCGGTGCCAAGTGGGATCACCTAAACCACGTCGCGATCGGTCAGTTCTATCACGTGGGCGTCGGACCCCGTCTCAACTACCGCGTCTATGGCGGACTTCAGGACAACGGAAGCTGGGGCGGGCCGAGCCGCGTCCGGCACGGCGCTGGACCGGGCAACACGGACTGGGGCCGCATCGGCGGCGGGGACGGTTTTGTGTGCCGCGTCGATCAAAACAACCCGGATCGCGTGTATCTGGAGAGCCAGAACGGCGACATCGCGCGCCGCAACCTAGCCAGCGCCGAATATGTCGGCATTCGTCCGCGCGGGACGCGCCAGGTGCGCTATCGCTTCAACTGGCGCACGCCGTTTGTGCTGTCCCATCACAACACCAAGATTTACTACACGGCGGGCAACGTCGTGTTCCGCTCGCTCGATCGCGGGAACGGAATGAAGGCCATTTCGCCCAACATCACCGCGACCAAACGCGGAAGCGCGACCGCCCTCGCGGAGTCGTCGCTCGATTCCAACGTGCTCTATGTCGGAACCGACGACGGCGCTCTGCATGGGACGCGCGACGGCGGCCACACCTGGACGAATCTGTTGCCGGATCCGAAGCCGGTTGTGAAAGCGAAAAAGGAAACCAAGCCCGTCGCGAAGAAAACCGAGCCGCGTCCGGCCGTCCCGATCGGGACCGTGACACCCGCCAAAAAAGTCGCGGGAGCCGCGAAGCCGAACGGTCCGGCCAACGGCGGCAACGGAGGCAACGGCGCCAACGATAAAAAAGCCAAAGCCACGGACAAGAAGCCCGTGACAGTCGTTGACCCGACCGCGACGCGGCGCGCCGAGCGCGTGACGGCGATGCTTTCGCGGTTCGACGCGAACGGGGACGGCGCGATTCAGGCCGACGAGTGGCCCCAGGGTGCTACCGGGATGCGCGATCGATTCGATCGGGACAAAGATGGCGTCATCACGGCGAAGGAGTTGGACGCGGGGTTGAAAGAGCGCGCGCAAGCACGCGCGGAGCGCACCCGTGCCGGCTCAAGCGAGAAAGCCAAGGCGGATGACGGCAGCAAACCGTTGCGTCACTGGTTGCCGGAGCGTCGTTGGATCAACCACATCGAAACGTCCCGTTTCTCCGCCGGTCGTGCGTACTTGGTGTGCGACGGTCACCGTTCCGACGATGACCGGCCGCATGTGTACGTCACCAAAAACTATGGCGCGACCTGGTTGCCGCTTCACGACAAGCTTCCTAAGCACGCGGGGACCACCCGTGTCCTAAAGGAGGATCTACAGAACCCGAACCTTCTCTATCTCGGAACCGAGATGGGGGCGTGGGCATCGCTCGACCGCGGCAAGACATGGTTCAGCCTCAACACGAACCTTCCCACGGTCGCCGTCCACGGCTTCGCGTTGCATCGCAAGATGCCCGAGATCGTGGCCGCGACACACGGACGCAGTCTGTGGGTTCTCGACGTGAGCGGGCTGCGTCAGATGACCGACACAGTCCGTGCCTCCGACGTGCACCTGTTCCAACCGAGTGCGGCCATTCAATGGCGTCCGGATCTTTCGCGCGGCGCGGCGCGAACTTTCACCGGGACCAATCCTCTCTCGGGCGCGAGCCTCCAGTTCTGGCTCAAAAACAAGCGCAGCGATGTCACGATGCGCGTGTTCGGGCCCGAAGGAAAGGTTGTGCGCGACCTCACGCCGACGATGGAGGCCGGCTGGAACGTCGTGCGTTGGGATCTCCGGGCGAATCGTCCGACTGGCCGGCGCGGGCGTTTTTTCCGTGGCGGGCCGCGCGTGCAGCCGGGGAGCTACCGCGTGGAGCTCAAGGCGGGCGACCGCGTATGGTCGCGTGTGATTTCGGTTCGCATCGACCCCGAACACGAGGACGCGCGCTGGATCGCGTTCGTCAACGCGGAAGAAGAGATGGAGGCGGAACGCGCGTTCACCAAGAGCAAGAGCCGGTACCCGTGGCTGCATGAAACGAACGAGGACTAACGTCTAAGCACATGCGATTGGGACTGATTGCGTCCATGTGGGTCGTTGCACTCCTGTGCACGGCTTGTGGAAACGCGGACGAGGAGTCACGCGACGACGACTCCGTGGAGACGTTTCGCGACGAGTCGTTTCCGGCCGCCGCCGCCGAAATCGCCGTGCAAGCGATGCTGCGCCACCTCGTCGCGGCGCAGGCGCAGTTCCAACAGGCGGCGCCCGCCGATGAAAACAACAACGGCACCGGAGAGTATGGCGGCTTTGCCGAGTTGGCCGGCAAGGTAGGCGTGCGCGGCGCGAGGACATTTTTGCCCGCGGTATTGCCGCCGGCGTTCGAACTTGTCAAGCGCGGCGCCGTGCGGCGGGCCGGCTACGAATTCAAGATGGCCCTGCCGACACGCGACGGCTGGGCCTGGGAACACGACGACGGCGGCTTTCGGGCGGGCGTTGTGGATGCGGCGCGCGCCGAACGCGCCTGGGTGGCGTACGCTTGGCCGATCGAACCGGGAAAAACCGGCGACCACGCGTTCGCCGTGGATGAACGCGGCACCCTTTACACCGCCTCGGTCAAGGACGTAAAGCAGGCTCAGGACGCCGCGCCGATTCCGAAAACCGGCGGATGGCGCAAGGTTCCGTAGCACGAGAACGTTGCACACGGGCCGCCCGCCGCCGCTCTATACTGCGGGCATGCGTATCCGTTGCCTTCTCCTCTTCCTCGTCGTGTCTTCGGTTGCGAACGCCGACATCGAAGAAGAGTACGACCGTCTCGCACGCCAGGTCGTTCCGCGCGATGGGTTTCCCGTCTTGTTCGACCCCGTCCTCACGCCGGTCGACAAGGCGAAAGGAATCGGCGAGAAAGAGCCCGTCATCGGTGTTGTGGTGGACGGCGACGCGCAAGCGTTTCCGATTTCGATCATGGGGCGCCACGAACTCGCGAACATCGTGTGCGGCAAGAAGCCGCTCACGGTCTCATGGTGAGTGCTCTGCCAAACGGCTATCGTGTATAGCCGCAAAATCAAAGACGAGACACTGAGCTTCGGTCACGAGGGCGTGCTCTTCAAGAAGTCGTTCATCATGTACGACAAGAAGACCCGGACGCTGTGGCTGCACACGACCGGCCGCGCCATCAAGGGCAAGCGCAAAGGCGATCAGCTCACGTTCTTTCCGAGCCGCGTCATGACGTGGGCCGATTGGAAAAAACAGTACCCGAAAACCAAAGTGCTCACTGGCCCAAAAGGAAGCCGGTTCATGGGCCACTTTGGCCTGCGCGACAAGCCGCGCGCGTACGGTTGGGTGTTGGGGCAGGGCGACACGACGAAGATGTACCCGTACGGCGTGCTGCAGCGCGCGCCGTTTCTTCAAGATCAGTTTGGCGGACGCGCGGTGGTCATTCATCTCGACAAAGAGATGATGAGCGCGACCGCCTTCGCGGCAGGCAAGCGCCGGTTCATGCTCAAAAACAAACAAGTCATCGATCAAGACGGTCTGGTTTGGTTTTTGGCGACCGGGCGCAGCGCGGATGGCAAGCATGCGCTGGACCCGATCGCCATCACGCCTTGGCTGCAACAACGCTGGCGCGGATTTTATCCCAAGGGCGACGTGTATCCGGCTAAGCCGCTACGGTGAGCTCGGCCGTCACCACGTGATCGATCTCGAGGGCGTGATTCCACGGATGTTTGGCCGCGTCGATATCGGGTAGCGGTATCCGCACACGCTTCTTCGCCTTCGCACGATCAAAGTGATAGCGCACCTCGAGCGTGTATCGTCCCGGCGGAACGTCCTTCCACGAGAGCAGGCTGTCGAGATCAAGCAAGTACCGCGCGAGCGAGAACGGCTTGCGCCACAACTCGCCCGGCGCCAATGTGACGTACTCGACGTCAAGCAGATAGCACCGCTTGACGCGCAGGCCCCAGCGTCCCTGGCGTCGGGGCTTCACGACCTGTCCCTGCGCGTCGAGCAAGCGCAGCGACGCGTAGGGCCACAAAGTGACGGGCTTTGCGGACTTGTTGCGAATCGTAATGAGCAGGCCCGGCTTGGTGGAGGCGATCCGCGCCGCATCGAACCGGAGTTTGGGGACCCCGATGCGGATCTGCAAGCCGTGCGGCTCACTCTTTTTGATCGCGGTGACGAGCTTTTGCAGGCGTTGCCGCAGCGCGTCGTCCTTGCAGTTTTTTAAGCGATCTTGGATGGCCGGGAGGCGTGGCGTGCCTTGGCGAAGGAGCGTGCGATACGCCCGCGTTTGTTTTTTTTCGTCGGATCCACAGAAGTCAACCAAGGGATCTTGCGGCGCCGCCAGCGCCAACGAACTCAGCATTCCAACCGCTATGAGCAACATACGAGCCATTTCATCCTCCAAACGTCAGCCGCATCGATACACCGTCTGTACGAGCTCCGCGCGATTGGACGAAATCGAGCCCGCTCAGGATGTAACGGCTGGGTAAATTTCGGAGGCGGGGGCGAGCAGGTACGGATCGATGATGCCGATCGCCTTCTCGTCTTTGTGGTCGTAGTCGTAACAACGCAGGACATGGCGCATCGCGCAGAGTCGCGCGCGCATCTTGTCATCGGACTTGATCATCGTCCACGGCGCATGCGCGGAGTGCGTGACGCGAAACATCTCCTCTTTCGCGGTCGTGTAATCGTCCCACTTCTGTTCCGCAGCCAAATCCATCGGGCTCAGCTTCCAGTGCTTGAGCAAGTTCGTGCGCCGTTCATCGAAGCGGCGCTGCTGCTCCTCGCGGCTCACCGAGAAGTAAAATTTAATGAGGAGAATGCCGCTGTTGACGAGCATGCGCTCGACCTCGGGCGCCTGGCGAAAGAACTCCAAGTACTCCGCTTCCGTGCAAAACTCCATGACGCGCTCGACGCCGGCGCGGTTGTACCAAGAGCGATCGAAGAACACGATCTCGCCGGGACCGGGGAGGTGACGGAGGTAGCGCTGAAAGTACCACTGTCCCTGTTCGTTCTGTGTCGGTTTGTCGAGTGCGACGACACGCGCGCCACGTGGATTGAGATGTTCCATGAAGCGCTTGATCGTGCTGCCCTTGCCCGCTGCGTCGCGGCCTTCAAACACCCACAAGCACTTCTTGCCCCGCTCCTTGACCCAGTTCTGCAGCTTCACGAGTTCGACTTGGAGCGCGTGCTTGTCGTGGTAGTACTCGCGCAGCTCCAGGCGCTGTTCGTACGGGTACTGATTGTCGAGAAAATAACTCCGCCGTTGCGCGCCAACGGAGCCGGCCGTCGGCGGCGAGAAGTTCGGAATGGGCGTTTTGCGGTCGGGAAACTCAAACGAGTCGGCGAGGTATTCGTACGTCTGGGCGTCCATCGCCATCGAGAATATCCCAGGGGCCTCGCTGCGCCCAAGAACGTGGATGGGCGGCCGGGATCCGATCCGCCTCAGGCCGCGAATCCACCGCGTTCCAAACAATTCTTGAGCGTTTCTTTGGCCCGGCTTTTCATTCCTTTATAAACACGCGCGTGACGACCTCACCCAGCCCGCAGATGCCTAGTCGGATGCATCCTGCGGTGCGCGTTTTGATCTTTCTCGCGCTGCTCTTTGCATTCTTGGTGGCGATCAAGCTCATGGGCTCGTCGATCAAGTCGCTGGGCGCAGACACCGCCAAAAATCTGTTTGCCGGCGTCAGCAATCCGTTCGCGGCGCTCGCCGTCGGCGTTCTGGCGACGGTGCTCGTGCAATCCTCGTCGGTGACCACCGCCACGATCGTCGCGATGGTCGGATCGCGCACCCTGCCGATCGAGACCGCGGTCCCGATGGTCATGGGCGCCAACATCGGGACGTCGATCACCAACACCATGGTGGCACTCGCGCACGTCCGCCGCAGTCGAGAATTCGAGCTTGCGTTTGCGGGCGCGACGATGCACGACTTTTTTAACTTGATGGCGGTCATCGTCTTCTTGCCGCTGGAACTTCTCACGCGCGGCCAGTTCGGCGTGCACACCGGCGGCATCCTGACCGAGTCGGCGGTGCAGCTCGCGTATCTCTTCGATTCCGGGTTGGATCTCAGCGCCGAAACCGTGGAAGTCGTCAAGGCTCAAGGATGGAAGAGCCCGATCAAAACATCGGTCGGCAAGGTGGCCAAGTTCATCACCAGCATCGTCGTGTCGGACAGCAAAAACGCCAGCACGATGGAAGTCGTATTCATGTTCCTCATCTCGTTGGGCGGCATTTTCATCACGCTCGTCGGGATTACGAAGAACATGAAGCAGCTCATCGCGAACCGCGCCGAAGAGGCATTGAACCGCGCTCTCGCTGCAAGCGGCATGATCGGCATGGTCATCGGCATGGCGCTGACGGTTTCGGTGCAGAGTTCGAGCATTACGACGTCGCTGCTCGTCCCCATGATCGCGGCGGGCGTCCTATCGTTGGAGAATGCGTTTCCCATAACGCTTGGCGCCAACATCGGAACCACGATTACTGCGCTCCTGGCCGCGATGGTGTCCGGGTCATGGGGGTTGGTGATCGCGCTCGTCCATCTCACATTCAATCTGGCCGCGACCGCGCTGATCTACCCGATACCCTCCGTGCGCTATCTGCCGGTGCGCATGGCGCGCTCGTTGGCGGCGCTAACGATCCGAAATCGCCTCTGGTCGATCGCCTATGTGCTGATCACGTTCGTCTTCGTGCCACTGGCCCTTATGCTGTTGTTGAAGGACTGACCCATGTTCAATTGGTTCAAAACTCCCGCTGAGGGATCCGTCGGGCTCGCCAAGATGACGCGCGACCTCGAGCGCATGATCAACGAAGGGCGCCACGAGTTCGACTCCGCGTGCAGCGTCTTAATCGGCGGCGCGGATCCGGACACGGTCCGCTCCGATCTACTCGCGACGGACAAACGGATCAACCGCTTGGAGCAGTCGATTCGGCGCCAGATTTTGGTCCACGGCTCGGTCCACGGCTCGGTGCACCTTCCCGAGATGATGGTGCTGATGTCGGTCGCGAAGGATGCGGAGCGCATTGGCGACTACGCCAAGAACCTGTTTGCGCTCTCCGAGTACCGGACCTTCCCGAGTTCGTCGAAGCACCACAAAGCCCTGCGCGAGGTGCGGGAAAGAACGTCGTCGCTCTTGGCCGACGCGCCGGAGCTCTACGAGACCCAGGACAAAGATCGCGCGACGGAGTTTTTGGACTCGGCATTCGAGGTCATCCACGACTGCGAAGCGCGCATGGTCGAAGTGTTTAAGCAGGAAGTCGGAACCGGTCAAGACGCGGCCGCGGTCCTCGCGTTTCGCTACATGCGCCGCGTGGCCGGTCATATTCACAACGTGATCACGGCGGTCGTCAACCCGGTCGATAAGCTCGACTTCTACGACGAGCCCACCGTCGACGAATAACCTCGGCACCGAAAACGGGGGAGGACGCCGCGTTAAGATGCGCGCATGGACGAGGAGGCGCTCTACGATCGCTACCTCGATCTCTGTCTCCGTAAGAACGCGCCCGCGCCGGGCGATTTCCTAAAATCGCATTCGAACGCCTCGGACACGCTGCGCGAGCGCCTTGAGTCGTTGTATCGCATGCGTGCCGGCACGCAGTCGTCTGCGAAGGCGACGTCGGATCCGTCACTTCCGGTCGCGCAGCTGGGCGATTTTTTGTTGCGGCGCCGCATCGGCGAAGGATCGATGGGAACCGTCTATTGGGCGGAGCAGATCACGTTGCAGCGCCCGGTTGCGCTGAAGCTCTTGCGCCCCGAACTTCAGAGTTCGAAAACGGCCGCCGAACGCTTTCGTCGTGAAGGGCGCGCGATCGCGCGACTGCGGCACCCAAACATCGTGTCTGTGTTCGCGACGGGCGAACAGGACGGCATGCCGTACATCGCGATGGAGTTGGTGGAAGGTCAGTCCTTACGCGACCTCTTGGCAAACTCGAAGCCGTCCACTGCGGAACTCGTCGGATGGATCCGCGACATCGCGCTCGCGCTCCAGTACTCGCACGAAGCCGGCATCGTGCATCGTGACGTGAAACCGGCCAACCTTCGCATCACACCGGACCGGCGGCCTCTTCTTGTGGATTTCGGCATCGCGCGCGACATGGCGGGCGCCGATGCGACGCTGACGCAGACGTTTGCGGGAACACCGTACTACGCGGCGCCGGAGCAAGTCACCGGGCGGCCGATCGACGGACGCACGGACGTGTACGGCCTCGCCGCGACGCTTTACCGCGGGCTCACGGGACGTCCGCCGGTGTCCGGCGACACCTACGACGAAGTGATGATCGGAATGCTTGCAACCGATCCGATTCCCCTGCGCAAACTCGATCCGGCGCTTCCGCGTGACCTTGAGATCGCGGTCATGAAAGCGCTCGAAAAAGATCCGGAGGAGCGGTACGCATCCGCGCGTGCGTTCGCGACGGACTTGAACGCCGTCTTAGCGTTGCGCCCGATCGCCGCGCGTGCTCCTACGATGTGGAGCCGCGCGCGACGCTCGGCGCGTCGCCATCCGCGCGTGGCGACGGGAATGGCCACCGCGGTCTTGGCGATGATCATCGGCCTCAGTTTTTTTGTGTGGCGCAGCGCACAGCGGAGAGCGACGCGCGAAAACGAGGCTTTGGCGGCCGTTCGCCGCGCGGACGAGGCCGTGAACGAGTACCGGGAGCAACGCACGAAACATCTCGGAGCGCTGGCGATCGTGCGCGCGTTGCGGAAGGAGCAGGATTTCGGGTACTACACGGCGGATCAGGACGCCGCGCTCTACGAGAACGAACAACGCCTCATCCACTACAGCAGACGGCGCGAAGAGACGTTCTACGAAGTGCTGGACCTGTTGCGTGGCGCAGAGCGCCTGCATGCCGAGGTCGCGGGTACCGACGCCGTACGGCTCAAACTGTTTCGAGAGAAATGGGAAGAATCACGCGTGGCGAGCGATGTCGAAGCCGAACGTCACTATCGAAAACGCATTCTCGCCCTCGATACACGTGACGACGCGGCCGCAGATCTCGACCCGCTGCACGCGATCACACTGCTGTCGGAACCTCCCGGCGCGCGTGTGTCCTTGCACCGTCTGCGCGAACTCTCCGAGTTAAACTCGGGCGCCGAGCGGCGCTTCGTCCCTGTTCCTTTTCCGGTTCCGAACGGTACGCCGGTGCCGGAGGCCGTGGAGCCGGGAGCGTCTGTTTTGCGCGTGGTCAGTGGGCACGACGAGTTAGCGCGCGACGATCTCATTGTGGCGTTGGATGGCGTACGAATCGACGCCACACACGTGTACGTCATCGACGCGCCAACCGCGAGCGGGCTCCGACCGATGGCGCGGCTTGTGCAGAGCGACGATCGTGCGATTCATTCCATGTTCGACGCGGACGAATCCAGCGAGGCCACGACTCACCGATTCGTGCAGAACGAAACGACCCACACGGTCCGCGGCACGCTCGAAAGTCGTGGCATCCGCGTGGGCACGGCGGCGCATGCCGCGCGCCCCGGACGTCGCGCAATCGTTTGGCGCAACGGAGCCATGGAGCACGTAACGCTTCCCGAAGGAGTGGCCGTACGAGCGTCGGTCGCGCCCGTGTGGAGCGGCGATTTCTGCGCGCACGGCACGACGCCACTGACCCTCCACCTTGGGTCCGGCCCGTGGATCGCCGTGCTGGATGCGCCGGGTCGCGAAACGGTTCGCTATGCGTTCTCCTCAGAGAGCGGCGCCCCGAACCCGAAGCCCATTCCATTGCCGCGCCGCGGCACGACGCCGGCCGGATGGGTCTACATGCCGCCGATGGAGGAACGTAGCGCGCACTGGATCATGGATCACGAAGTGACGTGCGCGGCGTACCTACGCTTCTTGATCGAACGCAAGGCGGACGTGGAATCGTCGCTCTGGCCGCGCGCCGGACTCGAACGGGTGGACTGGTGGCACGTCGCTGCCAACGGCAAACCGACGTGGCCGTCTCACTGGCGACCGGACTGGCCGGTCCTTGGCGTGAGTTGGGACGCTGCCGTGGAGTTTGCGCGCTGGAAAACCGAGAACGAAGAAGCGCGCGGCGGACGATTCCGGTTCCGACTCGCGACGGAACCGGAATGGTTTAGCGCCAGCGGAAACCAGATTCACTTCCGTTACCCGTTTGGCAATCGGTTCCATCCGAAGTGGGTCAAGTCCTGCTTCTCCCGTCCGCGCGCCACGCCCGAGCCAGTTCTTCGATTTGTACGCGACGAATCGATCTACGGCGTGTTCGACATGGCAGGGAGTGCGTACGAGTGGCTGGACGCATGGTACGACAAACCCCGGGGCTTGCGCCGCTTGGGTGGATGCTCGTGGGCCCGCGCCGACCGCGAGCAGTTTCGCGGCGATGGCGGGTTTGGTTTTCGACCGTCGTTTCGCAACGGCGAAACCGGGTTCCGCCTTTGTATGGACGCGAAGTGACGGGTTCAAGACTCGCGCAGCTCCTGGACCAGCACGAAGCCGAACTAACACGCTTTGTCGCTCGTCATGCCGGACGCCTCACGCGCTACGAATCCGTCGACGACCTCAAGCAAGGCGTTCACCTGCGTGTGATCGAGTCCGAAGCCGATTACGAGCACCGCGGTGCTGAGGCGTTTCAAAAGTGGATGTACACCGTCGCGCGAAACTTCTTGGCGAGTCGCTATGCGTACTGGTCGGCGCTTCGCCGCAAGCCAGCAGCGCTCTTGCGGTTAACCGCGGCCGGTTCGGGATCGGATCCCGGCGCGGTAGGCGAAGTGAGTTCGCCGGACACCGGACCGTTGACGTACGCCGAACGCCGCGATCTCTTGCTTCACGCCGTACGGGCGCTTGAGGTCATGTTGCCCCGCGACAAAAACCTCGTCGTCTGGTCCAGCGAAGACGTTTCAATCCAAGACATGGCAGACCGCCTCGAGATCACATACGCCGCGGTGGAGCAAGCCCGCCGGCGCGCGTTGGATCGATTTCGCAAGGCATTTCGCCTCGCCACGCGCCCTTAGCGACCGTCCATAGCCTCCAAGCTCACAAAAAACTCAGATTTCGTGTCGGAATGACTCGTGGACCCTGCTTAGAGACGCAGAGATCACCATGATGAAACAAACGCTTCCTCTGTTTTTGCTCTTGGCCGCAACCGCCTGTTCGAGTGGTAGCGGCATCGCCGAGGACCGTCCGGGTACCTCTGTTGCGTGCGTCACCTATCTTGCCCGCGGCACCGCGGAGGAAGCTGCGACGCGTGCGGGCGTCCAAAAGCTGCTCCTGCCGATCTCGGGAACTCGTACGTTTAGTTGGAGCATCACCGTTCCCAAATCCGCCCGGGGCCTGGTGGAAGTTTCCGCCGTGCCGGACTCGGGGTTTGGAAGTTCCGCGTCCGGAATCGTGCCCAAACAGCAGCGAGAATGCTACTACGTTCGGCTCAAGGGCGACCCGGCGACAAACATGGCGATCGAACTCGATTATTCGCAGACGACAACAGTCGAAACGACCACCGATCGCGTCATCGTTGCGATCACCCGCGTGGACGCCCCGCTCGACGCTGTTTCGGCCGTGCTGTCCTTCTTCGGTCCAGCGGTCTCGGCTCAAACGCTGGCTGAGATGCGTACGACGCCCGTAGAAAAAGAAGTTCTCCATTCGGCGCTTGAGGTAGCCGCAAGAGTGCCTGGAGCGGCGCAGGAGATCATGGCGCTTGCGCAGGTGACCGCCGCCCTCGTGACGGACGCGATTGATACGTTGTGGGGTAACACGGACTTTCCCGAAGGTGCGAGCGAGAACGCATTCACGATCTTGCCGGAGACCCCGGATACGCAAACCGCGGGCGACTGGCTCGTGATCACGGCGGTCTACGCTGGCGACATTCCGCTGGCGGACGCATCGAAGTTTTATCAATACGGATTCGTGTTCGACGTCGACGGAAACGCGGCGAACAACTTCGTCCCGTTACCCGAGTTCGGCAACGACTACTTTCAGGGCAGCGATCGATGGTATGCGGCCGAGTACAACCCGACATCGGGCTGGACGCTCAAGGTGAGCTCGATCGTTAACAACGCTCCCGTCAGCGTGGCGAGTGCCGCGCGCCTCATGATCAAGGACAACACGATCGTGCTCGCGATCCCGACAAGCGAAGTTCCGTCCAAAGATGCGTTTGTGCGGACGTCTTCGTTTTGCCACGACGGTGATTTCGGTCTCAACGCGCCTAACGTGTGGTCGGGCGACGCGTTCCCGCAGCCGGGGGGTACCAACAACACGGTGGCGCCGGGTCAAGACGGAACGACCACGCCCGAGGTTCCGGCGGAAGGTTCGGCGGAAGCGAAGGCTGAGGATGGTACGTGGACGGTCGCCTCTACATCCGAGCAGTGGTGCATTCGCATCGAGAATGGCGTCATCGTCGAGCTCGATATCGATTGCGACGGCGTCGATCCGATCGTGCGCAGCGTGCCGGGGCAGGTGACGGACAACGTGTTGTTTTGGTTGGTCGAGTCCGGCGGTAACGAGTACACGTTCTCCATCGACCAAGACCCACAGTCGTTCAATCCGCGCTCGGTCGTTCGTCGCGAAGTGGGTGCGGAGTTTGGACAGTTCTCCTTTGTGATCTGGACGGCCGGCGGATAAGTCGAGCGGGAGCGCGGACCATAACAACGCTTGGGCGGATACACTGCCCGCATGGTGCGCGCTCTCGCGATTCTTCTCTTGCTTGTCGGGCCCGCGGGCGCGGGCGAACCCGACGCGCGTTTGGAGCGCGCCAAGAGCTTTTCGGCTTGGGCGCGCGCGCGCTACCGCAGCCAGAACCTGCAGCCGCGATGGCTCGCCGGTGACAAGGGACTTTGGTTCCGCGAGCGGCTCGATGGCGCAACGCGGTACATGTTGCTCGACCTGCGCACGCGCCAATCGAGCCCGCTGTTTTCCCACGAGAAACTGGCGGCGGCGCTGCGCCAACGCGGTCGAGCGGCCACGCACCAGCGGCTTCCGATTCGTCGTTTGGACCTGGACGGATCCGACGTCTATTTGTGGATCGACGCGCCGTTTGAACTCTTGCGCTGGTCGAACAAGACCGAGCAGCTCGCGGCGTGGCCGTTGGAAAAAGCCGACCGGTTCGTTCTTGCACCCGCCGCCGCCGGCCTTCGTTCTCACGCGGGCCGCGGTGCATCGGCCATCTGTTTTGTCAACACCACCGACAAGCCCGTGTCGCTGCATTGGATCCGCGCGAGCGGCGGCGAAGCCGCGTACGGAACACTCGCGCCCGGCGCCCATCGCGTGCAGCATTCGTACGCTGGGCACGCGTGGGTCGCCCGCGACAGCGCTGGTCCCATCGCGTACTACCGCGCGGCGAAGGAACCGGCGATCGCGCGCATTGCCCACGTGCCGCCCAAGATGAAGGAGCCACGGTCTCATCCGGGCGTCTCCCCGGACGGCCAGTACGAGGTTCTCATACACAGCGACAACGTGATTTTGGAACAGAAGTCGGGCCGCGCCGATCGGCTCACGCGCGCCGGATTTCCGGGTAACCCGTTTGAGTACGTGATGTGGTCGCCCAACTCGCGCCACTTCATCGCGGTGCAAACGGAGCGGGTGAAAACGCGGACGATTCAGTTGACCGAGCCGGCGCCCAACGGCAAGGGCGCGCCAAAAATTCACAACATTCCGTATCGAAAACCGGGCGACACGGTTCCCCAAGTCACGTTGTGGCTTATCGACGCGAAGAGCCGCTCCGCGCGGCCGGTTGCGGAAAGACTCTGCGCTAACGCATGGAATCTATCGCGCTACGCATGGACCAAAGACGGGCGCGAATTCACGGTTTTATACAACGCGCGCGGCCATCAACAGCTCACGTGGATTGCCATCCGGGCCACGACCGGTAAAGCCCGCATCGTGATCAACGAGACGAGCAAGACCTTTCTCGACTACGCCGGGAAGCTTTTTCTCCATCACGATCAGGCACAGAACGAAGCGCTGTGGATGTCGGAACGCGATGGGTTTAACCACCTCTATGTGTTTGACTTCAAGACCGGCAAAGTGATCCGCCAACTGACGAAGGGGCCGTGGGCGGTGCGACGCGTCGAGCGGGTGGGCCGCAAGCACGTTTGGTTCTGGGCGGGTGGCATCGTTCCGCACCAAGATCCGTACTACCTGCACTACTGCCGCGTCGATCGCGACGGGTCCAACCTAAAAGTGTTGACGGAGGGCGACGGCACGCACCGCGTCAGCCGTTCCCCGACCGGGCGCTACTTGATCGACACCTGGTCGCGCGTCAACCTTCCGCCCCGTCGCGTGGTGCGCGATGCCAACACGGGAGCAACGGTCGCCAAGTTGCCCTGGGATGGTGCGTTGGACTTGGCGATTGGGGGGTGGCAAGCCCCGGAACGGTTCGTCGCCAAGGGACGCGACGGAAAGACCGACATCTACGGCGTCATCTACCGCCCGAACGGATTGAATCCGAACAAGAAATACCCCGTCGTCGAGGCAATCTACGCGGGGCCGCATGGCGCGCATGTGCCCAAGAGTTTTGCGCCGGGTCGGTCGGCGCACGCTGTCGCGCAACTCGGTTTCATCGTCGTGCAGATCGACGGCATGGGGACGTCGCACCGTTCCAAAGCGTTTCACGACGTGTGTTGGAAAAACCTCGGGGACTCCGGGTTTCCCGATCGTATCGCGTGGATCCGCGCGGCGGCCGCGCGCTACCCGCACATGGATCTCACCCGCGTTGGGATCTACGGCGGATCCGCCGGCGGCCAGAGCGCCATGCGCGCGCTGATTGCGCATCCCGACTTCTACAAAGTCGCATCCGCGGACTGCGGCTGCCATGACAACCGCATGGATAAGATCTGGTGGAACGAGCTCTGGATGGGTTGGCCGATCGGGCCGCACTACGCCGCGCAGTCCAATGTCGTCCAAGCGCACAGAGTCAAAGGCAAGCTGCAGTTGATCCTCGGCGGCATGGATCGGAACGTGGATCCGGCGTCGACGTTTCAGGTCGTGGACGCGCTGGTCCGCGCCATGATCCCACACGAGTTCGTGTTCTTGCCGAGTGCGGGTCACGGCGCGGGCGGTACGCCGTACGGGACCAAGCGCCTCCACGCGTTCCTCGTGCGCCACTTGCTCGACGAACGCTAGGCCCCATTCTCAAGCGAACGTTGAACCTAGCCGCCCGGGTCGATGCGTCGAAAGACGGCCTCGTCAAACGTGTTGCCCGCCGTCGGATCGCCGGTGCGAAAGCCGTGGCGAAACCATGCGACGCGTTGGGCCGATGTCCCGTGGGTGAAGGAGTCCGGGACCGCGTAGCCGCGTGATTTTTTCTGCAATGTGTCGTCGCCAATCGCCGCCGCCGCGTTGAGAGCTTCCTCGATATCGCCGGGTTCTAAGAACTCATAGCGTTTCTCGGCGTGGTGGGCCCACACGCCGGCGAAGAAGTCGGCTTGCAACTCGAGACGCACGGACAGTCGGTTGTACTCCGTCTTGCCCACTCGCGAACGGGCTTGATGCACCCTTCCGGAGATGCCCAGCAGGTTCTGCATGTGATGGCCGACCTCGTGCGCCAACACGTAGGCCTGGGCAAAGTCACCCGGCGCGTTCAGCTTGCGATCCATCTCGTTGTAAAAGCTCAGGTCGATGAAGATCTTTTTGTCGGACGGACTGTAGAACGGACCCATCGCTTTGTCGGCGATGCCGCCCGCCCATTGCACGCGGTCGTGGAACAAGACGAGCACCGGTTTTTCGTACTTCCGCTTGAAGTGGGGCGGAAACAAGTCGGTCCAGATGTCTTCGGTGTCGGCAAGCACGGTCTTGACCATGTTGGTGAGGCGTTTGTCCTGCGCGGTGAGCGGGCGATCGCTGGTTTGCGTTCCGCCCTGTGCTCGATTGCTCGTCGCGTTGCCCAAAACAGCGCGCAGCACCGAACTGAGGTCGCCGCCGCCCATGAACGCCGCAATAACCGCGATCAGGATCGCGCCGATGCCACCGCCCATGGCCATCTTGCGGCCCGGCGTAGCGCGGCGTCGATCCTCGACATTAGTACTTTGTCGTCTGCCCTTCCAACGCATGGTGTGCTCCTCTCGATCGGGGGGTACCGATCAGCCGCTCACGGTACCCCGCCAGCCTAAGAAGTTCAGGCTCGAGCGCGCGTGGGTTTCGGGGGCGCGCCGGCGGGCCGCGCGTGTTTCCCGGTCATGCGCGAACGCCACGCATCGCGTCGGGCGCGCAGGTGCAAGGGCGACCAACGCACGGCCCGGTGAAAGGCCGCCGCGGCGCGGAGCCGCCGGCCCATGCGGCGTTCCCATCGCCCGGCGCGATACCAACGCGCCGCCATCCATCGCCGCAACTGCGCCTTGGAGATCCCCTCGATCAAGGGAGCGCGCTCCACGATGCGCTCGTGCGCGAGGGCCCACTGGCGATACGGGTTGCGAAACTGCGTCGAAAGACGTCCTTCCGCTCCCTCCGCAGCCGGAAGTTCAAACTTTTGGATCGGGGCGCCGGGCACGTGCAACCAGGGGCCTGTTTGCGCGAGCGCGAGAAACAGGACCGAGTCGTGCCCGGAAAGAAACGAAGGTTCGAAGCCGCCCGTGGCGCGCACGGGCGCGGCGGCGAGAAGGCTCGCCGAAGCCAACCCGGCATCTTCAAAGATCATGCGCTTGGTCGCTTTGGGAAGTCGATGGAGGCGGCGCAAGTGACGTCCCCGCGCGCGATGCGTTTCGATGTCGGTCGTGGCGGCGACGGCCCCGGGATTTTGGCGCAAAGCGAGGGACGTGCGCTCCAAAAAATCGGCCGGCCAGCGATCATCGGAATCGAGGAAGGCCACCAGGTCGCAGTCGACGTGTTCAAAGGCGCGGTTGCGCGCGTGGCACGGACCCACGTTGCGGTCGCTCGCGATCAACTCGTAACGCGAGCCGTCCGCTTGCGTAGCGATCCAGTCCGCAACAGCGGCCGCCGACCCGTCCGTTGAGGCATCGTCAAAGACAATGATTCGATCCGGCTTGACCGTTTGCGCGGCGACGCTGCGCAGCGTTTCCACGATGAGACGTCGCCGGTTGAAGACAGGAATGATGACAGCGATGCGGCGCACCAACCCATTGTGCCCCATGTCGTGAAACAGGACCAGCGGGTCGAATTCTCCGCGATGAGACCGCAGCGGTCGTATCATGAAGCGATGCGTTGGCTGGCTCCGTTCTTGCTCGTCGCATCCGCGTTGCTGGCGCAATCGGATGGCGAGCGACCCGGCCCGGCGCCGCGGCTGGCTCTGCTCGGGCCAAAGTTCCTAGCCGATCAGGACTGGAACCGCGGAGACACCAACACGCTCATCGATCAATTGGCGCATCGCGAGAGCGGCGTCCGTCGGCGCGCCACGGATCGTCTCCGTGCGCTCGGTCCCAAGGCGTATCCTCTCACGCTTCATCGCGCGAATGATCTCAATCCTCAGATCCGGCGCGCGCTCGCCAGCCTTTGGGATCCGTTTCCGGGCGCGCTCCGCGGGTTTTTTGTCGAAGACGTTTCGTTGCGCGAAGCGTGCGCGCGACTGACCGCGCACACAGGTTTTTTGGTGACCGCCGACGACGAGGGAACCGCGCGCGTCACGGTCAAAATCGAGTCCGGTTCGGTCTGGGATGCGGTCGTGGCGTTGGCGCGCGCGGCGCATGTTGGACTCAAGCCGCATCATCAGACGTTTCGTTCCATCTCTTCCTGGCCGGCGGGCGTGCGGGGCGACGCGATTGTATTAGGGTCGAAGTTCCCGCGCCTCAAAAACGCCCACGTTGCCGGTCCCGTCCTTGTGCAACTGTCGGCGCATGCGCTAGACGGCGAACGCGCCGGCGTGTTGAGAATCACGATGCGCACGTTGCCGGAAGTTCCGATCCTCGGCGTGACGAAGCCCATTTTTGATAACGCCGAAGATGGCGAAGGGTGACGCGTTCTCCCCAACATCGTGGTGCCGGTCGGCGCCCGCACTTGGGAACATCCGGGACGAGGCGGTCGCGTGTGGGCGCAGTCGGTCCGCACCGTCAATGTATTGCAGACCGGGCAGACGTGGGCGTTTCGATTGAGCGGTGAACTCGCGGTCGTGGACGCGGCGGACTGGGTCACCGTCGACATGAAGTCGAAAACAGGGGTCGGGCCAGCGGGTACACGCATTCGGTTGCTGACAAGATCGACCTGGCATGGCATATCTTCGGATTCCGAGAAAGAATTCCCGCTCCCGGATGCACTGAAGCGGTGGGCGCCGTTGAAGACGCGCGTCTTGAGCGCGGTGTGGGTGCCGACACCCCGCGGCGCGAAAGCGATCACGCCGATGGGCGGCATTTGGTTTCGCGCGCAGCGCGCAGACCAAGTCGCGATTCCGGTTGCCACGTCGTTGCGAAGCGTGCCGTGGACCGTGCGCGTCAAGCGACTTGTCGTCGAAGCTCGTTGAATCGCCCAGTACCGGAATCGGCCCAGGGACTTAAATCAGTCCAGAGATTGGTAGAGTGCGGCCATGCGCGTCTTCCTTTTTCTGCTCCTTACGGGCACGGCGCTCGTCGCGGCGCCGCTGACCGTCGGTGTCAAACGCATCGGTAAGCCGGGCATCCCGGGACCCCTTGCGCTCTTGCACAAAAACGCCAGCTCCGTTGTGACCACGACCATGGCGGACGGCGCACAGCATCCCGTTGTCGCGCAGACCACGTTCGGAAAGGGACGCGTTGTCGCGTTTGGCCACCGTGGCTACTTCTCGCCGCCGACGTTGGCGCAACACGACACCGAGCAGCTCTTTCTCAACGCGTTGAAGTGGGCGAGTCGCGGACGGCAGCGCATCCTCGTAGTCGGACGCCATAAGTTGGCGCCGCTCCTAAACGAGTTCGCCTACGTCATCCAGCCGCAAGACGGCGTCAATTTTGAAGGCATCGACGTGATCTTGTGGATGGGCCGGGCCGATTGCTTTGGGCCCGAGGGCGAGAAAGCGCTGCAGTCCTTTGTGCGCCAGGGCGGCGGCCTTGTTGTGGCGGGCCTCGTGTGGGGGTGGAAGCAACTCAACCCCTCGCTGCGGCTGGCTCATCACTACCGGCTGAACGCGGTCCTCGCGCCGATGGGATTGATCTTCGCCGACGGGTATGCGCGCGACATCTTGCCCGTCAAACAAGTGCAGCCGAGCCATGCGGGAGCCGCGCTGAAAGCGTTGCAGTTGTCCAAGCAATCAGGCCCACACGACATCTCGCTCGTCATGAGCGCGTACCGAGCTTTGCCTCAGTCGGAACGCACGTTCCGCGGCGCGGTCGAAGCGTTGGTGCGCCGCGCAGAAACATGGCCGGTTCCCACGAAAGCGAAGCCGGTCACGCTCAAGCAGGGAATGGAACGGTTGGCGCTCCTCGTGCATCACGAACAGGAGCGAACGAAATCCGCTTCGAAAGTGAAGGCCGCGCCGTGGTCGGAAAACTTCCCCGGCGCCGTGGCGAGCCGCGAACGCGTGCGCGCAACCGTTCGCGTAGACCCAACGATCCCGCGATGGACCTCGACGGGGTTGTACGCAGCACCGGGCGAGACGATCAGCGTGAAATGGCCCAGGAACGCGCGGACAAGGGGCTATTGGATACGCATCGGTGCGCACTCCGACGTGTTGTGGGGAAAAAAGAACTGGACGCGCCATCCGGAGATCTCGCGGCGCTTTCGATTGCAAGAGGGCTCGCGAATCGATGTCGCCAGCGAACACGGCGGTCTGGTGTACATCGAAGTTCCGCGCGGCCAAAAAGGCGAAGCGTTTGACGTTACCTTCTTCGGTGCGGCGCGCGCGCCGTGGTTTGTGCACAACCAAACCGATCTAAAAACGTGGCGGGAGACGATCCGCCACTACCCGGCGCCGTGGGCCGAGTTCGGCAACAGCAAGATCATCTTGACCGTGCGCAGCGAGGACGCGCGCAAGATCGACGACCCGCAAGCGCTGCTTACGTTTTGGAGCGAGGTGTTGGATCTCTACGCGGACTTGGGACAGCAGCCGCTGGAGCGCGCTCCACAACGCATGGTCGCGGATCGACAGATCAGCGTCGGTTGGCTGCACTCGGGTTATCCGATCATGATGCAGCTTGTGCATTCGGCGCAAGTTATCGATCTGCCTCTGCTGCAGTCCAGCGACCTGTCGAAGTCGCCGGGGTGGGGTTTTTGGCACGAGCTCGGCCACAACCATCAACGTCCCGCGTGGACGTTTCGCGGCACGACCGAAGTCACGTGCAATCTGTTTAGTCTCTATGTCGGGCACAAGGTACGCGGCATTCCGCCCGAGAAAAACTCGTGGCCGCTCAACGCGCGTGCACGCGCGTTGCTCTATCTCAAGCAGCCCGACTTCAAGCGCTGGCAATCCGATCCGGGCATCGCTCTGTGGACATACATCTTCTTGCAACGCGAGTTCGGGTGGGAGGCGTTTCAGGATGTCTTCCGGGCGTACGCCCATACGCCCAAGGAAGAGCTGCCCAAGACCGAACAGCAAAAACGCGATCAGTGGGCGACTCGGTTTTCGACGCGCGTGGGCCGAGACCTAGGTCCGTACTTCGAAGCGTGGGGTGTTCCGATCAGCAAAGCCGCGCGCGCAGAGATGGCGTCTGAGAAAGCGTGGATGCCGGACTTGGTCGCCAAAGCGCGCGGCCGATAGCGCGCGGCGATTCGGCTATGCGTCCTTGGGACCGATTCGGTACTCGACGCGAGCCTGGGCACCGACCTTGGTCGTCCGCACAACACCCATGTCGAGCGTATCCGAGGTGCTCATCGCCACTTGTCGGACGTTGGCTCCCGACGCCAAGGGGCGCGCGGCCGGACCGCCATGCGATGGATGCGCCTGCGCCGAGATCACACCGCGGATCGCAACACCGAGCGCTTCGGCCATGACGGCAGCCCGCCGGTTGGCGCGCACCAACGCCTTCGCCACGCGTTCGTCGTCGAAAGCCGGATCGTCCGGAAAACGCCAATCGACGCTTGAGAGCGTCGTATGTTTCGGACGCGTGGCTTGGACCAACACATCCGCGACGCGGTTTAGGTCGCGGCAGACCGCGCGCAGCGTGTAGCGCGCCGAAGAGCTGTCGGTAAACACGCCCTTTTGCGTCTCCGCAACGACGTCGCGCAGCGTGATGTCGGCCTCCGCGATCCCGGTTTGTTTCAGCGCGTCGACAACCTCACGCACCTCACGCGCGCGCGCTAACGCTTCGTCGCCACTCCAAAACGACTCCCCTGCGATCTGGAAATCAATGACAGCGCGATCCGCCGCAAGTTCTTCTTCGAACGTGGCTTGCACCGTGATCTTGTCGGGCTGTTGTTCGCTCATAGGCCGGTCAGTATACGAACTCTTCGCCTCGCTCAGCGCGCTTTGGCACTCCGCTTGCCTTTCACTCAAGCAGGTTCGAATCACGTTGATTTTATTTGACACCGGTCCAGGGGATGGGCCGGCGTCGATTTCATTTTGGACAGGCATTTGGAGAGATATCCCATGAAGTTATTTGGAATGGCAGCGGCGCTCATCGTTGCAATGTCGACCTCGGCGTTCGCCGACACGATCACGCGGCAGGCGCCGCAGACATCGACCGGTCAGAACTTCACCTGGTTCGCTCCTGCGGGACCGAGCTTCGGTGCGCCCGGGTCGCTGACCGTCTCGGGTCGTGGCGACTACAACTTTCACACGGAATTCTTGGACGTGTACTTGGACGACGTCTTCATCGCCAGGATCAACCCAAACAACGGCGACCCGAAAGTGACTACGACGTTTCACGGTGCGGACGACTATTCGTTCACCGCGACGTACGGCTTGACGCCTGGGTTCATGAACGCCATTACGGCTAACGGCCAAGTGAAGTTCTTTGTCGACCTTTCAAGTGGCGTGAATGCGTTCCGCAGCAGTGCGTTCGTCAGGGTCACGCTGAACTACCGCAACGGTCAAGGCGGCGGCCCGGTTCCGGAGCCGTCCACCTTCGCATTGCTCGGCATGGGCGCGCTCGGCCTCGGTTGGTACCGTCGTCGTCGCAAACTCGCCTAACAAACTGCGAATTCTGCGAAAGCAAACGGGCTCCGCTGGCTTGGTCCAGCGGAGCCCAGTTTCGTTTGTCGGCTCTATCCCCTTAGGATGCGCGGCCGATGGAACGGCTGATCTTTGACGGCGCGCTGGACTTTACGTTGGCGTGCGCCGTCCTGTTCGTCGCGCAGCTCGTCTATGCGTTGTTCGGATTCGGCGCCGGACTGATCGCGATCGCCACGCTCACGATGTTTGGGTTCGCCGTCCAAGACGTCGTTGTGTTGATGCTTCTCATCAACTTGCCCGTCGAGATTGTGGTCATCGCACGCCAGCGCCACCTGATCCGATGGAAGGGAATCGCAGCTCTCGGCATCGGTCTGGCGTGTGGCGTTCCCCTCGGGACGTGGCTCCTGCAACGGGGCGGCGCGGACGGTTTGCTGCTCGCGCTCGGCGCGTTCTTGATCGGAAGTGGCGCTCTATTTTTGCGCATGCCGTTGCTCCGTCCAGCGTCGGTCCCGCGCTGGAGCGCACCGGTCGTTGGTGCCGTCGCGGGTGTCTTAGGCGCGCTGTTTGGAACCGCCGGTCCGCCGCTGATTGTGTATCTGCGCCTCCAGGGAATCTCCAAGAGCGCGTTTCGCGTGACGTTACTGACATTGTTCTCCGGGCTCACGTTGATGCGCCTTGGCACCTACACATTTGCCGGATTGTTCACCGCCGAGCGCTTGTGGTCCGCCCTCGCCGTGGGCCCAGCGGTCTTGCTCGGCGCGTGGACGGGCCATCGCATTCACATCGATGTCAGCGAAGAACGCTTCCGGCAACTTGTCAGTGTCGCGCTGATCGTGATCGGCGTGTTGCTGTTGGGGCGTTCGATGTCGTCGTGACACTGGTACGATCTCGCCATGTACTTCACGCGCCTCGACGATGTCTATGAGATCGAACACGCGGTCGAAGCGGATCACTTTGTCGGCGAAGAGATCGAGCCTGGCGTCACGATCACGCGCCGGCAGATCTTTCAGTTCACGGCCGTCGCGGGGCTGAGTCTGCTCGCGCCGGCGGCGTGGGCCGACAAGGCCAAGCGCAAGCCGCGTCGCAAGGGGCCGCTCAAAGACATCACGTTTCAACAGCTCGTGAAGCAGCTGCGCCCGCTGTCGAAAAAACTGGTTGCGGATAACCATCCCAATGAGGACGCCTATCTGCACGCGATCGCATCGTTGCTCACGCGGGTGACGCCTCTGCCCGACAAGCCGTCGTCCGGCAAGCAAAAGTACGCCATGCAGGCGTTGGAGCGCGTGCGACCGCTTGTGATCTATCAAATCGACATGCAGCCCGGCGCGGTGATCCGCCTCCACGATCATCGCCACTACAACGGCGTGCTGTTCGGCACGCAAGGCGAAGCGGCGATTCGCAACTTCGACCTTCACGGGAGCAAGGGCATCCCCAAGAAGGGCAAAGAGTTCGAGATTCGGGCGACGCAGAGCTTGCGCATTGAGCCCGGGAGAGCATCCACGCTGTCGCGTTCGCGCGACAACATCCACGAAGTCGTCGCGGGCAAAAAAGGCGCGCGATTGCTCGACGTGTTTACGTTCTTTTCCGACAAGGCCGGGTCGCACTACTTGGAGATGGACAAAACACCCGTGGACGCAGAGCGGCAGATCTTTCGCGCGCGGTGGGAATAACGATGCATGTCTTGTTGTGCCACGCCCAAGACGTGCAGCAGGCGCACCTCATGATCGGCGCGCTGCAAAACGCCGAGATCGACGCACGGATCAAGAGCAAGGGCCGCGCGGATGTGATGACGGAAGCCGTCTTGGGATTTGGGCCGCCGCCCTGGATCGAAGTGCCGGAAGAGCAGCTCGAACTGGCCCGCCAGGTCTTAGCGGATCTGCATCGCCCTGCGGACGAGTAGCGCCATGGCGAGCGAGGTCTCGATCGCGCCGATTCAGGAACGCGACGCCGCGGCGATCGCCGCACTGCTGCAACCGATCATCGCCGCGGGTATCTACACCGCGATGACGAAGCCGGCGACGCCAGCCAACCAACGCGGGTTTATCCAGTCGCTACACGAGCGCGCGATTTACCTCGGGGCGTGGTCGGCCGCGCCGCGTTTGGTCCTGGGTATCCAGGAGGTCTTGCCCACACCCGATCCGAGCGTGGGGGAGATCGGCACGTTCGTCCGCCTCGACGCGCATCGCCGCGGTGTCGGACGCGCGCTCTTTCGCGAGACGTGCGCGGCCGCGCGGCACCATGGATTCACCGCATTGCGCGCGACGATCCGCCGCACCAATCCCGTCGCGCCGTCGTTCTACGCCAGCCTCGGGTTCGTAGCGCAAGACGGCGACGACGATCCGCGCGTCGTCGTTTTGAAGCGTCGGATCGTATGATGCGGGGATGAGCGAAGGGCCCTACAACATCCGCACCGATGTCGCGTATGCTCCGCTGGAGCGCATCGACATCGGCGCGCTCGCGCAAAGCGTCGAGCCGTGGTTTAACCAAACTCTTTGTCAGGTCAACGACTGCGTGGTGCGCTTAGGGGTTGTCCATGGCGAGTTCCACTGGCACCACCACGACAACGAAGACGAGTTCTTCTACGTGCTGGAAGGACTTTGGATCATCGACCTCGGGGACCGCAGCGTCGAGCTCAAGCCGGGACAAGGTTTCGTTGTACCGAAGGGCGTGCGGCACAAAACGCGCGCGCCGGTGCGGACGGTGATTTTGATGGCCGAAGGTGCGGGTGTCATCCCGACCGGCGACGCGTAGGCGATTGATGGCCGCCGTTCGTATTCGCGTGACGTATCCACTGGAGCAGGGGCGCATGGTGCTTCGTACCGATGCGGATTGGGACCAAGACATCGAGCCGACCAGCGTTTCGCAGGCGCGGACGCTCCATGAGTTCGAGCTGGATGCCGATCGTCCGGTGATTCAGTTCAAGCCTTGTTTGATCGACGGCGACCAGGTGCGTTGGGCGAACGGAACCAACGAGTTTCTCTTGCCGCGCGGGCAAGGACCCGTCAACGTGCGGCCGCACTTTTATTCGCGGGGCGTGGGGCGCGTCACGAGGCCGATGGAGATTCCGTCGTCGTTGGACGAGCCACGGCGCGTCCGGATCTATTTGCCGGCCGGATACGACGAGAACACGCTCCGCCGCTACCCCGTCCTGTACATGCACGACGGGAAGAACCTGTTCATTCCCGAGGAGAGCTTTACCGGTTCGGACTGGGGCATCGACAGCACGATGAATCAGCTCGATGCGATGAACTTGATCCGGCGCACGATCGTCGTCGGCATCCACACGAGCAAGCGCCAGGCGGAGTACACCGAGCCGGGTTACGAAGCGTATGGCGAGACGATCGTGAACGAAGTCAAGCCGTGGGTGGACGCGCGCTACCGCACCTTGGACGGACCGGCGAACACCGGTGTGATGGGGTCATCGCTAGGCGGCGTCGTTTCGTTTTACTTAGCGTGGCGCTGGCCGGACGTGTTCGGCAACGCGGCGTGTCTTTCGACCACGTTTCATCTCCACGACGATCTCTTTGATCGCGTCGCCAACGACCCGTTGGAGCCCCGCCGCAAGCTCATGATCTACTTAGACAGTGGGTGGCCCGGCGACAACTACGACGTAACGCTGTCGATGGCCGCGCTGCTCGTCAGCCGCGGCTTCGTGTTCGGCCGTGACTTCATTCACTGCGCGTTCCCCAACGCCACGCACTCCGAGCGCTCGTGGGCCGAACGCTGCCACCTCCCGATTCAGTTTTTCTCCGGCCGCATCCGCCGGCTGTCCGACAAGCAACAGCGGTCTTAACGCCACGTGTGGCGTGGCGTCCAGTTCAAGACGGTCCGTGCGCGGGTCGTGTCAACGAGCGCCCGATACGGTTCGGCAACAAACGCATCGCCGCCGCGCCACTCGACCTCGGGGAGAATCTGCTGTTTGAGCCCCAACGCCGTCTTGGACTGCGAACTGATGTCGGATGCGCAAAGCAGCAACGAATCATGCGCCGGCGCGGGGCAGGAGAGAGCACACAAAACCGCCGCCGCGAGATCGCGCTCGTCGAGAAACGCGCCGTACTCCCAGTACGGAGACCACTCAAACGAAGCGTCCGCGCGCCGCGCCTCCTTGATGCGCGCATACGTCTCTGAGCGAAACACACCGGGCGCGCGCAGACAAATCGTGGGCACCTCGACGCCGCGACACATCTCTTCGACCAAGTACTTCGAGACGCCGTAGGCCGTGCGCGGCCGGCACGGATGATCCTCATCGAGCGGGAGATAGTCCGGTATGCCCTGGCCCATGAACAGACCCATGGCGTTCGCGCTGCTGAGCACGACGACGCGCGCGAGGCCGTGTTGACGCGCTGCTTGCAACACACTCCAAGCGCCGGACACGTTGGTGTGAAAGATAGCGTCGTCAGAACCGTCCAGGAGCGCCGCGAGATGGACGACGGCGTCACAGCCGCGTGCCGCTTCCGCAAGCGCCTTTCGATCACGAACATCACAGCCATCCAGCAGATCAAAACCGACGATCTCGTGGCCGGTGTGGCGCAAGCAAGGCACAACGGCACGACCAACGGCCCCCTGGTCCCCGGTCACCAACAAACGCATGCGCGTCACTATAGCGTGACACGGGCGCGATCTGGGATTGCTACGATGCAGCGATGAAGCGTTGGAAGTGGGCGATCTTCGGAGTCGCGATCGCGGGAATCGTGTTGTTTCTCCGTTCCGGCATGAACATCGACACGATGGTGGAAATACCCGAGGCCGAGTCCGGCGAGGTTCTGGACGCGACCGGCTGGCTCGCGATTCACTTGACCGCGAACGGGCAGGTGTACTGCAAAGACGAGCAGGTCTCGATCGCGGAGCTCCGCGAACGGTTACTGGACGAGCCGGACGCGACCATCTTGCTGTGCGCCGATCGCCGCGCTTCGTTTCTGAATACGCAATACATCGCGTCCACGCTGATGTCACCGGCGCGCAAAATCTATCTTGCGGTTCGCACGGGATGGCACGACGCCGTCCTCCCCTATACCTGTGACGACATTGACATCACTCGTGGCGTGGTTGCCATGCTCGTCAGCACGGGCAACGGGTTCGAGTCTCAAGGAGTCCGCCCAGCGAAGGACTGCCGGTTCCACCTCATTCCGTCGGGGAAAAACAAGAGCGCGCAAGCCACCGACCATCGCGAAGCGATAGCGGGCCTAGTGGAGTCCGAGCGCAAGAGCGCCGCGGTCTTTGGGTCAAGCGATGCTCCCATGGAAGCTGTGGTGTCCGCACTCGATGTGTTTGCCCAAGAGGGCCACATCCCGGCGATCGGTACGGTTACTCCACATCCGTGGGTAGCGCGCCAGCGGACGCTTCGCGCTCCCGCGTGGCGCACGATGATCGACCCCGTGACGCTTGTGAAATCGGCGACGGAGCGCTTCCATCGATCCGCGCGCGTCGCGTTGCCCTTTACGGCGTCGCTCCAAATGGTCTCGGACCGAACTTCGCACGCCGTTCTGATCGAAATGGATGGGCGTGGCAAACTCATGTACCGCGACCAGTGGATCGACGAGGTTGATCTTCGTAAGTTGCTCTCCGAAGTGGCCAGCGACATACCGAGCTTCGCGATGGCGGCGAAGCTTCGGATCGATAAGGACGCCCCGTGGGCTGCCGTGCGCGGGCTATTGCTCTGGTTGGAACAAGAGGACGTCAATAGCTACGGGTTAGCGGTCAGTCTCGCCCCCGACGCCTCCCATGCGCCCGCTGACCTGGCGTCGTTCGGCATCCTGCCGAGCAGCGCCATCCCGCGCCCCCCGAGTCCGGGCGAAGCCGTGGTTCACATTCCCGGACTCGAACCGAAAAAACCACTGTCGGGTGCCATCGACGTAAAGGCGACGAGCGCCGGCATAGCCATTGGCGACAAAGATCCGGTTCCCGCCTTTAAAGCGGAGTTCAGTGGGAGCATCCTCAGAATCGTGTGCGACGGCGCCATGCGATGGCAAGAAGTGCTCGCGGTCGTGAACCGTGTCACGCTCTCGTTTCCCGACGTGGTCGTGTTCGCGCGCTCCGTGAGATAACGCGCTAGCGCTTCTTCACGACGTATGTGCCGCCGGTCTTCTCCGCCAGACGGCGCAGCTGCGGCTGGTCCCACCCGATACAGATCACGTGGACGCGCACCATGCGCTCCTTGTTGCGCTTGAGAAACGTGGAGGTGATCTGCGCCGGGTCGGTGATCTTTCCGCCCGACGGCGAACCGTCACTGAGCAACACAATCGTGTCGGCTGCGTCGTCGGAGAACGCGCGCATCAGCCCGCCCCAGAGATTGGTGGCGCCCCTGGTCGCCATCGCATCGACGAATCCGCGCGCCGAACTCTTGGCCTTGTCGCCCGCGTTGCGTAGTCCGCTGGCCCACGAAGTGACGTTGGACTCAAAACAGATGATGTTGAACCGTCCGGTGGGCGGGAACGATTTCAGCACGGCCAGCAACTGCTTTTTGAGCGTGGCGAGCGGCGCGCCCTCCATGCTGCCCGAGATGTCGCACACGAACGCAACGGCGTCGGAGTGGAGCGGGATGCCGTAAAAGGCATAGCGCGATTCGGTTCCGGACTTGCCCTTTTTCCGCGCCGGCACGGGCGAGACGCGAAACGACCGGCCGTATTCTTTCCACCACTTCTCCCAGTTCGGGACGACGTGACCGAAGTCCACGCCGGTCAGTGAAAACAACGCACCGAGAATCTCATGCTGCACGCGGCCGCTGCGCGTTTTGAGCTCGCGAATGAGGACCGGGATCGCGCCGCGCGCACGCGTGGCCGCCAACCCGCGCGCCGCCGCCACCGACAACACCCACGGCCGTTTGGTCGCGAGCATCGCACGCAGCATCGGGATCGCGATCGGACCGCCCGCGACGCCGAACGCTTCCGCCGCGTGGATGCGTTCGAGGTTGGACCCCTTACGGATGTGAGTCGAAAGCGCGCGCGCCAACTCGGGGTCGCGGACGTTGGCGCCGACCACCGTTTTGTAGAGCGCCAGCTTCGCGTCGGTGTCCTTCGCACTCGAAACGTATTGGACGACATAGTTGGGCGGCTTGCCGCCGGCGAGGCGTTGCAGGCCAACCTTGGCCACCAGAGCGATGCGCGGATCGCGATCGTCGCGCAGATGTTGCAACGAAGTCCGCAACGGCTCCGAAGCACGCGCCAGGATTACGCGCGCCGCCAACAAGCGCGCTTCGCGCCCGGCATTCATTTGACCTAAGCTGGCGATGGCTTTGATCGGCATGCGTCCGAGCGCTTGCACCGCACGCTCCTTTTCGTCCCGTGGCGCTTGGCCGCACACAAGAACGAGGCGTCGCGCCGCGTCGCCGTCCCCATGCGTGGCCACCAGGTCGTACGCAACCGCTCGCAATTTCGGATCGCGTGCCGTTTCCAACGCCCGGATCGCAAAGGCCATCGCGCGCTTCGGGTCTCTGTTGACGAGGACGCGGAGCGCGGCCAGTCGCACGCCGGGATCGGTGGATTCGATCACCAACGTCGACGCCTTCTCCGGCTTGAGTTTCAAGAGTGTGCGCGCCGCCAGCGCGCTGATGGTCGGGTCGTCCGACAGCGATTCTTCCTCCGCGAATTCCTCGAGCCCGCTCCAGGCAAAGGAAAGCAGCACGCGCACCAACAGAAGCTGGTGCGCCCGCTCGTGAGCGAGGAGATACTCGCCGGACAAAAAATCGGCCGCGCGCGCAGCGTCCGCTTTGACTAGGGTCTGGGCGGCGGACTCGGCGCGCTCCCAGCTCTTCGCCTCGATCGCAGTTCGGTAGGCCTCTTCCGCGTGGTCTGCTGCGGGCGCCAGAAGAAGCCATCCCACAATCCAAACACTCATTGTCACAGAATTGTAAACGACGGCTGTGCGCGATCAACACGCGAGTGGGGCGGCGCGTTGCAAACGGTGCATAGCGAGAACCAAGCACGATGACAGACTCGATTTCAGATGTCTTGCACTACCAAGGCCTCGATTTTTGGAACCCGGCGCACGCGACGCGGATCGACACGCTGCTCGATTTGGTGCCTTTGTCTCCGGGCCAGCGCGTGCTCGACGTCGGGTGCGGCAACGCGGAAGTCTTGTTGCGTCTCGCGGAGCGCTACGGGACCAAGAGCGTCGGCGTCGATCGATCGCCGCACGCCCTGCGCATCGCAAAAGCCGCGTTCGCGAAGCGACGACCGGACGCCGACGTGACGTTTTTGCAACAAGACATCCAAGCGAGCGAACCGCCCGCCGGCCCGTTCGACATGATCGTGTGGATGGGCGGGCCGTTCCTCGGCAGGGACCAAAAGAGCACGTTCGAAACGTTCGCGCGCTGGGTCGAACCCGGCGGCCACGTGTTGATCGGCGCCGGCTTCTGGGCGCAACCGCCGCCGGCCGAATACTTGGAAGCGACCGGACTCACCGAGGACGAACAAAAAGACCACGCGACCAATATCGCGTGGGGCGTCGAGGCAGGTTTGGTACCGCTCTATACCTGTGTGAGCACGCGCGACGAGTGGGATCACTTCGAAGGCGTAATCAAGACCAACGTGGAACGCTACGCGCTGGCCCACCCAGACAACCCGGATCCGCGCGGCCGGTTGGAGCAGGGCCGGACATGGTTCGCCGCACAACAAAGGTGGGGACGCGACACGATGGGGTTTGGGTTTTACTTGTTCGCGCGTCCATAGGAACGGCCCGTCCGGCGCGGCGCCAAAGCTCTATCATGGGGCGGTGAACGCGCGAGACATCCGGGCGACGTACCCGCTCACTCCCAACGAAGTCGTGGCGGAGTGGTTGGCGCTCTCGGTCGTTGAGTCTTCGCATGCTCCCAACACCCGCATCCAATTGCAGGTGTCCGGCGACACCGGCACGCTAATCGACTCGGGGCGCGGCATTCGTCTGGAGCCGGATCCGGGCGACACCGTTTCGCACGCGGAGCGCGCGTTGACGTCGATCTATCCCGTCCACGCCGCCGACGAAAACACGAAGCGCGTCTTAACCGAACTCGTGTGGGGCGAGCGCGGATCACTCGGCCCCGCACTCGCCAACGCGTGGTGTCCGCAGATGGAGTTTGAAAGCCGTCGCGGCGGGGAAGCGTGGGTCCAGTCCTATCGCGACGGCGTGCCGGAACAAGCCCCGCACTTCCGAGCGCAAGCCGACGACTCGGGCACGACCGTTCGCTTTATGGTCGGCAACAACATCGACGGGGACGCCGTGGCCGAGCTCGTGGCCGCTCTCCGCGCGAACCTTCCCGCGCTCGCCCTCGAACTTGCGTAGCGGTTGCGCGAGACCCGGATGGGCCCCGCGCAACCCGGTGCCTAAAAGATTCCGAGCACCATGCGGACGGTCGGCGTCGCCGCTTCGAAGTTGTTTCCGCGGCGGAACGGGAGGGTCCATGACGCGTCGGATTCGCGGGCGATCATGCCCAACGCGCCCAGCGCGCGTTCGCGCACGGAGCGAGGATTGCTCTCGTCGTCGGCCAGTTCAATGAGACCGGCGATCGCGCGGCGGTCGCCGAGTTGTCCGAGCACGCGCGTCAACGCGGCGCGGGTTTGCCCCGAACCGGTGCTGGCGAGTTGCTTGACCAAAGGCGCAATCATGGAGCCGTCGGCGAGGTAGCCCAGGCCCAACGCCGCTTGATAGCGCACGGCGTTCGACTTGTCCTTGAGCAGGATCTTGCGCAGGGGCATGCGCGCTTCTTTGGCGCCCATGAGTCCCAGCGCTTCGGCCACCGCCCCGCGCAGCACCCGGTCTTTGCTGCGATCGAGAAGCTTGAGTAACGGAGCGCGCCCATCGACGTGTTCGCTCAAACCGAGCGCGAGAGCCGCCGCCGCTCGTTCGTCGCGGGCGCCGCCGCGTTCGGCGACGCGAACCAGGCGTCGCACGAGGTCCGCACCGGCCGCGGGGAACCGTCGTACGAACAAGCCGGTCGCCAAGAGGTGCCACTCCATCGCGCGGCGCGCTTTGAAGTGACCGTCCAGCGTGCCGAGGAAATGACGGCGAATGCGACGCACCACAGTCGGATTCGCTTCCGCGGAAGAATCGCGCAGACACAACTCGCCCAACGCAATCGTGGCGAAGCGGCGGGCATAGACGTCAGGGTCGCGACGTGACGTGGCGAGCAAAGCGTTCACAACGTCTTCTTGCAGGGCGCCTTCGGACATGCCCAATGCGAGTGCGCACGAGGCGCGCACGTCCGCGGCACCGCGGAACCGGCTGACGGTCCGTAAGACCGCGGCCCGCGCGTCGGCGTCGCGCAGACGAATCATGGTCATCGGCATCGCGGCCAAAACCGCATCGTCCCAACGACCCGCTTTGAAGTGTTTTGTCAACGTGGCGGCGACCGATGCACGCACGTCGGCGGTGGCGTGTTCGGCACAGAGGCCGAGCGAGACCATGGCGGCGGTCCGGACATCGGTGCGAACTTTTTTGTCGCTTGCCACCGACAGGAGCGCCGGCACGGCGTCCACGCTCTGCATGATGCCGAGCGCGACGGCCGCGAACGCGCGGGTCGAAGCCGGAACCTGCGATTTCTTGTCGATCGCGCGCCGTCCGGCCTTTGTGTTTTGAAGAATCGCGACGAGTGCGCTCTGGGCGTCCGCGTCGTTGCTGACGCCAAGCGCCAAAAGCATGAGATCGCGATACCGGCTCTCGGGATCGCGCAAATAGTCGCGCGTACCCGCCACCGCCGGCGCCGCGTCGCTCTGGCTGGCCATCGACCACGCCATCAGCGCACTCGCGCGGATCTTTTGGTTGCCGTTCGACAACTTGGCGAGCGCGGGCAAAAGCACCTTGGTGCGGTCGCGCATGCTGGGACGCCAAGCGCGTCCGCCGCGCGAAAGACCCAACGGCGTCGTCGAAGCCGCGGCGTGATAGCGCTCGCGCAGGTTGACAAATGCGTCACGGTTGTAACGCCACCAGTTCGACCAACTGCCGGCATCCGCGGTCGCACGACCGCGCCGCGTCCGCGTGGGGCGGCCCGAACCCGTGTCGGGCGTCGGTGTCGGAGCGGGGCCCGTGTCGGGCGTGGGGATCGGTTCCGGATCGGGCTCCGGCGTGGGCTCGGGGTCCTCTTGCTCGCTCTCGTCGGGCACGTCGGACGGCGGATCGATCAGGCTCGGCGCTTGAATGTACGCGGCCTCGGTCGCGCTCATGCCGTGCCGGCGCAACCACAAGGTCAGATCCGAATCGTCGAGCAGGTCGGCGACCCACGCGTGGTTGTCGAGATCGGCGAGGCGGCGCGTGAGTGTAGCGTTCCCGGTTTGATCGACGACGTAGGCGAGCGCGCAACGCGTTCCATACGCATCGATGAAATAAGGAAGATCAAACTGCGGCAGCTCGGTGTTGAGAGGAAACTGCCCGCGGACCGCATACGCGCGCAGGTGACGCAACGCTGCTACGCGCCGCGCACGTTGCGCAGGAGTGAGATGGGCCGTGTCGCGCGTTTCCAGCTCGGAGAGCACGCGGGACAGGTGCGCGCGTTTGGCTTTGATCGCGCGCGGCGATGGTGACGGCGGTTCCGCGCGCCCCGGAACAATAAACAGCGCGACGAAGAGCGCTGTCGTCAAAAACGATCTCGTACTCATGACATCTCCTTCAGCCGATAGGTTCGTTCGCGCCGACAAAACGTGCATCGCATGCGTCACTCACAAGTCGCGCGAAAACCACCGCATGAAAACCATGCGAAGGTTGTGTCGCGCCGGATGTCCGGATGTGTCGTCACCGTTGTGCGTTTGTTCTTGCGAACATGAGGACTAGCCAGATCCGGAGCGCAATCGGACACATTCGCGATTCACAAACGAGTTTCATGACGCGCGTTACGTGGCGCCGCGGTAACAGTGGAATCAAAGCGAAACACAATCACGCGCAGACCGTATGGACTGCGACACACTGTCGTTGTTACGCGACAAGCTGCGACGTCGTCTCGATCGAGGCGCGGTTGCGAACGCCCGCCTCGTGATGGCGCGACTCGCCGTGGCGACGCATCCCGAGCACACAAAACACCGCGTGCGCTCCCACAGACGGCACGTTTTCGACCATCCGCTCGTGATGCAGCGACCCAAAGACCCTAAATTGCAGGGCTGTGCGGCCCCGGGAGGGGGGCGCATCATTCTCTAAATGGTAGGAGTGAGAGAAGAATGAAGATCGTATCTCTAGGATTGGTAGCAGCAAGCTGCCTACTGGTGATGGCGCCGTTGGCGCAGGCCGATCTGATCGGCGGCCAAGACATCATCGCCGCACCCGCGATTGTGAGTGACGACGCGGTAACCAACAAAGCGCAGCAAGGGTTCAACGAAAAGCAGGACTACACGCTGCTGCGCAACATTCGCATCGACAACGTCGCCCCGTTCGCGGGCAGCGCGGACCCGATCTACGTTACGGCGGGCGCGACGCTAGGCATCGTGCGCGGTACGGAAGTCGACAGCCACATGATCTTTTTGAACGGCGCCATCGGCACGTCGCTGAGCGACCAGGGTGTCGTGTGGACGTTTGCCGATGAGATCATCGGCGTGATGTCGGATCCAAACGGTGTGTTCGAGGCCGCGAGCAACGTCGAGGTTGCCAATCCCGGAACGACCTATCCCGGCTCGTTCAACGCACGCGGCATGGAAGCAAACGACGGGTATCTGCTCAGCCTTGATCGCCGTTCGCTCACGGTCAACATGAGCGTCGTCCAACCCGGCGACTGGATCCGCGTGATCACACGCGCGTCCTCGAGCGGCCCGGTCCCCGAACCCAGCAGCCTGCTGTTGGTCGCGGGCGCAGTGTCCGTATTCGTGATGCATCGCCGCAAGCGATCACGCAAGTAAGCGCGACAAAGCACATTCAAACCCGCCCCGAGCCGACGCTTGGGGCGGGTTTTTTTTATGTCTTCTTGCGCTCGCAGAAAAACGCGACGACGGCAACGGAGTCCGCGACGCAGAGGACTGTCACGCCGACCTGCACTTCAAACGTAGTCACATGTCTGCTGGAGAGGCCTCGCGCGAACGCCCCGGCCGCAGCAATGATCGAGCCACCCAAAACGCCAGAGCGCGCGAACTTCCACATCGATTCCATGGGCATCGTACCGGTCTTAGAGCCGGCAACCGGGCGCGCCAGAACCCCAAAAGAAGCGAAAAAAAGAGGACGCGCGCGAAACCTTGATGTTTCGATGGGTCCTAGCCGATAATCCCTGAACAAGAAGGGCCCATAGCTCAGCTGGCTAGAGTATCTGGTCGACAACCAGGGGGTCGTTGGTTCAAGTCCAACTGGGCCCATCCTTCGCCCCTGCCCAATTGGGCAGGGGCTACGGCTGGCAAGCCATTGTGCAAACAACGCGGGTCCAGGGCGCGAAGGATGCCCGCCGTAGCTTCAGCGAAGGAGGGCGGAACGCTCCCTCGACGCTGCCCGCACGGCACGCAAACAATGCCGGAAGTCGAATTACCCCTGCCCATTTGGGCAGGGGCTACGGCTGGCAAGCCATTGTGCAAACAACGCGGGTCCAGGGCGCGAAGGATGCCCGCCGTAGCTTTAGCGAAGGAGGGCAAAACGCGACCTCGACGCTGCACTGTACGGCACGCAAACAACGCCGGATGTGAACAACCTACTTAGCTTCCACATCTAGTCCTCAAGGCCGGGAACACCTAACGCGGCCACGAACTCACGGAAGGTGACAGCGACTACGTAGATGTCTTCGGGGTCAGCACCGCAGAAAGGGATTCCGTAGACACATCCTGTCGGGTCGCCTTTGCGGAAGGCGAACATCACGCCACCGCCGCTACTTCCGAACCCGAAGTAGTCCGGATGATACGTCTCGACCTCGTATCCGCGATTGTCGTCGTGCACGTCTTCTGCCGGCCAGAATTGGAACCACCACGGGTCGATCGCCAGTTCCCCTTCGCTGCCGTTGATGAGCGCCATGAAGTCGATGTAGCCACGCGGCAGTGAGTATCCAGCTTCCCTCTGTAGCGCTTGGAGCGCGTCCGGCGTAGCCGCTGGATTGCGAACACGCCAGTGCTCACTCGCCGGGGTAATGATCTCTTCGATGCTCATCGAGAACGAGCGCCAGGATAACGGACCACGCTGTTGATGTCCGGACCCTGTCCGGACGCTCCTCGCCGGATGCGCCCGCCTGATGGCGCGGATGAACCCGCGTAGCGGGCAGGGCTTGGCACCGAAACCCGGGTCAAACCCATGAACAACCTGCCGCGGATCTACGTGAATTGATATCGTCGAACTGCTGTGCCGCGCGACTACTTCCGGTTTACTTTGATCCGAGCACAGGGCATCGAAGAATGCGTCCAAGCCCTTCGTGGGTTTTTGGCTGGAACGGACTACAAACTGAAATCGAACTCCGTTTCGGTTGAGGTGTCCGTGCCCGCGGAGCGCGTGATGGCCAAAAAGCTCCGACGGTTCATGAAGAAGGAATTGGGTTTCTCGGCGAGTGCCACAAAAGGACGGCTTGTGCGACTTTGGGACACGGCGGAGTTGCGCGACGTCGCATGGCGTCAAGTCGAGTTCTCGTACCAAGCGGATGGGTACGCCGGCACAGAATTCGGCAACACGCTCGATCGATCGACCGCCTGCTCGGCGTGCGGGACCGGCGCGACGGTCGCGGATCCCGTCCGCACCGACTGGAAACCAAAACCGAAACGTGGCGTGCACCAACTGCTGACGGGCGAATGGGTCGTCAACGATGCGGTCCGGCGCGCGTTTCAGGCGGCCGACGTGTCCGGCGTCACGTACCGCGAATTGGTCAGCGAAGCGGGCGACTCTCTCGACGGAGTCTCCATGCTGCAACCGGTAAACGTCGCGCCCCGCGCACACGCCACGGCGCCGCTGAAACAAGACAAGCACTGCCGCAATTGCGGCGCCGACGGCTGGGGACCGGCCGCCGGCACGGAGTTGCGCTTCGTCTATGGCGCCGGCCAACTCCCGGCCGACCTAGACGTCCTCTGGACGTTCGAAGCGATCGGACGCTGGACCGCAAACCTCGGCGGCAAGCGGAGCCTTCTAATCTCAAAAAAGGCATTCGATGTCTTGCGGAAACTAAAGGTGCGAGGCCTTGAGTTCCGCCCGGTTGAGATCGTCGGATAGACCCAACTGCCGTGACTACGGCTGACAGGCCACTGCGACACCGCGCATCGTCGCGCGCGCGTCGAGGCCGGCGAGTCATCAGCAAGCGGACAAACACACGCGGGAACGGGTTGAGAACTTCTTAAGCAGACTGTGACGTGGCGGGTGTCGGGACGGACCATCGGATCCTAGACCCGCAGCTTCTCCCTCGCGTCGCCTAGCGAAACCCCGCTACGTAGCATGTAGGCCTTGAGCCTCTACCGTTCCACAATGGTGCCTCTGCCGAGGTGTACGGTGTTGTTGAAAACGATGTCGGGGATCCCGTCGGCGTTTACGTCGGCGATCGCGACCTGTCCCATCGCGGAGCGATCCAACGCGCCCAGGTGCGCCGGAACCGGCGCGTCCACAGGATTGGCGAACCGGCCGCTCTCGTTTTGGCCGAAATAGATCTTGCCGCCCACCAGCACATCCAAGCGCCCGTCGCGGTTGAAGTCCGCGACCGCGAGATGATTCGTATCCGCCGGAACCGTGAGGCTCTCGCCGGCGCGGAACAGGCCGCCGGCGGGCCCTCCATTCTCGGCGAGTGCTACTTGGAACTTGGTGTCGTGCACGAGGAGCAGGTCGGCCCGGCCGTCGCGATTCAGGTCCGCGGCAACGGCGGCGGTGCCCTGCAAGGTCGCGCCGAGCCCGGTCAAGGCGCCGAGCCCGCGCTGAGGCACGCCGTCGGTGGCGCGCCGCGCCAGCGCCAGTTCGAGCGTCGGCGCGCCGACGGCTACGACGTCAGGGAGGCCGTCCGCGTTGAAGTCTCCAACCGTCATCGTCGACGGAGCGGCTCCGGGCCGCGGTCCGAGGACTTGAGCGAACGACCCATCGCCGTTTCCGTACCGTAGATCGAAGAGGCTGTTCAAACCCACGACGTCCGGATTGCCGTCGCGATCGAAGTCGGCGGCATGCCACTCCTGGAATCCTTCGACCACGGGCAGATCGACGGGCTCGGCCAGCGACCCCCCCGGCGTGCCCAGAAAGACCTGCGCCACGGCCGCGGCGAACGGATGCGCACCCGTCACGACGTCAGGCACTCCGTTCTTGTCGTAGTCGTCGATGGCGATGGCGTCCACGGCGCGACCGAAGCGCCCGAAGAAGGCTTCGGGGGCAGCGAACGATCCGTCGCCCTGTCCGGCCACCCCGACGCCGCGGTAGACAAGCAGCACGCCGTCGTCGAAAAAGTTGGAGACACCGATCGCCACATCGAGAGTGCCGTCGCGGTCGATATCCCATACGCGCACCTCGAATCCGACGATCGTTTCGAGGCCCCCGGGCGCGAGTTCCACGCCGCGGTCGAAACCGTCCAGCCCGCGGCCGACCGCGCCGCGACCGCCGAAGAGGAACTGCGACCCCGCGCCCTGCATGACCACGTCCGCGATCTCGTCGCGATCGACATCGACCGCGAAGAGCGCGGTCGCCGTCTCGTTCACATCCACTTCGTCGAGCGGATCTTCGAACGAATAGCTGCCTCCCTCGCGGCTTCCTCGAAAGATCCGGAGGCGATTCGGCGCCCTGCTCGCAAGGGCGATGTCCGGAATCCCATCTCCGTCGAATTTGCCCGCCGCCAGGACACCTGCCGACGTTCCTTCGTGGCGGGACGCGGACACCAGAAACCTGCCGTCGCCGCGGCCGTCCGCGCCGACGCCGCGCAACACGGCCAAAGAACCGTCTTCGTGGGAGACCGCGAGATCGAGCAGGCGATCACCATCGAAGTCCGTGAGCGCCAGCGACCGCGGCAGGCCGCCGGACGAGAAGCGGCGCAACGCGGCGACGGTTCCGTCGCGCGTCATCATCACGGAGGTGATGGAAGCGGTGTCGGCGACGATGAAGTCCGGTACGCCGTTGCGGTCGACGTCCGCGACCGCAACGTCGTGAAACCTGCGCGCGATCTCCGATCCGGACGCAAGCTCTGTGAGGCCGCCGGCCCCGTCTCCCGTAAAGATCGCGTAGTCGATGCTCATCACGCCGACGTTGCAGGAATCGAAAAGGATGGCAACGTCCGCGCGGCCGTCCGCGTTGAAGTCTCCCGCGAAAATCCGTAGCGCCTCCAGCCGGAACCGGCCATCCGAACGGTCGAAAACCGCCGCCGTCGAGCGTTTCAGGACGGGCGCCCCGGTCGGGGTGGCCGGAGGTCCGAGCAACATCAGGTGGATCGTAAGATCGGATGCGTGGTCCGCCGCGTGCAGGACTGCGAGGTCGGGCCACCCGTCGTGGTTAAAGTCCGCCGTGGCGGCCGGCGTCGGAAGGTCGTCTTGCGCGGGCACCGCGAGCCCCGTGTCGAACTGTCGCACCGCAACGGACAACGATCCGTCCGCCGCGCGGGTCGGCACGCCGAAGCGCAATAACAAGGTCGTCTCCGGAACGACGGCCCACGCGGTGTCGAGCAGGCGATCGCCGTCGAAGTCCGCGATCGCGGGATAGTGCACGGACTCGTTGGCGACACCCGCGGCAACGGGCGCGAGGAAGCGACCGTCGCCGCCGCTCCGCGTGCGCGCCGCGACTTCGCCGCCGCTGGTGAGCGGGCTCCGGTTCCCCGCCAAGTCGACCGCTTGCACCTGCACGAAGTGAGGTCGCAAGGCGTGGAGTCCGCGCAGCGTCGCTGTGGCCGTCGCGTCGCCGACCACGTGCAACCCGCTCGATGTCTGCTCTTCGTCAGGCGGCGGCGCGTGCGCGTCGATCAGCAAGTTGTAGGACTCTCCGCGCACCCGTCGTCCGAGGTCGGGGGGCAGGACCGTCGAGGCGGCGCCCGCCGCGTCGGTCGGCACATCCCAGACGATGCGGTAGCCAACGACATCGGGACTGGTCGAGGGAGTCCACGTGACCTCGAGTTCGTGGGAACGGCGCGCCTCGACCGACACGTCCTCCGGCGCGGCAGGAGCCGCCCGGTCCACGCGAAAAACGTGATCGGCGCACGCGCGGCGCCCCTCCGGATCCTCAACCTGGACCCAGAGCCGAACCTCCGTCGTGCCCGAACCGACGACCGCCTCGTGCACGATGCCGAACGCCCCGTCCTCCAGCGGTTCGACGGGCGCCGTCGCAACGCCTAGCAACGCCATGAGGTCGCCTCGGTTGTCGCGCGGACATCCGTTCACGTCTGCGCGGGCAGTCTGCGTACCGACCTCTTCGAAGACCCGCATCGCAACGTTGTCCTTGTTCGTGCGCAGGAGCAGACGGACAGGCGTGCCGATTCCGAAGTTAGCCGGCGGAGGTTCGTCGGCGCCGTCCTCCGACGCGATGGCCACAACCGGGTCGACGAGATCCTGTTTGCTGTCATCGCGAAACAGTGCGTTCGCGCCCGCACCGATCGCGAGCGGGCCGCATCCGGCCACCAAGTAGAGCAAGGGGACCATCCAGCGCATGGCGCCGGATTCTAACAGTAAATCAGGAACTCAACGTAGGCGGTTAGGACTCAATCGACGTCGTCGATGTTCGTTCGCCGCGCCAGCGCTGGCGCGCTTGATTGGATCCGCGCCAACGGGGAGTTCGTTCCTAAGGCGGAACTGAACGGTCTCGGCTCGGGTCGTTCCAGGTGTTGGACGAAGGACGTACCCGTCGAGGACCTTGTGCCCGTCGGGGCAGCTTTCGTTTCACTACTTGAAGGCAGGCTCAAGACCGACGCGTCTACGTCTCCGGTCTTGTAATCCGCGGCCGTCGGGTCACTGTCAGGGCAGCGCACCACGTGACGAAAGAAATTCCCATGACCCTGGTCGAGGCCACGGCGTTTGTCGGCAAAACATGTCGCAACGGTTTATCGGTGGCGGACGATCGGCGTGCGCGATGTTGTCTTGAACTCCACGAACGACCGCCCTTGATGGGAAGAGGGGGGCTGTCGGCGCGGGGCACGAGCTCAATTCGCGCCGCGGACCGCGCCTCGGCTCTCTAACAGCAGAGGTAGGTTCCAGGCGGCTGGCCGTGTGCTCGCCGCACGCGGAACTATAATGGCGGTCCTTTGAGGTTGAGCGTTGGCATCGCGTCGGTCGCCCTGATCGTGTTGATCGCAATTTGGGCGAGTGGACAGTCTCGGGCTCCGGACAAGAGTCGAAGCCCGCGGACGGAGCGAGTCGAAACGGAACCGGCCGACGGTTCAGCCGGAGTGGTCGAAGAGAAACCGGAGCCGGCGAGGACGGCAGCGGCGAATTCGATGCGTGGACGTGTTTACACTCCCACAGGGCAGCCGCATGGAGGCGCTGCGGTCTATGTCGTCTACCGGAAAGACCGCTGGCCCGAGCTAGGGGGCGAGCGCGAGACACCACCCACGGTCCGCAGTGACTCGGCTGGACACTTCACGGTCACAGAGCTGAAGAACGAACCGACTTGGTTCATCGCACACGCTGACGGGTTTTGCGCGGGCGACTACATTCGAATCGATCCCGAAGATCGGCATCGCGGCGTGAACCTGGTGCTCCGGCGTGGTGGCGTGGTCACGGGGGTCGTTAGGTCAGCCGTTGAAGCTGTGGAGGGTCGAAAGATTCAGCTATACAGCCACAACGGAGGCCTCGGCTGGCGAAACGTGACGACCGACCGGCAGGGTCGATTTCGAATCGACCACGTGATTCCACAGAAGTATATCTTGGAGCTTCGCGACGATTGGAACGGACTCGAGTATCGCGTGCCAATCACGGTTCGCGAAGGCGAGACGTTGCGAAAGTCAATCGGCGTGCGCAGCAAACCGATCCGGATAGACGGCAAGCTACACCGGGCCGGACTCCCGGTGAGCTGGATGGGGATCCAGGTGAAACGAATCGGATCGGGGACCGGTTGGGGAAATTTTTTTACGGATGAGAAGGGCGCGTTCTCAGTCGATGTGCCGGAAGCAGGCGTGTATCGATTCCAGCTCGGCTCGGACCGTGCCCCATCCACGAGCCTGTATCGCCGAGTCGAAGATCGGGACGTCGTTGACCTTCGAATTGAACTGGGCTCCGGGACGATCCACGGATCGATCGGCTACGAGAAGCACCACGAGAAATACCGGCCGGTATCGCTCGTGCGCGTGACTGGCGCAACAACTGCATTCGATCCTTGCAGCGACTACTGGGAGACATATGCGGTTCGGGGGCAATTCAAGTTCGAAGGCCTTCCGGCAGGCCGCTACGAGATCCGTGCTCCCGACCGTCTGCTGAGCTTCGATGGCGACCCCGATCGCAGAGATCCTGTCGAGCATGAAGTGATTGAGCTCGAGGATGGCGAGACTGCCAGCATCTCCGTCAGACGGGCAGCGCTGGGCACAGTTTACGGCCAGGTCGAGCAGCGGCCCGGAGACTCGGCTGAAGGAGCCACGGTCGAGCTGGTGGATGGCGATGGCGCAAACATGAAACCCACCGCGGAAACCAAAGTCGATGCACGTGGACGCTTTGAGGTGCGTGGCCTGCACCCTGGCAAGTACCGGATAGTCTTGCGGCACGAGCAGTTCTCTTATGAGAGCAAGACAGTCTCGGTTTCAGCCTCCGCGAGGTCATGGGTCCGTGTCTACTTGCGCTGAATCGCCAGCTCCTCAATGGTGTGCACGCAAAGTCCCCGCGCAAGTCCACATCCTCCGTGAGCGTGATGACTTGGATGAAGTCGGCTCCCGCCTGCGTCGGCGGTCACGACGGGTCGGACGCGGCCTCAGGCGGCCACGCGCCAATCCGCTGCCGTAACGCGACGATCTTGCCGAGGTGATACGCGTTATGCAGCGCCACGCATTGCAGCTCTTCGCCCAGGGTCAGGCCCGGCTCTAACTCGCTCGCCAATCGCTCCGGCTCGTTCCCCAATGCCGCCGCCACGCGCGCGCCGTTCAGGAACTTTTGCACTAAGTCGTTCCATTCGTGTTCGTGCTTCGGAGGCGCACTCGGGAACCGGTCGCCGTCGGGGTCGCCCGATCCGACGACGCTGTGCTGATACGCCACGACGTGCCACAACTCCTCGTAGATCGAATGTGTCGCGCCGTCGGGGCATCGCTTAACTTGCTCGAGCGTTAACCCGGACAGCAGACGGGTGCGCTCGGGAAACTCACCGACCAAAAACAGATGTTTGAGGATCTCCATCGCGTCACTCCTGTGCCATGTTCGCCGATGCGTTCGGCCAGCATAGCTCATGCGCCGATGCCGTCGCGCTCTTTGAGCACAAGGCGATGGATGAATGGACCGTCGGACTCCTATCGCTGAGTTTCTCTTCGCGCTGGCCGCGGCGCCCCAGCCTCGCCCGAAACTTCTCAACGGATCGATGAGCGTTCGGCGCGGGCACCCCGCGCGCTACGCCGTACGTCCGCCATACACGGTCGGATCCATACAATGGGAACCAATCTCCATGTCAGACAACTTCATTAGTTTCATCCCCAGAAACCCGAACTTCATCCCGACGAGGGACAGTGGGGAGGAAGCGGCTAAGGCCTTCCGCGCCGCCCGCCCCTTCCTCGACGAGGTCGAAAGTAACGTCGAGCCGCATATCGTCCTTCACGATTGCGGCGGAAACTTCGAAGACATTCGCTGCCCCCACTGCAATGCGGTCATTGAAATCGAGACGTGGCGCGAGTGGATGGACGCGGACTCTACGGAACAAGACGGGTTTCGGCTTGCACCTGTCACGATGCCCTGCTGCTTCAAAACGGCGAACCTCAACGAGTTGCGTTACTCCTGGCCAATGGGGTTTAGTCGGTTCGCTGTTCGCGCGAGAAACGCCGGCAGCGAGGTGCCTCCCGATCTCGTGGACAGGCTTGAGAAGATTCTCGGTTGCGAACTCCGGGTGATCTACCAGCACATCTAAGAGCCGACTAGAGGTCATGCGCGCCCTTGTGCACGCCTCAGGAGCGATGCGGCCAATCCACAAGAACGACGACGCTAGCCGGACGCCGCCATCCAAGCCGTATCAAAATTCGGGAACGGCTGTTTGTCCGCCCAATGAAACAGGCCGTACGCGTCCTCTTCGATCCCACCGATAGCGAGCGCAACAAACTCGGGTGGTACCCACGCGATAAGCACGTCACGGTGTTCGATCGACAGTTCGCCCACCCAGGTATCCCAGGGTGGAACATCACACTCGTTGAAGAAACGGTCGCTGCCGTACTCCGGTGCACCAACGCAGGTCGATCGGTCATACTCGAAGAGCAGCAACCGAGCTCCGTCGATCGATTCTCCCGACGCAGCGTTTCCACCCTCGGAGAGTAGCCGTCGCCGCCGCACAACAACATCCGCGATGGTTCGGGACTCGGGAAACCTGTCCCAGCTCTCGTCCGACAGTGGAGCTAGAGCATGCGTGCGAAGGCACGTTCTCGGTTCGTCAACACGCACACGCGGTAGGCACCACGCAATCGTCTCGCGCAACTGCGCGGCGAACCACGGAGGCGGAACTGTCATCAGCGGACGATTCTCTCATCGGCTGTAACGTGTGCCCAGCCACTGGTCCGCTCCGGTTACAGTCGGCACGATGAGTTGGGATGGGACCAAGCTGGCGCGCGGCGACTGCGACGTTTTCGCGGTTCTCGACGAGTTAGTCGCGGCCTGGGATCGTCGCGTCGAAGACGGGCTGCGCGGCGACGCGGTGACGCGGTCCGCGTGGGACGGCGTCCAGGCAAGCGTGGGACTCCCTGTGCCGAAAGCGCTCACCAGTTGGTACGCAAGCGGCGTCGCGTGTCTGCAGAACCCACGCATCCTCCCGAACGACATCGAACTGTCCGGGGGCATCGTTGTCTTTCAGGCCGAAAACCAGGGCGTCGTTCTCTGGGGCATCGAGGTCGCACAGATGGCCGAAGAAGATCCGCCCGTTGTCGTTGCGCGGAACGAGGAACCGCTGCAGTTCCACCAGGCTACCGAGCGACTGTCGATCTTCGCGCTGGAGGCGACGCTCATCGAGATCGCGATGCGAACTGCGTACGGTCTTAGCGGAGTGGTGGACTCAAGAGACGTCGCGGGCTTTCTCGACTGGTGCGTCGAACTACCGATCGAACTCGCCCATTGGCCGGGCACGCGGCGCACGCGATTCTTTGCCGGCGGGGACACGTTGGCCGTCGCGGCGGACGACACCGAGGGCGAGACAAGTCTCTGGATCGCGCTCGGGCCCGAAGCGCCGAGACGAGCGACCGCGATTGCAGAGCGCGCGACCTGGAACTGGTCGCGCTTGCCGTAGGTGTGTGCGCGAGGCGGTGCAACGAACCTGCTACGTGCGGCGACGTGTCTGTAGAACAAGTGAGGATTACGGCGATGGGGCCGCCACGCGCCTGCGGAGCGACGTGGCTGGCCGGCTCGGACAGACTATTGGGAAGGACGCGGCCGGTTTCTAAGTCTAACCATCGTGCGGCAAGGAAACGCGCGCCCGAACCGCTACGCCCCCGACACGTTGAACATCTTATGTTGGCCACCCGAACCGCAACCGCCTGCGCTGTGATCGTCGTCATGACGGTGGCTTGCGAGAAGCGCCGTGCGACTTGGACGCCTCGACCGCCCGTTCCGCAGCCACCGGTCCAACTCGTCGGCGGCATTCCGGTCGCGATGCTGAATGCAGGCATTCCCCTTCCAACAGATGGTGACGTCCGGGGCTTGGTGCAGCGCGCGCAAGAAGAACGGAAGGATCACCGTGCGCGTCGCATCGACGTTGGACGAATGCATCCGAGTGGAGGGTTGTATGCCGTTGTTCATTTCGGCTATCACACGTCACGCGAGAGGATCCGGCGCAGCTACTCGGTTGGAATGCCATACAAAAACGCGCACTCCTATCTCTCCTTAGTCACGCAAGTCGAGGTATGCGCGCCGGGTCGTTCGTTTCTGAACAAGAACACGGTTCCCAGCGGCGATCTCGTTTCGATCGATGTCGAGGAGGCTCTAAGCGACGAAGAAATCGTCGAAGTCGTGGACGCCGTGTACGACTCCGTCCCCGCGGGGGAGAAGCTCTTGAGCATCGTTCGAGACGACAGCGGCGTGTACCGGGTGAGGACTGGGCACGCTCCGGCATACCAGCCGCTGTCAGGATCCGTCCTGGAAGCCGAACGCCGAGTTCACGGATGGAGTGTCGTTGTTGTGGCCAAGTGGGTTTCATAGGACTTACCCGTCATCCCCGGCCACATCTTTCTCATCATTCTCATTCGGCTTCGGTGCGTCCAACGGCTCGAGCCCGTGCTCGCGACGCCATGTGTTTGCTGCGACTCGGCACGCGCGGTCGCGGCTCGCTTTTGTTCCCGCTTTATTGAACGTGTACTTGCTCGCGTAGTGCTTTGCCAGGGCGGTCGCCGCCACGTCGCAAATTCTCGGGTTCTTGAAGTGATTCTCGCCGATCCCGATGATCATTCCCTCCATCGTGCCGGTGTCGAGAAGACACGACACCAAGAGCGCCTCGACCGCTTCGTGCCAACCCTCTTGCCGCTTGAGCTGCTCCTTTTTGACGAACCGTGGTGACCAATCGTCCCGCAAGGACCACACAACGAGGAACCGATCTCGTCTCGGCCGATCCGCGAGGTCTTTGCGGAGCGCCTGCAGCGCCTCCAGATTTCCGCAGTGGCATAGAAAGTGAGCCACTTCATCACGCGCGGCCTTCGACTTGGGCCACAGCTCGATCACCGCGCGCACGCCGTCGTCGTGGCCGCGCGCGAGTGCGAGCCACGAAGCAAGGAGGCGGCGGCGTGGCTCCTCGGCTTTTACTTCGCGCACAATCGCGGCTGTCGCGCGAGCCGACTGGATGGTTTCCAGCTCGAGTATGAAGCTGTAGCGCGCTTCGTCTTTGGTCGCGGCCTCGAGGCCGCGAAGCATGGCCTTTTCCGCGGCATCGGGGTAGCGCTGAAGCAACCGCCGTATGGGAAGAATCACATACTCACCAGCGGCCTCCACTCGACCGATCAGATAGTCCCTCTCACTTTGCTTGCGGGCCTCGTCCCACCACCGCTGGACCTCCTCGCGCAGCGCATCGCCGTCTTGAGCGTTGAATCGCTGCAGCGTGGAGATCTCCAGCAGAATCGAGCGGGCGAAGTCGCCCACGCGTATTGTGGCGACCTCCTCGCGCAAGTACCCCTTGCCCATCCCGTACATTTCGACGGACCGCGTGAACTGCCGGTCCCCGAGGGCCGCGATCAGTTGCGGAACCGCTGCGAAGCCTCGATCCACGAGTTTGCGCACCGCGTTCGACCCTTCCGATTCGCGCAGCTGGTGGATGAGCCCAGCGACACTTTCGCGGTCTTTTGGTGCCTTCTGCACCGTCATCGTGTCGAGAATGGCCATCGCTTCGGTGACTCGTTTGTCTGTTCCGAAGTTGTCGCGCCACCAACGAAAGCCCGCCAGTTGATCGGCGAGTGTGCGTTGTGGATCTTCAAACCCGAGAATCAACTGGCGGTACGCCTCTTCGCCGACTTCGCGTTTGACCAAGTCGAGAACCGGCGCTTTGTCGTTCTCCGAGCTGATCTCGCGCTGAAGCTCCTGCCATACGCCGCGCGCGAGTTTCGCATGTCCGCGGCGCGCACAGGCATGGGCCAGTGTGACCAGTCGAAAATGGAGACGCGGCATGTACTCCAAGTGCCCGAACGGCTCGCGCGGCCACGGCCAGTCGTTCGATCGATGCTTCAGTTTCTTGAGCCCGTCACGGACGTAGTCTTCAAACGAGATCCGTTCATACCCGACTCGTTCATGGGGCTGTTTGCCCGCACTCCTACGGAGCGCCATGGTTTCCATCCCAAACGTGAACACCTTAAACACGCCATCGCGGTCGCCGAGGAGAAACCCGTGGTCAGGAACGGCGCGCCGCGGGTCGCCGTTTCGCCGCGTCCAATATCCGGTGTAGACCCGTATGAACGGCGCCTTCGAGACATCCGGGTATCCGAGAGTTTGAAACCACTCGTAGGCGCGTTGCTCTTCGTCCCCGCCGCGCTTGTCTTCGGAGCGGCTCGGTTGCGCCAGCGTTCCCAACAGCAGAAATCCCAGCAACAGACGAACCGGAAAGGCGGGGGAAAAACGAGCGCTGGAGTCGAACATGGCATGGGATAGCCTACAAGCGTTCCGTTGGGCCGGCGGCGAACCTGCCAAATCTCCGCCATTCGTCGATGTCGCGTGCGAAATCAAAAGAACGGGCAGCGTAGGCCAGGCCGCCACCCCTACAGTAATCTCTGATAGGGGCGGTGTCTCAGCTACGTTGGCACAGAGGGCTCGCCCTCGATCTCTACGATGGCGGATGACAGTCGCGCCAACGCGGGACGACTCTCCTCGCGCAGCAATCCGTACAGCACGTTGTCATGCAGCTCGCCGCGCGCGAAGTAGTACTGCCGTTGCACACCTTCGCGACGAAATCCGCACCGCTCCATGATGCGGCACGAACCGGCGTTCGAGCCCAGCGTGTCGCCGCTGAGCCGATGCGCCTTGAGTACGGTGAACCCGAACCACACCACGAACTCGCACGCCCGCGTCCCGTATCCGCGGCGCCAGAACGGCTCGTCGAGCTGGTAGCCGATCGTGAAGTTTCCGGATCCAAACATCACCGGAATGACCGCACACTCACCGACGAAGTCGCCGGTGGCGGCCTCCCGCACGGTGAACACGTGGCACTGGGGTCGCTCGTCGCGTTGCAGCGACTCCTGCATGGGCTCGACCAACGGCAAGAAGAAGGCACGCGTCTCCTCGATCGTATTCGGCCCGAAGAAAACGTGCGCGCAAACACTCGGCTTCGCCAGCATCGTCGCCACCAGCTCAACCTCGGTCGAATCCATGTACGAAAATCGGAGCACGCCGTCGGTCCAGACTGTGTTCATGTGCGTCTTATAGCAGGCGCAAGAGCCGGGGACGCGCTCGGCTGGACCGAATCGCGGATCCGGCGCCCGACTTTTCGACCGTGACGATGTCGACGCCCGTCGGCTCGATCGAACGCGACGACTTCGCCTCGCTCGGTTGCCGGAGTTATCGCAGTCGGGAGGTTTCGTACGCCGATCCTGGCCTCGCCGTCAACCACGGTCGCCGCTAGACTAAGGGTCTGCCTAGCCCGGGAACGAACTACACCGCCTGCGCCATTTCTGTGTTGCGGCTTGCGGTTACCGCCGCGCGCTGGTGCCGGCATGACCGCGTCGGCCCGGGCCACGTTTTGTTCGGCCTCACGCAGACGAACGGTGGCGCTACCGACATCTTGCAAGGGTTTGGGTTAGACGCTTCTTCGATCCGCAAGGAGCTCGAACTCGATGGGATCCCGACGTCGACGCTAGCGGGCTTTAGCCCGGACTGGTGCCCGATGTCCAGACTGCTTTCGGCTTCGCTGCACGAGCTACGGGATCTGAACGAGGACGAACTAGCGGAGCTCTCTACCCAATGGCCCAAAGCACAGCGGCAAGCGGTACAGATCTCGAGCGACGGGAAGGCGCTGCTGCGAATGGCCCAAACCGAAGCGTCGAATCTGGGGCACAAGTATGTGGGCACGGAGCATCTGCTCCTTGGGATGCTGTGGGGGAGCGACGCCGTCGCGGGCAGAGCGCTTGCGCAAACAAACCTCGATCTGGCGACGGTTCGAACGCGCGTTAGGGCTCTCACCGTCCCGGAGAACGGCTGGGACCAAAGAAAGAAGTAGTGCGCACACCGATGTGTGTCGCGTGCGAAGTAGTTGCCTGCGCCGTGCGGCGCGTTCCCGGCACCGGCGCCAAATCACGTCCGATCAAACTCAGGTCAGCGTGTCGGCGCGCTCGTCCATCTGGTGATCCGCGGCGAAATCGAGCAAGAGTGTGTTCGGATTGACGAATCGGTTCGCCGGCCTCCGACGCGTTGAGTTCCCCATGTCGCGGCCGGGACAAGACCCGTGCTCCCACGTAGCCGTTTCGCTGCGTCCAATATCCGGTGCAGACCCGTATGAACGGCCCATTCGAGACATCGGGGTACCCGAGTGTTTGAAACCACTCATAGACGCGTTGCTCTTTCTCCGCGCCGCGTTTTGTCTTGGGACAGGGCCGGGTGCGCCAGCGCCGCCAACAGCAGAAAACCGAACAACAGACGAGTCCTACGGCTCTCTGCGGCCTCCAGCGTGCGATTGAGTGTGGACCCAACGTGGGGTGTCCACTGTGCGTCGGAGTCGATCATGGTTTCGGATAGCGTACAAGCGATCCGTCGTGACCCGCGCTGAACCTGAAGATTCGTCGGGCTCGAATCGTACTGCTGAATCCCAAGCAGCTGGAAGCTCGGCCGCGAACCGCGGCGCGCTCGATAGCGACGCGCATGGTCGGTGGTCGGGCCCCTTGAGATCTGCCAAACTCCGGTCACTCGAACACTCGTGCGTCGAGCGTTTCGACACGCAAACGTTCGTGCTCGGACCAAATGGCGAGGACGCACGCCGCGAAGAGCACAGCGCACACGATCATGTGCCCGCTGTAGGGTAGCTCGATCGGCCCAAAGCAACCGCAGCCGCGCACGCTTACACCGGAAAAGTGAACGACGCTGAGGATGAGCGCGCCGCCGACAGCGATCGAAGCGCCAAGCAGGGCGCCGATGCGGCGACCGCGGCCCGGGTGGAGCATCGCCCATCCCAGACCGATTTCGACAGGGAACAACGCCATGTTGATAGGCTCCCACGGGTCCGGACCGCACAGGGTCGGCTGCTTATCCAGCTTGGCGAGGGCGACCAGGATGAACACGACGCCCGTCCCGCGAGCGATCCTACTACTCCGTTTCAGCCACACCTTCATCGTGTGCGTAAGACGCCGTGCAGCGCCCAAGTCGTGCCCGCAAGTCGTGCCCCCAACGCGGCCATCGTAGACATCACGGTGCAACGTTGCGCAAAGCAGCGCGAAACGATGCGAGAGCGCTCTTGCGTCCGATTCCCGTTCGGCGGCGCAACAGCCAAGGTGCCGCCACGCGTTTTCGGAGTGAACCGTCGCCGGTCGGCCCCGCGGGGGACTACAATCTCCCTACCCAATGGCCGCGAAGAGGACCACCGGCAAAAAAGCCGCTGCGAAACCGAAGCTCCTATCAGGCGGCAACCCGCAGATTCCGAAGGGCGACGGCCATGCTCCGGTGGAGGCATACATCGCCGCGATGCCGAGTTGGAAGCGCGCCATCGGTCAACACCTCGACGCACTCCTCGTGCGCACCGTGCCGAGCGTGCGCAAGGCCGTCAGATGGAACACGCCCTTTTATGGCATCGAGGATCAGGGTTGGTTCCTCGGCATGCATTGCATGACGAAGTACGTCAAGGTGAGTTTTCTCAACGGTGCGTCGCTATGTCCTGTCCCTCCTGTGGATTCCAAGCAAGGGCTTGCGCGCCACGTTCACATCTACGAGAACGACCAGATCGACGATGAGAAGTTCGCGAACTGGATCCAGCAGGCCTCGGAGCGGCCCGGGCAAGAACTGTTCTGATCGGCTTGCGGGATACCCGCGAAAAAGCGCATCGCTCGCGACTCGCGCGTGCGGCGCAAAAGAACCACCGCGCGTCATGGATCGGGCTTCTGGGGTTTCGCGCCCGCTCTCGGGATAGGATGAGGTCCATGAAATCGGCATGGTGGTTTTTCTTTGCGACGCTTTGCTTCGCGCTTTTGCTCGGCGTGGCGCGCGCCGATTCATGGTCGCCGTACGGGAAGCGACTCGAGGTCGCCGAGAACGGCAAGCACTTCCTCGTGCTCGGCCCCTACGATTACGAAAAACACGTCACGGCCTTCGCCATCTATGAGCGCAAAGCAGGCGCGAAGCCGCCGCGGGCCATCGAAAACCAGCACACCGACGAGACCGACGTCGTGGTCGATCCGGGCGACCACCTCATTCGAAAAGGCGAGCTCAAGCAACAGCCGTTAGGCGCCTGGATGCTCTCGACGACGCGGCGCGCCGTCCTCTTCGAGGAATACGGAAGTGTGGGCAGCGATACGACGCTCTCGCTGCTCCTGGCGGACGGAAAGTTGAAATGGAGGCACTCCTTCGACGCCTTCAAATTTCACACCGCGAAGTTTCAAAAATCCGTCAGTTCGATCTGGTGGTACGAGGGGTGGTGGGTCGACGAAACGCGCGAACGAATCGTACTTGTGGCCAAGGGCCAGCAGTATCGGGAAGTGGAACTTGAGTCCGGCAAGATCCACCACGCGAAAGATTCGATCGTGCTCGACGCCCTGAAGAGTCCTTCCGCAGAGGTGAAAAGTGCCGCGTTGCAGCTGTGCGCCAACGCGGCGGAGAAACCGAAGGGTTGGCTGAAACGCGTCCTCGCATTCCGTGACGACAAGAGTCTGTCACTCCCGCTTCGTCTCGAGGCGGCGTGGGTTGTGCGTAACGAGAGCGACGACGAGCAGGCACTGGCGATGTTCCAAGCCGCGCAAAACGAACTGTCGGACGAAGGGGTGCGCTTGGCGTTTTTGCACTGGGCGCCGGAAATGTTCGCGGAGGAGGATGCGGCGGCGCTTCTCGTCGCCCTGTGCGGGGCGCGGCCCGAGTGGCGCACAAACGATGTCGCCCAGGCGCTCGCGTCACTTGGTACCGCTGGAATTGAGGCGCTCGACGAGATCGCTTCCGACGAAGACTTGGCTTTGAAACTGCGCGTCGCTGCGCTGATTGGCCTTGGGAACACGCGCTCGGAGTACGCCTCGGCGGCCTTCGCGTTCGCTGTGCGAGAGGCGGACGACAAGTTGGCCGAGGCGGCGTTGGCGGGATTTGGGGGTCAGACCATCCCTCCATTGGAGCGGGCGCTTGCAAAGGCGCTGATGCGCGCGGGCGCCGGCGATGCCGCGATCGCGAAGTACCTCGGCGATCATCCGTCGCTCGATTCCGTTGCGGGACTGGAGGCGGCGTTGAAGCGGGCGAAACCGGAGTCCCAGGCACACGCTGTGATCACGGCCGCACTAAAGAAGTGTCGCAAGCGGCGCCGGTGAGATCGTCTCGCTCGACCCACGGCACCGCGGCTCGCCCCGTGCGACAGCCCTTTCTCGAGACAGAATCCAACTCGGCGAATGAATCGTTGTTCAGGCAAAGCGACAACGACCCGCCATAGCCTCGGCGACGGCGTGGGCGTGCGTAGCGCCAGCGAGAATTCGCAAACCCCATGGCGAGCGCCCAAAGTGCCGCGCTAGAGTACCAATCGAATGTCCACATGGTTCCGCAAGGGGTTGGAGACCGTGCTCAGCCACGACGGCACGGCGTGGCATCTCGTCGGAGAGGATCGGGATCGACTCGTATTGGCGTGCCGCGATTGGATCGCGGAAGCACGAACCCGATCCTTAAGCCGTGATGACATCTGGGCACTCGGCCGTGCTATCTGGATCCTTGATCGACTCCTGCCGCGCGCGGATATCGACACGTTCCGAGAGCTGAAGGAACACGCCAGGTGGAGCGAGGGGATGTTCGCGTTGGCCCGACGGGACCCGAGCGCGCTCGACGATGTCACCCCGGATGAGTTCAAGCGAAGATACGGTGCCATGCTCGCGGCGTGGGTCGACGGAGCCCCTTCCAACGAGGCACTGCTCGATTGGTACACGCTCTGTCGAAAGCACGGATGGCCGGTGCATCGCGCGGACTTCGATGGCCTCGCCATTGTCGAGTACTGCCGACGAACGCCCAATCGGGACCGACTACTCTCGTTTCAGGAGACCGCGGGGACGCGGGAACGCACCATCGTTTTGGAACATCTTCTGCGCGAAGCGGCGAAGAGCCTGGAGCCAACTAACGAGCCCGTGCAGGACTTGGGCGCACACCTTGAGGCGGCCGGCTTTGGCGACGTGTCGTTGCTCTGGAAGCGTCGCGTGACCGAGCAACCTTGGTGGAAGGATGCCGCGGACATGGTGTGGGTCGAGCAACGGACCGCCGAAGATCTGCAGGCGCTTTTGCGCGCGGAGACGAGACTGCCGTACTTCGCGATGGAACGGCTCGCGCGAATCACACCAAAAGATCGATTCGACGTGTGGGACGTCGTGTTGAAGAGGTACGGACGCGGCTTTCCCATCCGACTGTTCTGCGAATGGCTCGATCCAGCGCACCGGGATCTGCTCGTCCAACATTTTGAAGGTGAACGCGACAACGCGGCATGCGCCTTTCACGCGTACCTTTCGATGCTCCCCGAGGGAGAGGCCAAGGAACTCACCGGCGATCGACCCCTCTGGCAAGACCAAGCGATCGACCGATTCCTGAATGCACCGGACGAGTTGAAGCCGCCTCCCTACGTGGCCGACGTTCAGGAGACGGAACAAGACTTTCGTCTCTACGATCCGTTTAATCTGCGGTCGTATTGAAGACTGCTCGGCGGACGCCGTGTCGGTCGCCAACTCGCGGGGGGCTCGATGCCCGAACTTATTCCGGCGGATACCGAATATCGTCGGCGGTGTCCGGCTTGCGGTCGGGGCCGTTTGACCACACGACCACATTGGTGTCCGGATCGACTTCGACCACGTAGCGCGTGCCCCAAGGATCGGGTCGCTTCGGCAAGTTCACTTCATCGAGCTCCGCGGGCTCTTCCGGCCGGCGCTGATGTTTTTGCGTCCAGCGCATGTACCGGTCGTACACGCCTTTGCACCCATCCAGCGCCGCTTCGTCCGGGGACCGCGCACAAGCACTAAGCAGCGCAACCGCAAGGAACGTAACCAACGCCGAGGATCTCACCAAAAGCAATGGTAACGCAGCCGCATTCCAAAGCCCGGACGAATGAGCTTGCGTACAAACAAAGCGAAAACACCAACCCGCGTGATCAAACAGATCGCCGACTGAATCGTCGTTTGAGCAAAGCGAGAACGACCCGCCATAGCCTTGGCGACGGCGGGGAGTGCGCCCGCCCAAACCGGTCCCAGCTCGGCCCGCGCACAACCACCATCGATCAGCGAACCACGGACAGCCGAGTTGCGCGCGCGCCGTTACGCCACGCTCGGCCGGCTCGGATCCACCAACCAACTCTCCTGATCGAGCAATCGATCTTCGAGCTCGTCGGCGCCGTGTTTGAGTTTGAACTCCATCTCCGCGTGGTGGAGGGGGGCCAATTCGAGGAACGTAATCGTTTCTCCGCTTTTCGTTTCGAGGCGAAAGAACTCCTCGGGCAGCGTGTACGTCGGCATCAGCATGAATCCGACAAACGGTGTGTCCGCGATCGGCTCGGCCGGATCGCCGTTCGGGATCGTGTGGCCCGGCGCGATCCACGTTTCGTACTCGTGCGGAAGGCGCCCGATCGTTTTTAGCCAACGCACCGGCCAGTACCAGCTGTCGTTGCGGATCGACTCTTCGTCGATCGGCCAGTTCGGCGGCAACTGAATCAACAACTCCGCGTGCGCCCAGTCCTCGCGCCCCTCCGGCGCGTTCATCCGCTCATCGCTGACTCCGCTCGTCACCAAAAACAACGGACCGTCGTCCGGCGCGGGCACGATCAAAACGTCGATATGAATCAGGTCCGAGATGACTTCGTGCCACACGAGATCGACCTCGGCAATGTGTTTGGCGAGATGGCTCTCGATTTCTTTGAGATACACGCCGTGATGCTTCGGCGCCTCAAAGCCGCGCTCGCGCGCCTGGTGTCGAAAGATCGGATCGCCGCCCTCGGAACGCTCTTGCTCGTGGCCCATAGAGTTCAACCTACCGAGAACAAGTCGTGGGGGTCAAGGCTCCTTGGGCTGCTGCGCCGATCCAACTCCCGCTTTGCCATGGAGCTTCGGTTTGATTCCCAAGCGGATCGCGGTGACGGGGCGCGCTCTTTCTCAAAAGGGGCCTTCGGACATGGCCGCAAGGATTTCGGGTGAGAGAGTGATCGTTAGTTGTGCCGACATGCCGGCCAACCTAACAAGGCATCGCCCGATGCAACAGGAGCGCTAGCCCAACCGCGTCCGGAGCCAGGCGCGGGCGAAGATCCATTCGTTTTGGACCGTTGTTGGCGACACGTTTAACACTTCCGCCGCTTCGGCTTTGTTGAGGCCGGCGAAGTATCGGAGTTCTAAGACGCGGGCTTTGCGTTCATCGAGCTTGGCCAACTCACGCAATGCTTGATCGAGATCGAGGATGTCCCAGCCGGCTTGTTCGTCCGTGGGCGCGCCGAGTTCGGCCGCCACGCTCATCGTGATGCGCTCGCGGCCGCCCCCGCGCTTCGCCGCTTTTTTGGTGCGCGCGTGGTCCACCAGAATCTGACGCATCGCGCGGCCGACGATTCCAAAAAAGTACGCGCGGCTGCGCCAGTCGCGCGTGTCCTCTTCGACCAGCCGTAGATACGCTTCGTTGACCAACGCGGTCGGTTGCAACGTGTGTTCTTTGCGCTCGCGAAACAACTGCGCCGCGGCGATTCGCTTGACCTCGTCGTACGCGAGCGGCATCAGCTCCGTCATCGCGTCCGGCGTACCCTTGCGCAAGATCGCGCTGATGCGATCGCTCGTCATCGGTTTGCTCGCTCGCCCCTTCGCGGGACTCTCGAAGACTCGCGCGGTTGGGCTCTCCACAGCCGGACCGTATTGTCGCCCGATGCCGACGCCAGCGTTTGGCCGTCGGACGAAAAATCAAGGTCGTACACATACGAACGATGCCCGCGCAGCTCCAACACCTCGCACCGGCGCGCCACGTCCCAGATGCGGATCGTCGTATCGTTCGACCCCGATGCCAGCCGCGTTCCGTCGGGCGCAAACGCGAGCGCATACACGCGGTCGCCGTGCCCTTTCAGCGTGCCGCGCTGCGCCCCCGAGCCGACGTCCCAAAGATGAATCATCCGATCGAACCCGCCGGTTGCAAGCAAGCCGCCGCCGGGTTGAAACGCGATCGCCCGCACTAAACCCTTGTGCGCGTCCGCGCGCCACACCGGCTCTTTGGTCGAACGATCCCAAACCGTCACGCCGCCTTTGCCGGCGACGGCCATGCGGGTCTCGGTGCACGCGATGGCGGTCGCCGTTGCGCCGGGGAAGTGCGCGTGCTCGGCGCCGGTTTCCACATCCACCGCGACGACCGAGCCGCGCTTGGCGATAAACACCGTCTTGCCGTCGGGCGCAACCGCAATCGGGTTGCGCAGCGCCGACAAGACGTACGCTGCTTGATCGCGACCGTACCGAAACGGCGGCTCGCCCGGGCTCCAGCGAAACACGCCGCGCTGCGACGAAACGATCACGCGGCCGTCGGGCAAGAACGCGACGTACTCGGTCCAGCCGAGATCGGGCAGCACGGCGGTTACCGCGCCGTCCGCCAGCGACGTGAGCCGCGCGGTGCCGTCCAACCCGCAACTCGCCACGCTCGCGCCGTCGCAAGCAAACGCAACGCCGTACACAAACGGCAAGCGGTTGCCTTCGCTCGCGCTCCGGTGCACCGCCAACACGCCGCGGCCGAGGCCGGAAAGATCCCACTCGCGATCGCCGTCCTTGTCGCGCGACACCAACGTGTTGCCAGAAAACGCGAGCTCCCGCACCGTGCGACGATGGCCCGGCAAGACATCGACGAGCTCGCCCGAAACCGGATTCCAAATCCGGATGACGCGATCCTCGCCGCCGCTCGCCAGCCTTGTGCCGTCGGGATTGACCGCCAGCGCGTGGATGCCTCCGGTGTGCCCGCGCAGCTCGCGCCGCATGTCTCCCGACTGCGTATCCCAGATCCGAACGATGCGGCCCGCGCCGGCGGTGGCGATCCATGAGCCGTCGGGGCTAAGCGCGCACTCCTTGGCAAGATCGTGGTGGACCTTGCGCGTCCACAGCGGTTTGGAGTGGGACGTGTCGAACCGCATCAGCTTGCCGCGCGGTGAAAGCACAAACAGCGTCCGCCCGTCGGCCGCCAATGCCACATCGCCTTCGCGGCCGCCCGCTCCGGTGACCACCGACCACAACGGGGCGCCGCCCGCAGGACCGTATACGTGCACGCGCTGCACGGAGCCTTTCCCAGAGTGTTCGAGGATCGCGATCGTTTCACCTGCCATGCCGACCTTGGCCTTGCCCTTCGCGGGCTCGTCGAGGCCGACGGGAATCGGGGACGCCGGTGAGTTGGCGACCGGCGCCAGCGCGCGCCCGCGCAGTTCGTAGTCGTGACCGAAAAACGCGCGGTGCCGGGCCAGCGCGCCGGTGCGCGGCGGCCGGCTGCGGTCGAGCCGGCGATAGAGGTACCGCCAGGCCCACCCGCGCGCCGCGTCCGGAATCCGATCGAGCGCGCGCTTGGCGTTTTCCACGCTGTGGTTGGCAAGGTGGGCGGCGGCCGCGGTCAAAAACGCCTGCTCCGCGGCGTCCTTGGCCATCGCCGCTTCGCGATCGGCCCGGACGCGTTGCGTCTCTTCACGCTGCGCCGCGCGCACCGCGAGGACCAACCCGACGACGAGCGCGATCAGCGTGCACCCGATCCCGGCCACCGGCGCGCGATGACGGCGCACGAACTTGCGCAGTTGATAGAGCCGCGACGGCGCGCGCGCTTGGATCGGCTCGTTCGAAAGGAAGTGGCGCAGATCCGCGCCCAACGCCCGCGCGTTCGGATAGCGCTGGTCGGGATCTTTTTCGAGCGCGCGCCGCACGATGATCCAAAGATCGCCGCGCAACTCGGCCGGCTGCGGGGGATCGAACAGCATGATCGTGCGCAGTGCTTCGAGCAACGGTTCGTCGTCGAGATCGTGGGGCAGGCGTCCGGTCAACAGTTCGAACGCGAGGACGCCCAACGCGTAGACGTCGGCGCGCGCGTCGATCGCTTCGGCGTCGCCGCGCGCCTGTTCCGGACTCATGTAGGCGAGCGTTCCGATCAGGTGGCCGGTGCGCGTCTGACGCGACAGATCCGCGTCGCTTTCGAGCGCGAGTCCGAAGTCCACGATCTTCGGCCGGCCGTCTTGCGTGACCAACACGTTGGCCGGCTTGAGGTCGCGATGGACCACACCGCGTTCGTGCGCGTGCGCGACCGCATCGCAGATTTCGACGAGCAGCGCCACGCGTTGTTCGCGCGCCAGGCCTTGCGCGAACTCCCGCACGGGAACGCCGTCCACGAACTCCATGACGAGAAACGGCGCGCGGCCGGCCGGCGTGGGGCACTCGCCCGTGTCGAGGATGCGCGCGACACCCGGATGGTCGAGGCGGGCGAGCGCGCGCGCCTCGCGCTGAAACCGCGCGCGGCCTTCGCGCGACGCGACCTCGGGCCGCAACACTTTGACGGCGACGCGCCGGCGCGGGCGCAACGCCTGGGCCAGATACACCGTCCCCATGCCGCCCGAACCGATCCGCTCCTGGATCTCGTACCCGGCGATGCGCGGCGGCGCGAACGACTCGCCGACGACTTGGTGCGCGTCCTCGGCGACCGTGAGCAGCACCGGCGCGAGCGGCGCCTCTTCGTCCATGTCCTTTTGCGGATCGGACTCATACGCCGCGAGCAGCCCATCGACTTCGGCCCGTAGCTCGGACGGCGCGTGTTCGTCTAAGAAGCGCGCGCGCTCGTCCGGCGCCGTGGCGCGCGCGCGATGAAACAACTCGGTGATGCGCGCGAACCGTTCGTCCATGGGGCCACCACCTTAACGCAAAGAGGGGGGACCGGCGTTCGCGCCGATCCCCCGTTAAAAACTAGTTGAGCAGATTGACGGTCAGGGTGATCTCGACCGTGTCTTCGGCCGTCCCCTGGCCTTCGTTGATGACGAGGCGGATCACGTAGTCGCCTTCCATGTCGGGCGTGAACTTCGGAGCCACGCTGTCGCGGTTGGCGAGCGTGGGCGAACTGCCCGCCGGCTTCTCGATGATGCTCCACGTGTAGAGCGACGCGCCGATACTGGCCGAGCCGTCGAGCGCGATCGGATCATCCACGAGCGGATCGAAGTTGACCGTTTCATCTCCACCCGCATCCGCGACCGGGAACTGGACCGTCACGATGACGACATCCGAGCTCTCGGTGGACTTGCCCGCATCGATCGTGAGGCGCGCGCGATAGTCACCGGCGACGTCGGGCGTGAAGTTTGCCGTGGCCGTGTTGGGACTGGTGAGCGTGGCCTTGCTGCCGGACGGCACCTGGGCGAACTCCCAGAGGAACGTCGTGGCCGACCGGCTGGCGCCGCCGTTCAAAAACACCTTCGACGTGTTTTTGTCGATCGTCACCGTCTGGTCCTCACCGGCTTCGGCGGCCGGCTCACTGAACACCACGTAGTCGAAGTGCAGACGGCGTTGGTTGTTCTTGCCGGTCGTGTCGAACGACGTGAAGCGAAGTTTGGCATAGCTCCCGCTGGACGTACGGAGGGCGAACACGTCGCCGACACGCAGTCCGGTGTCGCTATCGACGATGCGCGAGCGCGGCCCGACGAGCGAGAGCGCCGTCACGGCGTTGCGGGTCAAGCCGTCGAAGTTCGCGCCGGGCCCGACGCGGGCGTGCGACACGTTGAAGTACAAAATCGCGTTGTTGGGCTTGCCGTCGTCCACGCGCATCCACATGTCGAGGGGCGTAGACGGAATCTGAGACTGAGGAAGGTCCTCCCAATCGTCGGCGCGGCGCACGCCGAACTGGAAAAACGCGCCGCTACCGAAGACGCGGTCGAAGTCCCACGAGTGAATGAGCCAGACCTCTTCGTTGCCCGTCGTGTCCACAGAAGCGTTGAACAGGCCGGAACCCGATAGACGCGCTTCGACCACGCTCGCGCCGCTGATCGTGCGCGACGTGTAGAGGCCGTCTTGGAGGACGTAAGCGACGACGCGCACGTCTTTGCCCGCGAAACCGGCGGGCGTCGTGACGCTGTATCCGTTGGGATCTTCAAAGAAGTTGATCACGCGCTCGAGCTCCAAGAAGCCGCCGGGTAAGCCGCCATGGAACGCGCGAATCCACGCGACGTTGGAGAGCGGATCCTCGGGCCGTCCGCTGACGACGTTGGCATAGATCCGTCGGTTACCGGCATCGAAACTCGCCGCGTTGATGATCGGCGCCGCCGGTCCGGCGGGCAGGAACAGCCGCCCGAGTTCGATGGTCGTCGCGTCGCCGGAGATCGCCGTCACTGTGACCTGCAAGAACTCGTTCCCGTTAAACGTCGCCGTGTCGGTCGCGTAGCCGGAGTAGTACCCGGCGCCGGGCACATCCTCCTCGAGCATCAGCACGCTCGTTCCCGAGAGGTCGGAAACGATCACGCTTTCGATGCCCGCGTAGTCGGATGCGGCCACGCGAATCTCCCCGGTGTTGGGATCTAAATAGGCGAAGTGCACGACCGGTTTCGTATCGGTTTGCGTCTCGCGCGGCGCGCGCACGAGGATGGCGCTGTCGGGATACAGCAACATCGACTTGGCCTCCACGTCCGCGGGCGGAATCGTTTCGTCGTTGCGGTCGCCCTGCAGCACCCAGCCGTTGCGTCGCAACGTCGCCGGGTCGGCGGCCAAGTTGAACTTGTCGAGAGAAACGGAACTCGGTACGCCGTTGCGATCCACGTAGTGCAGTACGCCGAAACGGTCCACGCCGATCTTGCGCAACGCTTCATGGAGCGTCACGCGCGGCGCCGAGGGACGGTCGTCGGCGTAGACGAGGTGATGGATCAGCTGGCCATCCTCGAGTTCGATGCGAATGTTGGCGCACACGGCATCACACCGCGCGGTGTACTCGTTGACGTCGCCGATGCTCTGCCACACGCCGCCGTGGTCCTGGCGCATGACGTCGCCGCTGACCTGGGTCAGATGCGTCGAGATGCGGGCGCCGTTCTCTAAGGCGCGCAATTCGGTCATCGTGAGGCTCAGCGGACGATCTTCCGACGTGCTTTCCACGACCCAGTGCACGTTCTCGTCGGCGGGAAACGTCGCGCCGGGCACGAGCATGTTGATCGTGCTGTTGCCGGGCTGGAACGTCGTGACCGAAAGGCCGCCGATCATCAGCGTGAGCGTCGGCTCGATGTTGCTCAGCGGCGCCGTTCCGCGGTTGTGCACGCGCAAAAACAGCTTGAGTCGCGCGGCATCCGTCGGGTTCGTGCTGCGGGCGCGCGACCAGTTTTGCTCCGATAGAATCGATCCGCCGACCGATACCGCATTGCTCGTGGACTGCTCGCTCGTATACGTCTCGCCGTAGTTGGCGCTCACCTCAAAGGTCGCGCTGCCGGTCGGGCCGGTTTCGTATGCAACCGATCCACCGACCTCCCACGCCTGCTCGCGCGAATACGAGTGCGTGGACTCGGTTTGCCGGCTCCACTCCGTGCCCTCCGCGAGACTGCCGCCGTCCGATGTCTCAATCTCTTCGTTCAGCGTGATCGAATAGCCGACCACCTCGACGACGATGTTGGGATAGGCGGGCACGAGCGGGTCGGTGCCCGGCGCCTCGACGGTCGGGTCCAACAGCGCGCCGCTGACTTCTGTCGCGTCCGACAACGCATCCTGGTCGGTCGAAGGCTGAAGCGGATCGGTGAAAAAGTGCGGGATGCGCGGGTCGCCGTTCCACTCGACGAAGCGACCGGTCAAGAGGTCGTACGTGTAGCCGTACATCTCCAAGTAGTTGACAATGCCGTCGCCGTCGGTATCCACGGTCTGCCCGTCGTTGATCCCGTCGTTGTCTTCGTCGCGATCGCGCGGGGCCATGCGGCCGTCGTTGTCGAGATCGGGCAGCCGCGCGTTCATCGGCAGGTCGTTGCCGAAGATCTCGAAGCTATCGTCGATGCCGTCGCGATCGGTGTCGCGCGCGTTGGGATCGGTCCCGAGTTCGCGCTCGACCGAGTCGGGAATCGAGTCCCCGTCCGCGTCGGCCTCGCCGGCCGCGTTCGCGTCTTCGATCGCCGTTTGCACATCGGCCAAAGTTTGAAACGACGTGCCCAGATCGGCGGGCACGAACTCGGTCGTGTCGCTGCTACAGGCCGTCAACACGACCAAACAAAGGAATACGCACCAATAACGCATGGAAATGACCCTCCATTTCGGAAACAAGGGAGCTTCCGGGCTGTCCAGAACCCCCGTACAAGCCCATGCGGAATCCGAGCCGCGCCTGGTCAGAAGAAATTCATAAAGATGAGGGCGGGGGGGGGATGCGGACCATCGGGGTCGCGTGAAACGGCGCCGATCCTAGCGTGCCTGAACGCGATCGAACGCTCGCAGCGCGGTCTTCGGGATCACCCGGCAAAAGTTTTTCGCATCGGCCTGTCTGGCATTTTGCCGGCCTCCGCTTCTTGTTGGTGGAGGACCTCTATGTTGCGACTTCAAACTTTTGCTCTGACCGCAAGTCTCGTCGTCTGCTCGGTCGCGTGTACCCCCGGCGGCAAACCGCTTGTGTTCGATATTCCCGACGACGGGGCGCCTCCGACGCTCGGGGAGCGGGATCATCCGGACGCGATTCGGCGCGTCTTTACCCGCGACGAAGACGGGGGCAGCGTCGGCTACGCCGAGACCATGGACGGGCGCCGCTTCGAGATCTTGCCCGGTCTCGCCAACCTCGGCGGCGTCTCGCACATCACCGTGTCGCCCGACGAAACCAAATCCGCCGCGCTGGTGACCACGGGTACCGGCGAACAAGACATCTACGTGGGCACGCTCGCCAACCCCGACGATCGACAAAGGATCACGACGATCGGCCTCACGCTGATTGCCGACATCATGTTTTGCGACGGATCGGTTCTCTTCACAGCCGTCGAGGGCGGCGAACGAAAGCTCTTCTCCGCGCGATGCGACGGATCGGACTTCGTCGTGCTCGCGAACAACGTCTTGGTGGGCCTCGAAAAAGACGCCGCCGGCAACCTGTACTTTCGTTCCGGCAAAGAACTCATGCGGCTTGCCGCGGATGACCTAAGCACAACGCGCGTCTCCACCGCGGGCGACACGACGTCGCTGACCCGATTCCAGTTCGGGCCCGACGACGTGCTTGTGTATTCGCGTGAGGAGTTGTTCCTCGCGGACAGGACACGCATCTCCCACGATACGAGCGGTACCGGGCCGATCGATGCAACCAAGGTCACCTTTGGGAGAAACGGCCGGTACCTCGTCTACTTGCGCACGCAGGCAGCGAATGGCCGCGTCGGCGCGTATCTCGTCGATCTCACGAATCCGACCGCGGAATCCGTGCTGATCTCCATCCCTTCGATCGAGGTCGATGTCCGCGAGGTGTATTTCTACCCCGACGGCGAGAACCTTCTCATCCACCTTGGCTTTCGCGCGATCTTGTTTCATCACATCGGGGAGGCCACCGAGCTTCTTCACGACATGGGGCCGGACGGACGCATCTCGCAGGCGTCCGTTTCGCCCGACGGTCGCGCGGTCGCGTTCGGCGGCAACGAAGACAAAAACGAAGACGACAACGCGCACGTCATTGCGACCGACGGCAGTTGGGCGCTCGCCCTCGATGGGTTGGGCGAAGTGGGCGGGCGGTTTTTTGAGTGGTTGCCGGAGCCGCCCGACGGCGGGTCTCCCCTCCATCTCTATCTCGCGCGAACCGTCGAGGTCCCGCAAGGCTTTCTCAATCCGTGGAGCGTACAAATCGTCGAGCTCGACTTCAGCTCCGTGATTCCGGATCCTGTATTGTTCGACACGTTCGCGGGACCGAGCGATCAGGGGTTGCGCTCGATGCGGTTCGACATGAACCGCTGGCTGCCCGGCGACGATCCTTACCGTGGACTCGATATTGAGATGTTTGTGGGCGATCTTCGCTTCGCGGCTGACGGCATTCGCGAAAACGGCATCGTGCCGAGCTATCTCGGCGTACGCGCGAACTACTCCAACCTCTCGAACAACCGCGTCGCGCCCGTCCGGATCCAAACGGACCGCATCGTGTTCAACTACGGCGTCGAAGCGGCGTACCTGGGTGCGGATCCGGAATTCAGCAAGATCTGGAACGTGGAAGTTTATCCCGACGGCCGCGTCGAGATGTGGGAGTGGGCGGCGGAGTACCACCGGCTCGGCATCGCGCAGTACAGCGTGGGCCAGGGGTCCACGGTCGACAAAACCATCACGTTGTTCGAGCAGGATTTTCCCGGCGTCACGGAGATGGAGTTCGCGCTTGAGCGCGCCTACCGCGACGTCAACGAAATGTTTCAACACGCGCTCGGGGAAGAGACGCCGCGGCCGAAACTGGAGTACACCTCGGACCGCGTGACGCGCGACCGAACTTGGATGCTCGATCTCGGCCCCTGGGTGATGTATTAGGCTGAGGGCGTGCCGGGTGATGGCGAGCAACTCTACGACCAGTTCCTCGACGGATGGTTGAGCGGAACGGGCGAGGATGCCACCGCGTTCCTCGCCCGCCATCCGCATCTTGATGCGCAGTGGCGGGGGCGCATTCGCCAGCTCCACGACGTGTTGGCGCAGCGCGGCGAACCGCAGCGGGAACGGTTGCCGTTCGACAAGCTCGGCGACTACCGCTTGCTGCGGCGCATCGGCGGCGGGGGGATGGGTACTGTCTATCTCGCCGAGCAACTCGCGTTGCGTCGTCTGATTGCGCTCAAGATCGTGCGGCCGGAGTTTCAAGCGTCGGCCACCGCGCTGGAGAGGTTTCAGCGCGAAGCACGAGCGGTCGCGCGACTGCGGCATCACAACGTCGTGCGCATCCAAGAACTCGGTGAGGATCAGGGCACGCACTTCATCGCCATGGAGTACGTGCCGGGGCGCCCGCTCGCGGAACTCCTCGCCGAAGATCGGCCGCACGTTTCGCGCGTGTTGCGTTGGGCCGACGAGATCGCGCAAGCGCTGGAGGAAGCGCACGAACAAGGCGTCGTGCATCGCGACGTCAAGCCGTCCAACATCTTGATCACACCGGACGATCGACCGGTGCTGCTCGATTTCGGAATGGCGCACCTCAAAGAGTCCGAAGCCTCGCGCCTCACCAAGAGTTTTGCCGGCTCGCCGTCGTACGCCGCTCCGGAGCAGTTGGCGGAAGGCGTTCCGATCGACCGCCGCACCGACATCTACGCGCTCGGCGCCACGCTTTACGAATGCCTTACCGGACGGCCGCCGTTTGACGGCGACTCCGTCGAGGCCGTTCTCGCCAAAGTCATGCGCGACGAGCCGCTGGCGCCGCGGCGACTCGACGTCACCATTCCCGCCGACGTCGAGACCGTCACGATCAAGGCGCTGGCCAAGCGGCCGATCGATCGCTATCAGACCGCCCGCGCGTTCGGCGACGATCTGCGCGCGTTGCGGGAAGCGAGGCGCATCGCGGCGAGGCGTCCTTCGTGGCGGGCGCGCACGCGGATGTGGGCGCGCGCGCATCCGGTGCGCGCGACGATGGCCGGGGCGGCCTGTCTTGCCGTGCTCGCCTTGCTCGCGTCCTGGGCTCTGCGGGTGCAAGCGCGCCATCGCGACGCCGCGCAACTCGTCGCGGACGCGGGCCGCCGCGTGACGCGTTATCGCGAGGACCGCATCCGTTCGATCGAACTCTGGCGCCGTTTTTTCGTGTTGCAGGATCGGACCGAAGACAGCTATCTCACCGACGCCCAAGACCGCGAACTCGATCAGGTCTCGCGGCAAGTCGATGAGCTCAAACGCCGGCGCACGACCGCGTTCCACGAGGTCGTGAATCTGTTGGAGCGCGCGCGACAGCTTGATCCCGGTGTCGGCGGCGTTGAGGAAGTCCGCGCGCGGCTCTATCTCGAGAAGTTCGAGGAGGCGTGGGCCGCCGAGGACTGGGTGACCGCGGCGTTTTATCGCGACCTCGTCTCGCAAACCGATCCGACCGGGTCGCTGACGGGGCATTGGCGCCAACCCGCCGTCGTCACGATCGACGCGCCGCCCGATACCGAGATCTATGTCTTTCGGGATCGGGAACTCAATCATCGCTTTGTCCCGGTCGCGGAACACGCCGAGCCGCATCCGCTTCTCCAGCGGGGCGAGTTTGCGTGGCGCGTCGAGCGCGGCGCGGGCCGGCTAAAGCGCGGCGATGTGATCGTGCGCCGTGAGGAGTCGCGCGTGCGGGTGTATCGCATGGGAAAGGAGTTCGACGCGACGTTGCCGGCCGTTGTCGTGTTGCGCCGCACGGCCACCCCATTGTTGGCAACGCCCGGATGCCGTGTCGCGCCCGGCGAGTTCACGCTCACGCCGGGTACGGTTCGGTTTCTTATGCGGCGGCCTGGATTCGAAGACCAGGTCGTGCCCGCGCAATTGGACCCGGGCACGCGGCAAACGCTTGCGACCGCGTGGCATCCCGCGGGCACGACGCCGGACGGGTTTCGCTACATCCCGGCATGTTTCGTCAATCAACGCGCCTACTGGATACAAGAGCACGAGGTGACGTGCGGTCAGTACCTGAAGTTCCTCAACGCTCCGCAGACGCGCCGGGAAATCGATCACGCGAAAAAATTGATCCGCGTCCCGCGCGGGCCGGACAGTCTGACGACGGGTGACTTTTCGTTGGGCGAGGACGGCTATCGCATCTCGCCCGAGTGGGGGCCGGACTCGCCAGTGCTCGGCGTTTCGTTTGAAGACGCGGAAGCGTACGCGCGGTGGATGTCGCGCCGCGACGGTCGCAACTACGCACTTCCCAACCGGCACGAGTGGACGAACGCAGCGGGCGTGTGGATGAAACGCGCCTATGTCTTCGGCCAGACGTGGCGTCCGAAGTGGGTCAGTTCCTGCTACGCGAAACCGGCGCCGGCGCCCGAACAGGTCATGAGCTATCCCATCGACGAGTCGGTGTTTGGCGTGTACGACTTGACGGGGAGCGCGGCGGAGTGGATCGATGATTGGTTTGATCAAAACCAAACGATGAAGCGGTTGGGCGGTTCGTCTTGGGGGCACGCCGAAGCGCAGATTTTTCGGATCTGGCACGGGTCCGGGTCGAAACCGAGCGGCGTCTCGCACACGTTTGGTTTCCGGTTGGTGATTCGCCCGTGAACGAAGCGGAGTTTGCGGCGATGTTGGTGCGGCATCGAGCGCGCCTCGTGCGCTACTTCGCCCGGCGTGCGCAAGCGTTGGCGCCGCAGGAGTCCCCTGAAGATCTTGCGCAGGGCGTGCATCTTTATGCGCTCCAGCACGGCAATGAGTTCGAGTACCAAGGAGAACCGGCGGCCGTCGGCTGGTTGCTTCGACTCGCGCGCCAACATCACGCGCGGCGCATCGAGCACTGGCAGGCGATGAAGCGCGACGGCGGACGCATGCTCCGCATCACGCAGGCAGCGCGCACCGGCGGCGCACAGCCCGCGGCCCAAGGTCCCGGCCCGTTGACGGTCGCCGAACAGTCCGAGCAGCTGTCGCTGGCGGCGCGCGCGATGGACGGATTACCCGAACGCGATCGGACGCTGGTGCGTCTCATGACGCGCGATCTCTCGGTCCGCGAAATCGCGGAACAGCTCGGCATGACCGAAGCAGCGGCCCAACGAGCCCGACTCCGCGCGATGGACCGCTTCCGCAAGATCTTTGTGATCCTGCAGCGCCAAATCTAGCGAGGCAGGTTACCGAGCTTGACCACTCACTCCTTGCGGCTAGGAGAACCAATCCCGAATCGGAAGGGACGCTTCGACGATCACCGCTTGCCCCAGGTTGGAGACCGCCAGGATCTTGTTGTCCTGAGCACTCAGCGACCATGCGTCCGTTTCTCCTTCGGCACCGTCGGTCCAGCCGCGGACTTGCAGTACGCGCCCGTCATCGAAGACAACGTCGATGCCGTGTTGCGGCTCGACCAGGGACCAGGAACGGACCTCGAGCCCGACCAAGTCCAAGGCGGCGCGCTCGAGACTTGCGCGTTCGTCGCCGTCGAGATTGACGCCGTGGAGCTTGACGCCGGCGCGCTCGATCGACCACTCCGCACAATTCGACGTAAGTTCGTACGGCGGATCACAACGTTTGCCGTCTTCGCCTCGCTCGGGCAACACTTCGGGCCCAAACCCGCAAAAGAGTACCTCGCCATGACCGAGCCAAGCGCCAACGCACTTGTGCCCAAGCAGAGCTTTGTCCACACGCGCCGTCATGACCTCATCGAACCCGGGCATGGCTGGCCGAGTCTAGCAATCGACCTGCGCCGGTAAATCGAAATCGTAGCGTCGTTGCCGATCGCGCCGCATACAGGTCACAAAAGCGCGACAAGCCGCGGTCGAACTTCTGGTAGCGTTTGTTCACCATGAGTTGGGACGTTTGCATCTTGCGGTTTTCTCGAACCTACGAAACGGTCGATGACATTCCGAATACGAGAAAGGGTGTGAGTTGGGGACGCGCGCCGACGTGCAGGGCGCCGTTTCCGAACTCTTTCCCCGAACCGATTGGAATGACCAGGAGTGGGGTTACTGGGACAGTGAGTACGGCTCGATTGAGTTTCACGTCGGTAACGAGCCCATAACGAGCCTTGGGCTTTCCGTGCGAGCCAGCGCCGCGGTCGTGCCCGCCATCGTCGAACTGTGCTTAAGACACGGCTGGCAAGCGCTCGATTGCAGCATGGGCGACTTCCTTGAGAAGCGTGAGGATCCCGCGGAGGGGCTCAACGCTTGGAGGGTCTACCGGGATCGAGTCATCGGCAAGAAGCTGGACGTCAAGGAAGACTGAAACAACGACGACCACTACGAGCCCGGCTCCCAGATCAGATTGTGGTGCGTCTCCGTCTTCTCGACAACCTGAAACCCAAGCCGCTCGTAGAAGCGCAGGGCCCCCTGGTTTTGGAGTCCGACCGACAGCCGCACGGCTTTGCCCTCTTCCTGCGCGCGCTTCGTTACGTCGCGCAACACGGCCGTGCCGATCCCGCGGCCCTGATGACTCGGCGCGATCTGGATCTCGCCGACCTCCCACGCGTCGGCGCCGTCGAGTAGCTGAACCATGCCGACCAAAACGGCGTCAACTTCGAGGAGCGAGATGCTTCCGCGCTCCCACGTCTTCGCGAAGTGCCGCGCATGTCGCGCCTCGTCCCAGCCTCCCCAGGTCGCGTGAAACAGATCGCGGTAAGCATCGCGCCGCAACCGGTCGAGCCATTGTTCGTCGGCCGACGTTGCGGCCTTCCATTGAAGTTTCATTCCTGCGGATAGCGGATGTCATCAGCTGTATCCGGCTTGCGGTCGGGGCCGTTTGACCAAACGACCACGCTTGTGTCCTGCGCGACTTCGACGAAGTACGCGGTGCCCCACGGACCGGGCTTGGGCGTAACTTCTTTGATTTCTGTCGGCGTCTCCGGGCGCCGCTGGTGCTTTTGCGTCCAGCGCATGTAACGGTCGTAGACGCCTTTGCACCCGTCGTGCGCGGCCTCGTCGGGAGAGCGCGAACAAGCCGCGAGCAAAGCGACGGTTAGAAGCGGGGCCAGCGCGGCGCGATTCACACGCACATCGTACCGGTAGGGCCGCCCCTGGAGTCAATCACTCAACATAGACGAACGCGAGCGGTGGAGTTTCGTTAGGCGGCCCCCGCATTTCACACGCCCGCCGTGTTTCGCCGGCCGTGCTTTAAGCAGTTAGAATCGAGACCACGCTATGGAACACGGCGCGGACCAAGACTCCCACTACGGCGAGCGCTTTGTCAGATGGCAAAGCTATGCGCGGCAACAGCTGACGGTTGCCGTCGCTGGGTTTGCCTTCTCGGCGCAACGGCTTGCATCCGCAGCCAAGAACGCGACCTACGAAATCCTTCTCGGTTGGAAGATTGCCGTGGCCGGTTTCGCCGCGGCCGTCGCGCTGGTCGTGTGGGTTCAGATCACGCGCGCCTTGGACGCGGCGATGACGGCTCGAAAAATCCGTGCCCGCCAAAAGAACAAATCCGCGTCCGACATCGAGGCCCTCGACAAAAAGACCAAGCGCCTTGGAGCGATGACGTGGTGGCTGTTTTGGCTGACCGTCTCCGCCTTGGTCATCGGCGGCGGAAGCTGCTTTGCGTGTCTGCTCTTGGAGCCGCGATACTGAGAACCGCGCGCGTTAACCCTGCCGGCTCACCATCTCGTTGATCCAGATCGGCGCGAACGGGGACGTGCAGCCCTTCACGGTGGGGTACTCGCGGAACACGCCCAACTTCTCGCCGATCTTGAGCGCGCGCTTGCGGTGCTTGGGGAAACGAATGCCGATCTCGACGAGGCACATGTTCATGGTCCACTGCGGGAGCGGATCCGCCGTCCCCATTTCGGCTTCGATGCGATCCAGCAACGCCTTGAAGTCGAGGCCGTCCGGACTCTTCGCGACGCGCTCGGCCGTCAGGTTCCAACCGGCGCGGGCGGCCATCGGATCGTCTGCCTCCATCCAACCGACGCGCAGCTCTTCCTTGTTGGGATGTTTCTTCACGACGTACGCGTTCAGCCAGTCGGCGACGCGGCTGAATTTCACCGCACGCACCATCCGATCCATTTCGCGCTTGGTTAGTTTGTTCGGCTTGAGAAGAAGGATCGCCAAAAAGCGCGCGTCCACGTTTTTGGTCTTCCAAAGATCGAGCGCCAGCTCGTGGTCGCTCTTGATCTTTTTCGCGACCTTACGAAGGTCGCCAAGTTTGACGCCGAACTGATTCTTGCCCGCACCCCACTTCATGTTGAGGGCCCGCGTCTTTTCGGTACCGAGCGCTTCCAGTTCCGCGAGAGTTTCTTCGACGGTCATCTCCTTGATCCTACGGAAGTCGAGTTCTCAAGCCAACCTCTGCCGGAACCCCTGACGAGGAACGCGCGCGTCTAAACTGCCGCCAGCCACGCCGGAGCTGGCCCATAGGGCCATGAACCGGGTCCGTCAGCCCACGCCAGCATCCCGATGCACTCGTTAGCTATCGACTCCTGAACGATTTCTTGAAACTCGCTCGGCACCCACGCGACAAGGAGCGAGTCGTCTCCGGGAAGGACGCAGATCCATGTGTCCCACGGCGGCACGTCACTGTCGTCGAAGTAGTACCCCGAAATGCTCGCCGTCAAGCCGTTGTCGTTGGAAGCTTCGTGCGCGCTGAGCAACAAGCGGCCGCCATGGAGCTGCCCCGCCTCAACCGTCCGACCCGGATCCGCAAGCGCGAGCTTTCGCTTATCGATTACGGCTTGAACCGTTTTTGGCTCCAACCCGGGCGGACGATCAATCCACTCGCGATCCTCGTATCCGGGCGGCGTGAGTTCGGTTGACCGCAAACACCAGATCGGGTCGTCTACCCGAACGCGCGGGAGACAAAACTCGACCGTCTCCCGCAGTTGTGCTGCAAACCACGCCGGGACTTCTTCGTCCGCGTCATCGGGCAACTCCGGTTCATCCTCAACCGGTAAGAAGTCCCAAACAAGCCAGCCTAGCAACGCGACGACCGGTAAAACGATCCACACCAACACGTCGAACAAAAACACGGCAAGAATGCCGCCGACGATGAGCGCGGCCAGAGATACGTTTTCGCGATCCATCTATGTGCGGCCGTGCCGGGCAGTCCTCACGCCACGCTCGGGCGCTCGGGATCGACCATCCAGTCGTCCTGGTCGAGGAGCCGGTCTTCTAACTCGTCCGCGCCGTGTTTCAGTTTGAAGTCCATTTCGGACTCGTGGAGCGGCGCGAGTTCGAGGAACGTGACCGTTTCGCCGCTCTTTGTTTTTAGCCGGAAGAACTCTTCGGGGAGCGCATACGGGCGCATCAACAACAAGCCGGTAAAGGGCGTGTCGGCAATTTGCTCGGCCGGGTCGCCGTTGGGGATCGAGTGGCCGGGGCCGATCCACGTTTCAAATTCGTGAGGGAACCGGCCGATCACCTTGAGCCAGCGAATCGGCCAGTACCACCGGTCGTCCTTGAGCGCATCCTCGTCAAGCGGCCAGTTCGACGGCAGTTGAATCAGGAGCTCGGCGTGCGCCCAGTCTTCACGCCCCTCGGGCGCGTTCATGCGCCGGTCGCTCACGCCGCTCGTGACCAACACGATCGGGCCGTCGTCCGGCATCCGCACCAGCAACACGTCGAGGTGAATGAGGTCCGAGATGATTTCGTGCAACACCAAGTCAACCTTGCCGACGTGCGTTTCGAGATGTTTCTCGATCTCTTCGGCGTGCAATCCGTAGTGTTGCGGCGCTTCGAAGTCGCGCTCGCGCGCCTGGTGTCGAAACACGAGGTCGCCGGCCTCGGTGCGTTCCCTTTCGTCTCCCATGCGAGGCAGCCTACCGAGTGCGCGACGCTGGCGTCAAGTCGCGGTGCCCCGAACCCTGTAAGCTAACGTCCATGGAGACGTGGAAGTACTACGGCATCACGCACAGCGACCATGAGATTTGCAATCCCACGTCGAGCGCCAAGCTCGACGAACTCGTGTCACTCCTGCCGCTCCGTCCGGACGCGCGCGTTTTAGACATCGCGTGCGGCAAGGCCGAGTTGTTGATGCGGATCGTTACCGCGCACGGCGCGCGCGGGGTGGGAGTCGATCTCTCGCCCTGGGAGGTGCCGATCGCGCGCAAGCGCGTGAGCGAACGCGGCTTGTCGGAATCGATCGAGATCGTCGAAGGCGACGGCGCGAAGTACGCGATGGAGCCCGGCAGCTATGACCTCGCGATGTGCATTGGCGCAACGTGGGTGTGGGGTGGTTTGGAAGGAACTTTGAAGGCGCTCGCGGCTGCGGTCGGGCCCGGGGGCGTGGTCGCCGTGGGCGAGTGTTTTCGCGCGCAGACGCTATCGCCGGAGTATGTTGCAGCGGAACCCGAACTCGCGCCGACGCTCAAGAGTCACGCCGCCAATGTCCGCTGCGCGCGGGACATGGGTCTTGATTTCTTGTACGCGCTCGTCAGCTGCCAAGACGATTGGGATCGGTACGAACATCTGCAAACCCGCGCGGCGGAACTGTACGCCGCCAAACATCCCGACGACCCCGACGTCGCTGCCCTACTCGAAAAAAGAAGACGCGAAGACGACCACTTTATGAGCATGGGCCGCGATCAACTGGGCTGGGCGATCTACCTGCTGCGCGTACGAAGTTGACGCGCACAGCCCGCGCTTGCTGAATCTAGACACCCCCCGGTCGGATGTTCTTGCCGTGCGCAGGATATCGCTTGTTCTCGTGCGACACCCGCATTTCGCACGCGGTTAGGTGTGCTAGAAATTCCAGGAATCGTTACCATTTGGGGGTGCGCGTTTTTCTTGTGGTTCCTCGATCGTCGCATGTGCTCACCGGCAACCAGACGACGGCCGAGCAGTGGGCGCAAGTCATCGACGACGCCGGTCACGACGTTTTGATCGACGACGGTTCCCCGTCACAAAAACATCCCGATGTGGTCGTTGCGTTGCACGCCGACAAGTCGCACGATCGTGTGCGCGAACTCCGCGCCGCGCATCCCGCGGCCGTGCTCGTCGTCGCGTTGACGGGGACCGATCTCTATCCCGCGCTTTCGACGCGCAGTTTGCAAACGCTGCGTTGGGCGCATCGGATCGTCGGCTTGCAACGCTTCGCCCGCGACCGCGTTCCGCTGGAGTGCCAGCCGCGCGTGCGCGTGATCGTCCAAGCGGCCGTCGTGCCCGCGACGAACGCCGGTCCGAACACCGAATCGTTCGAGATCGTCACCGTCGGCAACCTGCGTGCGGTCAAGGATCCGATGCGGCCCGCATGGGCGGCGCGTCTACTTCCTGTTGCGTCCCGCGTTCAGATCACACACGTGGGCGCGATTCTCGATCCCGAGTACACGGATTTGGTCGCCACCGAGCAAGCGGAGAATGCGCGGTACGTGTGGGTGGGCGCGAAGCCGTTCGACGCGGCAGCAGAGATTTTGGCGCGCAGCCGGCTGAGCGTGGTGTCGTCGTTTCACGAAGGCGGCGGACGCGTGATCGGCGAATCGATCGCCCTGGGAACGCCGGTCTTGGCGGCGCGCAACGATGCGTCGCGCGCACTCCTCGGCGACGACTATCCCGGTCTGTTCACCGCGGGCGCCACGGAAGAACTCGCCGCGTTGATAACGCGCGCCGAGAACGAACCGGCGTTTCTCGATGAGCTTGCGGCGTGGACGCGCCGCGCGGCGCCGCAGTTTTCGGTCGAACGGGAACGGGCCGGCTGGCGCGACTTGTTGGCGGAGTGCGAAGAGTTACGCGCGCGCGGCGTTTGCGCCGAACGCTGCGTGGGGGGAGACGACGATGCCTGCTGATCTGCTGGCCGAATTCGAGCGGACCGATCGGCGCACGCGTGCGCTCCTGCGCGGCTTGGAAGAAGATCAATTGGTCGTGCCCTATCGACGCGGCATCAACCCGCCGCTTTGGGAGCTCGGCCACGCGGCGTTCTTTACCGAATACTTTTTCCTGCGCGTGGCGGGCGACCGCGAAGCGCGCATGCCGGGCTACGACGAGATCTGGGATTCGTTTCAGATTCCGCACGAGGTGCGGTGGCGCGACGGCGAGGTGCCCGGCGCGGAGCGCGCGTGGGCGTACTACGACAAGGTCTGCGCCGAGACGCGCGCCCTGTTGTCGTCGGACGCGTTGAGCCCGCACCACAAATACCTGGCGCGCTACGCGATCGCACACCAAAACATGCACATTGAATCGCTGATTTGGTGTCGCCAGACGCTGGGTTATCCGCCGCCGCCCGATGCCCGAGACGCTGCTGCATGCGATCCGATGGCGTCGGACACACCGAGCTCACTCGGCGATGCGGAGATCGACGGCGGCCGGTACACCATGGGCGTGGCGGCCGACGGGGACGCGTTCGGCTTCGACGCCGAGAAGCCCGGTTTTGCCACCGCGATCGCGCCGTTCGCGATTTCGAAAACGCTTGTGACCAACGAAGAGTTTCGCGCGTTCATCGCGGCGGGCGGGTACGGCGAACGCGGGCTGTGGTCGTACGCCGGTTGGTGTTGGCGCGAAGTCGAGAACGCCGAGCACCCCCTGTACTGGCGTCGTACGGACGGCGGCGGATGGGAGTCACGTTGGTTTGATCGCTGGTCCGAACCGAACCCGCACGCACCGATCCTGCATGTGAACTTCTACGAAGCCGAAGCGTTTGCGAACTGGGCGGGCCGCAGACTACCGACCGAATACGAATGGGAAGCCGCCGCACGCGGAGCCGAAGGAAGACGCTTCCCGTGGGGCGACACCATGGACGCGGCCCGTGTTGACATGGACGGAACATCGCTAGCGCGCGACTCGGTAGCGGCAAGAGTGAAAGGCGCCACGCCACAAGACTGCCGCCAGATGATCGGAACGGCATGGGAATGGACAACGGACCAATTCCTACCGTACGACGGCTTCAAAGTGGACATGTACCCCTACATGTCAACGCTGCAGTTCGGCGACCACAAAGTAGCCAAGGGCGGATCGTGCGCAACGTCGTCGAGCTTGATCCGCGCGAGTTACCGGCAGGCGTACCTGCCGCAGCGCCGCGACGTGTTTGTCGGGTTTCGGACGTGCCGGCGCTGAGCGCGCGATTCGTTCGGACCTCGCTAATGCCCGAGCTCAACGGCACAGCATCGGTTTCGAGTTAGAGCACGCCGTCATTCGAAAACGGCGCGCCGGTCGTAGTCGTGGCGTTTCGGTATCGGCGCGCTTGTTGGCCTGCTACTTCGGCACCAGCATGCGGCGGTACACCGCGAGGTCTTGGTTCGCGTTTTTTTCCATGCGGTCAAACGTCTTTTTTTGTTCTGGCGTGAGAAGCGATCGAATCTGCTCCGCGGACGACTCGAACAGATCCGCGTCGCGATCGCGGCGGATCGGGCGAAAAAACACATTGGGGAGCGGGACGTCGACGCGCTCCTGGATCTTGTGGTAGCGAAAGCCCACGATCTTCTCGATGGATCGCACCTGCGTGTCGTCGAGTTCGAGTTTAGACTTCAACGTCGCCAGATCGTTAGCGACCACGTTTTTGTGAATGAAATCAACCAACCCCTTCCCAAACCGGTCGTAGACTTTCATCTGCTCCTGGTCCAACACGCCGGCCATAAACCGCTCCGCGTCTTGGCCCATCTTTTCCAACTGCTCGTACGCCTGATCCCCGGAAACATCGCCGTTCAAAAACTCCGCCGAGATCTGGAGCCCGCCGGTCACGTATTCATCCATCTGCTTGCGCAGCCGGCGCTCCAGCTCCGGATGAAGCTTCGCGTCCCGCACAAAGTCCGCAACCATCGACTCCAAAAGGCCGAGCGCGCTTTGTTTCACCATCGGGTTCCACGAAGCGCCGCCGACGATCGTTCCGTTCTTGCGCCGCGTGCCGACCGGGAGATCTTCTTCGCTCTCGGTCGGCTTTTCAGCCGCGGTTGCGCCGGGCGACTTCGAGACTCCCGTGTAATCGCCTGCGTCGTTCGCTTTGGCCGCGTCAACCGCTCGCTTGTGCGCTTCACGCAGCATCTCACCGGTCTTTTGTGAATCGCTCCGCCAGTCGGAGGTGCGCGGCGCCACCGAACGCTTGGGCGTGATGGAATTCGAGCCCACGCGGTAGCCCACAGCGCCACCAATCAAAAGTCCGGCGACCAAGAACAAGGCGGGGCGGAGCACGCCCCTATTCTAAGGGACCTATCTAGTCGCGCAGCATGTCGCGAAGCGCGTGCAAACAGCTACTTCTTAGGCGCGGGCGCGAGCGGCAAGGACTCGATCCCGAGCAGGCACGTGTGAACACCTTGATCGCCTCTTTCGGTCCACGTGCTCTTGATCTTGGCGTCCACGCCGACCATGCGGAGCTTTGTAAACCGTTGTTGTTTGCGGTTCCACACAAAGTCACCGCTCAGCTTCCCGCGACTCCACAAAAACGGTCGGTAGGTATCGCGGCGGCTGCGTTCTCGATCTGATTGCGGACGCAACTCGAACGTGCCGCGGATCGTGCCCCGGATCTCGGTCGCCGTGACTTGGGTCGCCCGGCTTTCTAAAAAGCCCGTGATCGAAGCGTCTTCGACATCGACCACGACACCACCGCCACGCGGATAAAGCGAACGCGCGAGGCGCAAAAACATCTTGCGCGGCCAACGGCGCATCGCGTCCACACGTCCGTCCGGCACCATGGGCAAACACTCCGCATCACGAAACACGATGTGCTCCCAACCGCTCAAGTCTGTGTAGAGCATCCAGTCGTGGCGCATCGCGAGCCGCAATCGCAATTCTCCGGCCGCCGCGGTCTGCTTGGGTGGTTTCGCCGCGCGGACGGCGGCCACTTCCGGCGCGACCCCGCGGCACAGAGCCCTCCAGTCCTCGGGAAGCGATCCGTGCGTCTTCTCATACGCGTTCGCCGCGCTGCGTAAGAAGCGAGTCACAGCCGGATCGACCGCCAATCGGCCCGCCGCCGTCATCTGACTGTCGCCCGCATGCAAGCTCAAGAACACGTCGAGGAGTCGCCCGTCCGGCGTGAAAAACGCCTCGCGCTCGCCTCCAAAAAACATGCCGTTCGAGCTCTTGTGGTAGCGCTCCAGTAAGGCAACGTCCGCCGGATCCTTGATGAGATCTTTCGCGCACAACTCGGTCATGTGCACGCACACGAAGTACTTTTGCAACACCGCGACGATGCGTGGATCGGAGAGCGACCCGGCTCTCACGGCAACCGCACCGGGTCAGCAGTTGCCCGAACCCAACACGCCGTCGTAGCCAAAGAAAAACAACGGCTTGCCCTGCTTTTTGGCGACGGCGAACGCGCGCGACAGCGACGTGTGCCAGGGCACCAGCCGCCACCGCTGTTCGGCGGCGCGCGGCCGAACGGTCTTGAGAACCTTTTCGATCGGGCCGGACTCGGTACTTCCTCCTGGAGTCGTGAAGGCGACGACAAAAAAGGCCGCTGCCAGAGTGATTCGAAGCTTCATCACCTTGGGTACGTCGGCCGCGGTTCGACGCGCCGAAACTCTTTTTTTGTTCGGTCGGCGGGCTCGGCGCAACTACTACGAGTGGCGGACGCCCCAAGATGGTTTGCGGCGACGTCCAGGAGGTTCGCGCGATGCGAATCATGTTAGTTGTTGCGCTCCTCGTGTCGTTTGGCGCGGGAGACGCTCAGGCCAATCCCAAGAAGTTCATGACGTTTGCTCAGGCTAAGAAGAAGTTTGGCCTCGAATGGGCATTGGGCTACGAGGATGCGAAACAAGAATACGTCTCGGGCGGGATGCCGGGCGTGGCCGAGCGCATTTCTTTTTACACGTCGTGCCTAGGCGGCGCCGCGGGGTATCTCAACACGAGTACCTCGTCCGACATCGGCCACGCGATCGATGTTGTGAAGAGCGCGAACGAGATGCGCAAAGCGGCTCTGAAGGGAGACGTCGTTGGCATGTTTGAGGCGTACTACGACGCCGCGAACACGATTTTCCAACACGGTGGCGATGCCGTGGGACGGCGCCAGGCGTGGAGGTTTGTGTTGCGCCTGCGCGGCGCGCTCGGCCTATGGAAAGAACTCGTTGCCTGCAAGAAAACGGCTGAGTCATTGACCAACAAGATGCGGCTCTGGACCAACCCGATCAGCGATGGACCGAAGACGTTCAACCCGAAGAAGGATCCGCCGGCCAAAGAACTCGATCTGTACGCCTTTCGCAGCAAGACGATGGTTCCGCGGGGAACCACGGGCGACATTCGCGGCGATTTTAAAGTGGACTGGAAAGCCGGTCCCGGCAAAGACGGCGCGTGGCACGTGCATCGCAACAAAGATGGTTCGTACCAACGTTACCTCATCAACGCGCGCGGCTCGATCGAGATCGAAGGGCTTCCGTACTGGAAGAGCCTCAAAGACATGTTGGCTGCGCGCGAGCGCATCCAGCGCGAAAAAGCGCCGAGCCGCTAGCCGGAGCTCCCGCTCCGTTTTTGAGATTTTAAACGCGAGGAGCCGATCGAAGGGTCGGCTCCTCGTTCGTTGTTGCTTAGACCGCCGCGCCTCGCGTCGGCTATGAATGGGGTGGGAATCGGAAGCGCCCTTGTCCTTGCGCGCAACGGCGTCGGCGTAGACGCAGCACTTACGGTGCCCCGCCGGGGCGCGCGATCAGGTACGCGAGACACACGGCAAGCAGCCCCGAAAACAGCATCGCGGGGGGATCGGGCACGCAGTCCATAAACGTGACCTGCTTGACGAGTGCCATGTAAGAAGAATCGTGCACTTGCAGGCAACCCTTGAGGTACTGCTTGGTTGCCAGAGTTCCGACTAAGAGGCTCGCGGTCACGGCGCCGCAAAAGATCACAGCACTCTCACCGTGGCCGCCCGACATGCGACAGGCAACGCCGACCAGCAGGCCGTTGATCGGGAGAAAGAAAACCGGGTCCAGACCGGCGAACCGCACCGCCACATAGCACGCGATCACGCCGAGGACGGCGCTGTCATGCTTCCAACCAAACGAAGCCTCACTGGCGCGAAGAGAGCTCGGCAGGAAGCAGCCCAACCGTACCGCGGTTTGGTGTACTGTTCACGCAACGCAAGGGAGGCGCATGTGCGGGGATATGGACCGGAGACTTTTGGCGAGCTTTACGCCGATCAATACGACGCGGAACTCAAGGGGAAGATGGAGACGACGACGGAGCAGTCCGTCGAAGTGCTCGCGGATCTAGCGAATGGCGGAACCGTATTGGAACTCGCCATCGGCACCGGACGGGTTGCGCTGCCGCTTGCGGCGCGCGGATTGACCGTCCACGGCATCGAGGCATCGGAGCCCATGGTTCAAAAACTTCGCGAGAAGCCGGGGGGCCAAGCCATCCCGGTCACGATCGGCGACATGGCGGACGTGGCGGTCGATGGATCGTTCGACCTTGTGTTCTTGATCTTCAACACGCTTTTCAATCTGACGTCGCAAGAAGCACAGGTTCGTTGCTTTCAAAATGTCGCGCGCCGTCTCACGCCCGGTGGATTGTTCGTCGTGAAGGCGTTTTTGCCCGACCTCCACACGTTTGTGGACGACCAGTCGGTGCGCGCGATGCAGGTGGAGGTGGACGGCGTCCGGCTTGACGTGAGAAAGCACGATCCGGTAACGCAGACCATCCGGTACCAGCGCATACGCATCACTTCGGACGGGACCCGCGCCGCGCCGCTTGTGTTGCGCTACGCCTGGCCAAGCGAGCTCGACCTCATGGCGCGGCTCGCAGGCATGACGCTGCGCGATCGGTGGGGCGGGTGGGACCGTTCACCTTTCAACGCCGCCAGCATCGAGCACGTGTCGGTCTACGCGCTCAACGATTAGCGCCATCTACGATCACTTTCGCGCATGAGAAGTCGCGATGCGGTTCGCCTTGGTCTTTGTCTGGGCAGCGCTCGCGTTCGGGCAAGACGACGGCGAGAAGCCGCCGACCTGGACGATCCTGAGGTATCCACCGTTCGTCGTGGAATTGATTCCAAGCGAACGAGCGGCCCGGAGGCAGTGCGATTCTTCACCCGGAACGAGAATGACGAGTGCGCCTGGGTCCGAATACGCTTGAGTTGACAGGCCCAAAAGTGGGCGGGCGGAGTGGAGCGAGATTGTCATTCCGCGTGATGGAAGGGCCCGCGGGGACGAAGAACGACCCTGCACTCCTCGACGACGACCGTCGCGGTCGATCGCGGGAGGCGTACTCCTTCCCCGTTGCTATAATCCGCGCTGGATGGGAGCTGACGATCGATCGAATTCGGGGGGTCTGACTGCCGGCGCCGAGGCGGCCTTTGCGTCGTTTCTTGTCCGCGTCGACCGCGGTGAGGTCGTTGACTTCGATGCGTTTTGCACCGAACGCCCCGACGTCGCCGACTCGCTGCGGATCCTCCACGGCCGCTGGCTCACGTCCAAGACCATGGCCGATCGCGCGAATGTGCAGTCGGTCCGAGATTTCTTGCGCACGCGCGGCGACGACGCCAACGTCGATTTGGACCCCTCGGCGGTGCCGCGCGAGCCCGCGCGCCCCGACTCGGGCATCCGCGCCCGCCTCGAAGGGCTGTCGCATCGCGCCGGTCGCTACATGCTCCGCGACGAGATTGCGCGCGGCGGCATGGGTGTCATCTTGGAAGTGTGGGATCAGGACCTGCGGCGCTCGCTTGCCATGAAGGCGACGTTTGGCGCCGCGCAAAGTTCGGTCGGCTCGGACGCGCCGGACGCCGAAGTTGAAATGGTCGGTCGCTTCCTCGAAGAAGCGCAGATCACCGGACAACTGGATCACCCCGGGGTCGTTCCGGTGCACGAACTCGGCATCGACGCCGACGGCCGCCTGTTTTTCACGATGCGCTATGTACGCGGCCAAACGCTCGACGAAGTGATCGAACTCGTGCGCGCCGGCAAAGACGGATGGACCGTCATGCGTGCGGTCGATGTCGTGATTCGTGTCTGCGAGACGCTCGCGTACGCGCACTCCAAAGGTGTGATCCACCGCGACATCAAGCCCGCCAACGTAATGATCGGTAAGTTCGGTGAGGTCTACCTCATGGACTGGGGGCTCGCGAAAGTCGTCGGGCGCAAGGACCGGCATGGCGACCGCATGAAGACCGTCCTCGGGCAAACACAAATCCTGACCGACCGCGCGGAACACGTGCAAGAGTCACCTGACTCGCACCGGTTGACGATGCAGGGCATGATCGTCGGGACACCGTCGTATATGCCGCCCGAGCAAGCGGAGGGTCGCGTCGACGACCTCGATCATCGCTCCGACATCTACGCCGCGGGCGCGCTGTTGTACACGCTGCTCACCGGGCGCATGCCGTACATCGATCCGAACGAGCCGGCGACACTGCACGGTTTGCTGAGCAAGATCTTTAGCGGGCCGCCACAGGCGATTGCGGAGATCGACTCGACCATGCCGCCCGAGCTGATCGCGATCTCGGACAAGGCGATGGCGCGCGCACCCGAGGATCGATACGACGACGTCTTGAAGATGGCGCACGATCTTCGCGCGTTCAACGAGGGGCGCGTCGTGTCGGCATACGAGACCGGCGCGGCCGCGGAGCTGCGAAAGTGGGTCAAGCGAAACAAGGCCATCGCCGTGACCGCGGCCGCCCTGGTCTTGGTCACCATCAGCGGGCTGGTGATTTTGGCGTGGAACGAGAAACGGCGCGCGGATGACGTCAGTACGGCCAACTCCAAAGCGCAGCTTGCGCGCGTCCACGCCGAAAACAGCGCCCGGCGCGCCGTCGCCAACGCCAAGACGGCCAGCGAGAACGCGCATCGCGCCCAGCAAGAGAGCTATCTCGCCAGCCTCGCCGCGGCGCACGCAAGCCTGCGACTTCACGACACGCGAGAAGCCAAGCGTCTGCTCGCCAAGTGTCCGGAACGATTCCGCGGCTGGGAGTGGCGCCACCTTTTGGCGCTGACCGATTCGAGCGAGTCGTTGCTCGGCGCACACAACGCGCGCGTGACGGCCCTCGCGCTCAGCGCGGACGGCCGGCGCGTCGTTTCGGGATCGCTCGACAAGAGCGTACGGCTTTGGGACATCGAATCGGCCGGCGTGTTGTTCACGCTGCCGGGCAACACCGAAGAAGTCACGGCGCTTGCGTTCAACCCGCAAGGCACGCGCATCGTCGGGGCGGCCAAAGACATGTTGGTGCGTATCTGGGACCCGGACGCGGGCCGTATCCTCGGGACCTTGCCTGCCCAAGAGACTGCCGTTCGCGCGTTGGCGTTTCACCCCGACGGCAATCGGCTGGCGGTCGCCAGCGATGATGGCGTTCGTCTCTGGGACATCACGACGTTCCAAAAACTGGGTCGTTTCGCGCCCGACGAAGTAGCGCTAGCCGTCGCGTTTTCCGACGACGGAACGCGGATCGTTGTCGGCGGCGAGGAAGGCGTAAAAATCTGGGACGTCGCGGGCCAAACAGAGATTCACGCGATCGAGACCGACGACGTCGTGAACTGCGCGACGGCGAATGCGTCCGTCGCGGTGGTCGGCCTCGACGACGGAGCCATCCACATCATCGAACTGGAGTCCGGTGACGAGGCGATGGTGCTGACGGGCCATGCGGATCCCGTGACGTCGGTTTCGTTGGTCGCGGGCAACATGCTGGTTTCCACGGCGCGCGACCGGACCGTTTGTATCTGGGACTTGGAGGCCGAGGAGATCGTTGCCACGCTGCATGGGCACGATGAGCCGATTTTGAGCGCGGCCGCGCATCGAAACGGAACACGGGTCGTGACCGGCGGTGCGGGCGGCCGACTACGCCTCTGGGACGCGGCGCGCAGTCGCGCGGTGCACTCGCTCCGCGGCGACGAGGATTTCCTTTCGGCCGTCGCGTTTCATCCCGATGGAGGGTTCGTCGCTGCGGCGTCCGCGGGCCACGGCGAAATTCGGATCTGGAATCCGACGACTGGGGAGCCGATCCGGGTCATCCCCGAATCCGGCGGTGGACTGTCAAGCCTGGCGATCAGCACCGACGGCCGTTGGCTCGTGGCCGGCGGCGAAGAGGATTCGACGGTCCGCGTCCACGACGCGCGGACCGGCGCGTTGGTGCGCACCTTGAAGGGGCATGAAGCTTCGGTCAAAGCCGTTGCGATTAGCCCCGACGGAACGCGCATCGCGTCGGGCTCCTCGGACAACACGACGCGCGTTTGGATGCGCGAGAGCGGGGCCGAGCTCCAAAAACTTCGGGGGCAAACCGGCCACGTGGTCTCCGTCGCCTTCTCCGCTGATGGCGCCTACCTCGCCAGCGGCAGTCTCGACGGCAGCGTGTTCGTTCGACGCACCGGAAACCCGCGGGCGGAAAAGGTGCTGCGCGAAAACGACGGAGCGGTTTTGGCCGTGCGTTTCGCACCCGACGGCTCGCTGGTTACGGCAGGTATGGACGGGCGCATCCGCATCTGGGACATCTCAAGCGAGACACCGCTCACCGTCTCGCTCGCCGGACACACGGGCGCGGTCACTTCGTTGGCGTTTAGCCCCGACGGCACACGCCTCGTCAGCGGCGGGCGCGACAAGATGATTCGCATCTGGGATCTGGTCGGCCGCCGCGCGCTGTTACGCATGCCCGCGCATCACGGATGGGTAACGTCGGTCGCCTGGAGTGCGGACGGATCCAAAGTGGCGTCGTGTTCGTTCGATACGACGGCGAAGATCTGGCTCAGCGCTTCTTCGACTTCTCGGTGAGCGCGTATTTCGCATCGCCCGGCTTCTTGCCGTCGATCGTCAACACACGCACGTCTTTGGTCACGCGGTCCGATCGCACAACCGACAAACCGCCGAGGCTGCGTTTGACCTGCGCGCTCGCGGCTTGCGCCGACGGGACGTAGGAAGGCTTCGCCGGGATATCGCCCGCGTACAGCTTCCGCACCCAGTACTTCTGAAGCTTTTTGTGCTTCATTTTGTAGATGCGCTCGAGCACGAGCTTGTAGGCGCCGGTCTTGCGCCCCGGCAAGAACACTTCGCAGCGCTTCTTGTTAGGCCAAAACTGCCGGTCGAGCTTCATGAACGCGCGCAGTTCACTAAACGAGATGCCCTTGACGGGGTTTTTCTTGTGAACAATCACCGCATACGAGATCGGCTTCGGCTTGACGCTCGATTGGGACGAATCGGCGACGATCTCATCGGCGTGCACAGCCAACGCGCCCGGTAAGACCGCGGCGAGCGAACAGAGCAGGAGGAACCGAACGAGGGTGTGCATCAAAACACCCAGGCTAACTGCAAACCGAGCCGGAACACGTCTTCTTCGCCGACGGTACCGCTTCCATCGCGGGCTTCGCGGTCGCCAAAACCGATTTCGAACTTCAGCGACGCGTTCGGAATGAAGTCGTAACGAATTCCGATCAGCGCTTCCCACACGTCCAAATCGCGATTGAACGGGGCGTAGTACGGATCGCCGCGATCCATCGTGCGCAGATCAAAGCGGAAATAGGGCGTCCACAACTCGCGGTAGCGATACGCAATCTGAACGTATCCCGCGTAGTGCGTAAAATTCATTCCGCTCTGGCGATCGCGGTTCTCGACCACAACAAACTCGGCGAGGATCTCGAACGCATCGCCGCGATAATCGACTTGAAAACTTCCGATCACTTCGCGGATCGAACGCAGGCGTGCCGGATTGGTCGGATCGGCCGGAATGTCATCGACCCGCACAAAGAGTGCGACCCAAAGATTCGGCACCGACTTGGGCCGAAGTGCGATGCCCAAATCGACAGCCTTGCCGTCGTTGCGGTCTGAAAACTCTTGCGTGTCCGTAGGGATCCGTCCGCGTCCGTTCGACAACACAAACGTGTACTCAAACACACCCGCGTTCGAGCGAATCTTGCCCGTGACCTCAACGCCAGCGTTGTGCGCCGGCAAGATGCCGCCGCCGCCTTCGAAGCGCGCGAGAAACGGTCGGTTGATCGTCAGCTCAAGCCAGCGCCCGTGGTGGTAGATGTTGTTCCACCGCGAGATGGGCCCGTGTTCCAAGCCGAACTTGATCTGAATGGCGTCCGAAAATGCCCATGCGCCCCAGAGACGCTCTTGGTCGAAGTCCCCGTGATCTGTTTCGGCCGGGTCGCTCGCGATCTTGCCGACGAACACGGTCTCGGACAACACGTGGAAGTTGTCGCCAGCCCGCGCGGTAAAGAAGAACGTCGTAGACCCGCTGAAGAAAAACGTGTTCGAGCGACCGGGCACTTCCGGGTTGTCGGTCCGCAAGCCGACGTCGCCAAAGAGCTGAAACACGCCGCGCACCGAGCCGCTATCGACAACGAGGTTGAGGCCCAGGCCGTGATCCCCGCCGTCGTCGGCTTCGGATTCGCGCTCGCTGAGATACGTCTCGATGACCGCTTCGAGTCCGGAATGGTCGCGTTTTTCCAGCGCGTCCAAACGGCGCCGCAGTTCGGCGTTCTCTGTTTCGAGGCGATCGAGCCTGTCGTTTTCGCCCGCCCACGAAGCCGCCGCCATCAGGAGGAGGGACGATAGGACAAGACGCACGCGCGTAAGGTCCCGGTTTGGCGGGAGACTGTCAAGGGTGCAGGGAAATCTTGATCCGGCCCGATGGCGGCGCGACGGCCTGCGCGCGCTCGATCCAAACGACGTGTTTTCGAACGAGAGAATCGTGATTTTGTCGACAACGTCGCGCCGAGTGAACAAACGGAACCAGGCGCGGGCGTTTTGGCGCGCTCGGCACCGCCTTGGTTTTCTAGAATCTCCCTATGTGGTTTCGACTCGCCCTTTCCATCGGCTTGATCGCGGTTTGCACGACGCCCGCGTTCGCCGATCCGACCTATACGTTTACAAACTTGCCGGGAATCGGCTCGTTCGACGCAGCCGCCATCGGCGTCAACAATGCCGGCACGGTATCGGGTTGGCAATTCGAGCCGGGCCAAGATCACGCGGGGTTTTGGTCGCTTGACGGCACGTTTAACGACATTGGACGCGTCGATGGCCGCCGCATGTTTGGGCGCGGCATCAACAACGGCGGCGAAATCGTGGGGTTCTCGTTCGTCACCGGCGTCGGATCGTTCCCGTTCAAGTGGACGGGCGGCGCGCCCGTCGAGTTGGCCAACGGCGGCGCGGGCAGTGTGGCGCTCGGCATCAATGACGCGGGCGCCGTCTCGGGAAGTGATGTCGTGGGTGGCGTGCAGCGCGCGACCCTGTGGCTTCCGGACGGAACCAACGTGGACATCGGCGCCGGCGCGGGAAGTTTTGGCGGGTTCATCAACAACCTTGGACACATGACGGGCGGGACCGCAGCGTTCGCGCCGTTTTACTACGACGGAACGCTCAACTTTCTCGACCCGTTGGTCGGCGACATCGATGGGATCGCCCGCGGGATCAACGATCACGATGTCGTCGTTGGAAACTCCGGATTTCCGACGACGCGCGCCGTGTACTGGGACGCCGCCGGAGTGCACGAGCTACCCGACTTTGGGCCGAACTCGTCTGACGCGTTCGATGTCAACAACCAAGGTTTGATGGTGGGGACATCCGAGGGGCGGGCCGTTCTCTGGCTCCCCGACGAAACGTTGATCGACCTGAGCCCGTTCTTGCCGGCCGGAACGGTCTTCGCCTCGGCCAACAGCATCAGCGAAACCGGATTCATCGCCGGCGTGTACGTCGACCCGGTGACCGGCTACGTAAACGGGTTCCGCTTGTCTCCGATTCCGGAGCCGTCGTACTTGGGAATGCTCGTCTTGATCGGGGCTCTCGCCGCGCGGCGTCGACGGCGGCGGGCCGCCTGAGCGCCTTCCCGAGCCTGATTTTCGGCGCTTGCGGCGCGGTTCCGCCGACGGCCCGTCTCAAATTCGCCCAAAACCTCAGGTCGCCCGTCGGGTTGCACGACTATATAGTAGGAACAACGCCCGCGCGGACACCGTCTAACCCCAAGGTTGGCGGAACTCCTCCGCCGGTCTTGCAGAGTCATGCAGAAACTTCTCGTCGGCCTCATTTTGGCGCTCACCGCAGCTGTGGGTGCTCTCTGGGTTTCTCACTCCAGCCTGAGCGAGGACATCGACGCGAAGCTGCAACGGCGAACGTCAGGCCCGTCCCGCGGCACCGCCAGCGAGGAAGTCCACGCCGCGCAGCTTCGCGCACTTGAAACACGCCTCAAAAACCTCGGCGCCGAAGTGAGCAAACTGCGCGCGGAAAACAGCGACCTCGTGGGTGCGTTCGATCGACTGCGTCGTGCGCGTCCCGTTTCCACAAAGTCCAAAGATCCCAATGCCACGGGTGCGGAAGGCGATCCTAGACTTGCCTTGCCCGGCCGCGACAACGAAGGCGACTACGCGTTCACGCAAGAGGACGAGGAGTACTTCATGGCGCTGCAAAAGCGCGTGGAGCGGCGGCGCCGGCTCGAAGGAATGACCCGCAATCTCATGCGACGCATCGATCGTTTGGTCCGAAACAACGAGATGACGGCGATGGGCGACGGAGTCCGCGAGAAAGTCGAGTCCGCGATCCGCGTGTACGTCGAATCCAACGACGATCTCGTGACCGTGTTCGTCCGCGAGCCTTCCGCCGACGTCAAGAGCCTCTCGCCTGAGGAGCGACGCAATCGTCTGAATGACGAGCGCGAAAAAATCAATAACGAAACTCAGCGCGTACTGGCCGGCGTGATCGGCAGCGATTCCGCCGCGCTGGTGGTCGAACGCACCGTCGCCCGGACGAGTAGCGTCCGCCGCGGCATCGGCCGCCGCAACCGCTAGATTAGCCGCTCACCCGCCGAATTCCTGGCGCGCGGCGCCCTTTGAATCGGTTCGAAATTCCGGGGACCGGCTCGCCTTGCTACACTCCCGCCGCTCGCGGTGAGATCACCGTGCGGCCAGGAGGAATTCTCGATGATCGTCGGCGTCCCCGCAGAGATTAAGGACAACGAAAACCGGATCGCGATGGTGCCCGGTGGCGCAGCTCAGCTCCACGCCCGCGGCCACACCGTCTTGGTCGAAAAAGACGGCGGAACGGGCAGTGGAGTCACCGCCGACGACTACCGCGCCGCCGGCGTCGAAGTCGTCGCGACGCCCGCCGAGATCTTCGCGCGCGCCGACATGATCGTGAAAGTCAAAGAGCCGCAACCCGTCGAGTACGGGATGATCCGCAAGGACCAACTCGTGTTCACGTACTTCCACTTCGCGGCCTCGGAAGAGCTCACGAACGGCATGATTGCGACGGGCGCGACGTGCATCGCGTACGAAACGATTGAAGATGACGAGGGTCGCCTGCCGTTGCTCACCCCCATGTCGGAAGTGGCGGGGCGGATGGCCAGTCAAGTGGGTACGTACTACTTGCAAAAGCCGTACGGCGGACGCGGCGTGTTGATCGGCGGTGTGCCCGGCGTGCCCGCATCGGAAGTCGTCATCATCGGCGGCGGTGTGGTCGGCACGCAGGCCGCGTGGATGGCGGCGGGCCTTGGCGCGCGCGTCACGATCTTAGACATCGACTTGGAGCGCCTGCGCTATCTCGACGATGTCATGCCGGCGAACGTCACGACGCTCGCCTCCAACCCGGAGTCGATTCGTCGCGCCTGCGAGCGCGCGGACCTCCTGATCGGCGCCGTGTTAATCGAGGGCGCCAAGGCGCCGATCCTGGTGCCGCGTAGCTACCTAAAGGACATGAAGAAAGGCGCCGTCATCGTTGACGTGGCCGTGGATCAGGGCGGCTGCGTCGAGACCTGCACGCCGACCACGCACACGAAGCCGACGTTTGTGGTCGACGACGTTTTACACTACTGCGTCGCGAATATGCCCGGCGCCGTTCCGCGCACGTCCACGTTTGCACTCACGAACGCCACGCTCCCGTTTGCGTTGCGCCTCGCCGATCAGGGCTTGGCTTCGCTCAACACGGACGGCTTCGCCCAAGGCATCAACGTCATGAATGGAAAGGTCACGCACCCGGCCGTCGCCGAGGCATTCGGTCTCGAGTACACGCCGGTGTCCCATCTTCTCGCGAGCTAGGCTCGGCGAGGAAACTCATGACCGGACGTAGCGCGAGCGCACGAGCGCGCCTTCGCGCGAATCACGCCGCTGAGGACCACTGTGTCCGATAAGCGCGCGGCCGGCGACCTCAATCGCGGCCGCGTCGTGCCGCGCCTGGTGACGTTTGGCATCCCGCTCGTGCTCGGGATGTTTTTTCACAGCCTGTTTAATCTCGTCGATCTCATCATCGTCGGGAAGTTGGGGCCGTTCGCGCTGGCCGCTTGCAACCAAGCGTCGCTGATCCTGCTCGTTCCGCAACTCATTGGGAACGGGATCAACAACGCTTCGATCGCCGTGATCTCACGCAATTTCGGGATGCGCAACTACAACCGCGCCAACGCGAACACGCTGCAGAGCTTCATCGTATTGGGTTTTGTCGCAGTCGTGATCGGCGTCCCGAGCTACATCTACGCGACCGAACTCAATCTGCTGCTCGGCTCGTCGGACGAGGCGCTTGGCCCCGCCAACGACTACTTGATGATTTCGTCGGCCGGCCTGTTCTCGATGTTCGCGCTGATGCAGGTCACCGCGGTCCTGCGCGCGGGCGGGAACGCCCACTGGCCGATGGTGCTGTTGATCGGCGCCAACCTCTTGAACGTGGTGCTCGACATCGCGCTCGTCTGGGGCTACTGGGGATTTCCGAAACTCGGCGTGGCGGGCGCGGCTTGGGGAACGATCTTTGCCCGCGTCATTTTTGCGGTGTTTGGGCTCTATCTGATTACACGCCCCTCCGCGCCGGTCCGACTCATCCTCAAGCGCATCCGGCTCCGCCCGCGCATGATCTGGAACCTATTGCGGATCGGCGTGCCGTCGTCTCTCCAGTTCGTTGTGCGCGTTTTCGCGTACGGCGCGATCTTGAACCTCGTGACGCGGTTCGGACAAGGCGGCGCGCTCCACGCCGCACTCGCGGTCGGCTTCCGCTTGGACATGGTGGCGACGTTCACCGGCGTGGGCTGGGGGGCCGCCGGGGCGGCGATGGTGGGCCAAGCACTCGGCGCGGGCGACCGGAAACGAGCCGCCACCGCGGGCTGGGCCGCGGTCGTCTTAGACATCGTCACGATGGCGGGCATCGGCGTGGCCTATTGGATCTGGGCGCCATGGCTCATGTCCGTTTTCGGCGAAGATCCGAAGGTTGATCCACGATACCTCGTGACCTATCACCGGGGGATCGAGTATCTCCGCATCGCCGTTTTCGGCTACGCGTTCGCGGGAATCGGCATCACGTTGGCCCAAACGCTCAACGGAGCAGGCTCCACGAAAATGCCTCTTTTCCTCGACACCGTCGGCTTTCTGGTGGTTCAAGTGCCCATCGCCGCATGGATCTGTACCCACAGCGATGCCTACCTGCGCTCCGATCTGTGGTGGAGTCTGGTTGGATCAACAGCACTCGTCGCCGCCCTTTACGCCATTGTTTGGAACCAGGGCGGGTGGAAAGACAAGAAGATCCAGTAGAATCCCCAATCTTCATGATCGACGCAGTCCCCAAGTTTGAACGTTTGATGAATCTCGTGGCCTATTTATTGGCCTCGGGAGAACCCGTTCCGTTCTCCACGATTCGCAAATCCGTCGTGGGCTACAACGACTTTGCGCGCGAGGACGCCGTCGAAAAGCGGTTTGACCGCGACAAGAAAGAACTTCGCGAAATCGGCATTCCAGTCGAGTACATCGCGAGCGACGAGCAAGGACGCGACGGCTACTTCATTCCGCGCGAAGCGTACTTTCATACCGAATTGGCGCTGACCCAAGATGAGGCCACGTTGCTCGTGATGCTCGGTAACTCGGCGCGCAACGGCAACGACGCCGTGCACGCCAACTTGCGTTCCGCGCTGTTGAAGATGGCGATCGATTCGCCGCTCCAAGAAGAGGTCGCGGCAAGCGTCACGCAAAAGCGTGTGCACGCGTTCACACGCGGCAAGCGCGACCGCGCCGTTCTCGACAACTTAGATCGTCTCGTCAATGCGGTGGCGCGACGCAAGCCTGCGAAGTTCAAGTACAAGGCCGCGAGCACAAACCGCGTGCAACAGCGCCAAGTGCATCCGTATGGGCTCGGCTATCGCGGCGGCGAGTGGTATCTCGTCGGGCTCGATCTCGCCCGCGACGACCTCCGCCAGTTCAAACTGTCGCGCGTCCAGGGCACGGTCGCTGTGCCGAAGGGTAAAAAACCCGAGTTCGACATGCCGACGGGCTTCGACGTCGAGAAATTCGTCGACCGCGACCCGTGGGAGTACGAAAAAGGCAACGAGGAAGACGCACATATCGTGTTTCATTCCGACGTGGCTTGGATGGTGCGAGAGAACCTGCGGCGTGGGCAAACGTTTGAGGAGCGCAAAGACGGCACCGGCGTGCTGCATCTGAAAGTGCGCAAGAGCGATCACACGCATAGCAAGTTGCTGCAGTATTTGGCGTCGTTTAGCGGTCAGTGCGCCGTCGTGAAGCCGGCGTGGCTTCGCAAACAGGCGATCGCTCACCTGCAAGAACTTCGCAAGAGGTACGACTGATGGCGCTCCCGCTGGCGAAGTTGCGCCTCTACCTTTCGCTCATCCCGCTGCTGCGTTCGCGTCCCGGAATTACGTTTCGCGAGATCGGCGACCACCTGGGCATCAGCGCGCAGGCGGCCAAACGCGAGATTCCCGAAGCGCTGATGCTGTGCGGTGTGCCGCCGTACATGCCGCACGACTACATCGCTTGCTTCACGGAAGAAGACCGTGTGATCTTGCGTTTCGCGGAGCACTTCAAACGCCCGGCGCGGCTCACGATGTCGGAAGCAGCGACGCTCTTGCTCGCGCTCCGTTCCATCCCGCCCGCGCGCGGCGCTCCGATGGCGCAAGCCGTGGCCGGATTGATTCGCAAACTCGAGCGTTCGCTCGGTACGCGCGACGTGAAAAAACTCGCGCGGCGTATCGGTGCACGACGGGCGTCGGGCACGTTCGGTTCACGTGTCAAGCTAATCGAGCAAGCAATGAACGATCAGCGCGAGATCGAGCTGGAGTACTACACGCAGCGGCGGCGCGCCCTGACCGAACGGCGCGTGCGACCGTACGCCTTGATCGATCATCTCGGTCAGGTCTACGTGGTGGGGCGGGACTCGTTGCGCTCCAAGGAACTCAGCTTCCGCGTCGATCGCATCCGTTCGGTCACGCTTACCGACAAGACATTCGAGAAGCCGCGCAGCTTCAACGCGCAGCGCTATCGGCGGTCGGACTTCTATCGTCCTTCGCCCAACGACGACACCGTCCGCGTGAAGTTTGCCGAAGCGGCAGCGCGCTACGTCCGCGAGCTGGGTCCGGCGACCGAGATCAAGGAGAAGGCGGGCGGCGCGATCGAACGTCACGTTCGGACCGACAGCCACCGCTGGGTCGTGGACTGGTCGCTGCAACACGGCGACAATGCGGAAGTGACGGGCCCTCCCAAGGCGCGGCGCGAAGTCAAAGCCGTACTCGACGAATGGCTCGGGTTTTACGAGAAGCACAAGAAGTAGCACCCATGTTGTCCTCCGCGCGACTTCGGTTCGAGCGGTTGATGCTCGCGTCCGCTGATTCGTTTTGGGCGCTCGCATGCGATCCGCACATCCGGCGCTATCTGTTGGACGGCGAGAGCGTCCCGCGTGCGTGGGCGCTCGCCGAAGTCGAAACCAGCGACCGGCTGTTTGCGTTTTGTGGCGTGGGGCTATGGCTGGTCTACGACGACGAGCCCGAAGCCATCGGCTTCGCCGGCTTTCGCGTGTTCGATGAAATCAGCGACAAGCCGCAGCTCCTCTACGCGTTTTTGGAGCGCGTCACCGGACGCGGCTACGCCACGGAGGCGGGCGAGGCGCTTGTTCGATTCGCGTCCGATGTCGCCGGACCCAATTTCGACACCATCGAGTCAGCGGTCGATGCGCCGAACGCGGCGTCCGCGCGCGTTCTGCACAAGCTTGGATTCGTCCGGACCCACGTGGTGCCCGGCGCGTTCGGCGACATTGTCGTGCTGCGCTGGAAACGTCAAAACGCGTCCACCTGAGCGGCTTCGCGTTGCCCGCGACGACGGAGTACAACCAGGGAGGCGAGATAGAACACCGCCGCCTGCATCGTGAGGATGGCCATCATCCACAGAGTCATGACGACGGCCGACCGCCCCCCGAAGAACGAAAAGAACGGGACGAGCGCACCGAACGCACAGGTGGCTTGAAAAAACAACACGGCGAAGCGACGGGATCGAAGGCGGATGGGCGTGCGTAAGTAGACGCCGGCGTTGCGAACCAAAATGCGGGCGGTCGCGAGGCCCGCGACGACCATCGCGATGTCGATCAGCAACGACGTGCTCACTAGAATTGCTCGACGACTTCGCGTGTGGTCTTCTTCGGGTCGAGTCGGGTGTCCAACAACAGGCGAAACCCGAGCGGCGCCAGGCCGCACGCGGCCCAAAACAGCGTGAGGTCGGTGTCCAACATCTTGCTGGGCGCGGCGAGGGGTGCGACCCACCCGACGATCGCGGCGGTCGCCGCGACAATGCAGACGATGCCCCCGCGACGGCGGAATCGAATACGGGACACGTGTTCGCGCGACTTCAAAGCAACATGCAGAACAATCCCCGCGACAATGCCGACCAAGACTCCCACCGGAGCGGATCCGGACGTGGCCGCTTCGGTGACCGCGCCGGACGGAATCGCAACGGCGAGAACAGATAACAAAAGGCGCACGCGCCTAGTGTAGTGCCCCGTGAGCACGCAGCGACTGCTCAAAAGACATCGGGCATTTCATCCAGGCGCGCCGGCGGCACCATGGTTTGGCTCTTCCAGACGACCCACAGCGAAAAGAGTCCGAGCCAAAGCGACCACCGTTGCGCCTCCGGCCAAAACGGAGAGAACCCTCCAACGAACGCCGCGCCGATGCCGAACCACCCGACATTGCGGACGCCGCTTGGCCATCGCCAGAACCAATCGAAGAATCGATCGAGAAACACGGCGACCAAGAGACCAAGAAAAAACGAACCGATCAGGATCGCGCTTGCCGCGTCCGGTGCATAGAACCGCCCTGTGTCGAAGATGAAGACGACGGTCACCATGAACAGGAACAGCCGCACCAATCCGCGTATCTTCACGGCTCAAAAGACGTCGATCGCTTCGTCGCGCACGCGACTGGACAGGAGCAGCCAGAGGCCGACGCCGGCGCACCAAGCGGACGCGCTCGCCGTGAACACGCGGTAAATGACGCTGGCGGGTTCACTCGTAATGACGAGCTTGAGCAGGATCGGGATCCAGATCACGACCGCAGCACCTAAGAACGCACGAGAAAACGCTTGCCGTTGCGCGCGCTTTGCTCGGGTATCGTGCCGCAAAATGGCGGCGTCGATCCGGTACGCGACCACGGAAGTGATTCCTAAGATCCACCAAAAAGAACTTCGCGTGAACGGAGGCTGCGACACGAACCAGATCGGTACAGCCAGCGATAAAACGCCCACGGCAATCCGCGTCCCATGCACGGCTCTGCGCACGCGATTCTCTTGCGGCAATCTCACATGACTAGCGTAACCCCGATCGCCGCTAGAACTCGCGCGTGGGGTCGCGCGGAATCGCCCGCGACATCGACAGCAACCAGATCCCCAGAACCGATAGCCACAGGACAACCAACAAGCAGACCGTGGTGGAGCGTGTGGTGGTCACCGGGTCGTCGAGGATGACCTTCATCATCCAGCCCAGGGGCAAGATCACGAGCGCGAGCACGCTGTGTGCGGTCCGACGCAGCCACTTGCGGTGTCGGCTCGATTCCAAACGGCGGGTGCGCGCGTGCGCCAACGCGGCCGCGAGCGCGACGATGCCAAAGACAATCTGCGGGCCGGTGCGCACGTGAGTGTGCCGCCACATCTCGAACGCCGCCCACAAAACAATCGTTAGGGCCGCAAACGACATCGCAACCCGTCGCCACTCCCGCACAGCTAGCCGATGAGTTTGGTTTTGTTTGCGAGGATCGCGTCGCACGCGCGGCGCGTGTCGTCTTGGCTCGGAACCATGGAGAACCGGACATAGCCTTTGCCGGCGTGCGTGCCGTCCGCCGCTTTGTCGGCGAGCCACGGCCCCGGTGTGCAGACCACCGCGATGGACGGGTCCAAGAGCTTCGTCGCAAACTCGACCGCATCGACGCCCGCGGGCACACGCTGCCAGTAATGGATGGTGGCCGCCGGCGCGCAGTCGTCAAACCCAAGCGTCGCAAACGTCTGCGCGAGCATGTCGCGCTTGGCGCGATAGTCCTCGCGCATCTGCACGACGTGCTCCTCGTCTTCTAACCCCGCGATCGAGGCGTCCTGAATAAACGTCGGCGTCCCGCTGTCGATGTTGGTTTTCACCTTGCGAAACACACCGATGATGTCGGGGTCGCCGGCCGTCCAGCCGATGCGCCACCCCGTCATCGCGCTGCGTTTGCTCATCGAGTGGAATGCGACGACGTTCTCCTTGCCGAACTCCAAAATCGAGCGGGGCTTTTCTTCGTAATAGAGATCGATGTACGCCTCGTCGTTGACGACGATCACGTCGTTTTTTTGGCCCCATGCAATCGCGTCTTGGAAAAACGAATCGGGCGCGAGCGCGCCCGTCGGGGCGTTCGGATAACAAAGCCACAAAATGCGCGACTTGGCGACGACGTCGCTCGGGATGGCCTCGAGATCGGGAAGATAGTGGTTCTCGCGCAGCAGCGGCAGATAGTACGGCGTGCCCCCGGCGAACATGGTTCCGCGCTGATAAGGCGGGTACCCCGGTGCGGGGCACAAAACGATGTCGCCAGACTCCACAAACCCAAGCGGGAAGTTGAAGATCCCCTCTTTGCTGCCGATCGTCGTCGTGATTTCGGTCGCGGGATCGATGTCGGTTCCGAACTGACCCTTCATCCACGTCGCGCACGCCGTCCGAAAGGCCGCGTCCCCGATGTAGCTCGGATACCCGGAACAGGCCCGCTCATCCACCGCCGTTTTGAGGCGCTCGCGAATCACGGTTGGCGTCGGGAGCGTCGGGTCGCCGACACCGAAATCGATGGGGGCGACACCCTGTGCACGCAGCGCAGCAACACGCTCATTGATGACAGCAAACGGGTAGGAAGGGAGCGAACGAATCCGTTCTGCAGTGTGAAATCCCATGGCCGTCGATGATACGAGGCGCGCGGGAGACTCCAAGCAAGTTTGAGGGCGTTTCCCACTCGCGGCGGCGGCATTCTTTCTGGGCGGGACGCTGCACGGCGGACGTACAATGTGGCGATGCGCTGGCGCCTTGCTCTTCTGTCGCTTATTTGTCTCGTCTTCACCCTTCGTGCCCAAGACGACGAACTTCCGCCCGACGAAGTGGCGGACATCGTGGACCGCTACCTAGAGCGCGCCGAGGACAGCCTGCGCGAGGGCAACTACGAAGAGGCCCGCCTGCGCTTCAAAAAAGCGCTCCGACGCGACAAGAACAACATCACGGCGCATCTCGGTACCGCGCGGTGTTGGGCCGTGTACGGCTCATACGAAAAAGCCGAGAACCAGCTCAAGGCATTGCTCGCCGCGCACCCCAGCAACCGCGCCGCGAAAGTACAACTCGCCGAACTCGCCTTGGCGCGAGGCCAGAGCTCGCAGGCCGCTGAGCTCGCCAAGGGCGTGATCAAGAGCGCGTCCGGCGAGGGACCCGACCTCGAAGGATTGCAAGCGCGACTGGTCGTCGCCGAAACGTTGGCGCGGCGCGGACAACGCGGTGATGCGCGTACGGTGCTCGACGCTTTTCCCGCGCACTACAAGGCGCGTCTCAACGCGTACTCCGTCGCCAATCAGGAGGCGGAGGAGTGGGTGCGCCAACCGGAGAAAGCGCGCCCGATGGCGCGCGAGTTGGTTGTCGTTGGCAAAGCGCTGCGGATGTATGTCGAGTTGAGCCCCTTGGACCATGAGTACGCGCAAACGGCGTATGAACTGGTCACTCTCGCGAAAGACATCGACCCGAGCCATTGGGAAGCATGGGTCGAACTCGTTCGCATCTCGCGGGTCGATCGCGAACGCGCCATCGGACGCGCACGCAAGACGTTTACGCTGATCTCGAAACGGAACCCGGATCTCGCCGATCTCTACGTGGAGACGGCCAAGACCGAGCTGGTCGGATTCAGCGATGGGCGCGCGCGCAAGCTCTGCGAGGACGCGCTGCGCATCAATCCCAAGCTCACCGACGCGCACGCCATCGTGGCGCGCGTCATGTTGCAAGACAACGAGTACCCGCGCGCCGCCGAGCAAATCGAGAAGGGACTCGCGATCGACGCGTTCCACCGCCAACTCCTGACGCTGAAAGCGACGTACGAGCTACTCAACGGCCGCCGCGACGCCTTCGAAAAAGGAATGGCGGAGGTCTTGCGCATCGACCCCAAGTTCGGCGAGGGATTTCATATTGCCGCGCAGGTCGTCGCCTCGCGGCAACGGCGCTACGACACAGCCAGCAAGTTGGTCCGGCGCGGCCTAAAAATCGATCCGCACAACTTCGAGGCGCACGCCACGCTCGGCGTGTTTTTGGCGAACGACGGACGCGCCGAAGAGGCGCGTGACGCGCTGCAACGCTCCCAAAAGCTCTTCCCGTTCTCGCACCCGATCCGCAACAACTTCCTGCAGGTTCTTGAGTACGTCACCAATACGATGACGACGCACAAGACCAAGAATTTCACGTTCCGTTTCGATCCCGCCGAGCACGAGATCATGTCCATGTACTTGCCCGAGCTGATGGAAGGCTGCTGGGATGACATGGTGAAGCGTTACGAGTTCACGCCGCGGCGTCCGATTTTGGTCGAGACGTTTCGCAAAGCAGATGACTTCAGCGTGCGGACGCTCGGCTTGCCCGGCATCCCCGCACTCGGCGCCTGCTTCGGCGGGCTCATCACGCTGGACTCGCCGCAAGCGCTCCGCCCCGGCGCGTTTTTGTGGTCGTCGACCGCGCGCCACGAGTTTGCTCACGTCATGAGTTTGCAACTGAGCGGCGGACAAGTGCCGCGTTGGTTCACCGAAGGCTTGAGCGTGCTCGAGGAGAAGCCGCTCGATGTGAGCTGGGGCAAAGAAGACAACATGGAGCGTCAGATCTTTGACGCTTACCACACGAAGACGCTGCCGAAGATCGGCCGCTTCGACGCCATGTTCCGCGGCCCGCGCGTCGGGTTCGCGTACTACATCGGCGGGCTCATGTTGGAGTTTTTGCAGGAGCGTGCGGGCGAGGCGGGCATCGTGAAGGCGCTGCGCCTCTACGGCAAGGACGTTCCGATGCGGCGCGTGTTCCGCGAGTCGTTCAACATCGGTTTGGACGAGTTTGACAAAGCGTTCGCGGAGCACATCGGGAAGCGCATGGCGCCGTACGCCGTCGTTCCGAGCTACGGCTTGCAGATCAAGGAGCTACGGAAAGCGGTCGTCAAAGACAAGAAAGACGGCGAGAGCTTGATTCGGTTGGCGTGGGCGTACTACCAGAGTCGTCGCTTCGTCGACGCGGGCGACTACCTCGATCGCGCGCAGCGCGAGCTCGGCGCCAAGCACCGGTTGGTCATGCTGTTGAGCGCGCACGTGGCGCGGCGCACAGGCCGCGGCCCGCAAGCGCGCAAGCTGCTCGAGCAGTTCATCGAAGACGGCCACGAAGACTACGACGCCCGCATGCTGCTCGCGTCCGCCTACCTACAGGAGGGCGCGACAGAGAAATACGTCGCCACGCTGAAGGCCGCCAAAAAGGCGTGGCCGTTTCGCGTGAGCGGAAACAACCCGTACGCACTCCTGCGTCGCCATTACATGAGCGTGCAGGACGAGCCGGCCGCGCTCCGCGAACTCGAAGCGGCCATGACGTTTGCGAGCAAGGACATCAAGGGTCGCCTCGGTCTCTCCGCGGAGTACATCCGTTTGGGGCGCGACAAAGATGCGATCACGACGTTGGAGCAGGCGTTGGGAATCACGCTGTTTGACGTACGGATGCACACCGCGCTCCTGCCGCTGTATCGCAAGGCGGGCGCGAAGAAAAAGGCCGTGCGCACGGCACGCGTTCGTGTAGCATTGCGCGACGCTAAAACGTCGGAGCTCGAGCTTGGCTGGCGCTGGATCGATCTTGCCGAAGTGTTAGCCGAGGATGACCAGGCCGCCGAAGCGACAAAAGCGTTGAACGAAGCGATCAAGCTAGGAGAGTTCGACGACGAGCCGCGGGTCAACGCGCTGAAAGAAAAGCTCGGACAGTAGGGCAAAAGGTCCGACATGAAGGAAGCCAGTGGGGCGCTGTTACAGCGGCTCCAGAAACGAGTTTCGTCGCGCACCGAGTCCTTGTGGCTCGAGCAAGCGCATGTGCAACGTGCGAGCGACGGACATTCCATTCTGTGCGTGAACGGTCAGTTCCAAAAGAACTGGTTGGAAGCGCGGTATCTGCAAGAAATCCGCGACGTGCTCGGCGAGGATGTCGAAATCGCATGCCCTGCCGCGCGCGCACCGCTCGCCCGGCGCCGCATGTCGGCCCCGCCGCGTTTGCATGGACCCGCCGGCCAGTTTGCGATTCGCGCGGTCCGCGGATTTGTCGCGGGCAACCTCAAGCAGTCAAACTTGCTCGTCATTTACGGGCCGCGCGGGTGCGGCAGTTCCGCGCTTCTCGATTGGGCGGCCGTGTTGGGCGGAGCGCGGCGCGCGCTGCGCCTCGATCTCGACATGGTGCGCGCCGGACGCAGTCGCGGTTTCCTGCCGCGCAAACCGCTTGTGATCATCGACGGAGTCGAGCGGCTGGCGTCGCGCGACGTCGCTCAACGGACGCTGTGCACGATTCTCGACGAGGTCGCCACGCGCGGCCGGCAGTTGCTGGTTGCCGTCGAAGACCACCCCGGCGCGCGCAGCGACCTGGGCCCGGCGTTGGCCAACCGACTCCTCGGCGGGATCCTGGTTCCGTTGCAGCTGCCCCCGGCCGTGCACATCGGAAGCCCTGACGCGATCACGGTGACGGGCCCGCAGCCCTTTGATGCGTTGATCCAAGCGGCCGCCCGGTTGTTTGAGGTGGATGGCGCCCTCATCGCCGCCGGCGCCAAAAAACGCTCGGTGGTCGCCGCACGCCGGGCGGCGATGACGGCCGCGTGCCGCGCCGGTTGCGACGAGGAGGAGATTGCGCGCCACTTTGGCCTGCGTTCGCGCCGGGCCGTGCGGGAGGCCGTGCGCTGGATCGAGCGCGAAGAAAAGCGAGACGACACGGTGCCGTGCGTGATGGCGGAGCTGGGCCGCGTCCTTCCCGATCCGTAAGTTGGTTTTGTGAGCGGTTGTTTTTTGGTGATCGAGGGCCCCGACGGCGCGGGCAAGACGACGCAGGCCGCGCGCCTGTCTACGTGGTTGCGCGAGCAGGGCCGCACGGTCCACGCGCTGCGCGAGCCGGGCGCCACGGCCGCGGGCGAAGCGATCCGCGAGCTGTTGCTCGATCCCGAAACCGATCTCGCGCCGATGGCGGAGATGCTTCTCTATCAGGCCGCGCGTAGCCACTTGATGGCCACGCGTATTGCGCCCGCACTGGAAGCGGGCGAGGTCGTGATCCTCGATCGCTTCTGGTATTCGACGGCCGCGTACCAAGGACACGGTCTCGGGCTTGACCTGGACGCGGTGCGATCGGTTTCGCAGGCCGCGACGGGCGGCGTGGAACCGGACCACGTGTTCCTCTTGGATCTCGCGCCGCATGTCGGGTTGGGCCGCGTCGGTTCCAAACGCGATCGCATCGAGTCGCGTCCGCTTGCCTATCACGAACGCGTGCGCGCGGGCTTCCGCGTGGAGATCGAACGTCTCGGAGCGCGCGGCACAATATTGGACGCGACGCGGCCGGTCGATGATCTTGCGGACGAGATACGCACCGTCGTGGCGGCGTTGGAGTGCGTGGCATGACTGACGCGATGTTTGCCGACGTCGTCGGACAAGACGCCGCGTGTCGTTCGCTTCGCGCGCACATCGCCCGCACCGGCGGAAGCGGTTCGATCCTGCTGGCGGGTCCGTCCGGAACGGGACGCGCGTTTCTCGCGCGACGTTTGGCGCACGCGTTGTTGGGCGAGCCGGCGTTGATTGACGCCGGCCGGCATCCGGACTACACCGAGCTCGTATCGAGCGACGGCATTGCCGGTGTGCGCGAAGCGACCCGGCGCCTGCAACGCAAGCCGTCACGCGCGCCGCGGCAAATGTTGCTGGTGCGCGGCGCCGACCATCTCAGCACCGATGCTCTCAACGCGTTGTTGAAAACCCTGGAAGAGCCGCCGGCCGACGCGGCGATCGTGTTGACCGCCCGCAGCCCGCACGATCTCTTGGAAACGGTCGTTTCGCGCTGCAAGACCGTGCGCCTGACCGCACTCACAAACGAGGAGACGCGGACGGTCCTGCAGCGCCACGGCGTAGCGAACGAGGCGGCGGCGAAGCTGGCCGAGGATGCGGGCGGTGCGCCCGGGCGCGCGCTTTATTACCACGAAGCGAACTTGATTGAAGACGCCGACGCCCTGCTCCACGTCATGCAGGGACCCACGAGTGATCCTTTGGCCGTCACGGAAAAGTTGGTGCGGCGGCGCAAAGACGAGGACGGCAAGGCCATCCGGCACCGCCTCGGAGAAACGCTTCGCATCGTTGCGCGCCGCTTGCAGGCGAATGCCGCCACGCACGAATCCGCTTTGCGTCAGGTGATCGAGTCTCTACGATCATTGGATGCCAACGCCAATCCGTCGATTGTCTTGGCCGACTTAGCACTCCACGCATGGAAACACCTGACGACCCCACCTCCGGATCCGGCGCGACAAGCCCGGCGCTAAGCGCGGTTGTGCGCCACGGGTGCATGTCGTGTCGCACGACGTGCGACGTGTCCGCCGTGCCCGATGTTCGTCCCGGCGACGAGGTCGTCGCGCGCACCGCACGCGGCGTCGAGTACGCGCTGGTTCTCACGGCGCCGTCGCCCGCTCCCGCGGCCGCTGGCGCGGAACTCTTGCGCTTTGCGTCCGAAGGGGACGCCGAACTCCAGGCCCAATACGACGACGATCGCCACTCCGAGGAGTTTCGGTACTGCGCGGAACGCGTGAAAGCGCGCGAACTGCCGATGAAGCTCGTACGCATCGAAAAGATCCTCGGGGGCCAGCGCACGACGTTTTACTTCATCGCCGAGGGGCGTGTTGACTTTCGCGACCTCGTGCGCGACCTCGCGCGCGAGTTCAAGATGCGCGTGGAGCTCAAGCAGATTGGCGCGCGCGACGAGGCCAAGATCCTCGGCGACATTTCCTATTGCGGACGTGAACTGTGTTGCTCGTCTTGGATCCGCGAAATGAAGCCGGTGTCGATGAAGATGGCCAAGAACCAGAAATCTACGCTCGACCCGAGCAAGATCTCTGGGATGTGTGGTCGCCTGCTCTGCTGCTTGCGCTACGAAGACGAGGTCTATACCGAACTGCGCGCGAAGTTGCCGCGCCGCGGCAAGCGCATCCGCATCCTCTCCACCAAAGAGACCGGCCTTGTGTTGAGCACCGAAGTGCTGGCCAGCCAATGCGTGATCCTTTTAGATCGCGGGGGCACCGCCCGGATCGTCGGCGACGACTTAGAGCTCGAGAACCCGCCGCCGCCGCCCCGCGAGCCCAAGCCGCGCGCTCCCAAGCCCCAGGCACCTCAGGCCTCCCAGGCAGCCCCGGCAGACCCGGCGCCTCCGTCGGCGGAGGTAACGCCCCCGGCCGACGCGGCGAGCCCAGGGAGCACCGAGGGCCCGCAACCGGGCTCAAAAGACACGCCGGCCGAGCCGAGCGGGTCTGACGATCCCGCCGCGTAGCGGAACCATAAACTGCACCATAACGTGCAGCCAGGACCAATTGCGCGGAATAAGGCGCGATCTCTAAAGCGGGGCCCGTAGTTTGCCGTTACAAGCTTCGGAGAGGCGTCGCCCTACATGTCTGTCGAAAAGACCGAGACCATCTTAGAAATCGTGCGCAAAGACGAGCGCTACAGCTCGCAGGCGTACTACTTCATTTTTGACGCCCTTGATTTCACGATCCAGCGCATGGGGAAGGTCCGTCACGTCACGGGCAAGGAGCTGCTCGACGGCATTCGCATGTTTGCGACCGAGCATTTCGGATTCTTGGCGCGCACCGTCCTCGAAGAGTGGGGCGTCACCGAGACCGCCGACTTCGGCAACGTGGTTTTCAACCTCGTCGAAGCGGGCCTCTTAAGCCGGACCGACCGCGACACCCGCGAAGTCTTCCGTAATGTCTACGAGTTCTCGACAGCATTCGAAGAAGAGTTCCGCCGCTCACTCGAGAGCGTCTCGCTGGCCACCGCCGACGCCACGTAGTTGCGGGGCCGCTCACTCGAAAGCGCGCCTACGGCATAGCGCCCCGAGCGCCAGAAGATCATCAACCTCGTTGGCGTGTGGTTGGTGCGACCCCCGCGTCCCGAAGCAGCATCAGACTTCGCGTCCGATGGCTCGCAGGTCGTTGCTCGCCCTCACCTTACGACGGATTCTGTCATTCGCAATGGCGGCGATGCCGCGCGGACAACGGCTTGGCTTCGCGGTATCGCAGCGCCAATCCGGTAGCTACCGGATTGCACTCGACGAGGCTCGCATCTCAAGCTGCACCGGTGACGCGCCAGCAGGCACCGTCAACTTCTTCGTCTGAGGCGCCTCCCCCGGTGTCTCCAATTTCACCGTGGCGAGCTTCCCGATCGGACAGACGAACTCAGCGCGCCCGCTCGGGTCTGTGCGCACGTACCAACCCTCGCGCGTCTCGTTGTTCCACTCGGTCTGGAACTGGAAGCGAACCCACCAGCGCTCAGCGGACGGGCCTCCTGACGCCGCTACATTCACCACGACAAGGCGTCCTTTGGCCAGCGTGACGCGGACCGCGCGATCGGAACGATCATCCACGTCAAACTGATAGGCGCAGATTCGCTGAGGCGCGCGCCCCGGTGCCGTAACGTCGATCCAATAGTTGTCGTGCTCGATCGGCCCGATCCGGATCATGTTGTGCTCGTCGGCCGCTGCAGCAGCTCGATCTCCCGTCGATGCACCCATCTCGCTGAACACCAACTGGGCGCGCGCGTCCCGGACAGGTGCGCCCGCCACGTCTAGGACCTGCAAACGGATCTCCCTGTCCCTCACTGGGAGATGCCACGGCTCATCCCGCTTGAGGTAGTTGATCACCGGATACTCGGCTCCGTGGAGCACGCTCCAGGCATCGTCATGGCGCACCCAAAGAGAGAGCATTCCGGGCCACCGCGGAGCCTCCATTTCAAACCAACCTCGATCGTCCGTGCGCGCGCGACCGACCTTCCTGCCAGATAGCTGAGGCGTGCGGGACGGTCGCAGGTCCACGACCCAGCGGACCTCGGCGTTCGGAACAGGCTTGCCTCCCTCTGCGGTCAGGATCTGCCCCCGTGCGGTCTTCAACCGAGCTGGCAACGCGGGCCACGCCTCGGCCCCTATCCGGCCCCAGATGGCTTCGATCGCCATGTCAGCTCGTTCCGCCAGCTCGCGGTTTTCGCCAGGTACCAGCGAAACCAGAGACCGAATCGCGTCGGTTCTCCCCACGTGGTCCAGCGACACGATGATCGCCATCTGAACGTCGGACGGCGCCGACGCGAGTTGGGCACATAGGACCGGCTCGATCACATCGGCGAGGCCAGGATAGTCCCTCAGATCTTCCGCGGCCTCCACGCGCGCTGCGGTGTCGCCTTCCTGGACCACTCGGAGCAACCGTAGGACCTCCCCACGCTCAGGCGCCTTGCTTACAGCAGTCCGCCCGGCGCAGGCGCCCGCGATGAGCAACGTAAGGATCGCACCGTATCGAGGGAGCACGAGACCCAGTTTACTCATGCGCTCGCCCACGCGCAGAACCAGCGCCGCTCGCCGGGTGAACTCAGCCGTCGCCCGCCGGTTGCACAATGAAGAGCCGCCTCCCATGCGCATCACCGAAATCACCCGCCGCGACATCCTCGATGGATTCGCCGCCGAGAACGTGCGCTGGAGCGGGCGTCTCGATGAGATCGCGTTTCTCTCCCGCCTCTACGACTTGCAGGCACTTCCGTCATTCGACTCGCGATTCCCGACTGCCGAAGGCGACATCTGGCAGCACACGGTCAAAACGACGACTGGGAGCCCGGCTGGGTCTTCACCGACGACCGGTTCGGGCTCGCGGGCGGCGACGACGACATCTTTCTCCGCTTCCTTTGTGAGACGATTCACCCCGTCGTTCGGTCAGATCGGACGGAGGTCGACAGGCTCCTCCAGCTCTATAACCAGTGCCTGGAGCCTGATGGCTTCCAGCTTGTCGAGCGCACGCGCATCTCAGGAAAGCCGGTGTTCAGCGGGCACTTCGTGGGTGTTGCCGCGAAACCCGACCTCGCCGCGGCCGCTGCTGCGTTGGGCGGAGTCGACGCCAGCTACCTCGCGCAACAGATCACGCGCATGGAGTCGGCCGTCTACAACGATGCCGATCTCGCCATTGGAACCGCAAAGGAGCTAATCGAGACCTGCTGCCGGACCATCCTCGAAGCCCGCGGAGAGAGCGTTCCGGCGAATCAGAAGGTGACTCAGGTCGTGAAGCGCACCGCCAAAGTGCTCTCGCTGGCCCCCGATGACATCCCGGATCGCGCGAAGGCGGTCGATACGATCCGGCGGCTGCTTGCCAACCTCGCTGCGATCGGCCAAGGAATCGCGGAACTTCGCAACCACTACGGAACAGGCCACGGCAAGCCCGCGGCCGTGCGGGGTCTCGAAACGCGACACGCGAAGTTGGCTGTGGGCGCAGCATCCACGCTGGTGATGTTCCTCGCGGAGACCCACCAACGGCGACTCAGCGGTGACACCAACGATTCGACCTCTCCCCCCGGTTGAACGTTCTCGCCACCGTGCCCTCTGTTCCTAACAAGACAAGTGGGTCGACGATTCCTGCATCCCTGGGGTCTCTAAGTCGATTGCCGAATTTGGGGCCTTGGACTCAGTCGCGCCAGAACACGACCACGCCGTGGTGGCCCGCACCGACGCCGCTGTGTCGGTACGAGTGCAGCAATCCGTGGTTGTCGACCGTGCACATCCGGACGACCTCGATGCGCTCTTGGGAAAGACCAGCCTCTTCTAAGAAGCGTCCGTTGGCGCCGGCGAGATCGAAATGTAGTTGCCCGTCGCGCGCGTGCACAAACTCCGACGCCCAGGGACGCCAGCGCAAAAACGTGGCGGGCACTTCCGCGCCGACCGGATAGTTGACCCAGCTCACGGTGGGGCCGACGACGCCGCGCAGCGTCTTGGGATCGCTTCCGAAACGTTCCTGCAACGTCTTCACCAGATTGACGACGATGCCACGCGCCGAACCCTTCCACCCCGCGTGCGCGACGCCGATCGCACGACGCTCTTCGTCCACAACGATGACGAGCGAGCAATCGGCAGCGCGCAAAAACAAAGGCTGGCCCGGGTGGTTCGTCGCGAGGCCATCCACCTCCAGGCGTTCCGCGGGCATCTCGGCACCGACCACGGCAACATCGGCGTGGTGCACTTGCCGCACGCGAACCATGCGCGCCGGATCGGCGCCGACCGCGCGAAACAACCGCTCCGCCTGCTCGTACTCACGAACGTTCAGCGGTTGCGTGGAGTGCACGCACGTCAACCCATCGACCTCGCGAAGCGAGGAAAATTCGAGCAACCGAAGCCCGTCGCGCTCGACGCGCCTCACTTCTTCTTGATTGACTCGGAGATGGTGCGGTATTCCTCGATCGAGCCCGCATCGACGCCCGTCCGCTTCAAGATTTCGATGACGCCCGCGAGCAGCTGATTGTCGTCGCTCAGGTCGCCCAGGATCTCTTTGCCCTGCTCGTTCGAAACGCGCAAGCGCGATTCCAAACGCAGAGCCCGCCGCACCTCTTGGCGCGAAAGTCGCGTCCTTAGACCGTCAAAGAACTTGTCGAAGTCCGGATACCGCGCCGGGTCGCGCCCGTCGTAGTGCGCGAGGCTGCGGAACAGATCGCTGTGGGCGGCCCAATGATCTTCGATGTATTGGCGGAAGATGCCCTTGTCTTGTAGCTCGCGCAACTCAACGAGGCGCGAAATCTCCATCCGTTCGCGCTCGAGTTTTTGGTCGGGTTCGACCCCGCCCTTGTACGTGTAGACGCCGTTCTCGTAGACGCGCGTGCGCGTGAAGTTTTTGCCGCCCGGCAGGTAGTAGCGCGCGATCGTGAATTTGATCGCCGCGCCTTCGTCGTACTTGTTGTTGCCGTTTTTGTCGGTGAATTTCTCGGCAGGGTTCCACTGGCCGTCACGGTTCTCATCGGTGTAAGACTCGTCTTCGTCGCGCACACCGTTGCCGTTTTTCTCTTCCCACGGTTCCGCGGCATCCCACTTCCCGTTCTTGAGCGGCAGGTCCTGGAAACGCTCGCCCGCGTCAAAGCGGTTGTTGCCGTTGGCGTCCTCGAAGCGCTCACCCGCGTCGTAGTAGCCGTTGCGCCGCGGCGCGTCCACAAACGGCTCGCCCGGCCACGTGTTGAGCGGGCGCGTCTGCTGCACGGTGCCCTTCCCAAACGTCGGCACACCGATGACGATCGCGTCGATGTAGGGGTCCTCCGCGCCGCCGATGCTGGAGCGCTTGGAGTAGTGCTGCAAGACCCCCGACATCAGTTCCGCCCCCGACGCGCTACGCTCGTTCACGAGCACCGAGATCGGGTAGTTGCGGCGCCGGTCCGGCGTGCCTGCGAAGTGCGGCTGCTGGCCGCCCGCGCGCGCCTTGATTACGGTAATCAGCTCGCGCGCTTTGACGAACGGGGTGATGCTGTCCTTGACGGCGCCCAGCGCGCCACCCGGGTTGTCGCGCAGATCAATGACCAAACCGGTCATGCCGTCGCGCTCCAGTTTCTGGAGTTCGGCCAGCACTTCCTTGCCCGTCTGATACGCAAACTGCGCAATGTTTAGGTACCCGATCTTGCCGGGCAACATGCGCGAGAACACCGTCGGGATGACGATCTTGGCGCGCAACACTTCGATTTCGCGCGCCTTGTCCCAACCCTGGCGGTAAATGCTGAGCACCACGGGCGTGCCCGGCGGGCCCTTCACGTCTTTGATGATGTCGGTCGGCTTGCGCCCCGCGGTAGGCTTACCGTTGACCGCCACGATGTCGTCGCCGCCGCGAATGTCGGACTTCCAAGCCGGGCCGCCAAAAATCGGACGCAGAATCCGAAACGAGTCCTTGATGTTGGTGTCGATAAACGCACCGATGCCGCCGTAGGACGGATCCACGCCGGTGTTGCCGTGCAAGAATTCGTCGTACTCGGCCGGGGTCATGAAGACGGTGTGCGGATCGACCGGCATTTCCATCATGCCGCGCGCCGCGCGCACACGCAGCTCCTCTTCGTCCACCTCTTCTTCGAACTCATACATCCGCGTCAGAAGGGCGTAGATTTCGTCCAAGTGCTTCCAGCGCGAACTCGCCTTGGAACTGCCGGCGGTGTCGTCGCGCGCCGCACGTCGATTGATCACGCGCTGCAAGTTGAGTCGATGGTAGAGCGCATCCGCGAGGCGTCCGACCATGTCTGGGCGCTTGCGCAATTCGATAAGGTTTTGTCTCACACCCGGCGTTTCGCCGTCGCCCATTTCGGCCAGCGCCAACGTGCCCTGAATCCGCAGATCGGGGTCCGCGCTTTTGAGGTACGCACGCAGCGCATCTTTGGCTTTCGAACTGCGCGGCGTATCCAGCCGCCAGAGCGTGCGCGCCGCGGCGATCTTCACGCGCGGGTTGAGCTCTAAGAGCAGCTCCAACAGCCCGTCTTCGGCGTCCTCCTCATCGGTCTGGCCGATGAGTTCGATCGCGGCGATGCGGTACTGTTCTTCCAACTGCTCGTTCGCCGCCAAGTCCCCGAGCTTTTCGGCGGCAAACGTCGTGCTGTCGAGATCGATCAGCGCTTTGAGCGCGGCGAGCTTGCCCGGCACGTTGGCTCCCTTGATCGCGCGGGTGATCGCCCGCTTCGCCGGCGAACCGAGCGCGCGCAGCTGCTCGGCCAGGCGCCAGATCTGGTCCACGCTCGCCCCCTCGCTGTTCGCGAGGATCTCGGCGACCTTGATTTCGCGCATCGAGCCGCCCTCTTCGTCCTGGGCCGGGGCCCCGGGCGCGAGAATCAATACGGGGGCAAGGATCAAAACGGGGATCCAAGCCGTGAGTCGACCGGCGGCAGGCTGCATCGAGGGTGCTTTCTTGGGAACTTTTAGGGATTAGGCGGGCGTGCAGAGGCGGGCGAAGGGCCAAGAGCCCCTCGCGCGCGGGTTTTTAGAGCAGCCCGGGTCGTCGCTTCGCGCGACGGCGGGTACTGTTCCCTAAGAGTATACGTCGGCCAACCGTCCGAGCGCGGGCTCTGCCTCTTGGACTTCGCGGGGTTTGCCGTGTAATTTCGTGACCTCGATGGCCAGCAAACCGACTCATCTCGACGACTCCGGCCAGGCGCGCATGGTCGATATCGCCGCCAAGCCGGAAACCGTGCGCTGTGCGCGCGCGGGCTGCCGCGTACGGCTCAGCCCGGAGGCGGCGGGGACGTTTCGGGAGGGCCGGGCGGCCAAGGGCGACATTGCGGCCGCGGCCCGCCTGGCGGGCATCCAGGCGGCCAAGCGAACCAGCGAGCTGATCCCGCTCTGCCACCCCCTGCGAACCAGCAGCGTCGTGATCGACCTCGCGTTCGAATCCGACGAGAAGACCCTTTGTGTCGAAGCCGAAGCAACCGGCATCGATCGCACCGGCTTCGAGATGGAGGCCATGGTGGGAGCCGCGACCGCCGCACTTACGGTCTACGACATGTTGAAGGCCGTCGACAAGGGCATCGAGATCTCGGATCTGCGCTTGCTCTCCAAGACCGGCGGAAAAAGCGGCGACTGGCGGCGCGACGCATGAGTGTCGTCGCGATCATCGGCGCGACCGGCGCGGTCGGTGCGGAGATGCTCAATGTCTTGGAGCAGCGCCAATTCCCCGTGAGCGAACTGCGCCTGTTGGCGTCACCGCGCTCGGTCGGACGTACGATCCACGCCCTGGGACGCGACCACGAGGTCGCTCTCGCCGAGCCCGCCGCGTTTAAGGGCGTCGATCTCGCGCTGTTTAGCGCCGGTGCCACGATCTCGCGGGCGCTCGCCCCCGCCGCGCGCGAGCACGGCGCCTTAGTCGTCGACAACTCCAGCGCGTTTCGCTTAGAACCGGATTGCCCTCTGGTCGTCCCGGAACTCAACGGCGACACGATCGAGGGCCACAACGGCATTCTCGCCAACCCGAACTGCTCGGCGATTTTGCTGACCATGGCGTTGGCGCCGCTGCACGAAGCGGCGCGTCTGCAGCACTTGATCGTCTGCACGTACCAAGCCGTTTCCGGCGCTGGCGCGCGCGCGATGGACGAGTGGGAGCAGCAGGAAGCCGCGGACGCCGCCGGTGAAAAACCGGTCGCCAACGTGTTCCCAACCGTGATCGCCAGAAACGTCATTCCGTGGGTGCAGGCGATCGAGGACGACGGCTACAGCGTCGAGGAAACCAAGCTCTTGTTGGAAACGCGGCGCATCCTGGGGCTCCCGGACCTCGCGCTTTCCGCATCGTGCGTCCGGGTCCCGGTGCGACGAGCCCACGCCCAAGCGATTCATGCGTCGTTTGAGCGTGCGCTGTCTCCTGAGGAGGCCGAGGCGCTTTATCGGGGCCGCGCCGGGGTCTTCGCGGATCGGGCGGCCCTGCCGACGCCGCGGGACGTGGCCGGAACCGATGATGTCATTGTGGGGCGGATCCGGAAGGACCGCGTTTTTAAGACGGGGCTTGCACTCTGGGCTGTGATGGATCAGCTTCGCAAGGGAGCGGCGCTCAACGCCGTTCAGATCGCCGAGCGCGCCATGGGCGTGGGCGGCTAACACAACAAACGAATACGAAAGAGAGTGAGGAGTCGTCTTTATGGACGTTCGCGAACTCAAAAAAATCGTCGAGATCATGAATCAAAATGATCTCGCCGAACTCGAGATCGAAGAGGAAGGTCGGCGCATCCGCCTGAAGAAGGCGGGCGTGGAACCCGTGATGGCGGCCCCAGCCCCGATGGCCATGCCGGCGGCGATGGCGGTGCCCGCTGTCGCGCCTGTGCCCGGCGCCGCCGCGGAGGCCGCCCCGGCTGCCGACGATGGCCTCCAAACGATCAGCGCCCCGATGGTCGGGACGTTTTATCGATCGCCATCACCGGACGCCGACGCCTACGTGCAGGGCGGTTCCAAAGTGGGCGCCGAGAGCGTCGTCTGCATTCTGGAAGCCATGAAGGTCATGAACGAGATCAAGGCCGAGTGCAACGGCGAGATCGTGAAGGTATGTGTCGAGAACGGCGAGGCGGTCGAGTACGGCCAGCCGCTGTTTCTCGTAAAGCCGGCGTAGTTCGGTCTCAACAACTCCATGTTTCATCGTGTACTGGTCGCCAATCGTGGCGAGATCGCTCTGCGTGTCATTCGCGCGTGCCGCGAGATGGGCATCGACACCGTCGCTGTGCATTCCAAGGCTGACGAAGACGCCGCGTACCTCGACTTTGCCGACGACCGCATCTGCATCGGGCCCGGCCCGAGCGCGCAGTCGTATCTTTCGATCCCCGGCATCATCAGCGCGGCCGAGGTCACCGACGCGGACGCCGTGCATCCGGGCTATGGGTTCTTAAGCGAGAACGCCGAATTCGCCCGCACGTGCAAAGAGCACGGCATCGCGTTTATTGGACCTGACGCCGAAACGATGAGCCGGTTGGGCGACAAAGCGTCCGCGCGCGAGCTCGCGATGGAGGCCAAAGTACCCACGGTTCCCGGCAGTCCGGGCCTGATCGAAGACCCCAACGACGCGGTCGCCATCGCGGAAAAAATCGGCTATCCGGTCCTGATCAAAGCGACGGCGGGAGGGGGCGGACGCGGCATGCGCGTCGCCAGCTCCAAGATCAGTTTGATGAGCGCGATTCATCAAGCGCGGACAGAAGCGGAGCAGGCGTTTGGCGAAGGCGGCGTGTACTTGGAAAAGTATCTTGAGCGGCCGCGCCACGTCGAAGTGCAAATCATGGCCGACAACTTCGGCAACGTGATTCATTTAGGCGAGCGCGAGTGCAGCGTGCAGCGGCGCCACCAAAAGCTCGTCGAAGAAGCACCGTCGCCCGCACTCGACACCTCGATGCGCAAGGCGATCGGTCGCGCCGCCGTCAAGATGGCGAAAGCGGCGAAGTACTCGGGCGCGGGCACGGTCGAGTTCTTGGTCGCGGGCAAAGAGTTTTACTTCATCGAAGTGAACTGCCGCATTCAGGTCGAGCATCCCGTCACCGAACTCGTCGCGGGCATCGACTTAGTCAAGGAACAGATCCGCGTGGCCGCGGGGCAGAAGTTGTCGCGCGACCAGCGCAACGTCAAGTTCACGGGCCATGCGATCGAGGCGCGCATCAACGCCGAAGATCCGGCGCGCGACTTCCGGCCGAGCCCCGGGCTGATCACGAAATACATCGCGCCCGGTGGGCCGGGCGTTCGTATCGACAGCCACGTGTACGCCGGCTACCGCGTCCCGCCCAACTACGACTCGCTCGTCGCCAAGTTGATCGTGTACGCCGACACGCGCGAAGAGGCTCTGGACCGCATGTCCCGCGCGTTGGACGAGTACAAGATCGAAGGGATTAAGACCACGATCCCGATCCATCAAGAAATCGTCCGCAACGCGTTTTTCCGCCGCGGCGACTACGACACGGGATTTCTCGAAGAGTTCTTCTCCGTCTAGCGGCGGAGAAATCGCCTCAATCCGTTGGCGGAGGGGCCCTTACGCGCCGTTTCTTGACACTTTTGGCGCTGTTTTCATAGAACACGCGGCACCTGGCAGCCCCAGCGACCATCCAGCATTGGTGAATTATCCGGATTCCGGCACGCCGCGACCATCGTCGTTGCTCCCGTTCCGGCCCGAAAGGCGACGCGCGCATGGCTAAGTATCTCGTAACCGGAGGAGCCGGCTTCATCGGCTTAAACCTCGTCCACCAACTATCCGCTTCCGGCGAGAAGGTGACGATCTACGACAGCTTCGTTACGGGAAAGAAAAAGCACCTGCGCGAGTTGCCCAAGGACGTGAAGCTCATCGAGGGCGACATCTTGGACGCGAAGGAGTTGCGCAAGTGCACGCGCAACGTGGATTACATGATCCACTTGGCGGGCCTGAACTCCGTGCTGCGTTCGATCAAGGATCCGGTCGAGAGCTTACAAGTCAACGCGACCGGCACGCTCAACGCGCTGATGGCGGGGCGCGACGCCAAGATCAAACGCTTCATCTACGTCGGATCGGCGGCGGCGTACGGCGAAAGCCCGTCGTTGCCCAAGGTCGAGACGATGATCGAGACGCCCCTGTCGCCGTACGCAGTCAGCACGATCGCCGCGGAAAACCAGTGCCGCGTGTTCTTCAACACGTACGGATTGCAGACGGTCATCTTGCGCGCGTTCAACGCGTACGGACCGTTCCAGGATCCGACCGGTCCCTACGCGCCCGTGGTGGCGAAGTTCATTGCGACGTTGGTGGACGGCAAAGCGCCGGTGATTTCCGGCGACGGCAAGCAGAGCCGTGACTTCGTCCACGTGGCCGACATCATCGAAGCGATCAAGTCCGCGTGCATCGCGCCCAAGGCCGAGGGTGAGCTGTTCAACATCGCGGGCGCAAGCCGCATCACGATCAACGGTTTGGTCAACATGCTCAACGGCATCTTGGGCAAAGAGATCCAGCCCAAGTACGAGGAGGCGCGCCCCGGCGACATCCGCCACAGCTTGGCCGACATCACGAAGGCGCAGGAGATGCTCGGCTACCGGCCGCGCACGTCCATCGTCGATGGCTTGGCCAACGCGGTGGAGTGGTACCGCAAAAACAAGTAGGCAGGCGCGCCGGTTTCGCGCCGGTGACGCAAGCATGACCCGCGCGGCGGATTCTGCCCGGCTCCCATGATTCGTCTTGGTTCCATCGGATACGGCCTCTGGGGTCGCAACGTCACTCGCGTGGCGGCGGCGACGCCCGGCGCACGTTTGGTCGCCGTGGCTGAGCAAGACGCCAAGCGGCGCGAACAGATCGCCCCGCGGCATCCCGGCGTCGATCTCCTGGCGCAGGGTGACGACTTGCTCGCGCGCGACGACATCGACGCCGTGCTGATCGCGACGGATGCGTCGTCCCACGGCGAGATGGTGTGCCGCGCCGCCGCCGCCGGCAAGCATGTGTTTGTCGAAAAGCCGCTTGCGTTGACGCCCGAAGGTGCGCGCCGCGCGTCGGCCGCCACGCAAAAGGCCGGCGTGTTGCTGCAGGTGGGCCATCTGATGCGCTACCACCCGGCCGTCGAACTGTTGTTCGATGTCGCGAAAAGCGAGTTGGGCCGCATCCGTTGCGTGGCCGCGCAGCGACTAAACTTCGGCAAGGTGCGCAGCGACGAGAACGTGCTGTTCAGCCTGGGGCCGCACGACATCTCGATCATGCTCGAGCTGTTTGGCCAAGAGCCGGTGGCCGTCGCCGCGCACGGCGCGAGTTTTGTGCGCCAGGGCATCGAGGACCTGTGCTTTGTCACGTTGCACTTTCGCGACGGCTGCATCGGGCAGATCCATCTGAGCTGGCTCGACCCGCACAAGGTGCGCCGGGTGACCGTGGTCGGCGACCGCAAGATGGCGGTCTTTGACGACATGGAGCCGCGCGAAAAAGTCCGCGTGTACGACCAGGGCTTTGAGGGCCCGAACGGATACTGGGTCTACGGCGAAAACCTTGCGCAGCGTACAGGCGAGATTCGCGTCCCTTCGTTTCCGGCCACCGAGCCGCTCTCGGTTGAGCTGGCTCACTTTGTCGCGTGCGTGCGCGACGGCGTGGAGCCGCGGACCCCGGGCGCGGACGGCATCCGCGTCGTCGATGTGCTCGACGCCGCGCAGCGTTCGATGCGTCAAGGGGGCGTCCCCGTTGAGCTGGCGCCGCTTTCGGCGTAAAGGTTGCCAAGGCCCGGGATAATACGACCATGCCCGAACCCATCGGCCTCGTTGACATCGCTCAACAAAACGCGGAACTAAGAGACGACATCAACGCCGCCCTGCAAGGCGTCTTGGACAGCGGTGCGTTTGTTCTCGGCCAATACGCGGCGCAGTTCGAAGAGGACTTCGGCAAGGCGTTTCGGATCGACCACGTGATCGGCTGCAATAGCGGCACGGACGCGCTGTTGTTGTCGCTCGACGCCGTGCGCTTGGAACGCGGCCCCGGCGAAGTCATCACGACGCCGTTTACGTTTTTCGCAACGGTCGAATCGATCATCCAAGCGGGCCACCGCGTGCGGTTCGTCGATGTCTCCGCCGACACGTTCAACCTCGATCCGGCGGCGACGAAGGCGGCCATCCACGCCGACACGGTGGCGATCATGCCGGTGCATCTGTTTGGACAGTGCGCCGACATGGATGCGCTCCGCCACGGCGACCTGTTTCTCTTAGAGGACGCGGCGCAAGCCGTTGGGGCCACGTACAAAGGCAAGCACGCCGGAGCGCTCGGCGACGCCGCCGGATTTAGCTTCTATCCGACCAAGAATTTGGGCGCGATGGGGGACGCGGGCGCCGTCACGACGATGAACGCCGAGTTCGCCGCGATGATGCGGAGCCTGCGCGCGCACGGCGAGGTCAAGGGCGAAGGGTCGCGCACGTATCACTACGAGCGCCTCGGCCGCAACTCACGCTTAGACGGTTTTCAAGCGGCGGTGCTGGCCGTGAAGCTCAAGCGCTGGGCGGCGTGGCAGGACGCGCGCAATAACAACGCAACGTACTACGACGAAGCGCTGGCCATGATCGACGGTGTGACGCCGCCGCCGCCGTCGCCGCACGGCCGCCACGTGTACCACCAGTACGCGGTGCGCGCGCAGCGGCGCGACAAGCTCAAGGCCCATCTGGCCGAGCGCGGGATCTTCACCAACGTTTTTTATCCGCAAACGCTGCACACCCAACCCGCACTGGCGGATATGGGTCTCACCGCAGAGGACTTCCCGGTCGCCGAGCAGGCCACGCGCGAGGTGTTGTCGATCCCGGTTCACGCCCACGTGAGCGCAGCGGACCGGGAGCGAATCGTTGCCGAAATACGCGCGTTTTATGGCGCATGACGAGTTTTTTAGACGTTTGATGGGCGATCTAGCCCGATAACGCGGTTGGTCCCCCGTTTGCCATGAGGACCCGCTTCATGGAACGACGTCGCGATCCCCGCCATATGCTCCGCTATGGTCTCACCCTCAAGTGCCTGCGGAGCGCCCGCATCTACCACGAGACCGCGACGGAAGATATCAGCGCCTCGGGCGCACAAATCCGCGTCGACGAGATCCACGACTTAGACCAAGGCGACAAGGTCGAACTCCAACTCTTCGCCAAGATCACAAACCAAGAGGGCGAAGACGTAATCCCGCTGGCGACGCGAGCGGTCGTAGCGCGCGCCGAGAGCGGCCGCGCTGCCGTGTGGTTCGAAGCGCCCCTGGCGTACTAACACGTTCGTCGAACGGCGCGTCCCACGCGGCGCTCCCAGACCATGGAGATGCGGAGCCTTAGTCGAGGTCTTTGCGGACGCCGCCGCGCTTGATATCGAGCAAGTTGTACTTGCGCATCTTGTTGAACAGCGTTGTGCGGTTGATGTCGAGGAGCTTCGCCGCCAATTGGCGGTTCCAGTTCACGCTGGCTAGCGTTGCTTCGATGATTTCTTGCTCCGGGCCTTCCAACGCTTGCTTGAGCGGGACCACCGTGCGTCCGTCCGCGCGGAAGTCGAACCCGTTTTGGTTGGGGACGCCCGGCTGATGGCCCGTGATGTCGCTGGCAAAGTCCTCGCTGGTCAACTCGTCATTTCGAGTCAGCACCACCGCGCGCTCGATCGAGTTTTCGAGCTCGCGGACGTTGCCCGGCCACTCGTAGCCCAACAGATACGCCATCGCCTCATCGGTGATGCCCGACACCGGCTTTTCGTTTTCGCGCGAGAAGCGGCGTAAGAAGTGCTCCGCTAAAAGCGGCACGTCGCCGGAGCGATCGCGCAGCGGCGGAATCGCAATGTTCACCACGTTGATGCGATGGTAGAGGTCGGCGCGGAATTCCTCGTTCGCCACCGCCACTTTTAGATCGATGTTGGTCGCCAAAACGACGCGCACATCCACCTCGACCGAATCGTCGTCGCCGACACGCTCGAAGCGGCGCTCCTGCAAGATGCGGAGCAATTTCACCTGAAACGCCGGGCTCGCGGTTCCAATCTCGTCGAGAAAGATCGTGCCGCCGTCGGCGCGTAAAAACTTACCCAAGCGATCGGTCTCGGCGCCCGTGAACGCGCCCTTGCGATGCCCAAACAGCTCGCTTTCGAGCAAGGTTTCGGGCAGCGCGCCGCAGTTCACTTCCACAAACGGCTTATCGCGCCGGGGCGAGTGGTGGTGGATCGCTCGTGCGACCAAGCTCTTACCCGTTCCGCTCTCGCCCGAGATCAACACGGTCGCGCGCGTCGCGGCCACCGTGGCGAGCGTCTCGTACATCTTGCGCATGCGGTGATCCGCACCGATCAAGTTGTCCAAGTTGAGCGAACGGCGCAACTGACGCTTCAGATGTTCGTTCTCCTGCGTCAACGCACGCCGCTTGAGCGCACGATCGACGGTGAGCAACATCTCCTCGTCGATGACCGGCTTCGTGATGTAGTCTTCCGCGCCTTCGCGCATCGCCACGACCGCCGACTCAATCGTGCCGTAGCCCGTGAGCATCACGACGACCACGTTCGGGTCGATCTTTTTGACTTCACGCAGCAGTCCAAAACCGTCGAGGCCGGGCATATTCACGTCCGACAGGAGCAGATCAATGGTGCGGCCCTCTTTGAGGGTTTTCAGCGCCTTCTGCGAGTTTGTCTCGACCTCGACGTCGTAGTTTCGGCTGCGTAAAAAGACCGCGAGCGAATCGGCGACCAACGGGTCGTCGTCCACGATCAAAATCTTGGAACTGTGTACGCTCATCGTTGCTGCGCTCCGTGGAGGACTCCGGCGGTGACGGCCATGTCGGCGTTGGCGGGCAACCGAACACGAATCACCGTGCCGGCCTCTTGCTCGCTCTCCACCGTCAATTTGCCGCCGCATCGCTCGACAATGCGCGCGCTAATCGGTAGCCCGAGACCCGTTCCCTTGCCCACCTCTTTGGTGGTAAAGAACGGCTCGAACACGCGGCGCAAATCGTCGGGCGCTATCCCAACGCCGTTGTCCTCGACCTGGATTTCAATGTTGTCGTCCTCGCGCACGGCGGTGACCTTCACCAAACCGAGTGCTCCCCGTGACTCCACGGCGTCGAGGGCGTTTTTGATGACATTCACAAACACCTGGAACAGCGCGCGCGGGACGCGGATGTCGAGGTATGGGTTGCGCAACTCGATGACGGCGCCGGCGCTGCCCGAAGGCTGAAGCGTCCGCACGACCTCGTCGAGCATGTTGCGCAGGTTTTCTCCCTCGTTCTCGATCACGACGTTGCGCGAGAACATGAGAAGTTGACGAACAATGCTCGTCATGCGCGAGAGACCGCTCATCGCGCGCTCGAGATAGATCTCGAGATCTTTGGCTTCGTTGCTGAGTCCCTCTTGCGTGAGCCGCAAGTAACGACGCACGCCGTCGAGAGGGTTGTTTAACTCGTGGGCCACGCCGGACGCGAGGCGACCGATCATGGCGAGCTTCTCCGAGATATCGAGCTGGTTGCGCAGGTGCGCGTTGCCGCGCGTCAAGCGAGCGTGCTCGACGGCCTTTTGCGCCACGACGACGAGATGCTCGGACGGCACGGGCGCCTGCAGGACATGAAAGGTCCCTTCCCGCATCAGCTTGACCGTGTCCTCGACCGTCGTTTGCTTCTGGATCACCACCGTGACCGAATCGGTGTCGAGCGCGTGGAGATCGCCCGCCAGCGTGCTCTTGTCCAGCGCGCAGATCACGGCGGTGCAGGGCTGGCGCTCGTATTCGTCCAGCGCCTCGGCGGACGAGGACGCCACCCGGACGCCGAATCCGGCGCGCCGCAGCGCTCCGACGAGTGTCTCCCGGTACTTGGGATCCTCCGCCGCGACGAGAATGGTTTCCGTTTGGCCCCTGTTCATAACTAAGCAGAGACCTATCGACGCCGCCCGTTGCGTCTCTGAAACACCGATGTCTACGGATCGCATCATGTCGAGACGACGCATCGTTTTTCCGGCAAGGGGCCCCGAATCTGCCATTCTGAGGGGTTCTTAAGGGGCGTGGCGCTTGCGCCACAGGGGGCGCGTCGGTAAGGTCGGCGCTCCATGAAAGTCCTGCTCGCCGATGACGAGCGCAGCATTGCCGTCACGCTGCGCGACGACCTAGAGGAGGCAGGCCATGACGTGACGACGGTTCATGACGGCAAAGCGGCGCACAGCGAGCTCTCCGCAGCGCGCTTCGACTTACTCATCACCGATATCCGGATGCCGGGAATGGACGGAATCCAACTCCTCAAGGCGGCCAAGAGCCTGGACGCGTCCTTAGAAGTGCTGGTGATCACCGGCCACGGCACCATTGAGACGGCTGTCGAAGCCATCCGGCACGGGGCGTATGACTACGTTCTAAAGCCGTTTTTTAACGACGACATCACCCGGCGTGTCAAAAAGCTCGAGGAGTTTCGCCGCCTAAAATCCGAAAACACCAAACTTCGGACCGAGGTTGGACGGGACAAGGCGCGCGCCAGCATCGTGGGCGACAGCGACTCGATGCAGAAGGTCTTAGACCTCATCCGCACGGTCTCTGACAGCGAAGAGGACGTGCTGATCACGGGGGAGACGGGGACCGGCAAGGAACTCGTCGCCAAGATGCTCCATGAGCTGAGTCCGCGCGCGGGCGCACCTTTTGTGGTGCTGTCGTGCTCGGGGTTTCCGCAGACCCTGCTGGAAGACGAGATTTTCGGGCACGAGAAGGGCGCTTTTACAGACGCGAAGGCGACCAAGCTCGGTCGATTTGAACGAGCGAACGGCGGCGTGTTGTTTCTCGACGACATTGACGACGTTCCGGTTGAAACGCAGGTCAAACTGCTGCGCGTGTTGCAAGAACGCAACTTGGAGCGGCTCGGCGGCGAGCGCACGATCCAACTCGACGTGCGTGTAGTCGCCGCCACAAAGATCGATTTGGCGGGCGCGGTCGAGGACGGCGAGTTCCGCGAAGACCTCTATCACCGCTTACATGTGATCCCGATCCATCTTCCGCCGCTGCGAAATCGTCCGGGCGACGTTTCTATACTTGTGGATCACTTCGTCTCGCTCTATGCCAAAGATCGCACCTACCGCCTCAGTGCGGAGACGCGCGCGGCCTTAGAGGCCCACTCGTGGCCGGGCAACGTGCGCGAGCTCGAGAACGCCGTGCGGCGCGCCATCGCGATGGCGGGGAAATCCGACGACCTGGCCGCCGATCATCTCGTGCGGGCCGTTCCGAACACCAAGAAGCCGGAATTCACCGACGACGGTCCGATCGAGCGCGTTTTGCGCGACGTCTTACGGGCCGCCGAGAGCCACCACATTCGGCGTGTCTTAAAGCACACGGGTGGCCATCGTGCGAACACGGCCAAGATCTTGGGGATCTCTCGTAAGAACCTATGGGAGAAGATGCGCGAACTAGATATCCGGGACGGCGATGCATGAGTGACGCCGGCACCAACGCCCCGGGCGATCACGGCCCCGCTCGCGACGACGCGCGCGGCGAGCACGAGAACAACGGCAACAACGCCCGTAACGCCGGGGGCCTCCCGCAAAACGGGATGAACGGGCACGTCCGCAACGGCGCATCGAACGGAATGCCGAACGGTCGCACCAGCAACGGAGCGCACGCGAACGGTCGCACCGGTTCCGGCATCGACTACTTCGCCTCCGACGTGCACATCTCGGAAGACCGGCCCGACGTGACGGATCGCTTCCTGCGTTTTCTCGACATGGTGATGGAGAACAACGCGGATCGATTGTTTTTGCTCGGCGACATCTTCGACATCTGGGTGGGGCACAAACAAGCCAAGCTGAGCTACGTGATCCCGGTGATTGAAAAGATCCGCGAGGTCACGCACCGCGGCATCGAGATGCAATACATTGCGGGCAACCGCGACTTCAACTTCGATGCGCGCGTGAACGGTGGGCCGCCGCCGCGGCGACTCCCGGAAGCGATGACGATTCAGGCGGGCGGCAAGACGATCTACCTCTCACACGGCGATCTGTTTTGCACCGGCGACCACGCGTATCGGCGCGCGCGCGGCATCGGACGCTCCACGCCGGTCCGGATGGCGCTATCCCACATGCCGCTCGGCCTCTCGAGTTTCTTGTCGCAGGGTTATCGCCGACTCAGCGCCCGCGCGGTCGCCCAAAAATCGCTCTGGGAGAAAGCGATTGATTTCTCCTCGATTCGAAGCCACTTGCTCGACGGCCACGACACCGTGCTGTGCGGTCACGTCCATCGCGCCGCGCGCTACCGCGTGGATCTGCCCGACAACCGCTCGGGCGAGTTCATCACGCTGGGCGACTGGACGCGCTACGGGGTCTACCTCGTCGCCCAAAACGACAGCCTCGACCTCAAAAAATTCGCATAGAGCCGGATTTGGGGCCGGGAGCGGCGAGGACGGCTTGATTCGGCCCCAGGAGGCGTGGAGAATACCGGGCTGGCCCCGGGTTCCGTTCTGCGGATGGAGACCGACGCCTCATTCCTTATGTCCCCCGCATTCGTAGTCGCGATCGACGGCCCGGCAGGCGCCGGCAAGAGCACCGTGGCCCGGCAAGTCGCCGCGCGCCTCGAGGGCTTTCGTTACGTCGATACCGGTGCGATGTACCGCGCCGTGACGGCGTACCTCCACCTCGAAAACGCGCGCGATCGCGATGAGCAGGGCATGGCGGAAGCCGCCCGCGGCTTGGTGATGAGTGGGGAGCAGTACGTCGTACACGGGCGCGATGTGACGGGCACGATCCGGGATGCCGAAGTGACCGCGGACGTGAGCCGTGTTGCGGCCGTGCCCGCCGTCCGACGCGTCGTGCAGCAACTGCAACGCGAGATGACCGGCAAGCTCGTCGCCGAGGGGCGCGACATCGGTTCGGTCGTGTTTCCAAACGCGCCGCTCAAGGTTTACCTGAGCGCGTCGCTGATCGAGCGCGCGCGTCGGCGCAACCGCCAGTACCCGGAAATGAAAGTGGACGAGTATGAAGATCGCATCGCCAAACGCGATCACATGGACAGTTCAAGAGAAGACAGCCCACTGCTTCGTTGCGACGATGCCGTGGCGATCGATACAAGTTCCCTAACCATCGAAGAGGTGGTGGAACAAATCACGGCGCTGGTGCGTCAACGTCTCCGCAAGGAGGCGACTCCATCGTAGGGCGACAACGGTTGGCGCATGCGCTGATCGTTTTGCGGAATGGCCCCCGCTAAAGAGAGTCGAACAAAAATGGTCAAAGGAATTGACGTCGTACGAAAGTACGACCTCCCCAACCAAGAGTTGGAAGACAAGGTCGCGGAAGCATTCGAGGGAATGGATAGCGAGGCCGTCGAGAAGGTTTACGAAGAGTCGGTCAAGGAGTTCGAGCCGGACACGATCCTCAAGGGCCGCGTGTTGAACGTGGTCAACGACGAAGTGATCGTGGACATCGGCTACAAGTCCGAGGGCGTGATCCCGCTCCAGGAGTGGGGCGAGAACGCGGACGTGGACATCGGCGATGAAATCGAGGTTCTCCTCGACGAAATCGAAGACACGACTGGCATGATTCGCCTGTCCAAGCGCAAAGCGGATCGCATCCGCGCGTGGAACGAGATCCTGCGCACCCACAACGAGGGCGACGTCGTCCGCGGCATGGTGCAGCGCAAGATCAAGGGCGGCCTGCTCGTCGATGTCGGCGTGCCGGTGTTCTTGCCGGCGAGCCAAGTCTCGCTGCGTCGTACGGCGGATATCTCCGAGTTCATCGGTCGTGAGATCGAAGCGCGCATCATCAAGATCGATGAGCAGCGCATGAACATCGTGGTCTCGCGCCGTCGCCTCGTGGAAGAACAACGCGAAGCGGCCAAGAAGCAGTTGCTCGAAACGATCCAGGAAGGCGAGATCCGCCGCGGCGTGGTCAAAAACATCGCCGACTTCGGCGCATTCGTGGACCTGGGCGGCATCGACGGCTTGCTCCACATCACCGACATGTCGTGGACCCGCATCAACCACCCGTCCGAGGTCGTCTCCATCGACCAGGACGTGGAAGTCATGGTGTTGCGCGTCGATCGCGAAAAAGAGCGCATCGCGCTCGGACTCAAGCAGCGTCAGCCCTCACCGTGGGACGAGATCGAACTTCGTTACCCGGTCGGCAGCAAGGTGCGTGGCAAAGTGACGAACGTCACGAGCTACGGCGCGTTCGTGCAGCTTGAAAACGGCCTCGAAGGCCTCGTCCACGTCTCGGAGATGAGCTGGACGCGTCGCGTCAACCACCCGTCCGAGGTGGTGTCCGTTGACGACGAGGTCGAGGTCGTCATCCTCGAGATCGATAAAGACAAACAAGAAATCGGCTTGGGCATGAAGCAGGCCGAGGTCAACCCGTGGGATCTCGTCGAAGAGAAATACCCTCCGGGAACCGAGGTCGGCGGCAAAGTGCGCAACCTCACCAACTACGGCGCGTTCGTCGAGCTCGAAGAGGGCATCGACGGTCTGTTGCACATCTCCGACATGAGCTGGACCAAAAAGGTCACGCATCCCAGCGAGCTTGTGAACGAGGGCGACGAGGTACACGCCGTCGTGCTCAACGTCGACCGCGACAAGAAGCGCGTCTCGCTCGGCATGAAGCAGTTGCTCGATGATCCGTGGAAGACCGAGATCGCCGAGCGCTACAAGATCGGCGACGTCGTCATCGGAACGGTCACCAAGGTCACCAACTTCGGCGTGTTCGTCCAGTTGGAGCCGAACTTGGAAGGCCTGCTGCACGTGTCCGAACTTTCGACCAAAAAAATCCAGTCGCCCGACGAGGTCGTGGCGGTCGGGGATCAGGTCGAAGTCACCGTGCTCAAGGTGGACGCCGACGATCGCAAGATCGGCTTGAGTCTGCTCAAGGACGAGGACGGCACGCCGACGAAGCCGGGCACCAACACGGTGTTGCCGGACGGCGCCGCGAAGCCTGAAGCCGCCGCGGAAGCGCCGGCCGAGAAGGCGGCGCCGGTCGAAGAGGCCGCGGCGGAAGAAGCCGCGCCGGTCGAAGAAGCGGCACCTGTCGACGAAGCCGCACCGGCTGAGGAGACCGCGCCGGCCGAAGAGGCCGCCCCGGCCCAAGAAGCGACACCGGAAGCGACACCGGAACCCGCGCCGGAAGCGGCACCGGAACCGGCCGCTGACGCGGAGCCCGAGGAGCCCAAGTCCGAGGGTAAATAGCGGCGGGTGACGCGTTCATGATTCCGCATGGTTATCGGGGAGCCTCCATGAGGCTCCCCGTTCTTTTCTTGGGCACCATTCTCGCCGTTTGCGCGGTGAGTTGCGGTCCGTCGCGGTCCGCTCCGGCCACGACTCCCGATGCCAACCGTATCGTGATCACACCGGAGAGCAACAAGACCGCGACCAACGAGCCGCGCTATTTCAAGACCAAGCCCAAGGAGTGGTTTGACGAGGAGTTGCGCCAGCTCGACCAGTTGGTCAAGGACGGCGTCTACGAGCCCGCGTTGCAGCGCGCGTATCAAGCACTCGCGTTGCGACCCGGCGACGAACACAAAAAAGCACTCCAAGGTCTGATCCAGCGCGCGAACACGGAAGTCCTCCGTTTGGACACGTTGGAGGCGTCCATCGGCGCCGAAAAAGACCCGATGCAGTTCGGCGAGCCGGTGCGCGTGCGCGTGCGCCTCAAAAACGTCTCCGGCAAGCCGATCAAGATCGCCGGGGCGACGCGCGGCAGCAGCGGCAGCTTGTTTTCGCTCGACGTCACGCGCCGCTCGTACGACACAAACGCCCAAGTCGTGGCCGTGCGCCGCCGCGTGTATCGCCACGTCCCCGCCGACGTGGCGTTGGAACCCGACGGCGAGACCGAGCTCGTCCTCGACTTGGGCATGTTGGACAACGATCAAGGTCTGGACGGCTTTCGGACGTACACCGTGTCCGGAACGTTGCGCCCGTCGGTGCTGGAAGTGGGCGGCCTCAATCGCTGGGACGCGATCAAGATCACGCGCGCGACCGTGCGTTCGTTCCGCCCCGGCTTCGAGCATTTGGCGGATGACCCGGTCAAACGAATCCAACAAGCGGTGGACAAGCGCGCGGCGACACACCTGCTCACCGCGACCGGCCTAGTCGAGGCCGGGCAACGCACCGCCGCCGTCGACGCGCTGATCGAGAAGCTGCGCGGCGATCGCATGATCGACACGTCGATTTTTGGCGCCCTGCAATACCTGACCGAAGTGCAATTCAACCGCGACGCCGATGCCTGGAAGGCGTGGTGGCCGCGCGTCCGCGAAAAGTTCTACGCCGACTTCAAGCCGGGCGAGCGCGACAAGCCGGCATTCGCTGAGCGCTGATCGCGGAACGAACTCGGTGCCGATTACATCCAAAAAGATCGAAAACAAGACCTGCTGGTCTGGCAGACGTTGGTCGATCTGCGATGCTGACCAACTTGCCGCACTGGTCGCCAGAGTTGCCCTGGGCCAATCGATGCACGTCGCGAGGATCTTACGCGACACTGGACACCACAATCTCGCCCCCGCCGGAAGTGCGTTCGCCGGCGCTCGCCAGCTACTCGCGGTTCCTGAGGGCGCAAAGCCATTCCACAGAGACGGCTGGGTGTTTCAGGTTGTCGCCTGGATTGCTGCGCACCGCGAATTCGACGGAGATCTCATCGCGCCGCCGCACATGCAGCATGCAGCGAAAGGGTGCGATGGCCTTATTGTTCAAATCGAGCCCGAATCTCAGGAGGTCCTCCGCGCGATGATCTGTGAGGAGAAGGCCACAACCTCTCCGAGAGATGTCGTCCGAAACGAAGTCTGGCCGGAGATCGCGAGCTATCAATCCGGGATCCGCGATAACGAACTCACGCAGGCAGTGTCCACGTTAATCGCAGGAAACTCGAACATTGACGCCGAGTTCGCTGTTGAGCGCCTAATTTGGTCGAGAGCGCGCGCGTATCGAGTGTCTGTCACCATCGACGATGCCACGCTTCCGGCGGGCGGTCTCCCAGTTCTCTTCAAGGGGTACGAGAACGTTGTCGAGGGTGACAGAAGCAAACGCCGCGCGGAAGTGCTCGAACTTGAGGGCACGCGTGAGCATCTAGAAAAACTGGCCAACCTAGCGCTAGCAGCGCTCGATTGCCTCGAACACGACGATGTATGATCCCGATACTCGATCACTGATCCAGAGAGCGCGTCCGTTCCCCGAGCTAGATGTCGCGCGACTGCCAGAGGAACTAACGAAAGCGCACGCGACGATTGCGGCAGCACGCGTCCGTCTTCGCGCGGAGGCCTCGGGGCAGGTTGCCGAAATTGCCACAATTACCGCCCAGATGAAGGTGATTGCGCATACGTACGAAGCGCTTGTAGTTTCACGCTCGAACCATGATCGGGCAGCTTCGGCGTTCGTCGCCGGATCGGCCCATCAGCTGATACACAACGCTGGAAAGCTAGCAGGCCAAACCGGCCAAACTACTACGCTGTCACCTTCTGAAGTCCCACCGAGTATCTCCGCCACGCTAATGTTCATCATCGCGGGTTCAATGGCAGACGCCGCGGAAATGTCTCGCGCCATAGACGTGCGCGGCGAAAAAATTCGGGCATCACTTGCCAACTCGGTGCGCAACCTAGCCAAGGGGCAACTCGAGCGGATCGCCGATGATGAATTGCCGGACCTGAATGTAGCTCATATGAGCACGCCAGTAGAGCTTGCGGCGTCCGCGTTGTACCGACACATTCATCATGGCGTCCAGGAGCTCGCAAGGGCCGTGCTTGGAAGCACTTCCCATGCGATTGAGGGCGTGGAAGATGTGTTCCGTGAAGTCAAACGGCTCAGTGTGACCAGCTTCAGCGGGCCGATTCCAGACGCGTTCGAACCGATTCCGGCGTCGTCGTTTCCCGGACCACACCATTTGGCTTCGCTGCTAGACCTAAAACAAGCGAGTCGTCGCGGAGCGCCGCGCGCGCTCGCTGTTTTGCGGATCGCAGTTCGCTTGCCGCATCGCATGACACAGGGCCCCCTTTCCCCCAGCTCTCGGGTCGCGCGTTTGATGTTTAGGCGTTGT
>JAJFFF010000048.1 GCA_021776785.1 Planctomycetota bacterium | reverse complement strand
CGCGACGAGTTCCTAGACAGACCCAAATCCGTTCGCAAGCCCGCCCCGGGCACCGGTCTGTCTTCTCCATCGCCGACTGCCCATTTGCACAGGCGTTTCTCGATGAAACGAGCGCAAACAAAGCGGAGTTGGTCTTAGAATCGGGTGTGCGTGGAACGGATCGGATGTGATTCTCAACCGACAGCGTGCTGTCACAGTAGGACGCCCGATTGACCTGGTTCCGGACCTGGTTCCGTATTATTACTGTCACAGTAAGGCGCCCGATTGACCTGGTTCCGTATCTCGGGCGACGAAAAAGTAGCAGTCCGGGCGACGTGAACGATGAACAAGGAACGTACTCTCACGATGGCTGTAGTTTTGACAATCTTGATGTCTGCTCGGGCCGAAGAGATTCCCGAGTTTGGTTCAATCTCTCAGAGTGCAATGGTGGCCGCCGAGGCGCTGCTCGCTCGGGCAGACGTCAGCGTCGAACAACTGTTGGAGGCGTCAAAGAAGTACGGCAGCGAATTTCAGTGGGCGCTTCTGAAGCACATGTTCGAGAGTGCGGAGAGTCGGTCGTCCTGGGTTCATGAAACAGGTCGTTCTGACGCAGAGATCTACGTAGCGGCGGTAGCGACCGGGCGCATTTCAAACAAAGGCCTTCGAAGGCGGGTTAGCGATCAGCTCAACCGGCGAGAACTTCATCCTCTTCTTCGTATCCAAATGATTGTCTTGCTGGCGAGCGCAGGCGACGAGATTGCTGCGCGCGCATTGACGGACCGTGCGCTCGATGAAGCGGAACTGGGGCCCGTAAGAAACGAGGCGTTGTTTCGCCTACCGTTTCTACGGGTCGATGACCAGAGCCGCAAGCGGCTGGAGACGCTGCTCTATGAGCCGCGTCACAATATTGACGTTGTGACGGCCGCGACGCTTTCGAGAATGGGTCGTCACACGGCACCGTCACTCGTTGTCGAGGGCTTGAGGTTTGAGGTGTTTGAAGAGGCACTCATTCGACATTGTGCAGCAGCGAGCAATGCTATTTGCGGCGTCGAAACGCCGCTACCCGACTTGGGTTCGCTAGGCAGCTCAAGTTCCGGATTAGTCGAGGCGTTTCTGGCGCGTACAGAGGGCCACGCGGCTCGGGTCGAAAAGTGGCTGAAAGCGAGTCCGAGTGCATCGCAGTTCGAGGCGCGTCGGCGCGAGATGTTGGCTGGGCGTGAGTGGGCTTCGATCGCCAAAGTCCCGTCGGAGAAGGACCTGCTCCGTCGCGACGACTGGGACTGCGCAGCGGCGATTTTTGGACTAACGACGCCCGGTCCATCAGGTCATCGAGTACCGCTTCGCGATCTCTTGCGGGTGGAACGCCTCGCCGAACAAGTTCGGCGTCGGGTCGGAAAACGTACGTCGCCGGAAGCGATTATCAACGTTCTCAACGCCGTCATTATCGACAAAACGACCGTAGCTCCGTTCGGGAATCTAGGAAAGAGAGGTACGCACTCCATTTTGCGGTACGTACTTAGCGACGCCCGCGGAAACTGTCTCGGCATCTCGACGCTCTACTATGTAGTGTGCCAGCGGCTCAAGCTTCCGGTTCGGATCGTCGCCTCGCCGTCTCATTGCTTCTTGCGCTGGGACGACGGCACTTTTCGCCGGAATATCGAGCCTGTAGAGGGTGGAAAGCAATACAGCGACGACCACTACTGGGGAGGGAAACACCGATACTTGCTTCAGCCGCTATCCAAGCGCGGCGTCGTATCGTTGGTTTGCAGTAACGTAGCGGCACACAGGATCGACCAGAGCGATTACGTCGGCGCGCATAAATGGGCGACACTAGCGACGAAGTTGGAAGAACGTAATTACCTTGCCCACCTGAATCGGGCGATCGCGTCGTACGAGCAGGGACAAGATTTCGATGACGTGCTTGTGGACGTGTCGCGTAGCGTGCGCATCGTCGATGGCGATCCCGCGACCTACGTGACCCGCGGGGGTATGTTCGAAGAGAACCATCAATACTCAAAAGCGCTCAACGACTATACGAAGGCTCACGGGTTGAGAGCATCTCTGGCTACGGAGCTTGGTGCGCTTCGATGCAGAATCGCATTGGGCCAAGAAGAGGCTTATGGCGAACTGGTACGCCTGAGCTCGAAGTACGCCAAAAGTCCGCATGTAGCGGCAGCGCTCGCAGAAGCCGAAGTGCGCCTTGGCCGGAGAGCGAAAAAGCCAGCTCGCGATGACATACGAAGAGGATTGATGAGCGTGAATCGTGTTGCTCGTGCCCTCGTCGAGCGCTCGAAAATTCGCGAAGCGAAAGAGCTTCTGGTGGGCTGGGAAGACTATGTTCCAGCAAAGCCCGAGCGCTCGCTTGCCCGCCTGACATCCGATTACTGGTCCGTTCGGGCCATAGTACACTTAAAAATGCGAGAGCCGGATCAAGCTGCGGCGGCCGTTAGAAAAGGCCTCGCCCAGTCGCCGCGAACTCGACGAGTACTCGTTGCGCAGCGTCTCGTCGAGGGTGCGCGTCGAAACGACTGATCCGTCGTGCCTCACCTTTGCTTACGGCTTTGATGAGAGCTTCCGTTTCCGCCGCGCGAAGTGGGGGAGAACGAACAGATACAAGCCCGTCGCCCACAAGCCGGCCAGGATCAAGCCGGACGGCAAAAACACCCACAGCTTGAAGCGGTCTCCGAAAAAGCTGCCGTCGTGCAGGCTTTCGATCACGTCCGAGCGGCGTTCCGCTTGGTGCAGAATCGCTCCGGTTCGTGCGTCGATTTGGATTTCGTAGCGGTTGCGGCAGCGGATTTTGATGACGCCTTGGTCGGGGCGTACATCCAAGCGATCGATGTCGTCCCAAGTTTGGACCGCCGCCTCCGGTACGCCTTGCGCGCGAGCCAGAACCGTTGCGAAGTTCACCGCTGGTCCGCCTCTCGTCCCGTGTTGCGTCGGCGGCTGGATCCAATCAGCGTGTTTCTTGAGTTGCAAAAACGCGCCGCTTACGACGACGACCAGCACCGGGAGTGCCGTGAGAATGGCGCCCCATCGGTGGAGCTTGCGGGTGAGTTTGGCGGCCGACATCGCGCCCGCAAGGGTAGCAATCGGGCGGGCGATTGATAACGCGGTCGCGCCGGTCGCCCCAAAATTTCGCGGGCAATCGGTTCGAGTCTGGGCCTGCTGTGCCGCCGTGGACTATCTTGTAGGGAGGAGATCGAACCTATGCTCAAAGGCTGCTTCACCGCTCTGATCACACCGATGACTTCGGACGGCCGTGTCGATGTGGCCGGCCTCGATAAGCTCGTCGATTTTCAGATCGCGCAAGGCGTCACCGGCCTCTTGGTCGTCGGCACGACGGGCGAGTCGCCGACCCTTTCTTGGAGTGAACACAACCACGTCATCGAACGCGTGTGCTCGCTTGTGAAAGATCGGGCGTACACAATTGCAGGCACGGGCTCCAACAACACCGAAGAAGCGCTGCGCGGGTCCGAGCATGCGCGCGACGCGGGCGCCGACGCTGTCTTGTTGGTCGATCCGTATTACAACGGTCCGAGTTCGCTTGAGATCGCGCGCGAATACATCGCACCGGTCGCGCGGGCGTTCCCCCAGCTCGAAGTCATCCCGTACATCATCCCGGGACGTTCGGGCACGCAATTGCTTCCGCAGGATTTGGGTGTGCTCAACGCCGAGTTCACAAACATCAACGCGGTCAAAGAAGCGACCGGCGACCTCGAGAACATGGCGGCCACCCGCACGGCGTGCGGCGACGCGTTTGCGATTTTGTCGGGCGACGACGGTCTCGCGTTGACGATGATGGCCGATGCTGCGATTGGGTGCACCGGTGTTGTTTCCGTGATGTCGAATATCGCACCGCGCGCGATGCAGTCGATGATCGATGCGCACCTCGCGGGCAACGTCGAGGAGGCCGCGCGCATCCGCAAGAACTTGGCGCCTCTGTTCAGCATGTGCGGCGTCACTACAACCGAAGATACACCGTTCGGGTCGCGCGCCGTCAAAGCGCGCAATCCGCTTCCGCTCAAGACGTTGATGAACGTGCTCGGCATGCCGTCGGGACCGTGCCGCCGCCCGCTTGGCAAGATGACGCAAGATGGCGCCCGCGTCGTTTTGGATCGTGCCCGCGAAACGCATCGCAACGACCCGACATTGTTCGCGCCGATCGCGGACACGTTCGGCGTCGATATCGAAGCGCGTCTTGAAGACTCAGCGATCCTGCGCAACCTCTTCTACTAGGCACTGTTGGGCTTGCTCCAAATCGAGGAGCCGCCGCTTGCGCCACACGCCGCCGCCGTAGCCGGAGAGTGAGCGGTCGGCGCGGATCACGCGATGGCACGGGATCACAATCGCGATCTGGTTGTGGCCGTTGGCGCTTCCGACCGCGCGCGCGGCGCCCGGCTTGTCGAGTTCTCGCGCGATGGCTTGGTAGGTGGACGTCTCGCCATACGGAATCGAGAGAAGGCACGACCACACGCGGCGTTGAAATTCCGTTCCGCCCAAGTCGAGCGCCACATCGAACGCGCGGCGTGTCCCGGCGAAATACTGTTCCAGTTGTTGGGCGAGCGTTTGGAGGTAGACATTCGTCCCCGGCGTGAGCGGTGCGTCGAACCGTTGGCGCATCACGCGCAACTCGCGCCGCAGCGACGGCCGGTCGACAAACTCCAAAAGTGTGATGCCGCGGTCCGACGCGACGGCCACCATCGGTCCGAGCGGCGAATGAAGCCACGCAAACGTGAGCGAGCCGCGGTCGCGCGCTTGACCGGGTGTCGCCTCAAACAGGTCGGCGAACGCGGCGCGGAAACCGCTCGCCGATGAGAAGCCCGCGTCGAAACCCGCGTCCAAAACGGATCCGTCGTTTTGCAGGGTTGCCAGGGCCCGCCCCATGCCGAGCGCACGTTGGTAGCCGTGAAATGTCACACCAAACCGCCGTTGGGCGAGGCGGCGCGTCGCTACCGGATCGATGCTGCGTGCGCGCAGGTCCGCATCGGAAATCCGCCGCGCCGGGTTCGCTTCGATCTCTGCGATCAACGCGTCGAACCACGTCGGGCCGCCGGGCGCGGACGTGGGCCGACACACTTTGCACGCGCGAAAACCGGCCGCCGTCGCTTGCTCGGCGTTCACAAAGAACTCTATGTTTTGCTCGTGCGGACTTCGTGCGCGACATCCGGGGAGGCAAAAGACGCCCGTGGTCTTCACGCCGAAATAAAACACGCCGGTATACGACGCGTCGCGATCAAGCGTGGCGCGAACCATTTCGGGTCGAGGCGGCAGCGTGGTCATCCATGCAACCTAACGCCGGGTTTGCGCGAGCACCACCGGAGAACGAACAACTAATTCGGATTCCTGGTTCAACATCTGACGAGGTTGAGACTTTGACGTTCGTGCGGTTTGGCATGCCCTTGGTTGCGCATCCTCTCCTCTGGCGACGGCGTGCTGGGAGCCGGAGTGAGCCTAGCGCCAGCCCAATGTCAGCGCGCCCTTGAGCCACGCGCGATGATCGGGGCGCTTTACGAGGTCCCAGAGGTCTCGTACACCCTGCGCAAACCCTTCCTTGCGCCACGCGTAGTACGCCGCCTTGAGCTGCGTCTTGAGTTCACGGTTCGCGCGTCGGCGCCACGCCTGTCGCAAGACGCCGGGTCGCGCGAGGTCGTCGCAAAGGGTCTCCAATCGTGCCAGACGCGCCTCGCGATCGGCGCCCGTCGCCACGATGGGCCGATAGTCGGTGGGGCTGATCGCACACGGCACCGCCTCCCACGCGACGCGCGGTACCGCGCCGTCGAACGTTACGTTCACTTTCAGAATGTGGGTGTCCATCACGCCGGCGTGGTCCCGCATGTATTCACTGTGCGCCGCGTCGAAGACGAAGTTGCCGAGCGAGTACGCAATCAGCGAGCCCTTGTGCGTTTCGATGCCTTGAAACACATGCGGGTGGTGCTCGATCACCAGATGCGCGCCCTGTTCGGCGAGCCAGCGACTGCGGCGCACGCGTCCCGTGGACGGGTGCGCCGTGAATTCCAAGTCTGCGTGAACGTGGGCGATGATCAGGTCGGACTTGGTACGCGCCTCGCGCACGCGGCGGCCGAGTCCGCTCCAGTCCAGCGGCGCGATGCCTGGCGAATCAGGCCCCGCGAAGTGATACGCCGCATCGCACACGCCGAGCAACGCGATGGTCCGCCCGCCGCATTCGTGATACAGCGTGGTCTCCGCGTCGGCGCGCGTCCGCCCCGCTCCAAAGTGCGCAATCTCTTGCTCGTCGAGAAACGACCGCAGCGTGTCGAGCCCTTCGACGCCGCAGTCCATGACGTGGTTATTGGCGATGGTGACGACTTCAAAGCCGGCGTTTTTGAATCCTACGCCGTGCGGTCGGGCGACGGCCATCTCGATGTGTTGCTGGGCGGCCGCTTGCTCGGGCGGTAGGAGCGTGCACTCAAAATTCCCGATGCGGAGATCACATGTCGCGAGCTCGGCGCGGACGTCCTCATGCCAATAGTCGGGTCCACGTTCCGCCAAGAGACGCCGTGTATCGCCCCCCAGACTGATGTCGCCCACCAGAGCGATGGATAGTTGATCGACTTTGCTCACTTCTCTTCCATCATCGGTAACCCGACTCCCACAAAAAAAGGCCCCCCGACGAATCGGAGGGCCTTGTGCATCAAAAGATGGATGGCTTATTCGGTTGTATCGGGGTTCGCGGGGAGGCGATACACAAACACGTTGAGGTCAACGTTGGTCACGCAGACGAACACGTCGAACGTCGGCGAGTAACGCCAGCGACCGTGCTGACCGCGCGCGGTCTGTTGGCCCGGAGTGGTTTCGCCGGTGCCGATGACCCGCGTCCAAACTTTCGTGTCCATGTTGAGGACGTAGACGTCTTTGCGGCCGGACCAAGCAATGAAGCGATCCGAACCGGCGTGGTAGACGAATCCGGGGCGCAAGTCGTCTTCGATGTCGGTCGCACCCGTGGTTTCGAGTTTGATCGACGGCGCGTCGGGGTCGCTGAGGTCCCAAACGCGGGTCTCGTTGTTGCCGACGGCGACGTACAGGTTGCGCACGGGGTCAATGTCCGCGGTGGCCTCGAGGCCGTAAAAGCTCGGGTGCTCGGCGTGCTCGGTGAACGTCTGGGCGACCGGGTCGAAACGCACAAGGACGTTCGCGCCGCCGCCGCCGCCGCCGTGCTGCCAGACCGATCCATCCGGGTGGACGGCTGCGTGTGAGCCGTTACCGACCGGCGGGAACTCGATGCCCGGCGTCCAGGCGACGGTGTCGAAGTTAAACAGAAACGTCGTCGAATCGAGGAACAGCGTCGAAGCGCCGTCCACGTTGCCGCCGCCGACATGCAGACGATCAATGTTTGGGATGTACTCGACCGTGTCGTAGCTGTGACGGGCGACGGGCGCGCCGTCGTTGTGGATCGCTTTGTCTTCCGCGTTGCCCTCAAGGCCGACGGGGAAGGGGCTCGGATCCGTCAAGCGCTCCCAGTCGAGCGTGTGCATGTTGAATGCGTAAAGATCGTTGCGCAAGATGCCGCCGCCGCTGCCCCAGACGAGGAGTTTCTCGCGCGAGGTGTCGTAGCCGCCGCCGCTTGCCGCGCTCATGATCGCGGACTGGTTGCCGCGACCCGTGTCGCCGGGATCAATCCAGTCGACGGTGCGCATCTGTGAGAGCGGGATCTCGTACCACTCGCCGGGGGCGAGGTTGGTGATGGCATCGCGCATCTCCTGGAAGGGAGGACGGAGGCGGATCACGTTGAAGGTGCGCTCGGCGCGCTCTTCGACGGTGCCGGTCGAGTGCGCGGCGCTGATCTCGATCGAGTACTCGCCCGGCGCCCAGTTCGGCGCGTCGATCACATACTCAAACGGTCCTTCGGTCGTATCCAGGACAAGTGCCTGGCCCAACACGATGCGGACGCGGTGCACGCCGTTGCCCGACGCGGTGACAGTGAAAGCGTCCACCAGATCTGCGCCCTCTTCCGGAAGTTGGAAGGTGACGGGGCCGAAGGAAATCTCTCCGCCCCCTGTTGCAGCCGGCGCACACCCGATGGTCAGAGCGAGGGCGCACAGCAAGGCAAAGCTGGCGACGTGGCTCTTTCGCAGTAGTTGCGACATGGTTATTCTCTCCATTCGTTCAGAAAAACGAATACTTGGTTCCGTTGGCCAGCATGTAGCAATCAGCCGGCCAATCGGACATACACTCCCTAGCCCTAAGAACCGGTGATTCTACATAACTACCGGTTTTGTGGAGTTTTAGGCCCTAAAAAAAGAGCCTTAAAGTCACTAAAATTTCCCATGGATTCCCCCGGTGGCGTGCCGATAGTGGGGTTGTCGCGCGCCTAAGACGCCAAACAATCGCGACGCGCCCCGATGCTTGAAGTCCGCGAACTGCCCTGGGAGAACGCCCAATCCACCTTGAACGAGGCCTGGTATGGGCTCATGGAGACCGGGGACCGGCATCTCTCGCACGCCCCGGAGTGGCTGGAGATTCTCTGTCGCGCCCACGGAAAACTCGATGGATTGCGGGTTTTTGTCGTCTCCGACGGCGATGCGATCGTCGGTATCGTTCCCTACGTCATCCATCGAACCCGGATGCTCAAGGTGCCCCTGTCGATGCTGCAGATCGGCGGCAATTTTGGGGCTTACCACAACGATCTGCTCGCGCCGGGTCGTGAAACGGACGTTTTGCGGGCCTGTCTGGAGCATGCGCGGGGGCGCTGGCATGTTGTGTTTGCGCATCAAATCGTGGCGGACGGGGCGACGGCGGAGGCGCTGCGCGCGGGCTGCGACGACCTTTCCAGCGGGGTCTTGGAGTACGCGGGCGAGGCATCACCCTACCTGGCCGTCGAGTCGGATTGGGCCACGCTCCTCGCATCGAAGTCGGGCAACTTCCGCTCCAACCTAAAACGCAAAGAGAAGGCGCTGCGGAAGGAGGGCGAGCTCGAGGACCGGTGGTATCGCGGCGCGGAGGGGGCCGACGAACTATTGGATGCGATCTTCGACATTGAAGCGCATAGTTGGAAGGTTGACGCCCAGCTGGCGATCACGCAGCACGACCACGAGCAGGGGCTGTATCGCGAACTCGTGCCGTGGTTGGCGCGAGCCGGGCATCTGTACGCCAACGTGCTGTGGCTCGACGGCGTCGCCGTGGCGTACCACCTCTGCACATTCTGGAACGGCAAGGTCACCAACCTAAAGACGTCGTTTCGCGAGGGTATCAACAAGAAGGCGTCGCCGGGCGCGGTCGTGATTACCAAATCGTTGGAGCGTTCGTTTGCCGACGGCGCGCGCGAGTTCGATTTCTTGGGTGGCGCGCAGCATCACAAAATGCTGTGGACCGAATCCGTGCGCCCGCACGCCAATCTCTATCTCTTTTCGCGGCACGTTCGTTCGCGAGGGATTACGGCAGCGAAACGACTCATTCACAAAATACGCGGCGGGGCCGCCGAGCACGAAGACACCGTGCGCCGCCGCGAAGCCATCTCGTCGCCGTAACGGCTGGGCGGACGTTACGAACGCGTGACCCACGGCGCGGAGTTTGGTCCATGCTGGGGCTATGACGAATCTCAGACTTCCCGCGGTTTTGGTGTTTCTGGCGGCGATCGTCGCGGCTGGGGAAACGTACTTCGTAGCGCTCGATCAGGGCGACCACGCGATTGTCGTGAACGCGAAGACGGGTAAGACGAAACGTGAGAGTTCGTGGAGCCAGAAAGAGACGGCGTCCGCGATGGCGAGCGGCGGGCGCAAGCTCATGGTGAACGCCATCGACGGCACGCGCCGCGTGTACTCGCGCAAAAATAACAAGACGCGCGAGGTCGCGCGCAATGAGCGGGCGTGTCGCGAGGTTGTGGCGCATCCGTCGCATGGTTGGATTGCCTACACCGTTGAGGCGCCGACCCAGCGCCGCATGAAGTACATCCCGCGCTCGATTTTCCTGCGTGATTTGGATTCCGGCAAGGAGATCGAGCTGAGCAAGAGCGTGTTCTTTCGCGAGTTTGCTTGGAGCCCGAACGGAAAGATCCTGGCCATCTCGTTGGATCAGTCCGTGCTGTTTGTCGATCAATCCGGGAAGACGCTACGCACGGTGACGTCGGAGTCCATCGACAAGCGGTTGTACGCCCACGGTGCGTATCACCTGAAGTGGCGCCCCGACAGCGCGGCCGTCGCGTGCTCGATCCAGTTCCTCGGTGGTCGCGCCGCGATGCCGGGGGCGGAGCCGAAGCCGCTCTACGGCGATCACGAGTTGTTTATCGTGCCGGTGACGGGCGACGTCGTTGCGCACTCGCTCAAGCCGGACGTGCGCGTAAAGCCCGCGGGCTGGGTGAAGGTCCGAGTCAAAAAACTCACGCCGAAGCGCCGCTAAATCGCGCCTTGATTCACGCCGCGCGCCGGTCCTAGCCGCGCGTCTTTTAGGCCGCGTGTCAGTCCTGCGGGGCGGACACGCGGCTTGTTTGCGTTTTGCCTCGCTTGCGGAGGGCGCGCCAACGTGCCCGCCACACGCTCCGCAGGGGCGGATGGAGTGTGAACGATTTCTCTTGGCGCGCCGTCAGCGGGGCGGGAACGGGGCGCGCGTCGTCGGTGGCTGCTTCGAGCTCATCGGCAAGAGACGCGAAACCGCACGCGCGTCCGGCGGCAGCGAGTTTTGCGCCACGTGCGCGGGCTGCTTCCTGTGCAATTCCCGCGTACTGAATGCGGCGGTCGATGTGTTCGTCGAGCTCGTTTGCCATCCGCATCTGCAGGATCGGAGCGAGCTCTTGCGGAGGGACGCTCTCCCACGTGGTCCCAGGCGTCTGCTGGTAGCGCGCGACCAGTGCCTCGGCGTGTGGTCCGATCGCTTCGCGGACGCGCGCCCGGTTGTGCGATGCGAGTCCGGCGCCGCGCACGCCGAAGTCGCCTTGTTCGTACGCGGCGTGAACCAGGCCCGCCACCGTCACGTCGATCGTCGCGCCGTGCCGCGCGAGGATGCTCGCTGTGCCGACGAGGTGGCACACGAATGGGCGGCCGCACGCCCGAAAGCGCGACGTAAACAGTTCCATCGCGAGCTGATACGCGTCGCGCACGGCCACGAGGTCGGCGAGCTCGCGGTCCGCCAGTTGTTCGTAGAGCTGAACGTTGGTTTGGGCGTACCGCATACCGGATCATACGTAAACCCGTTGACTTCTACGGCGGCGCTTTGATAGCCCAGGGGTATGGACCGTAGCCCCGTGACCATCATCGTCGTGCCGCGTGAGCGTTTCAGTGCAACGCGCGCCTCTCTCGAGTCGATCTACGCAAACACACGATGGCCGTTCAAGCTCGTGTATGTGGACGGTGGATCGCCCGCGCCGGTCGCACGATATCTACGGGAGGCGGCGGCGCAACGCGAGTTCACCCTCCTCCGGACCGAGCATGTGTTGGCTCCCAACGAGGCGCGCAATCTCGGGCGTCGCAACGTTGGCGATGCGCGTTACCTTGTGTTTGTCGACAACGACGTGACCGTCGAGCCGGGTTGGCTGACGCAGCTAATGACCACGATGGAAGAGACGCACGCGGACATCGTGGGGCCGCTTTACATGATCGGGGAGCCCGGGTCGGACCGCGTTCACATGGCTGGCGGCGATGCTTGGTTTGAGGACGGGGAGAACGGGCGTGCGTTCCACGAGCGGCATCGGTGCTGTCATCAGCCGCGCTCGGAAGCGGGGGAGCTCAAGCGTGAACCCGTGGACTTTGTGGAGTTTCACTGCATGCTCGTGCGCCGTGAACAGTTGCAGCGTTTCGGTCCGTTCGACGAGGAGTTGCTGAGTACGCACGAGCACCTCGATTTTTGTTTGGGCGCGAAGGCGGCCGGAGCGCGCATTGTGTTTGATCCGGACGCGGTCGTCACCTATTCCCCGCCCCGTCGCTTCGAGCCTGGGGATCGCAGCTACTACTTGCTGCGTTGGTCGCCCGAGTGGAATGACAGATCCCTGCAGAGGTTTGCCGAGAAGTGGAGCGTCACGGATCGTGCCACCCTCTCGAAGTCCCGGACTTGGTTGGGCCGGCATCAGAGCAAGGCGTTTCGTAAACCCGTGCGGCGGTTCGCGTCCTACCTTGCGCCGCTTTACACCCGCGACCTCGTGCGAGAACGTGCCGACGCGACCGCGCCTGACTCCTGCTAGACTCCGGGCGTGCCGCGCATCTTGGCTGTGATGGCGACGCCGGCTTGGGACGGCTGGCTTCCCGCGATGTTGCGCCACTCCACGTACCGAGTGGCGTGCGTCGTTGCGCGTTCGGTCACCGAGCGGCTCCGCCGAGCTTCCGCCGCGGCGGACGTCACGGTGTTTTTTAGCCGGCACCACTCGCTGCGGGCGGACCGACAGATGGCGGATGCGCTTCCCGGGCCGTGCGTCGCGCAGACGGGAACGTTGATCGACCTAGCATTCGACAAGAGCGCCATGGCACGTCGTGCACTTGCTGTGCCCGGACTGCTTGCCATTCCGGAGTGGACTCCGGACCAGGCGCGCGAGGCGTTGATGGAAGGGCGTGTGCCCGCCGTCGTAGCGAAGGCGCCCGACGGCACCGCCGGCGAGGACTTGCGCATCTATACAAAACCCGACGCGCTCTTGGGTGCCGGTGTGCGCGCCTACGAGGCCGGATTCATCCTGCAGCCGTTTGTTGCGGGCGACGAGTTGTCGATCACGCTCGCTTGGCATGACGGGCGCTGTCGCGCGTATCCGGCCGTCTCCAAAGGTCCGACGCAGCTCGAAGGCGCCCACCCGACCTCGCGAACGCGCGTTTGTCCGGCGCCGGATCTATCGGCACTCGTGTGGGAGGAAATGGTCGCCGCTTGTATGGGCTATCTCTACCCGTTTCGTCCGCAGGGACTGGTCGAGGTCGAGCTGATTGTGACCAAGCTCGGCGTCTACTTGCTCGACGTCAATCCGCGACTGGCGGCCACGCTGCGACTCACGGCGGCCGTCGCCAGTTCCAGCCCGCTGCACGACCTGATGGAGGCCGCCGCGGGACTCCGCACCTTAGACGGCGTTGCGACGGCCGATCAATACGGCGAAGAGTGGCCCGCCACGCACTTGGACGAGCAAGCCAAGGCCAAACTCAACCAACAAGAGGGCGTTTGGGCCTCAACAAGAGTGACCGTAGTAGCCCAAACCAAAGAAGAACTAAAAACCAAAAAAAGCAAAACAGCCCCCCCAAAAAAAACCAACCCCCCCGCCCCCCCCGATGCGGTACCGGGTTAGATTTTTTCTTCCATAACTTATTTTTAATCAATGGGTTATGTCGCCAAGGTGCGGCATTGGCGCCGCGCTTTTCCCCGCTTCAGCCCTCGTGGAACGCAACAAAACCGATATCGTTGTTGCAAACAGGCCAAAAACAGCCGTTTGAGGGGGCCCGCATCCTTGGGTTTGCGGCACCAATGCCGCACTTCGACGCCATAACCAGCAGCGGATTCAGGGCTTAGAACAGAAAAAATCCAACCCGGTACCGCATTGGGGGGAGGGGGGGAACTGGGTGGGCAACGTTGCTTGTTGCGGGCTTTTTTAGATGCCTTGTTTTGTTGGTTCTGGTTCTGTGTTTGGCAACACCACGTCGAAGCGGGTTCCTTCGTTGGGTTCCGATTCGACTCTTACGAAACCGCCGTTTGCTTCGACGATTTCTTTGACGATCGAAAGCCCGACGCCGCTACCCGCGTCACCCTTGGTTGAAAAGAACGGATCGAACACGCGCCCGCGGATGCGGTCGGGGATGCCGACACCTTCGTCTTCAACCGAAATGGCGACGTAACCGTCGGCGCGCTCTTCCGGCGTTGTGCGCCGCGTTGTCAGACGCAGGAGCCCCCCGTCCGGCATGGCGTCGCACGCATTCACAACGAGATTCATGAGCACGCGCTCCATGTCGAACGGATCCACCATGACGCTGGCTCCATCGGCTTCGGTGCTCAAGCGGAACCGCACATGGGGCGGGATCAACGACTCCGCAAAGCCCGCGAAGTGCGCGACAAGTTGATCCAAATCGACGACACGGCGGGCAGGCGGACGCTGCCGTGCAAACGTCAGGAGCCCGCGCGTGAGCGCTTCGGCGCGCACAAGAGCGTCCTGGAGTTGCTCGGTTTGATGCGGGGGGTGGCCCGCCGCCAGCGCTTCCGTGCGCATCTTCACGATCGTGAGCAAGTTTCCGAGATCATGGGCGATGTTGGCAGCCATGCTGCTGAGCGTCGAGTCGCGCTCAAAGTCGGCGACCTTCTGCATGAGCTCGTCGCGCGCCGAAACGTTGTCTATCGTTGCGATTCCCCAAACGACGACGCCATCATCGCCGCGAATGACAGTAGCCTGCATATCCCCGGTGATGAGGCTGCCGTCACGACGAACAAACCGCTTGCGAATTCGAAAGTCGGGGATCTCGCCGCGAAAGACGCGCTCAGAGAGATTGCGATCGAGGTCGCGGTCGTCGGGGTAGGTGATCTCGAGAAACGTCCGCCCAATCAACTCGTCACGTGAGTAGCCGAGCATCGAACAGAGCGAATCGTTGACGTACCGGTAACGCAAACTCGGATCGACAACGCACATACCCAGCGGGCTCCGCGAAATCACATACTCGAGAATCGGACCCGTCGCGGAGGACAGCTCCGATAGCTCCAGCCCAATGTTTGCCGTCATAACGTTCCTGTGCAACCACCCACGGCCTAAGTTTGGCAGAGGGCTCGGACTGTCCGCGCCGCCCCTCTACTCGTTAAACTTGCGCCGGTAGTGGCGCGTCCAGAGCGCGATCACAGGGATGCCAATGATGGTGGGCCCCAGCCAGGCGACGATCACGAGCGGGCCAGGCTTCCACTGAAAGAGGCGGGCCGCGCCAAACACGGCAAACGCCGTGTGAAACGCAATCCCGGTCCCCAAGATCGCGCCGATGTGCTCATACAACCAACCCATGCGCAGCCGCGTCGGTTGATCGACGTATCGAATCATTCCGACGCCGGTGAGCAGGCCGATCGGACTCATGCCCAACAGGATCCACATGCTGGGCGGGCGCGACAGCAAGGCGTAGAGGACGATGAGGACGCTCGCCACTTGGGCCGAACGAAGGAGCAAGCGGTGATAGCCTGCCTGAATCAGACTGGGGTTCTTGCGCGTCTGCACGACAAGGGCGGCGTGGCGCGCGAGAGCGAGCGTAACGACCGCGAGATAACCCAAGAGCACGACCGTGGCGTAAGAGCGGAGCGGAGCGCGCCCCGTTACGTCCTCACCGATTCGAACGGCGAGCGTAACGAGCGCCGTGCCCGCCGCGCCGTACGCACAAAGAAGAAAGACATGGCCGACCGCAACGTGCAGCTTGCTCCCCTTCTTCGAAAACACCGGGACCCAAAACGCGACCAAACCGATTGCGCCCAGCGCCACGTGAGTCCAGCGAAGAACAAGATTGACCGCGTTCATCGGGGACAGCCTAGCAGCCCGTTGAAAAAGTGCTTGGAGTCGCGAGAGCGTGGAATCGGAGTCGAGATCAAGGAGCGAACCGGAGCTGTAGCAACGCTACAACGAGGATGCGCGACGCGGAGATCGGCTTCGAGGCCCGTTCGTAGCCCATGTGACTTTTCAACGGCTACTAGCGGGGCCGCGTAAATTGCGCGCGTTTTTTCGCAACGCGAGCGCGCGTCACGCAACCTTCAAGGTGATCGTTGACCAAGCCCATCGCCTGCATCGAGGCGTACATCGTCGTCGGGCCCACAAAACTCCATCCGCGCTTTTTGAGGTCGCGACTAAGCGCCGTCGAAGCCTCCGTTTTGGAGAGCGTGCGCAGGGTCGCGTAGTCGAGGCGCGCCGGCCGATCGCAAGCGGGCGGCTCAAACGACCAAAAGAACCGCGCAAGAGACCCGTACTCGTCGCGCAACTGTGCGGCGCGCCGCGCGTTGTTGAGCACGGATTCGATCTTGCCGCGGTGGCGGACGATGCCGGCATCGCGAAGGAGCCGCGTCACGCTACGGGCGTTGAAGCGACGCACGCGGTCGATGTCAAAGTCGGCAAACGCCGCACGAAAGTTCTCACGCTTGCGCAGGATTGTGAGCCAACTGAGGCCCGCTTGAAACCCCTCCAAGCACACTTTTTCGAAGATGCGATTGTCGTCGCCAACCGGCCGACCCCACTCGGAGTCGTGGTACGCCACGTAGTCAGGGTGCTCCCCGGGCCACCAACACCGGCGGATCCCGTCCGCGCCGACGGTGAGTCCATTCCCTTCCATCGGACCATCGTAACGGCACCGGCTTGGACCGATTCGACGCGTACCCGGTCCTTGAGTCCGCCAACCCGCGCGCGAACCGCCGTCGGTTTTGCTAAAGTTGGGCCGCCGCAGGCAGTAGGGCCCGGCATCAAAACGGATCGGACATTTTCGTGGAACTTCCCCGCCGTTCGCGCGGCGATGAACGCTTAGAGCCGGGCGAATTCAGCCGGCTTCGCGAGCGACTTCGGCGTCTCGCCCCGCAACACGACTTAGCATCCGTCATCGCATGCGCGTTTAATCACAACACACGCATGCTTCCGTTCATCTACGCGGACATGAAGATGGCGCCGGCCGGCGTCCGCGCGATCGGCTCCGCGCTCACGGATTGCGGCTTCGAAAAGACGCGCATCGTCTTGCAGCAGTGGAACAAGAACTTCCAGCCGTCCGCGATGAAACTCGACGGGCGCGTGCCCGATCTGTTCTTGGTGTCGAGCATGCACCTCCACACCGAGTGTGCGCAGGACATGATGAAGGACGCGCGGACGATCGCGCCGCCGCACCGCCCGTTGATCGTTGCGGGCGGCGCTGGTTCCGTGTACGAGCCGTGGAACATGTTCAGCGGCCCGCGCAACATCGGGCGCGCGGGCGCCGATCTCGTCGTCACCGGCGAGGAGTTCGTTTTCCTGCAGTTGCTTGAAGTGTTGCTCACCGAACGCGCTGGCAAGGAACCGCTCCGCGAAGCGTTTAAGCGGTGCCGCGCGTCCGGCGCGCTCGATGAAATCCCCGGCATTTACTACGCGCGCGTCGACGAAGACGATCTAGCCGTCGAACTTGTGGACACAGGCGTGCAGCGCTTGCTGGGCGATTTGGACGAGTTGCCGCATCCCAAGCTTGGGTACCGTTTGTTGGAGCCGCCGAGCCGCGGCGCGGGGCTCGGCGCGCACGCGTTGCCAGCCCATCGCGTCAAAAAGTACACGCCGATCGCATCCCTGATCATGACGTTCGGCTGCAAGTTCCGTTGTCCGTACTGCCCGATCCCCGCGTACAACCAGCGGCTCGAGCGAACGAAGTCTCCCAAGCGCATCGCCGACGAATTGGTGACGCTGCACAAGGAGTACGGGATGCGACTCGCGTTCGGCACAGACGACAATTTTTTCAACAACCACGCGCGCACGATCGAAATCTGCGAAGAGTTGTCGAACACACGCATGCACGACGGCGCTCGCCTACGCAGGCGGATCCGGTGGGCAACCGAAGCGACCGTGCACGACACGCTGAAGCTGCGCGACCACATGCCGATCATTCGCGGCTCCGGTTTGCGCGGCATCTGGATGGGCGTCGAGGATATGACCGCGACCGTCGTGAAGAAGGGCCAAAGCGTCGACAACACGACCGAGGCGTTCCAACTCCTCTCGAGATTCGGCATCCAGCCCAACCCGATGATGATGCATCACGACGGGCAACCGCTCTACACATGGGGCAAGCCGTATGGACTGCTTAACCAGGCCCGCATGCTGCGTAAAGCGGGCGCCGTCACGTTCCAGGTATTGATGCTCTCGCCGGCAACCGGCTCGAAGCTGTACGAAGGAACGTACAACTCCGGCATGGTGATCCAGAGCGCGAACGAAAAGCCGGTGCGCCAGCACATGCGCGACGCGAACTACGTGTTTGCGACGCACGCCGAGAAGCCGTGGCGCATGCAGGTCAACATGGTGATTGCGTACGCGTATTTCTACAACCCGCTTCGGTTCCTTTGGGCGCTCGTTCGACCGCGGAGTCGGCTCTATTTTGCGGACTCCATCGCGCAGGCCGCGGGCATGCGCGGCTTTTTGCAGACCCTGCGGCGCACGGTCCCTTGGGCGTGGAATCTCTGGCGCGGCCCGATCGTTCGCGAGGACAAGCCGCCGCTGAGCGCCATTCCCATGGTGAGTGTGCTCGGCGGGCGCGCCGAGCACGCGTTGGAGGCGCAAGCCGCCGCCAAAGGCCCGGTCAGCGAGCCCGACGGCCAGCCGGTCGAGTCCGCTCGTTCGCCGGAGTAGAGGTCGGATTGGGGTCAGAGTAGGGATACGCGATCCCCGATCGCCGTGGCCGGTAAAGACGGTTAGAAGCGCGGCGTGTCACGCGCGCCGGAGTCACATCTCGCTTTGTCGCGTTTGCAACTAGTCGCGCGATTGGAGCCGACGACGCGACCAAGACCACGCGCGGCGCAGAATAGATTGCTGCGCTCTGTAACGATTCCGTGCAATTGCTCGCGGACTCGTCTCACTCCGAGACGGGTCGTTTTGTCGCGTCTTTACTCCCACGGTCCGTGGGCAACACTTCGTTTTGGCGGGAGACCAAATGCGATGAGTATAATTTCGGGAGACCTTTCTGGTCTTGGCGTTGGGCCGGTTTTTCAGATGCTCGAACGCGCTGCGACGAGTGGCATTTTGACCATTCGTTGTCACGGGTCCGAAGCCACGTTTGGATTGCGCGAAGGCGAAATCACGTGGGCTCACTCGAGCTTTGGGCCGCGTCTCGGCGAAGCGCTCGTCAAACGCGGTGTGATCACAGAAGGCGAGCTGGCGCTCGTCCAGCGGGAGCAGAATCGCAGCCAGGGCCGTTCGGCTCCTTTTGGCACGTTGATCGTCGGCATGGGGATGGCGTCGCGTGGCGATGTTGCGCGCGAGCTCGACGAACAGATTCTGTGTATCCTCAAAGAGACGATGACGTGGCGCAACGGCGAGTACAACGTGTCGCCTTACAGCGGGCCCGCGGTGACGGAGCGGCGGCGCCAGCAGGCTCCTGAAACAGCCGCGATCTCCGAGTTCTTGGTCCGCGCCACGAGCGCCTAGCTTCGCAAACCGCGGGCGTGGCCCCGTCGCGATCCTGGCCGCGCGCCCTGCAAACGCCCGTATCGGGCGGCGCGAATTCGGCACGTCGGTGTCCGGACCCCGCCATATCGCGTTATAAACAGGCATGCTCGCACCGATCCGCAGCCTGATTTTGTTCCTGGCCCTGGCGCTGCTCGCGACGGCGCCGTTTGCCCAGGAGGTCGCGGGCGCGCTGAAGTGTTCGTGCCGCGAGCATTACGCCACCTACACCGCGTTGCGTTGCCCCAAGAAAGCGCCGGCCGATCCGACGCGCTGCGAGGTGGCCAACAAGGGCCTCACGTGCAAGACGTGGAAGGCGCCGAGCAAGGACGGGTACGGCGCGGGCAACATGGAGTCGTTCCTCCTTCGCCACGCAGCGGCTTGGCACGTCGAGTGTTCGTTGTGCGCGAAAGCGTTGATCTCCAAGAAGGCGGCCCCGCGCCCTGAACACGCCGAGATGATTGCGGTCGCCGCCAAGATGAAAAGAGTAGGCGGCAAACGCATCGAGGCAGCGCGCAGCCACAACTACTTGTTCGTCACCGATTTGCCGCCGCTCAAAATCACGACCGCGGGTGGTGGCTTTCGCATGGCTAGCCGCCACGAACTCTTACACCTCTATCTGCAGCGCGCCGAGATTGCGCGGCTGCAATGGGTGGATGTGTTTGGCGAGCCGCGCCATCATCGTTCCGCGATCGTCTTGTCGAAGTCCGATAGCGTGCGTTCGCGATTTGCGTCGATCCTGATCGGCAACCCGCAGGGCAACCTTTTGTTCGGCGGTGGCTCGAAGGGCAAGCTCGATGATGCGACGAACGGTTTCTGCCTGGCCGCACGCAGCGACGACGACCTGCACTTCAACACGCGGCACATGATCGGGCACCTGTGCATCTCGACGTATCACAACGGAAGCCCGTTCCCCAAACACCTCCCGCAATGGATTTTTCGCGGGTCGGCTCACTGGCTTTGCAAGATTCATCCGCGCGCACGCGACCACGCTTTTTTCTGCGCCCAAGAGGGCGTTACGGTAAGCGGGAGCGGTGCACGGTGGAGCGGCAAGGCTAGAAAGATTGCGGCGCGCGGTCCGGATCGCGATCCTGTGGAGCGCATGTTCCAGGCGGCGACGGCAAAGCAAATGAGCTTCAACATGCACGTCCGCTCGTGGTCGTGGTTTAACGTGTTTATCGACGGCGAGCGCGAGCCGTTCGTTCGCTTTGTTCAGTCCTTGCGCGATGCGCAGGAAGCGCGTGTTGCGGCCAAGGCGGCTTGGGGGCAAGCGCCCGAGTACGTCGACGATCGCTGGCGCGAGGCGGTGCTCGGAAAGCGGCGGAACGTCGAAGCGACGGACAAGGAGAAATCGAAAGAGTCCGAAATTGACGAGGCCAGCGGTCGCGAGCTGCGCGGCATCGCGAAAGAAACCGACCTTCAGCTCTTGGCCAGCAAGATCCGTGGCCTAGAGCGCTGCCAAAACATCAAAACAGCGCGTTTGATCGTCTCCTTGCTTGATTCGCGGTCTTCGGATCGCGTGCAGGAAGTTGCGTATCTCGTGCTCGGCCGTACGACCGACGAAGAGGTGATGGCTTACCTTCGCGGGAAGGGCTACGCCCGCGCCGGGAAGTACGGTAAGGCGACGCTTTGTCGCGTGTTCGGCGCCAACAAGGACGCCGCGGCGAAAGAACTATTGCGCAACGCCATGAGCGAAAGCTTCTGGTTGGTCAAGGCCAACGCCATTCGGGCGCTGTCCCAGTTGGGCGACGTCGATTCGATTCCTGCGATCGCTGAGGTTGCGGGTGCGCGCGGCAATGGCAAGGTTCGCATCGCAGCGATGAACGCGCTCGGTCGGTTTGGAAGGGTCGCGGAGAACACGATCCCTAAGTTTGAGCGCAACTTGATGGACAGCAAGTGGCAAGTCAAGGTCGCGACGTGCGATACGTTTCGCTCGATCGGTTCAACGAAGGCGTTGGACATGTTGATCGGGCGCATGTCCAGCGAGGGCGGCCGCGTTCGCGACGAAATCAATCGCTCGGTCTACCAGTTGGCCGGGATGGAGCGCGACTGGACGCAGGACCAGTGGGCCAAGTGGTGGAACCACATGAAGAAGTTCCGCGACTTGGAGAAGCGCATGAAGGACGTGCTCGACGCCGAGAAGAAGCGGCGTGAGAAAGAGATGCCCGCTAAAGATGGGCGACGCACGGTCGCGGGCCCGCGCAAGACGAAACCGCCGACGTACTACGGCATCAAGGTGTACGCGCGCGCCGTTGGCTACGTCATTGACTACTCGCTTTCGATGAACCAGGGCTTTTCCGTCAGCAAGGAATGGCAGCAGCGGCTGGGTCGCGTCTACAACGGTCGCACCCGGATGGAAGTCGTCAAAGAAGAGATCGCGCAAGCACTCAAAGAGCTCGATCCGCGTACGCGCGTGAATATGGTGTTTTTCAACGACCGCGTTCGTGTTTGGAAGAACGCGCCGGTGCCGGCCGGCTCGGCGGCTGACAGTGCGGCCGGCGCGGTGCGGGCTCTCAACCCGTCGGGTCAGACCAACTACTACGACGCGTTGCGCGCCGTTCTTGCGTACGAGAACGAGGGGGCGAGTTGGCGCGCGTCGTTCGCCGACACGCCGGACACGTTGTTTTTCTTAACGGATGGAAGTCCGACGGACGGCGAGATCACAAAAGCCGACGAGCTCCTTGGCTGGTGGCACGAGCGCAACCGCTTCGCTCGCCTCAAGGTGCACGTGATCGCGATGGGCAACACGGGCGTGGACATCACGTTCCTAAGAACGTTCGCCAACAAAAACGGCGGCAAGTTCGTCCACATGACGGGCTCGCACTAACCAACCCAAAAAATCCGACCACCCCCCGCCGCCGCAGCACCCAATGCGGTACCGGGTTCGATTTTTTCGGCCGTAAGCCCTTTTGTTAAAAGTGTTTATGGGCGCCGGGTGCGGCATTTGTGCCGCACTTTTGACCCTTTTGCCGCCGTGAAAGCGCCACTAAGCCCTTCACAGGTCGTTTTGGGTCTCAAAATCGCGGTCGAAGTGCGGCACGAAAGCCGCACATAGACACCCTAACAAAATTAGGAATAAAATGGTATTGAAGAAAAAAAACA